>JBQDTF010000004.1:64812-252950 GCA_052099095.1 Pseudoclavibacter sp.
TCGGGATGGGAAAGCCACTTCGTTGCGGGAACTTCTCCAGCACGAAGCGACTTCTCCATCCCGAAAGAGACAGCCCGGTGCGCTTCACCCCATCTGCGTGCGTGAAAGCCATCCCGAGAGTACGGGAATGAACGTGGCACACCGCACGCGGACGCAGGGCCGCCGGGCCGCCCCGCCCCTCCCCTCCGAGTTTCGGGATGGGAAAGTCACTTCGTTGCGGGAACTTCTCCAGCACGAAGCGACTTCTCCATCCCGAGACGACGGGCCGTCGCCTGCTAGAAGGTCGCGGCGTCGATCACGAAGCGGTAGCGCACGTCCGACTTGAGGACGCGCTCGTATGCGTCGTTGATCTGCGCTGCCTCGATGAGCTCGATCTCCGGAGCGATGTCGTGCTCGGCGCAGAAGTCGAGCATCTCCTGCGTCTCGCGGATGCTGCCGATCGTCGACCCTGCGAAGGAGCGACGGTTGTTGAACAGCGTGAACGCGCGCACGGGGATGGGCTCGGCGGGTGCCCCGACGTAGACCATGGTGCCGTCGAGCGTCAGCAGGTTCAGGTACTGGTCGATCTCGAGGTTCGCGCTGACCGTGTTGATGATGAGGTCGAACGTGTTGCGCAGCTCGGTGAACGTGGCCTCGTCGCTCGTCGCGTAGTAGTGCTTCGCGCCGAACCGCAGCCCGTCTTCCTGCTTGCTGAGGGTCTGCGAGAGCACGGTGACCTCGGCGCCCATGGCGACGGCGATCTTCACGGCCATGTGGCCGAGCCCGCCCATTCCGACGACCGCGACCTTCTTGCCAGGGCCGGCCTGCCAGTGGGCCAGCGGCGAGTAGGTCGTGACACCAGCGCAGAGCAGCGGTGCGGCCTTCTCGTAGGGGATGCTCTCCGGCACGCTGAGCACGAAGTCGGCGTCAACGACGACGTTCGTCGCGTAACCGCCCTGCGTGATGCTGCCGTCGCGGTCCTTGCCGCCGTACGTCATGACGTTGCCGTTGGTGCAGTACTGCTCGGAGCCAGCCTTGCAGTTGTCGCACTCGCGGCACGAGTTGACCATGCAGCCGACGCCGACGCGGTCGCCGACCTTGTGCTTCGTGACGTCACCGCCGACTTCAGCGACGGTCCCGACGATCTCGTGGCCGGGAGCGAGCGGGTACGGAACCCGGCCCCACTCGCCGCGCACCGTGTGGATGTCGGAGTGGCAGATGCCCGAGTAGGCGATGTCGATGAGCACATCGTTGGGGCCGACGGCGCGGCGCTCGATGGTGGTGGGCTCGAGCGGCTCGGTGGCGGAGGGGGCGGCGTACGCCTTTGCGGTCGTCATTCATGCTCCTTCGGGATGTTCGTGGAGGTCACAGACCACCCGCTCTGGTTTACAGAGCGAGGCGGGACCGAGGAGACTCTATGCCTCCCCTCCGACATTCATTCCCCGGGGGCGTTCAGGTCGCCGCGTTTGAGGGCGACGTTTGGGTTGGTCGGCGGTGCCGGCTTGTCGTCCGTTCCTGCCGAACCTCCCGCCGCATCCACGACCTCGTCCACCGAGACGATTCGCAGCATCCCGGTCTCGAGGCCGACCGCGACCTCGTCCGGGATGACGAACAACGCGCGCGTCTCGGGCCCGGCGGTCGCGGTGCCACGGAATTGGCGCTTCGACATGACCATCGGCTCCGGAGTCGCGTTGCGGCGGCGACGGCGACGCCTGAACTGGCGGGCGAGGAAGCGGCCGAGGGTGACACCGCCGGCGATGCCGATGCCGATGGAGCCGGCCTGCACGAGCCGGAGCACGCCGTCGTCGGAGGATTCGCTCGAGGTGATGTCGAGCATTCCCTGGTAGATGGCGAGGCCTGGCAGCAGTGGCACGGTGCCGCAGACGGCGGTGATGGTGGCGGGGATGTGCAGCTTCCGTGCCAGCGACTCGGCGAGGAGGCCGACGATGAGGGCTGGCACGGCGGTGGCGACGAGCGGCTCGGTTCCGGCCGTGACGAGCACGTCGTAGACGAGGTAGGCGATGCCGCCGAAGACCATCACGACGAAGGCGGTGCGCATCGTCGCGTAGGAGGCGAGTGCCCACGCGGCGGCTGCGATGGCGGCGCCGAAGACCTGCACGGCCGACGGCCACGGCTGCACGGAGCGCTCCACGAGGCGCAGGTCGATGCCGAGCCCGCGGGCCACGTCGAGCACGATCGCGATGCCCACGATGAGGCCGAGCGTGAGCAGCACCACCTCGAGGAGCCTGCCCATGGCGGTGATCGGGAAGCCGTTGATGGCGTCGTCGGCCGCGCCGACGAACGACATTCCGGCGAGCAGCACAACGAGTCCGGATGCGACGACGAGCGCTGGCGGGAGGGCGGCGAATTCGACGGGCAGCACGGGAAGTGCCGCGAGGAGCCCGACCGCGACTCCCGTCGCGATGGCGGCGCCGGCGATCTGGAGGAAGAACGCGGGCAGGCCCCAACGCCCGAGGGCCTGGAGGACGAGGTCGACGACGACGGTCGTCGCGGCGGAGAGGAGGCACACGAGCGGCCCGCCGCCGAGGAGGAATCCGACACCTCCTGCCATGAGCGCCAACCAGAGGGTGACCATCGAGCGGCGGAAGCGCTGCGGTGCGACGAGGATCTCGTCGAGGCGCTGGTGGAACGATTCGAGCTGGTTGAGCGCCTCCTCGAGCTTTCCCGGGTCGTCGATCGTCTCGGCGACGTCGATGTCGTTGGGGTCCGCGGCGATCTCTCGCGACAGCTCCATGACGCGGGTGAGGCGGTCGTAGTCGGGCAGGCGGCTGTTGACGACTCGCAGCAGGCTGATGCCGGCTCCGTCGTTGGCGCCGTCGTGCACGACGAGGATCGACGTGAACGTGAGGTCGATCTGGCAGTCGACGCCGAACGCCTTCGTGGTGCGTCGGATCGCGTCGGTGACGTCGGTCGCGGATGCGCCGAGGGCGAGCATCGTCTCGCCGAGCCGCACGGCCAGCTCGAGCACCTCGCGGATGCTGCGTTCGGCCATGAGGGCACGCTGCGCGCGGCGCCCGACGGTTGTCGACGGGGCTTTGCCGCCGACCTTCCTGGCCAGGTTGTCGAAGAAGTTCTTACCGCGCACGGCCGGAGTCTAATTGCGTGGCAGGGTCCGCGTCAGCGACCCGGGACGATGTGCACGAGGCCTCGCAGGGCTGTGCCGAGCGGCTCGACTTCCTCGGCGGTGTTGTGCACGTGGAAGGAGAGCCGCAAGTTACCGGCGCGGTTGGCGGCCATGACGTCGAGGCGGGTGAGCGTGTCCTTGATCTCCCCGGCTGCGCCCTCGACGGGGGCGAGGGCGAGGATCGCGGAACGCGCATCCGGGAGCCCGGCTGCCTCGGCGAACGCGGCACTCACCTCGAGCGCATGCGCCTCTAAGGCTGGCGCCCCGACCCCGAGCAGGAACTCGAGCGAGGCCTCCGTGCCGACCCAGGCGTGCCAGGCTGGCGAGACGTCGAAGCGCCGCGCATCCGCGGCGAGCCTGAGCGGCAGACCATAGATGCTGGCCCACGGATCCTCACCCGCGTACCAGTTCGCCGCGAGAGGGCGGATGCTCGTGTGCAGTTCAGGATCGAGCGTCAGGAACGCGGTCCCGCGCGGGCTCAGGAGCCACTTGTACGCGGCGCACACGGTTGCGTCGAACCTGCTCGCGTCGACGTCGTTCCAGCCCGCCGACTGCGTGAGGTCGATGAGAGTGCGCGCGCCGTGCTTCCTCGCTGCAGCCTCGATGGCATCGAGGTCGGCGACAGCGCCCGTCGAGGACTGGACCGCCGACACGACGACCCAGGCCGTATCCGGACCGATCTCCTCGGCGATGCACCGCAGGGGCACCTCGCGGAGGCGCACACCCCGGTCGGCGTGCGCCGCGAACGGGAAGCTGATGCTCGTGAAGTCGTTCTCGGCGAACAGCACCTCGGCGCCATCCGGCACCGAGGCCGCGATGAGCCCGACGAACGGCGAGACCTGGTTGCCGATCGCCACCCACGAGGCGGGCACGTGCGCCAACTCCGCATACAGCTCGCGCGAACGAGCGACGGTGCCGTCGTAGTCGTTCGCCTGCCGATGCCCCGCGCTCCAGCCGGTGATCTCACGCGTCAGCGCCTGGGTCGTGGCCCGCGGCGGCAAGCCCATCGACGCGGTGTTCAAGTAGAGGGGCTGCGCCGAGAAGGCGGCTGCGTGGTTCCAGGACATGTCGCCAGGCTAGCGACCACTCCCCGGCGCGCCCAGACCGACGGGCGGCCCGACCTCAACCTGGCCTGGGTGGGCCACCTCGGCTACCGTGAGCCCTATGCAGCACGCGCACCGCCGACGGCGTAGCCATCGCGCTATGGCCGTCTGCGCTGGGCTCACGGCGGCAGTGCTGTCCTCCCTCACGGGGTGCGCGCCCGACCGCCCTGCAGAGCTTGCGCAGCCGACTCCCTTCGACGGGCTCACGGCCACTGCGAGCTACGAACTCGAGCCGGTCGAGTCCCGCCGCGCCACCGAAGACGAGATCGGCGCCGCCAGAGCCGCGTGGAGCGACGCAGACGCAGCCGGCTTGGAGCCGGACGGCATCCCCGGTACCGGAGCGCTGCTTGACGAGGACGGAGCGAGGTTCCGCGTGCTTCGCATCGACGGAGGAAGCCCCGAGTGCTCGAGCGTGCCGGCTCTTGTGGAGGTCATGGGCGACGCGGGGATACGCATCACCTACGAGCGGGAGGGCTGGTCCAGCTGCCTCGCGATGGGCTTCTTCGTCGTGGACGAGTTCGAGCTGCCGCGCGAGGTCACGGGAACGCCCATCACGGTCGAGATCGTCGATGACGTCCGTCTGCGCTTCGCGATGTCCTGAGCCCGTTCTCGTTCACGGCGCTGAGGCGCCTTGAGCTTGCGCCTCCGAACCTTCCCTGGAGCCGCCCCTCTCGGTAGCCTTCGAGGGTGACCGAGACGACAGCGCCGCGCCGATCCAAGATGCCCCTGTCTGCGGCGGTTGTGGCGCTCGCCGTCGCGACGCTCGTGGGATGTGCGCCCGCAGATCCGCAGGTCGGGAACCCAGCAGAGAGCGACGGGCCCTACCTCGTCGAGTTCGAGCCTGAACCCGCGCGGTTTGCCACGCCCTCGGAAGACGAGCTGTTGCGCTCGCCGGATCGTGCCAGCGGGGCGGCAGTGCTCAGCGAGGATGGCACTCGCTTCACGGTGATCCGGACCGACAGCCCCGATGACATCTGCAGCGAAGCGCCCATCCGCCTGATGGTCGTCGACCCGACGACGATCCTGGTGACCTACGGCTACCTCGGCGACCCCGGGCAGTTCTGCAATGCCATGGGACAGACCCGAGTCGACGAGTTCGAGGTTCCGCCGGGAATCGACCCGCTCGGCGTCGAAGTGCGCACGGCGGGCGAAACCAAGTTGCCCGTGCCGCTCGTGTTCGATGCGGCTACGCCCGACGGTGCGGGTGGGGGTGCGGACGTCACGTTCCCGAGCCTGACCGCGTTCGAGCTGCTGAACTCGGAGATTGCAACGCCCGAGGAGTCGGCCGCGATCGTCGGCACCGACCCCTTCGATCGGGTCCCCGCCGTCATCACGAACCCGAACGGCTCGTTCTCCGTCGTCCGGCCAGATTCTGCCGACCCGTGCGGCCGGGTGCCGGCCGAACTCGTCGCGCTGAGCGCCTCCGAGGTCTCCGTGAACTACCGCTTCCTCGGCGAACCCGGTCAGGACTGCGGTCTCGAGCAGGTTGACCGCACCGACACCTTCTCGGGCCCTTCGGGTGTCAGCGGCGCGGTCACCGTCTCGATCTCCTTCGAGTACCCGAAGTACCGACCCATCCTCATCGAGCAGCTCGCAACATGAGACGGCGCTGAGGCGCCTTGAGCTTGCGCCTCCGCGCCTTCCTTGGAGCCGCCCCCGTCGGTAGCCTTCGAGGGTGACCGAGACGACAGCGCCGCGCCGATCCAAGATGCCCCTGTCTGCGGCGGTTGTGGCGCTCGCCGTCGCGACGCTCGTGGGATGTGCGCCCGCGGATCCGCAGATCGGGAACCCAGCAGAGACTCCCGGAGCCGACGCCGGCGTCTACGTCGAGGAGTTCGAGCTCGCTGTCGCGAGGTCAGCGACGCGCGAGGAGAGCCAGTTGCTCATGCAGGAGGACAATTTCCGGTTCGAGGCCGCCGTGTTGAGCGAGGATGGGCAGAGCTTCCGCGTCGTTCGCGATGACAACGGCGTGGATGAATGCAGCGAGGCACCGTCTCGACTCATGGTGCTCGACCCCAGGACGATCCTCATCACGTACGCGCACCTCGGCGATCCTGACCAGATCTGCACGCTCACGTCGACCACTCGGGTCGACGAGTTCCAGGTGCCACCCGGGATCGACCCATTGGGCGTCGAGGTGCGCATGACCAGCGAGTACGTGCAGACGGACGACCCGACCGTCGACCTCCCTGCCGGGGCGGTGACCGAGGCGGTCGCGCCGGCGATCACCGTGCTCGATGGCGCGGTGGCACCAGTCGCGTCGCCCGAGCAGTCTGCCCTCATCCCCGGCACAGACATCACGCAGCGCCGCCCGGTGGTCTTCTCGAACGACGACGGCACGTTCACCGTGGTCCGCCAGGACGGCGCCGAGCCGTGCAGTTATGTGCCGAGCGAGCTCATCACACTGAGCGCATCCGAGATCTCGATCAACTACCGGTACCTCGCGAAGGGCGACGATTCCATCGGCTGCAGCGTCGACCCGATCGATCGGGCGGACGTCCTCGAAGTCCCCCCTGGGGTAGCCGGCAGCGTCTCCGTCTCCATCACTCATGAGCTCTCGGCGCTCGGCCCCATCTTCATCGAGGCCAGCACGACGTGAGATCGTGGAGGCATGAAACTCGCCGAAGCGCTCCTGGAGCGCGCTGACCTGCAGAAGCGCGTCGAGTCGTTGCAGGCTCGCATCGTCGCGAACGCCTCCTACCAGGAAGGTGAACAGCCCACGGAAGATGCGGCCGAGCTCCTCGACGAGTGCGCGACGCGCCTCCTGCAGCTCGAGCGCCTCGTGACGTCGATCAACATCACCAACGCGACCGCCGCCACGGAGGACGGACGCACGATCACGGCGCTCCTGGCCGCGCGCGAGACGCTGCGAAGCCAGCACAGCATCCTGGTCCGGGCAGCGGATGCGGCGGCCGGGTCGTGGGGCCAGCGACAGATGCGCAGCGAGCTGCGTCAGATGTCTGCCCTCCCCGTCCGCGATGTGCGGGCGAAAGCCGACGGGGTCGCGCAGGCACTCCGCGAACTGGACGTGATCATCCAGCGCACGAACTGGGAGGTCGAGCTCCTGGAGGCGTGAGCACTGAGTAGCGAAACGAACATCGCGGTGAGTCGGTAGGCGCACGGCGCGAGCACACCCCGAGGGCTGGCGGTTTTCCAGTCCACCTGTCGACGCGGTGGGCAGCGTCACGGCTTCGGCCGTCACATCTCAGCCCAGCACCCAACACCGGGAACCGCGCACGTAGGACACCTCATCACCACGTGCTGGCCGAACGCCGAGGGCGGGATCGGGGACCTCACCGCGTCTGTTCGCAGCGTGCCGCGCTATGCGCGCTGGCTCGGCTGCACGGACACCGCGAACCACTGCCCGTAGCCATCCTGTGCGAACGTGAGCGTGGAGCCGCGGTCGATGACCACAGTGTCGTGGGTGCCGCACATCGACACGTTCTGAGTGTCGTACGGAACGCCGGGGCGAACCTTGCCGTCGACGACCGGCAGCAGCGCGACGGGGCCGTCGGTGTTGAGGCCGGGGAGGTCGCGCTCGCCGATCCGGAACCGGTCACGCTCGATACCGGAGTTCGCGGCGATCGCATCCACGTCGCTGTACGGGCAACCCAGCACGAATGCCGACGCCTCATCAGGCAGCAGCTCGTCGATGTCCATCGTGGCCGACAGGTCGTTGACGGCCAGGTGGTCGAGGAGGCGCACGGGATCGGGGCTCGCGCAGGCCGACAGCGACGTGACGGCGAGCACGCTGAGGGCAACGAAGGCCACGACTCGACGGGGGTGCACGCACTCGACACTAGGCGTTGGACCGGGTCGATCGCGTCATCCGAAGTAGTGAACTTCGTCATCCGAGAGATGGATGCGGCGAACCGTGGCACGTGCGTGCGACCCCTCGCATCACAGACCGCGCTTGCCAGGGGCCACGATGGCGTCAGAGACGGGCTGCGGGAACAGGCCATCCGCCGCGAGAATCTCGGCTCGGTACGCGCCACACGTGGCACACGAGCTGTAGATGACGGTGCCGAGTGACGTCGAGTGGCGGGATGCGGTTGCCCAGCCGTGCTCGATGCAGGCCACGGGCTGCGGGGCGAGCCCCTCAGCGGCGCGATCCTTGGAGCGAGGGAGTTCGATGGGGCGGGTTGCGAAGTCTTCTGCCTGGGTGAGTTTCGTCATGCTCCCGAGCCTGATGTAATAGCCTTATGCATCTCAACCCTTACGGTGAATACGCGGTCATCCTGGCGGCGTCGCTCGCCAACGACTGGCCAGCAGACCGCCCCGCACTGCTGGCGAGAACCCGCGAGCACGGCATGACGATGCCCTTCCCACCAGAGGCCGAGGACCACACTCGAACCCGAGCGGTGATCGACGAGTGGCTCAGGGTCGTGGATGCCCCCACCGACGAAGAGCGCGCCGACGTGCTGAACACACTCATGGCCTCGGCGACCGCCTACCCGCGCCTCACGAACCACGACAACGAGGGGTGGCACCTCCACTACCGAGACTGGGACATGTCGCTGCCCGAGATACTGCTCGCCGTCATCACCGTCGGCACAGCCCTCCACCTCACCACTCGCGGCATGCACCGCCTGAGCCGGTGTGCGGCTGGCCTCGACGCAGGCGACGACTGCAGCAACGTCGTCGTCGACGTCACCAGGAACGGCCGCCAGCGTTACTGCTCCGTGCGCTGCGCAAACCGAGCGGCGGTGCGCCGACATCGCGCCAGGAGCACTTGAGGCCCACGTGCTCCCTGGAATCTGCGAAGAGAATGTAGTGACTGGCGTTTCACTGATTCGCGCACCGCGCAATGGAACACATATGCGAACATCGATGATATTGAGGTGCTTACAAATCTGGGGACAACTCTCAAACTGGCCTGTGGACAGAGAGCTTCGGAATGGAAAGTTATCCACGAGCCTCCCGAATGTCGGTGGTGGTCCGTAGGGTTGGGGACATGCAGCAGCACCGCCGTTTCGACCTCTCGGGTCTTGGGTTTGATCCCTCGGACCCGGCGTCGGTCGCGGCTCGGCGGGCGGAGATCCTCGGGATGGAGGAGCGTGCGGCGGCGATGATCGCGGAAGGGTCCGCGATGCAGTTGCGGGCGCACGCGGCGGCGTACGATTTCGGGCACGCGTTGGATGTTGCTGACGGATGCGCGGAGTCGGCCATGCACGTGCGCTCGATCGCCGACGAGGTCGCGTTGATCGTGAAGGTCCCGTCTCGGGCCTCGCAAGGCCAGCTCGCCCTCGCCTCGATGACGCAGACAGAGTTCCCGGCCCTCGTCGTTGCGCTCGACGAGAACGTCGCGACGCCCGCGCAGGTGCAGAAACTGGTCGAGGTGGGGTTCAAGGTCAACCTTGAAGACCCGGAGGAGCAGTCCGAGCGGCGGGCCTTGTTTGCGGACGTGATGATCGAGCGGATCCGGCGGGAGCCTCTGCCGCCTCAGGCGCTGCAGAAGGCGGCGGAGCGCGTCGCGGAAGAGCTGACTGGGGAGTCCATCGACCAACGCCACGCGCGAGCGAAGCGACAACGCCGAGCGACCGTGGAGGATCTCGGGGACGGGATGAGCATCCTGCGGGTTACGACGGACACGTTCGTCGCGCACGCGATCCGCGACCGCGTGCGGAAGCAGGCGCTCGCGATCATCAAAGCGCGACCGAAGCCCGGAGCTGCACTCCACGGCGGCGATGCGGCCGCAGACGGAACGGCTTCGCCGGGGGCCGGGAGCGCGTTCGGGGTCGCTGTCGACAACGCTGGCGCGACCGCCGAAACCGCAGAAGTGCCGGACGAGCGGAGCCTGAACGAGGTCATGTCCGACGTCGTCGCCGACATGCTCCTCACCAGCGACCCCATGGGCAACACCTCAGCCGCCGGCATCCAAGCCAACGTGCAGCTCTCCATCCCCATCACGACCGCACTCAGCGACACCAACACATCAGGGCAGGCACCGGCGCTGCTCGACGGCATGACCCCCATGCCCATCGAAGACGCGAAGCGGCTCGCCGCAACCGCACCCGCGTTTGTGCGCGTGCTGACGCACCCGATCACCGGCGCCGTGCAGGCAGTCGACTCGTACAAGCCGACCGCGGCGATGCGGGCCTTCTTGCAGGCCCGCGACGTGCACTGCCGCTTCATCGGCTGCCGACAACCCGCCGTCAACTGCGAGCTCGACCACACGAAGGACTACCAGTACGGCGGAAAGACCGCGGTCTGGAACCTCAGCGACTTCTGCAAGAACCACCACATCGTCAAACACCACACAGCCTGGAAGGTCCGACAACTCAGCGGCGGCATCCTCGAATGGACCACACCAAGCGGGAAGGTCTACATCAGCAGACCAGAACCCCACGGCGTGATCTTCAGACCCACCGGTGAACTCGCTCGTGCCGGCGCGACCATGTACGGCGACCCGGTCGACGAGGCTCCCCAGCCACCGCAAACGCCGCCAACAGTACTACCGCCACCACCGCGCCAGCTGGCACCGAAACCTCCGCCGTTCTAGTCGCGTCGTTCTAGTCGCGCCGTCCGCTGCCGAGATCTCGCTCCCGGTGTTCGCGGGAGCGCTCGAGCACCCCGTATCCGCCGATGACAAGAGGGACCAGGATGAAGCCGATGCCCACCATGACGGCCTGGAGATTGCCTTGCGCTATCCCGATCCACAGGGCCACCAATCCCCCGACTACCGCGAGGGGCGATCCGAACGTCTTCACCACCGCCGGCGGGACGAACCCCGATCGAAGGCCCGCGATATAGAAGCCGACGATGGCGGCCACGAACCCGAGCACGGCGACAGCCACCCACGGACCATCAGTCCTGCTCGCCGCCACGGCGCCGAACATCGACACTCCGACGCCGAGCCCGGGCACAAGACCCCACCAGCCCACCATGAGCAGACCGCCCGTAATCCCAGCGGCTGCCACAAGCCCGGAGAACAGCCCGACCACACCCCCGAGGACAGCGCCAGCCCCGCGGTCCGATTCCATGGGAGTCACAAACCCGAGCACCCACGCGCCCACCACGTTCGCCCCGAGGATTGTCCCCACCCAGAGCGCCACGAGACCAGCCGTTGAGAGCGTCACCCCAAGCGGCCGACGCGGCGCCACCACCCCAGCCCCCGACAAGCGGCGGCGCGAGTAGTCGTTGCCCTGTCGGCGCTTCTTGGACATGACCACCACCCTAACGAGCGGGCCTACCGCACGAGACGAGCAGACCGCCCCGCAGGCGCACCAGCGCAGGCTTACGGCGCGCGACCGGCTACGCCTTGGTCGCCTCGAGTCCCCGCTCGAGGTCGGCGAGGATGTCGTCGATTCCCTCGATGCCGATCGACAGACGGATGAGCCCAGGCGTCACGCCTGCCTCGTCGCGCTGCTCCTGCGAGGAGCGTTTGAAGATCGTCGACTCCATGTGCAGCGCCAGCGTGCGCACGTCACCGATGTGGGTCATGTGACTGACCAGCTCGAGGGCCTCCACGAACTTGCGCGCCGCATCCGGTCCGCCAGGCAGGTCGAATGAGACGACCGAGCCTGCCCCGTTCGGCAGGTACTTCTGCGCGAGCTCGTAGTATGCGTTCGACGGCAAGCCCGAGTAGTCGACCGACGCGACCTCCGGTCGCGCCTCGAGCCACTCCGCGACGCGCTGCGCGTTCTCGACGTGGCGCTCCATGCGCAGCGAGAGCGTCTCGATGCCGTGGAGCAACAGGAACGTGCTCGTCGGCGGCACCGTGGGGCCGTAGTCGAGCACGGTCACCGACTTCACGTAGCTCATGAACGTGTCTGCCCCGTAGCGCTCGATGAACGACGGAGCCCCCTCGAAGGAGCCCTTCGTGAAGTGCGGGAACCGCTCCGAGTTGGCCGCCCAGTCGAACTTGCCCGCGTCGATGATGACGCCACCGATGACCGAGCCGTGGCCAGAGAGCCACTTCGAGGTCGAGTGGATGACGATGTCCGCGCCCCACTCGATGGGCCGACACAGGTATGGGGTCGCGACCGTGTTGTCGACGATGAGCGGAACGCCAGCACGCGCGGCCACCCGGCCGAGGAGCTCGAGGTCGACGACATCGTTCTTCGGGTTCGGCACCGACTCCGTGTACACGGCACGAGTCTCGGGCCGCACGCGCGCGAGCCAGTCCTCCTCGGTCGCGTCGGCACCGAGGAACTCGAAGTTCAGGCCCTGCCTCGTGAGGCTGCCGTCGAAGAGCTGGCGTGTTCCGCCGTAGAGGCTTGCGGTCGAGAGGATGTGGTCACCGGATGCGGCCAGCGAGAAGAGCGTCATGGCGATGGCTGCCTGCCCGCTCGACACGACGAGCCCGTTGCGGCCGCCCTCGAGGTTGGCGATGCGCTTGCCAGCCACGACATTCGTGGGGTTGTCGCCTCGCGAATAGGCGCGCCCGACGCTCTCACCAGAGAACCTCGCCTCCGCCTCGTCGTACGACGGGAAGACGTACCCAGCGCTCTGGTAGATCGGCGTCACGCGCGCGCCGACGTCGCTGTCGACGACCGCGCCGGCATGGATCTGCCTGGTCGCAAAGGTCTGTTCGTTTCGCTCTTCAATGGCCACAGGGTCAACGTACGGAACTCGCGTCAGCTTTTGGAGCCGCAGCGAAACCTTTGGAAATACGCGAGGGTCCTTGAGCGTTCACGTGGCTACGCTTCCCCCATGCCCACGCCGATAAGCACGACACCACCGTCAAGCAAGGCCGAGACCACGACGCGCTTCGACACCATCACTCGCGAAGCGCTGGCTCGCCCCGACAGCCGCAAGTGGAGCCTCAACGAGGGCACCATCGGGGCGTGGGTTGCCGAGATGGACTTCGGCACGGCCTCCAACGTGCGCGAGGCGATTCTGGGTGCTGTCGCGAAGGACGAACTCGGCTACCTCGCCCCACCAACCTGGGCCCGGACCACGGCCGCCGCATCAGCCTTCTTCGAGCGACGCTACGGATGGGCCGTCGAACCGGAGCGCATCCACCACGTCGCCGACGTCATGGGCGCCTTCGACGTGTTCGTGCGCCACTTCACGGCGCCGGACTCCCCCATCATCGTGCCGACGCCCGCCTACATGCCGTTCCTCGTGACCGAGGCACTGCAAGGGCGCGAGACGATCGAGGTGCCAGGCCTCATCGAGGGTGACCGGTGGACGCTTGACTTCGACGGCATCGAGCGGGCGTTCTCCAACGGCCCCGCCAACGTCGTGCTCGTCAACCCCCACAACCCGACGGGCGCCATCTACACGCGTGAAGAGCTGCTCCGCCTCGCGGACATCGTCGAGCGCGGCGGCGGACGCGTCTTCGCCGACGAGATCTGGGCGCCCCTCACGCTCGATGGCCCCCCGCACATCCCATACGCCTCGATCTCCGCGGAAGCGGCCCGCCACTCCGTCACCTCGACCGCAGCATCGAAAGCATGGAACGTCGCTGGCCTCAAGTCGGCGCAGATCATCTTCACGAACGACGATGACCTCGAGCACTACCGCTCGTTCGGCTTCGGCGTCGTCTGGGGATCCTCGATCCTGGGTGCGTTCGCGGCCGAGGCCGCCTACCGGGACAGCGACGACTGGCTCGACGAGGTCAACGGGGCGCTCGTCGAGAACCGTGATCTGCTGTTCGCCCTCGTCGCCGAGCACCTGCCGGGCGTTCGCACGATCGCGCCCGAGTCGACCTACGTGGCCTGGCTCGACGTGTCGGCGCTCGGCATCGAGGGCCCACCCGCCAAGTTCTTCCTCGACAAGGCGGGTGTGACCCTCACGGCAGGCGCGTCCTGCGGCGCAGGCTTCGAGCAGTACGTGCGCATCGTCTTCGCGACGCCCAAGCCGGTGCTCGAGGAGATCATCCAGCGCATGGCAGACGCGCTGGCCGCGCGCTAGGCGCGGAAGGGCGCGTCGCTAGCCCTGCTCGGCGATGCGCTCGTGGTGGCGGATCACCTCGGCGATGACGAAGTTGATGAACGTCTCGGCGAACTCAGGGTCCAGGTGTGCCTCCTCGGCGAGCTGCCGCAGGCGGAGGATCTGACGACGCTCCCGATCCGGGTCAGCTGGCGGGAGGCCGTGCTCGGCCTTCAGCTCGCCGACGAGGGTCGTGAACTTGAAGCGCTCAGCGAGCATGTGCACGAGCGCGGCGTCGATGTTGTCGATGCTGCCGCGGATCGAGGTCAGGCGACGCAGCGCCGCGTCGTCAGCCTCGTGCGCTGCTTGGTCGGGGGCGTCGGGCGATGAGGGCATGGGAGGAGCCTAGCGGGGGACGGAGTTCGTCCAAAAGCCGCCGAACTGCAGATTGTCAACAATCTACGACGGAGCTACGCTGGGGACATGTCGATTCCCCGCGAGCCAGACGACCCCCATACCCACGGCGGCCACTCGTCCGAGCACGACCATGAGGGTGGCGAGGCCTTCAGCCCAGCGCACCCCTGCGTCGACCGTGGTCCGGAAGACGCACACGGCCACAGCCATGGCCTCGGCGATCACACCACAGCCACGGGCAAGCACCGCAAGAAGCTGATCATCGTGCTCGCGATCACAGCAAGCGTGTTCCTCGTTCAGGTGGTCGGCGCGATCGCTTCGAACTCCCTCTCCCTCCTCGCCGACGCCGGCCACATGCTCACGGACGCCGCCGGGGTCACGGTTGCACTCCTCGCGAGCTACGTCGCGACCCTGCCAGCGTCCTCCCGGCGCACCTTCGGGTTCCAGCGCGCCGAGGTGCTCGCCGCGCTCATCAACGGCCTCATCCTCGGCGTCATCGCCGTGACGATCTTCATCGAGGCGATCCGTCGCTTCGGGCAGGAGGTCGAGATCGAGTCGGGCATCATGCTCGCCGCCGCCGTCATCGGAGCCGTCGCGAACCTGATCTCCCTCCTCGTGCTGCGCTCAGGACAGAAGGAGAGCCTCAACGTGCGCGGCGCGTATCTTGAGGTGCTCGGCGACCTGCTCGGCTCGGTGGCCGTCATCATCGCCGCCATCGTCATCTGGGTGACAGGGTGGATGGTGGCCGACCAGATCGCGTCCATCCTCATCGCCATCCTCATCTTCCCGCGGGCCATCAGCCTCCTCCGCGAGGTCGTCGACGTGCTCATGGAGGCGACCCCGAAGAACGTCGACCTCGACGCCACCCGCGAGCACCTCCGCTCCGTGCCGGGGGTCGTGGATGTGCACGACGTCCACGCGTGGACCATCACCTCGGGGGTCCCCATGTTCTCAGCCCACGTCGTCGTCACTCCGGAGACGCTCGACGACCGAGGCCTCGACGCCGTGCTCTGCGAGCTCGACGCATGCCTCAAGGAGCACTTCGAGACGAGCCACAGCACGTTCCAGGTCGAGCCCGCAGCCCACGTCGACCACGAGGCCCACTCGGGTCAGGTGCACTCGTGACGACAGCAGACGAGAACCCGGGAGCGCTCCCAGGAATCCAGATCCAGCCGACATCGGCGATCCTCGCCGAACACCTCCGCGAACGCGTCGTCGACGGCACCTTCGCCCCTGGCTCGCAGATGAACGAGGCGCGGATCGCGACCGACTTCCAGGTCTCCCGCGGCCCCGTCCGCGAGGCCCTGCAGCGACTCGTCCAGGAGGGCCTTCTCGAGAGCCGACGCCACCGCGGTGTCTTCGTGCGAGAGCTCACCGACGACGACGCCGCCGAGATCTTCGCCGCTCGAGAGGTACTCGAGTGCGCCGCAGCCGCCGTCATCGCAGCCAAACCCGCCGCCGCGCGAGCCGCCATCGCGGCCGAGCTCTCCTCAGTCGTGAACGAGCTCAAGGCCGCCATCGAGGCAGGCAGCGAAGCACGTGCTCTTCGCCTCGACCACGAGTTCCACAGCCGATTCGTGGAGAGCGCGGGCAACTCCCGTCTCGCCCGCGCCTACGCGACGATCGCCACCGAATCGCTCATCTGCTCGTCTCATGCCGTTGGCGCCCACCCGCCCCTCGGCGACTTCAGCACGCACCACGAAGAACTCGTCCACCTCACCGAGCAGGGCGACATCGAAGGCATCCACACCGCAGTGCACCGCCACCTGACTCGCACCTGAGCTTCAACGACGCAGGACACAGCACCACGCCGGCCCCATTCGCTCCCGGCGTCGCCACAAGCCGTCCATGAGCGAGCTCGCGCGGCGGCGGTGTCGGATTTTCTTGCTTAGTCATGGACCGGACCAAAATCTCCCCTCATCCCTATAAGGTCGAGAACGCTACTTATACGTAGCTGTCTCACACAGAACCGAGGGGAACATGAAACGAAGAGTCGTAGCCGCAGCACTGACAGGGCTCATGGGCATCGCCGTCCTGAGCGCTGCGCCCGCACAGGCAGACCCGGAGGGGGAAACACCGAGCGAATCAGAGGCGCTGGAGGCCATCGAGCAGGTGACGCCGGAGGTCTTCGACGACCTCCACGAGGACATCGTCGTCAGCGACACCGGCGCAACGGCGGAGATCGACGGCGGCGACAACCAAGGACAGCCGACGACCGTCTCCCTGGAAGCCACCTCGAGCTCCATCGAGGTCAACCCTGCAGACGGAGACGCCGTCACGATGTCACTCGTGCAGGCAACCGGGGCACAGGCACCCGCCGACGTCACGAACGACGGAACACTCTTCGTGGAGCACGAGAGCGGCATCAGCTCAACTGCGGTGGTGAAAGAAGACGGTTCAGTGCAGGTGGTCTCCACGATCGCCGAAGGCACGACGACCCAGGAGATCCCCTACGAATTCGAAGCGGCAGGGCTCTCCTACATTCAGGAGTCCGACGACGGCGCCCTCTTCCTGCGGGCCGCCGACGGCACGCTGCTCGGCGGAGTAGCGCCAGCTTGGGCCAAGGACGCCAACGGCGTTGAGGTTCCCACGCGCTACGAAGTGACAGGGACCCAGGTCGTTCAGGTCGTAGAACACACAGCAGGTGACTTCGCCTACCCGATCGTCGCCGACCCGTTCTGGGGCACCAACCTGTTCGACTACGTCAGATGGATCAATGGCGTGCACGTCATGAAGCCATCAGGCTGGAACCGCGCAATCCGCTTGGGAGCCGTGAACAGCGCCCACGCCCCGAACATCGGCTTGTCGATCATCATGGACGACGGGTGGAAAGAGTTCGCGAACAAGTCGCCCGCTCGATACAACATCAATCACTCAACCCGGCAGCAGTACTACTGCCACGCCGTCTATGGTATTGATGTCCTGACGAACCCGACCTGGGACCTGGAGCCGTATCGCCCAGCACTCCCCCGTGAGAACTGGCACGAGGTCTTCCGGCACATGTGCAACTGGACCAAATCAAACGGGGACAAGTGAGAACGGCAAAGCCATGAAACGTTGGTCCCTCACAGCTGTGCTCATTGCAACCGCCATCTTGCTGACCGGTTGCCTTACCGCACACGACGTTGAACTCAGGTATGTGTGGGACACGGAAGCGGCAGAAGAACTCACGAACCAAAGAGATGTCACAGAGACCGTCTGCGCTGCGATGTTCGACTGCGTGGAAGCATTGCAGGCCGATCAGGGGCTTTTCTTGAAGTTCCCGTCTGAAGACTCGGCCGCCGCGGCGAAGCAGCCGAACGACGAAATCGTCCGAGGAATCTTCCTCCTGCGCTGGTCTGAAGGCGTGCCCGTCGAAGACAAAGAATTCGTGACTTTCGTCCTCGAGAACGCACTCCAGTCTGGGGAAGAGAATCCGGAGGCGCTCAGCATGCGAAGTACTCTCGAGAGTGCTCTCGGCACGGCTCGTCCGTGACCTCAAGGCCGCATCGCCTTCTCGACACGGGATAGCCACCTCGCATGCGGAACGCGCGCCACCCGACAGGGTGACGCGCGTTCCGACTTCGAGCGGTGGCCTACGCGGGCAGACCGTCGAGCACGCTGGCCGTGCCGGAGAGGCCGAGGCGGGATGCGCCCGCCTCCACCATCGCGAGCGCATCCGCGGTCGACCGGATGCCCCCGGACGCCTTCACACCAAGCCGCTCGCCGACCGTGCTGCGCATGAGCGCGACGGCGTGCGTCGAGGCGCCGCCGGCCGCCGAGAAACCGGTCGACGTCTTCACGTAGTCGGCGCCAGCGGCTTCGGAAGCCTGGCAAGCCGCGACGACCTCGTCATCGGTGAGGGCAGCCGATTCGATGATCACCTTGAGGAGAGCACCTGGCGCGGCCCCTCGGACCGCCGCCACATCCGCCTGCACGAGGTCAGCGCGTCCAGCCTTCAGCATGCCGATGTCGATGACCATGTCGAGTTCGTCAGCGCCGTCAGCGACAGCCCTCGCCGCTTCATCCGCCTTGATGGCCGAGTGGTGCTTCCCAGACGGGAAGCCGATGACGGTCGCGATCTTCACGTCACCCGCGTCCCCCTGCACGGGCAGCATGTTGGGCGAGACGCAGATCGAGAACGCCCCAAGCGCCTTCGCTTCTTCAAGCAGCGCAGAGACCTGAGTCGGCGTCGCGTCCGTCTTCAGCAGCGTGTGATCGACGATGGCAGCAAGCTCAGCCCTCGTGACCTGATCATGCTGACCCGCCGTTTCGTTCACCTCGGCCATCAGTTGACGACGTTGATCTGCACGTCGACGTTGCCGCGAGTGGCGTGCGAGTACGGGCAGATCTCTTCGTGCGCGACGCGGGCGACCTCAGCGGTCTCATCTGAGGAGAGGTTCGGCGCGTACACGTCATGGACGACCGAGAGCTCGAAGCCGGTGGGCTCGCGCTTGCCGATTCCCACCGAGGTGGAGACCGCGGCGTCCTTCGTGTCCTTGCCGAGCTGCTTTCCAGCCGCGTGGAACGCGCCGAGGAAGCAGGCCGAGTAGCCGGCGGCGAACAGCTGCTCGGGGTTGGTGCCATCGCCACTGCCACCCATCTCCTTCGGGGGACGGGTGTCGAGGTCGATGCGGTCATCTTCCGAACGCACGTGGCCGTCACGGCCACCACCGGAAGCGTGGGCAATTGCGGTGTACACAGGAGTCGTCATGGCTCCATGGAACCACGTCTCCCGAGGGACACGCTCAGCCGGCGCGTTCGGCTTCCGCGAGCAGCCCCTCGCCGCGCTCGACACGCTCGACCAGGCCCGGTCGAATGCTCGACCATTCCGGCTCGATGATCGAGAAGCGGACCGTGTCTCGCCAGGTGCCGTCAGCGCGTGGGCGGTGTCGACGAAGAACACCCTCCCTGGTGGCCCCGAGCTTCTCGATGGCGGCCTGAGAGCGCGCATTGAGGTTGTCGGCGCTGAACGCGACGCGACCGAACCCACACGAGAAGAGGTAGTCGAGCAGCACCAGCTTCGTCGCCGGGTTCACGATGCTCCCCCAGACGGCGGGGTCGTAGGCCGTCCAGCCGATCTCCGCAGCTGCCGTGGCGAGATCGATGCGCCCGATGGAAGTGGTGCCGACCGCTCGCCCGTGCTGCGGGCCACCCGCGACGCGCACCACGTAGGTGCATCCCGCTTGTGGCCCTGGTGTGTACTTCGAGGCCCACTCCTCCCACCTGTCGCGAGCCGGGAGGCCAGCCGGACCCCCACCCCATCCGGAAGCGAACACCTCCGGCACACACAGGGCGTCGCCGAGCTCTGCCCAACCCTCCGCAGTGGCCGGCTCGAGTGTCACGTGCCGCCCGTGGAGCGGCGTGTTCGGATCAGGCTGCATGGGTCCATGTAACACGATGCGCTCGTCAGCCGTGAGGCCATCGGTCACGCCTCGCGCCCCGTCGCCCTCGAGGGCCGCGACCCGCTGAGTGATTATTCTGGCCGCGCCATGCATGGATCGGTCCATTCGTCCAGGTGAGAACTCCCCTGGTCAGACACGGATTCTAGGTGCCCAACCAACCAGACGGCACGCGGACGATAGGCATGGACTAAATGCGCCTCCAACGACCTCCAGAGAGTGCGCTGGCCCAGCGATGTCGTGTTAGTTTCCTTCACGTGATGAGCAATACAAGCTCTAGCCGGACAGCAACACGAAAGTGAAGCGACCTTCGGACGTACCACCATCACATCCCCCTGATCTCGGACCTCGGCCCGAGATGCACAACGAACAGAGAGCAACCAAATACTCCCCGCGCCGGCGTGTAACGCCCGGTTTGAGGAACTGCAGGCCCCAATCGACACCGGGGCGGGCGTCATCGGGGGACGATGCCCAACTGCACAACTCGCCAAGGCGACCGCGGCAGGGGACGATGGGCACCAACTTCGGGGGAGGTTGGTGCCCATCACTACTTTCACGGGACACTCGCGCGCATGCGGGAGCACCTCATGAAAGTTCACGGGCGGCGCCCCCATCGGGGTCGCCGCCCGTTCACACCGCGCGATACCTGCCCGGTCGATGGTTGAGCATGATGATGAGGCTCATGACGCCGGCACCGAACGCCGAGATCAGAACCAGCAACGGATCGATGACGGTCAGCGAAGCAAGCACAACCAGCAGGTCGAGGCCGAGCAGCACGTAGCCCGCCCGGATCCCGAAGCGTTCCTGAATCACAAGCGCCACGACGGTGAACCCACCGAGGCTTGAGTTGTGGCGGAAGAGAATCAACAGCCCGACGCCGCAGAGCACATTGCCAAGCACCGCCGCGTACGCGGGATGCAGGGCGAGCTGCCCAACCCCGGCCGCTGATGCATGCACGGACGTCAGCAGCGACACGAGGCCGATGGAGGCCAGGCTCCTCGCCACGAAGCGCCAGCCCTTGCCCTTCGCGGCAAGCGCGAAGAAGGGGAGGTTCACCACGACGAAGATGACTCCGAACGGGATCGGGAGCACGTAGCCGAGCAGCAGCGACAGACCCGCGGTTCCCCCGGTGACGAGGCCGCCCGATTTGAGCAGGAACAGCCCGAACGAGATGACAAGAGCCCCGACCGCGAGGCCAGCGATGTCATCGATGGCGCGGTGACGTGGGGGCTCGACAGGTTCAGGCATGCGCAGAGCATCGCCGCCAGAGGTATTCTGCGCAAGACAAGCTGATTCAACTCAGCAATCTGCTCAGCATGAACGCATAAGGATGAAGATATGCCCAACCCGCGAGGCTTCGACGCCTTGGACGCCCGCATCATCCGCGCACTCGACCGTGAGCCGAAGTCCTCCACCCTGGCGCTGGCTCGGGAGCTCGGAATCGCGCGGAACACGGTGCATGCCAGGCTCACGAGGCTCGAGCTGGATCGAGCCCTGGCCCCGGAGAGCCGACGCCTCGATGCTGCAACCCTCGGCTTCCCGCTGACCGCATTCGTCGCGCTCTCACTCAGCCAGAATTCGGCAGACGAGGCGTACGCCCGCCTCGAGGAGATGGCGCAGGTGGTGGAGGTGCACGCGACGACCGGGGACGCCGACCTGCTCGTGCGCGTCGTCGCGAAGAACACGAGCGACCTGCACCGGGTGACGCGGGCGATGCTCGATCTGCCCGGCGTCACCCGGACCAGCACGACGGTCTCGCTTTCCGAGGTGGTGCCGTATCGGCTCACTCACATCCTGGATGCCATCGCGGAGGGCTGAGCGTCAGTCTTGTTCCGTTCGTTCGTCCTGCTTCGTGGAGAACGCCGAGTCGAAGGCCGCCTCCGACGGGCGGTACGTGGAGAGCTTGCGCACGAAGCCGAGCGCTTCCGGGGCGCCGACGAGGCGGTCCATGCCGGCGTCTTCCCACTCCACCGACAACGGCCCCTCGTAGCCGATCGCGTTCAGCATGCGGAAGCAGTCCTCCCACGGCACGTCCCCATGCCCCGTCGAGATGAAGTCCCACCCGCGCCGCGGATCCGCCCACGGCAGGTGCGACGACAACCGCCCGTTGCGGCCATTGCCGAGGCGCTTCTTCGTGTCCTTGCAGTGCACGTGATAAATCCGGTCCTGGAAGTCCCACAAGAACCCGACTGGGTCGATGTCCTGCCACACCATGTGCGAGGGATCCCAGTTCAACCCGAACGACTCCCGATGCCCGATCGCCTCCAACGCGCGCTTCGTGGTCCAGTAGTCGTACGCGATCTCCGACGGATGCACCTCGTGCGCGAACCGCACCCCGACCTCCTCGAACACGTCCAGGATCGGGTTCCACCGGTCAGCGAAGTCCTGGTACCCCGCGTCCACCATCGCCTCCGTGGCGGGAGGGAACATCGCCACGTACTTCCAGATCGATGACCCCGTGAACCCGGTGACCGTCTTCACGCCAAGAGCGGCGGCGAGGCGGGCCGTGTTCTTCAGTTCCTCCGCCGCACGTTGACGCACGCCCTCCGGGTCGCCGTCGCCCCAGACTCGGTCGGAGACGATGTCCCGGTGGCGCTCGTCGATCGGGTCGTCGCAGACAACCTGCCCTTTGAGGTGGTTGGAGATCGTCCACACCTTCAAGCCGTTGCGCTCCAGCACGTCGAGCTTGGAGGCCACGTAGTCGGTGTCATCCCACCGCCACGGGTCGAGGTGGTCGCCCCAGCAGGCGATCTCGAGACCGTCGTACCCCCACTCACCTGCAAGCCTGGCGACTTCCTCGAACGGCAGATCGGCCCACTGACCGGTGAACAACGTGACAGGACGAGACATGTACTAGCTCCTCTGGAGTTCTGGTTCGACTGAGGCTGTTGCGGCGGAAGCGGAAGCGGGGATCTGGACCCACGAGCTGCCGTTGGCCGAGCTCTCCTCGACGGCAGCGAGCACGCGCTGCACGGCGAGACCGTCCGCGAAGGAGGGAGTCGGTGCCCGGTGGGCAGCGATGTCCTCGACGAGCTCGACCGCCTGGTGCGTGAACGCGTGCTCATAGCCGAGGCCGTGGCCGGCTGGCCACCAGGCCTTGATGAAGGGGTGGTGGTCTGGTTCGGTGACCAGGATGCGCGTGTAGCCGGCCGTCGCCTGGTCGCCGGTCGCATCGAAGTACTCGAGCACGTTCATGTCCTCGAAGTCGAAGGCGAGGGAGCCCTTCGTGCCGTTGATCTCAAGACGGATGGCGTTCTTCCGCCCGTACGCGAAGCGCGTCGCCTCGAAGACAGCGATGGCACCGCTCTGCAGGCGGCCGAAGAAGACGGCAGCGTCGTCGACCGTGACCGGCCCGCGCTCGCTGCCACCCGTTCCGGAGAGACCAGCGAATTCGTCAGCGACCGGCCGCTCTTTGACGAACGTCTCCGTGAGGCCGGAGACTCCGCTGAGCTGCTGTCCGGTGATGAAGTGGGTGAGGTCGACGATGTGCGCGCCGATGTCGCCGAGCGCCCCGGACCCTGCCTTCTCCTTGTCGAGGCGCCACGAGAGCGGCGCGTTCTCGTTGGCGAGCCAGTCCTGCAGGTACTGGGCCCGCACTTGGCGGATGTCGCCGATGCGACCATCCGCGACGAGCTGCTGTGCCAGTCGGATCGCCGGCACGCGGCGGTAGGTGAAGCCGACCATGGCGCGCACGCCGTGGGCCTCGGCCGCGATTGCGGCCGCGTTCATCCGCTCGGCCTCCTCGACCGTGTTGGCGAGCGGCTTCTCGCACAGCACGTGCTTGCCCGCCTCGAGGGCGGCGATCGCGATCTCCGCGTGGGTATCTCCGGGAGAGCAGATATCGATGAGCTGCACGTCGTCGCGAGCGAGCAGCTCGCGCCAATCAGTTGTGCTCGACGCCCAGCCGAGCTTGTCGGCCGCCTGGGCCGCCCTCTCGGCGTTGCGGCCCGCGACGACGCGCATGCGAGGCGCGAGCGGCAGGTCGAAGAACCTCGGCGCGTTCCGCCACGCCTGCGAGTGCGCGGCACCCATGAAGGCGTAGCCGACCATGCCGATGCCCAGCTCCGGCTGTGCGTCTTGACTCATTGTTCACTCTTTCGTTCAGGGGGCCAACGCGGGGCGGAGTCAGAGAGGAGGAGAGCCCCGCCCCGCGTGGACAGTGTGGGCGACTGGCTACGACTCGAACGCCGTGTCGATGTACTCGTCGACGTTCTCGCTCGTCACGACGGGCGCGTAGAGCTGCACGAGACGAGGAACGCTGTGCGAGGAGAGGTCGCCGAGCGAGCGGTCGTGGGCGATGAGACGTGCGAGCTTGATGCCGTCGGCAGCCTGCGTCGACGGGTAGATGACCGTCGCCTGCACGACGCTGTCGCCTTCCTGGATCTCGCGCATCACGTTCGCCGAACCCGCTCCACCGACGAGGAAGAACTCGTCGCGGTTGGCGTTCTCGATGGCCGAGAGGACACCGACGCCCTGGTCGTCGTCGTGGTTCCAGATCGCGTCGATCTGCGGTGCCGCCTGGAGGAGGTTGGTGGCCGCCTGCTCGCCACCCTGCACCGTGAAGTCAGCGGCAACACGGTTCGAGACCTTCAGACCGCAGTCCTCGAGCGAGTCAGCGAAGCCCTGGCTGCGATCCTGCGTGAGCGGCAGGGAGTCGATGCCCGCGATCTCGGCGACCACCGCGTCCGGCTTGTCGCCGAGCTGCTCGCACATGTAGGTTCCAGCGCTGACCCCCATGCCGTAGTTGTCGCCGAGCACCGTGGTGCGGGCGGCGAAGGGGCTCGTGAACTCGCGGTCGACGTTGATGACCGGGATGCCGGCCTCCATCGCCTTCGTCGCGACCTCCGTGAGCGCAGCCCCGTCGAAGGGCAGCAGCACGATGGCGTCGACGCCGTCGTTGATGAAGCCCTCGATCTGGCTGATCTGGAGGTTCACGTCGTTGGTGCCCTCCGCGACACGCAGCTCAACGTCCTCGTACTTCGCCGCCTCGGCCTCGGCTGCCGACGTGATGGCACCCATCCAACCGTGGTCGGCGGCTGGGGCGGAGAAGCCGATGACCAGCGGTTCGCCCGCCGCGTCATTGTCGGATGCGGTCGCGTTGCCGCCAGCGGGAGCTTCGCCCTCTGCCGCCGGTGGCGTGTTCGAGAGGCAGCCGGTGAGCAGCAGCAGCGCCGAAGCGGCCGTCGCTCCCGCTGCGAGGATCCGGCGCTTCCGGGAAACTGTCTTCCTGAAGGTACTCGTGGACATGGGGATCTCCTTTGATGCTGTCCTGGTGGTGGGGGTTAGGTCTGGTGAGGTCCGGCCGTGCAGCTCGGGTGTCGTCACGATGTCTTCGCCCGTGATGAGAAGCGCTGCTGCAGGAGGACGGCGACCACGATGATCGCGCCCTTCGCGATGGCCTGGACGGAGCTGTCGAGGTTCGCCTGGATGAAGATGTTCGTGAGGGTCGCGAAGATGAGGACGCCGAGGACGGTGCCGACGATCGTGCCGCGCCCTCCCACGAGCAGGGTGCCGCCGACGACAACCGCAGCGATCGCATCCAGTTCGTAGAGCATGCCGTTGGTGGACGAGCCAGCCGTGGTGCGGGCCAGCATCATGACGGAGGCGATGCCGGCCGTCAGACCGACAAGCGCGTAGAGGTACATCGTGTGGCGCTTCACCTTGATGCCCGCGAGGCGCGCAGCTTCAGGGTTGCCACCGACTGCGACCGTGCGGCGACCGAAGGTCGTGCGGTTCAGGAGGAACCAGCCGCCCACGGCGACGAGCACGAAGATCCAGACGATGACGGGGATACCGAGGAGGTCGCCGCGGAACGTCTCGAGGAAGGAGTCGACGTTGACGATCTGTGTGCGGCGGCCCGCGATGAGCTCCGCGAAGCCTCGGGCGGCGACCATCATGGCGAGCGTCGCGATGAACGCGACGACCTTGCCGTAGGCGATGAGGACGCCGTTGACGACACCGGCGCCGAGACCGACGAGCAGCGAGGTGAGCACGATGACCCACCAGCCCCAGGCTTCGGCGTAGGCCTGCGTGGACAGCGTCGTCGCCCACACGGAGGCGAGCCCGAGCACGGAGCCGACCGAGAGGTCGATGCCGCCGGCCGTGATGACGAACGTCATGCCGATGGAGAGGACGCCGATGATGGAGGCCTGGCTCAGCACGACCATGAGGTTGTCGACGCTCGCGAAGCGCTCGCCCGCCGAGACGGTGCCGGCGATGCACAGCACGACCAGCGCGAGGATGAGGCCGAAGTTCCGGGCCGAGCTGCCGCGGAAGAAGCCGCCGCGCTTCGTGTTGTCGGTTGCCACCTCGTGCTCGACTCGCGAGCTCTCGTTCGCGGCAGGGGCGGCGATCGTGCCGTCGTCGTAGGGGGAGCCGCCGTTCGGGGGCGATGACTGGGGAGTCTGAGTGCTCATGCTGCGCTGCTTTCCATAACCATGTCGAGTACGGCGTGCTCATCGAGAGCGGATGCGGGGCCCTGGTGGACAACTTGTCCTTCCGAGACGACAAGCACCCGGTCGGCGAGGCCGAGGACCTCGGGGATCTCGCTGGAGACGACGACGACTGCCGCCCCTTCGTCGGCCAGCTTGCGGATGAGGGCGTAGATCTCGGCCCTGGCACCCACGTCGACGCCTCGCGTCGGCTCGTCGAGCAGCAGCACTCGGCAGCCGTGCACGAGCCAGCGGGCGAGCATCGCCTTCTGCTGGTTGCCGCCGGAGAGGGTGCGGATGTCGCGCTCGACGCCGGCGGGCCTCAGGTCGAGGTACTCGGCCTGCTCCTTGGCGGCGCGGCGCTCGTCGCCCTCCTTCAGCCACGAGAACGAGGCGAACCGCTGGAACGTCGAGAGCGTGATGTTGCGGTAGACCGGCTCGTCGAGCAGGAGCCCTTGGCTCTTCCGCTCCTCTGGAGCGAGGCCGATGCCCGCGTTCACGGCTGCGGTGACCGAGCCGCGCGTGAGGGTTTTGCCCTCGACCGTGACCGTGCCGCCCGTCGCCTTCCGTGCGCCGTAGATGGTCTCCATGATCTCGCTGCGGCCGGCCCCGACGAGGCCGGCGAACCCGACGATCTCCCCAGCGGAGACCGTGAAGGAGACGTCCGAGAACGTGTCTGCGAGGGCCAGGTCCCGCACGTCGAGCAGCACTGGCGCATCCGCCGGCAGCTCAGGCGACTCGGGGAACAGGTACTCGACTTTCCGGCCCGTCATGAGGGTGATGAGCTCGGAGGTCGGGGTCTCGCTGACCGGCAGGTTCTGGGCGACAGTGCGGCCGTCCTTGAGGACGGTGATGCGATCGCCGATCGTGCGGATCTCTTCCAGGCGGTGGGAGATGTAGATGATGGCGACGCCGGCCTTCGTGAGCTCTTCGACCACTCGGAAGAGGTTCGCGACCTCCTCGGAGTCGAGCACGGCGGACGGCTCGTCCATGACGATGATGCGGGCATCATGCGAGAGCGCCCGCGCCATGGAGACGATCTGCTTGCCCGCGGCCGACAGCTCGCCGACCTCGGTCGTCGGCGAGATCTCGGAGTGCCCGAGCCGCGCGAGGATCTCCCTCGTGCGCTGCTTGGCTTCGGCGCGGCGCGAGACGCCGACCGTATCGAGCTCGTGTCCGAGGTAGACGTTCTCGGCGACCGTCAGCCCGTCGACGACGTCGAGCTCCTGGTACATCGTCGCGATGCCCAGGGCGAGGGCGGCGACGGGGTTCGGGATGGTGATGGGCTCGCCGTTCAGGAGCAGTTGCCCCTCGGTCGGCTGGTGCGCGCCGGCGAGCACCTTGATGAGCGTGGACTTGCCCGCGCCGTTCTGGCCGAGCAGGCAGTGGACCTCGCCGGGGAGGACGTCGAGGTCGACGCCGTCGAGAGCCCGAGCACCTGGGAACTGCTTGACGATGCCGCGCATCTGCAGGAGTGGGGATGGACCCGATGTGGGGTCTTCGTTGACCATGTGTCGAAAGCTACCCGTACTTTTGTCGACGGTCAAGCAAAAGTCGTCTGCCTGTTGCACAATTGAGATACGTCGCCACGCAGAAGCGTCGCAGTCTCTCTTGACGAACTGCGCGGTAACGTGGCGAAGTCGCATCCACCGCCCGCCGAACCGAGAAGGGAGAGGCCCATGGCCATCGAGCAGCTGCCGAAGCCAGCGTCACGCCAGCCAGGACCAGGGGAGCTCTTCCAGATGCTCCGAGACGGGGCTCCGCGCACACGCGCCGAGCTCGCATCCGTGACCGGCCAAGCCCGCTCCACGGTCGCGACCCGCATCGACATGCTCATGACGGCGGGCCTCATCGTCACCGTCGGCGAGGCGCACTCGACGGGCGGACGCCCACCCGCGGTGTTCGCCTTCTCCCCCGAGAGCCGGGTTGTTCTCGCCGTCGACCTCGGTGCCACCCACGCCCGCATGGCCCTCACCGACCTGGCCTCCAACATCATCGCCGACTCCGAGGACAAGCTGCCCATCGACCTCGGGCCGGACACCGTGCTCGCCTGGGTGTGCGACAAGGGCGACGAGATGCTCGCCGCCTCCGGCCGCGGGCGCCGGGAGCTCGTGAGCGTCGGCGTCGGCCTGCCTGGCCCCGTCGAGTTCAGCTCGGGCCGCCCCATCAACCCGCCCATCATGCCCGGATGGGACGACGCCGACGTCGCTGGCAGACTCGGCGCCCACTTCGATGCCCCAGTGCTCGTCGACAACGACGTCAACATCATGGCCCTCGGTGAGCACCGCAGCGAATGGCCGGGCGTCTCCGACCTGCTGTTCGTGAAGGTCGCGACGGGCATCGGCTCGGGCATCATCGCCGACGGCTCCCTCCGCCGCGGCGCCAGAGGCGCCGCGGGCGACATCGGCCACATCGCCGTGCCTGGAGCGGACGACACCCCCTGCCGCTGCGGCAACCTCGGCTGCCTCGAGGCCGTCGCGGGCAGCGACGCGATCGCCCGCAGGCTCCGCGAGGAGGGCATCGAGGTCTCAGGCAGCGCGCAGATCGTCGCGCTCGTCCGCTCTGGTGACCTCAGCGCCGCCCGCGCCCTCAGGCAGGCGGGTCGCGATGTCGGCACCGTGCTCGCAGCTTGCGTGAGCATGCTGAACCCCTCGATGATCGTCATCGGGGGGAGCATCGCGGAAGCCGGCGAGCAGCTCATGGCCGGCATCCGCGAAGTCGTCTACTCGCGGTCGCTGCCCCTCGCGACGCAGCACCTCAGAGTCGTCGCATCCCGAGCACGCGGCGAAGCAGCCATCCTCGGGGCGAGCGCGCTCGCCGTCGACCACGTGCTGTCAGCGGACGCCATCGACGCAGCCCTCGCCTGAGAGCGCCAGCTGAGCGAGAAGCTCGAAGCACGCGGCTAGGGAACGACGCGCGTCGTGTCCCAGCCGTCACCGGCCCTCGTGAAGATGTAGCGCTGGTGCTCATCGGCGGACAGGTCGATCGCGTCGATGCGACTCACCCGCACGGCGACCCAGGCGAAGCGCGCGTAGGCCGCCTCCTCGTCACTCGCACCGCGGCCCGGAGCATCCTCGTCACGGGCATCCGCGCGAGGCAACTGGCTCCCGGGCCGAAGCGGTGACGCGAACAACCGCCGCGTCCCCCCTCCGAACGACGCCCAGGCGGCACGGCGGATGCTGTCGTCCACCACGATCTCGGCCCGCCCCTCGAGACGCAGCTGCACATCCGAGACGTCGTCGTAGAACGTGATGGCCGCGAGCGAGTTCCCCTCCAGCTGCCCCACCTTCGCGGAGAGCGCGTTCGTCGAGAAGAAGACCACGCCAGCTTCAGCATCGACCTCACGCAGGATGACGGCGCGCACGTGCGGCTGACCATCGACGCCACTCGTCCCGAGGTACCCCAGCGTGAACGCGGTGCGGCCTCGTGTTGCCGCCGCGAGCGCCGCCCAGACGGACTGCGCACGCCCGATGCCGCCGTCCATCGCCATCAGACGAGGTCGTCGAGCAGGTCGCGCGCTCGAACCAGCTCGGCGTCTCGGCGGTCGCGGATACGCTCGCGGGCGCTCTCAAGCACTTCGACGGTCTCCCCAGGCAGCTCGACGCCGTCGCTCGCTTCGGACTGGACCCGAGCGATCAGGCTCGACAGCTCGTCATCGAGCAACGCCCCATCCTGCACAGCGCCGAAGGCCTTCGCGACCCGCTTCCACGCTTTCCGCTCGCCACCGGCCTTGAGATCCGGTAGCCCCTCCAGCGCCTCGAACGCGTACCGCACTGACTTCACGGCCTTGCGCACATCATGCCAGCGCTCCGACTTCCGCGGCTTCTTCCGTGCGCGGTCGGCGCGAACAGCCACCCGGCGCATCGCATCCCTGGCCGCACGTCGCATGGCACCGGCGGCGCGAAGCTCGGCGCGAGCCGCGAGCGGCGGATCGGCGAGGAAGTCGACGACCTTGACGTGCAAGGCATCCCAGCGGGCGCTGTCCACCGCCGCCGAGAACTCCGAGAACGCACTGTCGTGGCGGTCCCCCAGCCAGCCCATCACCAGTCGCTGCACCTCGCCGACCCTGAGCTGCGTCTCGTCGGCCGCCAGCGCGTCGAACTCCGCCGCGAGCAGCTGCGCGAGCACCTCCGCGTCACGAGGCTCGCCAAGCACACGGCCCGCCCAGCGGAGCTCATCGCGCAGCTCGTCCGTCGCCCCCTTCTTGAACACGTCCGCGAACACCGTGAGCAGGCTCCGAAGGCGACGAACCGCAACCCTCGTCTGGTGCACTGCGTCTGGCTCATCGGTCCGCGCACGAGCTTCGTTGGCCTGGAACTCGCCGAACCGCCGCGCGAGCGCCGCCACGACGGCAGCGCCGACCGCACCGCGCGCAGTTGCAGGCGGAGTCGCCTCGACTCCGTCGAGCGAGCGCACCATCTTCGACTTGTGCGCGGAGACCGTCAGCCCGGCAGCGAAGAACACCGACTCGATCTCGTCGAACACCCGAAGCGGAGCATCACCCACGAGCTCGACCTCGTACTCGCGCCACTCGGACTCGCGCTGGTGCCCGAGGCGGACGACCTTCGCGTGCACGGCGTCCTCGCAGATGAGCGCCACGAGCGCTCGCTCAGCGCCTTCGGCGCCCGGGTCGCCCCACACTTCGGTCGTCGTCCGCATCGTCGTCAGCTCGACAAGCGGGAGCACTGGGCGGTCGCCCAGAATCTCCGCGAACTCGGCCCGAAGCTCCGGCGGAACCCGCCGCGGGGCACCGACGGGCGCGTGCAGCTCGATGCGCTCGTCACCGCTCCGGGGCCGCTTCAGGTGCCATCCCTCGTCGTCGCCTCCCGTCCGGCGGCGGAGGACGCAGCGCGCGCCGAGGATCGCCAGGTCGGGGCTGTCGACGTACTCCGCGACAAGCTCCTCGGTGCTGGGTTCGCCGACGCTCAAGCCACCCCGGAGTCGCGAGAGATCCGGCTCGACCGCCCCTCCCGGGATGTCGTACTTGCGCTCGATCTCCCGCTGCTGGCTCGGCTTCCGTGGCTGCCCGCCTGATCGATCCTGACCGCTCTGCCCGTCGAAGTTCATCAGGGAAGGCTAGCTGGCGGACCTGGCGTCGAGCGGAACGTGCTCCGCGCATGGCCGGGTCTCCCGGCCGAGCATCGAACTTCGGTGACAACTCGGCCAGAGTCGAACGATCGCGGCGCAGCTTCGGGACAATGTCACCGAAGTTCACGGCAGACGTGCCGCAACACCACCGTCACAGCTGGGTCTACGCGCGCAGCGCCGCCTTGATGAGCGGAATCTGCAGAGGCAGGCGGGCGACCGAGACGACGAACGCCACCGTCGACCGCGCAGTACGCTTCCTCAGCGCCCGCCTCCCGAGGTCGACGCTCATCTGCGCGTTGGCGGGCCAGACCGCGAGCAGCACGGCCGCGCTCGCCAAACCCGCAGCGGGTCGTGTGGACGCGCGCAACAGGCCGGCGGCGCAGACCAGCTCGGCAACACCCGACGCGACGACCAGCGCACGGCCGCGGTTCCGCAGCGGCTTCGGGATGATCGGCTCGAACACAGCCGGCTTCACGAGGTGGATCACCCCGGAGACCGCAAACGGGAGCACGACGATCCATGGAATGGTCCCGTCGTGCGAGTGAGCGCGACGCTTCAGTGCCTTCGACATGCAGGCATCCTGCCGCCCAAGTCCGAGGACAGACCCAGGCACCCGTGGTCTGCGTCAGCTAGCGAGTGTCTGCGTCAGCTCAGGAGTCTCTGACACTGGACCGCCGCGGTGAGCACGGCCCGGTCCTGTGAGATGCAAGGCGGAGAACGAAACCCACTTCGAAGCGTTAAGCGAGTTCTTCAACGCAGCAGATCGCACGATCAGGACGAGCCGCGCACGCGAGACGTTGCCGGACTCGACCGAGATGCCGACGCGGTCAGACTCCTTCTGCGAGGAAGGCGAGGGCAGCGGCGCGGAAATCGCGCGAGCCCGGCGCATTGAAGTGGTGGCGTTCCGGGATCTCGAAGAAGCGCGCCTTCGGGGTCGCCGCCGAGAGCGCCTTCGAGCCCTCGATGATCCCGTCGAGCGAACCGGTTGCGAAGAGCACCGGCTGCTGAGGGACACGACCGAGGTCGGGGTCCGCCTTGCCGGACGCGCGCATCCCCTCCGCGATCGCGAGGAGCGCCCGGAGGTCGTTGCCGCCGACCCGCTCGGTGAGGGCGAGGTAGTTCTGGGTCACAGGGTCCTGGACAGGGGTGCCGTGGTCGATGAGCTCGCGGACCTGCCCGATGTCGAGGCGGCCGAGGGGCACACCGTCCGGCACGCCGCCGAGCACAACCCGCGGAATGCGATCGGCGAAGTCCTGCGCGACCTCCCAGCCGACGCGCGCGCCAAGCGAGTAGCCGACGTACATGGCGGTGTCGACGAGGTAGGCATCGAGCACGGCTTCGACATCGGACGCGAGCGTGCGGATGTCGTAGTCGCGGCCTTCGTACGGCTTGTCGCTCTGCCCGTGCCCGCGCTGGTCGAGCCCGAGCACGCGGTAGCCGGCACGCAGCAGGTCGCGCACCCAGCCCGTCGCAACCCAGTTGTCCTTCGTGCTCGACGCGAAGCCGTGCACGACGATCACCGTCGGCGCATCCGCATCACCCCACGTGTAGGTGGCGATGCGGTGGCCGTCTCCGACCATCACGAACTGGGGGTCCGGCAGAACGGTCAGGGCCGAGGGAACGCTATTCACGTCGTCGATTGTCTCAGGCGGCGGGAGCACGTCGGCGCACACCCGCAATCCTGCGACTTGGGCGGCAAGCAAGAAGCCCGGGCCGGCCCCCAGTCCTGGGTTCCGTCCGGGCTCCGAGCTACCGGCTCAGGTCAGTCGATGAGGTCGTGGATCTGGATGATCTCGTCGCGCTTGGGGCCGACGCCGATCGCCGAGATCCGAGCCCCGGAGAGACGCTCGAGCGCCTTCACGTAGAGCTGCGCGTTCTGCGGCAGCTCCTCGAAGGTGCGGCAGCCGGAGAGGTCTTCCGTCCAGCCGTCGAAGTACTCGTAGATGGGCTTCGCGTGATGGATGTCCGACTGCGACACGGGCATCTCGTCGAAGCGCACACCGTCGACGTCGTAGGCGACGCAGACAGGGATGCTCTCGATGCCGCTGAGCACATCGAGCTTCGTCATGACGAAGTCGGTGACGCCGTTGATGCGTGCCGTGTAGCGGGCGACGGGCACGTCGTACCAGCCCGTGCGGCGCGGGCGCCCGGTCGTGGTGCCGAATTCGCCGCCTCGGGTGCGGAGCAGCTCTCCCCACTCGTCGAACAGCTCGGTCGGGAAGGGGCCGGCACCGACGCGCGTGATGTACGCCTTGACGATTCCGATGATGCGGTTGATCTGGGTCGGCCCCACGCCGGCACCCGTGGATGCGCCTCCCGCGGTCGACGACGACGACGTCACGTACGGGTAGGTGCCGTGGTCGACGTCGAGCATCGTGGCCTGGCCGCCCTCGAAGACCACGTTGCGACCTGCGTTCAGGGCGTCGTACAGCTCGAGCGACGTGTCGCCGACCATGGGGCGGAGACGCTCTGCGTGGATGAGGAGGGCATCCACGATCTCGTTGACCGTGATCGCGCGCCGGTTGTACACCTTCACGAGGAGGTGGTTCTTGCCGAAGAGCGCGGCTTCGACCTTCTGGCGGAGGATGTTCTCGTCGAAGAGGTCCTGCACGCGGATGCCGATGCGGTTGATCTTGTCGGCGTAGGCAGGTCCGATTCCGCGGCCCGTCGTGCCGATCTGGCGCTTTCCGAGGAAGCGCTCCGTGACCTTGTCGAGGGTGGTGTGGTACCCGGTGATGAGGTGCGCGTTCGCAGACACGCGCAGCTTGGACGTGTCGACGCCGCGGGCCTCGAGATGGTCGATCTCGTGGAACAGCACATCGAGGTCGATGACGACGCCGTTGCCGATGACCGGGGTGACGCCCGGCGTGAGGATGCCAGACGGCAGGAGGTGCAGGGCGTACTTCTCGTTGCCGATGACGACCGTGTGCCCGGCGTTGTTTCCGCCGTTGAACTTCACGACGTAGTCGATGCGGTCACCGAGGAGGTCGGTCGCCTTGCCCTTGCCCTCGTCGCCCCACTGGCCGCCGATAATCGCTACGCCTGGCATGTGTGCCCCTGTTCTCTGTCGGATCGGCGCAGCTCGCGCCTGTCGTGTGCGTGGCGTGAGCCGCGCGGTCGGGCAGGCCGAGTTTGGCGGCCCTGCCTTGTTCCCTGCTTGTCTTCTGTTGTCGCTCGACGGGTCGAGCGACCGGCCGTCTAGCTGGCCGCGTGCATCCGCTCGATCTCGGTGATCGCCTGCGGGTCCGCGTCGTGCAGCAGGTCGGCGAGCCGTTCTGGCTCACCCGCTTCACCGATCTCCGTCGCGCTCCGCCTGAGCGCGTAGAAGGAACGCAGGACTCCCCGGTTGGGCTCGTGCGACCACGGCACGGGGCCCTGACCGCGCCATCCAGCCTTGCGGAGGGCGTCGAGTCCGCGGTGGTAGCCGACTCGCGCGTAGGCGTAGGAGCCGATCGTGTTGCCTTCGGCGTGTGCCGCATCGGCGAGAGCGGCCCAGGCCAGCGAAGACGCGGGGTGCTTCTCGACGATGGCCGCGAGCGCGGCTTGGTCGTGAGGCAGGTTCGAGAGGTCGTCGACGACCTCTGGCTCAGCAGCAAGGCGCGTCTCGGGGATACCGAGGAGATTCGTTCCGGTCACGGGACCCGATTCTATCCTGTGCTCGTTTCGGGGACGCGGTCGGTCGCAAAGCTGTGGACTACGACCGATCGCACCCTGTGATCACCGACTGAGGAAGATGGCGCACGTGCTGGTCGCCGTGGCGAGCAGGACCTCGCTCGAGTCTCGGAGCTCGGCCTCGACGAACGCCGCGCGGGCCCCCGATTTCACGACGATGCCTCGAACCCGCACGGGCCCGGTCTCGACGGTCATCGGTCGGAGGAAGCTCACCTTGATCTCGAGCGAGGTGTAGGCCTGTCCAGCGCGGAGCGTCGTGTGGACGGCGGTGCCGCATGCCGAGTCGAGGAGGGTGGCGGCGAATCCGCCGTGGACGGTCCCGATCGGGTTGTAGTGCGAGCGGTCCGGCACGCCTTCGAAGACGACCTCGCCCTCGGCGAAGCTGACGACGGACATGCCGAAGTGCTGCGCGATCGGTGCGATCTCCGCACCGCTCGCGAGGTGCGCCTGCAATTGCTCGAGTCCCGTCATCGATGTGGGGTCGGTCATGTCGCTCCCTTGCGTCACGGCATCCGCAGGTGGATGCACACTGAGAGCCTGGCATCGATCGACCGCGCCTTCGAACGTGTTGTGGTCACCATCCAAGTGACGGCTGAAGACGCTCGGAGCGCCTGGGGTGTGCCTACCAGGGCATGAAGGCGAAGAACGAGACGGCGATGCCGATCGAGATGGTGGCTCCGACGAAGCAGAGCGCGAGGAGCTCTCCCGGCATGACGGTGCGCTGGTACACGTCCCAGTAGCGGTCCTCGGCCCGTCGCCGAGCGTCGGCTACTGCAGTGCGGTCGAGCCTTCGTCGTTGTCCGAGCATATATGTAGCTTATCTAACTAAATGTCTCGGTCGTGGGGGTTGACTCGACCCCCGACAACGACTAGGCCAGCGTGGCCCGCTCCTCCCCTGAGGACGCCGACGCCGAGGGACTCTCGTCAGTGGGCGCTTCGACCGACCCGACCATGCCGGAGAGGAACTTGGCCACGCCATCGAGCTCCGCCGGGCTGAGGGAATCGACGACCGCGATCATCCGACGGTGCATGACCCCCAGCGTCTCGCGCACCTCCTTGTCCGACTCCCCGGTAGCCGCGATGATCGAGGCCCGGCGGTCGGTGGGATGCGGTCGACGCTCGACGTGCCCGCTCTTCAGGAGGCGATCGACGAGGCCGGTGACCGATGCCGACGAGATGTTGAGCCGCTCCCCCAGGTCCTTCTGCACGACGACCTTCCCGTGCCTCTGCTGCTGGAGCAGGAAGCGGAGCGCGAGCAGGTCGTTCTCGTTCATGCGCATGGACGACCGCGTCCTGGCGCGCATCTTCGCCTCCGCCTCGCGATACTCGCGGAGCAGATTGAGCACGTCGACCGACGTCGCATGCTCCCCACCCGTCGGGTACCAGTACCCGGACGAGCGCTCGGCTGGCTTCTGCGCCATGGTCCTCCTCATGCTGGCGCGCTGCACGCCAGGAAACTAGTTCAACAAACTAGCAAAAGAGGATGCGCAACCGGGCATAAAACACAGATCTGTGAAGACGGCGGGTTCGTCGAGCGAGATTTCCGCGCGTGACGCCCAGGGAAGTTGTGCGACCGACGGCGACGCTCGACTGTCGGTGGGTGGTGAGACTGTGCTGACAGCAGCAGAGAACGCCGACGGAGATCGCCAACAGGGGCATCAGCAGAAGCGGCAGCGCAGAGATGGGAACGCATGTCGGAGACAGCACCGCGCAGCGCGGGCAGACTCGCGGGATCCACCGCGCTCATCACCGGGGCAGCTGGCGGCATCGGGAGCGCGACCGCGCGTCGGCTCGCCGAAGAGGGCGCGAACATCGCAGCGCTCGACCGAGTGGAGTCGGGCGAGCGACTCGCTGAGGTGGTCGCCGACCTCGAGTCTCTCGGCGTGCGCGCCGTCGCGGTGCACGCCGATGTCACCGATCAGGCCTCGCTCGACGCCGCGGTCACGCGCACGGTCGAAGAGCTCGGCGCGTTCGATGTCGTCTTCGCCAATGCGGGAGTGCTGGGAGCAGGCCTGGCGGAGGACGTCACCGAGGATGACTGGAACGCGCAGATCGACGTGAACCTCGGAGGCGTGTGGCGCACCGTCAAGGCTGCGATCCCGGTCCTCAAGGCCGACGTCAGTCCGGGAAGCATCATCATCACCTCATCGAGCGCGGGCCTGCGCGCTTCGGGCGGCGGCGGCACCTACGCAGCAGCGAAGCACGGGGTCGTAGGGCTCGCGCGCGCCTGGGCCCACGAGCTGGGCCCATACGGAGTGCGCGTCAACACCATCCACCCCACCGCCGTGGCCACACCCCTTGTCATGAACGACGCCAACCTGCGCGCTTCCAGACCAGACCTCGAGAACCCGACCCCAGACGATGTCCGAGAGCTCTGGAGCCGGGGGAAGCTGCTCGACATCGGTTGGATCGAACCCGTCGACGTCGCCAACGCCGTGCTCTTCCTCGCCTCACCAGAGGCTCGCTACATCACCGGTATCCAGCTGCCGATCGACGCTGGCTCGACCACGAAATGGGGCTGAACGTGACCACACTCACCGCAGACGACCGCTGGGGCATCCAGCAGACCCTGGCACTGTACGGACACTTCGTCGACAACGGCGAGTGGAGCTCGCTCGAGACGATCATCTCGGCGGATGCGCGCATCGAGACGCCAGCGGGTGCCTTCCAGGGCGCGGCGGGCGCTCGATCGTTCGAGGAGCAGCTCGCCGCTTCCCTCGGCGGGCATCTTCCCTCACACCACACCATCAACACGGTCATCCGGTCAGGCGAGGCGCCGGGAACCGCCGTCGCCTGGAGCCGCTACGTGCTCGTCACGTACGAGGCGTCTTCCGCTGGTGGCGACTACCTCGACGCGCTCGAGGAGCGCGACGGCACCTGGGTGATCACGAACCGCCGGGTCACCGAGCGCAACCGCCAGCGACCCGATGGCGAGTACTCAGCCGCAGGTGCGGAGACGTTCGCCTCGTTCGAGGGCTTCGAGGTCAAGCGATGACGACCGCAGCAGTCGGGGACGTGGATACGCGCGTCTCAGCCGACGACGCAGCCGAGATCCTCGACGCGCTCGCGCGCTACGGGCAGCTCATCGACAACCGCGACTGGGACCACCTGCGGAAGGTCTTCACGACCGACTTCTCGTTCGGAACGGGCCCGAACGCGGTCCGCGGCGCCGAAGCTCTCGCACGCGTCATCGACACCGTGACGCCGTACCACCCGCACTACACGACCGACACGGCGCTGCATCGCGTCGACGCCAGCACGATCAAGTCCTGGTCGAAGTTCCTCCTCGTCCGCACGGACGGCACGACGGCAAGCGGCGACTACATCGACACCTTCGTGCGCACGCCGGACGGCTGGCGCATCAAGGTCCGCGATTTCAGCCGCGGGACGCGCCCACCGAGCGACCCGGGCGGCGCATCCACTCGCACCTTCACGCCGGAGCACTGGAGGGCAGCCCCGAGCTAGGGTGCGTGCTCGTCGATAAGGTCGAGCGGCCGACTCAGTCGATGCATGGCCCTTCGTGGTCGAAGTGCACCCCTCGAAGCTCACAGGACGCGGCCTCCTGGTCGTGGCGGTCAACGCCGGCCTTGCCGGCGAAGTCCATGACGATGAAATGTGATTGCGCGCCGTCAGCAAGACCATCTGCAAACTCGGTAGCTCGGTCACGGGTCGCGAAACGGTAGTAGTTGGCCTGGTCAGTCGACCAGGCTTCAACGCAATCGATCTCCTCACCGCACGCCGACTCCGTGATCTCCACGGGGTTCGTGGCGTGGTCGGCACCCGTGTACTCGGCATCAACGACGGCCCGCTTGATCGTGAGCCCGTACTGCGGGATGAGGATCGAGCATCCGCTCGTCGCGAGCAACGCGGCCGCGCAGAGACCGGAGATGAGACCCGCGCGAACCGGACGCGCGTTCACAGCCCGTCCGTCTCGCGCGCGCGGCCAGCACCGCTCGTGTCCCCCGCTGAGTCGGCGCCTGGTTCATGCGGAAAGCCAGTCGCCCCAGGCGGGTACACCGCATCGGAGTCAGGCACGGACGCGGTCCAGCCGGGGGCGGCCTGGGCGCCGAGCGGGATATAGGTGACGGCCCCGGTGCGGTCGCCCTGCGCCGTGGAGATGACCTCGATCCCACCTCCGCCCAGCTCGTCGCCGTCCGGTTCCGTGCCGTCGCCGAGCAGCCGCCGCGTGAGCGCTGACTGCGCCGACATCAGCTCGTCGAGCTCGAACAACAGGATCTCGTCGTCCGGCTCGACGCCCTGCCTGGCGGCCGCCAGCACGGCTCGGCGGATGAGTTCCTTGGCGAATGAGCCGGTGGTCTGCTCAGCCCGCCCGGACGCCGCCATGAGCGCTTCCTCGCTGAACGGCAACCCCGCGGCGTACTTCTCGAGCAGCCGGAAGCGCTCAGGCCCGCCCGGGAGCGCGATCTCCACGGCGAGGTCGACTCGGCCCGGCCGGGAGACGAGGGCACGCTCGAGGACCTGCACCCGGTTCGTGGTCATGACGAAGGCGACATCGGCGTCCCCGTCCAAGCCGTCGAGCGCGTCGAGCACCTCGAAGAGCAGCGGTTGCGGCGACGCATGGCGTTCCATGGCGACGAGATCGATGTCCTCGAGCACGACGATCGACGGCTGCAGGGTGCGTGCGAGCTCGGCCGCCGCGCTGATGTGCTGGATGCTCGACCCGGTCAGGAGGACGGCGGTGACGCCCTCCGTTCGGCTCAGGAGGTGCCGGACGGTGAGGGTCTTGCCCGTCCCGGGCGGGCCATAGAGCAGCACACCGCGCTTGAGGTGCTGCCCAGCGGCGAGCAGGACCTCGCGCTGCCGCCCGATCTCGATGACGTGCGCGACGACTGATTCGAGGACGCCGTGGGGCAGGATGACGTCGCTCTCGGTGACGTTCGGGCGCTCAAGGAACGATGCCCCCGCGTCCATCCGGTAGTCGCTGTTCTCGAACGCGAGCACCTTGCCGCGGAGCACGCTTCGCTCGACCATGAGCGCACGCACCTCCCCGAGCAGGTCGGAGACGAGCGAGGGCGCAGCAGCGGTGAGCACCTCGAGCTGTCCCTGCGGGCGGCCCATGTCTGGTCGGGCTGCGCGCTGCATGACCACGACGCGAGCCCCGCGGTACGTGAGGAGGCGCGCCCCGAAGCTCACGACCTGCCTCGTCGTGTTGGGCCCTGTCGCCTTCTCGGCGAACTCGGCGGGCCCAGACCTGAAGGGCATGTGCGGGCTCGAGATGAGTTCCGCGAGACCTGCGTGCGCGTGGGCGGAACCGCCGGCGACACCGACGAGGCGCGTCTCGCCGCGGCCTGCGATCTCCTCGAGCGCGATGTCCGCATCGACGATCCGGTAGCTCGCGAACTCCTCGACGACGACCGGGATCTCCGCGGCGTCCGCGCCGAGGAATTCGGTCAGCTCCTGGCCGAATGGCGTGCTCTGGACTCGCAGCTCGGGTGGGGTTTCGTTGACGCGCTCGAGGAACCGCTTGAACGCGCGAAAGAACTGGTCGTCGTCGTGTGCCGGCTCGCTCATGCCATCCCCTCGTTGTACTGCTGAAGCAGGTGCTCAATCTCCCGTTGGGTGCGGTCTTCCCGGTTCCGGTGCGGCGTCCATGGAGATTCTCGGTCTGGAACTAGGCCGGGAGCGTTGAGCGGCGCCTAGTTTCCAAGGCAGTGCAGCTAGCCAAGACGCGCGCACACCGCTTTTGCGGCGAGCACGTCCGCTCAAGGTGAAGCCAGAACCGACGAGATTCAAGCCACTACTCCTGCAGCGACTTGCGTCACCACTGCTCACCTGGGTACAACGATACGAGGTTTTCCTAGACGACGCTCCGGTCACACTCGTGCGCAGCTCTTATTTCCCGAACTTTCAGGCCATAATCATGGTTCTACCCCTATCGAATTGCTATTTGATTTCTCATAGAGACGGACATTGCTTGATTTACCATACAAAATAGACAAAGGGTCCATCATTTGTAGTCAAACGTTGACAGCTTCCGATACTCCATATCACATCACCAGCGCGTACCGGGTAAACAACTTCTAAAGAAATTCGTGGCCACAGCCTCGCATAGCCCTATATGCTTTACTTCCGTGAAAACCCAGGTCCGGAATAAAAGAAACAGTGGTCGCTCAATCGTGAATTACAGTGCCAAGACACTCGGTATTGCCCTCGTGGTGTCGGCGATGACAGCTGGTCTCTCAGCGGGTCCGGCAGTCGCATCGACTCCTTCACCCGAGCCAGCGCTCGAGGGTGAAGAGCTCGATCCCGAAGATCAAGCTATCGCGAATGATTACGACCTCCACAACATAGATGAAGGGTCCGTCATCGAGCTGACCCCTGAGCAGATGGAATTGATCAAGGACGGCGCGACCCTCGACGAGGTGATGGCAGAAGACGGAACCGCCAGCCGATCTAACTCGGTCAACGCCGCCGACACGACATGCACGATGGTGGACGAGGTGTCGCAGGAGGAAGTTTGCATCTCGTTCGGTGGTCCAGTTCCTCAGGAACTCACCAACCAGAGATCGGTCGGTGCTCAACCTTGGGCATACTGCCGGATCTCGACTGCCGAGGGTAGTAGTGCGACAGGCGGACGTGTGACGCGCTATGAGTTCTGCCAGTCTGAAGTGGTGCAGATTGCCCGTACACAGGGCTGTACTGTGGTCGGGGGTGCCTCGGGGTGGGGGACAAAGATCCTGCGTGCTGAACCGGGCATCACAAAGGTCTCGCAGGAGATGACGCTTCAATTCGTATCAGGATGGGGAAATCACTCGGGGCTCACCATCACCAGCGAGTATCGATGCGACGGATGCCGGACCGAGTCTGCCTGGGACTGGAATAATCAGCCTCTAGCCGTCGGCCCGGAGTACCGTACCGCACGTTACAGCTTTGTCGACGTGCCAATGGCTGGCGCATCTGTTCAGGTGAAGAATACGACGACCGACTTCACGGCAAAGGTGCATTTCCTGGGCTCACTCAAGGCTACGTCGACTACGGGTCCCCTCAACGCGCGGTGCGACGTGCACTTCGTTGCAGGTACGCAGGCATGCGTCTTTAACAAGGCCTCTGGCAGGCACACGGTCAACAGGATCAACCAAGAGAGCTACTACGACCATCTTATGAGTGCCATGAACTCTGGTCTCCCTGGATTCACGTATGGGAACAGTCTGAGCAGAACGAAGCACCAGACCACCGTCAATCAAAATCGAAAAATCTCTTGCGGTGCGTCCAGGACGCCAGCGAGGCCGACGGGAAAGAGTTGTGACGAGTATCCCTTCGCGTCTACGCTACAGGGGGCCGCATCCGGCACGCAGGTTGCCCGCTCCTTCACAGGGTGTGGCTTGACTGATCCGCTCAGGTCGGGTCCTGATGGTTTCTCTCGGTGCTTCATCAACGAGACACACAATTCTCGAGGCGGAGGACACTTATCGGCTTTCTACGCCAAGAATCGCGTGGGCGAAGAAGATCCATTTCATATCATTCTAAAATAGGAAAGTGTGACGATGCTAGTCAATAAGGTCTATTCCGAGTACGCGCAGGCCACTCTGTACCTCACAAACGAGCCGGACTTCGGTGCGGAAGCCGTTGTGGCGTCTCCCGACAGGATTCTCGCATCGGGGCCAATCGTCAATTTCAAGACCCTCGCCGAGTTCGGGTTCCTCGAGATTCGATTCGAGTATGTCGAGAGCATTCCGGCGGTGCCGGAGGGTGCGGTCCTCGACGATGCCGTGGTGACATCAGCTCGGCGGGTGGGGAGTTCCGCCTTGTTCATGACGACGACGGACAACTTCGCCGTGGAATTACCCACAACGGATGGTGAGGATGTCTGGGTGCGAGCCTTCAGCACACCGGCCCCGTCCGAGGAAGCGCCTGAGATCCTCACGGTCCAAGTCTGGCCTCGGTAGTCCTGCTGCAGGTGAGCGCGGCCACAGTCGTGGAGCCTATGGAGCGTCGAGCCGTCACAACGAGGCGTTGACGGTTGCGACGGGCGATCCTTGAGGTCGCTGAGGGGCTGGGACATCTCGTCCCAGCTCCTCAGCCGCCTATGAGCATTGATGGTGGCGAGATGCACGAACCATGGCAGCATAAGCGGACCGCGTGCGCTCGGTTCCACGTGTAGGAACGCACCGCGTATCTCGAGCAGGTCCATACGGCGCATCCGAATCAGCCGAAACAGTCCGCCTCTCTCCTCACTTGCCCCTCGTGCTGGGTGTTTCAACTCCGCTTCGGCGTGCGCGTTCGATCGATTCAAGTAGGCACTGTGCGTCGGCGGGGTTACGAAGGAGGTAGGACGCTTCGGCAATCGCGTCCTAGTCGACTTTCGAATCGCGTTCTGACTGCTGGAGAGCCCCTGGCTTGTGGTGACGAGCTGTGTGGCGATCCTGGCCGTCTCCGCGCAGGCGGCGACCGTCACGCCTCAATCAACACCCGTGGGCTGTGCAGGCGGTCGGCGGGTGCTTCCCGCCGCTCGAGAGCCTAGAACCGTCCCCCTGGAGACACCCCAGGTAAATAAACGAGATTCAGTTAATTCGGCTCGGACCCTGGGTTTCCGAGGTCACATCTCCTAGGCTTCACCCAATCGCGCGATGCTGCGCGCACGCATCCAATGTCTGGAGTGAGTTTGAGCACCTACGTAGTTGTGAACCCAGCGACCGGCGAGCAAGGAGAAGAGTTCCCGCTTGTCACCGAGGACGGCATCGAGACCGCCCTGCAGAGCCTCGACAACGCGTACCGCACCTGGTCGAAGCCCAGCACCGTCGCAGAACGCGCCGCCCTCATGAGCCGCGCCGCCGAACTGCACCGCGAGCGCCGCGAGGAGCTCGCCGAGATCATCACCCGCGAGATGGGCAAGCCCATCGAGCAGTCCTACGGTGAGGTCGACTTCAGCGCCGACATCCTGCAGTACTACGCCGACAACGCGGAGAACTTCCTGAAGGACGCGCCCATCGAGCTGCTCGGGGGCGAGGGCACAGCCCTCATCCGCCGCTCGGCGATCGGGCCGCTGCTGGGCATCATGCCGTGGAACTTCCCCTACTACCAGGTCGCCCGCTTCGCCGGCCCGAACCTGGTGCTCGGCAACCCGATCCTGCTCAAGCACGCAGGTCAGTGCCCGGAGTCGGCCTCGGCACTCGAGCAGATCTTCGCGGATGCGGGCTTCCCGCAGGGCGCGTACGTCAACATCTTCGCCACCAACGAGCAGATCGCCGACGTCATCGCCGACGACCGCATCCACGGCGTCTCGCTGACCGGTTCCGAGCGCGCCGGTGCAGCCGTCGCCGAGATCGCCGGCCGCAACCTCAAGAAGGTCGTGCTGGAGCTCGGCGGATCCGACCCGTTCATCCTGCTCAGCACGGACAACGTGGACGAGGCCGTCGAAGCCGCCGTCGCGGCCCGCCTCGACAACTCCGGGCAGGCCTGCAACGGAGCGAAGCGCATGATCGTCATCGATTCGCTCTACGACGAGTTCGCGGAGAAGTTCACGGCCGCCATGACTTCGGTCGCTCCCGTCGACCCGACGAAGGAGGACTCCGAGCTCGGGCCGCTCTCGTCGGCGCCCGCCACGAAGAACCTCGCGGAGCAGGTCGAGCGCGCCGTCGCCCAGGGTGCGCAGCTGCTCGCCGGTGGTGGCCACGAGGGCAACTTCTTCCAGTCGACGGTGCTCGCCGGCGTGACGCCGGACAACGACGCGTACACGGAGGAGTTCTTCGGCCCCGTTGCAGCGCTGTACAAGGTCAGCAGCGAAGAGGAGGCCGTCGAGCTCGCGAACGCGACGCCGTTCGGTCTCGGCTCGTACCTGTTCACGACCGACCAGGAGCAGGCGCAGCGCGTCGCGGACGCGATCGAGGCCGGAATGGTCTACATCAACGGCGTCGGACTCGACAGCCCCGAGCTTCCGTTCGGCGGCGTGAAGCGCTCCGGCTTCGGCCGAGAGCTCGGCTCGCTCGGCATCGAGGAGTTCGTCAACAAGAAGCTCATCCGCCAGGTCAAGTAGGGCCGGCGGCCAGAGCGCCGCAGACCAGAGCAACGCGGCACCATCTCCCCAGATGGTGCCGCGTTGTTTCCCCCGTGCACTGCAGCGTCCCCCGACGCGTTCCCCTCTCGCCAGAGGCGATCAGGAGTGCGACTACACCTAACCATCGAGCAGTCGGCCGGGCCATCCCCCACAGTGGGGATCTCTGCTCTGGCGATCATCCGAAGTAGACTCGCCTGGTGTCCCCTGCACTCTCACCCGGCATCAGGCTCGGCGTGGTCGACGACCACGAGGTGGTCCGCCAGGGCCTCGGGATGCACTTCGCCACACACCCCAGCATCAGCATCACCTTCGAGAGCGACACCGCGTCCGGCCTGGCGACGCTCCGACTCGATGTCGTCCTCCTCGACCTCCGCCTCGACGACGGCAGCAGCGTCTCCGGCAACGTGAGCACCATCCGCCTGACAGGTGCGTCGGTCATCGCCTACACGTCGGGCGAGAACCCAGAGAGCCTGAGAGCGGCCGCTCGCGCCAACGTCTCTGGGATGGTGAGGAAGTCCGAGTCGCTGGCCACGCTGGAGGAGGCGATCCTGCACGTCCATGCCGGAGGGACGCTCGGCACCCCCGAGTGGGCGTCGGCCATCTCGAGCGATCCGGAGCTCCCGCAGGCCCGCCTCTCACCCCGCGAGGTCGAGGTGCTCGAACTGTACGCGGCCGGCCTTCCTGCCGCCGACGTCGCCGCGAGCCTCTTCATCTCCCGAGAGACGGTGGCCGACCACGTCAAGCACATCCGCCGGAAGTACCGGACGGTCGGCCGCGGGGCTCCAACGAAGCTGGAGCTCTTCCATAGGGCCGTGGAAGACGGGTACCTCGACCTTCCTTCCTCGGTCGTCGACTAGCGTCACCCGACGATGCGCACCAGGTCGACGGTCTTCCTCACGCGGCTCGCGAACGTGGCCTCTCTGGCCCTCGCCGTGCAGATGGGCATGGCCGCCCCTGCCATGTTCACGCAGGCCCCGCCGTGGCTTCATGCTCTGCTGCTCGGAGTCGTGGCCGCCGCCGTGCTCACGTTCTCGATGACGCCACCGGAGCGCGCCCCGTGGCTGCCGGACGCTCTCCTCGCGATGCTCTGCACGCTGCAGCAGGTGCTCTGGCTCGCCTTGGCACCAGGCGACCTCACGTCGACGCTGCCGTGGAGCTGGGCCATCTGGCTCAGCGCGTCGATCGTCGTCACGTTCCGCCACGGAAGATGGCTCGGGGTGCTCTTCGCGCTGGTCGGGGTCCTCAGCTACCCGCTGTCGCTGGCGGCACTCGGGCACGGCTTCTCCGGCTCGAGTGCCGTGGCGCTGCTCGCCCCGTTGTTCGTCGCGCCGGTGCCTGCCATGTTCGACCAGCTGCGACGAGAGCTCGAGGATCTCCGTGCGGCCTCGCTCTCGAGCGCCGAGACGAGCGCATCCGCTGCTCATACGTCGCGGCGGTTGCGCTCGAAGCTCGACTCGCGCCAGGCGTTCGCTGCGTTCGTGCACGACAACATCCTCGGCGCCCTGGCTGCTGCGGCGAACGCGACAGGGGAGGTCAGCGAGAAGCTCCGAGAGCTCGCGCGTCGCTCACTCGATGGACTCCGCGCGTCCGGTGCTGCAGAGACGGGCTCCCGCGTTCGACTGCTGGTCTTGTGCGACGAACTCGAAGCGGCCGCCTTCGGCTCCGGCGCGAGCTGGGCTGCATCGCTCCGCCGTGACGCGATGCCGACGCTCCCGGCGGACCTCGCTCACGACCTCACGGCGGCCTTTCGGCAGGCCGCAGAGAACTCCGTCGCCCACGCCGATGCCGGAAGCGGGGGCCGCGCGTCTCGTTCCGCCCGACTGACTGCGACGAGAGACACGCTCGAGGTGCAGTACCGAGATGACGGCCCGGGTTTCCTGCTGGCCGAGATACCCGACAGCCGTCTCGGCCTGCGAGGGAGCATCCTGCGCAGGATCGAGCGGCACGACGGCGCGACGGCCCTGGTCGACACGACGCCGGGTGCCGGTACGACGGTGACGCTCCGCTGGCGTTCACCTGAGACGACCGCGCACTCAGCACAGGCTGAGGCCCCGGTCTCGAGGGAGCGCGGCGGCGCCAGTGCGCTGCTCGCCTTCTGGCTCATCAGCGTCGCCATCAGCCTCACCACCATCGATGTGCAGCCGCAGCCGCTCTGGACAGCCGCGGCGAACCTCCTCGTCGGGGTGGGGGCCGTGTGCCTGGCAGCTGGGATGCGGCTGACGACCGTCGTCACCTGGGCGATCGCAACCCTGCCTCTGCTGACGTCGCTGCTGCTGCTCCCGCAGGCGACGCCGTGGATGCCGAAATGGCAGTTCACCCTCGACGCCGCCTCGCTGCTCTGCGCCTACCTGATCGTGAGGGGTCGCGTCGTCCCGGGGCTGTTGGGCTACGCGAGCATGGGCATCGTGGGGCTCAGCTGGGCGTGGTCACACGGTGGCTTCCACACTCTCCAGGGCCCCCGCTGGCTGCCGACGATCATGATCGGCGTCGCCCTCGTCTGGTGGTGGAGGCTTCGCCGCGAGAGCCTCGCCGTCCTCGCCCTCCGACGCGAGGAGGCACTCGCGCTCCAGCAGGTCGACGCGGCATCCGCCTCGCTGGAGAGCGTCGAGCAGCAGCGACAGTGGGTCGATGCGGCCGCCCGCGAGATCCTCGAGGAGATCGCAGACGCCACGAGCCTCACGCCCGCTCAGCGCGAGCGCGCGCGTCTCGTCGAAGCGCGCGTGCGCGACCGGATGCGCTCCCCCGCGCTGGCGACCGGCGCCCTGGAGGTCGCTGTCAGCACGGCACGAGCCCGAGGTGCGGATGCGTCGCTCCTGGACGACGCGGCAAGCGCCGGCCACCTGCCCCGAGACGTGATCGAGCAGCTCGTGTCGGCTCTTCTGCGAGCGGGCCGCGGCGATGTCGTGACCGTGCGACGCGCACCGGCGCGTCCGGTTGGGCTCACGGGGAGCGGCGAGACGCCGACTCCGACGCCGGAGCACCGGGTCTCCGTGTTCGTCCAGCCCGCACAGGGGCCAGGAACTCTGAGCTTTGTCGGTGGCACCTCCTAGCGTGTCAGCATGCTTGAACTCCTCGCCATCGAGAACTACAGGTCCATCAAGAGCGTCACCGTGGGGCTCGAACGCCTGAACGTCGTCACCGGCGCGAACGGCAGCGGCAAGTCGAACCTCTACCGCGCCCTGCGCCTGCTGCACGACATCATCCGCGAAGGCGCCCTGTCGTCGCTCGCCATGGAGGGCGGGCTGCGGGCTGCGCTGCACGCGGGCGAGCGGTCGCGCGGCACGCCCGTCACCCTCAAGCTCGGTCTCCGCACCTCCGCGGCCTCATATGCGACCGATCTCGGCATGCCGCAGATCAAGCATCCGAACCCCCTGCAGAGCTTCGCGATCGACCTCGGCATTCCCGTGATCTCCGACTTCCCGTTCGACCCCGTCGTCAAGAGCGAGCTGGTCTGGTCGAGCGAGCTCCTGCGGCCTTCGACGACACTCGTCGAGCGGCGAGGGAACCTGGTCAAGGTGCGCGACGCCAACTTCAAGCTGGTCCATGCCGAGTGGAGTGTGCGCGAAGCCGAGTCGATGCTCGCCACCCTCGCCGACCCAGCGACTGCACCCGAGCTCTACGCACTCCGAGAGTCAGCGCGAGGCTGGCGGTTCCTCGACTACCTCCGCACCGATGCGGCGGCTCCCGCCAGGCTGCCGAGCCCAGCGACCTTCACCCCCGTGCTGCCAGACGACGGCTCGCGACTGCCTGCGGCGCTCGCGACGGTGCAGCGCGTCGGCCACGCGCGAGCCTTCCACGCTGCCATCGACGCGGCTTTTCCCGGCTCCCGCGTCGGCATCGAAGAGGACGGCTCGGGCATGGCCAGGCTCGTCATGTCGCAGCCGGGCCTCGCGCGGCCGCTGGACGCGCGCGAGCTGTCCGACGGCACCCTGCGCATGATCCTGCTCGCTACGGCGCTCCTCTCACCCCGGATGCCGGAGCTGCTCGTGCTCAACGAGCCGGAGGCGAGCCTCCACCCCAGCTTGCTGCCGACGCTCGCCGGCCTGATCCGGCGCGCGTCGGAGCAGACCCAGGTGATCGTCGTCACGCACTCGCAGCCCCTCGTCGACGGCCTGCGCGACGACGCCAACGTGATCGAGCTCGAGAAGGAGGGCGGAGCCACGAGCATCCGCGGCCAGCTCATGTTCGAGGGGCCACAGTGGGTGTGGCCGAAGCGCTGAGCACGTCACTTGGCTTCGCCGTAGCTGTCGACGACATGCGCGACGACAGGGAAGGTGACCTGGCTGCCCGCGAACAAGAGCCGGCCTGCCTCGGCGGCGGCCGCGACGACTTCCGCTGCCGCGCGCTCAGCGTGTTGGGCCGGCGCGTGCACCACGACCTCGTCGTGCAGGAAGTATGCGAGGTGAGCGCTCTGCTCGAGCGGCGCGTCCACGACCGCCCCCGAGGCCACACCCGCTCCCGTCCCGAGCCGGGATTGGGCATGGAGCTTGGCGAGGCGCTGCCTGATGCCCGCCATCCAGGTGAGCGCCCACTCGGCGGCAGTGCCCTGCACGATGAAGTTGCGGGTGAATCGGCCGAAGTCACGCGGGGAGTACTCGGCGGGCGGCCACGGCGAGGTGCGCCCAAGCCACGTGTGCACCTGCTGGCCCCGTTCTCCGGAGCGCGCCGCTGACGCCACGAGTCCCATGGCGCGCGGGTAGGCCCGCTCGAGGCCGGGCAGCAGGACCGCGCTCTGGCCCGTCGTCGCCCCGTACATGGCACCGAGCATGGCGATCTTCGCGCTGTCGCGATCGGGGACCACGCCGCGATCGACGAAGGCCGTGTACATGTCACGTTGGGCGCCGGCCCTGGCCATCGCCTCGTCGCCCGACATCGCGGCCAGGATGCGCGGCTCGAGTTGGGCCGCGTCGGCCACGATGAGCTTCCACCCCGGGTCGGCGACGACCGCGCTGCGGATCTCCTTCGGGAGCTGCATGGCCCCGCCCCCGCTCGTCGCCCAACGGCCCGTGACCACACCGCCCGGAACGTAGTCGGGCCGGAAGCGTCCGCCGTGGATCCACTCGTCACGCCACGTCCACCCGTTGGCCGTGAAGAGACGGTGCAGGCGCTTGTAGTGCAGCAGGGCCGGGGCCACGGGATGCTCCTTGCCCGAGAGCTCCCACTTGCTGGTGCTCGCGACGTCGAGTCCGGCGCGGCGCAGCGCGGCGAGCAGGTCTTTCGGGGAGTCGACGTTGAGCGTCGGCTCATCGAGAGTCGCTCGGACCGCTGCCGCCGCGGCTTCGAGCTTCGCGGGCCTGCCGCCCGCGCCCCTCGGCCCGAGTGCCTCCACAAGCACACGTTCGTGGCGCTCGACGCTGAACGGCATGCCCGAGGCCCGCAACTCCGCCGCGACGAGGGCGCCCGCACTCTCCGCCCCCACGAGGAAGGTGAGCGCCCCCTTCCGGGCACCCTCGTGATCGGCAGCCTCGAGGGCCGCGAGCTGGGCTTCGAAGAGCGCCCGCGTCGCTTCGGCCGTGCCAGGGTTCTCGGCGTCGAGGTCGAAGAGTCCTTCACCTGGATGCGTGCCGCCTCGCGCATCCGCGACATCGAAGCGCGCGTCGAGGTAGCCGGCAGTGATGAGGATGCGCCCCGCGAGTCGAAGATCGTGGCACCGCCCCACCCGGACGCCGTGGGCGAGGAGGCGAGGCACGATCTCCTGGCTGTTCCAGACCCAGCGGATCGGGTCCTCAGGCTCCGCCGAACGCTCGCGCTCGGAAACCAACTGGGCCAGCCCTATCGCGTCCGGGACTGTGCGAACGGTCGGAGCGGAGCCGCGGTCTGGCCCTGGGGCGCGAGTGGAGTCGCGTCGGTCTTCGAGCGCGAAGCCGCGCTCGAGCGACGTGACCAGGATGTGCATCCGTTCATTGTGCGGGAGACCGCCGACAAGACGGGTTCATCCCACCGGCATCGTTCTCGATTGCGCCTGGATGGGAACTCCCCAGAATTCCCCGGGTCTGCGGGATTCCACAACAACGGCGGGCACCCTTTCGGCATGGAAACGAAACCGGTATCCCCCACCGGAGCGTCAACGGAGAGCCTCGAGACCGTCACGCGCAGCGTCGCGCGAGACGGCACGAGCTACGTCGTCACGCTCGAGCGCACCTTCCCGCACTCACCGGAGGAAGTATGGGCGTCCTGCACGACACCAGCCGGGCTGAGCCGTTGGTTCGAACCCCTCGAAGGCGAACTCGTGCGTGGCGGCCGGTACGAGCTGACGGCGAGTGGCACCTCCGGCACCATCGAGCGCTGCGAGCCGAACTCGGCGCTCCACGTGACCTGGGAGTACGACGGCGACGCCAGTCGTGTCCGCCTCGCACTCGAGCCGACACCCACCGGCGGCACCCGCCTCGCGCTGCACCATACCGTCCCCGACAACGAGCACTGGGCCCACTACGGCCCGGCGGCCACGGGCATCGGCTGGGATGGCGCTCTCCTCGCCCTCTCCCTCGCTCTCGGCGACGAGGACTCCGACGTGCACGGCACCATGTCGGCGTTCAACGACTCCGACGAGGGCAGGCGGTTCGTCGAGTCAGCGGCCGACCGCTGGTGCGTTGCCCACCTCAGTGCAGGCGCGGACCCCGATGATGCGCACGACTCGGCAGGCCGCACCGCATCCTTCTACCTCGGCGACGAGTAGACCTCCGGGATGCGGCGGGCGGACGGACGGCTCCTGAACCGGGCTGGGCCCGCGCGACACGCGATTCGAACCGGCGGGAACAGCGGAAGCGTGCAGATGGTTGCACTCAGGGTGACTGTTCCTCTCTCAATTCTTGACCTCGCCCCCATCGCCCCCGGCCAGACCGTCAGGGAGAGCTTCCAAGCAAGCGTCGAGCTCGCCCAGGCGGCGGAACGGTCCGGATACCGCCGCGTCTGGTATGCCGAGCACCACAACATGCCCACGATCGCCTCGACCGCGACCAGCGTGCTCATCGGGCACATCGCGTCGCAGACCTCGACGATTCGTCTCGGCGCAGGTGGCGTCATGCTTCCGAACCACTCCCCGCTTGTCATCGCCGAGCAGTTCGGCACCCTCGCCACCCTGTACCCGGACCGCATCGACCTCGGTCTCGGGCGCGCGCCCGGCAGCGACCAGGCCACGTTCCGTGCGCTGCGACGCTCGCCCGCGTCCGCCAACGAGTTCCCGCAGGACGTGCTCGAACTGCAGGCGTTCCTGCGCGGCGAATCGACGATCCCCGGCGTGCAGGCCGTGCCAGGTGGCGGCACCGACGTCCCCCTCTACATCCTCGGCTCGAGCCTCTTCGGGGCCCAGCTCGCCGCACAGCTCGGACTGCCGTACGCCTTCGCGTCGCACTTCGCGCCGGACCAGCTGTTCCAGGCCATCGCCATGTACCGCGAGCAGTTCCAACCCTCCGAGCAGCTCGCCGCGCCGCACCTCATCGTCGGCGTCAACGTCGTCGCGGCACTCGACACGGCAGAGGCCCAGGAGCAGTTCACGCGATCCCGGCGATCCCGCCTCCGCAGCATCCTGCTCCGTGGCCCGAACTCCGACTTCACCGACGAGCAGATGGACCAGATCATCGCGAGCCCGCAGGGGCAGCAGATCGCGAACATGATGCGGTACACGGCCGTCGGAACAGGCGCGGAGGTGCGGGACTATCTCAACGAGTTCGCAGAGGCGACCGGAGCCGACGAGCTCATCATCGGCCATGGCGCACTCCAGAGCGCCGACCGTGTCCGCTCTCTCGAGATCACTGCCGAAGCGATGCGCGCCGCGGAGGCGGAGACCCCAGTGGCGCACGCCGCCCCGCAGACACTCGAGAACGCCGAATCCGCCTAGCGAGTGCACGGCCGCGAGCGCCGCGGCCGGCGCTGCCAGCACGGTAGCGTCGAGGCATGGAACTTCCAGGACACGCGTTCAGCACCACCGATTGGGCGTCCCTCACGCCGAGCGTGCACACGGGCACGACGGGTGAGGCGACCTGGCGGACCCAGCAGATCGGTGAGACTCGCATCCGCCTGGTCGAGTACTCGCCCGGCTACCTTGCCGACCACTGGTGCTCTCGCGGCCACGTGCTGTTGGTGCTCGAGGGAACACTCGAGACCGAACTCGACGATGGACGCCGGGTGACCCTCACGGTCGGGCAGAGCTACCAGGTCGGGACCGGCATGGAAGCCCACCGGTCAAGCACCGAGACGGGTGCACGGCTGTTCGTCGTCGACTAGCTCGGGCGCGCACCGCCAGTGACGTCTGCCTCGTCGTCCCCTTGGTCGCTCGGTGTCCACCGGTGGCCAGGCAAGCACGCGATGCTCCGCATCTCTCGGGAAGCAACGAGGGCGGTCAGCCGGGGAGGCGCGCTTCGATCAGGTGACGCGTCGAGTGCGCGACGAACGCCCCCTGGCTCTGGATGTGCTCGTGGAGATCGAGCAGGCGTCGCCGGTACGCGTCCACGGTGAAGCCGGGGACCCACCAGATCACCTTCCGCAGCAGGTAGACGACGGCGCCGACATCGTGGATCTCGATGCGAAGCCGCTCCTCGCGGAGATCGACGACCTCGAGACCGACCTCCCGCGCGGCGTCCGCCTCGGTGTCGGCCCGCCGCTCCAGGCGCGCTTCAGGTTGGGGACCGAGGAAGTACTCGATGAGCTCGAACACGCTCGCCGGGCCGACGTGCTGGGCGAAGTAGGTGCCGCCGGGTTGCAGCACGCGCGCGATTTCAGCCCACCAGATCGTGGCGGGATGCCGACTCGTCACGAGGTCGAAGGCGTTGCTCGCGAACGGCAGTGGCGGCTCGTCGGGGTCGGCGACGACGACCACTCCCCGCGGGTGCAGGAGCTGCGTCGCTCGTGCAACGTTCGGCGGGAACGACTCCGTCGCTGCGGCAAGCGGCGGCATCACCGGCGACATCGCCAGCACCTCGCCTCCGCCGGTCTGGATGTCGAGAGACGCCTTCGCGCGCGCCATCCGCTCACCGAGCAAGCGCGAATAGCCCCAGCTGGGTCGCTCTTCTGAAGCCCGCCCGTCCAACCAGGTGAAGTCCCAGCCGTCGACCTCTGCGGATTCGGCCTCCGCGATGAGTTCCTCGAATGTTGCGCTCATGACTCCATCATCGAGGCCATCCCGGAGGATCCCCGGCAGTTCCCCGACAGACACGTGTGACGATGGAGCATGCCTGTCGTCGAGTCCCGCTGCGTCGTGCCCGTCGATCAGGCGACTGCGTTCGCCGTTTCTCAGACCACCGGCGACGTGCGTCTGCGGTGGGACCCGTTCATCCGTCGCCAGCATTTCCTCGACGGAGCCGCTCACCCTGCCAAGGGCGTGCGCACCTTCACGGTGCAGCGCTTCGGATTCCGCATGATCAGCGAATACGTCTCCTACAACCCGCCGTCGAACGTGGGGATGAAGATGACCAAGGGTTCTTGGTTCTTCGAGCGACTCGGAGGGGGCTGGCGGTTCAGCCCCGCGTCCGACGACGAACGCGCTGAGGTCGCGGGAGCTGGCCAGCCTGCCACGCTTGCCGTCTGGCGCTACAACTTCGCCTGCACGCCACGGTGGCTCGCGCCGCTCGCCGAGCGCATCGGCGCGGTCGTCCTGCAACGGGACATCGACCGGCGCATACGCGGGTTCGCCCGAGGATGCGAGGACCCCGTGGTGCTCGCGGCGGTCGCCGCCTCCCCGACGGCCTGACGCCGATCGCCTCGACGGCCTCGGTGAGTGCACGTGGCACCCACCGAGGCCTCATCTGTCGAGTCGTGATGTGCCCGGGCCCGGCTGCTCAGGGAGTCGCCCCGAGGCCGTGCACCTAGCTCTCGTGACTGCTGCGACGTCGCAGGCTCGCGAGCAGCAGGGCTCCACCGGCGATCAGGACGGTCAGCCCTCCCAGGAGCCAGGGGCCAGCGTCATCGGCGCCCGTAGCCGCGAGGTTCGGCGAGCCAGGCGATCCGGGCGTCATGGGCGAAACGGCTGGAGTGGTGGCCGTCGCCGAGGGAGAGGTCGGCGCTGACGCGGTCGACGTGCTTGTCGGGGTTGGGGTCGCCGTTCCGGTCGGCGACGCCGTCATGGTTGTGGTCGAAGTCGGGGTCACAGTCGCTGTCGGAGTCGGAGTCGCAGTCGCTGTCGCTGTCGGAGTCACGGTCGCAGTCGCGGTCGCAGTCGGAGTCACGGTCGCAGTCGGAGTTACAGTCGCGGTCGCGGTCGCGGTCGGAGTCACGGTCGCAGTCGGAGTCACGGTCGCAGTCGGAGTCACGGTCGGCTCAGTCGTCGGGGTCACCGTCACGGTCGGCTCAGTCGTCGGGGTCACCGTCACGGTCGGCTCAGTCGTCGGAGGCACGGTGGTGACGGGCGGCACGGTGCCGCCGGTCGTGCATTCGCTGTTCGTGAAGGTGTTCGTGTCGAGGGTGACCGATCCGTTCCGCGCGAGCGCGCGCCCGTCGACGGTCGAACTTGTGTTGACGGTGATCGAGGTCAGGGCGAGGATGGAGCCGACGAAGGTGGTGTTGGTGTCGAGCGTCGCCGAGCTCCCGATCTGCCAGAACACGTTGCACGCCTGAGCGCCGTTCACGAGCGCAACCGTGCTGTTCGGTGCCGTCGTGAGCGCCGAGCCGATCTGGAAGATGAAGACCGCGTCAGGGTCGCCCTCCGCGTCCAGGTTCAGCGTTCCGGTGAGCCCGGCGGTGCTTGTCGCCTCGTAGACTCCCGCGGTCAGCGTCTGTCCGCCGAGGTCGGCGGTGATCGGCTCGTCGACGGCCTGCCCCGCGAGGGCGTTGTATGCCGTTGTGACGTCTTCCTGCGCTTGCAGCGAGTGCGCGTCGGTGGCGTGCACATCGCCGAGCACCGTGCCAGGGGGGAAGCCGGTCAGAGCCGTGCCCGGGTTCACCCCGAGGTCTCCGCCCAGGACGCTCGGCCCGGTGTTCGACACCGACTGGCCGGCGAGCACCGAGTAGCTCTCGGCGGTTCCGAGATCGGCTGCTGTTCCGATTGCCTGTGCCGACTGGGGGCCGAGGAGAACGGGGAAGAGGCCGGCGACCGCGACCGTGGTGCCTGCGAGAAGCAGGAGATGCATCCGCCGCGGCGACGACTGTGGCGTGCGGTGGACAGGTGGGTTTCCCATGGGGGCCTCCTACAGGGGCTGGGGACGCACGAAGGATGCGACGGTATGCGGAGACTATTTGACCCTCGACGAGACTTTTGGGGCTTGCACTTTCGCTCGGCGAAGCGCACAGTTGGTGGCTTCGTTTCAGAGGCACCTGCCCGCCGCCTCCCTCACCGCCGACGCGGTACGCTGCAGCGCTTCCGTGTGCAGTTGCCACTGCTGCCAGAACAGGGGTACGTCGATTGACGAGCCTGGGTCGATCTCCACGAGCGAGTCGCCGTCTCTGACCTGGATCGCCGGCACGAGGCCCCAGCCGAATCCCAGGCGGACGGCTCGCGCGAAATCGACCGATGATGGCACGTAGTGGCGTGGTGGAACGACCGGGTCGACCCCGAGCCCCCGAAGGTAGCGATCTTGCAGCGTGTCCGCACGGTCGAAGACGACCACCGGGGCGTCGACGAGGGCTTGGCGCAGGTCGCGGTCGACGAGCCAGCGCTCGGCGAACTCCGGCGAAGCCATTGGCAGGTACCTCATTGCTCCGAGCATCTCCGATGTGCACCCTTGCACGGGCGCGGGATCCGCGGTGATGGCGGCCGTGACAGCGCCCCGCCGCAGCAGCTGCGTCGTCTGAGTCTCGTCGGCACGATGCAGGTCGAAGGCGATCTGTCCGGAGAGCGGCGCCAGGGATGGCAGCAGCCAGGTCGCGAGCGAGTCCGCGTTGACCGCGATCGACAGCCGCTCGAGTATCGGCGCTGCGGCCTCGCCGTCCGCGCCTGCCGGGGATGCGCCGCCCACCCGGCCGAGGACGCTCGCAGCCTCCCTGCCGAGCGCATCGAGCTGTCGCGCGAGGCGCAGAAGCACCTCGCCTGATTCGGTCGGCTGCACCGGCCTGCTGCGCTGCAGCAGCACCCGGCCCGTTTCGGTCTCGAGCGATTTGATGCGTTGGCTGATCGCCGATGGCGTGACGTTGAGCTGCCGAGCGGCGGCCTCGAACGTGCCGGTCTCGACGGCGGCACGAAGCGCGGCGAGTCGTTGCGGGTCGAAGATGTGCGAAGAACTGAGCATGAAGTGATGCTAATGATTCACAAGGAACATGAGCTGGCCTGATCGCCTTGCGGCGGATTATCGTCGCGGCATGACCCTGGATCTGCTCACTCCCCTCGCCGGCTTCGGCTTCGGCCTGTCGCTGATCGTCGCGATCGGCGCGCAGAACGCGTTCGTGCTGCGGCAGGGCCTTCTCAAGAAGCACGTGCTCGCGGTCGTCGCCGTCTGCGCGCTGTCCGACGCCGTGCTGATCCTGCTCGGCGTCGGCGGGGCAGGCGTCATCTTCCAGGCGCTGCCGTGGCTGACCACGGTCGTCCGGATCGCGGGCGCAGGCTTCCTGCTCGCCTATGCGTTCCTGGCGGCACGACGCGCCATCGATCCGAAAGCCCTGGAGGCCACCCGCGAGGAGTCCTCACCGGGTCTCGCGCCGACGGTGCTCACCGTGCTGGCCCTCACCTGGCTCAACCCACACGTGTACCTCGACACGGTTGTGCTGCTCGGGTCGGTCGCCAATACGCATGGCGACGCGCGTTGGCTCTTCGGTGCGGGGGCGGGCGCCGCGAGCATCGCCTGGTTCACGATTCTCGGCTACGGCGCCCGCTTCCTGCAGCCAATATTCGCCCGGCCCTCCGCATGGCGCATTCTCGATGCCGTCATAGCGGTGGTCATGGCCGGCATCGCGATATCGCTGCTGCTAGGCCTGTAAATCGGGAAGGGCCTGGCTACCGCGGTCCATCACCCGGTCCAAATCACCGAACCTTGACCATTTACAGTCTTGGTGACCGTAGTGACATCACCACTCGCGTCCGTGACCTCGTAGGTGTATGTGTGCGTGAACACATAGTCGATCGGGTAGCGACCTGGCGGCGTCCAGTTAATCGACTGGGCGTAGATACGGCCAACCATGAATGAGTTCTGACCTGGTCCAGTTGAAACAACCGGGCCCCCAGCTGGGGTGCTCACCTGCAACTCCGGAGATGGCACAGCACCGACTGCCGTGAAGCGAACCGTACCGTCTGGCTGGATCTCCTCAGAAGTCCAGCCGGGGGCACTCTTGAAGCGGCCCAAGATCAACTCGTCGAAGTGGTAGAGCGCCTCGAAAGCGAGGACTCTGACCGTGGCCCCCGGAACATTAGAGGTAAACGTGGCCCAGGCATTGTCATTGGGGTTCCATACGATAAGAAGACCAGCCTGGAAGGAACCATTGTCGTCCGTGTAGCTTCCTTGTCCCATATGGATGCTCGTTGCGACGTGAGGCTCGATCGGAAACTCGGGGCCGGATGTGGCTTGTGCTGGCGCAGCCACGGTGAGAGCGATAACGGGTGTCGCCCAGGCGGCCGCCCCGAGAACTCGCCTCCGAGCGACTGCTCCACCGGCGCTTTCTGCCTGGTCGATACCTGTCACCTGATCGGCATTCTTGTCTGACATGGAAAACTCCCAAATACGAGTAAGACGGGGGTGCGTGGGCTTTGCCCCGCGCCTCGGGCACGACATGGGTATCCCGCATTCATGCCCGACCCGTTGAGAGTATTCACGCCGAAATGGAGAGGATGCGAATAGGGAGGATTTGACCCCCAACGGGGACTTAGGCACTGTTAAGCCAGATTTATTAGACCGGATTCATCTAAGTTATCTGCAACGGTAGATCAGTCCGCGATTCGCGATGCCGGACTGTCCTCAGCGAGCAAAGCTATCGTCGCTCCCACCACGGAACACCCAACCCGGAAGGCGCACCATGAGCGACCAGAAGATCTCCCACGACAGCGACGGCGAAGAGAAGCCGAACGGTCTCGGCGAGGATGGAACGATCCCCAACTCGGACGACGGGGTCGCGGTCGGCTACGACCCGGATGCCTCCACGTTCGAGCCAGAAGAGGACTGATCCGCGAAGCGCAGCATCGACGGGGGCCTGGGCGATGCGCCCGGGTCCCCGTCGTGCTCGCACCGGTCGGCGCAGCGCGATGCGAGACGGCACGGAGGACGCACGGGCTGCGCGCATCCACAACCCGGCCACCTCCCAGCACGAGACCGCAGGCTCACACGATGAGCCACCAGATGCACGACCATGAAGACAGCCTCTCGAAGGGCGAGCAGCTCAACAAGGACACCGCCTACTCCCCCGGCAGCGAGACGGAAACGCACGAGAAGCAGGTGTCGGGCACCGAGCGAGTGGATGGCGTCGACGGTCAGATCGACCCCGACATCGACACCGACCAGGTGCACGTGCGACCGGGGACGGGCGGTCCCGACGATGTCGGCGACATCGACGTCGACACTGACGCCTCCGATTTCCCGAGCCCTGCAGAAGCCAGCGCCGCGGCGCCAGAGAACGCCGAGGAGAACGCCTAGGCTCCGAGCACCAGCCGGTACCCCATGCCCGCCTCGGTGAGCAGATAGCGGGGCTCGGACGGCACGGCTTCGAGTTTCTTGCGCAGCTGCGACAGGTAGAGCCGCAGGTAGCCGGTGTCGTTGACATGCTCAGAGCCCCAGATGCTGGTGAGCAGCATCTGCCTGGTGACGAGCCGCCCCGCGTTGCGCACGAGCAGCTCGAGCACCTGCCACTCCGTGGGGGTGAGCCGAACGTGCGTCACCTCCCCGCCGACCGTGCGGACGACGCTCTTCGCCGCCAGGTCGACCGATACGTCGCCGAACACGACCACCGGCTCCGCGTCACCCTGCGGTACCCGACGCGACAGCGCACGGATGCGGGCAAGCAGCTCGTCCACCGAGAACGGCTTCGTGACGTAGTCATCGGCACCCGCGTCGAGCGCATCCACCTTGTCCCCCGCACCGCTACGGCCGGAGACCACGAGGATCGGCGCCTCCGACCAGCCGCGGATGGCCTGGATGACCTCGAGCCCGTCGAGTTCTGGCATGCCCAGGTCGAGGAGATACAGGTCGGGGCGATTGTCGATGGCGACCGAGATGGCTTCGGCGCCGTTGCGAGCGACCAGGACCTCGTAGCCCTTCGCGGTGAGGGTGATGCGGAGCGCGCGCAGCAGCTGCGGGTCGTCGTCCGCGATGAGGATCCTCATGCACGCTCTCCACGGGTCTGCTCGGGGGCACTCTGCTCGGTGGGCTCGCCCGCGGTCTGCAGCGTCACGACCATCGTGAGCCCGCCGCCTGGCGTGTCCTCCGGGACCAGGGTGCCATGCATGCCCTCGACGAACCCCTTCGAGATCGCGAGGCCGAGCCCGAGGCCCGTGGTGTTGTCGGTGTCGCCGAGCCGCTGGAAGGGCACGAAGACATCATCGCGCCGCTCGGCCGGGATGCCGGGCCCGTGATCGATGACGCGGATCTGCACGCCTCCGCGGAACTCGCTGGTCGAGAGTCGCACTCGCCGGTCGGGTGGCGAATGGCGCACCGCATTGGCCAGCAGGTTCACGAGCACCCGTTGCAGGAGGGCGGGGTCAGCGGCGACGGACGCGGCGCCACCATCGAGCGCGAGCTCCACCCCGTTCGGCCCCAGCTGCAGTTCGTCGAGCGCGGGGAGGATCACGTCGGCCGGGTCGGTGGGCATGATCGAGACCGCGAGCGCGCCGGACTGGAGCCGACTGACGTCGAGCAGGTCTGTCACGAGCGTCGCGAGCGTTCCGAGGCTCTCGTCGGCGGTCTCGAGGAGCTCCTCACGGTCGCTGGCATCGAGCTCGGCGCCCGCCGAGCGCAGGCCGCTCACCGCAGCAGTCGCTGCCGCGAGCGGACGCCGCAGGTCGTGGCTGAGCGCGGACAGGAGGGCTCGTCGCACCTTGTCGGAGGCGGCGAGCGGGGCGACCTCGTCGGCCGCGTCCCTCAGGTCGCTGTGCTCGAGCGCCGCGCCGAGCTGCGCGACGATGACGGTCAGGAGGCGACGCTCCGAGGCGTCGAGTTCGCGGCCGTGGAGTTCGAGCACGACCCCGGTGCCGCTCGTCGCGTCGGCGATCACGGGCACGGGAGTGTGACGGTTGCCGCGCACCGGCTCGCCGCAGCTCGCGAGCACGCGAGGATCCGCGCTGCCCGCGCCCCGTTCATCCACGAGTCGCACCCCGGCGAGCCCGAACGCCTCGCGAGTGCGCTCGACGAGCGCCTGCATCGCGTTCTGGCCGCGCAGCACGCTGCCCGCGACGGTCTGGAGGAGTTGCGATTCGGCCGCGGCCCGACGCGCCTGGCGAGTTCTCCTGGCGGAGCGGTCGACGACAAGGCTCACGAGCGCCGCGATGACGACGTAGAGCACGATCGCGATGAGGTGGCTGGGCTCCGTGATGAGCACCGTGCCGAAGGGAGCGACGAAGAAGAAGTCGAGGGTGACGCCGGAGAGGACCGCCGCGAAGAGCGCAGGCCAGAGCCCTCCGACCAGGGACACCGCGACGACGAGCAGCTGGTAGCTGAGCGCGTGGGTCGTGAACGAGTCGACGCTGCCGAGCGATGCGAGCAGCCAGGTGAGGAGCGGCCCCGCGATGAGCGCAAGCGCGAGCCCGGCGGCTCGGCGTCGAGCGGTGAGCGCTCCGCCGATTCTCGGGAGCCTGAGCCCGCCGCCTGCCCTCGCGTGGTTCACGATGTGCACGTCGATGCTGCCGGCCTCGCGTGTGACGGTGCTCCCCACGCTCGGGCCGGTGAGCAGCGCTGCGAGGCGGCTCCTGCGGCTCACGCCGATCACCAGTTGCGTCGCGTTGACCGATCTGGCGAATTCGATGAGGGCCGTCGGAATGTCCTCACCCACGACCTGGTGGTACGAGCCGCCGAGCTGCTCGACGAGCGCACGCTGCTGTGCCAGGTGGGCAGGGTCGCCGGCGCGCAGCCCGTCCTGGCTCGTCACGTGCAGCGCGAGCAGCTCACCGCTCCCGGATCTGGCCGCGATGCGCGCCCCACGGCGCAGCAGGGTCTCGCCCTCCGCCCCTCCCGTGAGCGTCACGACGACCCGTTCGCGTGCCTCCCACGTCGAGCTGATGCCGTGCGCGTCTCGGTAGCTCTTGAGGGACTGGTCGACCTCATCCGCGAGCCACAGCAACGCCAGTTCACGCAACGCCGTCAGGTTGCCGAGGCGGAAGTAGTTGGAGAGTGCCGCGTCCACTCGCTCGGCCGGGTACACGAGACCACCGGCCAGCCGGTCTCGCAGGGCCTGCGGTGACAGGTCGACGACTTCGACCTGGTCGGCTCGCCGCAGCACGTCGTCCGGGATGGTCTCGCGCTGTGGCGCCCCGGTGATCTGCTCGACGACGTCGTTCAGCGACTCGATGTGCTGGATGTTGACCGTCGACAGGACATCGATGCCGGCCTCGAGCAGCTCCTCGACGTCCTCCCACCGCTTCGTGTTGCGGCAGCCAGGCGCGTTGGTGTGGGCGAGCTCGTCGACAAGCGCGGCCTGCGGGCTGCGCTCGAGCACGGCGTCCACGTCCATGTCCGAGAGCGTCACACCCCGGTGGATGAACTGGGCACGCTCGATGACCTCGAGGCCCTCGGCTGCCGCGGCGGTTGCCGTGCGGCCGTGGGTTTCGACGAGCGCGACGACGACGTCCTGGCCGGCTTCGCGCATGCGCTTGCCCTCGTGGAGCATCGCGTAGGTCTTGCCAACGCCGGGGGCGGCGCCAAGCAGCACCCTCAGCCGTCCCCGTTTCGCCATGGCCTACTGCTCCTTGCCTTCTTGGGTCGAGGTCGTGTCCGGTACCGGGGGCTGCAGCTCATCCAATGCCAGGTTGAGTTCCAGCACGTTGACGGTGGCCTCCCCGAGGAAGCCGAGGAGGGGACCCGTCGTGTGCGCTGCGACCAGAGTACGGACCTCTGCAGGGTCGAGCTCGCGCGCCGCCGCGACCCTGTCCAGCTGCAGCGCCGCGTACTCGGGGCTGATGTGCGGGTCGAGGCCGGAGGCGGAGGCCGTCACCGCATCCACGGGCACTTCGGCGGGCGCGACCCCGTTGAGCTCGGCGATCTCGGCGCGACGTTCGGAGATGGCGCCGACGAGGTCCTCGTTCTCGGGCCCGAGGTTCGAGCCGGAGGAGGCACCGGAGTCGTAGCCGTCACCCGCCGCGGATGGACGCGGCTGGAAGAACTCGGGGAGCGGGTTGCCTTCTGCGTCCAGGAACGGCTGCCCGATGAGGCTCGAACCGACGACCTCCCCCTGGTCGTCGCGCAGCTGCGAGCCGTTCGCCTGAGCGCCGAACGCGAGCTGCCCGAGTCCAGTGACGACGAGCGTGTAGCCGACGCCGAGCACGGCGGTGAAGAGGAGCATCGCCCGCACGGCGACCCAGGTGGTGCGCGCCGTGGCGCGAGTTGAGGAGTTCATGAGGGGTCCTGTCTGATCTGTCTTGGAGTTGTCGGCCCGGGGCGAGCTCAGAAGCCGGGGATGAGGCGCACGACGAGGTCGATGAGCCAGATCCCGACGAAGGGAGCGATGATGCCGCCGAGCCCGTAGACGAGGAGGTTGCGACCGAGCGTGCTTGCAGCGTTCGCCGGGCGGTACTTCACGCCTCGCAGGGCGAGGGGCACGAGCAGGACGATGACGACGGCGTTGAAGATGATCGCCGACAGCACCGCCGACGCTGGTGAGTGGAGGCCCATGATGTTGAGCACGGCGAGGCCCGGGAACACGCCCATGAACATGGCCGGGATGATCGCGAAGTACTTCGCGATGTCGTTCGAGATGGAGAAGGTCGTGAGCGCTCCACGCGTGATGAGGAGCTGCTTGCCGATACGCACGACGTCGATGAGCTTCGTCGGGTCCGAGTCGAGGTCGACCATGTTGCCTGCCTCCTTCGCCGCCGACGTGCCCGTGTTCATGGCGACGCCGACGTCGGCCTGCGCGAGCGCCGGGGCGTCGTTGGTGCCGTCGCCTGTCATCGCAACGAGGTTGCCGCCCTCCTGCTCGCGGCGGATGTAAGCGAGCTTCTGCTCGGGGGTCGCCTCCGCGAGCAAGTCATCGACACCGGCTTCCTTCGCGATGGCTGCGGCCGTGAGCGGGTTGTCGCCCGTCACCATGACCGTGCGGATGCCCATGGAGCGAAGCTCCGCGAAGCGGTCCCTGAGCCCGTCCTTCACGACGTCCTTCAGGTGCACGACCCCGAGCACGCGGCCCGCGCCTTGCGCATCCAGAGCCGCGACGACGAGAGGGGTGCCGCCGCTCTGCGAGATGCGACGCGTCGACTCCTCGAGCTCTCTGAGCTGCGAGGCCTCGACGGGGGCACCCTCGTCGGCCAGCCAGGCTGCGATCGCGGCCCCTGCGCCCTTGCGGATGCGCGAGCCATCCGGCAGGTTGAGTCCGGACATGCGGGTCTGCGCCGTGAACGGCACGATCTCGCCGTCATCCTCGCTTGACGCCTCGGCTCCGACGTCGATGCCCTCCTGGCGGGCGAGTTCGACGATCGACACCCCCTCTGGGGTCGGGTCGGCGAGCGACGACAGGGCGGCGGCGCGGATCAGGCCCTGCTCCTGCACCCCGGCCATCCGCACGAACTCCGACGCACGCCGGTTTCCGTACGTGATGGTGCCGGTCTTGTCGAGCAGCAGCGTCGTCACGTCGCCAGCCGCCTCGACAGCACGCCCCGACATGGCGAGCACGTTGCTCTGCACGAGCCGGTCCATGCCCGCGATGCCGATCGCCGAGAGCAGCGCCCCGATGGTCGTCGGGATGAGGCACACGAGCAGGGCGATGAGCACCGTGATGCTCACGGGCTTCGCCGCGTACGAGGCGATCGGGTTGAGTGTCAGCGCGACGATGACGAACACGATGGAGAGCGACGAGAGCAGGATCGACAGGGCGATCTCGTTCGGCGTCTTCTGTCTGGATGCCCCCTCCACGAGGGCGATCATCCGGTCGACGAACGTCTCGCCGGGCTTCGAGGTGATGCGCACGACGATCCGGTCGGACAGCACCCTGGTGCCTCCCGTGACGGCGCTGCGGTCTCCGCCGGACTCGCGGATGACTGGGGCTGACTCGCCCGTGATCGCCGACTCGTCGACCGAGGCGATACCCCAGACGATGTCGCCATCGCCTGGCACGAGCTCGCCGGCCGAGACCGTGACGACGTCGCCGAGGGTGAGGTCCGCGGACGACACGTCGGTGCTGCTCCCGAGCTGACCGCTCGGGTCGCCGGCAGCGTCGTATCCGTCGACCCGATGGGCGACCGTGCTCGTGCGCGTCTGCCTGAGCGTCTCCGCCTGGGCCTTGCCACGACCCTCGGCGACCGACTCAGCGAGGTTCGCGAAGAGCACCGTGAGCCACAGCCAGGCCGCGATGGCCCACGTGAAGGAGGTCGGGATCGCCGTCCCGCCCGAGTCGGCTGGCCCGCCGAGGAAGGGCTCGGCGAGTGCGAGCGCCGTCGTGAACGCCGCCCCGACCCACACGATGAACATGACCGGGTTGCGCCACTGCTGACGCGGGTCGAGCTTGCGAAACGCCCCGGGCAGCGAGGCGAGGAATGGGATGCTCTGCATGGTCAGGAGAGTCCTTCTGCGAGGGGTCCCAGTGCGAGCACCGGGAAGTAGGTGAGCGCCGTGATGAGCACGCTGACGCCAGTGAGGAGCCCGACGAACTGCGGGCGGTGGGTGGGGAGCGTGCCGACCGTGGACGGCACCTTGTCCTGGGCCGCGAGCGACCCGGCGAGGGCGAGCACAAACACGATGGGGACGAAGCGCCCGAGCAGCATGACGACCCCGAGCGCTGTGTTGAGCCATGGGGTGTTCGCGGTGAGTCCGGCGAACGCGGAGCCGTTGTTGTTGGCGGCGGAGGTGAAGGCGTAGAGCACCTCGGAGAGGCCGTGCACTCCTGGATTCCAGATGGAGGTCCCCTCGACGTCGGCTCGAACGCCAGGGAGCGCGAAGCTGAGCGCCACTCCGGTGAGCACGAGGGCAGGGGTGACGAGGATGTAGAGGCTTGCGAGCTTGATCTCGCGCGGCCCGACCTTCTTGCCGAGGTACTCCGGGGTGCGGCCGATGAGGAGGCCCGCGATGAACACGGCGACGATCGCGAGCACGAGCATCGCGTAGAGACCGGAGCCGACTCCACCCGGAGCGATCTCTCCGAGCATCATGTTGAGCATCGGCACGAGACCGCCGAGCGCCGTGTAGGAGTCGTGCATCGAGTTGACGGCGCCCGTCGACGTGCCCGTGCTGGTGGTGGCGAAGAGTGTCGACCCGACGATGCCGAAGCGCTGCTCCTTGCCTTCCATGGCGCCTCCCGCTGCTTCCGGCGCCGAGCCCATCCCGGCGGATTCGACGGCGGTGAGGATCGTGAACGACAGCGTGAAGAGCGTCCCCATGACGGCGAGCACGGCGTAACCCTGGCGGAGGTCGCCCACGATGCGCCCGAAGGTGCGTGGGAGGGAGAACGGGATGGCCAGCATGAGCACGACCTGCAGGAGGTTGGTGGCGGCGTTCGGGTTCTCGAATGGATGCGCCGAGTTGGTGTTGAAGAACCCGCCGCCATTGGTGCCCACGAGCTTGATCGCCTCCTGCGATGCGACTGGTCCGCCCGGAATGGACTGCGTGGCCCCAGTGATCGTCGAGACGTCCGAGAACCCGTTGAAGTTCTGGATGACGCCGCCTGCCAGGAGCGCGAGGGCAGCGAGCAACGAGATGGGAAGCAGCACGCGGACGGTGCCCCGCAGGAGATCGACCCAGAAGTTGCCGATGGTGCCGGACCGTCGGGCCGCCAGGCCACGGACGAGGGCGATCGCGACGGCGAGCCCGACGGCGGCTGACACGAAGTTCTGGACCGTGAGTGCCGAGAGCTGGACTGCGTAGCCGAGGGTGACTTCCGGTGAGTACGACTGCCAGTTGGTGTTCGCGACGAACGAGGCGGCCGTGTTGAAGGAGAGGTGCTCCGATGGTGCTGGGAGGCCGAGTGAGTACGGCAGCCACTGCTGCGTGCGCTGCAGGAGGTAGACCAGCAGCACGCCGACCGCGGAGAAGATGAGCACTCCCCGCAGGTACGACTGCCAGGTCTGCGACGACGCCGGATCGACGCCGATGAGACGGTAGGCGCGCCGTTCGAGCTTCCAGTCCTCGGTGGATGTGTACGCCCAGGCAAGGTAGTCGCCGAGTGGGCGGTGGAGGGCGGCGAGGATGAGGGCGACGGTGAGGAACGCGAGGGCGGCTTGGAGCAGGACTGGTGCGTCCATCAGAAGCGCTCGGGTTTCACGAGGGCGACCACGAAGTAGGCGATTGCGGCGATGCCGAGGCCGAAGGCGATGAACTCGAAGACCATCACAGCTTCTCCACCGCCTTGCCGAGGATGCCGATGGCGGCGAAGAGGGCGATGAGGCCCGCGACGAAGGCGACGTCAAGCACTGGGGCTCCGTTCGGAGATCGACAGCCCAGCGGGGTGGCTGGGCTGCGCGCCGTTCAGGCGCAGTGCTCGATACAACTCCCATCGAGGTGCTTCGAGCGCCGTCCTTACGAAACCCATACGGGGTGAGTGGTGATCCTCACGGAAGGCACACGCGCGCTCCGGATCGGCGGGGAGCCGCCGCTCCCTTCGCAGCCCTGTGAGCCAGCCAGGTGCAAGCTGCGCGTTCAGACAGAAGAGTCGGCGGAAGGCGCTTCTGGCGCTTGTTCACACCGGGCTTCAGCTAGCGTCGGCGTTGGAGTTGAGGCTGCACGCGCGCTCGGTCCTGAGACCTCGCAGCTGCGCGTGCTCGCTCGCGGCGCGATTGGATCGGGGGATCAGATCGCGCCGCGAGCCTTTCTTCCTGGGCCGCGACCGGGTCAGCCGAGGAGCGTCTGGGATGACTGCTCGACGAACTCGGCGTTGAAGCGGCGCCCGTCTGGCATCACCACCGTGTAGTCGCACACCTGCACGCACGCGACTTCGAAACTCGCTCCCGTCGCCAGTCGCTCTCTGGCGATGCCGGTGATCGTGGGTCCGATGATGGCGGTCTCCGAGGAGATCGCTGCGGCATCGACGCTTCCGAGCGGAAATCCCATGTCGAGGACAACGGCGCGCTCTGTTCTGAGTGTCACCGAGTACTGCACGATTCCGTTCGCGAACTCTGTCAGCTCGGCCCGCCAGTCGGGGCCGCTCGACCCGAGCTCGATGCCGAACGGGAAGCTGAAGATCGCTTGGTACGAGTTGATGACGACGCTTACCCCAGGCGAGTTCCCGCTGAACGTGAGCCAGGGCACGCGGGACGTGTCCGCTATCCGCACTCGACGACCCCCGCCAAGAACGCCGCCATCCTGCAGCGTGAGGCTCGACATGAATCCGGAATGGGCACGGCTCACGAAGCGCTCCGCGGACACGACCGCCTTCGGTGCGACGCCGGAGGAGACGAAGATCGGTGCCGTCCACGCGTCCGGGTCCCTCGGCCAGAGACCCGTCGAGAGTCCACGGTCTTCCTCGCTGCGATCAGCGCCTGCCTCGGTCATGCTGCCTCCTTCGATCCGGCTGGTTCGGCATCAAGCCGTCACGTAGTGCGTGCCCCTCAGCGTGTAGCGCTCGTTGGAGATGAGCGACCCGTCTGGAGCGGTGACGGTGAAGAGGAAGAAGTGCAGGTAGCCGACCTCGACGACCTCGCCAGCAGGCGGCGCCGGGGAGGCCACCCCGTTCATGGTCGGGCCCAGCAGCGAGTTCAGCGGGCTGATCGCATCCGGAGTCGGATCGTCGAGGGGAGTCCTCACCTCGAGCTGAGCGGATGGCAGGCCCGTGGCCGTGATCTGGTACTGCATGATGCCGCCAGCGGACGGGGTCTCTGTGACCTGCCAGCCGGGGCTCACGGTCAGCTCGGTCACGGTGAACGGGAACGAGTAGACCGTGTAGAAGTTGCTGATCCGGGCGCTCGCGCCCGGCTGGTTGGCGGTGAAGGTCGCCCACGGGATGGGGCCGTCGTCGTCGATGGTGACGACGAGCCCGTTCTGCGATGACCCGTCGGACCCCTGGTATGAACCGAAGTCCATGCCGACGTTGGAACCGGAGTGCGCCGCGAACTCGAACCCTGCGACCGACGCGGCCTGCGCCGGAGCCGCGACGCTGAAGGCGATCACGGGCGCGGCCCAGGCGGCTGCGCCGAGGACGCGCCTGCGACCTGGCGTTCCTGATGTTCTCGTTCTCTGTTGCGTGGTCTGCACTGACATGGATCTCCCCCTGCTTGGACGTACTCGGGGAAAGGTCCTCCCCGAGTCAGGGGAGCCATGCGTGAGCTGCGGCGGGCGCGTGAGCGCCGCACTGCGCACATGCCGTCCCCTGACGCGTTGAGAGTAGGCAGATCAGCGTTCTTCGAACTCCCTGGGGGGACTATCTGGCCTGCGGCCGGGATGCGAACGCATGGGTACTTCTCCCCTTGGTTCGCGAAACCCGGACTGGCGCCTGGATCTACGCCGACTGCTTGCGCGCTTGCCCCACGGCCGAGTCATGAGGCTGAGGCGTCGTCATGGCCGGCCACTCGAGTCTCGCAGCGGAGCCGGCGTGTAGGGCGGTTCGTGGCCGAGGACCACCTGCTCCGTCACCACACCCGTGTGCGGCACCAGCTTCCACAGCGTGCGCCGGTACGACTTCAGCGCGTCGTCCTGTCGGGCCCAGGCGAGCGCCACGGTGAGGATCCTGCTTACCGTCATCGCCCGACTGTACGGGTCTGGATGCCCGCCGCCAGGCGCGATCGTGGTCCAGGCGAGCATGCAGCTGGGATCGAGACTGGCAGCGATCCGTCGCCGAGTCACCTGCTCGGCCCCGGCATCCCCCTCCTCGAGGGACAGAGGATCGACGAAGCACAGCTCGCCCTCTCGGTAGGCGCGCAGCCAGGCGACACCCTCGCGCAGATGTGCCTCCGCGAACTGCCACGCGACTCGCTCGCGTGCGGAGTCCGCATACGAGATGACGAGCAGCGGAGCGTCGCCACGCGAATCGACGCCGTGCGGATTCCCCAGGGCAGCATCCAAGGTGGGGGCTGCCGTCACGGAGCACCCCCAGGCTCGGAGCGCAGCTGCGAGCTCATCGACGATGGGTCCGGCTCCGACGAGGAGGACGCTCTGCCTCCCGGCCGGCCAGCGACGCTCTGCCAGGACGGCGCTTCGCTTCGCCAGCTCGTCGGTGAGCGCCCTCAGGTAGGCGTGGACCTCCTTTCCGGCCAGGGTCGGTTCGGTCAGCGCCGCGAGCGTGCCGTATGGCGGGTTCTGCAGCCTCAGCAGTTCACCGGACGGAGTTCGGACGGTGAGCCCTTCATCTGCAACGACGACCAGGTGGCCTGCGGCACCTGGGAGATGGACAACGTGGGCAGCTGAAGGCACTGGCTCCCTTTCGAATGGGCTGGACCGAGTGGTCTCGGAACGCACTCGACCTGGCGTGTGGTGATCGGCGTCGTGGTGCGCAGCTACTGCCGGTAGTAGTTGTAGAGGTTGTAGGCGCGAGGGTTGACGGTCGACGGGATGTGCGGGGTCACCATCGCACCGCAGCTCGTCACGTACAGGCAGGGGAACGCGAACGCGCTGGCCGAACCGCCTGACGAGTAGATGGCGCCTGTAGCGATCTGCTGCCATGTGACGGTGAGGACGTCGCCGTGCCGGACGACTCCTCGGGCGCCTTCGCTGGAGAGGAGAGTGAAGCTCCTCTGTGCCGCTGAGCCACCCTGAGAGGCCACCTGGCCGGCGCCGATGTTGCCGGCGGAGGACACCACTGTCGGCGTGCCGGTTTCCTCCCAGATGAAGGTGGGACTGCCCTCGAGTTCCATCTTGAGCGAAGACGCGAGCACCGGGGAGCCTGCGTACGCGAGGACGACCTTGGCCTCCACGACGTATCTGGATCTCCCCCGGAATCCGTACTGGCGGAATCCAGGGTTCACGGCTGGCAGCCCGGGTTTGTTGCTGTACGGCTTGTCGAGGGGTCGCGACTCGTAGGAGGTGACGCTGAGCGTGCCTTGGCTTGCGCATGCAGCACGCTGCCCGGACGCGACAGCACGAGGAGCGGTCGACACCGACGCGAGAATCGGCACACCCCATGCGGCTCCGTGAAGCAACGCCCTTCGTGCAGGTGGCGAGAGCTCTTCCTGCCCTTCCTCACCCTCGGTCGATCCGTTCATCGATGCATGCCCCTTTGGTTCTCTTCGCGTCGTCACGGCCCAATTCGTGACGATGATTATTATTTGTACTCTATCCAAAAACAATGCAGGACGCCAACAACCTCGGCGAAATACGCATGGACCACATGCAGAATGAGCGCCAAAAGAAGCGAAGTGCACTCGACTCTTCGCGCGAGCCGTCGAAACGAGTGCGCAATTAGGCGTATTTGCTCTGGGAATTCAGGGAAATCTGCCCATTTATTGTCAACTTTTAAGCCTAGGCGGGATGCCCCGGCTTCTTTATTACATTTCTGCAAGAATCCTGCGCGCCTACCTAGGCTGGGTGTCTCCGCTCCGACCACTCGACGTGCGGAGCGAATGGGCGCGAAGGCAGCGGAAGCCGGCGTCGACTCGAGCGCGGCAAGGGGGAAAGATGCAGGCCACAAGAGACTCCGGACTTCAATTAGCCGGGGACGCGGTGGACGAATGGCTGCACGGGGTCGGCTGGCGGGCCGAGCACTACTCGCCCAAGCCTCAGATCCGAGCGGATCGCCTCCAGTACGGCAACTTCTCGATGATGAGATTCTGGCACACGCCAGCACGCCTCACGATGGACCGCGACGACGACCAGCAGGGACTCTCGCACATCGCCCTCTGCCTGAACGGTTCGTACGTGTTCGAGGAGCCGCACAGGGAGGAGCCGTTGACGCAGGATGCGGCCGCGCTCCTCACCGGTCGGATGCCCGTTGTCCTCAGGAGCGAAGCCGCCGCCGCACTCCTGGTCATGTCCTCGCCGAGCTATCGATTCCTCCCGGCGGGACCCACGCTGCAGACCAGCGTGTTCCAGCCCCACCGAGGCGCCGCATCAGCGTTGTCCGCCGCCATGATGGCCTCACTCAGCTCCCCAGACTCGCTCGAAGGGCAGCCCTTCCTCGATTGGCGGCTCGGAATCGAGAACCTCGCCTCCGCCTCCCTGAACATCGATATCCGCGCTCTTCCAGAGCACCTCACAGATAAGCAGAGCCAAACACTCGGCCTAGCGATGTCAATCGTCGAGGAACGAGCGGGAGATCTCTCCTTCTCAGTCGGAGAACTGGTTCGACGGCTGCAGATCTCATCGACGCACCTGCACCGCAGTTTCGCACTCATAGGCACGACGGCGGGGGCGTATATACGCGAAGTGAGAACACAGCGAGCACTCCGGGATCTGCGGGGAATGAAGAGAAGGGATACCTCCCTGGACCAGGTCGCCGTCGAATTCGGCTTCAGCTCACGGAGAACCCTGAATCGTGCGCTCAAGTCCAACGCGGGAGACTCCGTCGAGAATGCCCAGGAATTCCAAGAACGCCCTCCGAGTCGCGGACTTCCGGACGTGCTCGAGGAACGCTACTAGCACCGACCACAGCTCCCGACACTCCAGTCACACCCTCGAACACTCGAACGACCCAGGCGGCGACACCTGTCGGAGCTTTCTGCACCTAGGCACCGCTACCCGGAGCAGGAATCGCCACTCCCCATGACTTGGACTTGGTGACTCCGGTCGACCCGGCGTCGGTGAATGCCTGAACAGCGCTGGCGGTCCCGACACGTGCGGAGAACCCCTGCTCGTAGTTGAAGTACTTTCGACTCGGATCGAGGCGGTCGCCGTAGCTTTCCGGCCTGGGCGGTGGGTCCGTGGGAACGGCCACGAGCTGCAGCCTCGGCGTCGTGGCACCCGGAGCGAGCGGCGCCTCGTACTGCAGCAGGTGCACGTACTCGATCGCATCGACATCCTGGCCCTCGACATCATTCTCGAGACCCGCAAGCAGCTGCCACTCGGCCGGCAGCGGGTCTGGCAGCCTGAGCTGACTGAAGGGGCTCGCCCTCGTGCTGAGGTTGGCGGGCGAGGTCGACAGCTTCACCGCCCAGACAAGCGTTCCGGCCGGGATCGTCTCCGTGCCTGTGTTCTTGATTCGCCCCCATGAGCTCATGCCCGTGGTGCCGTTCCACTCCTGTGTGCGATCCCACCAAATCGTCGGCTGCACGCCCGGCCCCGCGGGCAGGTAGCCCTCCGAGTTGGGAGTCATGGTGATCGGACCGAACTCCGACCGCGCCTGTGGAGGTGCCTGCGGCCTCGCGCTCGCAGCAGCGGCCGGCGCCGCGATGACTGCCGCGATGACCGGGGCACCCCACACCGCTCCTTCGACGATGGTTCGACGACCGATGGATTGGTGATTTTGCCTTCCAATACGGGATGGCGTTCCTTCGACTGGTGACGTCATGGGTCAAACCGCTTTCTGCTGTCGGGGAAGTATGCGTGCAACTTGAGTGAGTGTCGGCAGGCATCTGAGAAGGTCCGTTTTCAGCGTAGATCCCTTGCAACACAAGGCGCATGCATAACCATCGACCCCGAGCACGCCCTTCGGAGACGGAATTCACTCTTCGGACACGCCAGGTTGATGGATTCAGTACAGAAATAGCAGAACGGGACCCGACTGGTCAGAACGCATTGGAGAGTTTGGTGATTCCATCTTCACTAAACAGTATGAACACAATGCACGCTCCCCCGAGGTGGGGCGGCGGAGCTAGGCGTCGAGCAGAACGGGGAGGGTCGCCCGGATGTCATCGCAGACACCGGCAACCGGCGAGTTGAAGGCGTAGGTGAGCTCGAGCGAGCGCGCGCCGGCTGGAGCAGTGAAGCTGGCCGTGACGATCTGCCAGACAGCTGGATTCTCCTTGTGGGGCGACGACGACGGCACGTTCTGGATCTGGAACTCCGTCGAGGTCGCGAGGCGCGTGGTTCCCGTCGCGATACCAGGTGCGATGGACTTGCCCGAGAGGGTCAGCGGTGAGCCGTTCGCTCGCACCTGGAAGGTCTGACGCCCTCCCCAGTTGCCCGCGCCGATGTTGCTGTTGAGCCGCATCTCGATGACGTAGTCGCGCCCGGGCTGCACCGAGAGTCCCGGCGCGGTCGCTGTGCGCAGCGGGGCACTGTAGAGCCCGGAGCCAGTTCGGTCGCGCTCACTCACGAAGTAGGGCAGCGAGGCGCCGGTCCTCCGCACGATCCCGGCGGCGGCACCGGTGCTCAGCTGCCAGAGATCGATCGACGGGATGGCCGCCCCAGCGGAGGCAGCGCCCGCGGGTGCCTCCACCGCGAGCGCGATGGTTGGCACGGCCCATGCTGCCGCCACGCCACTGCTGGTCAGCAGGGCCCGTCGTGATGGTTGGCCACGGCGCCCTGCGTGGTCGCGTGCGCTTGGGGGTGTGTTCGTCAATGTGCACCTCTCGAGTTCCATTTTCTGGATAGGGTACAAATAAACTACGGGTGCGAAAAGCGGAGGGCAACACGTGTGCGCCTGAGCGCACGGGGACGTGGAGGCCGAAGTGGTGCCGGGGTCACCGCCGAGGATCCCGCGGCGACCCCAGGCGGTTAGCGCTTGAGCAGCTTCCAGGCGGAGGGCAGCAACGCGCTCACGGCCAGGATCTTGATGGCGTCGCCGATGAGGAAGGGAACAACGCCGAGCGCCAGTGCCGTGCCGAAGTCGACGCCGAGGGAGAACGCGAGCCATGGCACACCGGCCGCGTAGACGAGAAGGGTTCCGAGCACCGAAGCACCGACCGTGGATGCGACGTGGCGGTCAGCGCGACGGCGAGCGAGCGCGCCAACTGCGACGGCAGCCAGGACGTAGCCGACGATGTAGCCGAACGAGGGGAAGAGCACCCCGGAGGCACCGTCTGCGAAGATCGGCGCACCGAGGGCACCGAGCACGAGGTACAGGCCGGCGCTCGCGGCGGCACGGGCCGGACCGAGGGACGCACCCGTCAGCAGCACCGCGAACGTCGCGAGTGACACCGGCACGGGCGTGAAGGGCAGCGGGATGACGATGAAGCCCGCGGCGATGAGGAAGAGGGTGCCGCCGAGCACGAGCGCGACGTTGCGGAGCGCGACACCGGGCGCAGCTCCACTCGCGGATCCTGCGGCGGCAACCAGATCTGCGAGGACGCGTGGCGCTGGGCGGCCGACAGGACGGCTGGTCGAGCTGATCGATTCGATGCTCATAGGGGTGATGACCTTTCTTCGAGTACTAGCTGAACGGTGTTCAGTGAACGGTGTTCAGTAGAGTAGCTGCATGACACCACGTGGTCCAGCCGGAGAGACCAGCCACGAGAAGCTCAGCCGAACCGAGATCGTCACCACGGCCCTCGAAGTCCTCGACGGGCACGGCCTTCCCAACCTCTCGATGAGGCGCATCAGCGACTACCTGCAAGTCCAGCCCAGCGCCCTCTACTGGCACTTCCCGAACAAGCAGTCGCTGCTTGCAGCAGTGAGCGACCGCATCCTGCAGCCGCTCACCGCCGAGACCTGGCTCCAGGTGTCCGACGGACAGACTCGGGCACTCGCCACCCAGCTGCGCACCGCACTCCTCTCGCGACGAGATGGCGCCGAGCTCGTCTCGAGCTCGTTCGCACTCGACCTGCTGTCCGTCGACCTCACGAAGCTGATCTCCGGCGCGGCCCGCAGTGACTTCACGCTCGACGCCGTCGGAAGTCGATCATGCGCCGAGGCCGTCGTCCACTACACGATCGGGCAGGCCTTCCACGAGCAACAGCGCGCCCATGCGACCGAGGTCGGCGCCCTGCATCCGCGCACCGCTGACTCGCGCACCACCGATCTGCCTGCACAGCTGGACCCCACGATCAGCTTCACGTCGGGCCTCGACCTCATCATCGCCGGCGCCCGTCAGCTCGCCAGCGAGGGAGCCAGCTAGCTGAACTCGACGTGCTGGAGCACCCACGTGTGCATCGCCACGGCTGCCGCCGCTGACGCGTTGATCGAGCGGGTCGAGCCGAACTGCGAGATCTCCAGCACCGCATCCGAGACCTCGATCGCCTCCTCCGAGACCCCGGGCCCCTCCTGCCCGAACAGGAGCACGCACCGTTCCGGGAGCTCGTAGGTCTCGATCGGCACGCACCCGGGCACATTGTCGATCGCGAGGACCGGCATCCCCTCGCCCCTTGCCCACTCGATGAAGGCCTCGACCGTCTCGTGGTGCACGACATGCTGGTAGCGGTCGGTGACCATGGCGCCGCGCTTGTTCCAGCGGCGCTTGCCCACGATGTGGACGGTGTCGGCCGCGAACGCGTTGGCGCTGCGCACGATCGAGCCGATGTTCATGTCGTGCTGCCAGTTCTCGATGGCGACATGGAACGCGTGGCGCTTCGTGTCGAGGTCGGCGACGATCGCCGCCATCGACCAGTACCGGTAGCGGTCGATGACGTTGCGCCTGTCGCCGTGCTCGAGCAGCTCAGCATCGAACCAGGGGCCTTCCGGCCACCCCTCGCGCCCACCCGGCCATGGGCCGACCCCGTGCGGTGCACTGTCTTCGCTGCCGAACTGCTGCTGATCACTCACCGCCACAGCCTAGGCGGGCGTGGCGTACACTGCACTTAGAGTCGATCTGACCATAAGTGAAGTGCAGGCGTCAGCACAGAGAGCAGAGCAGCACATGCCAGCCACCAACGCGACCCTCGCCGTCTCCACGGTGATCTTCGCGCTGCGCCCATCACCTCCCTCCTCCCATCGAGCCCCCGCACCCACGATCTGGGTTCCGCTCGTGCGACGGCAGCGGCAGCCGTTCATCGACCTCCTTGCACTGCCCGGCGGTCCGCTCGGCGACGAAGACCTCGGCGCCGCCGCCTCGCGCACCCTCTTCGAGACGATGCGCCTCGCCCCCAAGTACCTCGAGCAGCTCTACGCGTTCGGCGACGCCGACCGCGTCTTCGGGAGCGACCCGCGCGTCGTGTCCGTCGTCTACTGGGCGCTCGTCGGAGGCGAGGAGGCCAGCTCGGCTCGCCTCGGAGACAACGTGCGATGGCACCCGGTCGACAACCTCCCGCCCCTCGCCTTCGACCACCGCCGCATCATCGACTACGCCCTGTGGCGCCTTCGCAACAAGGTCGAGTACAGCTCGATCGCGCACAGCTTCCTCGGCGAGTCCTTCACACTCGCGCAGCTGCGCGAGGTCTACGAGGCCGTGCTCGACCGCCCGCTCGACGCCGCGAACTTCCGCCGCGACATGCTCGCCTCGAAGTCCCTCGCCGAGACCGGTGAGACCCTCGCCGGCACGAGGCACCGACCCCCGAAGCTCTACAGGTACAACGAGGCGTCTGCGCCGGCCGACGAGAGCACCTCCCCCGCCATGAAAGGCAACTCCCATGACCACGACCGCCTCAGTGCACACGACGATCACGCGCATCCAGACCGGGAAGCAGGCCGGCGAGAGCTGCTCACCGGAGCTCGTGAAATCCCCGTGGGTGTTCGACCTGCAAGCGCCGTCCTACGGTCCTGGGGCGTCAATGGCCGACCGGCTCCCACCAGCGGCACCTCGACAGGAGCTCCTGCCCGAGGAGTACCGGACGGCGAGTGACGAGGACATCCACGACCGCATCCTCGCCGCCAAGGCGACGCTCGGTGACCGGGTCGTGACCCTCGGCCACTTCTACCAGCGAGACGAGGTCGTGCAGTACGCCGACTTCATCGGCGACTCCTTCCAGCTCGCCAACGCGGCGAAAGCAAAGCCGGAGGCCGAGGCCATCGTGTTCTGCGGCGTGCACTTCATGGCCGAGACGGCTGACATCGTCTCCGCACCAGAACAGATCGTGGTCCTGCCCAACCTCGCCGCCGGATGCTCCATGGCGGACATGGCGGACAGCGATTCCGTCGAGGAATGCTGGGAGCAGCTCACCGAGCTGTACGGCACCGAGCCGGATGCCGACGGCCGAGTGCCCGTCATCCCGGTCACCTACATGAACTCCTCCGCCGAGCTGAAGGCCTTCTGCGGGCGCAACGGAGGCATCGTCTGCACGTCATCGAACGCCGAGACAGTCCTGAGATGGGCCTTCGAACGCGGGCAGCGGGTGCTGTTCTTCCCCGACCAGCACCTCGGCCGCAACACAGCGAAGGCCATGGGAGTGCCCACCTCGGAGATGCCCCTCTGGAACTCACGCCGTCCCCTCGGTGGCCAGACGCCGGAGACCCTCGACGCCGCCAAGGTGATCCTCTGGAACGGCTTCTGCTCCGTCCACAAGCGATTCACTGTCGCCCAGATCGAGAAGGCCCGCTCCGACTACCCGGAGGTGCGCGTCATCGTGCATCCCGAATGCCCCATGGCGATCGTCGACGCGGCCGACGAGTACGGCTCGACCGACTACATCACGAAGGCGATCGCGGCCGCCCCAGACGGGTCGGTCTTCGCGATCGGCACCGAGATCAACCTCGTGCAGCGCCTCGCGGCCGAGTACCCGCAGCACACCATCTTCTGCCTCGACCCCGTCGTGTGCCCGTGCTCGACGATGTACCGCATCCACCCCAGCTACATCGCCTGGGTGCTCGAAGGGCTCGTGGCCGGCGAGGTGCGCAACCAGATCAGCGTGCCATCCCACGTCGCCGAACCCGCCAGAGTCGCGGTCGAGCGGATGCTCGCGGCCCGGCCAGACACCACGATGGCGTCCTGACATGCTCAGGGATGCCCGGCGTCTGCGGGTCCTCGTGGTCGGCAGCGGCATCGCGGGTCTGACCGCGGCGCTCGCGGCGGCCGCCGACGGCCACGACGTGACGATCGCCACCAAGTCGACGCTCGACGACACGGCCACCGCTCACGCGCAGGGCGGCATCGCGGCCGTGCTCGCGGGCGGCGGCGGCGACGGCACCCGAAGCGACACGGTCGACAGTCTCGCGTCTCATGTGCGCGACACACTCGCGGCCGGTGCGGGGCTCGGCGACCGGCGTGCGGTCGAGGTGCTGTGCGAGTCGGCGGATGCCAGCATCCGCGACCTCATCGCCCTCGGCACGCGCTTCGATGTGACCGCGAGCGGTGCCATCGCGCGGGGGCTCGAGGCCGCGCACTCGCATCCGCGGATCCTGCACGCCTTCGGCGACGGCACCGGGCGCGAGATCCAGCGCGCGCTGAGCGCTGCCGCCCGCGCGGCGGCGGACCGTGGTGAGCTTCGACTGCGCGAGCGCACCTTCCTCTCGGATCTCGCGGTGAACGGTGCAGTGGATGATGTCGCTCCCGCAGCAGAACGCGTGCGCGGCGCCTGGCTCCTCGGCCCGGGCGAGCGCACGCCGCGCTTCCTCGAGGCGGACGCGGTCGTGCTCGCGACAGGCGGGGCCGGGCAGCTGTTCGCGCACACGAGCAACCCGGCCGTCTCGACGGGGGACGGCATCGCCGCCGCCGCGCGGGCCGGGGCCGCGATCGCCGATCTGGAGTTCGTGCAGTTCCACCCGACCGTGCTGGCTGGCTCCGGGGGCGCCCTCATCTCAGAGGCGGTCCGCGGCGAGGGGGCCGTGCTCCTGAACGAGGCCGGTGAGCGGTTCCTGGTCGGCGTTCATCCCGACGCGGAGCTCGCCCCGCGTGACATCGTCGCGCGGGGCATCGCCGATGCGATGGAGCAGCAGGGTGGCCGTCCAGTTCACCTCGACGCGAGACACCTCGGCCGGGGGTTCCTCGAGCGCCGGTTCCCGAGCATCACGGCCCGCATCGACGCGAGCGGGCTCGACTGGTCTCGCGAGACGGTGCCCGTCACTCCTGCAGCGCACTACCTGATGGGAGGCGTGGTCACCGACCTTTCAGGGCACACGAGCATCCCGGGGCTGTACGCGGCCGGCGAGACGGCCCGCACGGGGGTGCACGGCGCGAACCGCCTCGCCTCGAACTCGCTCCTCGAAGGTGCCACCTTCGGGCGCCGCGTCGCAAAGGCCCTCCTCGAGCAGGCGCAGGCCGCCCGACGCAGCGCCGAAGCCAGCCAGGAACGCTCACGGCTCGCTGACCAACTTCAGTGCGAATTTGCCCCCGGGGAGGCTGTTGAGCCGTTCTCTCGCCAGAATCGCACTCAAGTGGGACAGGCAACGTCGTGCGATGCGGCGCTGCCCTTCTCACGAGGGGCATTGCAGAACCTAATGTGGACAAACGCGGGCCTGCACCGCAGCCGCCCGGCGCTTGAAGATGCGATGCGCACACTCGACGCGTGGTCTAGCTCCCGCCCGGTCACGCCGGTCGCGCCGGTCACGACGGTCGCCGAGCGCGAAGACGCGAACCTGCTGCTCCTCGCGCGGCTCACGGTCGCCGCGGCCTTGGTCAGAGAAGAGTCGGTCGGCGCGCACTTCCGCACCGACCTGCCGAGCAACACCGACATGTCCGCAGTCCGACTCCACCTCCCACAGAAGGTCATGGCTCTCTGATGCTCACTTCCGCCCACATCACGACGGCCGTGAGCGCCGCCCTCCTCGAGGACGCACCCTGGGGCGACATCACGGCAGAGACCCTCATCCCAGACGATGCCACCGCGAGCGCGACCCTCGTGGCGCGCGAGCCTGGCGTGCTGTCCGGCATCGGGGTGTTCGCGGCCGCGTTCAGGCTGACGGATGCGCGCATCGACGTCCAGCTGCTCGCGGAGGACGGCGAGGCGTTCGGGCCTGGTCAGACGCTCGCCACGGTCACGGGGCCCGCGAGGTCGGTCCTCACGGCCGAGCGGGTCGCGCTGAACTTCGCGCAGCGGATGAGTGGCATCGCGAGCCTCACCAGGAGGTACGTCGACGCTGTGGCGCACACATCCGCGCGCATCACCGACACCCGCAAGACGACGCCGGGCCTCCGCGCGTTCGAACGGCACGCCGTGGCGAGCGGCGGTGGCCGCAACCACCGCTTCTCGCTCTCAGACGCCGTCATGGCGAAGGACAACCACCTGGCCGTGCTGGTGCAGCGGTCCGGCCTCAGCCTGACGGATGCGCTGCGTGCGGCACGCGCGAAGCTCGGGCACACCACGCACTTCGAGGTGGAGGTCGACCGCCTCGAGCAGATCGCCCCGGTGCTCGCGGCGGGCGTCGACACGATCATGCTCGACAACTTCTCGATCGCCGAGCTGCGAGAAGGCGTGGAGCTCATCGCGGGCCGCGCGACGGTGGAAGCGAGTGGAGGGGTGCGGCTCGACACGGTCGCGGCGATCGCCGAGACGGGCGTCGACGTCATCTCGGTCGGCGCGCTCACGCACAGCGCGCGCGCCATCGACCTTGGGCTCGACATGGCCCTCGAGTCCACCCCCGAGACGGCCCCCTCGGCGGGCATCGGAGCCTGACATGCTCAATCTCGACGCTGCAGCGACCTCCCCGGTTCGCGAGGAGGCGCTCGCCGCAGCCTGGCCGTTCCTGACAGCCTCGTTCGGGAACCCGTCGAGCACGCACCGCCTCGGCGATGACGCCGCTGCGGCTCTGGCCGATGCCCGAAGGAGCGTGGCGGCGGTGCTCGGCTGCCGCGCCTCCGAGGTGGTCTTCACATCGGGCGGCACCGAGGCGAACAACCTCGCGGTGAAGGGCATCGCCCTCGGCAACCCACGAGGGCGACACCTCGTGACGACCCGGATCGAGCACGAGTCGGTGCTCGCATCCGTCGACTACCTGGTGCGGTTGCACGGCTTCGAGGTGACATTCGTCGAGGTGGATGGGCGAGGCCTGGTCACCGAGGGGGCGCTCGCCGCCGCTCTCCGCGACGACACGACCCTGGTCTCGCTCGCGACGGCGAACAACGAGGTGGGCACCGTGCAGGACGTGCCGGCGCTCGCGTCCGTCGCCCACGCCCGCGGGGTCCCCTTTCACGCGGACGCGATCCAGGCGGCCGGCTCGCTCGACGTGTCGATGGCGACGACGGGGGTGGATGCCCTCAGCGTGTCCGGCCACAAGCTGGGCGCCCCGAAGGGCGTCGGGGTGCTCGCCGTTCGCTCCCGGCTCCCGCTCGAGCCCCTCATCCACGGTGGAGGGCAGGAGCGGGGGCGCCGATCCGGCACGGAGAACGTGGCCTTCGCAGTTGCGTTCGCTGTGGCGCTGCGCCTCGCCGAGGAGGAGCGGCGGGAGCCCCCGACCGCCCGCGACGCGTTCATCGCGGGCGTGCTCGCCCGCAACCCCGGTGCGCTGCTCACGGGTCACGCATCTGCGCGCCTGCCAAGACACGCGTCGTTCGTGCTGCCGGGGGTGAACGGCGAGACGGTGCTGTTGGAGCTCGAGCAGCGCGGCGTGCTCGCCTCCGCCGGCGCGGCCTGCGCGGCTGGCCACGACGAGCCGTCCCACGTGCTGCTCGCGCTCGGCATCGCGGAGGACGACGCACGCACCGCGCTCCGGTTCACGTGGGGTGCAACCACCACCCAGGCGGACCTTGCGGGGTTGGCCGGCGTCCTCGCGGAAGTGGTCGCGAAGGTCACATCGCTCACACGGCCGGCTGCCCTGCAATAGGGTGTGCCCTTGCACCACTCGCACGAACAGCAGCACGAAACACAGGGGAACACATGAGCTACGGACAACTTCCGGCAGGCCAGCCAGCACTCGACCAGCCGTACTACGGGGCGCCGTTCCCCGAGGCGATCACGCGCTTCGTGAAGAAGGCGTTCGTCTACCGCGGGCGGGCGAGCCGCAGCGAATACTGGTGGGTCGCGCTGGCCCTCGCCGGAGTCACGATCGTCTTCAACGCGATCTCGATGGGCTTCGACGCGTCAGACAGCCGGGGCCTCGCGATCGGCGGCGTCCTGTTCGGACTCCTCAGCCTGCTCGTCAACCTCGCGCTGCTCCTGCCGTCGATCTCGCTGACCGTTCGCCGCCTCCACGACGCGAACTTCTCCGGCTTCTTCGCGTTCATCGGGCTCTTCCCGTTCCTCGGACCGATCGCCCTGATCGTGTTCGCGTGCCTGCCATCCGTGCCCGCCGGCGCACGCTTCGACACACCTGGACAGTTCCCCGCGCAGGCATATGGGCAGCAGCCGTACGGGCAGCAGGCATATGGACAGCAGGCATACGGACAGCAGCAGCCTGGCCAGCCCTACGGCCAGCAGCCCAGCGGCGTCCCGAACCAGACCCCCGCTCAGCCGCAGGCACCAGGCCAGTACCAGGCGCCCGGCCAATACCAGTCTCCTGATCAGTACAGCGCCCCGAACGAGTACCCGTCGCAACCGCCAGCCCCGGGGCAGCCAGACCCGTACTCCGGGCAGTCCAACTAGCCCGAGCACCGCTGCCTCCCCGAAACGGGCTAGGCGTTGCCGCGACTCAGCGGCTTCGCCTAGCCCGTTTCGGCGCAGCCGACAGCAGCCGCGTGCCGTCTTTCGTGAGCTTGCGGTACTCGATGTCCTCGGGGCCGAGCCGCCCCCGCATGGTGCGGAGCGCCTCCACTGACGCATCCACGGTCACGAACCGGCGACCGGTCTCCCGGGACACCGCCGCCGTCGTGCCTGAACCTCCGAAGAAGTCGGCCACCCAGTCGCCCTCGCGACTGGAGGCTCGGATCATGCGCCGCAGCAGTCCCGCCGGCTTCTGCGTCGCGTAGCCCGTTCGCTCCTTGCCGGTGGGCGACACGATGGTGTGCCACCACACGTCGGTCGGCAGCTTCCCGCGTTCGCGTTTCTCCTCGGTCACGAGGCCCGGCGCCATGTACGGCTCGCGGTCGACCTCGGCCGAGTCGAAGTGGTACCGCTTGGGATCTTTCACGTACACGAGGATCGTGTCGTGCTTCGCAGGCCACCGCTTCGAGGTGCGCGCCCCGTAGTCGTAAGCCCAGATGATCTCGTTGAGGAACTTGTCGCGCCCCACGAGAGCGTCGAGCACAACCTTCGCGTAGTGCGACTCCCGGTAGTCGAGGTGCAGGTAGAGGGTGCCGGTCTGGGCGAGCAGGCGCCATGCTTCCACGAGCCGAGGCTCGAGAAAGCCCCAGTAGTCGGCGAACTCGTCGTTGAAGGCCGACAGCTCACCCAGCGTGTGCTCGTAGCTGCGGCCCTGGAAGCCGGTGCGGGTGAGCGGTGTGGATGCGAGCGCCTCACCGAGCTCGGCGGCCTCGACGGCCTCCTCGGCGGGCGACTGCCGCTTGACCTTCACGGACTGCCGCTTCTGCTGCTTCCCGGTGTTGAAGGGCGGGTCGAGGTAGATGACCTGGAAGGCGCCATCGGGGAGGCGGCGCATGGCGTCGAGGTTGTCGCCGTGCAACACGAGGTCGGGGCCGGCGGCGTTCCACAGCGAGGTCACGTGTCGAGATTAACGTCATTCGCCCGTCCGAGAGACCAGGCTAGGGTTTTCTCATGACGGTGAACCTCGACGACGGCCGCACGATGAAGCAGCGGATGCTCGCGGGCGAGCTGTACCACGCGGACGACGCCGAGCTGTCTGCGGGCGCGCAACGCGCGATTCGACTGCAGGCGGAGTACAACTCCGCGTTCCCGGTCGACGGGGAGCGTGCATCCGAGGTCCTCGCCGAGCTCATCGGCAGTCTCGGTGCCGACGTAGCCGTGAAGGCGCCCCTCTACGTCGACTACGGCTCGAACATCACGATCGGCGACGGCACGTTCATCAACGTGGGGCTCGTAGCGCTCGACGTGACGCCCATCACGATCGGGGCGCACTGCCAGATCGGCCCGAACGTGCAACTGCTGACGCCAACGCATCCGCTCGACCCTGAGCCTCGACGCGCTGGCTACGAAGCGGGCGCACCGATCACGCTCGGCGACAACGTGTGGCTCGGCGGCGGCGTCATCGTCTGCCCGGGCGTCACGATCGGCGAGAACACGGTTGTCGGTGCCGGCGCGGTCGTCACGAAAGACCTCCCCGCGAACGTCGTCGCGGTTGGCAACCCGGCGAAGGTCATCCGAACCCTCGAGTAGCACTCCTTCCTTGCCCAGCCCCTACCGAGCACGGAGCATCCCGACATGGCTTCACGCAGCTACGCCCGCGGCACGACGGAGTTCGATCGAGGACTGACGTTCTTCGACGCGATCTACGCGGTGGCGATCACCCTGCTCATCGTCGACATCAAGCCTCCGACGGCCGACCACTGGGCGAGTTGGGATGCACTCGCCGGCTCCGGGGTGTTCGGGCAGCTGCTCGCGTTCACGATCAGCTTCTTCGTGATCGCGAACTTCTGGAAGGTCAACCACCGGCTCATGGGCCAGGTGTCGGCCCTGGACGGCGCGCTCCTGAACGCGAACATCGTGGCGATGTTCTTCATCGTCGTGCTGCCGTTCACCACGGCGTCGATGAGCGAGTCGACGCTCGACACGCAGCCGTTGCCCGTCGTCATCTACGCGGTGAGCATCATCTGCGCGTCCCTCGCGCAGCACATGATCTGGGTCGTGGCCTTGCGGCGCGGGCTCACCGAGGACTCGGTCGCAGCTCGGCGCCGCTCGGCGTTCACGTTCGTGGTTCCCGCCGTGTTCGCGCTGTCGATTCCGGTCGCCTTCGCCTTCGGCCCCGACCCGGCGCGCTACACCTGGCTGCTCCTGCTCCTCACGGGCCCCGTCACGTCAGCCATCCAGAAGCGGATGGCTGAGCGCGACGGCCAGGAGGAGGCAGGAGCCTCCTAGCCCTGCGGCACGTAGGCGTTCGTGAACGCGTCGCCCTCGAGGGGCTTCTCGAGCAGGTCCTGCTCGCTCATGAAGGTGGCCATCGTGGCCCACACCTCGGCGTCGTTCGTGAAGAGCGGCTGCCCGTCCTGAGCGGACAGGAACGGGATGGTCGCTTCGAGCGTCGCGAGCGCGTCGCTCTTCGCCTCCTCCGTGTAGAGGGTCGGGATGCACTCGGCGGCGATGTCGATCGATTCCTCCGGGTTGTCGATCACGTACTGCGTCGCGAGGGCGAGCGCTTCGAGGACGGGCGTGATCGCAGCGTCGTCGTCCTCGATGATCGAGTCTGCGACCCCGAGCGACGGGCCGACGAGGGTCGGCGCATCCGCTGGCGCGATCTCGATCGTGCGCACCGGGAAGCCCGCCTTCTCGAACTGCACCGCGTCGTTGTTGATGTAGCCCATGACCCCGTCGACGGCGCCCGTCGTGAGGGCGGCCTGCTGCGTGTAGCCGATGTGCTCGATCTTCACGTCGTCTGCCGTCAGCCCGTTGCTCTGCAGCAGCGAGAGGAGCGCGAAGTAGGTCTGACCGTAGGGGCCCGGCGTGCCGATCGTCTTGCCGCGTGCATCCGACGCCGTCTTGATGTCCGAGTCTTCTGGCACGATGAGCGTCGCCGGGTACGTGTTGTAGAGCGTCGCGACCGACGTGACCGGGATGTCTGCCGCGCGAGCCTGCGTGATCTCGTCACCGCCCGCGTACACGAAGTCCTCAGTGCCGTTCGCGAGAGCCCCAAAGAGGTCCTCTCCCTCACCGTGGTGGCGCAGCTCGACGTCCACGCCCTCGTCGTCGAAGAAGCCCTTCGCCTCGGCGACGTAGAACGGCACGAACTGGATGTTCGGGGTGTACGTGAGCCCGATCGTCACAGCACCTGCCGGCTCGGCCGTCGGATTCGCGGCGTTCCCGTCGGCCGAGCTCGAGCAGCCGGCGAGCACAGCCACGGCGGCCACGGCGCTGGCCGCGATCAGGGAGCGCAGGGCACGCGAGCCGATGCCCGGGGTGGTTCTACGAGTGTTCATGAGCGTCTCCTGGTTGGGTCAGGCGGGGAGGGGTTCGTCGGCGAGCACGCGAGCGCGCCGCTTGGTCTTGGGCTCGTCGTCGTTCCAGGTGACGGCGTTCTGGAATAGGCGCATGCAGACGTAGAGCGTCACGGCGAGGAGGACGAGCATGAGGAGGGTCGAGAAGATGCCTGGGATGTCGTTGGCGTCCCTGTTGAGGGTGAGGAGCATCCCGAGGCCCCTGCCGCCCATCGTGAACTCGCCGACGACGGCACCCGTGATCGAGAGCGTCACGCCGGCTCGGATGCCTGCGAGCACGCTCGGCAGGGCCAGCGGTCCTTCGACCCACCACAGCAGCTGATACCAGTTGGCGCCGTCGATGCGTCCCGCCTCGATGACGTCCTGTGGCAGCTGGCGCACGCCGAGGACCGTGGTCACGAGCATGGGGAAGAACGACATGATGGCGCACAGCACGACGGTTGGGGCGAGGCCGTAGCCGATCCAGAGGACCAGCAGCGGGGCGAGCGCGATCGCCGGGACCGCCTGCGAGGCGGCCACGTAGGGGGTGATCGCCACGTCGACCCACGGTTGGCGCGCGATGAGGTAGCCGAGTGGCACGGCGACGACGATCGCGAGGAGGCTGCCGAGCAGGGCTGCGGAGAGCGTCACCCACGCGTGGGCCAGCATCGGTCCCTTGGTCACGTCGAGCCAGAAGCGCTCGGCGAGCTGGCCGGGCGCTGGCAGGAACTGCGGCGAGATGACGCCGGCCGCCGTGACGATCCACCACACAGCGAGCACCGCGATCGCGACCGAGATCGGTGCGAGGATGCGTGCTGACGTCGTGTTCATCTACCCGGCTTTCGTGGAAAGCTCCGGGGATGACGAGGCGCGTGGGCTCGCCGAACGGGTCAGCGATCTCCACGAGCTGACGGTACGCCGAGGCGTGCCGTCACGTGCGCCTCCCTTCCGGACTTTCACCGTCGGTTCCGGAATTTCACCAGATCAGCCACTCCCTTGCGGGAGCAGGTCGCGGACTATAACCGCCGGCTCGGAATTACACCGACCCCGGAGCACGTGGACTCTGCCGTCAGAGTACGCCAGGTCCCCTGGGATGCGCGACATCGTGACGCTCCGCGACAAGCGAACGGGTCCAGGGAATACGACGGCACCGTCGGCGTCGCCGTCGCGTGACCGCGCTAGCTGGCGGCCCGCGCCTCCGCGTTCTTCTTCGCGTTGCGCAGCTCGCTGGCGATCGCGGCCGCGGCGATCGGCTTCGCGAGGCCGAGTCGCTCAGCGATACCGCCGGCATCGAACTCCGCGTCCACCGTCACGCGAGTGCTGCCAGGAGTGATGGCCTCGGTGCGCACCTCGGCGGCGAAGGACGCACGCCCCTCCACGGACTCCCAGCGGAGGCGCTTGCCCGGCTCGTTGACGACGACCTTCGCGTCGATCGAGCGTCGCTGGCCGACGAGCTCCACGTCCCAGCGGATGAGGTCGGGCCCGAGCACCTCGACGTGCTTGACGATGCTCAGCACGCTGGGGAGCGACTCCGGCTCCGCGTACAGGCCGAAGAGCACGTCGACGGGCACGTCGATGTCGATGGATTCACTCACGAAGGTCATGCGACGAGCGTAGCCGCCGCCGCCCGAACGCTGGCCGGGCTAGGGGTTCGCTGCGAGCGAGCCGGTCGTGGCTGCGCCCGGGGTGGATGCGAAGCAGCGGTATCCGCGGAGTCCGGAGTCCCAGTCGGCCTGGTCCAGCGGGTAGCTGGCTTCGATGAGCAGACCGGGGACGGCGGACGCCGCTGCCGTGTCGAGGACGTCGCTCGCCTGGCAGGTGATCTGGGCGCGGTCGCGCAGCGCTTCCTCGCCCGGGTACTCGTCACTCGCGGACAGCGTGGTCGCCTCGACCTCGGCGAGGAGCTGACCCGAGTGCTCTGCGGCGCAGTCGACGACCTCGAAGCGCGGCTCCCACGCCGAGACGTAGTCCTGGATGCACTGGCCCGGCTCGAGCAGCGAGGCGTCGACACCGGCGAGCGGCACCTGCGTGAGCGCGGGCCCCGCGGTCTCCTCCGGCGGCGTGGTCCCATCGCCGAAGGGCTGGAGCCAGACGCCGAGTGCGACGCCACCGAGCATCAGCACGCCGATCAGCGCCGCCAGCACTCCGCGGTTGCGGCGCTTGGCGGCGCGCTCGTCAGGCTCGCTGGACTCTGGCACGCGGGCGGCGCCTAGGCGAGGCCCAGGTCTTCGAGGCCGATCGCGGCGCGGTACGGGTAGCCGGCAGCCTCGATGATGCCCTGCGCCTCAGTGGCGCGGTCGACGATGACCGCCACGCCGACCACGTTCGCGCCGACCTTCTCGAGCGCCTCGATGGCCTTGAGCGGCGACCCGCCGGTCGTCGAAGTGTCTTCGAGCACGACAACGCGCTTGCCCTCGAGGTCCGGCCCCTCGACCTGGCGTCCGCGGCCGTGGTCCTTCGGTTCCTTGCGCACGACAAACGCGTCGACGACCTTGCCCTGTGCGAGCCCCTGGTGCATGACGGCGCTCGCGAGCGGGTCGGCACCCATCGTGAGGCCACCCACCGCGTCCACCGGCCCGAACTCCTCGATGAGGTCGAGCAGCACACGGCCCATGAGGGGGGAGGCGCGGTGGTCGAGGCTCAGCTTGCGGAGGTCGATGTAGTACGTCGCCTTCTTCCCGCTCGTGAGGGTGAAGTCGCCGTGGAACACGGCTTCGTCGCGGATGAGTTCGATGAGGGCGTCGCGGTCTGTCGTCACGGGTCAAGCCTACGATGCGAGCGGCACCGTACTCGCGGGGAGCCCCGGCCTGCCAGACCTCTGCATCTCGTTCGCGCCGATGTCCGAATCTCCAGGTACACGGCGAGCTCGTCGAGCACTTCCGCGCAAATGCCAGCACCCTGACCTTCCACCTGGCGCGCCCTATTCGGACGTCGAGACGGGCTTCACCCCAGCTAGGTCCAACAAAGCCTTGCCGACCTCTGACATCGCCCGCCCATCAGCGAGACTCGCGAGACTACTCAGCAGTTCAGGGAGCTTGCGGCCGATTCTCTCGAGAGCCAGCGTTCCGCGGTCCCCGTCTGCGAAGACGTCGAGCGCGTACTCTCGCCATTCAGGATCCGTCACAACAAGCTCTCTGATAGCGCGCGCGAATACAGTCATGACCATAGGACTCTTCACGGCGAAATTGACCTGAACGCACTCGTCCGAACTGCGCGTCTCGTGCCACCAGCCGCGGGGAAGAAAGAGAAACCCACCTGGGCCAAAGGTGATCTCCGAAGCATCGGCAGGCATCACTTTCGGAAGCGGCGTCTTTCTAGCAAGGCGCCCAGCCAACCGATTCTCCATCTCGGAGTTCACAAAGATCTGCGAGACTGGATTGTCAACATGAATATTCGGAGCAATTCTCCACGTTTTGGTGCCGTGCACGAGCACAGCGAAATTGATATCGTAGTCACTGTGCATGGGCGCACCACTTGGGTTCGGAGAACAGAAAACCTCGCATCGCATCGCATCACCGGGTAACCCCAGGTCACTAGTGATTCGATCCAGGACCGCAGCTAGCTGCGGTATATGATCGCCATGCACAAAGAACGTGTTTCCGCTCGCATATTCTGCACGCACAACGGCCGGGTCTTCCGTGATAAGCACTCTTCCGTCAGGCATGAAGACACCGAACCGTCCACCGTGAGACATGAGCGAATCGGCATCCTTCAGGAGTGCGACTTCCCGGAACCGCTCCGACCGCTCGAGCGAATCCGTCTCCCAGGCAGGTCTGCTCGGCCAATTCTCGGCGAAAAACCTCTCAACACCTTGCTGACCCAGAATGCCATCTAGTCCGTAATTCAAGAGCTTCCTTTCGTTTCATTCACAGCCATGGACAAGCCTGCAATTTCAGATGATTCAATAGCAACGCCCGCGCATGTTGTATCACAGATGAAAACCCCTGGGGGAATTATTCAATTCGAAGAATATAGATGCCCCCGGCCTTGTACTACGATCGATTTCACTGTCACGCATCTCGACGTTCTCGGGAACCGGCGACCACCAATCTTTCTCAGAGAACGATCTGTGGAACAGCTCCTTCGTTGACCGCTTGGATCCAAAGACCAGGTCGGCCGGTACCGACGTAGACACGGGCTGCCATCGGTAGTCCCCTGAGATGCGTAACGACGAGGTAGCGTTCGGAAGAGCCGCGTGACTCGTAAGACAATGAAATATGAGCACGTCGCCAAGGTGGTAGTCGACTGTGGCCCAACCCGGGTCATCGAGCTTCAGCACCTCCAGCGGAACCGGCCCTTCCCGGTGACTCCCGGTCCTCACGGCGAGACCGCCGAGTTCGCGCGGTATATCCATAAGCGGCACCCATGTGGTCAGCATGTCGTCGATGCCCCAGTAGGCATAATCACGGTGTGCGTAACGACCTGATTCCGTCGCCCACGCGGCAGGAGGAGTTGCCCTAAGCACCTTCGACGGGTACGGGAAGCAGGGTTGCCCATACAACTTACGAACTATCTCGCGCAATTCCACAATATAAGGAACCCTGTGGAAGCTCTCCGACTTGACTGCCCATTGATACGTCTCATCGGAGCCTTGGTCAGCGACGGCGGCACGAGACCTTGCGGAACCATCGTCACGAATCCATCCGCCCCGATTGAATCGTTCACGCAGTTCTGAAGCCACGGTGCTCATGATCGTTCGAGGAAGCAGATCTCGAAAGAATAGATACCCATCAGTAGCCAAGTTCTCTCGCAGCTTAGCAGTGGAGTCGGATGGGGAACTTTCACGCAGGACAGTCGTCATTATTGCCTTCTCTCGTTCAAAATCTTGGTAGTGCATTGGGATTAGTTCCTGATCCAGCACGAAGGATGAAGGCCGCTAGCAAACCACCGCAGAGCGCCGCAGCCGCCCCCACACCGAGCGCGAACTGAACACCGTAGGCATCGGCGAAGTAGCCAATTAACGGCCCTCCCAAAACTGTTGTGCCCATGCTTGCCATCTGCCAGAATGCACTAAGCCGACCCCTTAGATGTTGAGGTGCGCCCGCAAACAGCATGGACGAAGCGACGGTAATGAATTGCGTCGAAACTGCGCCGGTAAGAAACAGCGTCGCGAGCCCCCACATAAGAGAGGGAGTGAACGCCGTAGCGAGCACGCAAGCACCGAGCACGCTCGCCGATATTGGCAGTGACCAACGCCCGACGACATCACCTGCAGCCTTCAAGCCGCCAAGGATCGACCCCGCCCCCGATACAGCCAAGAGCACTCCGTAGCTCTCCGGGCCCGCACCATAGACGTCTGAGGTCAGGAGGGGAAGAGTCACGGGAAATTCGTATGTGAACGCCGAGATGAGCGCACCACTCAGCAGTGCCGCCCCAACCGCAGGCGTGGTCAAAACGAGGCTCCACGCCGTTCCGTATGATGCCATTTTCGGCACTCTGCTCCGCTCTGCCCTGAAGTTGGTCGAGCCAATGCCTGAGATTGCTAGAGCCACAAGAATGAACGTGATCGCGTTGACTATGAAACACCAGGGAGCACCGACACTTGTGATCATCCACCCTCGATTCCGGGTCCAATGAAAGCACTACCGTTTGCAGAGATACTGTTTAGTGAGAACGCATTCTGAAGCTGTCGCTCTGGCACGATTTCCACTATCAACACCTGGCGCGCGACACCATCAAACGCCGACACACATCCGAATATGAGCGAGAGCGCGATTATCGCGATATAGGAATACAGCCACCCAGCTATAGCCATGCTTGCGACTGTCACGGCCAGAACCCCCTGGGTCACGAGGGCGATCCGTTTCGCGGAGGTCTGGTCTACTACCCTCCCGGCGTAGGGGGCGAGAATTAGCAGTGGCAAGACTTCCGCGGCGAGCACGAGACCCATCTGTGTCGCTGAACCCGTCATAGCCAGAACCATCCACGCGACAGCTGCCATATGCATGCGTGTACCGATGTGTGAAAACACCTGGGAAGTAAAGTAGCGACGAAACTGCCCCTCGCCCCCTAAGGAGGCGATTGATCGCTGAAACCTACCCATAATTGAGGACTTCTACCCGACAGGCCATGGAACCCGAGACGCATTCTCACTGGTGAGCGCGCCCGCGAGCAGCACTCGCCACACGCGTGCGCCGCAGCCGTCAACGGAGCTCACCTGCATTTCAGCGACCAGGGGGGTCGCCTCGAAGACCTCTTCCACGGACCTCACAAGAGAGCTGGATGGTTCCTGATCCTGGAACGATCCCGTTGACAGGCTAATCAGCTCTTGCCGGAGTTCGCGGATATGCCTAGAAGCCCAATCGATATCCCTGTAGCTGCCGGGATCGCCTTGCCGGCGCGCCACGTGCCTGGCTGTTGTAAGCATCATCACGCCTTCCATAACAGCCCGAGAGACCGCCCGAGTCGCGTTGACAGAGCACGCAGTTCCGATAGCACCGGCTACGGCCGTACGGGATGCAACCACGGCAATGGCCGTCGGCGGGAGATTCTTCCTTTGGTGCATAAAACAATCGACTGTCGCGTTCTGATCGGACAACAAGCGACGGAGAAGCAACGAGTCCACTGGCACTTGCCGAACGTTCTCGTGGCGGTCGAAAATCCTAACAACGCTGTCACGCTCCAGTACTTCGAGGAGTCCATGCTCCAGAGCTTCGCCCTGCATGCTCCCCGCGCAGAAACCAGTCGCATCCTGCCGAGCACCGCCAGTTACGCTGAAAGAAAGCTGCGAACGACTCTGGCACCGCATGGGAAATGCATCGACTGCTGGATACCCCAAACTGGACCACTCGAATTGAGCAACACGCTCTAACAGTTCCATCTTGCTTTTCAGAAGCGATAGATCACGGCCGACTGCTACGCTCGTACCTTGTAGCCGTGTGGCCCACTTTCCACCAATAGCACGGACATTCACAGCACTGAAGAATACCTGCGCCGACGACGAGAGCGGAATAACTGCAGCAGCGCGTGCCAAGTCATCCAACGCGACGGGCGAGTTCACAGCCGCACGGTCGGCAAAGTCGCATACGCCGCGTCGTAATCCCAGTCGAGCTGACTGTAGAGGCGTTCGTCCGGAAACCCGTCAATCTCAACAAGTCTTCGAGCTTCGCCGATCCATGAGTTCACTTCTGCCGCGCCTTGGTCCGAGAAACGACCAGACTTTCTCAAGATTGCGAGTCCTTGCAGCAGCCCAACGAGGTGCCGATGGAAACGCAAACGTGGCTCTTCACCGAATTCGTCAGAACCACTTTCAAGAACCTTGCCCATGAATTGGGCCAATCGCAGAAATACGAATGTTGCATGAAAGGAACCGTAGAGCGGGCGGGGATCGGCTCGGATCGGTGAGAACGCCCCAATTTCGTTTTTGTTAAGCAACAGCGGTGACGATTCATGGTGGGCGTGCATGAGCTGGTGCGCCTCCTCATGGATGATGTGGTCCGCGAAGCAGAGGACACTCCATGACGTATCGAGCCTCAAGAAGCTTGCTCCGAAGAGCGTGATGTCAGACCCACCAACGAAGTGACTTCCCCGCAGAGGAACGATGTACTCAGTAACCGCTCGAACCTCGCCCGCTTGCGCCGGAAGAATTTTGTCGAGCAGAGTGTACGCCCGATCGAACTTCTCCACGAGATCCGTATCGGCACTTGTGGCGATACTCAGAGCCGGATCAAGACGCGATATTCGCAGCGTCTCTTCCGAATACTTCTGCAATTCGGCCCGAGTAAAAGGGGTTTCCGACCGAAGTGGAGCAGACATGCTCGGAATCCACGACGCTGCCACGGAAGATTGAATTTCCCTCACTGTCAGGTGAGAGCCTTCCCCGCACTCCACGGTGCCCAGGTCAAACGCAGCCGCCATTCCGGGGAGCATCAGCGCCCCATCTTCCTGCAACAGAGGCAAAGGGCGTGGATCCAGATCCATCTCCAGGAGCAACACACTTCCGAGCGCTCTGATATCACGCTCCAAGGACACATTGTCACGCGCCCGGAGACTAGCAACAGCATTGAAGTATGTCTTATAGAACTCGCTCTTCGCCCTTAGAGGCGTCCAGGACTTCAAGGCCTCCTGGATGGGAGTCGTTAGTCTATCCGATATGCCGGATACGCCAGGGGCTGCGGAGAGCAACGCTAACCAGTCAGAATGGACCATTTCGGCGAGCGTTTGACGCGCGCGTAGTGCGTAGCGGGAATTATGCGTAACGAGCATGAGCTCCATCCGATCTGTAGATACCGTCCTCCGAGATGGGGGCCACTCAGGTTCGACCGAGTGGCCCCGCAAGCGCGAACTATTCGTCGTTCAATTCGACGCTAATCGTTGATTTCATTTGCATCATCGCGGACCCGATCGAACTGTGATCGATACGGAGCTCGAAATCGCTAGTGTCTTCAGTCATCTTCCCTCCCTTCATTGTTGAGCATGTCGATAAATTAACAGGACGGCGTCCATTAAACCTGAGCAGTCACTGCAAGCCGTTGACCCACTTCAAGATTCCCTGTGGCATGAAACACAGCGGAGGACAGAACTCAGGATGGCTCTCAAATCGCATTAAGTCTGTATATTCCAAGTTCTCACCCGGGCTCAGTTCACGTAAAACGCTATCCACGTGTAAATGCAGAATATCAGCCAGTTGCGTTCTAGGTTCGTGACCACCAGGTGATCGACGGCTCGATCACGAGCCTCGAGACCACGTCGCCGCTGCGCGCCCGCGAGTGGCATGCTCGGCTTCAGCGGTGAAGCTATCCACAAACCAAGTGCCAGCCGCCGCCCGCAAGTCACGAGGCGCAGACCTATCGACTCGAACATGGGCGAAGCTGTCGTCACGCTGGGGCGGCCCCAAGAACAGAGCGGCGGCTCCCGGGCAATACCGAGAGCCGCCGCCGTCAGCTGCTGAGCGTCAGCTGCAGGACCGGATCACGATGTGAGGTGCCCGAGCGTCTGCGTGCGCGCACGTGCCATCTGTTCGTGAGACGCCGAAGGCCCGCCAGCCACGAGCGTGGCGGACGGGCCTCGGAGGGCGCGGCTCAGCGGCTCAGGAACTCCAGCATGGCCCGGTTCCACTCGTCGACGTGGCTGACATTGACGCCGTGGGGCGCATCCGCCACGACGTACAGCTCAGAGCCGGCAATCGCCTCGTGCGTGCGGGCGCCCGAGCCCTCGAAGGGAACGGTTGCGTCGCTGTCGCCGTGGATGACCAGCGTCGGAACCTTCACGGCCTGCAGGTCATCGCGGAAGTCGGTGCTCGCGAACGACGCCATGGCCTGCAGGGCGGCGGGCTTGAACGCCTGCTTCGTGAGCGCGATGGCCGCCTGGCGCTCCTCCTCGGAGACGACGAGCTCGTCATCGACCGAGTAGAACGTGGTGATGAAGTCGTCGTAGAACGCCTCCTGGTTGGCGGTGAGCGCGGCCGTCATCTTGGCGGCTTCGCCCGCTTCGAGGGGACCGTCCGGGTTGCCTGCGGTCTTGAGCAGGTACGGCGGCACAGCGGATGCGAAGACCGCGCTGTGCACGCGCTCGTCGCCGAACTTCGCGAGATAGCGGGCGACTTCGCCGCCTCCCATCGAGAAACCGACAAGGGTCACGTCGCGCAGGTCGAGGGCTTCCAGGACCGACTGCAGGTCGTCGGCGAAGCTGTCGTAGCTGTAGCCGGTGAGGGGCTTGTCGCTGCGCCCGAAGCCGCGGCGATCGTAGGTCACGACGCGGTGGCCGGCCGCCTCGAACGCGGGCACCTGGTGGTTCCAAGCTTCGCCCGAGAGAGGCCAGCCGTGGATGAGCACAACCGGGCGCCCGGTTCCGCCGGTGTCGTCGACGTGAAGCTTCGTGTCGCGCAGCAGGCCGTGGTGTGCGGTGATCTCAGTCATTGCGATGCCTTCCCGCGCCGCGACTTGCGGCGCATCGGCAAGCATTCGGAACCGACCCCCGCAACGGATCGGCGGCTCCCGGGCAACACCCAGGAGCCGCCGTCCAGGTAACTTCCCGTCTACAGCGAGCCTTCCACGTCTCCGGGATTCGCCCGCCAGGCCGCGACGCACGCTGCAATCCATGCAACGAACAGCAGGACCAAGGCCCCTACGAGCCACGGCAACGCCATGTCCCACCACGTGCCGTACTCGTTGTTGTCGCGCGCCACTCCAGCTTGGAATCCGGCCACCCCGACGATCACAACTGCCACAAGGGTGGCAAACCCCAACGACCAGGCCACGACGCTGTACTTCTTGGTTGCCACGGGGAGTCCTCCGCTACGGGTTGCATCGAGCGGCGAACGTTGCGCCGAGCCCAACTGCAGGGCGCCACTGTTCAACGTTCCACGACCACTTGAGACGCGCGATCCCGCCTGCAAGAACCTCGAAACTCATACTTCCCCTCACGTGTCCCGAGACGAGCATCTACCCATCTTTATTAGACGCTATACATTAATAGCGCGGATGTCCACAGATCCACAGCCGAGTCCTCCCGTGACGACTCGACGCGGAGCCTCTATCTGCTCCTCGGCCGGGCTCTTGCTTCTGGTTCAGGCAGGTGAACGGACCCAAGCAATCAAGGGGATGACGCGGTACTTTTCATGGCGACAGGGGAAGCCCTTGTTCTCTCGCCGACAGGACACCTCGCACCTCCGGGGGAGGCCAGAGTCGAGGCGAATTCTGCTCTGAGGTCTTTGAAGACGCAGCTGATCGTCACACGTCGATCGTGAACGCGAGCAACTGGAACGGCTCGCGCCCATCTCCTGGGTCGACGGTGCGCACGCGCGACTCGAGGATGGAGAACCCGAGGCGCTCGTAGAGCCTGTGCGCCCGAACCATCTGCGGCCCGCTGTTCATGACGACTCGCCGCAGCCCGCGGAGCCGCGCGAGCTCGATCACGAGCCTCGTGAGGATCGCGCCGACCCCGCGTCCGCGGGCGCCAGGGTCGACGGCGAGGAGCCGGAAGTCGAGCTCGTCGTCGCTCTCGGGGAGCTCGGTGAGGTGCTCCCCCGGCTTCGGCGTCGCGACGGACCCGAGCAGCTCGCCGCTCCGCGCATCCACGGCAACCCAGACCTGGTGGGCCGCAGCACGCTCGCCGACGGAGACGATGTCGTCGCGATAGGTGCCGGAGATCTCATACTCGAGCTCGTAGGCGCGCAGCGACAGCTCGGCGACGGCATCGACCTCGTCAGCGCGAACGAGCCTCACGACAACGCCAGGGTCGCGCTGCAGGGGCAGGCGGTAGTCGACGTGCGGGATGCGACCTTCCGCTTCGTGCGACTCATCCGGCTCGTTGGTGCGCTGGTAACCGAGGCTCTCGTAGAGGGCCTGGGCTGCGAAGTTCTTGCCGCCGGTGTCGAGCACAAGCGCGGATGCGCCCCAGCCGAGGGCGGTTTCGTGGGCCGCGAGCATGAGGCGCCTCGCGACGCCCAGGCGCTGCGCCGTCGGAGAGACGGCGAGCAGGCGCACCTCGGCCTCGCCGGCGACCGCCAGCCGCGAAGGGCCGGTGCCGGCGCGCGCGATGCTGAGGGTGCCGACGATCTCGGCCCTGCCCGCTTCCACGCCGTCACCGACTCGCTCGGCGACGAGGACGGTGCCGGCGGCGGCTCGCCCCGCGACGTCGCGCACGAAGCGCTGGCGCTCTTCACGAACCGGCAGGTGCCCATACGGGCCGGCCGCGAAGGCCGCCTCGCTGACGCGCACGACCTCCGGCCAGTCGGCGGGCGCAGCCGCGCGGATCCTCAGCACGGGAGGCAGCGGCGCAGACGCCGCCGGAGTCGTCACGGGTGCAGTCTGCGTCATGCGGCGGGAGCTCCCACCGACTCCGCACTGAAGGCACGGTCCCGCTTGGCGTCTCCCTCGCCCCACAGCGTCGTCGGGAACTCCTCGCGGAGCGCGGGGATGACGGCCGTCGCGAAGTACTCGAGCTGCTCGAGCTGCTGCTCGTGCGGGAGGGTCGTCGGCAGGCTGATCGACTGCAGGTCGTGGTGGAACGCCCCGTGGAAGCGGCCGATCTTGTCGATCACCTGCTGCGGGCTGCCGACGAGCGCCGGCCCCTCCGCGATCGCGTGGTCGATGTCGCGGAAGATGGAGTTGTTGCCTGGCACGTTCGTGGCGGCGACAAGGGCCTCGTAGACGGGGCCGTACTGCTCCTTCGCCTCCTGCGAGGTCTCTGCGATGAACAGCGATCCGGCACCGGCGCCGACATAGGCCGTGCTCGGGTCGTGGCCGTGGCGCTCGAACTCGTCGCGGTAGTGACGCACGAGCACCTCGTAGTTGCGGAGGGGCTGGATGGCGTTGGCCGAGAAGAGCGGGTCGCCCCACTTCGCCGCGAGCGCGGCCGAGGCGAGCGTCGTCGCGGAGCCGTGCCAGACGCGGGGCGGTCCTGCGTACGGCCTGGGCAGCGTCGTGACCTTGGTGAGCGGACGCGTGAACTCCGTGCCTGGCCAGTCGAGGTCGGTCTCCCGCCAGAGCTGCCGCAGCAGCGCGTACTTCTCGGCGAGGAGCTCCCACTGGTCGTCGATCTCGAGGCCGAACAAGGGGAACTGGGCGACCTCGTTGCCCTTGCCGATCGTGATCTCGAGGCGACCCCGCGAGAGCTGGTCGATGGTGGCGAAGTCCTCAGCGACCCGAACCGGGTCGAGGATGGACAGCACCGTCACGCCCGTCTGCAGGCGGATCGTGGAGGTCTGCGCGGCGATGGCCCCGAGGAGGACGCTCGGCGACGACGACAGGAAGCGGCCGGCGTGGCGCTCCCCCACCGAGAAGGCGTCGAACCCGAGCTCCTCGGCCCGCAGCGCGAACTCGAGGGTCTCGTGGAGGCGCTCCGACGGCGTCAGCTGCTGGCCCGTGACCGGATTGGCGACATACGGGACGATGTCGAGGACTTGGAACTTCACGCGGCCTCGCCAGCCTTCGCGAGCGGAGTCTTCTCGCCAGCCTCGATCCCAACGGGGAGGCGGTTCTCGGCCGGAGGCAGTGGGCACGTCGCGAAGACCGTGTACGCGCACGGCAAGTTCACGGCACGGTTGAAGTCGACGATGACGCGACCATCCGCATCCGGCGCCGAGACGGAAAGGGCACGGTTCGCGGCGTACGTCGTGAGGCCGCTCGTCGCATCCGTGAACAGCACAAGCAGCGAACCCGCCTCGTGCCCGTTGAAGGCCGTGAGCGAGAACTGCTCGCCGCGCAGCTCGAAGCTCACTTTGCCTGGCGAGGAGTAGACGTGCTCGAGGCCCTCGACGGCAGCGCCGACGGTGACGTCGCGCGGCTCGTCGAACGCCTCGAAGGTGCCCTCGGCACGCCAGCGCAGGTTCGGCAGGTAGGTGGGGGTTCCCGAGTAGGAGGCCAGGTAGCCGTAGTCGGGATCGCGGGGGCGCACGATCGTGAACCCACCACGCTTCGCGATCTCGATGAGCACCCTGCCTGCGCGGGCGCTAACCCCATCGCGTTCGGCGATGCAGGGGAAGCGGTGCAGTCGCGGGCCCTGGAGGAGCAACCCGTCCGCCTCGAGCGTCTCCCCCTCGGCGAGGTCGACGATCGCCTGGCCATCCTCGAGCGACCACGTGCCGGGGATGCCCTCGATGGCCTGCGGCTCCTCCGAGAGGAAGTTGAGGCTCGTCACCGCGAGGAAGCCGTGCCCGTCGGTGCGCCGTTTCTCATGCTCGACATGCCACGCCTCCCACTCCCGATTGAACTGGGCGCGGTCGACGCCGCCAGCGCCGACGAGGCCACCATCGCGGACAAGGGAAGGGGAAGCCGAGGTGCTCATGCGGGGATGGTAGGCAGACGCCGCCCGCAACCGTAAGACGGGGACTACGCCGGGCTACTCAGGGCGTCACATTGCGCAAGGCAGACGGTGCGTTTCGCGCGACACCGTGGAAACACGAACGCAACACACTTCGTTCGTTCGCGTAACACCACCGCCGCGCAGGCGAAACAGCCTGAGCGCAAGCTGAGTGCACCCCGACGCCCACGGCGTCCCTTGCAGAGAGGTCTATAACGATGGATCAAGGAAATACCGCATTCATCCTCTTCGCGGCGGCGCTCGTGCTGCTGATGACACCAGGACTCGCCTTCTTCTATGGCGGCCTCGTGAAAGCGAAGAGCGTGATCAGCATGATGATGATGAGCTTCGGCGCGATCGGCCTGATCGGCGTGCTGTGGGTGCTCTACGGCTACTCGATCGCCTTCCCACAGGCTGAGGGCCTGAGCCCGCTCTTCGCGATCGACCCGTCCGCGATGGGGCTCTCCAGCCTCCTCGAGGTTCCGGAAGGCGCCGCCTACCCGCCGCTCGCGTTCGCGGCCTTCCAGGCGACCTTCGCGATCATCACCGTCGCGCTGGTCTCCGGCGCCATCGCCGACCGCGCGAAGTTCGGCTCGTGGATGATCTTCGCCGGCATCTGGGCAACCGTCGTGTACTTCCCCGTCGCCAGCTGGGTCTTCAACTTCGGTCTCGCCGACGACGGCTCCTTCGCCTACGGCGGATGGATCACCTACGGCCTGCAGGAGACGTTCGGCGTCGGCGTCATCGACTTCGCCGGTGGCACCGCGGTGCACATCTGCGCCGGTGCTGCAGCGCTCGCCCTCGCCCTTGTGCTCGGCCGCCGCGTCGGCTTCGGCAAGGGAGCGCACGTCCCCCACAACCCGCCGTTCGTGCTCCTCGGCGCGGGCCTCCTCTGGTTCGGCTGGTTCGGCTTCAACGCCGGCTCCGAGCTCGCCGCTGACGGCGTCGCGGCCCTCGCAGTCGTCAACACGATCGCAGCCCCCGCCGCAGCCCTCCTCGCCTGGCTCGTCGTCGAGAAGATCCGCGACGGCAAGCCCACCTCGGTCGGTGCCGCATCCGGTGCCGTCGCAGGCCTCGTCGCCATCACGCCCGCCTGCGCATCGCTCGACCCCGTGTGGGCGATCCTCCTCGGCGTCATCGCCGGCGCGGTCTGCGCCATCGCGATCGACTTCAAGTTCAAGCTGGGTCTCGACGACTCGCTCGACGTCGTGGGCATCCACCTCGTCGGCGGCCTCATCGGAACCCTCTACCTCGGCTTCTTCGCCAACGGCACCGGCCTCTTCCTCGGCGGCGACGGCACGCAGCTGCTCGTGCAGGCCATCGCAGCATTCGCGGTCATGGCCTACTCCTTCGTCGGAGCCCTCGTCATCGGCTTCATCATCCACAAGACGATCGGCTTCCGAGTCAAGGACGAGGACGAGATCGCCGGCCTCGACACCGTCTCGCACGGTGAAGCCGGCTACGTGCTCGAGGATGCCCGCGTCTAGCATCCGCCCCGCACGCCGAGCATCCGCTCACTGACCATGAAGGTGGCGGCACAGTTTCCCGACTGGCCGCCACCTTCTGGCCATTCCCCGCCCTGCTGGCTGACCCCCACCAGCTGAGCATCACGCAGATTGGACGCCGTTCGATGAAGATCGTCACGCCGCAGTCACTGCCACGGGAACGACTTGGCACTGACCTCCGCTCCGGAAGCGTGCATGAGATCTGGCGCGACCCCGACGACGAGATCGACCCGAGGTGGAGCTTGTCGCTCGTCGACGTGAAGCGCAACGTGAAGTCGCTCCACCGGCCGGAGGGCACGGTCGACCACTGGCTCGGCATCAGCGGGCCGCAGCTGCGGCTCGTGGATGGCACCCGCCAGGAGAAGGTGCGGGCCGACCACCAGATCGTGGTCGAGTCGACGACGCCCCTGCTTCTCCTGCGCAGTTCCATCGGCCGAGCGAAGAGCACTCGACTGCTGAGGGTGACGCGCAAGTCGGAGATGCAGCCCATCATCCTCGGCCGCGTCTTCGTGAGCGACCCCATCGAGTTCGACCCCGACGTGCGCGCCATCTACCTCATCAGCGGCCGCCTCCGTCTCGCCGACACCGACCTCGCCGAGGGTGAGGCAGCGATCTTCGACGAGACCGTCCCGCCGGTCATGCACTCGGATGGCGCCTTCGTCGCGACCATGGCGATCCCCTGCGGGGAGCAGGCAAGGACGCCGTGACCTAGACCGAATTCCATGAGAAGTCAAGAGATTCAGGTCTAACTGCCCGGTTCATTAGCGTCATCGAGCGCGGAAATGCTCACCGCATCCGCGCCAGACAAACTATGGGCACCTTCATCTACGACAACACACCGGCGGAGTTCGACGACCGGGTACTCGCGCACGTCGAAGCCGTCGTCGCGACGAAGCTGAGGCGCGGCGAGTCGTTCCTCCTCAGCTGGCGCAACGACGCCCTCTCGGGCGGCGGCCGCGACACCGTGTGGATGAGCGCCAACGTCCCCGTGCTGTTCAACTATCAGGGCGAACGGCCACGTGACCTCGACCTGAGCATCGTCGAGCGCCTCCTGCGCATGGCGAACAGCCCAGGCGGGGTGGTGGCGCCGACCCCAGACGACTTCGGGATGACGTCACCGGCCGGCCTGGCCTAGCTGGTCGGGCTTGACCGCGCCGCCGCCTGCGTCACGCTGTTCGCGTAGTCGTTTGTCGGGTCCCGGTAGATCGTGTGCACGTGGCCCCAGCCGCTCGTCGTGACACCACTCACATCCGCGCCGGCCGAGCCCTGCTGGCTCGCGAACTCCACGTACGCCTTCGGGCCGGAGATCTGGAAGTAGATGCCGTCGCCCTGCGTCATGTCGTAGGCCGTCGCTCCGGACCAGTTGATGTACGTGTCGTCGAGGGTCGCCTCGATCTCCGCGAGCGCATCCGCCGTGGTCTCCTCGTCGGCGAGCCCGACCCAGTTGGCGATGACGTCGAGGAGGAGCTGCTTCTGCTCGTCGGTCAGCTCGGAGCCCGCGAGGCCCGTGCCGGTCGGGTAGTCGCAGGTCGAGCCCGGCGCACAGACCATGCTCGCCAGGTCCTCACCCTGATACAGCTCGGCCTGCTGCTCGGCCGTGAGGCTGTCATAGAACGCGAACGCGCTCTCGTAGATGGCCGAGAAGGGCTGCACCTCGTCACCGTTCTCGTCGGTATAGACGGCCGGCTGCACGCCGAGGTGGGTCGGGGCGAAGGTGATGGCGTCGGATGCGCCGTCGAGCGTCGCGTTGATGCCGAGGTGGTGCCCACCGAACTGCACCTCCCACGCGCTCGAGTCTGCAGCATCCCCGAAGAAGGCGATGATGTACTGGCCGAGCGATTCCTCCGTGCTGCTGCTGTTGTCGAGGAGGTACTGGTCGCCGTTCATGATGCCCGTGACCGTCGCGTAGCCCTCATCGCTGAGCAGCGCCTCGAGCACCTTGAGGGCCGCCGCCTGCTGCACCTCGGTCAGATCGGTGAGGTTGAGGCCGGCCCGCTCGACGAACGTGACGGGGAAGTTCGACCAGGACGTCGACTTCGTCTCGTCGTCGTAGGCGTAGGTGAGCTGCTCGATCTGCTCGGCCGAGAGGGTCGCCATGAACGCCTCGGCCGCAGCGGTCGTGTCGGCGATCGTCTGGGCCGTGGTTCCTGCTGACGCGTCGGCAGCAGCGCTGGTGCTCTCGGCCGTCGCGACGGGCGTGCTGCTCGTCGCGACCGTTGCTGCGCTGTCGATGGCGGCGCACCCCGACAGGGCGAGACTGCCGGCGAGCAGGACCGAGGCGATCCAGGCCGTCCTCGTGCGGCCCGAGCGCCGCTTCGCGTTCACGTCTTCAAGCTTCATGTTCTCCATGGAAGTGACGGTAGGCAGCGGGCCTATCGCCTCCCTACGCGGTTCCTATGGAGTTCCTACGACGCGTAGAGATCGGCGTATCCCGCGACCTCTCGCGCGTACTCGGCCGGGAGATTGTAGGCCGAGACCGCGGCATTCCAACCGTCGTCGGTCGTGAGGTCTCCGCCCCGCTCGCACAGGTAGGCGGCGGCTGTCTGCACGGCGTCGTCGATGTGATGCGGGTCGGCGACGCCGTCGAAGTTCGCGTCCTGCCCGTACTTCGCCCACGTCTCTGGGATGAACTGCATGGGGCCGACCGCGCGGTCCCACTGTGTGTCGCCGTCGAGGGCGCCGCCGTCGGTGTCGGGGATCGCGAGGAACCCGGCACTGCCGTCGAGGGGCACCCCGATGATGGGCGGTTCGACCTGCCCTGAGTCGAGCACCTGAGACCCGCCGTACGTGCCGTGCTTGGACTCGACCGCGCCGATACCGGCGAGCGTGTTCCAGCCGATGCCGCACTCTGGACGCGTCTCCGAGACGCGGATCGCGGCCCCCGCGTAGGCCGAGAGCGCCCGCACCGGGATGCCCGTCGACTCGGAGGTCGCCTGGACCCACGTGGGCGACGGGAGTTCAGCAACCGGCACATCCCAGATGCCGTATCCGGCCGACTCGGGGAGCAGCTGCTGGGGAGCAGCCGGGTAGCCCTCGGCAGCCGGGTCGAGGTAGGGCTCCGTCTGCACCTGCTCATCCCGCACGCCGTCGCCGACCTCGTCCTCGCCGTACGCCGGCGAGAAGAACGACCCCGCGCATCCCGTCAGCAGTGAAGCCGACACGATGCCGACACCGATGGTCGAGTAGAGACGGGTGCGAGCTGGGGAGCTTGCAGACGAGGCGATGAGGCTGGCCCTTCCTGGGTCGGCGTCCGGGTCGGCTTGGACCGACTGGGAGGAAAGCCTCAGCGTACGTGCGAGGGCAGACATTCGACTGGATGCGCGCCGAACACCGTCAGTCGCGTTCGGCTTCTGCGACGAGCCGCGCCTTCTTGTCTGGCACGAGCTTCAGGCCGATGACGGCCAGGATGATGCCAGAGATGAAGACGGTCTTCCACGGCGAGAACGCTTCGTCGCCGGTCGCCATCGCGTAGATGACGGTGAGCGCCGCCCCGATGCCGACCCACACGGCGTACGCGGTGCCGATGGGGATGCGCGCCGCGGCCCAGCCGAGGCCGATCATGCTGAGCACGAGCCCGACGAAGAAGACGATCGTCGGAAAGGGTTGCGTGAACCCGTCAGAGTGACCGAGAGCCGTGGCCCAGACGGCTTCGAGGATGCCGCTGACGATGAGCGCGATCCATGCCATGGTCAGCTCACCACCTTGAGGCCGACGACGGAGCCGACGAGCAGCAGGAGCAGCAGGACTCGGGCAACCGAGACGCGCTCCTGCTTGGTGACCATGGCCCAGATGACGGTGAGGGTCGCTCCGATGCCGACCCAGACGGCGTACGCGGTGCCGGTCGGCAGCTGCGTCATCGCCCACGCGAGGCCAGCCATGCTGACGGTGAGAGACACGAGGAACACGACGACGGGGACGGGTTTCTTGAACCCCTTCGAGGCGGAGAGAGCCGAGGCCCAGACGGCCTCCAGCATCCCGGACAGAATCAACACGAACCAAGCCACGACGGCTCCTTCTGAGTCAGTCTTGTCGTGGTGCGGGTACTGCTCCCTCGTCCGCAAGCCCGATTCCGGGGCTTCAACACCCAACGGTAGCAACAGGGCCCGTCAAAGACCAGAGCGGGTGCGTGCGCAAGCCCTCAGCGTTGCCTGCTCCTTCTCCAGCTCCAGCTCCTGGAGCCTCGCTCGCCACGTTCTTCTCGATTTCGCGAACTGACGAATCGACTCCCAAGGCCGACCAGCACGATGACAACCGTGAAGGCCACCGGCGAGACCCAAGTCAGGTGCGGAGCGAGCAGAGGTGTCACCAGCCAGACCCCCGCGATGAGAACGATCGAGGTCGCGGCCAACAGCAGCCAGCGCTTCATATATACCTCCTTGGCACCGGTTCACCGAGTCCTGGCGCGTGACAGATCAGGTCAGAACGGCACAGAAGAGCGGCAGTTGATCGTTGAGCCACCGCGAACGTCGTACCACCAGAGCACGCGGCCATTGCTGCAGATTCCGTTCTGCACAATGTATGTAGTAGCGACCCCAACGACGATACCGATGGCTGTGCACGCGGCCCACCCCACTCCGGGAATGGCACAGAGTGCAGCGCCAATCGCAGCAGCTCCCCCGGATGCGAGGGCCTGCTGATCGACTGTGTTGAGGCCAATGGCCATCTTGATACCCGAGAAGCGCACGGACAAGCGACCTTCTCGTCCGTCCGCCTCGAGTTCACGATCTTCTCCTGCAGCTATTGCGTCGCGGAGATCGATCGACCTCGGCAAGGTGAGAGATCCTTCGGCGACGACGTACTGATGGAAAGCGTGGCCATCGATCTCAACTTCAACCCGCTGCGCTTCGGAGGACTCGAGTTCTTCCAGCGCTGCGAGAAGAAACTCCGGGTCGACGGTGTCGGGCCCATCGACAGCAACGTTTTCCATGTCACCATCCGGCGACTCAGCGGCGTGGATCTGTTCACGCTCGGGCCCACTCGCGCTCGCCGCAGGCGCGTTGATAGCCACAAAGGACAAAACCGCCACTAGGGCCGCGAAAATCTTCAAGAGTCGAGTTGTCATCTAGCTTCCTCCTACACGGGAATGAACGAGCACGTGCTTCGTCGATCTTCATCAACTTGATTAAATGTACTCTATCTAGAAAATCCCCACAATGAGATCAGTTCTCAACCCGCAGCACACGGGGGCGCTTTGAGCAAGGGCGGACAGCAAACCCGCGACGCGTCGCAGACTCGGGGCATGTCCCCCACAGAGTCTCCGTCGGCGACCCCGGCCCTCAAACGCGACGTCACGGGGCTGCTGCTCTTCGTCTTCATCCTCGGCGACGTCCTCGGGGCCGGCATCTACGCCCTCGTCGGCACCATCTCGGGCGAGGTCGGCGGAGTCACCTGGCTGCCGCTGCTCGTCGCCCTGGGCATGGCGCTGCTGACGGCCGCGTCGTACGCCGAGCTCGTCACCAAGTACCCGAAGGCTGGCGGGTCCGCGGTGTTCGCGCAGCGCGCGTACCGCTCGGAGTTCGTGTCGTTCATGGTGGGCTTCTCCATGCTCGCCGCCGGTGTCGTGAGCGCCGCGAGCCTCGCCCTCGCGTTCAGCGGCGACTACCTGGCGACGTTCATCGACGTACCGCCCGTCGTCGGAGCGACCCTCCTGCTTGTCCTCATCGCCCTCGTCAACCTGCGAGGCATCAAGGAATCGCTGCGCTCCAACATCGTCATGACCTGCATTGAGCTGGCCGGTCTCGTGCTCGTCGTCGTGCTCGTCGGGGTGCTCGTCGCGGGCGGCGGCGGCGACATCGGGCGTGCAGTTTCATTCGGCGACGACATCGACCCGTTCCCCGCAGTGCTCGGCGCTGCCCTGCTGGCCTACTACTCGTACGTGGGGTTCGAGACGTCGGCGAACCTCATCGAGGAAGTGCGCGAACCCTCGAAGGTCTACCCGAAGGCCCTGTTCTTCTCGCTGCTGACGGCCGGCGCGATGTACATGCTCGTCGGCACCGCGGCATCCATCGCCGTCCCCTCAAGCGAGCTCGCCGAGTCGAGCGGACCGCTGCTCAACGTCATCGAGGCGACCGGCGTGCCGGTCCCGGCCTGGCTGTTCAGCGCGATCGCTCTCATCGCCGTCGCCAACGGCGCCCTGCTGACCATGATCATGGCGAGCCGCCTCACCTACGGCATGGCGGGCCAGGGTCTCCTGCCGCAGGTCCTCGGGCGAGTGCTCCCCGGCCGCCGCACCCCCTGGGTCGCGATCATCGTGACGACCGCCTGCGCCATCGTGCTCACCGCGACCGGCGGCGTCGCCGTGCTCGCCGAGACCGTCGTCATTCTGCTGCTCATCGTCTTCATCAGCACCAACCTGGCCGTGCTCGTGCTGCGACGGGACAAGGTCGACCACGCCCACTTCAGAGCATGGACGGCGCTGCCCGTGCTCGCGATCGTGTCCTGCATCGTGCTGCTCACCCAGCAGAGCGGTGAGGTCTGGCTGCGCGGCGGGATCATCGTCGCGGTCGGCGTCGCCACGTACTTCGTGCTGCGTTTCGCGCGCCACCGCAAGAGCCGGGTCTAGGGTTCTACACCCTCGCGTCAGTTCGCGATACCCCTCGAGGAAACACAGGCCCGCTTGGTCTGGTGGGACCAACGGCGCCTCCAAGGCGTCGGGCTCGACGACGAGGAGACTCCCCCATGTACTTCCACGCACAAACCTGGATCAACGACATCGAAGACGGCGAGCCCGACCCGGCGGCCGCCAACGCCCTCCAGGAGGGGCTCGGCGGCCAGTTCGGCGAGATGCGCACGATGATGCAGTACCTCTTCCAGGCCATGAACTTCCGAGGCCCCACCGCCAAGCCCTACCGCGACCTCATCCAGGGCATCGGCACCGAGGAGATCAGCCACGTCGAGCTCATCGGCACCACCATCTCGCGCCTGCTCGACGGGTCGCCGGAATACACGGGCAAGCTCACCGACCCCGTCGACAAGCCGGGCGCCGGCGGCGCGACGCCCCTGAAGATCGCCCTCGATACGAGCAACATCCACCACTACCTGGTGGGCGCACAAGGGGCTCTGCCAGTGGATGCCGCTGGCAACCCGTGGAGCGGCAGCTACGTCTACAACTCAGGCAACCTGCCCCTCGACCTGCTCTACAACCTCATGCTCGAGTCGACGGGGCGCCTGCAGAAGTGCCGCATCTACGAGATGACCGACAACCCGACGGCCCGCGCGACGATCGCCTACCTCATCGTGCGCGACCAGGCGCACGAGAACGCGTACGCGCGGGCCCTCGAGACGCTCGGCGTCAAGTGGAACGCCCTGCTGCCGATCCCGAAGACCAACGCCGAGTCGTTCCCCGAGGTCAAGAAGCTCCTCGACCTCGGCCTGCAGAGCAAGCAGTACTCGTTCGATCTCGACGGGAAGTCGGAGGCGGGCAAGATCTTCCAGGGAGCTTCGCCCTCGAACGACGGGACCACGCTGGACGCTTCTGAGCAGGCACCCGCCGGGGCACCCTCGTTCATCGCGGACGAGCGACTCGAGGAGTTCTCCCCCGGACTCGACGCCGACCTGCTCGCACTTGTGCAGGCGACGGCCGAGCTCGAGCTCTCCGAAGTCAACGGCTTCTACGGGCCGACGACGAAATAGCTCGGGCTCGAACCGCCCGCGCCGGCCGCCGCCGCTCCCCAGGGATGACGGCGGCGGCCGGCCCAGCGCCCGAAGAGAAACCGGCCACGCGGACTCGGACCGCATGAAACCAGACCTGATGAACCTAGAACGGCGGCGGATCCGGTCCAGGGTCGAGCGCCGACGCGTTTCCCGATCCGGGCCCAGATTCCCGCGAGTCCTGGTGGCCTGAGCCGCCCCTGAGATTCCCCCTGGGCCCATCCCCTGGCCCCAGGGGTTGCGCCCTGTACGTCCGGCCGCCGATCCTCAGACCCGATGCACCCGGCGCACTCGAAGTACTCGAAGTACTCGAAGTACTCGACTCGCCGGGCGGCGAAGGCCTGAAGGTGACGCCTCTCGGCTCGGGGATGTCGGGGAGGACGATGCCGGTCGGCGACGTCCATTCGAGGACACCGCCCGCGAGCTGTCGCACGTGCCACCTCGTGTTCCCCTTGACCGTGTGGTTCCAGCGGCAGAGGTCGGCGAGATTGCCGAGGCTCGTCGGCCCGCCCTCGGACGCCGGGATCGTGTGGTCCAGGTCGCAGTTCTCGGCGGGGAGCCTGCACCCCGGGAACCTGCAGTGCACGTCCCGAGCGCGCAGCCACGCGCGCATCGCCTCCGTCGGGCGGTAGCGGTCGACTTCCACGACAGTGCCGGTGATCGGGTGCGTCAGGATGCGCTCGAAGGCCGGCGCCGCGGCGGCGATCTCTCGGGCCACGCTCATGGGAATCGGAGTGGCACCGTCGAGGAGCGCGGGAGTCGCATCGACGATGGCGCCTTCGCCGTCGCGGGCCTCGAGCATCGTCAGCACGGGGATCGTGACTGATGCCTTCGCGGCGATGCCCGCAGCCTCCGCGCAGGTCGTCAGCTGCCCCGTGAGGAGCAGCTCGGCGAACACGTCGGCTCGCACCTGGTGGAACGTTCGCGCGTCATCGGAATCGTCTGCTCTCGCCGCGATGACGGCCTTCGCGATCTCGGTCAAGCGCCCATCGATCGCGGTCAGGACCGGCAGTGAGTGCCGCGTGCCCAGCGACCCCATGCCATCCGCTTCTCGCGAAACCAGCACGGCCCGGGACTTCATCGCCTGCTCGTAGCGCTCCTCCAACGACGACGCGGTCAACCGCTCGGCCTGCGTCATGGCGAAGTCTTTCAGCCGGCCAGGCGACGTCGATCGCGCCTTCTCGAGCACCACCTGCACGAAGAGCTCGCGGCGAGCGGCCTGCTCGGCGGGGTCGTCGTGCACGACGATCGCCCCGGCCTCGCACACGATGCGGGCGTGAGATATCGAGATCTCGCCGGCAGCCAGAGCCTCGTACACAAGCGGGAAGTCCTCCGTGAGCACCGCCGAGCGGCCCATGATGCCGGCAACGGCCTGCCTCGACGTGTTCGTGACCGCCGCGATCTCCGCCTTCCATGACCGCAGCGCCCACTCCTGCTCGAGCGTGCCCGCACGCTCGTCCTCGGCGAGGGCGGTTCGCGCCGCGAGCGCGTAGACGCGCGCCTGCTCGGCCTGTGCACGCGCGAGGTCGGCGTCCGCATCGGCGATGAGCCGGACCACGAGGAACCGCTCGAGGATGCGCACGCGCTCAATCACCGGAGCGGGTGGTCTCCACCCTTCCGGGATCCTTGTCGCGAGTGCCTCATCGATCATGCGAAGAGCATCTCCCCGACCACCGACATTCTTGGCCCGGTCCGGACGCCTCGGCCAGAATCATCCGCGACTCCCCACATCCGCCCATGCCAGACAGGTACAACGGACGGATGCAGACGTTCCTCCCCTACCCGGACTTCGCCGAGTCGGCGAGCGTGCTCGACCGGCAGCGACTCGGCAAGCAGCGCGTCGAGACCCTGCAGGTCATGAAGGCGCTCACGGTGCCCGGGTACGGATGGCAGCAGCATCCGGTCGTGAAGATGTGGATCGGCTACGAGCGCACCCTCCTCGACTACCAGGACGCCTTCTGCGCCGAATGGGTGGGCCGCGGATACGCGGACACCTGCGCCGAGAAGACGTTCGCCGTCTTCGAGGCGGCGGCTGCGAGCAGCGGACCGGACTTCCGGGAGTCCGGCCCGCCGCCCTGGCTCGGCGACGAGGCCCTGCACGAGTCGCACCGCTCGAAGCTCGTCGCCAAGGACGAGCAGTTCTACGGCGCCATCTTTCCCGACGCGGTGCGCGGACTCGACTACGTGTGGCCGGGCGTCACCTCGAGTCCGCAGGACCTGCCCGTCGGCGAGCGAACAGCCCGACGACAACATCGACCGCGAGGAACGCGACCAGACTGATCCCCATGAGCGGCAGGAACATGCCGACGGCCAAGGCCGCGGCGAGCACCAGCAGCCCGCCCCACCATGGCGCACGCGGCAGCGCACCGCGCGGCGGCGCACCGCGCGGCGGCGCAGCACCGACGACTCGCGATGGGTCGTGCTTCGGCCTCCGCTGCCACCACATCACGTAGCCCCACACGACCATGCCCGCGATACCGACCGCGACCGCGAAGAGCACGAGCTGGTTCGCGAGGCCGAACAGCGACCCCATGTGCAGGTCGATGCCCCAGCGGCTCAGCTTCGCGACGGGGCCGAACTCCGCGAAGTCGACCCGGTCGGTGACCTGCATCGTCGCGCCGTCGATGGCAACCGCATCCACTTCCGTCGGAAAGCTCCGCTGGATCTCCTGCACCACCCACGCCGCACCCGGCTCTGCCGGCGGCCTGATCTCGACGAGCCCCGTGTTGACATTCACCTCGCGGGCGACCGAGAGCACCGAGTCGTAGGCGCCGGGGCTCAGCTCGCCGGTCGCGCCCGCCGAACCGCTCGGCGTGGGCGCACCGTGCCCGTGCCCGTGCCCGTGCCCGGCGTGCTCGTCGGTGGCCGGGTCGACCTCACCGTCGAGGCTCGTGCTGAGCGACGGGGTCGTCCACCCGACCCCCGCTCGCAGCTCGGTGAAGTTCGCCCCGCCGTACTGCGACCAGGTGATGCCCGTCACTGACAGGAAGAGCGCCCCGGCCAGCACCCAGATGCCCGTGGATGCGTGCAGGCTGCGAGTTCGCACGTGCCCCGTCGCCGTGAGGTTCGGCCGCAGGAGGTCGCGTTGCGACGCGGCTCGCTTCGCCCGCCGAGCCCGCCGGTAGCGGGTCGCCCAGAGCCCGGCCCCCGCGAGCGCGACGACCCCCAGCCAGGATGCGGCGAGCTCGCTGTACATCCTGCCCGCGTCGCCGAGGTGCAGGCTGCGGTGCAGGTCGGAGATCCAGGTGCGCAGGGGCAGCGATCCTGAGGTGCCGTAGACGGGCAGGTCTCCGCGGATCTCCGCCGTCGCTGGGTCGACGAAGACCGCACGGGTCTTGCTCTCACCGAGGCTCGCATCCGCGTACATGACACGCGTCGTGTCGCCCGGGCTCGGGGCCGGGCGGACGGCGACGATCGTCGAGGCGTCGCCGTTCCCCGAGCCCGCATCGACATGGGCGTCTGCCGCCCTGATCTGCTCGGCGAGCGGGAGTGAGCTCTCGGCAACCGGTGCGTGCAGCTCGTGGTTGTACACGAGCTGCTCGAGCTGCGGGGTCAGCGCGTAGAGGGCGCCGCTCGTCGCCGCGACGAGGATGAAGGGGCCGACGAACACTCCCGCGAAGAAGTGCAGGCGCAGGAGCAGCTGCCCGAGCCACCCTTTGCGGGCACGCGGGCGGGTGCCGGGTCGGGCCGTCCGGCTGGTCACGCTCATCGGAGGATCCCCTCGCCGATGTACCCGCCCTCAGCGCACCCGGGCGGAACGACGAACACCGCCGAGCCGATTGGGGTTGTCCACTCGTTGAGCAGGTCGAGCTCGTCGAGGCGCTTCTGCACGGGCACGAACTGCGCGTCCACGTCCGCTTGGAAGGCGATGAAGAGCAGTCCCGAGTTGGAGATCTGCTCGCCCGCCGGGGCGTCGTCGTAGTTGTAGGCGCGGCGGAAGAACCGCTCGGCCGTGTTCTCCGATCGTGCCCGCCGCAGGTGCGAGAACTCGGCGATCACGGGGAAGCCCGCCGCGTTCTTCGCCGTGAAGTCGGGCTCGTCGTGCTCCTCGACGCCGGTGAGCGGCGCTCCGTTCGCGAGGGTGCGACCCACCGACTGCTCGCGGCCGCTGCGGTCGAGCCTGTCCCACTTGTCGAGGTCCATGCTGATGCGCCGCACGACCATGCCGGTTCCTCCCGCGAAGGCGCCGTCTCGGATCCACACGAGCTGCTCGAAGTCGGGCGTCGGCGGTGCCGGGTTGACGGTGCCGTCGACCTGCCCGAACAGGTTGCGCATCGTCGTGCCAGGGGCCTCCGAGCCCCGCGCACGCCGGAACCCTGGCTGCGTCCACCGCACGGTCGCGAAGCTGCGGGTGTCCTTCAGGAGCATCCGCAGGGCATGGGCCACCGTGAACGGGTCGTCCGCTGCGATCTGCAGCAGCAGGTCGCCGTCGCTCCAAGCCGGTTGGAGGCGGTCGATCCCGAACGGAGGCAGGGGGCGCAGCCAGGGAGGCGCCTGCGTCGTCGCGGTGGATGCGCGGCGCACGAGCTCGGGTCCGAACCCGAATGTCACGGTCAGGTTGGCCGGCACGTGCGCGAGCTCGGGTTCCGAGTCGGCGAGGGCCGGCTCGCCGCGTGTGAGGCGGGACGCGTCGTCGGTGAGGAGCTGCATGAGGCGCCGCAGCGCGTCTCGGTCGGTGTCGTCCCGCAGGTCGAGCGCGACAAGCGTGGCGTGCGCCTGGGGAGGTGTCGAGACCCCCGCCTGGTGGAGGCCGTAGAACTGGACGACATCGGCATCGGGCTGTGCCGTGGGGTCCTCCTGGCCTGCGACCGGAGCCGCGAGGCGAAGCGCCTGGTCTGCGCCGATGGCCGCGGCCGCGCCGAACCCGGCGACAGCTCCTCCGAAGAGCAGCTGCCGCCGAGTCGGACGCGTGCGACCAGCGGTCTGGTCGCCCGCCACTAGCTGTGGTCCGAGTGACCGCCGTGCTCGGAGTGGTCCATCTCGGAGTGGTCCATCTCCGTGCCGCCGCTCGTGTCAGCCGAGTCGGCGTCCTCGTAGTTCTCGTTGGCGCCGGCGTAGTCCTTCGCTGGGGCCGTGAAGTCGAGGGTCGAGTCGTCCGAGAACGTGAGCGTGAAGCTCACCTCGTCGCCAGCGACGACGGACTCTGGCAGGTCCATGAGCATGATGTGGTTGCCGCCTGGCTCGAGCGTCAGCGTCTCACCTGGGGCGATCGTGAAGCCGCCGCCCTTCTCGCGCATCGTCATCTCGCCCGTCTCGTTCTCGACGGTCTCGTGGAGTTCGAGTGCAGTGGAGGCTGGGCTCGCGACCGACACGATCGTCGCGTCGCGCTCGCCCGTGTTGGTGATCTCGCCGAACGCGGCCGACATGCCAGAGTCGGCGGCCTTGACCCAGGCGTTCTCGACGGTGACGGACTCCGCGGCGGACGTCGCCGCCGTCGGATCTGCTGTCGCCGTCGAGGCCGGGGCCGTGCAGCCGGTGAGGGCTAGCGCAGCCGTGGCGAGGAAGGCTGCTGCCGCGAAGGGGCGGATGCGGGTTCGAGTTGGGGTGATCGTGCTGGTCATGAGATGGGTTCCTTTGCGGAGAGAGAAGAAGGGTGAGGGGCGGCGCAGTCAGCGCACATCGGTGCTGTCGGCGTCCGCTGCGGGCTTGTCGCCATTGCGCGATCGGACGACGACCCAGGCGACGCCGAGCGCGACGATCGCGCCGAGCCCGCCGATGAGGAGCATCCGGGGCACGTCGAGCGGCGACCTGGAGGTGATCTCGGCCGTCGGCTCGGTCGTTGCGCCGGAGGGCGACCCTGGAGCAGAGGGCGTCGCCCCGCTCGCGGCCCCGCCCTCGGTTTCCGGAGTGGTCTCGGCTGCGGGTGCATCCGACGTCGGGGTGCCGACCGTGAACGGAATCGTGCCCGTGATGGGGTGCCCGTCGGACGAGACGACGCGCCAGTTGATGGCGTAGCTGCCGTCAGGCAGGGCGTCGTCGATCGTGCTCGTGACCGTCGTGCCGTCGATGATGGGCTCGCCGGTCGCCCAGTCCTGGCCCGCCGCATCCTGGAGGACGATCATCGGCCCGATGTCCATGATGTTCGCGGAGTAGCTGAGCGTGATGTCGGTGGGCGACGCGTCGAGCGCCGCCTCGGGAGCTGGTGAGCTCTGGATGAGCTGGTCGTGCGCCTGCGCTGGTGCCGCCCCCGCGAAGCCGAGGAGGCAGGCGAGGAGCAGCGCGATCACGGCAGAGGCTGCGGATCTTGCGGTCGGGAATGGTGGTGGTGTCGTGGATGTTGGTGCTGAGTCGAAAGACATCTCGAGAGTTCCTCGGGTCTGTCCGCCCGCGCACGCAGCGGGCGCGCTGAGGGCGCGCGGCTGTCGCGGACGGAGAATGATCGACGCCGAACGGCACCAGGCAGCGCCTCAGCCGGGAGGCGGAGGCGACGAGTGCGGTGCTAGTTCGAGGTCGCGAATGCTGGGGGCATCGCGATCTCCGGCGGACCGCGCCGCCGCGTGGCACGCTCGGCGCGCACCGTCAGCGCTGGCACCCAGGGCAGCTCGAGCGGCGCCGAGTCGATGGCGGCGGTCGGTCGCAGGGCACGCGCGAGGACGAGGAAGAGCGTTCGGGCGGTCGGCAGCAGCAGTTCGACGGCTGCGTCCTTCGCCTTCGCGAGTTTCGCGAGGAGCGTCTCGCCGAAGTACAGGGCGAGCGCAGTCAGCACCGCGGCGACGGCGTGCATCGCCCACATGAGCGGTCCGTCGTGTGCGAGATGCAGGGCCGCGCCGGAGGAGCTGGCACCGGCGCTCATGGCGAAGTCGGCCATGGCTGACGAAGCGGCGAGTTGACCGTGCCCAGCGTGTGCATCAGCTGTCGGCCCGGCGACGACCGCCGCGGACGGCGTGCCGAGCACGAAGAGCGTGTGGAAGAGGAACTGGCTCGCCCCGACGGAGAGAGCGAGGCGCAGCGAATCGGTGCGGATGCGCGCCAGAAGGATGCACGCGAGGATGGCCAGCCCGAGCGGGAACGCGATTCCGAGGAAGCCGGGCATGCCGCCGCCGGCGAAGACGTGCGAGGCGAGGGCGATGAAGGTGGAGACCAGAGCTGCCACGAAGGCGAGGCGAACTCGACGGACCCTGGCTGCGTCTCGCTCGAGATCGAGGTCGAGGTCGAGCAGGTCCACGTCCCCCACGGCGGGGGTCAGCAGGCCGGGAGTGGTCACCACAGAAGTCTAAGCGCGTCTTCTACTGCTCGTAGACGCGCGGGGCTGCAGGCGGGCTGGCGGGCTAAGCCTCGTAGGCGCGGCCCTTCCAGGCAACGCGACGGCGTCCGGCCAGCGCGTACACGGGGAGCACGAGCAGTGGGCTGACCGGCCCCAGGAGCGCCTCGGCCAGGTCGAGCGGACGGCATCTTCCCGTGACGATGTTGACGATCGCACGGTCGAGCACTCCCGCGACACGGGCGAGGCGCAGGGCACGCCGCGTCGCGAGACCACTCCCCGCACCACCTGCCCAGGAGTCCAGCACCCACGGCGCCGTGTAGACGCAGAGCGTCAGGAGACTCGTCGCCACCATGAGCGCGCGCGACCCGTGATGAAGGCCGAGGAGCGACTTCGCGAAACCCCGCACCGAGCTTCCATAGCCGTCGTACATGCGCACGCCGATCGCGCTCCCGCCGCGTGCGACGACGACCCGCCCGCCCGTAGCGCGCATGCGCTCGGCGAGACGCATGTCCTCGACGAGTTCACCGCTGACCGCCGCGTGGCCGCCGACGCGGGTGTAGGCGGCGCGTGTGAATGCCATGACCTGGCCGTTCGCGACAACCGGTGCTCGGCGCCCGTGCAGCGCGACGGGCACGGAGCCGAGCACTACGGCGTCGTTCAGGGGTGTGATGAGCCGTTCGCCGAGCGTGCGGGTCTCCTGGCGCGGGAAGACGGTGAGGAGATCAGCGCGGGATGCGTGCATGGCCGCCAGCAGCGCGTCGAGCGCGCCGGGATGCCAGCGCACGTCGGCGTCGGTGAAGATCAGCACGTCATCGGGGCGCTGCGCGCCGGCGTGTGCCTCCGCGAGCTGCGCTGCTCCTGTCCAAGATCCGTGCGATTTCGAGCCTTCTGGGCCTGAAACGCGCGCTAGCGGCAAATTCTGCACTGAAGTTGGACACCCGGCCCGGGGAACGAGACCAGCCTCGGGGTTGGGAGCAGTCCAGGCGGCGAGCTGCGCGCACGCCCAGTTCTTGCCCGTCCACCCCTCGGGCCGTGCTGTGCCGGCAAGCACCCGTGCTCCCGCCGACTCGGCGACGGCGCAGGTCGCGTCGGCCGACTCGTCGTCGAGGACAACCACCTCGTCTGCGCCCTGCCGGAGGAAGCCTGGCAGCGTCTCGAGCAGCGTCGCCTCCTCGTCGCGCGCCGGGATCAGCAGCGAGACGCGCGGCCCGGATGCACCGGCCGGGTTCGCCGAGCGGCCCCTCCTCCGGGTGCGGCCTTCGGCCCGCAGGCTCGGCTGCGTGAGCACGTTCGCCAGCAGGACGACAGCCCGCGCGCCGAGGTAGGCGAGGGCGACTCCCGCAACAACTCGACTCGCAAGAACCCGACCCGTGAGAGCGCGGCTCACCCGCGCCCCCGTTCGTCTCGGCGCGAGCGACGCATCCCGAGCCCCTCTGGCCGCGTCAGGTAGGCGAGCATCCGCCCCGCCACCCCAACCCGATCGCGTCGGAATCGCCGCGCATCGAAGACGAGCCGGTAGCCGGGCAGGGGCAAGGTCGGGTCCGCGGCGTCGAGGGCCCGGTCGAGCTCCTCGAGCATGGACCCGAGTGCGGCCGCGAGCTGCTCTGGCCGCACGGGCGCGCCGAAGCGTATGAACGCCTCCGGCTTCGCAGCACCCCGCAGGACGACCCTGATCGCAACGGGCACCAGCGGAACGCCGGCCCGCCGCGCAACCCACTCGGCCCCCGGATGCAGGGCAGAAAGACCCCGGCCAGCCCGAAGCTCGCCTTCGGGGAAGATCAGCGCCCAGTCCCCCGACCCCGCACGGTCCACGAGCGTGCGGAGCGCTCGCGGCGGCACCGCGCCAACGAGCCGGAGGAACGGGAAGCGCTGCAATTGCTCGTCGCCCATCATGACGGCGACGTCGACTCCGGCGTTCCTTGCGTAGAGGCCGATCAGGTACGCGTCCCACCATGAACCGTGGTTCGCGGCGAGCACGGCACCACCGCTTGGGCGTTGGCCGGTGACGGCGATCGAGAGCAGACCCGTCCGCGCGTCGCGCACGGCGCTTCGCACGAGGAGGGCGCGAGCCAGGCGAAGCATCATGGTGTGCCCGACGTTATCGCAGTGCCTCGCTCGACAAGCCGAGAGGGGCACACCTCACCAGCCGCGCAGTGCGGCTGCGATGACTCCGCCGACGACGAGCAGGAAGACCAGCAGGTCAGTCCAGGTGGCGACGAGCTCGTTGGTTCCCTTGCCGCGCTTCGCGAGGTGACGGATGCCCGCGAGCCCCAGGTAGATGGCCCCTGGCAGTGCGCCGACGAGTCCCCAGCCGGGCACAAGAGAGGAGACGAGCGCGACCGCTCCGAGGCTGAGATTCGCGAGCCCGAGCTCCTGCACGACCTGGGTGGTCGCCGTCGTGGTCGTGGTCGCGGTCGTGGTGCTCGTGGTGGGAAGGGATTCTGCGGCCGCCCCGAGGATGGTCTGCGAGGTCCTCGCGGGGTTCGTGAGCTGGCTGATGCCTGCGACGATGAGGCGCGATCCGACACCCCAGAACGCGAACCAGATGCCGAACACGAGGGCCGGGTTGCCGCCCGCGACCCCGAGGTGCACTCCGCCGAAGACGAGCGGAAGCACCACTGTCTGGAGGATCACGAGGAGCGCGTACATGCACGGACCAATCGACATCGGGATACTCGAGGCAACATCGCCGGCCTGAGCGGTCGGCGCTGCATCGCGGCATCGAAGGAGGGGATGATCTGCAACCTATTGCATGCCGAGTCTCGCGGACAACACGGTGACGTGCGTTTGCATGGAACGAGGTACTGCAAGAATGCGAGGGTGAGCATCCCCCCGCGTGTCACGTCGAAGAAGCCCTGGTACCGCCGCAAGAGCAGGACGGTGCCCCTCGGTGTGCTGTCCGCCGGCCTCGTCGGGGCGATCATCTGGGTGTCCACGCCCTGGCCTGCTGCCATGGTGATCCGTGGCCTGTTCGAACTGGATGCGAAGCGCACAGTCACCGAGATGGAGGCGTTCGCGCCGACAGCCGACAGCCTGCAGTCCCAGCTCGGCGTCCCGTACGGCGACGATGGCTCGGACACGACCTTCGACCTCTATTCCCCTGCCGGGACGACGGAAGCGCTGCCGACGGTCGTGTGGATCCACGGGGGTGCGTGGATCTCGGGCGGCAAGCAGAACGTGGACCCGTACGTGCAGATCCTCGCGGCCGAGGGGTTCACGACGGTGGCGTTGAACTACACGGTGGCGCCGGAGGCGACGTATCCGACGGCCCTCATCCAGCTCAACGATGCGTTGGCGCATCTCACCGAGAACGCCGCCGAGTACAACATCGACCCGACGCGCATCGTGCTCGCGGGGGACTCTGCTGGCGCGCAGCTCGCGAGCCAGCTCGCGACGATGTCCACGAACCCTGACTACGCGGAGCTTGTTGGCATCGCGCCGTCGCTCGACGCGGACCAGCTTGCCGGCATGGTCCTGAACTGCGGCATCTACGACGTGAGCGGCATCCCGAGCGCGCCCGGTCTCGGCGGCTATGGGTTCCGCGTCGCGCTCTGGGCGTACCAGGGAGACAGGGACTGGGCGACCACCCCCGGAGGCCAGGAGATGTCGACCCTCGACTACGTGACCGCCGACTTCCCGCAGACCTGGATCTCTGGCGGCAACGCCGACCCGCTGACCGCCAACCAGTCGCAGCCGTTTGCCGCGAAGCTGCAGGGCCTCGGCGTGCCCGTCTCCACGCTCTTCTACCCCGAAGACCATGAGCCTGCGCTGCAGCACGAGTACCAGTTCAAGCTCGAAGGGACGGATGCGCAGAACGCGCTCGCCTCGACGATCGAGTTCCTGAAGTCGGTCACCGCCGCGTCGTAGGCAACGCACGACCTGAGGTGGTTGAGGGTCGGGCAGAACTCCCCTCGGAGTCGATGTTCCGGTCCAATTGGGGTTGAATGCTCCGGTGCGCACTGTTCGAAACTGGACGGCGCGAGTATCCGGGGGGATAGTTTTTGGGTGAATGGCGGGTTGACCCCGATGGGGTCATGGGGGTTCTTGCTGGCCTGGACGAGGTCGGTTCGGCGTTCGAGGCGTCGTCGACGGCGGCTCAGGATGCGGGGAGCTGCGCGTCGTTGTTGTCGGCGAATGGGCGTGTAACGCTGTCGGACGAGTGGACGTCCTTCAAGGCCGAGCGCCTACGTGGCGGTGTGAGCTGATGGCTGAACTGAGTGTGAGCACGATCGTGAACGTGCTCGAGGTGAGCACGATTGAGAGTGTTGCGGCGCTCGCGACTTCGGCGGCGGGCATCTCGATGCTCATGGAGAGTGCCGTCGATCGTTGGGCGAGCGTCCCCGCGGTTTTCGAGGTGTCCGGCGCCGAGGGGGCGCCGTACATGCTCGATCCGGCGGCGACCGCCGCAACGTCCTTCGCTACAGCCATGCGCTCGGCCGCGTCGAGCATGTCGAGTGCCGCGACGGGCACCTTCACCACCCTGCATACGACTCGGGACGACCTCGTGGCTCGAGCCCCGGGTGTGCTGTCTGACTATCAGGACGCGGTCGACGCCGACGCGACCGCATCCGCGAATCTGGGGGCGCTGTTCGATGGAGACCCTGCAACGGCCGGCGATTCGTCCTCACTCTTGAGCTCCGCAAATCTGGCGACGTCGAACTTGGCTGCAGCCGAAGACGCGATGAACGCGTTGAACGAGGAGATCGAGCAATTCCGTCTGGACGTGGTCGCCGCGGAGCAGGCGCTGGCCGACGAGATCAGTCTGATCACGGGCGGCGAGGATGTGTATGGCGCGCACGGTCGGGAAGTCCGCGACCCGCAGACGTCGTGGGGCATCTCGGAGCCGATCTACCCGGGCGGGCCGACGATGACTTCGCCACTTGCGGAGCACCTGGGCGTCGAGATGCCGGATGCGGTGCTGGACCGGGTCACCTGGTTGAGCACTGCAGACCCTCGCGAAGTGGAGGACTGGGTGACGGCGCATCCTGATTTCGCTGGCTCGGTCGGATTCGTGGAGCCGAGTCGCGCGGCGGCGCTGTATGAACACCTCGCGTCGCGCTCCGAACGCGGCCCCACCGGTTCCGGCGACGAAGGGTGGGTGGCGGGCCCGCTCGCCCAGCTGTTCGTGATGGCCCCGTTCGCGGTCGGCAACCTCAACGGGCCAAAGGCCGCCGACCGGGAAGAGTTCAACAAAGAGACGCTGAAGCAGTTGCTCAAGCGCGACGACCTGACGCAGGAGCAGCGAGAGCAACTGAAGCAGCTGGACGATCTTCTGAAATTCGCCGGCGACGGTGGGCAGCCACCGCAACTTTTGTCCCTGTTCCTCGACATGGATGACGGCAGCCCACGCGCGAGCGTCGGCTTCGGTGATGTGGACACGGCTGACCAGGTCACGACCGTGACGCACGGCATCAACACCGACATGTCGAACGTCAAAGATTGGGGTCAAACTGCCTCCGAAATACAAACAACACTCCAAACGGAGTTAGTTGACCGAGGGACGTCTGCGACGTCGGCGACAGTGCTGTTCTTGGAGTGGGATTCCGGAGACATGTGGAGTGTGCGCAACATCGAGCGCGCGGACGCTGGCGCGGAGCGGTTGGCGCAGCTGCAGCGTGGTTTCGAGGTCAGCAACCCCGATGCGCAACGCAATCTCGCCCTGCATTCGCTGGGTACGACGATGGGGTTGCAGATGGTCGCCGACAATCCGGGCCTCGCGCAGAACGTGTGGCTGTACGGGTCGGCTGGCACGACGGCAGCAGCCTCGGAGGAGATCGCCCGCCAGATCGAAGCAGGCCAGGTCACTGTTCATGCCACGCATGCGAGCGAGGACGGTATCGCGCCGCTCGGCAGATCGGATGTGCCGGTCGAGATCGCGGGCCCACCCGAGCACTCCGTCGACCCGCGCACCATCGACGGTGTCGAGGAGTTCAGCGCGGAGGGCGGCTGGGTCGCCGGCTTTGGCTCGGGTGCCGGCGAGTACGGGGAGCCCGTGCAAGGGCACAACGCGCAGCACAGCACCGCGTTCCTGGACATGTACAAGGGGTTCGATCGCGTGCCGTCGCAGACAGATCCACACTCCTACCTGATTTTTACGGAGTCGTCGGTGGGTTATCTCGACCCGCTGTCCGAGTCCTACAAACACACAGTGGTGGGCCTCGCTGATTCCCTCGTCGGACCGGAGCACACGCCATGACGCGACAAGTGAAAACGCGAGCCAAGCGTCGCCTGAACCAGGCCCTCAGGGTCGCCGCGGTCGGGGTGGCCGCGGTCCTCGTACTCACCGGATGCGGAGCACCCATGACCGACGAAGAACTCCTCACCGGAGCACGCGACGCGAACATCGAATTCAAAGCCGCCATCGCGCAAGTGCAACTGCAGCTCGTGGACGGCGACTGGTGGCTCACCGACTACGGAGCCGCGCCAGAAGACTGCAGCACCGGTGGCGACAACTACGAGTACTACCTCACACGCCAGTTCCCGCCCGTCGCGAACGGAACAACAGATCCAGTGGGTTGGCGATTCACCGAGAAGCCCATGGACACCGTCGCCCGCGTCGGGCAATGGCTCGACGAACACGGATGGACCGACATCCGCCACCGCACTTACAGCGAGGGCATCGACAACGTCGTCCTCCAAGCCAAAAACGAGAACGCCGGCATCAGCCGCCTCGACATCGACATCAACCCAGGCAGAACCTTCGACAGCGTCGTGGTCCGCGCCTACTCCACCTGCCACCCCGGCGACCAACGACAACTCGCAGACCTGCTGACGCCGTACGACTCGAGCGCGCCCGTACAGGGCGAGATCCCGCTCGCCGAGCACCCAACCGCGACTCCGTACTTCGGCATGACCCCCGAACGCGCCCACCTCTACTGGCCCGACGAGTGGGAAGCCGCCCTCAAGGCCGCCGAGGAAACCACCTAATGAAGCCCTGGCTACGAGCCGCCGCGGTTGGAACAGCCGCTGTACTCGTACTCACCGGATGCGGAGCACCCATGACCGACAACGAACTCTTCGCCCAAGCGCGCGACGCGAACTTCGAGTTCAAGGCCGCGGTCGCGCAAGTGCAACTGCAGCTCGTGGACGGCGACTGGGAGATGACCGACTACGGCGCCGCACCAGACGACTGCAGTGATGGTGGCGATAAATACGAGTTCCAGATGGAGCGTTACTACCCGGCCACGAACGGGCCAGCCACCGAGTGGAAGGGGTGGCGCTTCAACGAAGAACCCATGGATATCGTCTTCCGCGTCGGGCAATGGCTCGACGAACACGGATGGACCGACATTCGCCACCGCACCTACAGCGAGGGCGTCGACAACGTCGTCCTCCAAGCCGAAAACGCAGACGCCGGCATCAGCCGCCTCGACATCGACATCAACCCAGGCAGAACCTTCGACAGCGTCGTGGTCCGCGCCTACTCCACCTGCCACCCCGGCGACCAACGACAACTCGCAGACCTGCTGACGCCGTACGACTCGAGCGCGCCCGTACAGGGCGAGATCCCGCTCGCCGAGCACCCAACCGCGACTCCGTACTTCGGCATGACCCCCGAACGCGCCCACCTCTACTGGCCCGACGAGTGGGAAGCCGCCCTCAAGGCCGCCGAATGAGGCAGCGCCTCACCGACGGTTGCCGTCGGCTGCGGAGATGAGCAGCGCTCCGAGCGAAGCGGCGATCGTGATCGATGCGGCCGCGCCGAAGGCGAAGCTCGCCGGCATCGTCGCCGAGACCGCGAGGTAGGTGCCCGCGTAGATCGATAGCGCAAGCGCCGCGGAGAGCCGCTGGCTGAGTTGGTAGAAGCCCGCCGCCACGCCGTTCACGCCCGCCGGCGCCTCGTTGAGGGTCAGCGATTGGTTCGAGGGCGTGAAGAGCCCCGCGAAGAACCCTTGGAGTGCACCCGCGCCGACGATGCCGAGCACGATGAGCGGCTCCGAGCCCGTGGTCACGAGCGCCACCTCGGCAGTCACCGCCGCGAGCGCCAAGCCGAGCGCCCACGTGATGCCGCCGCGCCCGAACCGGCGCACGAGGCGCCAGCTCAGCGTCGAGCCGATCACCATGCCGAGCGCGCGCGGCGTCAGCAGCAGCGCCGCCGCGAAGGGCGAGTAGTCGAGCCCGTCGATGAGGAAGAGCGTCGTGAGCAGTCCGAGGCCGAGCGCGGAACCGAAGGTGAGCGTCGCCACGGCCGTACCGAGCAGGTAGCCGCGGCTGCGCGCAAGGTCCGGATGCAGCACGGCCGGACCGCCGCCCGCGTGGGCGCGCCGTTCCCAGAGCGCGAAGGCGACGAAGAAGGCCACGCCCGTGAACGCGAGCGCTGCGAGCAGCCAGCCGCCGCCCGCCGCCGCGACCAGCAGGGCGAGGGTTCCGGCGCCGAGCAGCACGACGCCCACCGCATCCACCTGCCGCAGCGCGATCCGGACGCCACCGGGCACGGCCACGGGCCGGGGCAGCACGAACACTGCCGCCACGATGAGCACGACCGCGAGGGGCACGGCGAAGAGGAAGACGAGCCGCCACCCCGTGTCGTCGGGCAGCAGCGTCAGCAGCATGCCGCCGCCGAGCGGTCCGATGAGTCCGGCCGCTGAGCCGGCAGTCGTGTAGCCCGACAGGGCGCGCGAGCGCATGATGCCGCGGAAGGTGTCCTGGAACAGCCCGAGCACCTGCGGGTTCACGATGCCCGCCCCGAAGCCCTGCACGAGACGCGCGACGATCACGGTCGTCGCGTCGTCCGCGAGCGCGGCCGCGAACCCTGCCACGGCGAAGAGCACGAGCCCCAGCATGTACAGGGACCGCCGCCCGAGGAGGTCGCCGAGCCGCCCGGCCCCCACGAGCGCGAGACCGAACGCCAGTGAATACGCCGACGTCAGCCACTGCACCTGCGCGGGATCCGCGTCGAGGGAACGCTGGATGCTCGGCACGGCGAAGCTGAACACGGCCTGGTCGAGCAGCGTCGTGAACGCCGTCGCGACCCCCAGCGCCAGCACGAGCCCGTCGGTGCGCCCTCTCCGCCCGGCGGCCGCGTGTGCGGCGGGCACGGCGAAACCCGCCGCGCCCTCTTCCTGCGAGGACACGACGGGTTCCGTCGACGACGGGAGTGAGATGGCTACTCCTCGCGCGGGAGGCCCGCGGGGTTCACCTCGGAGACGTCGACGCGCTCATCCTGCAGACCCCAGCGGTCGAGGATCGCGTCGTACTGGCCGTTCTCGATGGCGTGGTTGAGCACGATCGAGACGGCTTCGATGAGGCCGTTGTCCTTGGCCGTGCCCGCCGCGATGGCTGCGTTGGCCGGGTACCCGCCGTTCACGGTTCCGACGAGCTTCGTCTCGCCGTCTGTTGCCGCCTTGAAGGCTGCCGTGGCGTTCGGGCCGAAGTTCGCGTCGACTCGACCTGACTGCAGCGCGAGCGTGCCGGCGGCGTCGTCTTCGAAGTACTGGAAGTCGACGGGCTCGAGACCGGCCGCCTTGTTCTCTTCATCCCAGCCGAGGAGGATCTTCTCCTGGTTGGTGCCGGCGCCGACGATGATCGAGAGGCCTGCGACGTCCTTCGCCTCCGTGATCGACTCGATCTCACTGTCGGCCTTCACGTAGAAGCCGAGCACATCCTGGCGGTACGTGGCGAAGTCGAAGAGGTCCTTGCGCTCTTCGGTGACGGTCACGTTGGAGGTGATCAGGTCGTACTTGCCCGACTGGATGCCGAGGGGCCAGTCTGCCCACGCGGCGACCTCGCCCTTGAGTTCGAGGCCGAGACCGTCAGCGATCAGCTGCGCGAAGTCAGCCTCGCTGCCGAGTCGCGTCACGTTGTCATCCTCGGCGAGGAAGCTGAGCGGCGGGATGTACGCGCTGCCGACGACGGTGAGCTTGCCAGCCTCAATGGGCTGGAAGCCGGAGGCTTCGAGCGCCGCGATGGCCTCGGGGACGGGTTCGATCGTCGGGCGACCGTCGACGTTCGCGCTCGTCAAGTCGAACTCGACGAGGTCGCTTGCCGGCGCGGCACCATCTGGCTCAGCTGCGGTGGACGGCGCCGACTGCCCGTTGACGATGAGGGTCGTCGCCACGATGCCGATGACGGCGAGCGCCGCCACACCGCCGGCGATGACGCCGGCTTTCTTCTTGTTGATCTTTGCCATGAGAGGCACCTTTCGGAGTGAATGTGTTGCTGAAAGTTCTGGGGAGGGGAGAACGAGGAAGAGCCCGCGGGCTAGAGCACCTTGCGGAGGAAGTCCTGCGTGCGCGGATGCTGCGGGTTCGTGAGCACCTGCTCCGGCGTGCCCTGCTCGATGACGCGGCCCGCGTCGAGGAAGACGATGCGGTCGGCGACCTCTCTCGCGAAGCCGATCTCGTGCGTCACGATGACGAGCGTCGTGCCGCCGTGCGCGAGCTCGCGGATCACGTCGAGCACCTCGCCCACCAGCTCTGGGTCGAGCGCGCTCGTCGGCTCGTCGAAGAGGAGCACGTCGGGCTTGAGCGCCAGCGCCCTCGCGATGGCCACGCGCTGCTGCTGGCCCCCGGAGAGCTGACGCGGGTAGTGGTGCTCCTTGCCCTCGAGCCCCACTCGCTTGAGGAGCTTGCGCGCCTGCGCCTCAGCATCCGCCTTCGACGCCCGCTGGAGGGCGACCGGGGCCGCCGTGATGTTCTGCAGCGCCGTGAGGTGCGGGAACAGGTTGAAGTTCTGGAAGACCATGCCAACCCTCGTACGGCGGCGAAGCGTTTCAGCTTCGCGCAGCTCGAAGAGGCGGTCTCCTTTCCTGACGTAGCCGATGTACTCGCCATCGATGAGGATGGAGCCACCATCGACGGACTCGAGGTGGTTGATGGTGCGCAGCAGCGTCGACTTGCCGGAGCCAGAGGGGCCGAGCAGAGCGACGACCTCGCCTGGCTCGATCTCCAGATCGATGTCGTGCAGCACCTCATGGGCTCCGTACGACTTGCTCACGCCGCACACGCTGACCTGCCCGGATGCTGCGTTGCTGCGCTCGAGTTCCGCTTCGGCGTTCCGGCTGATGGTTGCCTGGCTCATGCTTCGCTCGCGTCCTTTCGTGCTGGTGCTGCTGGGATGCCGTTCTTCTTCCGGTCGAGCGCTCGTGCGCTGTCGGCGCTCTTTCCGTCCGGCTTCCCCGGGTCCTCGCGTTGTTTCTCTCTGCCTCCGCTTTGCTCATCGTCATCAAGGAGTGCCCATTTTTCGGAGATCCAGGCGCGCGCCTTCTGGATGGGCGTCGGCGGCAGCTCACGATGCGCGCCCTTCGAGAAGTGGCGCTCGATGTAGTACTGGGCGATCGAGAGGAGGGTCGTGATGATGGCGTACCAGACGACCGCGACGAGGAGCAGCGGGATGATGCGCTGGTTGCGGTTGTAGATGACCTGCACCGTGTAGAACAGCTCGGGCAGCGCGACGACGAACACCACGGAGGTGCCCTTGACGAGGCCGATGATCTCGTTGAACGCGTTTGGCGTGATGGCGCGGGCCGCCTGCGGCAGGATGATGCGGAAGAAGCGGTATCGGCGCGGGAGGCCGAGGGCAGCGGATGCCTCCAGCTGTCCCTGGTCGACCGAGAGGATCCCGGCGCGGATGATCTCCGCCGAGTAGGCGGCCTGGTGCAGGGACAGGCCGAGGGTCGCTGCGGCGAACGAGGAGATGAGCTGCACGGTCGGGAACTCGACGAGCCAGAAGTCGGTCGTGAAGGGCGTCCCGAGTCCGAGCGTCGGGTACAGGTAGCCGAGGTTGTACCAGACGACGAGCTGCACGACGAGCGGCACGGAGCGGAAGAACCAGATGAAGCTCCACGAGAAGGAGTTCAGCAGCGGCGACTTCGAGAGGCGGGCCAGCGCGAGCAGGGCGCCGAGGACGAAGCCGATGACGCCGGAGATGACCGTGAGCTGCAACGTCAGGATGAGTGAGTTGAGCACGATCTCGCTGAAGAAGTACTCGCCGAAGACGTTCCACTCGTATCGCTGGTTGGTGACCAGCGACCAGACGAACTGCGCGACGGCGAACACGGCGACGGCGGAGAGGATCCACAGCACCCAGTGCTTGGGGTGCACGACTTTGAGGTGCTCACCGGGGCCGAGCGTCTGCATGCGGCGACTCGCCAGCGGCTTGGCGTCGTCCGGCGGTGTCGACGACGGGCTGTCGGTGGTCGGTGCGGTGTCGAGTTGTGACATCGCGTTCTCCTCTCGGCGGTCCCTCAGGATCGAGGGGCTGGCCCTCAGATGCGAGGGCATGTCGAGAAGGTATGGGCACGTGGATGCGGGGGCGATGCCCCCTCTTCACGAAACTTCCGAGACAGACGCGCGGCGCAGTCTTTCGTCACATTTGGTCACGCGCCCGTCAGGTGACGGGTCAGCGAGGTGGGTTTTCCGCTCAGCCAGTTCTACTTCCGAGTGCGGCAGGATGAGCCCATGACCGACGCCTCCCTCAGCATCGCCGACCTCTACCTCGACCTGCACCGCCATCCGGAGCTGGGCTTCCAGGAGACGCGCACCGCGGGTATCGCCGCGGTCCGGCTGCGCGCCGCAGGGTACGACGTCATCGAGGGGATCGGCCGCACGGGCGTCGTCGGTGTGCTCAAGAACGGTGACGGTCCGACCGTGCTCCTCCGCGCAGACATGGACGCGCTGCCAGTGCGGGAGAGCACCGGCCTCGACTACGCGAGCAACGTCGAAGGCGTCATGCACGCATGCGGGCACGACGTGCACGTCGCAAGCCTGATCGGAGCCGCCGACCGTCTCGCGCAGACTCGCGACGAGTGGACCGGAACCCTCATCGCGCTCTTCCAACCGGCAGAGGAACACGGAGACGGCGCTCGAGCGATGATCGAGGACGGCCTGTACACGAAGGTTCCGGTCCCGGATGTGGTGCTCGGTCAGCACGTCGGGCCTGCGCCAGCCGGCCTCGTCGGCGCCCACCCTGGCCCTGCATTCGCGGGCGCCAACAGCATCGACATCACCCTCTACGGCCGAGGCGGGCACGGATCACGCCCGGAGACCACGATCGATCCGATCGTGCTGGCCGCCGCCATCGTGCTCAGGTTGCAGACCATCGTCGCCAGGGAGGTCGCGCCGAAGGAGACGGCCGTTCTCACCGTCGGACGCATCTCCGCCGGCACGAAGAACAACATCATCCCGGACACGGCACACCTGGGCCTCACGGTGCGCGCCTTCAGCGAGCCGGTGCGCGTGCGCATCCTCGAGGCGATCGAGCGCATCGTGCACGCCGAAGCCTCCGCCTCCGACGCGCCGGAGCCGCGCATCGAATACGCGGAGTCGTTTCCCGTGCTCGTCAACGACACCACCGGCACCGACCTCACCAACGCGGCCTTCCGTGCCGCGTTCGGAGACGCCAGTGTCCTTGACCCGGGCGAGGTGAGCGGCAGCGAGGACGTCGGACTGCTCGCGACCGCAGCGGGAGCACCGCTGGTGTACTGGATCCTCGGCGGAGCCGACCCTGCGTCCTACCTCGCGGCCGCCGCGGCTGGCACCCTCGATCGCGATGTCCCCTCCAACCACTCACCGCACTTCGCACCCGTCATCCAACCGACCCTCTCGCGAGGCGTCGAAGCGCTCGTCACAGCGGCGAGGACGTGGCTCGCCTAGCGCCGACCTTCAGCTCACGCTCCCCGACCAGCCGCCTCCTGGGGCGCCGTCCCGTGACGCTTCCAAGCTCGGGCCGCGGCGCCCGTGTCCCTGCTGATCCCGGTGCCCAGGACCATGCCGATCGCGATCGCGACGATCGAGCCGACCGTCTGCATGAGCGTTCCAGCTGCGCCGGCCGCACCAGAGGCTGCTTCGCTCAGGCCGATGAAGCCGAGCGCGCCCGGAACGAGCATCCAGTACGCGCAGGTCAGCATCACCGCGGGCGGAGGCGCCGCCTTGATGTGCGAGGCCAAGTAGATGGCGGGGACGGCGACGAGCGCGCCGATCATTCCGGAGAGCTCCGTACCCAGCAGCGAATGCCCGAGCAGTTGCGCCGCGTAAGCGAGCGCCAGCGCGAAGACGATCCACGCCAACGAGCGCTTCGGGGCGACCTCGGAGAAGTAGTAGCCCACACCGACGAGCAGGATCCCCACCCATGGAGCCCAGGCCCCGAGGCGGTCGCTTGAGGTGTGCTCCGTCAGGGACGCCCCCGTCACCGTGACTCCGACGTACACGCCGAACGCCAGCAGACCGAGACGCGCGAAGCCGTACACGAGCCGACTCGCACCAGCCATGATCTGCCCGTTGGTCAGCTCGACCGCCGCAATCGTCAGCGTCAGCCCAGGCAGCAGGCTCACGAGCGCTGGCGCGACCAGCAGCAGCACGTTGCCCTCGGTGACGCTCTGACTCGCCAACGAGACCGCGACCGTAGCCACGAACGCGGCGAGCACGGGGAGAACGAGTGAGAGCGTGCGAACTCTCGAGCCGACCATGACGATGAGTCCGACGGCCAGGCCGAGCCCAGCGTAGATCGGGAGCGCGGTCGGTGTCGGGTTCATGACCATCCCGAACCCGAGCGTGAGGAGCATCTGCCCGAGCAGCGAGAGCAGGAAGCCGAAGCGCGGACGCAACCGGGTGATGCGCTCCACCTCGCGCACCACGTCCACCGGGTCGAGCTGCTCTCTGGCCGCTCGTTGCACGAGCTCTTCGATGGATCCGGCCTGGTCGAGACGCAGCGACTCCCCGGTCGCCGGGAACACCGCCGTCTTCTCCGTCTTCGGATCCTCGATGATGATCAGCGTCGGAAGCACGAACACGCGCAGGTCTGGGCGGCCGTAGGTGCACGCCAGTTCCTGCAGCGTCACCTCGACCTCGTTGGTTGCCTGTGATGCCTCGAGCAGGGCAGGCCCGAGCGCTCCGAACATGGCTCGCAGATCGGTGTCGCTCGACGAGGCACCGTCGTCGGCCTTGGCGGGCTCGATGGCTGCGAGCAGTCGTTGCACGCGTGTCTGGCGGAGATTCATGCGCTCGATTCACAATCCAGGCGGAGGGGACGTCGCCTTTGGTTCGCGGGCATCGGTGCGGTTCTGCACGTCAGGAACGATCCTAGGGCTGAGCGACCTCGATACTCCAGGGCAGCGGAGTGCCGTCGATGCGCTTGGCCTCCGCGACTTCAACCACCATCGGGCCCGGCTGCCAGGCGCGGGTCTCCGTCGCGGGGAGCTCCGATTGGACGAGGTCGAGCGCGGCTCCGTGCGTGTAGATCTGCAGCTTGCCGTAGTCGCCCGCCGTGATCGCTGCCTCTCCGCCAGCGCCGGTGTAGAGGTGCAGGCCCGCACCCTCCCCGGCGAGCGTCGAATCGAAGGCGGGCAGCGCGTCGATGGGCAGGATCGTCATCGACCACTCGCCGCCGGAGATGACCTGGATGTTGTTCGTCGCGGCAGGAGCTGGGTCTTCACCGCGCACCTGCGCCGCCGCACCCTCCGTGTTCACGAGCCACTGCGTGTTCTGGTTCGGGGTGCCCGTGCCGAACTCGACATGCTCGGTGGCCTGCGGGTTGGCGACGGTGAACGCGAGGTCGCCCGTCGTGTCGACGACGTCGAGGACCGCGAGCTGACCTGCGCCCGCTGGGAGCACCACCTCGATGTTCGCCTCGCCGTACCCGCTCAGTGGAGCCCCGGGCTCCAGCGTGAGCTCAGGCAGCGGGTCGGTCTCGATCGCGTCGCCCTCCAACCCGATGGGTGTCGTCTCTGCGCTGACCTGGGCCTCGTCGCTGCCTGATGCGCCGGGCAGCACCTGCAGGATCTGGATGCCCGCTGCCGCCGCGAGCAGCAGGATCGCGAGAACAGCGGCCGCAATGCCTTTCGCGCCGGATGTGAAGCCGCGTCTGATGGGACCCGCCGAGAACATGATCGCGATGACGACCGGGATCCAGTAGCCCAGGAACGCCGAGACGACGGCCGCGAGCCCAGCGAAGACGGCGAAGCCCGCACCGAGACCCGGCTGCCCCAGGTGGGCGGCGTTCTTGGCCGCCGGCCCCTTCGCCGCACGACTCTTGGGAACGGCGGGGGTCGGATGCACACCGGGCGTCGTCGGCTGCGCAACGGGAGGAGGAACGGTGGCGGGGTTGGGAGCGGTGGCCTGAGCGGGGTTGGGAGCCGGGCTCGGCGCCTGGGCCGGCAACTGCGCCCGTCGACGCAGGAGCGCCTCGTTGGCGGAACCGTGCGAGTAGGCGAGCCCACGCTGGGCGCCTTCGCCGACCCGGTCGAGGTCGTAGGTGGCACGCGCGGCGGTGCTCGTCGCGGCCCGTCCTTCGTCTCGGGCGATCTGCTCCGCTGCACGCTGCGCATCCCGAGCCGCCTGACCCGCGGCCCGCTGGGCATCTTGCGAGCTCTGCGCGAGGGCCCTCTGGCCGTCTTGGGCGCGCTGCTCCGCGTCACGCTGGCCGTCTCTCGCGCGCTGCTCGCGCTCCTGCTCGATGCGGTCAGCGCCGCGGCTGGCAGTGTCAGCCCATTGCCTCACGAAGTCGGGCGCCTTGTAGTCCGCCGGCGGCGTGTACCCGTTCCTGCCATCAACCACGGTCGCACCCCCTCTGTTGCTGTCTGCGCTCATTCAACACCACGCCTCCGACAGCCGAGCCGTTGTCGCCCGGGCACCCCTGACGTAGCATTGTCCTGTCATTAGCATGAATCTCTTCATCGCAGAATCGAGAACCCCATGAGCGGATCCGCTCCGTCCCGCATCGGCGTCGTCGGCTACGGCGCTGGCGGCCACCGCTTCCATGTGCCGTACATCCAGGCGGTCACGGGGTGGGACCTGGTCGGCGTGGTGACCCGCTCGCCGCAGCGACGTGCCATCCTCGCAACCGAAGCGCCGGGAGTACCGGCCTTCGACTCCCTCGATGCGCTCATCGACGCGGGCGTCGACGCCGTGGTCATCACGACGCCACCGGACACGCGCCGCGAGCTCGTGCTGCACGCCCTTGAGCGCGGCGTGCACGTCGTCGCCGACAAGCCCTTCGCCCCCACCGCAGGAGGAGCCCGCGAACTCCAGGCCGCCGCCGAGCGGAGCGGACGCATCCTCACCGCCTACCAGAACCGCCGGTGGGACACCGACCTCGTCACCCTCAAGCAGGTCATCGACGAGGGCAAGCTCGGCGAGATCTGGCGAGTCTCCTCCCGCATGGACCAGGACGACTCCGGCACCCTCGAAACCGGGCCAGCCCACGGGCTGCTGCGCGACCTCGGGAGTCACCTCGTCGACCAGATGGCCCACCTCTTCGGCCCGGTCGAGCGCGTGAGCGCTCACCTCGACATCACGACCGTCGACGGCGTCGAGGTCGACTGCGGCTTCGACGTCGCCCTGCACCATGAGAGCGGAGTCTTCTCCCGCGTCGCCTCCAGCAAGATCAACCACCTCGAAGGCCGAGAGCTCCTCGCCTACGGCGACCTCGGCTCGTACGAATCACGCATGGACGACGTGCAGACCTCGCAGATCGACGCGGGACTGCGCCCCACATCCGCCGCCGACAGCTGGGGCCTCGAAGCCGAAGAGCGATGGGGCATCCTGCACACCTCCGAGGGAAGCACCCCTGTGCCGTCGGCGCGCGGCGACTACACGGAGTACTACCGAACGCTGCTCGCCGCCGTCCGAGGGGAATCTGCTCCCCCAGTGCCGCTCGAGCAGGCCGTGCACACGGTCGAAGTACTGGATGCGGCCCGCGAAAGCGCGCGCACGGGACTCACCGTCACGCTCTGAGCGCACCCCGCCCCTCGTCCCCCGCTACCATCGAGGCACGGGGTGCGATGGCGGGCCAATGAAGGCCCGCCCGTGAAGGGGTAGGCATGATCCACGGAACTGAATTCAGCGGACTGCGCGAGGCGCTCGACGACGTCGAGCCGAGCATCAGGGCAGGCCTCGAGCGGCTGATCGACGACGTCGACGCCGACGACATCGCGACCAGGGAACCGCGGGACATCGTGGGGGCAGCCGCCACGATGCGAAGGCTCGCCTCTCGGAGGCAGAGCGGTGAGACCCTCATCTCCGTCTTCACGCCGACGCTCAAGGAGGACGGCTGGAGCTCGCGGCGCACGATCATCGACATCTGCACCTCAGACGCCCCGTTCCTCGTCGACTCCGTGACGGCGGCTGTCGCCAGGCAGGGCCTTGCCGTCCACCTGCTCGCGCACCCCGTCGTCTCGGTGCGCCGCGATGAGACCGGCGAGCTGCTCGAGATGCACACCCACGGCGGCGAGCTCGAGTCGTGGATCCACCTCGAAGTCGACCGAATCGCCACCGAGGAAGCGCGCGAAGAGCTGACAGACCGGCTCCAGCACGTGCTCGCTGACGTCCACTCCGCTGTCGCCGATTGGCGTCCGATGCGTCGCGCCTGCCTCGACCTCGTGACCGATCTGCGCACCGAGCCGCCCACGAGCGTCACGCAGGAGGAGATCGCCTCCGCCGTCGAGTTCCTGACGTGGCTCGCCGAAGACAACTTCACCTTCCTCGGCTACCGCGAGTACTCGCTCGAGACGGACGAGGAAGGCGAGGAGGTCCTGCGACCGTTGCCGCACACAGGGCTCGGCATCCTCCGCCGACCGTCGAGCGCCAGCACCCGGCTCACCCCGGAGGCGCAGCGCACGGCCCGCGAGCCGCGACTCCTCACCATCACGAAAGCCAACTCGCGCGCCACGGTCCACCGCGACGTCTACCTCGACTACATCGGCATCCGCAGCTTCGACGAGGCAGGCAACGTCACGGGCGAGCTCCGCTTCCTCGGCATGTTCACGTCGGTCGCCTACGCGGCATCCGTGCTCACCCTGCCGATCGTCGGCGCCAAGGTGCGGGCCGTCCTCGGCGCGTCCGGCCACGCCCCGAACTCGCACTCGGGCAAGGACCTGCTGCAGACCCTCGAGCAGTACCCGCGCGACGAGCTCTTCCAGGACAGCGTCGACCACCTCCACGCCGTGGCCTCCGAGGTCAGCAGGCTGCGGGAGCGGCGTCGCTACCGCATCTTCCTGCGCCGCGATGAGTTCGGACGCTTCGCCTCGGCGCTCATCTACCTGCCGCGTGACCGCTACAACACCACGGTTCGCCTGCGGATCGAAGACCTGCTGCGCACGACCTTCGACGCGAGCCAGGTCGACCACGCCACCAGGGTCGGCGATTCGCCCCTCGCGCAGCTGCACTTCGTCGTGCGAGCGCCCAAGGGCACCCCTCTTCCGGAGGTCACCGAGCAGGAGCTGCAGCCTCGCATCGAGCGCGCGATCCGCGGCTGGGATGAGGAGCTCGTGGATGGCCTGCACCGCATCTACGACGAGGAGCGGGCCGCCGAGATCCTCGGCCGCTACGCGTCGGCGTTCCCTGAGGGCTACAAGGAGAACATCCCGCCAGAGGACGCGGTGCACGACATCGCCCTCCTCGAGCAGCTGGATGACGACACCCGCTTCGCCGTCCATCTCTATGCGCCAGAGCGTGACGAGCCCGGGAAGCGCTACTTCACCTTCGCCTCCCATGACGTGTACCCCATCACGCGGGTCCTCCCCGCCCTCACCGACCTGGGGGTCGACGTCGTCGACGAGCACCCCTACGTCATCACGCTGCCGGACGGCACGAACCTGCACATCTCCGACTTCGGGCTGACCGCGCCGAGTGCGACGGTCTGGAACGACGCCGACTGGGGCGCCGAACTGGAGTCGGTGTTCACGGCAGTCTGGTCGGGGGAATCCGAGACCGACCGGCTGAACTCACTCGTGCTGCTCGGCGGACTCCGCTGGCGCCAGATCGTGATCCTCCGCGCCATCAGCATGTACCTGCGCCAGATCGGCGCGACGTTCTCGGTCGAATACATCGAGCAGGCGCTCATCGAGAACCCGGTGATCGCCGCCGACATCGTGCGGCTCTTCGAGGCGAAGTTCGACCCGGAGCTGGTCGGCGACCGCGACGCTGAGCTCGTGAGCCTCACCGAGCGGCTGCTCGCAGCGCTCGACGAGGTCGCGAGCCTCGACCACGACCGCATCCTGCGCTCCATGATCGGCATCGTCGAGGCCACCTGGCGCACAAACTTCTACCAGCTGGACGAGGCGGGCAAGCCGAAGCACTGGGTCTCGATGAAGCTCGACTGCACGCGCGTGCCCGGGCTCCCGAAGCCGCATCCCATGGCCGAGATCTGGGTGTACTCACCCGAGGTCGAGGGCGTTCACCTCCGCTTCGGCAGGGTCGCCCGCGGCGGGCTGCGCTGGAGCGACCGTCGCGAGGACTTCCGCACGGAGGTGCTCGGCCTCGTGAAGGCGCAGATGGTGAAGAACGCCGTCATCGTGCCGACGGGGTCGAAGGGCGGCTTCTTCGCGAAGCAGCTGCCCGCACCGAGCGACAGGGGCGCCTGGCTCGAGGGCGGCAAGTCCGCCTACCGCACCTTCATCCGCGGGCTCCTCGACATCACCGACAACCGCGACGGAGGCGAGATCGTGCCACCGACGAATGTGGTTCGCCACGACGGCGACGATCCGTACCTCGTGGTGGCCGCAGACAAGGGCACGGCCTCCTTCTCGGACATCGCCAACGACATCTCCGAGGGCTACGACTTCTGGCTCGCCGACGCGTTCGCGTCCGGCGGCTCGGCCGGCTATGACCACAAGGGCATGGGCATCACGGCGCGCGGCGCGTGGGAGTCCGTCAAGCGGCACTTCCGCGAGCTGGGTCACGACACGCAGACGCAGGACTTCACCGTCGTCGGCGTCGGCGACATGTCAGGCGATGTCTTCGGCAACGGCATGCTGCGCTCGGAGCACATCCGTCTCGTCGCCGCATTCGACCACCGGCACGTCTTCATCGACCCGAACCCGGATGCCGCGGCCACGTTCGTGGAGCGGCAGCGGCTCTTCAACCTGCCGGGCTCCTCGTGGGATGACTTCGACCGCGCCGTCATGTCGGAAGGAGGCGGGGTCTTCCCGCTCTCGCAGAAGTCGATCGCCGTGACGCCCCAGATGAGGGAAGCGCTCGGGCTCGGCGCCGACGTGCAGCGCGTCACCCCGTTGGAGTTGAAGAAGGCCGTGCTGCTCGCCCCCGTCGACCTGCTCTGGAACGGCGCCATCGGCACCTACATCAAGGCGAGCGACGAGACGAGCGCGGAGATCGGCGACCGCGGCAACGACGCGATCCGCGTCGACGGCCGCGAGCTTCGCCTGCGCGTCGTCGGCGAGGGCGGAAACCTCGGCGTGAGCCAACGCGGACGCATCGAGGCGGCCCTGGCTGGCGTCAGCCTGAACACCGACGCCATCGACAACTCGGCTGGTGTCGGCACGTCCGACCGCGAGGTGAACATCAAGATCCTCCTCGGCGCCGTCGAACGCGACGGGCGCCTCGACCGCGAAGCGCGCAACGAGGTGCTGCGCGCGATGACGGATGAGGTCGCGGCCCAGGTGCTGCGCGACAACTACGAGCAGAACGTGCTCCTCGGCAACTCACGCTCGAACGCCGCGCAGATGCTGCCCTCGCACAAGCGCCTCATCACGTGGCTCGAGGAGCGCGACGAGCTCGACCGCGAGCTCGAGTTCCTGCCGTCGAACGCCGAGATCAAGCGCCGAGTCGAGGAGGGGCGCGGGCTCACGAGGCCCGAGTTCTCCGTGCTCGTCGCCTACGCGAAGCTCGCCCTCAAGAGCGACCTCGCCTCCACCGAGCTCGCCGACGACCCCTGGTTCGCGAACACGCTCGCCGAGTACTTCCCCGCCGAGGTGCGCGAGCGGTACGGCGACGACCTGCACGCGCATCCGCTGCGGCAGGAGATCGTCGTCAACGCCGTCGTGAACTCGATGGTCAACCGGGGCGGCATCACGTTCGCCTACCGGGCCGCCGACGAGACGGGAGCTTCGAGCGAGGAGATCGCGAGGGCGTACGTCGCGGCCCGCGAGATCTTCGACCTGCGCGGTTTCGTCGTCGAGATCGAGGCGACCGACAACGTCGTGTCCACCTCGACGCAGACGGAGCTGTACCTCGGCTTCCGCCGCCTCCTCGACCGCGCCACGCGCTGGTTCGTGCAGCACAGGCCAGACCGCATCGACGTGGGCGAGGAGATCACCCGCTTCACCGAGCCGGTCGCCCAGTTCGCGTCGCGGATCGGCGAGCTGCAGCAGGGGGTGGAGCGCGAGCGCTTCGCAGAGCGCGTGAGCGAATTCGAGGCAGCGGGTGTTCCTCGCGCGCTCGCGCTGCGCGGGGCTGGCCTCCTCGAGCTCATGCCGCTGCTCGACATCATCGAGCGCGCCGGGAACGAAGGCTGGAATCTCGAGGAGTTCGCGGGCGTCTACTACTCGCTATCGGCCCGCGTCAGCTTCGACGACATGCTCACACGCGTGACGGCGCTGCCGCAGGATGACCGCTGGGGGTCCATGGCACGAGCGGCGATGCGCGACGACCTCTACGCCGTCATGGTCGAGCTCGCCGCCTCGGTGATCTCGCAGACCGAGCGCACCGAACCTGATGCGCGCGTCGACGCGTGGATCTCGGGTCTCGGACCTACAGGCACGCGTGCACTCGACGAGGCGGCGGATGCGGTGCACGCGGGCGACGACACGGGCCTCGCCACGCTGTCGGTTGCGCTGCGCCGCCTCCGCTCGCTCGTGCGCTAGCTCCCCGCGCCCCGTTTCGGGATGGGAAAGTCGCTTCGTTCTGGAAAGTTCTCCAGCACGAAGCGACTTTCCCATCCCGAGACAGCGAGCAGCGGCGCGGCGTGCAGGAGCGCGAGGCCGGCCGAGACGCTGGGCAACACCCCTGGAGGGAGCCTCAGTTCCCAGGCTCCCGTCTCCTAGGAGTTCTCTCTCCAGCAGGCCGCTGTCGCGTCTGCGTTCTCGCCTTCGGCGGGCGAATACTGCTTGCCCTCGTTCTGCTGGAGGTCGGCCACGAACTCCTCGTAGCTTGTCTCCGCCGGCACAAGCCCGCCATCGATCAGGCACTGCAGCACGGCACGCTGTACCGCGTCTGGATCCACCTGGTTCGGACCGCCGTTGATGTACGCGTACGCCTCGTTAATGTAGGCGCTGGTCTTGTCGTAGCACTCGATGGTGTCCGCCCGCTCCGCCTCGCCCTCGGCTTCACCGGCACCGCGCGCAGCCTCCGTCTTCAGGATGACTTTGGTGCCCTCGTAGATGACCTCCGTCGGATACCCCTTCTCGGTCATGCAGGCCGCTTGCATCGAGTTCGCTTCCTTCCAGTCAGCTTCGCTGATGGTCCCTGTCTCCTGGGCCTTCGTCAGCACTTCCTTCTGGAAGTCCGACTTCGCATCCGAGAGGCCATCCGCGATGATCTGCTCGAGCGTCACCTGCCCACTCGTTCCCGCGGCGGTGCCTGTCTCGCTGCTCGTACCGGTCGTCGCGCATCCGCTCACACCCAGCATCGAGACCAGGCACGTAAGCGCCAAGACGGCACGCACGCTGTTCTTGCTCAGTCTGTTCACCGTTCCCCCTTACCCTTCACGGCGGGGTGGGAGCCCAGGCGCTGCCTGGACCCCCACCGCGTGCTCATCGACTTCGGACAGCCGGGATCACCACTCAGCGGTGTATTCCCACGCCTGCGTTCCGGAGTACGACCATGCCCAAGCCGCGCCGTAGCGTGACGTCGACGTGAACTTGTAGGTGTGCCCGTACGCGTAACGTGCGACCTCCGCGTAGGAGTAGCCGCACTCATTGGCCTGGTAGGCGTACCCGTCGCTCTCGTGCGCCCAGCCGCAGGTCGTAGTGCCTCCCCCGGCGTGCGCGTCCGGCGCGGCCGCGACCTGAGCGACCGCGACTCCCCCTGTGGCCAGCGCACCTGCCAGCAGCAGTGTGCTGACCTTGCGTCCGACCGTGTTCTTGATGGTGTTGCTCGTAGACATTGCTGTCCCTTCCTTGTGTTCTGGCGCCTCCCCCCATGGCGGCGCCAACCCGCCCCGACCTGTGCGGCCGGTGCGGGAGTCAAAGTGGCGGATGCTCGTTAGGAGTTCTCTTCCCAACATTTGGCGATGGCAGTTTCGTTAGCCTGCCCGTTTGGCATGAATTGTTTGCCATCGTTCTGCTCCAAGTCTGCGACGAACTCCTCGTAAGTCGTCTCCTTGGGCACAAGATCACCGTCAATGAGGCACGCAAGCACGGCCCTTTGCAAGCTATCGACATCCGTGTCCGCCAGGCCTCCATTGAGGTACAGGTACGCCTCATTAATGTAGGCACTTGTCTTGTCATAGCACTCGAGAGTATCGACCTGCGTTTTCATGTCCTCAGCTACCATCTCGGCTTCACTCAACCCCGGGTCTACCTCAGTCTGCAGGAAGGCCTCCGCGCCCTCATAGATGATCTCACCTGAGTACCCCTTATCCTCCACGCAGGCAAGATATCTTGAATTCGCTTCTTTCCAGTCCTGCTCACTGATGTTCCCTGATTCTTGAGCCCTAGACAGAACTTCAACTTGCCAATCCGAATTGGCCGCCGAAAGGCCGTCCGAGATTACCTGTTCGAGCTTGCCGGCGTTTTCCCCTCGGGCTTCATCTCCGACTGAGCCGTGCTGAGCGCAACCCACCAAACCAGTTACCGCCATCACAAAGACGACCCACAGTTGTGGCTTTGCTTCGATTCTTTTCATCTGTTTTCACTATTCCTACTCAGGTGAGAGCACTCTCGACACACAGTGCGACCGAAGGTGACTTTCTTTCAGCCAATTGGTCACCAGCGGTGGGTGGCCTCGAAGTACCGTTTGCCCGAGGTGAAGGTCACAGACGCAAGCTCCCGATACTTCGTGTCGTGCTTCACATACGCCGAGACTCCGACGAGGCGTCCGACCTTCGCGTAGCCATACCCGCAGGTATTGAGCGCACGAGCGTGCCCATCCCATTGAGACGTCCACCCACCGCAGACTGCGGCCTCTGCCACCGCCGCCGCCGAGACCTGAGCGACCGCGACCCTCCCGTGGCGAGCGCTCCCGCGAGCAGTAGCATGCCGATCTTGCGGCTGACCTTGTTCTTGAGTGTGGTGGTGGACATTGACGTCCCCTTTCTGTGTTCTGGCACCTCCCCCATGACGGCGCCAACCTGCGCTGACCGAGACCGTCAGCGGCCCTTGAAGTACGAGAACAGTCGTTGTTCTCGGACGAGCAGGGCCGCCGCCAGCGTCCCGAGGAGTACCCCGGAGATGGTCAGCGCGGGAGTCAAAGCGGCGGTTGCGGCAACCGCGATGAGGTCGCCGACCGCCAAGTTCTGAGTGAGCAGCGCGATCACCGGGAACGCAGCAAGCGTCCCGACGCACGACCAGGCGAGCGACTCCAACAGGAGGAGCACGGTCTGATCGGAGCGCCGCACGCCGACGTGCAGCGCCGCCGCAACCTCGAGGCGCCGCATCCAAACCGCTCCGAAGCCGAGCAGCGCCCCGATGCCCAAACCCGCGAGCGGGGAAGCGCCCGTCGAACGCCCAGCGAACGCCGCCTCCGGGTTGACCGGTTTCCCCAGCTGCATGTTGTGCTGGCTCAGCTGCGGCCCCGTGTCCGGCAGGTTCGAGTCTGCCGCGATCGCCGTGTAGAGCAGATCAGTGGTCGCCTGCGAGACCGGGTACGCGTCGATCCAACACTCGTCGAACTTGGTGTCAGGCACGCTTGGTGCGATCGCCGCGTACCCCATCCCCGTCGTGCGCCCGTCGTCCGGATACTCGTACGTCCCGCCGAGCACGGTCGGCCCATCCGCCGTCTGGATCGGGTCCCCCAGCGTGAGGCCAAGCGTCTCAACAACCGCGGTGGGCATGAGGAGGCCCGGTAGCGTGCTTCCGGTCGAGGCGGGGAGCATCGTCGCGAAGCCGGGTGACGAACGAAAGAACGTGAGCGGGTTCTGTGGGATGCTCGCCACGCGCAACGGCTTCTCGCTCTCGGCGAGGGCGCCAGCGGCACGCACGCCGTCGACCTGCCCGAGTGCATCGCAGGCGCGCCCGTCGATGCTGCCCTCGGCCGTGAGGATCGAGATAGAAGCGCCCCGCGCGCGGAACTCGTCCGCAGCCCGGAGAACGCTGGTCATCTCAGCTGTGTCGAGCGCCGCGAGCGACGTCGAAGCCGCCGCAACCAGAAGCATGAGCAGCAGCGCCCGGCTCGCCCCAGAGGACAGGTTGCGGCCTGCTTCGCGCCGGACCTCGCGGAACTGCATCGAGCTCACTGGAACGCCCCCAGGTCGATGACGTCGGTGCACGCGTCTCGCGTGCGGGCGTCGTGGGTGGCCACGACGATGATCGTCCCGTCCGTGGCGATGCGCCCGAGCGCGTCACTTACCGAGGCCGCCGTCCGCAGGTCCAGCTGCGCCGTCGGCTCGTCAACCAAGAGCAGGTCGGGGGCTGCGGCGATACCGCGCGCCAGCATGAGCCGTTGCGCTTCACCCCCGGAGAGCGCACTGAAAGGGCGATCGGCCGCGTGCGCCAGGCCGAAGCGCTCGAGGAGTTCGCCAGCACGCGCATCTGCACGTGCGCGGCTCGCCCCACGGGCGACGAACGCGAGCGCCACGTGGTCGAGCGCCGTCCGTTGCGCCACGCCGTGCGGGTTCTGGAACACCCAGCCGATCCGTTCCACGCCGACGCGTGTGATCTCCCCGAGCGTGGGAGCAATCCAACCGGCGAGCATCCCAAGCAGCGTCGACTTGCCCGACCCGGACGGCCCAGTGAGCGCGTAGACGCGGCCGGGGTCGAGTCGTGCGGAGACGTTCTCGAAGAGCAGCGGATGCCCAGGGAAGCGATGGCCGACGTCGGCGAGCGTCACGAACATGTCAGGTCCTTCGCCACGACGGCTTCGATCGACGTGGCCGTCGGCGCGCCCGCGAACGCGACGTAGGTGCGTCCGAGCTTCGACGACACGACCGTGACGGGAAGCGGCCCGCCACCCTGCGCCTCGACGCATCCGCCCGTCTCGCTGGTCATCGCGACCGCCGCTGGCGGTACCGCGTACACGGTTGTCGCGCCCATCAGGACAAGTTCAGCTTGGATGCTCGCGTCATCGGGACTGGCCGCGTACCTCGCCAGGGCGTTCGTGCCGGCGAGGACGGTGAGCCTCTCGGGCGTCACCGTGCCGGACTCTTCGACGCCGACGTCGACGCCTTCCAGTGTGAGCTTGCGCGCTCCGGGCACGAGGTCCGTCGGGTAGCTCTTCACCGAAGCCGACAGCAGCGGGCTCGCGAGGGCGACAAGTGCCTCCCCCTGGGCAGCCGCCTGGCCGAGTGCGACCGGGCAGGACTGCACCGAGATCGTCGCCGCGGGAAGCCATAGGACTTGCGCGAGCAGCAGCTCTCCCTGCTTCGTGTCGCCGCCGACCGACTCCACGAGCTCATCCCAAGCCGCCCATGTCTGCCAGTCGAATCGGTCGGTCTCTGAGACGTCGTAGCCGAGGCCCGCGAGCGCCGATTGGAGGGCTGTCACGTCCGGCCCCTCGAGCCCAGAGGTGAGGTCCCGCCACAGCGGTGTGGACGTGTGCAAGCTGACGAGCGGGGTTTCGCCGAGCTTGAAGGGGCTGCCCCCGGAGACGAGGCCGGTACCTGCCGCGCATGTCGACTCGGTCACCGTGCCGCTCGTCGGCGAGGGCAGCGATGCCGCTTCCCCGAGTTGCGCCGTCAGTTCGACGGCACGAGCGTCAGTCAATTCCTCGGCGACGAGTTGCACGGCAGCCGGGGCGGATGCCGTCGCGAGGCCGGGAGGCGTGGGGCGGAAGACCGAGAAGGCGAGCAGCGACGCAGCAATCGCCGTCGCTGCAACGACGATCAAGGCGACGGTTGTCGAGAAGCGTCGACGGCGACCTCGGTGGGTCCCGTCAGGTGCCGCACTCACCGTGCTTTCACCGCTGGGTTGCGCGTGCGTCATAGGGCCCACCCCTTGATCCGAGTCGGGCACTTCTGCTCCGACGCGGCTCAATGTAGCGGAAGTTCTGGACCGAACCAAGCGAGTTGTATCCACGTTCATGGACTTCCACGAACTCGTGTCACGAGGGCCAGAATTCAGTGACGCCTACCCGTTTGCGACCAAGTTATTCACAGGCCCTACGAGAACTTCCGCCCCTCGTCGCGCTTGTAGAAGAACACCGCGAGGAAGCCGAGCACGGCCGTCCAGGCGAGCAGGCCGAAGAGCGCCCACACGGGGAACTCGCCGCCGGAGACGACCGCGATGACCACTTCGCGAGCCTGCCGCACTGGCAGCACCTTCGAGGCCGCATCCAACCAGGCGGGGAACATCATGGGAGGCAGGAACAGGCCGCCGCCGAACGCGAGCAGGAACATGAGCACCTGCGTGATCGCGATCGCCGCCTTCGGGCCCGCCGTCGTGCCGACGATCGCGCCGATGAGGGCGGACGGGATGGCGGTGAGCACCACCGCGACAAGCCCCAGGACCACCTGCGTGACGGTCGGGGCGGCGGCAGTGAAGAGCCCGCCGACGATGAGCAGCGGGACGATCGAGACGGTCGCCATGACAAGCGTGCTGATGACCAGCCCCGCGATGCGCGCCGACGGCTTGCCCGGCAGAGTGCGCAGGTACGGCACCCACGGCTTCGAGCGCTGCTCGGCGAGATCGAGGCCGAGGCTGAACAGCCCGTTGGTCATGAACGCGAAGACGATCATCGACGCGACGGCCTGCGTCGCGAACGCCGGGTCTCCGGCGATGGCGCGCTGCGGCAGCACGAAGAAGCAGAACGCGAGCGTCGGAAAGACCAGCGATCCGATGATGGCGATGGGAACGCGCGCCGTCTCGATGAGCGAGTACTTCACGTGCGTGGCGATGAGGCCTGCAGTGGACATGGTCGTCAGCTCCTCTTCTGGCCGTCGTCGGCCGTCCTCGACGCCTCGACGTGCTGCGTCATCGCGAGGAACGCCTCCTCGAGGGTTGCGCCGCGCACCGTCAGATCGGCGAAGGGGGCGCCGGATGCGGCGAGCGCGCGGATGAACGCGTCCGAGTCGCGCACAAGCGCGGTCACGAGCCCCGCATCCGCCGTCTCCGTCAGGGCGTCGGCGTCGATGGCGTGGATGCGCGCCGCATCCACGCCCCGCATCGTGACCCGCCTGCGGGAGACGCTGCCGACGACCGAGGCGAGGCTGCCGTCGGTGATGACGGCGCCGTGATCGATGACCACGACCCGTTCCGCGAGCTGCTCGATCTCCTCCAGGTGGTGGCTCGTGACGATGACGGCGCACCCGCTGCGATGCTTGGCGCGGAGGGCGTCCCAGAGGCCGCGGCGAGCGTCGACGTCGAGGCCGGTCGTGGGCTCGTCGAGGAGGACGAGCTCGGGGTCGCCGACGAACGCGAGTGCCACCGCGAGCCGTCGCTGCTGGCCACCCGAGAGCGAACCGCACTGCTTGGCGAGCAGCGGGCCCAGGTCGAACGCATCCACGAGCCCACCCCTGGCGGCGGGTTTCGGGAAGTGCGCGGCGACGTAGTCGAGCACCTCCCCCACCTTGAGTGCTTCTGGCAGCGCACTCGCCTGCGGCGTCGAACCGACCCGGGTGCGCGTGCGGACGTCGAGGGGATCGCCGCCGAAGAGGCGCACGCTGCCGGTCGTCGGCGATCGGAGGCCGAGGAGCAGCGAGAGCAACGTGGTCTTGCCCGCGCCGTTCGGGCCAAGGAGGCCGACGCACTCGCCGGCCGCGACTTCCAGGGAGACCCCATCGAGGGCTGTGTGCGTGCCGAAGCGCTTGACGACGGCGTCGACCTCGACGATCGTCGCCGATCGGCCGCTGGTGGGCTGCGTGTTCATGTCATCCCCCGAGGAGCTTCAGGAGCGCCGTCCGGTAGCTGCGAAACGCGGCTCGCCCGGCGGGGCTGATGGTCAGGTAGGTGATGGGCTTTCGGCCCGCGAAGGCCTTGTCGATGACGACGTAGCCGGCGTCCTCGAGCTTCGAGAGGTGCGTCGTGAGGTTGCCTGCCGTCATATCGAGCAGGCTGCGCAGCTTCGAGAAGGTCATCTCGTCGCCGTCGTCGAGGCTCTCCGCGAGGGTTGTCATGATGCGCAGCCGGGCAGGCGCGTGGATGATCGGATCGAGGTCGGTGCTCGTGTCGCTCATGCACGCACCTCGTCCCGCAGCGTCGGCTCGCTCGCGATGACGTCTGTGCGGAGCAGGACGATGAACGTGAGGAAGATGAGCGGACCGGCCGTGCCGTACACGAGGTAGTGCGTCGGGGCACCGAGCGCGGTGGCTACGACGGCCAGCACGATGACGGCGACCCCGAGCGCGAACTGCGCGCCGGAGCGCGACATCGCGGCGCCCGCCATGTACAGCACGCCGATCGTGATGACGAAGATGCCGGGCATGAGCAGCGGCGCGAGGGCGGGGTCCTGTACCTGGCGTAGGAGCGATGCGCCGAAGAACCAGGCGCCCATCATGGAGATCGACCACGAGAAGCCGTAGAGCGTGCCCGCCTTGGTGCTGCGGCCGCGCATCCCGCGCCCCATCGAGATGCCTGAGACGACCGAGACGATGATGCCGACGATCATGAGCGCGCCGAAGATGATGAAGGCCGTCGTTGTCGGGATGCGCAGGAGCGGGTTGGCCCCGCCGTCCTCGGCGCTCCACAGCGCGAGGAAGCCAACGAACCAGGCGACCGCCCAGGTGCCGAGGAGGACGTAGAGCGCCCGGTCGAGGCGGATGCGCGTCGTGCGCTGCTGGTCGCGCATGAGCGCGAGCATCTCGCTCGGCGCGAGGGCTGCCTCGCTGTCCCGCGCCTCTGCGGGCGTGGCGTCGGCGGGGATCGAGCGTCCGTTGGTGTCCATGCAAAGTAGTTTGCGCTACAAACTGGTTTGCGTCAAGGCGCTTGTTGGGAGAGGGCTGAGACCGGCCGGACGATAGCCTTGAGGGCATGCGCATCGCCACCTGGAACGTCAACTCCATCCGGGCCCGCTCGGGCCGAGTCATCGACTGGATGGTGCGCGCCGACATCGACGTGCTCGCGATGCAGGAGATCAAGTGCAAACCGGAGCAGTTCCCGCGCGAGGTCTTCGAGGAGGCTGGCTACGAGCTCGAGATCCACGGCCTCAGCCAGTGGAACGGCGTCGCCTTCGCGAGCCGCCTCCCCATGAGCGACCCTGAGATCACGTTCGCCGACATGCCGGGCTTCGGCAAGCCGACACCGGAGGGCACGCTCCCCCTCGAAGCCCGCGCACTCGGCGTCACCGTCGAAGACGTGCGCCTGTGGTCGCTGTACGTGCCGAACGGCCGCGAGCTCACGAACGACCACTACCCGTACAAGCTCGCGTGGCTGAAGGCGCTCCTCGCCGACATGACCAAGTGGCGCGAGGCGCATCCCGACACCCCCCTCGCCCTCATGGGCGACTTCAACATCGCACCGCTCGACATCGATGTCTGGGACCTCGCCGCCTTCGTCGACTCCACCCACGTATCGGCACCGGAGCGAGCCGCGTTCGAAGCGTTCCTCGACGCCGGCTTCATCGACACCGTGCGGTCGCGCGGCGTGGAGGGCTACACGTACTGGGACTACAAGTCGCTCCGCTTCCCCCGCAACGAGGGCATGCGCATCGACTTCATCCTGGGCAACCAGGAGTTCGACGACCTCGTCGTGGATGCATCCATCGAGCGCGACGAGCGCAAGGGCGACGGCCCGAGCGACCACGTGCCCGTCGTCGTGGAGCTCGACCTCGAGACCTCCCTCGACGACGACCGCCCGATGATCTTCTAGGGCTCACGGCGGCGCGTGCGCATCCTGCACCCCGGTTTCGGGCCGACCGCACCCCAGCTTCGGGATGGAAACCTCACTTCGTTGCGGGAAAGTTCCCTGCACGAAGTGAGGTTTCCATCCCGAGAACCAGCTCCCGAGAGCCAGCTCCCGGAGAGCCGCCTCCCGAGCCACCTCCCGCGAGCGTGCATCCAGGTGCCTCGCGTGCTACTTCTCGGAGCCTGCGACCATGCCCTTGATGAAGTACTTCTGCAGGAAGAGGTACGCCACGAGGACAGGCAGCACCGCCAGCAGCGATGCGGCGGCCGCGGCCGGGAGGTTGCTGCTCTGCACTGAGAAGAACGAGGCGATCGCGGGGGCGATGGTCTGCATCTCGGGAGACGTGAGGATGTAGCCCGAGATGGCGAACTCGTTCCACACCGCGACCCCCGTGAGGATCACGACCGTCGCGGTGACCGGCTTCAGCATCGGGAACACCACGAGGAACAGGATCTGCAGACGGTTGGCCCCATCGATGGTCGCCGCCTCCTCCACCGACTGCGGCAGCGACCGCATGAACGCCGTGTAGAGGAAGATGCTCAGCGGCAGCTGGTGCGTGACCATGACGAGAATCGCACCCCAGTACGTGTTGAGGGCTCCCATCTGGTTGAGCAGCGTGTACAGCGGCACGAGGATCGACAGCGGCGGCACCATGATGAGGCCGAGCACGCCGAACGACACGATGCTGTTGAGCGTGGAAGCGCGGCGAGCGAGCGGATACGCGGCGAGGGCCCCGAGGATGCAGACGAGCAGCGTCGAGACCCCGGTGACGACGACGCTGTTGCCGATGGCGCGCAGGATGTTGCCGCTCTCGACCGCGACGGCGAAGTTGCCGAAGAAGATGTCGGTGGTCGGGAACAGCCACTGCGACGAGCGGTCGGTGCGCTCCTTGAACGCCGTGGTCACGGCGATGAAGAACGGCAGCAGCTGCACCGCGGAGGCGACGATGAGCACAGCGCCGAGCCCGAGCGCGGCCCCCCAAGCCCTTCTCGTCCGCTTGGGGCGGCCCGGCGCGCGCGAGCCGTCCGGACTGCGTGGCGGCCTGACGGGTCGCGCCCGCTCGTCCACCTTCGTTTCGGTCACGGTCGTGGCAGTCATGGTCGGTCCAGTCGTCGTCGATTGAGGAGGGTGTTGAGCACGAGAGTGAAGAGCACGATCACGAGGAACAGCACGATCCCCATGCCGGAGGCGTAGCCGGCGCTCTGGTTCTCGAAGTAGGCGACGCCGATCAGCGTGGAGACGGAGTTGGTCGAGTATCCGGGCCCACCGCCGGTCAGCACGACGATCACGTCGAAGAGCTTCAACCCGCCGATGAGGTTCAGGACGATGCTCGTCGCGAAGGCCGGCTGCAGCAGCGGCAGCGTGATGTGCCAGAACTGCTTCCAGTACCCCGCACCGTCGAGGGTGGATGCCTCGTAGAGCTCAGTCGGGATCGACTGCAGGCCGGCGAGGTAGATGATCATCGAGACGCCGACGAACTGCAGCGAGTTGACGAGGACGATGATCGCGATCGCCGCCCCCGAGTCGCTGAGCCACGCGACGCGCTCTCCGCCGAGCCCGACGACGATGTCGTTGAAGGCGCCGTTGTTGTACTGGAACAGCAGGTAGTACATGGTGCCCATGACCACGGGCGAGACCAGGACGGGGAGGTAGATGATCGCCCTGGCCAGGTTGCGGCCGCGCACCTTCTGGTCGAGCGCAAGCGCGAGCCCGAGCCCCAGCACCTGTTGGATGACCGTCGATCCGAATCCGTAGATGAAGGTGTTGATCAGGACGAGCCTGAAGGTCTCGTCCTGGAAGAGCCTGGCGTAGTTCGCGAAGCCGACGTCGCTGCGATCTGCGCTGTACCCGTTCCAGTTCGTGAACGAGATCGCGGCGCCCGTGACGAGCGGGTAGAGGGTGAACACGGCGAAGAGCAGGAGGGCGGGAACGTAGAGCAGGTTCATGCCGGCCCCGGCCAGCGGGGATGTGCCCCGCGGCCGCCTCAGCTTCGGCGCTCTGACGGGTGACGCGACGGGCGGCTTCGCAGTATCAAGGGAGCTCATGGACATCTCCTCTCAGCATCCCCTCGCCGCTCAGCTCTGACCCCACAGGCTCGTGAAGTCGGCGTCGACCTGGCCCACCGCCTGGTCGACCGTCGACTGGCCGGTGATGATCGAGTCCGCCGTCGTCACCATCGTGTTCCACATGCCGTTCGGCAGGTAGACGCGGTCGAAGTAGGGAACGAGCGGGGCAGAGCCCGAGATGACGTGGGCGTCGAAGGACTCCTGCAGTGGCCCGAGGTCAGCGGAGGCATCCGTGAGACCTGGCAGGTTGCCGACGGCCCCTGCGAGCACCGTGATGTTCTCGGGCTGCGCGAGGAACGCGAGGTACGCCTTCGCGTCTTCGAGGTGCTCACTGCTCTTCGAGATGCCGAAGGCGTTGAACTCGCCGCCGACGAGGTACGGGTCTTCCTCGGTGAGCGAGGGGACGGGCATGAAGCCGAGGTTCGCTTCCGGGTTGTACTGCAGGGCGTTGTTCGCCGCCTGGTTCTGGCTGAAGACGAACGCCGTGTTGCCGTCGGCGAGTGCGCGCGATACGTCGTCGGAGGTCGCTGACGAGTAGTCGGGGTTGAAGTATCCCGCCGTGCGCCATCCGTCGATGAGCTCGAGCGTGGACGCGTACGGCGCGTCGACGAAGGTTCCTGCGCTGAGCTCGTCGAGCTGCTCTGGCGTGTAGGCGCCGGCGACGATCCAGTCGGCGAGGTTGCCCGCCGGGCCGCTGTCCTTCCCGGAGACGGCGATGGGCGCGATCCCGCTCGCCTCGACGGAGGCTGCGGCCTTCGCGAAGTCGTCCCAGGTCGCGATCGACGCGGGGTCGACACCCGCCGCGTCGAGCACGTCCGCGTTGTAGATGATGCCTGCGACGTCGGTGTCGATGGGAAGTGCGAAGAACTCGCCCGCGTCGTTGCGCATCGCTGAGTCGAGGGCCGGGTTGAAGTTCGCCGCCCAGGCTTCGTCTTGGAGCGGCTCGAGGAACTCGCTGTAGCGAAGCAGCGACCAGCCGTGCGTCGCGAAGATGTCCGGCGCGTCTCCGGCCGCGAGGCGCACCTTCATGTCGGCTTCGTACTGCGAGCTCGGGGCCACGAGGTCGATCGCGACGCCCGGGTTGGCCTCCTCGAAGGCTGCCGTCACCTCTTCGAGCGCCACCATGAGCTTCGAGTCGACCGAGGCGTTGGTCTGGAACTCGATGGTGGTGCCCCCGGAGTCGGTGCCGCTGCTGCATCCGGTGAGGGCGAGGAGGAGTGCCGCGGCGACGGAGGCTGCCGCGACGGGAGTAGCGCGAGACTTCATTGTCATTCCTTCGTGTGGGCGATGGATCCGGCCGACCGCAAGAACGCGGATGGCTCCATCGCTATCTGCCGACAATTTATGCGAGTAAATAGTTGAGCGCAAGACCCAGAAATACCCACAATCTTGCCTGTTGACTCGAGTAAATAGTCGTGGGATGCTCAAGGTCCTTGCCCGTCTCCCCACCGTGGTGGAGCCAGGGTTTTCTCGTCACCTTGAAAGGTCACCAATGTCGCTGTCCCTGGGAATCGTCGGAGCTGGTCAGTTCGCCGGCCAGTTCGCCACACTCTTCAAACTGCACCCCGGCGTCGACAAGATCGTCGTCACGGATGTGCTGCCCGAGCGCGCGGAAGCGCTCAACGCATCCGCTGAACTCGACGGCACCGCCGAGAGCTTCGAGGCCCTCCTCGCAGACGACTCGCTCGACGCCATCGCGCTCTTCACGCAGCGCTGGACGCACGGCCCGCTGGTCCTCCAGGCACTCCGGGCCGGGAAGCACGTCTACTCGGCAGTGCCCATGGCGATCTCGGAGGAAGAGATCGCCGCCATCATCGACGCCGTGCGCGAGACCGGCCTCACCTACATGATGGGCGAGACGAGCTACTACAACCCCGCCACGATCTACGCGCGCAACCAGCTGGCAGACGGGAAGTTCGGACGCATCTTCTACGCCGAGGGCGACTACGTCCACGACATGGACCTCGGCTTCTACGACGCATACGCCTACTCGGGTGGCGCCGACTGGAAGCGCACAGCGAGCTACCCGCCCATGCTCTACCCGACCCACTCCATCGGCGGCGTCCTCGGCGCCATCCCGGGCCACGCGACGAGCGTCAGCTGCATCGGCGTCGTCGACGACCGCCAGGATGGCGTCTTCGACCGCGAGATCAGCATGTTCGACAACAACTTCTCCAATGCCACGGCGCTCTTCGAGCTCTCCGAGGGCGGATCCATGCGCATCAACGAGATGCGCCGCGTCGGCTACCCCTCGCACATCCGCGAGAGCCGATTCCGCTACTTCGGCACAGAGGGCAGCTTCGAGCAGCTCGCCGAAGTCGCGGTCTGGCAAGACAAGCAGGGTGTGACGGATGTCTCAGACCTCATCAAGACGGACGCCACAGCGGATGCCGACGACCCGTCGCTCGCGCACGTCGCCCCCGCGCTGCGCGACGCCTTCGTCTCCGGACACTCGAAAGTGCACGACACCTCCCGCCTCCCCGCCGAGTTCGCGGGCGTGCACAACGGCCACGAGGGCAGCCACCACTTCCTCGTCGACGACTTCGTGACCGCCGTCAACACCCGAACCCTGCCGCCCGTCAACGCCTGGGTGGCCGCTCGCTTCACCCTGCCCGGCATCGTCGCGCACCGCTCGGCCCTCGCGGGCGGCGAACGGCTCCCGATCAACGACTTCGGAGATGCGCCGGCCGAGCTCGGCGCACTGAACGCGGACGCCGCCCTGGCCTAGGGAACCGATCGACGGCGATGCGGGCGCTCGAGCAATCGGGCGCCCGCATCGAACGTAGGATCTACGCGAGTGAACGAGGAGTAGTGATGACTGAAGGTGCACCCCGCAAGGTCACGCGCCGAGACGTCGCGCGCCACGCCGGCGTCAGTGACGCCGTGGTCACCTACACGCTCAACGGCAAGGCGCCCGTCGCCCCCGCGACCGCCGCGCGCGTCCGGGAATCGGTCCGTGTCCTCGGCTACACGCCGAATGCCGCCGCTCGAGCACTCAAGATGGGCTCATCCCGACTCATCGGCATCATCGTCCCCGACACCACGAACCCCTTCTGGTCGGAACTCTGCCAGCAGGTCGAGCACGTCGCCGCACGCGAGGGCTACGCCGTGCTCGTCGTGAACTCGCACGACGACGACAAGCAGGCGATCGCTCTCGCCAACTCGCTCGCCTCTCGGCAGGTCGATGGATTCCTGGTCGCCTCGATCGTGCATCCGAATGAGGTCACCGTCTTCGATGCGCTCGGCATCCGCTGGGCCACGCTCAACAACCCCCACCCGATCCCCGGCGCCATGGGTGTCGGCGTCGACCTCGAGCAGGGTGCCAGAGACGCGACGCGCCACCTCGTCGAGCACGGCTACCGCCGGATCGCGTTCGTGGGCTCGACCAGGGACGCGCGTTACGACGGGTGGATGGCAGAGCTCGCCTCGGCCGGACTCGAGCCCGGCCTCGTCTTCCCCGCAGATTTCGAGCGACGCTCCGGGTACCTCGCCGGACGCAATCTCGCGGCCGCCAGTGCGCAGGTCGACGCCGTCTTCGTCAGCTCCGACCAGCTCGCGATCGGCGCGATGCGCGCACTCCACGAGGCAGGCGTCGACATTCCGGGCGACATCGCCGTCGTCTCCTTCGACGGCACGGAGGACGCGGAGTACGCCTGGCCTGCTCTCACGACTCTCGCCCAGCCGACCCCCGAGCTCGCCGAACAGGCGCTCCTGCGTCTCCTCGGGGTCGGGGTCATCCCGGACGAGCGCCCCCGGGGAGAGCTCATCATCCGGAGGTCCTGCGGCTGTCGATGAGCGGCTCGCCGAAGAGGCTCGCTCAGGCCCCTCCCCGGTAGTCGGTTGAGGCCGCCCCGGAGAGCGTGTTCGTCACGAGCGCCCGCGCGAACCGCTCGTCCAAGGGAGCATCAGGCACCAGGAGCCGGTTGTAGCAGGCCCCCCACAGCTGGTCGACCAGCAATTCGAGGTCGACGTCGGCGCGCAGCTGACCGCGCTCCAGCGCACGACGGAAGTACTCGACCGCGAGCTGCCGGCGCGGGCTGGTGTAGCGCTCGGAGACCGACGCGGCGAGGTCGGAGTCGAACTGAGCCGCACCGATGAGCTCCGCGATCACGCGCCCGCCACCGCGTTCGGTGAGGAGACGCACGAACGACGTGAGCTGCGTCGTGACGTCGGCACGGAGGTCCCCGGTGTCGACGAAGACGAGCTCTGGCTCGCTCCTCGCGAAGTGCGCCTCAGCCGCGAGCGCGCCCGGCGTTGACCACCATTTGTAGATGGTGGTCTTGCTTGCGCCGGACTTCGCGGCAACACGATCGAAGGTCACAGCCCTGAGCCCCTCCGCGTAGAGGAGCTCGGCCGTGGCTTCGAGCACCTCGCTGCGGACTTCGCCCGCTGGACGGCGTCCGCGGCGTGCCCGTGGCCGCCCGTCTCCCGCATCCACCATCTGCGCTCCTCACGGCAGGCACCGAGGGCCCCGGCGTCTTCCGCCATATTAGTGGACAACCTGACCACATAGTCCTACGCTTCATGTGAACAACTTGTTCACAATTGACGGGAGACCCCCATGTCGGAACCCACACCCACTCCTCGCGTCGCGATCGTCACCGGCGCATCCGGCGGCATCGGCCGCGCGGTCGCCGAACGGCTTGCCCTCGACGGCATGGCCGTCGTCGCCCACTACAGCGGCAACGCGGCGAACGCCGAGCAGGTGGCCTCTGCAATCACCGCGGCCGACGGCCAGGCCATGACGTTCGGCGGCGACATCGCCGACGAAACCGCCATGGCCGACCTCTTCGAATCCACGACTGAGCGCTTCGGCGGCGTCGACGTCGTCGTCCACACCGCCGGGATCATGCCACTCGCCCCCATCGCCGACATGGACCTCGAGACCTTCGACCGCATCCAGCGCGTCAACGTGCGAGGCACATTCATCATCGACCAGCTCGCAGCCCGAATCGTTCGACCAGGCGGCGCGATCATCAACTTCTCGACCTCGATAACGCGGCTCCAGATGCCGAGCTACGGCGCCTACGCAGCGTCGAAGGCCGCCGTCGAATCGCTCGCACTCATCCTCGCCCGGGAGCTCCGCGGCCGAGACATCACCGTCAACACGATCGCCCCTGGCCCCACGGCAACCCCCCTCTTCTTCGAGGGCAAGCCACAGCACGTCATCGAGCACATAGCGTCGCTCAACCCCATGGAGCGCCTCGGCAGCCCCCAGGACATCGCCGAAGTAGCCGCATTCCTCGCCGGCCCCGGCCGCTGGGTCAACGGGCAGACCATCTACGCGAACGGAGGGGCAGCCTGATCGCCACTCGCCCGTCAGGCCGTCAGGCCGTCGGAGCCGCCTAGCCCTCCGGGAGCTCGAACTCCTGCAACTCGTCCCACGGCTCCGTCCAGCCGAGACGTTCGAAGATGCCATCCAGCAGCATCGCCGTGAAGCCCCACACAAGGTGCTCACCGCTGTCGTTCCGGACCATGAAGCCGGGGCCACGCCATTCCTCGCCGTCGCGTCGGAGCACGGTGGTGCCGCGGTTCGCGGGGTTCAGGAGGTCGGCGACCGGCGCTCGGAAGACGGCTGCCGACTCGGCTTCATCCACCACCCCGACCTCTGACGAACGCCGCCACCAAGCGAGCACGGGCGTCACGAGATGCCGCGAATAGGTGAGGGGAACAGGCTCGAGCGGGCCGAGCACATCGATGCCGTCCGGATCCAGCCCCGTCTCCTCGACCGCCTCCCGCAGGGCAGCCGCGACAGCGTCACGGTCCTCCGGGTCGACGCGACCGCCGGGGAACGCGACCTGCCCGGGATGCGAACGGAGCGTCGACGCGCGGGCAAGCAGCAACACGTCGAGATCTCGCGAGACCGCCCCCACCTGCGCGTCACGATCGCTGGGGAGCGAGTCGAGCATCCCGAACAGGATGAGCACGGCTGCCGAACGGGACACCCGCACGAGCCGCTCATCGACCGGCGAAAGCGGCACAGCAGGACCCTGCCCGGCAGCCGCGAGCTCAGCGAGCTCGGTCAGCTGCGCACGCGCGGCCTTCGTCGTTGATTCGGGATGCACCGCTTCAGCGTACGCGGAGGTGACCGAGGGCTGGCTGCACTGACGGGCAGCTGAACCTAGAGCGCCCCGCCAGCAGCGGCGGGAGCATCCGCGTCCTGGCCGCCATCGCCGATCGTCTCGCGAGCGATGAAGTTCTCGATATCGAAGAGGTTGTCGCCGGCGCGCTTCGCGATCGTGACGAGCGTCGACATGGAGGCGACCTCCTCGACCTGCTCCTTGAGGAACCAGAGCATCGCCTGCTCGCCGATGGCGTCGCCCTCAGCGCGAGCCGCACGGAAGAGCGCCTCGATCTGCGAGGTCACCTCCTGCTCCTGCGCAAGCGCAAGCGCGATGGGCTCGACGACGTCGACGAAGTCGGTCTTGGGAGCCGAGACGCCAGGGATCGTGACTCCGAGGTCACGGTCGAGGCGGTACTGCACGAGCATCATCGCGTGGTTCCGCTCTTCCACCGACTGCTGGTAGAAGTGAGCCGCGAGCTGCGGGAGGTCGTGGTTGTCGAACCAGACGGCGATCGCGATGTACTGCTGCGAGGCCGCGAACTCGTTGCCGATCTGGGTGGTCAGGAGCTCATCGAAGGAAGGCGTAAACGTAGGCGTAGTCACGCAGCCACGCTACTCCTCGCGGGTTTCGCGTGGCGGTCATGTTTCATTCTGGTTCTGAAAGCCCAGAACGCCAGGGCAACGCCCGTCCCGACCACGAACGGCGGGCAGGCAGACCCGAACGCGTCCCCGACGATCGCGCCGACGCTCCCCCAGTACTTCGTCTGGTCGGCATCCACCCCGATGCCGGCGACGATGCTGTCCACGATGACGGCGACGCTCAGCGTCGCGCACGCCGCAGCGAGCAGCACCGTGATCGCCGCCACCCAGAACAGCGACGCGCGCAAGCTCAGCGAGATCACCCGTGCCGCGTCGATTGCCAGCCACACGCCGAGAGCCAGCGCCGCGGCGATGCTCGCATAGGCGATCGGGATGAGCGTGCCGGCGATGCGGGCCCCCTCGTCCGAGTCGCGTTCGACGTCGGAACCGGCAGCGGCACTCGGGAACACGAGCAGCAGGTAGGCGAGGAAGCACGCGATCACCGTGAGCAGCACGACCCTGGCCGCGGCACGCAGCGCCCAGCCCCGGTCGACGCCCGCGCTCGATGTGCCCATGCCCGCAACGCTACGGGCAGGCGCGCCGAGCACCAAACAGCGCAGGGACCGGAGCCGGTGAAAGCTAGTCTTGGACGAAACCCCGGAGGCTGCATGAGCGACGCACACGACCACGACGAGATCGGCGTGGGGTCGGTGCACCGCGAGGTCGATCCGACCACGGTCGGCCCCCAGCCCGGTGACCTCGAGCGAGCCATCGCAGCCCAGGTTCGTGCCTACCGGCTCGCCTCCGGCATGTCCGTGGCCGAGATGGCAGACAAGGTCGGCATCTCGAAAGCCATGCTCTCCAAGATCGAGAACGCCCTCACCTCCTGCAGCCTCACCACCCTCGGCCGCCTCGCTCACGGCCTCGACGTGCCCGTCACTGCCCTCTTCCGCGGCGTCGACTCCGACCGCGAAGCCGTCTACGTGCCCGCGGGCCACGGCGCGCAGATCGTGCGGCGCGGCTCACGCTCCGGCCACCTGTACGAACTCCTCGGGGCTCTGCGTGGTCAGCACAAGCGCATGGAGGCCGTGCTCGTGACCCTCACCGAGGCGAGCGAGGTGTTCCCCCTCTTCCAGCATCCAGGAACCGAGCTGCTCTACATGCTCGAAGGGCGAATGGCCTACGGCCACGGGGATGCGCGCTACGAGATGGGGCCAGGCGACACCCTGCAGTTCGACGGCGAGGGCCCCCACGGTCCGGAAGAGCTCATCGAGCTGCCCGCCCGCTTCCTCTCGGTCACCGCGTATGGAGACCGAGCGGAGGGTTGAGGCTCCGGTGCTACCTTGGCGCGCACGACGACACGTGCACTCGCCAGGGAGAACCATGGAACAGCCTGACCGCATCCCGACCCCAGACGCCACCGAAGCGCAGCCGTTGCTTCCCGAAGACCTGCTGCTGCTGCTCTTCAGCCCGGAGGATGGGACCATCGGCGGCGAGGGCACCCTCTTCTACGTGCTCGGCGGCGCCGTGCTCACGGAGCTCGCGCTCGACGACCTGGTCGCCATCGAGAAAGCAGGGATGCGCGGCACGCTGGTCCTCTCCGTCGGCGACACCCCGCCAGACGACGAGATCCTCCGTTCGGCGTGGGAGTACTCCGACGGGAAGCGGCGCGAGGTGCAGGGGATGCTCGCGGCCATCGGCCCGAGCCTGCGCGGCCAGCTGCTGGAGCGCCTCGTCGACCGCGGCGATCTGGAACGCGAGAAGGGCAAGGCGTTCGGGTTCATCCCGACGACCACCCTCCGAGACGGCGACACCTGTCGGCGTGCCGAGCTCATGAGTCGGGTCCAGGCGGTGCTCATCGACGGAGCAGAGCCCGACGCCCGCACGGCAGCCCTCACGGCGCTCCTCTCGGCGAGCGGCGCACTGCCGTCCCTGCACCGGGAGATCCCCTGGGAGTCGGACGTCATCGCGCGGGCCAAGGCCCTCGAGGAAGGCGACTGGGGGGCCGCCGCAGCGAGCTCGGCCGTCGCACGCACCATGAACGCGATCACCATCAACGCAGCCGTCGCCGCGAGCGTGGCCGCCAACGCGGCCAACAGCTAGGCGCGCGGCGCTGGTGCTCGCAGCTTCGGCCTTACATTGACGGTGCCAGCTCCCGGACGCCCGCCGCAGCCGCATCGGCCGGGGTCAGCCGCTGCCGGCGCCGCTTGATCACGATCGACAGCGTCGTGAGCGTGAGCGCCGCGACGAGCCAGACCGAGAGCATCCCGTACGCCTCACCGATGCCGATCGAGCCGCCGGCGACGAGCGAACGGAACGCGGTGACGGCGTAGTTGAGCGGCAGCCACGAGTGGATGAGCTGGAAGAACGCTGGCGTCGTCTCGACCGGGTAGGTGCCACCTGCTGAGGAGAGCTGGAGCACGATCATGATGAGCGCGAGGAAGCGCCCTGGAGGGCCGAGCAGCGCGTTGAATGCCTGGTTGACGGCGACGAACGTGACACTCGTGAGCAGCGCGAGCGCGACGAGGCCGAGCGTGTTCGCGGGCTCGAGGCCGAGCCCGAAGCGCACGATCGTGAGCATGAGCAGGCTCTGCACAGCGCCGAGCATCGCGCCGGGCGCGAAGCTGCGCAACGCCACGACGAGCGCCGGCTGCCGCCCGAGCACAAGCCGCTCCCGCAGCGGCGGGAACATCAGGTAGTAGGCGAGCGCACCCACCCAGAGGCCGAGCGTCATGAAGTACGGAGCGAGACCGTAGCCGTACGCGGGCACCTCGTTGAGGCGGTTCTTCGTGATCTCGACGGGCGCCGACGTGACGCCGGCGAGATGGTCGGCCTGCGCATCCGTGTAGCTTGGGATGTCGGAGACCCCATCGTCGAGGCCGTCCGCGAGCGTCTTGCTGCCGTCCGCGAGCTGCGTGATGCCATCGTTCAGCTCCGTGCCGCCCGACTCGGCGTCCGCCGTTCCGTCGGCGAGCGTCGTCGCGCCCGTCGAGAGCTCGGATGCGCCCGAGGCGAGCTTCGGCGTCGACTGCGCGAGCGTGGACGCGCCGTCCGCGAGCGTCTGCGTTCCCGACGCGAGGGAGGATGCGCCGTCTGCGAGCTTCTGCGTTCCGGTCGAGAGATCGGAGGCGCCGTCCGCGAGTTTCTGCGTTCCGGTGGCGAGTGTGGATGCACCCGTCGAGAGCTGCGCGGAACCGGATGCAAGCTCGTACAGCCCGTCGTCGAGCGACTGCGTGCCAGTCGCGAGCTGGGATGCACCAGTCGATGCAGTCGAGATCGCGGTCACGAGCTCATCGAACTTCTCACTCAACGTCGAGACGCCGCCGTTAACTTGGCTCGCTCCGGATGCGAGCTCCGCTGCGTTCGTTTGCAGAGTGTCAGCGCCTACCGCAACCGAATTCGCTCCGCTGGCCACCTGGGCGACCCCCGTTTGAATCCCAGCCAGGCCCGTTCCCTGCGCCTCGTCTCCGACCAGGTTCGCGGTACCGGTGCTGAGGTCACCGGCGCCGGTGCTCAGCGTCTGCCCTCCGACAGCGAGCTCCGACAGGGTCTCCTTGCGTTGTTCATCGGTGAGCGAATCGTAATTGTTCAACAGTGAGTCGAGCCCCGTGCTGAGCTGGCTTGCACCTGAGGCTACGTCCGTCGCTCCGACGTTCAGCTGCTGGGCACCCGCATACGCCTGGTCGGCGCCAGCACTGAGGGACTCGGCACCGTCCGCAACGGTTCGCGAACCGGTCGCCAGCGTGGTGGCCCCTTCCGAGAGGGCGGTCGCGCCTCCACTGACGGCGCTTGCACCCGTGCTGAGCTCGGAGAGCTTCGTCGGCAGCGCCGAGGTCTGCGTGTTCAGTTCAGCGAGGCCCGCGTTCAGCTGCTCAGCGCCTGCGTTGGCCGATGTCGCTCCCGCGCTGAGGAGCTGCGCCCCGGAGCTTGCTTCTGCGAGCTTCGTGCTCAGCTCCTGCGCGCCCGTGTTTGCAGTCGCAGCGCCCGTGCTGAGCTGCTGGGCGCCCGCGTTCGCTGTTGCGGCGCCCGTATTGAGCTCCTGCGCACCCGAGTTCGCAGAGGCGAGCCCCGCGTTGAGCTGCTGCACACCAGCATCCGCCTGCTTCGCGCCCTCGGCCAGAGTCGCGCTGCCGTCGGCGAGCGTGAGGCCGCCTTCGCGCAGCTGGCCGAGCCCGACAACGAGCTCGCCGGAACCCGTTCGCGCCTGCTCGGCGCCATCGTTGAGCTCGTTCGCGCCGTCGGCGGCCTCCGAGACGCTCTCGTGGATGTCGGTGAACCCCACGTAGACGTTGCGGAGGTACTCGTCGGAGACTTCCGCCGCCAGCTCGTCCGCCACAGTCGTGCCGACCGTCGAAGCGATGTTGCCGACGATGATGTTCGCGCCGTCATTGGTCGTGATGGACAGGCGCGCGATCGCCGCATCCAGCGGGTCGTCGCTGCCGGCAGACACCGCGGCGGCCGAGAAGCCCTCCGGAATGTCGAGCACGGCAAGCACCTTGCCCGACTCGAGCGCGCTCTGCGCTTCCTCGGCCGACATCTCGTGCCAGCTGAAGTTGTTCGACTCCGTGCTGTCGACGAGCTTCTCGGTGAGCGTCGCTCCCAGATCGACGGGCTCCGCGGGCTCGCCGTCGGTCGTCGTCGCGGGAGTCGCGGCCTGGTAGCTGTTCACGATGGCTGCGTTGATGTGGTCGAGGCGGTGCGTCGGGTCTTCGTTCGACCAGATGAGCGAGCCTGCGTAGATGAGTGGGATGAGCGCGATGCCGACGATGACGATGAGCGTCCGCCGGTGCGAGCGCACGAAGTCGGGGAGGGAGAAGGAACGCATGTGGGTGGGAAGTCCTATGAGCGAACGTGCTCGACGCGGAGGGCGTCAAGCTCGGCGACAGTCGCGCCGGATGATGCGAGAAGCAGGGAGGAGAGGCGCTCGACGAGCTCGTCGATGGATGCGCGTGCATCCGCCGAACGCTCGCTCTTGGCGTCGGGATCAGCGGCTGCGAAGAGCCACCTCGTGACGTGCCACATGGCACCGGCTGCGAGGAACTCTGCCCGATCTTGCGGGGTGTCGGGGCCCGGGCGCCGTCGGATGACGGGGCCGAGCGGCGACGACTCGAGGAGCCTGGTGGCGAGGTACGTGATGACGTCACCCGTGAGGAGGCCGAAGCTGGTCTCGAGCGCGGCCCGATAGAAGGGGGCGTCGGCGGCGAGTTCGTGGAGCAGAGCTCGAAGCGTTCCGCGCACGAACATCGGCCACGACGGGTCGTCGCCGAGGCTCGGGATGCGCTCGAACGCCGCCTGCAACCGGCGGAGGGCGGCCTCGCGAATGAGCGCGGCCGGGTCGTCGAAGTGCTTGTAGAACGTGGGGCGGCTCACGCCGGCCCGGCCGACGATGTCGGTGATGCTGAGCTGGGCGGCATCGGTTCCCTCATCGAGCAGTTCGACGACGGCGCCGATGAGAGCTGCCCGCGAACGGATGAACCTCGCATCTTCCTGGGTCATGACTCTCCTCGGTCGCAGCTAATTTACAAATGTAAATTAGCACGATCGGGTGAGATCGCAACAGAGGAAAAGTCGAAGCGTCATAGGTGCGCCACGGCGAAGGCGAAGTCTCCCGTGACCAACATCAGTGCAATAGCAAGCCAATCGGGGCGTTAGGGCGCTAAACGCGGCCTTATTGCACTGATGTTGGTCAGCCTCCTCGGCAAGGGCGGTCGTGCGCGGACGCGAGAGAGTCCGGACGCCCGCACCCAACCGTCGCCCTACCGCAGCACTCGCCGTGTGAAGTCGTTCGCGAAGACCCCGTTCGGGTCGTAGCGCTCGACGAGCTTCTGGAAGTCACCGAATCGCGGGTACCGCTCGGCGACGGCGACCCGCTCGTCGAAGACCTTGCCCCAGTGCGGGCGCCCCCCGAGGGGCTCGAAGATCTCGTCGAGCAGCGGCAGCAGCTCGGCCACCTCCGGGTCCTGCTTCCACGTGAAGTGCAGGGCAATAACGTCGTTGCCGTGCATCGGGCTCAACCACAGGGAATCGCGCGCGACCGTCCGCACCTCGTTGACGAGCAGGTGGGGGCGGATGCGCTCGGCGATACCCGCGAGCGCGAGCAGCGTATCCTGAGCCCGGAGCCTCGGGATGAGGTACTCGCTCTGCAGCTCGGCCCCGTTGGAGGGCTGGAACTCGAGCTTGAAGTGCGGCAGTCGCTCGTACCAGGGCCCCGCGACGCCGAACTGCTCGCTGCAGGCCACAGCCGAGACGCCGCGGATGGGGTGCATCGCCTCGGTCGCGGGTGTGGCGCCGTAGAAGTCGCGCGGCGCGAGCTCGCTCGCGAGCTGCTTCACCCAGACCTGGTCGATGACCTCGGGCTCCGCCCACGTCGTGAAGGCGCTCACGCTGTAGCCGGCGCCCGTGATCTCGTCGAAGTTCTCGAGCAGCGCGGCGAGCGGCAGGTTCTCGAAGACGCGCTGCCGCACCTCGAAGTGCGGCACGACGTCGAGGCGGATGCGCGTGACCACCCCGAGGGCGCCGAGCGACACGACGGCCCCGTCGAAGCCCTCATCGCCACGCTCCAGCACAACCACCTCGCCGTCGCCCGCCACGAACTCGATCGCTGCGACGGCGGCGGCGAGGCTCCGGTTGGTGTTGCCGGAGCCGTGGGTGCCCGTCGCGACCGCCCCGGCGATGGAGATGTGCGGGAGGGAGGCGAGGTTCGCGAGCGCCAGCCCATGCTCGGCGAGGTCGATGGCCAGTTCGCCGTAGCGGGTGCCAGCCCCGATCGACACCCAACGCCGATCCTCGTCGATGCGCAGCGGGCTGCGGAGGCCACGTGTCGAGACCTGCACGCCGCTCGTATCGGCGATCCGATTGAATGAGTGGCCGCTGCCGAGCGCCCGCACCTGCCGCCCGGATGCAGCCGCCGCGCGCACCACCTCGCTGACCTCGGCCGTGCTCGTCGGGACGGCGACGTGCTCCGCCTCGAAAGTGATGTTGCCAGCCCAGTTGGAGGTCACTGCTGCCCTGCTTTCTGCGACGTTGCGAAGTGGATGCACCGCCGACCACGATACGGGGCAGCGAGTGTCCAACATGAGTGCAATATCGGGCCGATCTGGCACCTCCAGCCGGGAACGCGGCGATTCTGCACTGATGTTGGACAGGCGACCGCGGGTTGGCGACGGCGGTAGGGCCCACGACGACCTAGGCTCGCGACCATGCGGATCGTCGTCTCGGGAACACACGCCAGCGGCAAGTCCACCCTCATCAGCGACTTTACGGCCGCGCACCCCGAGTTCGCGGTCTTGCCTGACCCGTTCGAGGAACTGCTGGACGACAGCTTCGACGACCTCGATGCCGGCCTCTTCGGCCGACAGCTCGCCATCGCCGCTCGACGGCTGACCGAGTTCCCCGCAGGCTCCGATCTCATTGCCGAGCGCGGCCCCCTCGACTTCCTCGCGTATCTGCACGCCCTCGCGGCCCTCGGCCGGATCGGCGAATCCGCCGCTGCACTCGAGGGTGCCGCTGCCGTCACGCAGCTCGCGACGGAGCACATCGATCTCGTCGCGCTCCTCCCCCTCGGCTACAGCGAGCCGATCCGGGTCGGCGACGACGAAGACCCGGAGCTTCGCCTGGCGATGAACGCCGCCCTCCTCGACCTCGCCAGCGATCCAGACCTCGCTGGCACCCGCGTCGTCGAGCTGGGAGGCCCCCAGGCGCAGCGCCTCGCCCAGCTCGAGGCGGCGCTTCGAAGCACCTGACCCAACTCGGGTGATAACTGGGGTCGCCGTGCCCGAAATCGCGCCGAAAGCAGCGAGTTAGCACCGAACTTCGCGCGCGCCCCTCCCCACCACTGAGGAACCCCGGGGCCACGTCGTCAAGCACCGGATTGCGCAGCCCGACGCCGCGGCCAACTTCCGTGATCACACGGGTGACCGCCGCGTCAGATCTGCACGCGGGGCAGGCTCATCACGCAAGTTGGTCGGGCGGAGTCGGCCGCAACAGTCCTGTCTGCCAGCCGACCCCGCATGCCAGCCCCGGCCTCAGTACTGCTTGCCGGGAATCCAGCTCGTGCCGGCGAGCGGCACGTTGGCCATGGCGGCAGATTCGACGGTGAGCGCAACGAGGTCTTCCGGCTCGAGGTTGCGGACGTGCGACTTCCCGCAGGCGCGGGCGATGGTCTGCGCTTCCATCGTGAGCACGCGCAGGTAGTTCGCGAGGCGCCGCCCGCCCTCGACGGGGTTGAGGCGGGATGCGAGCTCCGGGTCCTGCGTCGAGATGCCGGCCGGGTCGCGCCCGTCCTGGAAGTCGTCGTAGAAGCCGGCAGCGGACCCGATGTCGGCGTACTCCTGCTGGTAGCGGGGGTCGTTGTCCCCCAGCGCGATGAGTGCGGCCGTGCCGATCGCAACCGCGTCCGCGCCGAGGGCCATGGCCTTCGCGACGTCGGCGCCCGTCCGGACCCCGCCGGAGACGATGAGCTGCACCTTGCGGTGCATTCCAAGCTCCTGCAGGGCTGCGACCGCCTGCGGGATCGCGGCGAGCGTCGGGATGCCGACGTTCTCGATGAACACCTGCTGCGTTGCCGCCGTACCGCCCTGCATGCCGTCGAGCACGACCACGTCGGCGCCAGCTTTCACGGCGAGCGCAGTGTCGTAGTAGGGGCGGGATGCTCCGATCTTCACGTAGATCGGCTTCTCCCACCCGGTGATCTCGCGGAGTTCGGCGATCTTGATCGTGAGGTCATCCGGGCCGGTCCAGTCGGGGTGTCGGCTCGCGGAGCGCTGGTCGATGCCGATGGGGAGGGTACGCATTCCGGCAACTCGCTCGGTGATCTTCTGTCCGAGCAGCATGCCGCCGCCGCCCGGCTTCGCGCCTTGCCCGAGCACGATCTCGATGGCGTCGGCCTTGCGCAGGTCGTCGGGGTTCATGCCGTAGCGGGAGGGCAGGTACTGGTAGACGAGGTGCTTCGACTGGCCGCGCTCTTCTGGCGTCATTCCGCCGTCGCCGGTGGTCGTCGAGGTGCCGACCTCGGTCGCGCCCCGCCCGAGGGCTTCCTTGGCGTTCGCGGAGAGGGCGCCGAAGCTCATGCCGGCGATGGTGACGGGGATGTCGAGGTGCAGCGGTTTGGACGCGAAGCGGTCGCCGAGCACGACGTCGGTGCCGCAGCGCTCGCGGTACCCCTCGAGCGGGTAGCGCGACATGGATGCGCCGAGGAACAGCAGGTCGTCGAAGTGCGGCAGCTGCCGCTTCGCGCCCCACCCGCGGATGTCGTAGATGCCGGTGCGTGCGGCGCGCTGGATGTCGGAGATCGTCGCGCGGTCGAAGGTCGCTGACTCTCGGAGGCCGAGTTCTGCGAGCTGCGCGGGCGTCTGGGGTGCCGTGGCCGTGGATGTGGGCTGCTCGGTGATGGTCATGAGTGACTCTTCCTGCTCGGCCTAGTAGGCGTTGTCGACGTTGAAGTGGTAGAGCTTGCGGGCGGAGCCGTAGCGCGTGAAGGCGGCCGGGTCGTCGTCGCGGCCTGCGGCGAGCAGCAGTTCGGCGAGCTCGGCGAGGTGCTCTTCGAGCATGGGCTTCTCGATGCAGTCGGCGCCGAGCGATTCGACGGTGCCCTGCACGTAGATGCGCGTCTCGTAGATGGAGTCGCCGAGGGCTTCTCCGGCGTCTCCGCACACGACGAGGCGTCCGGCCTGCGCCATGAACGCGGACATGTGGCCGATGCTGCCGCCCACGACGATGTCGACGCCCTTCATGGAGATGCCGCAGCGTGCTCCGGCGTTGCCGTCGATCACGACGAGCCCACCGTGGCCGGTGGCGGCGGCCGACTGGGAGGCGTCGCCCGTGACGTGCACGGTGCCGCTCATGATGTTCTCGGCGAGCCCGACCCCGGCGTTGCCGTTGATCGTGACGGTGCCCTGCTGGTGCATCCCGGCTGCGTAGTAACCGACGTGTCCGTCGATGGTGACGTCGATGGCGGAGGTGATGCCGACTGCCACGTTGTGCTTGCCTGCGGGGTTTCGGATGCTCCATCGGGTTCCGTCGTCGGCCGCCTGCACTGCCGCGTTCACGACCCGCACGTCCTGGCCGGCGAGGTCGATGGTGGTGGTCGCGTGGAGCGTGGCCTGGGCCGGTGCGGCCGCTGGGGTTGCCGCGTACTGGGTGCTGTCTAGAGTGACCACGTGTAGACCTTTCCGGGGACTGGTTCGAAGATGTTGGCGGATTCGATGCCGGGGAGCTGCGCGAGGGCGCGGTATTCGGAGGCCATGGCCACGTAGTCGGAGGTTTCGGCGACGATGGCTGGCTTGCAGGCGATGGGGTCGCGCACGATGGCCATGCTGTCGGCCGTCGTGACGACGAGCGTGTAGAAGCCGTCGAAGACCTCGCCGAGGTTGATGAGCGCTTCTTCGAGGGTGTCCCCCTGTTCGAGGCGGGAGGCGATGTAGCGGGCACCGACCTCGGTGTCGTTCTCGGAGTCGAACTGCACGCCCGTGCGCTTGAGCTCCCGGCGGATGGAGGCGTGGTTCGAGAAGGAGCCGTTGTGGACGAGGCACAGATCGTCGGCGACGGCGAACGGATGCGTGCCGCCGGCGGTCACGGCGGATTCGGTGGCCATGCGGGTGTGCGAGACGCCCTGGCTGCCCGACATCGACTCGAGGCCGTGGTTGGAGGCGACGTCCATGGGGTTGCCGACGCTCTTCATGACGGCGAGGTGGCCGCCTCGGCCGATGATCGTGGCGGTCGGGAGGGCGGCGCTGACCGCGTCCGCGAGGATGCTCGTCGACAGCTCGCCGCTCACGAGCGTCGTGTCGCCGACGACCGCGACCTTAGGGGCGGCCCCTGCAGGCAGGGTGCGTTCGAGCTCAGCCGTGAGTTCTTCGGCGGTGAGGAGCTGCGTGCCGCCGAGGAGGCTGAGCGTGGACGCCGCGCTTCCCGTGAGGTCGGGGTTGTCGTAGACGGCGAGGCCTGCCGAGTCTGGCCCGCGGTCGACCATCTCGCAGAGCATGGTCTGAAGCAGGTCGCCCATCTGCGGCCTGAGCTGGGGGTTGCGCAACTGCAGCGCGGCGATTCCACACACGGGCGTGGTCCTTTCGGGTTGAGCTGGTCGATCTGGTGAAGGTGGGCGGTCAGAAGGCGGTGAGGTAGGTGTCGAGTTCCCAGTCGCTGACTTGGGCGTGCCAGGTGAGGAACTCGGTCTCCTTGGCGTCGGCGAAGTAGTGTCCGGTCGCTTCGTCTCCGCTGAGGCTGGCGAGGAGCACGGGGTCGCGGCGGAGGGCTTCGACGGCGTGGAGGAGCGTGGCGGGGAGTACGGCTGCCCGCTCCGGCGCCTGGCCGGGCCCGGAGGGGTTGCCCGGGTCGATGCTGTTGTCGATGCCGTCGATGCCGGCCATGATCGACGTCGCGACGGCGAGGTAGGGGTTGGCGGCGCCGTCGCCGGAGCGGAGCTCGACGCGCTTGTTGTCGGGCACGCGCACCATGTGGGTTCGGTCGTTGCCGCCGTAGGACGCCTTCCTCGGCGACCAGGTCGCGCCAGAGCTGGACGTTGCCGTGCCGATGCGCTTGTACGAGTTCACGGAGGGTGCGAGGAACGCCTGGAGGGCGGGCGCGTGCTCGAGGAGGCCCGCGACGAAGCCGTACGCGACGGGCGAGAGGCCGAGGCCCCGCGCATCCGGTGCCGAGTCGGACTCCGTGACAGCGGGGAACAGCGGCTCGTCTTGCTCGTTCCAGAGGGAGAGGTGCAGGTGGAGGCCGGTGCCTGTGCGGTTCGTGAAGGGCTTGGGCATGAACGTGGCCGTCATGCCGCGCTCTTCTGCGAGCACGTTGAGGATGTAGCGGAGCGTGATGACCCGGTCGGCTGTGGTGAGGGCGTCTGCGTAGTCGAAGTTCTGCTCGAACTGGCCCGCGCCGTCTTCGTGGTCGTTGGCGTAGTTGCCCCAGCCGAGTGAGTTGATGGCGGTCGAGACGGAGGCGAGGTGGTCGTACATCCGCGTCACTCCGCGGGCGTCGTAGCAGGGGCGGGGGCCGTTGTCGCGCTTGTCGGCGGGTGAGAGGGTGCCGTCTTCCGCACGGTCGACGAGGAAGTACTCGACCTCGGCTCCGACCTTGGCCGTCATGCCTCGTGTCCGCAGTTCGGCGATGGCGCGCTTCAGGATGTTGCGGGGCGCGTATGGCCACGGCTTCCCGTTCACGTGCGGGTCGCAGTGCACGAGCGCGAGGCCCTCGCGGACGAACGGCAGCGGGGTGAACGAGTCGAGGTCGGGGATGGCGATGAGGTCGGGGTCGTGCTGTTCTTGGCCGATGAGGCCGGCTGCGAAGCCCGCGAACCCGAGGGCGCCTGCTTCGAGTTCGTCGGCCGCGGACGTCGGCACGAGCTTCGCGCACGGCTTGCCGTTGAGGTCGACGAAGGTGGCGAGGATGAACTGCACGCCGTGCGCCTGGGCGAGGTCGCGGAGCGTGATGCGGTCGCTCGCGATCTCCCCGTCGACCAGCTTGGGGGCTAGTTGTGTCATGGTCGTCTCCCGCACGTTGTTGATGTTACCTGACATGAAACCTTGTTCGCCAATAGTAGACAGACGGATGTTTCCGCAGCGTTCGCGCCTGTAAACACTGGGTTACAGGAAACGGGCAAGCGCCCTACCCGCAGCCCGCAGGGGGTACTCGCAGTGACTCCCGCGCTGTCGGTGGTGCGCCATACGCTCCTGGCTATGGAGTACACGAACCTCGGCCAGACAGGGCTCCGCGTGAGCCGCCTCGCACTCGGATGCATGAGCTTCGGCGACCCGAAGCGCGGCCTGCACACCTGGACCCTCGACGACGAGGCGGCCGCGCCGCTGCTCCGCCAGGCCGTCGAACTCGGCATCACGTTCTGGGATACGGCAAACGTCTACCAGCAGGGCACGAGCGAGGAGATCATCGGGCGAGCCATGCGTCGCTTCAGCCGACGCGAGGACATCGTGCTCGCGACGAAGGTCTCCGGCAAGATGCACGACGGCCCAGGCGGATCGGGCCTGTCACGGAAGGCGATCCTCGAGCAGGCGAACGCCTCCCTCGAGCGCCTCGGCACCGACCACATCGATGTGCTCTACATCCACCGCTTCGACGAGCTGACACCCGTCGAGGAGACCATGCAAGCCCTCGATGACCTCGTGCGCGCGGGCAAGGTGCGCTACCTGGGCGCCTCCTCGATGTACGCGTGGCAGTTCGCGAAGCTGCAGCGAGCCGCGGCTGTCGGCGGATGGACGCCCTTCGTCGCGATGCAAGACCAGTACAACCTGCTGAAGCGCGAGGAGGAGCGGGAGATGATCCCCATGTGCGCCGACATGGGCGTCGGGCTCGTTCCTTACTCGCCGAACGGCAAGGGGCGCCTGACCCGGCCACGCGGAACATCCTCGTCGCGAGCCGAAGTCGACGCCGTCGCGAAGGCATTCGATACCGATGCCGACGGCCCCATCATCGACGTCGTCGAGCAGATCGCAGCCGAGCGCGAGGTCCCGATGGCACGCGTCGCCCTCGCGTGGGTGCTGCGCAACCCCACGGTGGCGGCCCCCATCGTCGGCGCGACGAAGACGACGCATCTCGATGACGCCGTCGCAGCACTCGAGCTGGCGCTGACCGATGACGAGGCCGCACGCCTTGAAGCCCCGTACGTCACCCAGCCGCCGTTCTGGTGGTGAGGGCTGCGCCAGGCGTAAACACTGCGTTACGAGCAATCGCGTGCACGTTTCAGAGCACCCCCTGCCTCGATCCGGGCTATGGAATGGACGCATCCGCTTCTCCTCGAAAGGCGCCCCATGGCAACCACTCCGCTCTTCGACCTCTCTGACACTCGCGTCGTCATCACCGGCGGCACGAAGGGCATCGGCTTCGGCATCGCCAGCGTCTTCGCACAGGCGGGGGCCCGAGTCGCGGTCGCCGGGCGCTCGCGGGCGGGGGTGGATGCGGCGGTCTCGGCGCTCTCCGCAGTCGCGCGGGAGGTGATGCGCGGTGATGCCCAAGGCCGCATCGCCGGGTTCACGGTTGACGTGGCGGACCCCGAATCCTGCCGAGCGCTCGCCACATCCACCACGGAGGCGTTCGGCGGCATCGACGTGCTCTGCGCCAACGCGGGCATCTTTCCGCAGGCCGACCTCGCAACGATGACGCCGACGCAGCTCGACGAGGTACTCGACGTCAACGTGAAGGGCACGATCTACGCCGTCCAGGCCTGTCTGCCCGCTCTGCGGGAGTCGGGCCGCGGTCGAGTCGTGCTCACCTCCTCCATCACCGGCCCCACAACGGGCTACCCCGGGTGGTCGCATTACGGCGCATCGAAGGCAGCGCAGTTGGGGTTCATGCGCACCGCCGCGATCGAGCTCGCGAAGCACGCCATCACCGTGAACGCCGTACTGCCGGGCAACGTCGAGTCGGCGGGTCTCGAGGAGATGGGTGCCGACTACCTGGCCTCGATGACGTCCGCTGTCCCGCTGCGAAGACTCGGGCGCGCCGAGGAGATTGGCTACGCCGCAGCATTCCTCGCCACCCGGGAGGCCGGATACATCACGGGCCAGTCGATCGTCGTCGACGGTGGGCAGACGCTTCCCGAGTCACCGGACGCGGTGGGGTAGGCGAGGAGCCCCCCCCTCGCCCCGACAACCTTGTGCCGTTTCCCAGGATTAGCTAGCTAACCTAACTATCCGATCACCCCTTCTGAACCGAGGAACACCATGACCTTGCTCGAGATCCCCCGAGAATCGACACCCCAGCCGGTCGTCGAAGCTGCCCCTCGCGGTCTCCGCTGGCTGTCACCCGCCAATGGACTGTGGGTCGCGATGCGCGAGACTTCCGCAGGGGATGACTTCGCTGGATTCGTAGAGCTGGTGCAGGGCGAGTTCCGCGCGCACGACGGACAGGGCACGTTCCTCGGCGCATTCGCGACCCGCGAGGCAGGGCGCGACGCGATCGAGGGCGCCGCCCTCAACTGATCCAGCTCGACGGGTGGATTCGGGACCCGAAACCGACCAACTGGTAAAGTTGACCGGACCAGACACCAACGACCAGCGACTCCCCCGTCGCCGGCCGTCACGCGCCAGGGCCGAGCCCGCGCGAAGCGGTCCGCCGAGGATGCTGCTGGCCTACCGCGAGATTGGATCCCATCCCGCATGCCTCTCCTCACCATCCTCATCGGTGCCGTCCTCGTCGTGACGGGCGCCGTCGCGTACTTCGTCAGCGACACCGGCAGCCTCACGGCGCTCATCCCGGCAGCCGTCGGCCTCCTGCTCGTCATCGCCGGCCTCATCGCCCGCAACCCGAAGCTCCGCAAGCACGCCATCCACGGGGCGCTCGCCGTCGCCTTGCTCGGCGCGATCGGCTCGCTCATGAATGTCGCGAAGCTCGGCGACCTCTTCGCCGGCACGGCCGAGCGCCCCGGCGCGATCATCAGCAGCACGATCATGCTCGTCCTGCTTGTCGCCCTCATCACGGCCGGCGTGCGCTCGTTCATCGCCGCCCGCCGCGGCCGCCAGACACCTGCCGTCGCGCAGAACTAGTCGGCAGCCCGCCGCCCCAGGTTTTCCTGGAAGCGGATGAGGTAGCCATCGGGGTCCGTCACGAGAAACTGGCGGACCCCGACTTCATGCTCGCCGACCCGGTACCACTTCTCCTCCGGCATCATGTAGAGCTCCTGCCCGGCCGCGCAGACGGCGTCTGCAATCGCATCCGCACCGGGTACCGATATCTGGAAGTTGATGCCCCTCCCGAGCGGAGTCTCGAGCGGGCCAGTCACCCAGTTGCGCCCGACGCCGCGCTGCTCGAGCATGAGATGCGCGCTTCCCCTCGTGATGTACGCGAACCCCTCCTCCGGTCGGGCGTACTTGACCGTGAAGCCGCACACGCCGACCCAGAACTCGAGGCTCTGCCGCACGTCGGAGACGAGCAGCTCGGGCACGAGGTCGGGCGTCACATCAGCACACATGTCTGCATCGTCGCACGTCGATCCAAGCACGGCCGCGCAGATAACACCGCGCTACGCCTCTGCCGGCACACGGCGACCGGCCGCGCGTTGACGCTCACCGTCGCCCTCGGCGCCTGACGGCGGGGTACCCGGCTGTGTTGTCCGACATCCGTGATGCAACAACGACCTGGCGCGCGAAAGAGCCTGGAGACGCGCTTCCATCCCGGAAGCTGGACGAGAAAGGCGGTGGAGGCCGACTTGCGCTGGCGGCAGGAGACTCGCGAAGCCCGAGCGGTGCGACACCCGGGCGATGGGCCCCTAGGCGCGCGTGAGCACCCGCAGCCCCGCGATGTCGCAGTCGCTGCTCCCGTAGCCGTCGAGGCCTCGCACCGAATCACCCGGCGCCAGCCGCGACTCAGTGGACGCGAGCACACGCTGAGCGGCATTCACAACGCTGACGTCACCGAACTCGCGCAGGGCCGGGAGCAGCTCCTGCTCCACGTCGTCGACGAGGAGATCCATGGCCACGACCCCGAGGAAGCGCCTCCCATGCCACACGGGCAGGCTGACGGTGAGCGTGTACTCGTCGCTGCAGAGGTAGTCGACGTGTGGACCGGCGACGTGACCCTCGCCCGTTTCGTGGGGCACACGGAACCACTCGAAGCCGCTGTAGTCGATGTGCTCCCGGCTCGGGCTCTGCGCCGCGAGCCGCAACTGCGAGCGCATCGGTCCTTGCCACCACGACAGGTGGCCCCGCGAGGGACCACGCAGGTCGAGGGATGCAACGAACCCGGCCCCGAACGCCACGGGCGAGGTGCGCTGGAAGACGGCGAGCGCAAGCGGTTCGACGAGCTCATCGAGCTGCCGGTCGGTGAGCTCGCCGCGCGCCTCGAGGTCGCCGAGCACGGCGCCGAGGTCGGCACTCGCCGAGGCGAGCACATCGAGGGTCGCCTGGAAGTAGTCGTCGAGGATCTCGGCGGGTCCGCGTCGCACGGCAGTGGCATCGATCGTCATGGAGCCGCTCCTCTGCATCGGTGATGGCCGATGTTACACAGCCGAGGACGGCTTGCACAGAGGCGAGGCCCGCCGGGGACGGCGACGCCGACGCTCACCAGGACAGCGGCGGCATCCGTCCGTTCAGGAGGACTCGCAGTGCGGCGTGCACCTCGAGCGCCTGGCCCCGGCGATCATCCGGCGGAACCTGCTGCAGGGCAACAGTGCAAACATGCTCGAGTTCGCTCTCGCTGACCCCCACCGGCAGGCACAGCATCCACTGCACTGCCCGGGGCGGCTCGGGCGCCCCAGCCTGCGCGAGGTACTCGACCATCTCCGTGTGGATCTCGGCGACATCGGCCTCACTCGCGGAAGCGGCTGGTCCTCCAACCCGCTGCCCGCCACCGTCGGTCTCGACCACCGGCTCGTACCGCGCGGCTTCCTGGTAGACCCAGCTCGGGCCGGCGAGGTACGCGATGAGCGCACGCCAACCATCGGGTGCGAGCCGCATGAGCTGCACGGTCTGCGGCGGGTCGTGCGGAAAATCGCCCCACGACCAATTCGGCAGCCTCGCGAGCGCAGCCGCCCGCACGTCCTCGTCATTCACCGGCATGCGTTGGCCCCCCAGCCATAGTCCCCTTGCCCTGACCGCTCCGCGCCGCCCAGAGCGTTACTGCTCGAGCAGCGTCCTGCGCTTGAGCTCGAGCCGCGCGAGCACGTCGCTCATGGTCGAGCGGAGCGCTTCGCGCGCGCCGGCGACGTCTCCCTTTGCGACCTCGTCGACGAGTCTCAGTATCTCGTCTCGCTGCGTCTCGCGCTCTGCGCCCTCCACAGCGAGGAGCCCCAGCAACGGGGAGACCTCGGACTGCACCCGCATCTGCTCCCTCGTGAGCCGCACCGATTGACCGAGCGCGCACAGCTCGACGACGACGTCATCTGCGACGTGGCGCCACTGCGCAGGCGTCGGCTGAGACGACTGGTCGAGCGGGCCCCGGGACAGCTGCTCGCCGAAGGCCGACAGTCTCGCGCGGATGGCATCGACCTCGCCGGGGGCGGCGCGGGATGCGGCGAGCTCCAGGCAACCCGCCGTGACGGCGAAGTAGTGCGCGGCCAGGTCGCGCAGGGCAGTGCGCGAGACGGAGGCGAGCTCATCCGCGGCATGGGAAGCAGGGTCGGCGCCGGCCGTGACGAAGCTGCCGCCTCCGCGTCCGCGCTTCGTTGTGATGAGGCCGCGCTGCCGCAGGAGGACAAGCGCCTCGCGGACGGTCACGGGTGAGACGCCGAGCGACTTCGCGAGCTCGCTCTCGGGCGGAAGCCGCTCACCCGCCTGCAGCACGCCGCGGTTGATGGCGACGCTGAGGCGGCGCTCGACGAGCGCAGCCTTGCCCTCGTCGGCGACCGCTTGGAACACGGCGTTGCGCAGGCGCGACGGCACCCCGGCTTCGGGTTCGGTCTGCGGGAGCTGCGGCACCTCGCCATTGTGGCGCATCCGCACTGTTACAACTTGGACACGAGCTTGAAATATGAACTCTGGAACTATATGTTTGCGGGTAATCCGCAGACAACGTCGTTCCAAGGAGGCTCACTTGTCGACCATCGACACACGCGAGGGCGTGACCGAACGCCCCACCCAGGCGCCCGCAGGCGTCACCCTGACGGGCGTCAGCAAGACATTCGGGGACTTCACCGCCGTCGAATCCCTCGACCTCCAGGTACGCTCCGGCGAGTTCTTCTCGATGCTCGGCCCGTCCGGCTCCGGAAAGACCACCGTCCTGCGCATGATCGCCGGATTCGAACAGCCGACAGAGGGCACCATCGAACTCGGCGGCACCGACGTCACGAACGTGCCGCCGTTCAGCCGCGAGGTGAACACGGTCTTCCAGGACTACGCCCTCTTCCCGCACATGACCGTCGCCCAGAATGTGGCCTACGGCCTCCGCGTTCGCCGCGCGAGCAAGAGCGAACGCGCCGAACGGGTGCAGCAGGCACTTGAGCAGGTACAGCTCGCGCACCTCGCCGACCGCAAGCCCAGCCAGCTCTCCGGCGGGCAGCGACAGCGCATCGCCCTGGCTCGCGCCCTCATCCTCAAGCCGCGCGTGCTCCTCCTCGACGAACCCCTCGGTGCCCTCGACAAGCAGCTCCGCGAGCAGATGCAGATCGAACTCAAGCAGATCCAGCGCGAGATCGGCATCACGTTCATCTTCGTCACCCACGACCAAGAGGAGGCGCTGACCCTCAGCGACCGCATCGCCGTCTTCAACAAGGGCCGCATCGAGCAGATCGGCACCCCCATCGAGGTGTACGACTCCCCCGCGACGCCCTTCGTCGCCGGCTTCCTCGGCGTCTCCAACCTCCTCGAAGCGGATGCGGCGAAGTCGGCCACCGGCATCGACGGCCTCGTCAGCATCCGGCCGGAGCGCATCACGCTGCACGCCATCGACGAGGCGTTCGCTCCGGGACTGCACGGCGCCGTCGGCGTCATCGAAGAGATCGTCTACACGGGCCCGAGCACGCGGTTCATCATCCGCACCGACACCGACGTGCGCCTCATCTCGGAGATGCACAACACCGAGACGAGCACCACGGCCCGAGGCTTCGTCCGCGGCTCCACCGTGCGCGCCACCTGGCATGAAGAGCACGTCGCCGTCATCTCCTGACCAGGCTCCCCGAACCGCTCCACCCCACTGGCTCAACCGGCCATCCGTCTCACCACAACCGAAGGACAGCACCATGAAGAAATCGCACGTGGCACTCGCTGCCATGGCCGCCGCATCCGCCCTGGTACTGACGGGCTGCAGCTCCGACGCGGGAGGTGGAGAAGGCGGCCTCAGCATCGACGTTCCCGACGTGCCCATGCTCGAGGAGCTCGGCGAAGGCGAAGGGCAGGTCAACATCGTCGCCTGGAGCGGATTCGTCGAGCCCGCCTGGAGCGACCAGTTCACCGAGGAGACCGGATGCGTCGTCAACCGCCGCGTCGCCGGCACCAGCGACGAGATGGTCACCCTCATGCGCACGGGCGAGTACGACCTCGTCTCGGCGTCGGGCGACGCGAGCCTGCGCCTCATCGCCGGCGGCGACGTCGCACCCATCAACGTCGACCTCATCCCCAACTTCGGCGACGACATCGTCGAAGGCATGAAGGGCCAGGTGTACGACACGATCAACGGGAAGAGCTACGGCGTCCCCATCGGCCGAGGTGCCAACATCCTGCAGTACAACAGCGAGGTCGTCACCGAGGCCCCCACCAGCTGGGACGTCGCCTGGGAGGCCGACAGCCCGTACGCCGGCCAGATCATCGCGTACGACGCCCCCATCTACATCGCCGACGCCGCCGTCTACCTGATGGCCACCCAGCCCGACCTCGGCATCACCAACCCGTACGCGCTCGACGAGACGCAGCTGAACGCCGCGGTCGAGCTGCTCAAGACGCAGAACGGCATCGTCAGCGAGTACTGGAGCGACCCGGTCGCCCAGATCACCTCGTTCACGGGCGGCACGTCAGTCGTCGGCACCTCGTGGGAGGTGCTCCGCAAGCTCTCCGAAGACGACCGCCTGAAGGGCGTGCTGCCCGAAGAAGGATCGACCGGCTGGTCAGACGCGTGGATGGTCTCGGCCCAAGCCGCCAACCCGAACTGCGCCTACCAGTGGATGGACTACACGAGCGCCGCCGAGGTCAACGGCCAGATCGCGATGAACTTCGGCATGGCGCCCGCCAATGGCGCCTTCTGCGACCTCAACGCCGAAGCGACCGCGCACTGCGAGGAGTTCCACGCCCTCGACGAGGAGTACTTCTCGAACGTGTGGTTCTGGACCACCCCCATCGAGCAGTGCGTTGACGGCCGCACCGACGTGCAGTGCACGAACTTCCAGGAATGGACCAACGCCTGGCAGTCCGTCAAGGGCTGACGCACCTCAACTGGTCGGCGGCGGCCAGACAGCCCCCGCCGACCCCCCCCCAGAAAACGCCCCCCCAAGCCGGCGGCCCCAGTAATGCCACACCCCCGGACGACCCACGACACGGGGGGCCACCCGCCCCCCCGCGCGCGGCTCGGCGGGCTCCTCGCTGCTCCCATGCTGTGGCTCGTCGGCATCTACATCTTCTCGCTGGCCTTCCTGCTCGTGACGGCCTTCTGGGTCACCGACCCGTTCACGTCGAAGGTCAAGCCCGGGTTCACGCTCGCGAACTTCGAGGCGATCATCACGACCCCCGCCTACCTGTCGACGAGTTTCCGCACCCTCGGCATCGCGATCGCCGTGACCCTCATCTGCGCGGCTATCGCCATCCCGCTCGGCATCTTCATGGCGAAGATCGCCAGCCCACGCAACCGCGAACTGCTCGTCATCGCCATCACCATGCCGCTGTGGGCCGGCTACCTCGTCAAGGTGCTCGCCATGCGCATCACCTTCACCGAGGACGGCCTCTTCAACTGGCTCATGAACCCGTTCGGCATCTCGGGGCCGGGCTTCAGCATCCCGACCGTGATCCTCACGCTCTGCTACCTGTGGTTCCCGTACATGGCGATGCCCGTCTACACGGCCATCAGGCAGATCCCTGACAACCTCTTCGACGCAGCCTCCGACCTCGGCGCAGGCAACTGGCTCACCGTGCGCTCCGTGGTCCTGCCGCTCATCGTGCCTGCGCTCATCGCAGGCTCCATCTTCACGTTCTCGCTGAGCCTCGGCGACTACATCACGGCCGAGTTCGTCGGCGGGTCCACGCAGATGATCGGCAGCATCATCGCCTCCAACATCAACCTCAACCCGCCGCTGGCCGCCGCGTTCTCCGTCATCCCCATCGCGTTCGTCCTCATCTACCTGCTCTCCGTGCGCCGCACCGGCGCACTCGAGCGGCTCTAACGCCTCTCCCAAAGAAGCGCCACTCTCAAGGAGTCAGCATGCTCAGGCTTTCCAAGACCGCACGCGTCGCCCTCGGGGCGTTCGTCATCGCCGTCCTCGGGTTCATCTACGTGCCGCTGCTGCTGGTCGTCGCCAACTCGTTCAGCTCCGCCCGCATCTCCGCCTGGCCCATCCCCGGCTTCTCGCTCGACTGGTGGATCAAGGCGGCAGGCGAGACGTCACTGCACACCGCCATCCTGAACTCCATCATCACCGCGACCGGCGCGACGATCATCGCGTGCATCCTCGGAACCCTCGTCGCCTTCGCGCTCCAGCGCTACTCGTTCTTCGGCCGAGACGCCGTCAACCTGCTCGTCGTACTGCCCATCGCCCTGCCAGGCGTCGTCACGGGCGTCGCCCTCAGCAACACGTACTCGAGCATCCTCGACCCCATCGGCATCCAGCTCGGCTACTTCGGGATGATCATCGCCCACGGCACATTCTGCATCGTCATGGTCTTCAACAACGTGCTCGCGAGGCTGCGGCGCATGAACCAGAGCCTCGAGGAAGCATCGATGGACCTCGGCGCGGGCATCTGGGAGACCTTCCGCCTCGTCACCTTCCCGCAGTTCCGCTCGGCGTTCATCGCCGGCGCGCTTCTCGCGTTCGCGCTCAGCTTCGACGAGGTGGTCGTCACCATCTTCACCGCCCCGCCAGGCGTCGACACCCTGCCGCTGTGGATCATGAACCAGATGGGCCGACCCAACGAGGCGAGCCTCGTCAACGTCGCCGCGACGGTCCTCATCCTGCTGTCGTTCATCCCCGTCTACTTCTCGCAGCGCCTCACCCGCGGCGACGAGTAGCGCCGTGGGCGGTTCACGTCCTGTCCAAATTCAGTGCAATATCCGGCCCAGATCGCGCCAACCGCCGTCTTGCGCCCGAAATTGCACTGAAGTTGGTCAGAGGTCGCGGCGAAGCCGCAGATCGTCTAGACGCGCGGACGGAAGAACGGCAGGGCCACGGGCTTGAACACCCGACCCCGGGATGCCTTGACGCTGCCGACGATCGAGAACACCAGGTGCGTCACGGAGAGCGCGAACCAGATCGTGATCGGGATGCCGATGGGGAAGAACGTCGACTTGTACTCGTCGTCGAGCACGAACAGGAACGCGATATGCAGCGCGATGAGGATGATCGATGCGATCAGGTAGGTGATCCCCCAGTTGGCGGCGTTCGTGCGGTTCAGCTCGCCTGCCTCCGTCGCGGGCCCCCGAGAGCGCCCCGCGATCATCATCACGATGCCGGCCGTGATGGCGCTCACGAACGGGAATGGGATGAGCGCGAGCAGACCGAGACTCCACTGCACGGCGCCGTTCGCGAGCGGCCTCGTGAGGAAGACCTGCTGCGGTAGGCCGGCCTGCGGCGCGGTCTGCGGAGCGAACTGCGGGGCCTGCTGGTTCAAGGGCGGCGCGAGGTGAGGCGCCGCCTGAGATGAGGTCGTCGAATCCCAGGCCTGCGACGGCGCAGCGATGTCGACATCAGGCTCGGGCTGCGGCCGCTCAGCCTGGGGCTCCTGCTGCGGCGCAACAGTCGGCGCGAAGTAGAGGTGGTTCGCCCAGGATCCGGAGCCGGTGAGCTCGTCGAGCTTGTCCGCTGGTTGCTCAAGCGCAGAGCGGATGAGCAGCTCGACGTCGCGTTCAGAATCGCAGACCATGCCCTCGGCTTCCGCGCGCATCTCGGGGAACGGATCATCGTCGTCCGTGACACCGAGCACGTGGATCTCGGCGACCTCCAGCAGCAGGTATCTGCCCTGCTTGCCTGGGTCGGCGAGCACGCTCCGCGCCTCAGCGATCTGCCGCTGCGTGTCCTCATCCTGCGGGAGCTGCGCGAAGAGGCGGTCGAGGTTGGCCACGCCCTGGTTGTATTCTCCGAGGATCGCGACGGCGGGAGCGTCCCAGATGGTCGAGGGCACCAGCCGCCCAGACCCCGAGACGAGCAGCTCGTGCACAAGCGGCACATCCCACTTCCACTCGGAGAGACCGGTGACCCTGGTGAGCGGAGTTCCCTGCCCCGGGACCTCGTCGACAACGTAGAGGTAGCTGCGATTCGCCATCAACCGAGCCTAGCGGGAACCAACTTCCAAGCCGATCCTGGCCACCTTCCGTAGTGAACGAGGCCACCGACCGCGACACGCGTCCTCGAACCCAGACCCATCCCGGAAGTCGGTTCGAGCCAGCGACGGCGCTACTTGCCGAAGAGGTCTCCGAGGCCCGGGATGTCGAAGCCGAAGTTCCCGGCCTGCTCCTCGATGCCCCCGAGGAACTGGTCGCCAGCGCCCGTCAACTGCTCTCCGGCACCGCTCACCTGCTCGCCGAATCCCCCAACCTGGTCGCCGAGCCCAGACACGGCATCGCCGATTCCGCCGAACTCGCCGAAGTCTGCTGTGAGCCCCTCGAAGCCCTCGATTCCGGATGCGGCGATGCCGTCGAAGTCGATACCGGACGCAATGGCGTCGCCGATCAGGGGAAGCGCGACGGAGCTCGCCACGGCGCCGCCGACGACCCCGAGGGCGATGCCTCCGAGTGCGCCAGCACCCGCACCGGCCGCAGCCGCGCCCGCGACCCCCATGCCCCGCCCGAAGCGGGAGGAGCCGCCGCGGCTGGAGCCAGGCGTGAAGTTCCCGCCGCCACGCGACCCGGCGATGCGCTTGCCCGCGCCGAGCACCTTCGCCATGAAGCCGGGGCGCTGGACCTCACCGCGAGTCGCGGCGCGCGCGAGGTCGTCCGGTGAGCTCGACTGCGGACGATCGTACGGGCCCGACTCCGCGCTCAAGCGTTCGCGCACCTGGTCGCGCTGCGCTGGGGTGAGTCGCTGAAATGCCTCACGGTGCGCCTGCTCGAGCTGGTCGGGCGCCGCCGTCTTGAGCAGGTAGTCGTACTTCGCGATCGCCGCCTTGTCGGCGGCTGTCCCAGATCCCGTGCTCGCCCCGGGACGCGAGCCGTAGCTCGGTGCGCTCGGCGGCTGCTGCGCATACTGGTCCCGCTGTGAGGAGTAGCTGTCGCGGGGAGGGTACGCCTGCTGACCCTGCTGGCCGCGCGACTGCTGGCCGTCGCCCGTCACCTGGTCGGCGACCTTGCGGACCATGTCCTTCCAGTCCCCGGATCCGCTCTTGCCTGCGCCGCGGTTTGCCCCGGAATTGCCCGAGTTGCCGAGCGCCTTGGAAGCCGCGCCGAGGATCTTGTTGAAGTCAACCATGAGCACATCGTGACGTATCGATCTATGGAGAACGCATGAAGCGCATCCGTGTCCGCTCAGAGCGTGGCGGCTCGTCTCACCGGTCGCGGCTGTCCCACCAGTCGAGGATGCGCAGCGCCTGCATGGTGACCCATTTCGAGGGCTCGCCCGCCGGGGCGTCGACGTGCGCCCACACGTCGCCGGCGAGCCGGTGGCCCTGGAGCCACGTACTGTCCTGCTGCCGCTGGTTGCGGATGATCTCGATGGCTTCCGCCATCCGATCGTCCGGGGGCGTGCCGTCCGCGAGCGCCGCCGCGCGGAAGTAGTCGGCCGCGCCGTCGAGCCTCGCGCACGCGCCGCGCATCCCCCGTGGCCAGCTGGTAGTCGAGGAGTCCGATGAGCGAGTTGAGCGTCGAGTGGAACGACGACTTCTCGGCCCCTTCCACCCACTCGCAGTTCCAGCCGCCGTCGCTCTGCTGATGCTGGAGGAACCACGTGACGATGCCGTCGACCTCGGCTCCGAGCCAGAGTCCGTTCGAGAGCGTCCAGGAGTTGATGCAGCAGTCGACCTCGCCGTGCCAGTAAGGCAGGTCGTCGTACTCCCAAGTGACCGTCTCGAGCTTCTCCGCCGTGCCCGCGAGCACGCTCGCATCCAGCCCCCACTCGCGGAGGTCCTTGAGCACCCAGGTCGTCGTGGTCCACGGCTGCGGCTCGCGGTTCTCCCAGCCCCAGCCCTTCGGGAAGAATGCACCGCCAGCCCAGGTCCCCTCTTCGTCCTGGTGCGACAGCAGCTTGGCCCCGAACCCCTCGGTCGCGACGAGGGCGCGCGTCGCCTTCCACCGATCCGCTCGTGCACGGAGCAGGTCCCGTTCGACCTGCCATCGCAGTGCGGGGTCCGAATCCAGCAGCCAGGCTTCGAGCTCTCTGTCCATCACGCGCTCCTCGTCCTTGCACCGACCCTAACCTCGGGTACGTCCGAACTCGAGGGCTCCCCTGATGCGACAAGTTGCGCGTGACCGACACCGGCTACATGGAGGCCGACATCGGAATCCACGGCTACCTCTCCGCCGAGAACGGGGCAGGCGTTCGCGTCGACACGGACGGCTACTACCTCGCGACGGAGACGAGCCACGTCATCGAGGTCGAGCCCGCGAAGGCGGTCGCGGACCAGCGCCAGTGGAACATCGAGGTCGAGTACGGCACGGACGGCATCCGCACCCTCTGACTGTCGGCGGCACCGGCTACGTTGGCGCTATGCAGCCGAACATCCACTCCTTGACCTCTTTTTCGGGCCTCCGATGAGCCGCCGCGCGGTTCAGGGTGGTGCGGCCGTGGAAGTGCTCGCGCCCTTGCTCGAGCGCCTCCGCATCGAGCTCGAGATCCCGACCGAGTACCCGGCCGAAGCGCTCGCCGAGGCGGAGGCGTCAGCGGCGGCACTCGGGGAGCTGCTCGCCGATGCCGGACGCGTCGACGCTCGCGATCTGCCGTTCGTGACGCTCGACCCGGTGGGCTCGCTCGACCTCGACCAGGCATTCTTTCTGCGACAGGTCGGGGCAGCGGGCACTGCGGCTGCTGGGTTCGAGGTGTTCTACGCGATCGCCGACGTCGCCTCGTTTGTGGAACCGGGCGGCGCGCTCGATACCGAGACCCACAGGCGTGGCCTTACGGTCTACGGGCCTGACGGCCGCTTCGGCCTGCATCCGGCGGTGCTCAGCGAAGGAGCGGCGAGCCTGCTCCCGGGAGTCGACCGGCCGGCGGTGGTGTGGCGGATGCGCCTCGACAGTTCGGGCGAACTGCTCGACGACATCGATGTTCGTCGATCCGTAGTCCGCTCGCGAGCGCAGCTCGACTACGCCTCCGTGCAGCGACAGCTCGACGACGGGTCCGCGGACGAGCTCCTGCAGCTCTTGGCTGAGGTCGGCCAGCTGCGCATCGACGCCCAGTTCGCCCGCGGCGGCGCGACCCTCGAGGTACCCGACCAGGAGATCGAGCACAGCGACGACGGCACTCGCTACCGGCTCGTGCTGCGCGAACCGCTCGCGTGCGAGGAGTTCAACGCGCAGCTCTCGCTTCTGACGGGCATCGCGGCGGCGAGACTGCAGCGTCGCGCCGACGTCGGCATCTGGCGCACCCTCGACCCGGCCCGGGAAGAAGACGTTGAGCGGCTGCGGCGCGTCGCGACCACGCTCGGTTTCGACTGGTCCCCCAGCGAGTCGTACGCGGAGTTCGTCAGGACGGTCGACGCGTCGCGCCCCGAGTATGCGGCCTTCGCGACCGAGGCGACGCGTCTCTTCCGGGGCGCGGGTTACGTCGCCTTCGGAACGCCGACGAGCCCCGAGGTACCAGCAAGCGCGGCCCACAGCGCGATCGCGGCGGAGTACGCGCACGTCACCGCTCCCCTGCGGCGTCTCGTCGATCGGTACGGCACCGAGATCGCGCTCGCGTTCTGCGCGGATGCCGCCGTTCCGTCGTGGGTGATTGACGCGCTCGACACGCTCTCGGGCGAGATGGCCGATGGAGCTCGACGGGCGAACGCCTACGAGCGGGAGACGGTCGATCTGCTCGAGGCAGTGCTGCTCGCTCCGCTTGTCGGCGAGGAGCTCGACGGGATCGTCGTCGACTCCTCGCCGACTGGGGCGGAGGACGCGGAGCAGGCGAAAGCAACCGTGCTGCTTCGCGACCCGGCTGTCAGGGCGAGGGTCGTCGGCGACGCCTCGGCCCTCGAGCTCGGCGCCGCTGTGCGCGTTCGCGTCGACGCAGCAGACCCCGAGAAGCGCGCCGTCGCGCTGAGCGTCGCCTGAAACGGATCAGACTCCCATCCTCTGACGTTTGGCGCGGCGACATGCAAGATGAGCTGTCGAGCATCGCGATCGGCTGGGCCCACCGGAACGGACAAGGTTCATCTCAACCTGCGCCTGGCCAGACCGAGCTTGGCAGCATCGCGCAATTAATGTACGTTATCCAACAAAACAGTGGGGGATGGCGACGCGCGCCCACCTGTCCTTCGCACGACACACGGAGCAAGCCAGCAGACTCAGGCACTGACGACATGTGGGGTCTCACGAGCCGTCGCCCTCGAACCCGGAGGTCAAGTGACCAGCACAGGAATCGGCAGATCAAGCGCTGTGATCGCAACCGGGACCTTGACTTCCCGGGCGCTCGGCTTTGTCAAAGCGGTGGTCCTCGCCGCGACGCTCGGTGCGGTTGGGTCGAAGTCAGCTGACGCATTCCAGAACGCGGCCCTCCTCCCGAACAGCATCTACGCCGTGCTTGCGGGAGGCGCGATGACCGCGATCCTGATTCCCCAGGTCGTCCGCGCCTCACAGCACGCGGATGGTGGGCAGAAGTTCGTCAATCGGCTTGTCACGCTCGGCCTCTGCGCCCTGGCAACGCTGACCGTGATCGCCACACTGAGCGTGCCTGCACTGTCTGCCCTGTACGGCATCAGCCTCGACGCTGACCAGCGGGCTCTCGTGGTGGCCATCGGCTACTGGTGCATGCCGCAAGTGTTCTTCTACGGGCTCTACGCGATTCTGGGTGAGGTACTCAACGCGCGTGGCTTGTTCGGCCCCTTCGCGTGGGCCCCTGCCATGAACAATGTGATCGCCATCACCGGGCTCGTTGTGTTCTCGGCACTCTTCGGCCCAGACCCTGACGGCAAGCGTCTCGTCGGCGACTGGACACCGGAGATGGTCGCAGTGCTCGGCGGAACCGCCACCCTAGGCGTTGCTGCGCAAGGTGTCGTCCTTTTCGCATTCTGGCCGCGGGTCGGTCTCGCGTTCCGCCCGAGCTTCCGCTGGAGAGGTACTGGCCTAGCTCGAGTGGGGAAGCTCGCCAGCTGGACGTTCGGGATACTGCTCATCTCTCAGGCTGCGGGGGTGGTGGAGACCATCGTCTTGAACGTGGCATCCGGGTCCGGCCCAAGCACCGCCGCATTCTCGATTGCGTTTCTCATCTTCGCTCTCCCGCACGCGATCATCGCCGTCTCTATCGGCTCCGCGTACTTCACCAGGATGAGTGTGGCGGCCAGCCTCGGCCGTTTCGGACCGTACGTCAACGACTTCTCAGCGAGCGTCAGGCTCGTCGGCCTCTTCACTGTGCTCGCCTGCTTCGGGGTCATCGTGATCGCCCCGGCCTGCGCCCGCGTGTTCGAGGCCTCACCTCAGGGCGTCGCGCCCCTCGCTGCCCTCATCGTGTGCTTCACCGTGGGCCTCGTACCGTTCTGCGGACTGTTCCTGGTCCAGCGCGCGCTGTACGCCGTCGGGGTTGTCTCAGCCCAGTTCTGGGTGTTCTTGGCAACACTCCCGTTGCACGTGTTCTGCATGGCCGTCTCGGCGATCCAGCCAACTGAGCGCATCGCAGCAGGACTCGCCCTCTCCCAGGGGCTGGTGACCATTGTCCGGTTGGGCGTTCTGCTGCTCCTCCTGAGGCGTCACGTCGGACGCATACATCTCAGGCGGATTGCAGGCGCCTACGTGACGTTCACGGTGGCAGGAGCGTGTGCTGCTCCCTCGGGCGTCGCCGCAGCCTGGCTTCTCGGGGTGTACGACCCGTCCGGATACGCACGAGCAGGCATCCTCCCGGCCCTGGCGGCGTGCGTCGTTGTGGCGACAGTCATGTCATGTACGTACGTGACGCTGCTCGCCTTGCTCCGAAGTCGGGAGCTGTCGACGCTCTGGGTTCATCTGCGGACCGCCAGGGGCCGGTAGCCGGGTCGCTCACGCGGACCCCTCCGAGAGCGTCAGAGCGAGGTCCACGTGAACGAGTAGCCGTTGCCGTTGCGGTGGCAGGACTCGGTGATCTTCGTCCACGAGCTGATGTAGGTGCGCTGCACGGCCTGGCAGTCGGCGAGGGAACCGCCGGTCCAGTACGACTGCGTGGTGCCAGCGTTTGCCATGGCGGGTGCTGAGACAGCGATACCGACAGCGAAGAGGGCGGCGGTGATGCTTGAGGCGATTCGACGCATGATGACTCCTTCGACAGGCCCGGCTGGTCCGGGGTGTGGGCGAGCGTAGCGCCGCGCAGTGAGGCGCCTGGGTACGCCGGTCGATGAACGCAAGACGGGGAGAACTCCCCTCCCCGGGCTGATGGGCGTCGCAGCGCGGACCTGGGTATTGCCTTCGCGATATCGCGCGATCCGCAGATGACGGTGCTACGCGGATGCCACTCACGGAGGCCGAGCGACGGCCGGCACCGCATTAAGATCAGGAGGTGCATTTCACGATCTCCCCCAAGCTCGCAGCCGCCGCCACGACGACGAGGTCATCCCGATGAGGCTCGCCGTCATCGGCGCGGGGCAGATCGTCGCCGACTTCCTCCCCCATGCTGCGGACGTACCCGGGCTCGAGCTCGCCGCCATCCAGGGGCGCAGGCGCGAGCGCCTCGAGGCGCTGCAGGCCGACTTCGGCATCGAGCGCGTCTTCACGGACCTCGATGAGTGCCTCGCCGACGCATCCATCGACACCGTCTGGGTGGCCGTGCCGAACTCCCTGCACTTCGAGGTCTCCCGGAAGGCGCTCGAGGCAGGCAAGCACGTCATCTGCGAGAAGCCGTTCGTGCTCGAGGAGGCCGAGCTGCAGCAGCTGCGCGACCTCGCGACGGAGCGCGACCTGATCCTCATCGAGGCCATCACGACGCAGTACCTCGCGAACTACCGGTGGATCAAGGAGCACCTCGACCTCGTCGGCAAAGTCAAGGTCATCCAGTCCGACTACTCCCAGTACTCCTCCCGCTACGACGCGTTCCGCGAGGGCACCGTGCTGCCGGCATTCGACCCGGCGCAGGGCGGCGGGGCGCTCATGGACCTCGGCATCTACGCCATCCACTTCGTCGTGGGCCTGCTCGGTCGCCCACAGCAGGTCAGCTACACCGCGAACGTGCAACGCGGCGTCGACACGTCAGGCGTGCTGGTCCTCGACTACGGCGACACCACGGCGGTGTGCGTGTGCGCGAAGGACTCGGACGGGCCGATCCGCAGCAAGATCCAGGGCGAGGACGGGTGGATCGTCGTCGACGGCTCCCCGAACGTCATGGCCTCGGTGAGCTACGCGACCAGGGGCAACGCGGCAGAGCAGATCGACCTCACGAAGCACCCGCACCGCATGGTCGAGGAATTCGAGGAGTTCGAGCGCATCATCCGAGAGCACGACACCGCCGAGCGCGACCGCCGCCTCGACCACAGCGCCGACGTGCTCTCCGTCGTCAC
>JBQDTF010000005.1:0-248286 GCA_052099095.1 Pseudoclavibacter sp.
TCCAGGGACAGCGCGACTTCTTCGGCGCCCACACCTACAAGCGCGTCGACCGCGACGGCGTCTTCCACACCGACTGGTCAGGCGACCGCACCGAGTCGAACGCGTAGCCGGTCAACGATGAAGGCCCTTTGCTCGAGGCAATGACCTCGAGCAAAGGGCCTTCTCTGTTGCGGTTGATGCTCACGGGCCAGGTACGGTAGCCGTATGAGACTCGGAGCTCAGCGACGCGCCGCAATCGCTGCCCTCGGCCTCCTCGCGACCGCGGGACTCGCCGGATGCACGACTCTCGAGACCGCGTGTCCCGCAATCGGATGGTTCAATTCTGTGGACGTGGAGTTCGAAGGTGCAGCCGACGTGATCGCCACCATCGATGTCATCGAGATCTGCGGTGACGGACAGTGCTTCGAGGCGCCCCGACCCACTGCAGTTCAGACTCCAGATCCGAACGCAACAGGTCCCTGGTATGGGCCCACTCTCGAGCTTTCCCCGACGCGCTGGAGCGTCTCTATCGACATGGTGACTCCTGAAGAGGTCACGATCACTGTGTTCGATGTGACTGGCACACCCCTCGGAACAGCAACTGAAGCCGTTACCTGGACCGAGATCGACGGTCCAACGCAGTGTGGCGGACCGAGCAATGCCGGCCCGGTGACGCTCGACGTTGGCACCTGATCGCGCCAAGAAGAGCTCGCTTGGCGCAGCAGTGTGGCCCGATGATGCCCGCCCGACCTGGAACAGGATCTGGGACAGCAACGGGCCACAGCACTGCGCTGGCTCTCGGGCGCTACACCGCGGCGGGAGTCTTCGCCTCGGTCTCGGCGATCTTTGGCGCTACTGCTCGGGAAGCCCGGGTGCGGCCGTGCGTGTAGTACAGCGGGAGCCCGACGAAGAGCAGTCCGCCGACGAGGTTGCCGACGACCGTGGGGATCTCGTTCCAGATCAGGTAGTCCATGATCGTGAAGTCGGCCCCGAGGAGCAGACCGGAGGGGAACAGGAACATGTTCACGATGGAGTGCTCGAAGCCCATGAAGAAGAACAGCATGATGGGCATCCACATGGCGATGACCTTGCCAGCGACGCTCTTCGAGATCATCGCGAGAGCCACGCCGGTCGCGACCATGGCGTTGCAGAGCACGGCGCGGACGAAGAGGGTGAGCATGCCGGACGCGCCATGCTCGGCGTAGCCGACGGTGCGTCCTTCGCCGATGTGGCCGATGGCCTCACCGACCTCGTTCGGTGGTGTCGAGAAGCCGTAGGTCACGACGATGGCCATGAGGACGGCGATGACGAAGGCGCCGATGAAGTTGCCGACGAACACGAGACCCCAGTTGCGCAGCACGCCTCGGAGTGTGACGCCTGGTCGCTTGTCGAGCCAGGCCAGCGGGCCGAGCACGAACACTCCGGTGAGGAGGTCGTAGCCGAGCAGGTACAGCATGATGAAGCCGACGGGGAAGAGCAGGGCGCCGAGGAGCGGGACGCCGGTGGTGACGCTGACGGTGACGGCGAAGGCGGCGGCGATCGTGAGGAACGCGCCGCCCATGATCGAACGGATGATGGTGTCGCGGGTCGACAGGAAGATCTTGCTCTCCCCGGCATCGATCATGGTGGTGACGAGGTCATTCGGCTTGACGTAGGACACGGGTTCCCTTTCGCTCTGGCGATGCTCTTTGGCCATGTTCGGCCCGATGTCCACAAGCTATTCGGGCGCAGTTTCGGCCCCGTGGCTCGTGCGGTGCGTTCTGGTTTCTTTTCCGTCTCGGCCTCGCCGGATGGCTGTGAGAACAGCGCTCAGGCGGTCATCGCCGCGCTCTCGACCGCGGCGTCGAAGCGTTCGAGGATGATCTCCGCGATGCGGTTGTCGACGCCGAGGGGCGCCGCGACGATGTCGGCGCCAGCCTCGGTCACACGGTCATGGAAGAAGCCTGGCGTGAGCAGGTAGCTGGCGACGCTGACCCGCCTAGCCAGGGCATCGTCCGCGCCTTCAGCGCCGCGCGCGAGGTCGACGGCGGCCGGGACTCGCGGGTCGAGTGCGGCGCCGTAGCCGAGCAGCGCATCCGCACCGCCGATGGCCATGAACTGGTCGCGCAGCTCGTGGAAGCGGGGCACGGCTGCTGCTGCGGTGGAACCCGCGACGGCGATGACGACCCCGTCGTCGACACTGCCGCCCGCTTCGAGGAACCGTTCCCAGAGCAGCTGCGAGAGCCTGGCATCCGGCCCAAGGGGGGCGGCGACCGAGGTGCGCGGCCGGGCGGCGACCGCCTCGGCGATGTCGACCTGGGTGTGGAAGCCGACCGTGAGCAGCACCGGGACGACCACGACGTCGGCGTCAATCGGGAGGCTGGCAAGCACATCCACCAGGCTCGGCTGCTGCACGTCGACGAAGGCCTCGACGACGTCGACGCTTGGCCGCATCTCCTGCACTCGTCGCAGCAGCTCGCGGATGACGGCCTGCCCGTCGGTGTTGTCGGTGCCGTGGGATGCGCCGACCAGGATCGTGGGACGCGGGGTCTGCTCGTTCATTCCGTGCTCACCTTCTGTGCTCGCTTGGTCTTCGCGTCGTTCCTGCTGGGCCGTCACGCCGTGCGGATACGGAGCCGGTAGCCGCGCTTCACCACGGTCTGGACGATGGCCCGGTCGCCGAAGGATTCGCGGAGGCGAGCGACCGCGACGTCGGCGGCGTGGTTCGTGGTCGGGTTTCCCGGGAGCCTGGCGAGGATCTGCTCCCTGCTCACGACGCCGCCCGGGTTGCCTGCCAGCAGGCGCAGCACACGCAGAGCACCTGGCGACAGCTCGATGACGTCGTCGCCGATGACGGCGCAGCTCGATCGGAGGAAGAGCCGACCTGACTCGGTCTCGATGCCCTCGGCTCCGCGCTGCGCGTAGTGCTCGATGAGCTCACGGATGAGCGCGCCGAGTCGCCCCCGCTTCGGCACGACGGGCTCGATCCCGACGGCTCGAAGCGGTGCAGCCGTGATGGGGCCGACGGCGACCGTGACGAGCGAGCCGTCCCGGCAACGGGCCTTGAGGCGTTCGAACGCTGCTGCGCGAGAGGTTTCCGGCCCGCCTTCGTCGGCTGCATCGGCTTCGCTCGAGAACGAGTCGAGCCAGGCGGAGACGCCTGGCGCAGACGTGAAGACGATCGCGTCGACCTCACCGTCTGCGGCCTTGATCGCCCAGCGTGCGAGCAGCGCGGGGTCGGCTGGCGGCCCCCATCTGTAGACGATGAGGCTCTCGACGTCGGCGCCCGCCTCCGCGAACTGCTCGTCGAGGCCGTCGGCACCGGAGCCGTGGTGCTGGAGCGCGATGCGGGCGCCTTCCACGCCCTCGGCGAGCAGGAACTGGGCAAGCTCAGCGGAGGTCTCGGACTCGGCGACCCAGTCTGCGTTGAGTCCGGCGGCCTGGATCGCGCCGCGCGCCTTCGGGCCCCTCGCCACGATCCGGGCACGCGAGAGCACCGCGACGAGGTCCTCGGCCACCCCATGGGCATCGGCCGCGTCGATCCATCCACGGAAGCCGACGCCCGTGGTGGCGACGACGATGTCCGGCGGATTCGCGATGACCCGCCTGGTCGCGTCGAGCAGGTCGGCGTCGTCTTCGACCGCGGTCATGCTCAGCGACGGCGAGTGGCGGATGATCGCGCCCCGTCGCTCGAGCGCCGTCGCGAGCTCACCGGAGCGGCGATCGCTCGTCACGACGACGACAACGCCGGCCAGGTGCTGCTCTTGAGGTGCGCGGCCGCGAGCCTCGCTCGCTGGTGGGAGGCTCATGCTGACAATGCGTCCTGTTCCTGGAGCGAACGAGTGGCCTGCAGGAGTCCGAACTGGGCGACTTCGCCGATGACGATGATGGCGGGGTTGGCGACGCCGACGCTCCGCGCGGTGGCGTCGATCGTTCGGAGGCTGCCGCGCGTCACGCGCTGCCGAGGGGTGTGCCCGTTCTCGATGATCGCGACGGGCATGTCGTCGCGCACTCCCGCATCCACGAGCTCCCCGCAGATGCGGCCGAGCGCGGAGACGCCCATGAGCACGACGAGCGTGCAGGTGTCGCCTTTCACCGAGCGGAGGAGCTCGGCTCCGAGGCGCTGGTGTCCGGTGACGACCTGGAACGAGTTCGCGACGCCCCGGTGCGTGACGGGGATACCAGCCGCGGCCGGCACAGAGATGGAGCTGCTGATGCCAGGCACGACCTCGACGGGGATGCCCGCCGCGTTGCACGCCAGTACCTCTTCGCCTCCGCGCCCGTACACGAACGGGTCGCCGCCCTTGAGCCGCACGACGACGAGCCCCTGCTTGGCCTTCTCGACGAGGATGCTGTTGATACGCTCCTGCGGCACGGGGTGGTGCTTGGGCTGCTTGCCCACGTCGATGATCTCGACGTCGGCGGGCAGCTCGGCGAGCACGGAGCGCGGCCCGAGGCGGTCGGTCACGACGACGTCGGCTTCCGCGAGGGCTCGGCGACCGCGGAGCGTCAGGAGATCGGCGTCGCCGGGGCCTCCTCCGACGAGGACCACTCGGCCGGTGCCCGCACGGTGCCTGCGCAGGTCGATGTCGCCGGCTCGCAGGCCCTCGGCGAGCTGGTCGCAGATGAGGCGGCTGCGACGGGGGTCGGCGCCCTCCTTGGAGACGACGCCGATCTCGACGGCTCCAGCGTCGGAGGTGGCAGGCGTCTTGGCGCTGCCGCCGGAGGCGTCGCTCGCGTTCACGCACCACACGCGTCGCTCGTTGGCCCACTCTGCGACGAGCAGGTCGGTGGCCTTGTCGCCCGTGGCAGTGTGCACGAACCAGACTCCGTCGAGGTGGTCCGCTCGCACTGGCTCCCGCAGCCAGGTGACGAGCCCGTCGGCGACGAGGCCGCCGAGCGTGCCGCCGAGTTCCGGGGCGACGACGGTGACAGATGCGCCGGCCGTGACGAACTTCTGGGCCCGCCTCGCGGAGACGGCTCCGGCGCCCACGATGAGGACGTCGCGACCGGTGAAGTCGAGTGCCATGAGCGTGCTCATCAGGCTTCGCCTGCCCCGATGCGAGGGCCCATGTCGACGAGCACCGTGCTGTCCTCGATCCGCACCGGGTAGGTGGTCAGGCTGCGCGGATCCTTGCCGACCGTGTCGAGGCACTCGCCGCTCGCCAGGTCGAAGACCTGCTTGAACATGGGCGACGCGACCGTCACGCTTTCTCCTCGTGTGCCGACGAGACCGCGGCTCATGACCTGCGAGCCCGAGTACGGGTCGGCCTGCTGCACGGCGAACACCCGGTCGTCGCCGAGCCTGAAGAGGGCGATCTGGGTTCCGTCCAGGATGGCGGCGACGCCGCGCTCGGGGTGCAGGGCAGCAAGGGGGCAGACGCCAACCCAGTGGCGAGCGCTGTCGTGGAACGGGTGGTCGATGGTGGCGTTTCGCGTGTCGAATGCGATGGTCATCGTCGGACCTCCAAGGTCGTTCCTGCGATCACGGTGCCGGCGCTGCGGTCTGCGTCGTTGGCCGGACGGAGCTGGCCGCGCTCCGGCACGTAGCCGAGCGAGGGGTCTGGGGTGGTTGGCGCGTTGACGAAGGAGACGAAGCGCTGCATGACCTCCGGGTCGTTCAGCGCCTCCTGCCATTCGTCTTTGTAGTTGTCGACGTGGTCGGCGACCATGGCGTCGAGGTCCGCCGCGATGCCCAGGCTGTCCTCGAGCACGACTGCGCGGAGCGTGTCGATGCCACCCTCGAGGTCCTCGATCCAGCGAGCGGTGCGCTGCATGCGGTCGGCCGTGCGGATGTAGTAGCCGATGAAGCGGTCGATGGCGGTGATGAGCTGCTCGTCGTCGAGGTCCTCGACGAGGAGCTCCGCGTGGCGGGGCGTGAAGCCGCCGTTGCCGCCGACGTACAGGTTCCAGCCCTTCTCGGTCGCGATGACGCCGACGTCCTTCGCGCGCGCTTCCGCGCACTCGCGCGCGCATCCGGATACCCCGAACTTGAGCTTGTGCGGCGAGCGTAGCCCGCGGAAGCGGAGCTCGAGGAAGATCGCCATGGCGACCGAGTCCTGCACTCCGTAGCGGCACCAGGTCGAGCCGACACACGATTTCACGTTGCGGAGAGCTTTCCCGTACGCCTGACCCGACTCGAAGCCGGCGTCGATGAGCTTCTTCCAGATCTCCGGCAGCTGTTCGATGCGGGCGCCGAACAGGTCGATGCGCTGGCCGCCCGTGATCTTCGTGTAGAGGCCGTACTCCTTGGCCACGGCGCCGATCGCGATGAGCCCGTCAGGCGTGACCTCGCCACCCGGGATGCGCGGGACGACCGAGTAGGTGCCGTCCTTCTGCATGTTGGCCATGACGTGGTCGTTGGTGTCCTGCAAGGCCGCCTGCTCGCCCTTGAGGATGTGCCCGTTTCCGAGGGAGGCGAGGATCGAGGCGACGACGGGGCGGCAGATGTCGCAGCCGCGGCCACCGTTGCCGTGCCGCTCGATGATGGTCGTGAACGTGGTGAGGCCCGTGACGCGGACGGCGTCGAACAGCCCGGCCCGGGAGAGCGCGAAGTGCTCGCAGAGGGCGTTGCTGACCTCGACGCCGGACTTGGCGAGCTCGGTCGAGAAGAGCTTCTTGACGAGCGGCACGCACGAGCCGCACGCCGTTCCCGCGTTGGTGCACGCCTTGACGCCCGCGAGGTCGGTGCAGGCGTGGTCGGTGACCGCACCGCGCACCGCGCCGACGGAGACGTTGTTGCACGAGCAGACCGTGGCGTCGTCCGGCAGGTCTCCGCCGACCTCCGGCATGCCGTCGGCTGGCAGCAGGTAGGCGGCGGGGTCGGTGCCGAGCTCGCGACCGACCATGGGACGCAGCGAGGTGTAGGCGGAGGCGTCACCGACGAGCATGCCGCCGAGCAGCACCTTGCCGTCGTCCGACATGACGAGCTTCTTGTAGACGCCGCCAACGGGGTCGGCGTAGGTGACCTCGAGCGCGCCGGGCGACTCCGCGAAGGCGTCGCCGAAGCTGGCGACGTCGACACCAGTGAGCTTGAGCTTCGTGGAGAGGTCGACGCCGGGGAAGGTCGCCTCTCCCCCGGTGAGCCGGTTTGCGACCACCTCAGCCATCGAGTAGCCCGGTGCCACGAGCCCGAAGCACTCCCCATCGATCGAGGCGACCTCGCCGATCGCCGAGATGCCCGGGGCGGATGCTCGGCAGGCCTCGTCGACCTCGATACCACCGCGAGCGCCAAGCGAGAGCCCGGCGTCGCGGGCGAGTTCGTCGCGGGGCGTGATGCCGACGGCGAAGACGACGAGGTCGGCGGGTTCCGGCTCGCCGTTGGGGAACTCGAGGCCAGCTGCGCGACCGTCGGCGTCGAGCACGACTGCGCTTGCGCGGGACCCGGTGCGCACATCCACGCCCAGGTGCTCGATGAGGAGGCGGAGCGCTTCTCCGCCGCCGGCGTCGAGCTGGGCCGACATGAGGTGGCCAGACGACTGCACGACGGTGCACGTGGCGCCGAGCGCGACCATGGCGCCGGCGGCTTCGAGGCCGAGGAGTCCTCCACCGACAACCGCGCCGCGGACGGTGCGGCCGAACCGCTGTGACAACTCGGCAACCTCCGCCTTGAGCTGCACCACGTCCTGGACCGTGCGGTAGACGTGCACGCCTGGCGCATCCACCCCGGCGATGGGCGGCTTCGCGGCCGCAGATCCGGTCGCGATGACCAGCTCGTCGTAGTGCTCGGTCGTGCCGAGCGACGTGACGACCGTGCGGGTCTCCGGGTGGATGCTCGTGACCGTCTCGGACGTGCGGAGGGTCACGTTGGGGTGGGACCACATGAGCGGCCTGCCCAGCTCGAGCGCGGCGGGGTCGACGCCAGAGAACGTGCTCGTGAGCTGCACCCGGTCGTAGGGACGCCACGGCTCGTCGCCGATGACGGTGATCGCCCACACCCCGTTGGAGTCCTGCGCTCGAAGCGACTCGATGAAGCGGTGCGCGACCATGCCCGCGCCGATCACCACGACGTGACGAGAGCGTGGTGCCGGGGGGAGCATGCCGTGAGCGTAGGTCGGGGATGTTTCGTCACCGTGCGGCATTTGTTTCGTGCTCATCACAGCTCGTCTCGGTTGCTTCGAGTTGGTGTGCGCATGATGGCTCCTCCGTGGATGAACGGCGACGGTCGGTCGCTGACATGCTCAGAGCGTAGAAACCGCATGTTTCGCGGGGTGCGTGCTCCTGTTTCCCCGAGGCAACTTCCTCGGCACGCCTTTCCGCGGAGGGTGTGAGAAGTGAGAAACCGGAAATCGTCGACCCTGTCGTTCGGGCCTGACCGGTGTGCTCACCGAGCGTCGAAGCGGTGCCGGTAGCTCGATGGCGTGCTGCCGAAGGCGGCTGCGAAGTTCTGTCTGAAGGTGACCGGGCTGCCGAAGCCGCAGGCATCGGCGATCTGGTCGATCGAGGCGTCGCTGCGCTCGAGCAGGCGTCGCGCCTCGTCGAGTCGGCGGGACCTCACCCAGGCCGCGGGTGTCGCCCCGGTTGCATCGCGGAAGGCACGCACGAAGGAGCGCTGGCTCATGTGGGCTGCATCCGCCAGCCGGGTGACGCTCAGGTCCTCGCCCAGGTGCTGCAGGACAAACTCGCACGCGGTCGCGATCGCTCCCCCGGATGATTCGAGTGCGACCGGCCGCTCGATGTACTGCGCTTGGCCGCCTTCGCGGTGCGGCGCGACGACCAAATGCCTGGCGACCTGGTTCGCGACCTCCGACCCGAGTCTGGTTCGCACGATGTGGAGGCAGGCATCGATTCCGGATGCCGTTCCCGCAGAGGTCAGGACATCGCCGTGGTCGAGGTAGAGCGCGGCAGGCTGGACGTCGATGTCCGGATGCCGCGCCGCGAGCTCCGCTGTGCTTGTCCAGTGGGTGACGGCGCTTCGCCCGGCGAGGAGCCCGACGTCGGCAAGCGCGTTTGCGCCGAGGCACAGACCGACGATCGGCGTGCCGAGGTCGTGCCGTTTCCGGAGCATCCGTGTCAGCGCGGGGCCAGGTGGGACACCGTCCTTGATCCAGGACGGTACGACGATGAGGTCGGCGTCGGCAGCGCTGCTGAGGCCACGGACGCCGCTGATCGTGTACCCCTCCGCGGTTCGGATCGAACCGGGCCTGTCGGAGAAGAGGAACGTCTCCCACTCGGCCGCCCCGCTGCGGGTGACCTCGTCGAAGACGAGGTGGGGTACCGAGAGGTGGAACATCGTCGCTCCGGTGAAGGCGTAGACCGCGATTCTCATGCACTCGCTCCTTTTTGGCGGTTTTTCATCGTAAACCGGTATTTCTGCCAGTGGCCCACCGAGGCTCGCGGACGGAGGATGGACCGAGTGGCTCACCGCGAGCCCAACCGCCGATCCGCCGATCCACAGGAGCAACACCATGCCTTCCCCGCGCAGAGCACTTGTCCTCGTCGATGTCCAGCTGCAGTACTTCTCTGGCCCGCTCGAGATCCAGTACCCGCCCCAATCCGAATCGCTCCCCCGCATCACGGCCGCTCTCGACGCCGCCACGGCAGCAGGGATCCCGGTCGCCGTGATCCAGCACACGTCCGGAGATCAGGCCCCCGTGTTCAACCCCACCACCCCGGAGTTCGCACTGCACCCCGAGATCGCGTCGAGGCAGCGGCCCGAGTGGAAGGCGATCACGAAGCAGTTCAGCTCGGTCTTCGCCGGGACCGGACTGCGCGATTGGCTGCGTGAGTCAGACATCGACACGGTCACGTTCGTCGGCTACATGACCAACAACTGCATCATCGCGTCGGCCGCTGCGGCCGAAGAGCTGGGCATCACTGCAGAGGTGCTCTCCGACGCGACCGGTGCCATCCACATCGGAAACGGGGCTGGGTTCGCCTCGGCGGAAACAGTGCACACAACGCTCATGGCGCTCCTGCAGTCGAACTTGGCCTCGGTCGCGACCAGCGACACCTGGATCCACGCGCTCGAGGCAGGGCTGACGCTGTCGAAGGACAACCTGCCGGCGTCTGCCGTGCGCGGAGCGGAGTTCGTGGCCCAGGAGGCTGGAGAATAGTCCGGTGATGACAACCGCTTCCTCTCGCCGGGCCGTGTTCCTCGACATCGACGGAACCCTGACGGACGATCTCGGCGCTGTGCCGCCCTCTGCGTCGGCAGCGATCGCCGAGGCGCAGGCCCGCGGGCATCTCGTCTTCCTGGCCACCGGCCGGAGTCCGCTCGAGATCGACCCGCGCGTCGAGGAGCTCGGCTTCGACGGCATGGTCGCCGGTGCGGGCGCGTACGTCCAGTACGAGGGCGAGTGGCTTGTGGACCTGCACCTCAGCGAGTCCCAGACTCGCGCGCTCGCTGAGGACTTGGACGATCTCGGCATCGACTACAGCCTGCAGGGGCGACACGGGATGCACACGACCGAGGGCCACCGCTCGCGAATGCGCCGCCTCCTGACCGGCTTCGGCTTCACGGACATCGAGAACTCAGGGCTGCGTCACCACGTCGTCGACTCAGGGCCCATGAAGTTCGATCAGACGGCCAAGGTGGTGTTCAGCAGCGACGACACGGCCTCCTTCGACCGAGTGCAGGCACGCCTCGGGGGCCTCTACTCCATCGTGGGCGGCACGCTGCCGGGGCTGGGTGGCGGCGGTGGGGAGATCTCGATGCGCGGAGTCCACAAGGCAGCCGCGATCGAGGCGCTGCTCCCGGTGCTTCGCCTCGGCATCGAGGACACGATCGCCGTAGGTGACAGCAGCAACGACATCGAGATGCTGATCGCCTGCGGAGTCGGAGTCGCCATGGGAAACGGAACCGCTGACGCCAAGGCGGCCGCAGACTTCGTGACCGGCTCGGTCGATGAGGGCGGACTCCAGGCGGCGTTCGCTCGACTCGGGCTCATCGAGGCTGGCAGCGCCGACTTGGAGGCGCAGGGTCGCGACGCCGCCCGCTAGGACCGCTCGCGCTCCCACGCCCGGAAGTCGTTGGCGATCTCGGCGGCGTGCGTGTGGTGGAGGTAGTGCTCCCCGTCGATCGGGATGACCGTGCCGTCGGCGACCTTACTGGCCTGGCGCTCGTGAAGACCGATCCAGTCGGAGTTGTTGGCGTTGTCGGCTTCCACGAAGAGGAGGACTGGCAGCTGCTCGGGGAAGCTCGTGCCGAGCGCGTTCTCGAAGTTGATGCTGATGTGGGCCATCTCGTTGAGGTACGTCGGGCTGAGCGAGTTCCGGTTCGTGATCATCGCGATCTGCTCACGCGCCTCAGCCGAATACACGGGGTCATCGGGGGCCGCTCCCCCGAGCGCGCCGACGAGCCGGAGCAGTCCGAGGTTCTTGGCCGCGCCGAGGAGGCCGGTCGGGAACTGCGCATCCATCCCGGGCTGGCCGGGAACGCTCGTGTCGATCCCGACGAATGCGGCCACCTCATCCGGGTAGCGTTCGGCGAACTCGAGCGCGTAGATCCCGGCGATGGAGTGACCCATCAGGACGTAGGTGTCGATGTCGAGATCCTGCAGAGCGCTGTGGACCTCCGTGACGATGTTCTCCGTCGTGCGCACCTGATCCGTACCATCGCTGAGGCCGTAGCCGAAGGGCTCCACGACGATGACGCGGTGGTCCGTGGCGAGATCGTCGACGAGGGGCTGGAAGTCCAGCACCGGGGATGCTGTGCCGAATCCGGGGAGCAGCACGATGGTCTCGGGCGCGTCGCCGGCGATGAGCACATTCATCTGGCGGCCGTCGACGTCAACCTTCTGCCCGTAGGCCTCGATTCGGTCGCCCTCGATGCCGGTCGCGACCGCGTGCACGGCAGTGGTAGCCAGGAGGCCAAGCACCACTGCCGTGCAACCCGCTGCGACGATCTTCACCAACGTCTTGCCGAACTTCTTCACGCACGCCTCTCCCGCGGCGCAGAGAGCGCCCACCAGAACAAGTCTGTCGTCGGCGATTTGGAGGTACATCGGCCAGAAGTATGGGTCGAGCCCTCAGTGCGCCTGGGGCCGTCTACAGCCACTTCCTCCATTTGAAGACCGACCAGAGCGTGACGGCGACGCCCAACATAGCCAGGAGAGACAACGGGTAGCCCCACTCGAAGTCAAGTTCCGGCATGTGACTGAAGTTCATGCCGTAGACGGTGCCGACCAGGCTCGGAGCGAAGATGATCGCCGCCCAACTGGTGATCTTCTTGATCTCCTCGTTCTGGGCGATGCTCTGCTCCGACAGCTTCTTGGTCTCCTCGCTCTGGGCGAGGCTCGCCTCCGAGAGCTCCCTCATCGCCTCGTTCTGCTGCTGCGTGACCAGCGTGCTGTGGACGGTCAGGGCATTCTCGAGGAGCACTCTGAAGGAGTCGGCGCGCTCCGCGATCCGGAGCGAATGGTCGAGGACATCTCGGTACCTGGCGCGGATCTCCTCGCTCGTGTTGTATTTCTCGGCGCCGCGAAGGAGCGCCTCGAGGATCGTTCGCAGCGGACTCGTCGCTCGCTGGAAGTTGATGACCTCACCGAGCAGTTCGTAGATGCGACGCGTGACTCGTTCGTCGCCCGCGAAGAGCTGATCCTCGATCTCATCGATGTCATTCTCGAGTCCGGCAGTGACCGGGGTGTATCCGTCGACGACCTGATCGAGCACGGAGTACAGGACCGCCTCTGGCCCAAGGCTCAGCAGCGACGGGCTCTGCTCCATACGGTGACGCACATCCCCCAGCTCCGGGCGCGCGGCCTGCCTCACCGTGACGACGAATTCGGGACCGACGAACAGGTGGATCTCGCCGAAGTGCACCGTCTCGGTGGCGTCGACGTACCACGCTGGTCGAAGCACCACGAAGAGCGTGCTGCCGTACCGCTCGATCTTCGGCCTCTGGTGCCCGACCCGCGCATCCTCGACGGCAAGCGGATGCAGATCGAATTCCCTGGCCACGGCGTCGAGTTCCTGGTCACTCGGCTGGAAGAGGCCTATCCAGGCCATTCCCGCGTGCTCGCGGAGCTTCTCGAAGGTCTCGTCGAGTGTCGCCGGGGTGAAGCACCGCCGGCCCTTCACGTAGATGCCATTGTCTATCAAAGCCATGGGCGGTCCTCCTGCACTCCGGATACGGCTGCGGCTCACCCCGCGGTTCATGACCGTGACCGAGTTCGGAGATCTCGCGCCCGCAGCTGGGGCACGCTACCAGGTCAGCATGAAGCGGAAGCGATCAGTCCGCCGATGCAGCTCGGCCGGCGGACTGATGCTCTCTTGCCGCAGATCTCAGACGATCAGACGCGCACCGTTCTCGCAGCCGCCACAGCAGCCGCGTAGGCCGCCGCGCTCGGCTTCGCCGTGCGCTCGAACGTCGTGCGGTCGACCGCGAACAGCCCGAGCTTTGGGCCGTAGCCGAAGATCCACTCGAAGTTGTCCATGAGCGTCCAGTGCTGGTAGCCGAGCACAGGAACACCCTCGGCGAGCAGCTCACCGAGTGACTTGAGCGCGGCCGGGATGAACGCGGCGCGCTGGGCGTCGTCGTCCGTCTGGATCCCATGCTCGGTCACCAGCACCGGCACGCCGGACACCTCGTGCGCGTACCGCGCCGCCCCTGCGAGCGAGGCTGGCTCGATGACGGTGCCCATCCCGTTCAGTGGCCCGTCGCCGACGAACGGGCCGTCGGGTCCGTGCAGGTCGCGCTCGTAGTTCTGCACGCCGATGAAGTCGTCCTCTCGAGCGACTCGGAGCCAGTGGTCGTAGACCGCGGCACGCTTCGCGTCGCGGCTCGGCTCACCGCCCGGGCTCGCGACATCGTCGCTCATCGCGATGGAGACTCCAACCGGCAACCCCGGGCAGACGGCCTTGATCGCGTTCCGAGCCGCGATGTGCGCGCGAGTGAACGACTCCTGGAATTCAGCCTGCGCGGTGACGGGAATCACGTTCGACGCGAAGTAGCGTTCCGTGCCAGCAGCCGCTGCGGCCGCTGCGAGCATGTCGAGCTTGAGCACCTCCAGCTCCGGCGGCAGCTTCCCGCCCGCCTGCAGCAGTTGCTCCAGGTTGGGCTCGTTGAGCGTGACGACGGCGCGGATGCGATCGCCGAACCTCGCGACGACTCGAGCGCTGTGCGTCGCGAAAAGCGACGCTGCGTCGTCCGCCAGCCACGACCCCGCCGCCGAGAACCAGTGCGGTGCCGCGAAATGGTTGAGGGTGACGATGGGCGCGAGGCCACGTGCGACGCACCCGTCGACGAGCGCCTCGTAGTGGTCGAGGACCGCCTCGTCGATGACGCCGCGCTGCGGCTCGACCCTGGCCCATTCCACCGAGAATCGGTACGAGTTCAGGCCAAGCCCGACGACGAGATCCAGGTCGGACTCCCATCGTGCGTAGCCATCGCAGGCCTGCCCGCTTCGCTCGCGGAAGAGCGACGGGGTCGTCTGCTCGAGGAACCAGATGTCGCTATCGCGGTTGTCGCCCTCGTTCTGGTGGCCGGCCTGCGCCACACCCCAGAGGAAGTCGGCGGGGAAGGAGGTGGTCATGTGTTGCCTTTCGGAGATTGCTGTGAGCTTGGCAGCGGGGGTGGTCATCGCGCCGAGCGGACGAAGAGGATCGCGAAACCGCCGAGGACGGCCGAGGCCGCGCCGATGATGAAGAGCGCCGCGAAATTCTGCCCGCCGGCGGTGCCGACGCCGATCGCGAGGATCGCGGGAGCCAACGCGGAGACGATGGAGACGGGGAGGTTGTCGGCGATCTTGATGATCGCGAGGTCCTTGGCGGGGTTCTCGGGGTCGGGCACGACTCGGGTGGCGAGGGCCAGCTCGACTGCGAAGTAGACCCCCTGACCAAGCGCGACCACGCCGCAGGCGATGAGGTAGACGCCGAAGTCCGGTGCCATGGCGGCGAACACGAGACCGGCACCGAGGATCACGGCGGCGGCGAAGATGAACGGCTTGCGCACGCCGAGACGGTCACTGAGCTTGCCGATGGCCGGTGCCACGGCGAGTGAGACGCCCGTGTTCACGATGACGGTGAGGAGGATGGCTCCGCCGAGCTCTGCCGGCTCGAGCCCGATGTTCATGAGCAGGTAGATGGCCTGATAGCCGTTGAGGGCCGCGACTCCGGAGAAGACCAGCATGCGGCTCGTGAAGACGGCGGCAAAGTCGGGGAACTTGACCGGGTTGACCCAGAAGATGCCGAGCATCTCGCTCAGCGAGCGGCTCGCGCGGCGCTCCTCGAACTGGGGATCCCGAATGACGAACGCGAGGACCAGGAGGGCGAGCACCGCGAGGGCGGTCGGGATACCGACGAGCGGGACGAGATCGGCGCCGAACGGGAGCGCGATCGCCGTGCCGAGAAGGGCGCCCATGGGCGTGCCGAGGCTCACGAACGCCGAGGCGACGCCGCGGCGGTTCGGCGGCAGCTGGTCGGCGATGAGCGCGATCGTCACGATTCCGGTGGCGACGAAGCCGATCGTGATGAAGAGGTGCGCGGCTACGAACATCCACGTGTTCAGGGCGGTGACGAGGAGGACCCCGCCGAGCGTGAACGAGGCTGCACCCGCGAAGAGGAACGGCCGTCGACGCCCGAACCGAGACCGCGAGCGGTCGCTCAGCGATCCGATGATCGGCAGGGCGAAGAGGGTGAGGATGCCGGCGATGCCGCTGGAGATCGAGATGATGGTCGTGGCCGCGTCGGCGTCGAGCTCCGTCGCCTTGAGGGTGAGCGTGAGCAGCGCCGCCGACATCTGGGCGGCGCCCGCGCCGACCATGGCGAGGACCACGAAGAACACGAAGCCGCGGCGTGGGCTCGCCTGCGCTCGGAACGCTTCGGTGGGGGTCGGTTCCAGCACGGCGGGGTCGACGTCCAGGCGGTCTCCGCCGAGGGATGCCGAGGCCGCGGCGGCCGGGATCTGGGGTGTGGTTGGTGTTGTCATGTGGCTTCCTTGCCTGACGATGCGCCTGAAGGCGTCTGGTTCTGCGGTGAACGAGGTTCCTCTGGCCGAGAGTGTGAGGAACGTAACACGAAAATTAGAAGGTCTCAATGTTTTCGACGAGAAGCTGATACCGTAGCGCTGTGGCCGGACCAAGAGGCGAGTACAAGAAGAGCGCGATGCGGCGCGAGCAGATCCTCGACGCCGCCTTCACGATCTTCTCCAAGGGCGGCTACTCGGCGAGCTCCGTCAACGAGATCGCCCGGGCCGTCGGCATGACGCAGACGGGCCTGCTCCACCACTTCGCGGGCGGCAAGATCGCGCTGCTTCGAGCGATCCTCGAGCAGCGAGACGAGCGAGCCCAGACGATCCTTGCGCAGCAGCACGGTCGCGACTTCCTCTCCGGCCTCGTCGAGATCTCCCGCACTCAGGAGACGCAGCGAGGCGCGGTTCAGCTCTACACGATGCTCGCCGCAGAAGCCACGGACCCCGACCACCCAGCCCACGACTACTTCACGGAGCGCTTCACGCGCATCACCGGCGCAGTCGCCGACGCCATCGAGGAGGTCGGCAAGAACGGTGGACTCGTCGACGGTGTCGACCCGCGCCGCACCGCCATCGAGCTGATCGCCATGGTCGAAGGCCTCGAGCTGCTCTGGCTCAACGGGCTCGACATCAACATGGCCGAGGACATGCGCCGCCGCATCAACAGCATCCTCACCACCCCCCTCTGAGGGCCGCCCGCGCAGCCGAACACCCTGCATCATCGCCCCGCTCGCGCACCGCGCCCGCACCGAGGCGATGTCGCCCGCACCCGAAAACTCCGCACCCGACGACGGGTGCCCGCCCGAAAGCAAGGACCCCCCCCCATGAGCGTCACCGTCCACCCCGTCTCCGTCGAGCACCACCGCGAGCCGTTCGGCATCGGAGAACCCGCACCCCGACTCTCCTGGGTGACGGAGACGACGGAGCCCGGCTGGGCCCAGGCCGGCTACGAGATCGAGATCAGCTCGCCCGATGCGAACCGCGGGGGTGCGACCGCCTTCTCGACCGGGAGACGAGCCTCCGCCGACCAGGTGCTTGTCGACTGGCCGGCCGAGCCCCTCGCCAGCCGCGACCGGCGCTCCGTGCGCGTCCGCGTGTGGGGCCAGGACGATGGCGTGGCATCAGAGTGGAGCGAGCCGACAGTCCTCGAAGTGGGAGTGCTCGACGCGAAGCTGTGGACGGCGAAGCTCATCGAGCCCCAGCTGCCAGAAGCCTCCGGGCCCGGTGGACCCGTGATGCTGCTGCGCGGTGAGATCGAGCTGCCGACCGGAATCACTCGCGCCAGGATCCGTGCGACCGCGCACGGCGTGATGACGCTGCGAGTGAATGGCGCGCCAGTCGGCGACGACGTGCTCCACCCAGGATGGACAAGCTACGCCAAGCGCCTCCGATATCGGAGCTGGGACGTCACGTCGCTGCTCCGCACCGGCACGAACGCCATCGGCGTGCAACTCGCCGACGGCTGGTACCGCGGCTACCTGGGCTTCGCCGGCCTGCGCGAGGTCTATGGAGACCGCACCGGGGCCTTCGTGCAGCTCGAGGTGGAAGTCAGCGACGGAACAGTCCTCGTGGCCGGCTCAGATGGCACCTGGCGCTCGGCGCCCTCCCCCATCGTGAGCGCCGATCTCTACCAGGGCGAGACCTTCGACGCCAGGCGCACGATCGATGGCTGGGACCAGCCGGGGTTCGACGATCGCGAGTGGAGCCGGGTGCAGGCCTCCGAACTCGACGTGACCACGCTCGTCGCTCCCACCGGACCGGCCGTCCGCAGAATCGACGCACTGAAGCCCGTCGACACCTTCCTCTCCCCCTCCGGGCGAACGCTCCTGGACTTCGGACAGAACCTCGTCGGCCGCCTCAGAGTTCAAGTGCCGACGGGCACCCCTGGGCAGCGCATCCGTTTCAGGCATGCGGAGGTGCTCGAGCACGGCGAGCTCGGCACGCGCCCGCTGCGAGCCGCGAGTGCCACCGACGAGATCATCCTCGACGGCGAACCACGCAGCTGGGAGCCCGAGTTCACGTTCCACGGATTCCGGTACGTCGAGGTCGACGGGTGGCCAGGCGAGATCGCGCCCAACGCCGTCGAGGCGGTTGTGCTGCACACCGACATGCGCAGGACCGGCACCTTCGAGTGCTCGGACCCCCAGCTCGATCGCCTGCACGAGAACGTCGTCTGGGGTATGCGCGGCAACTTCCTCGACGTGCCGACCGACTGCCCGCAGCGCGACGAACGACTGGGGTGGACCGGAGATCTGCAGGTCTTCGCGCCGACGGCCAGCTTCCTCTACGACACGGCAGGGCTCCTGACAGGCTGGCTCGCTGACCTCGCCGCGGATCAGCACGACGACGGCAACGTCCCGGTCTACGTGCCGTGGGCAGACGTGGACCCGAACCTCCCACCGCTCGGCGCCGAGGCGGGGTGGGGCGATGCGGCGACCGTGGTGCCGTGGACGCTGTACGAGCGCACGGGCGACGTGGGCATCCTGCGTCGCCAGTGGTCGTCGATGACAGCGTGGGTCGAGGCGTTCGCGGCACGAGCTGGCGAGGAGCTCGACTTCTCCAGCGGGGGCTTCTCGTTCGGCGATTGGCTCGATTCGGCAGCACCGGACGACCAGCCCTGGGCGGCACGGCTCCCTTGGCAGGCGGTCTCCACCGCCTACCTGGCACGCTCTGCCCAGATCGCTCGTGACACCGCCGCGCTGCTCGCCGATTCGGATGCAGAGGCCAGGTACGCACGACTGGCCGACCGAGCGGCCGAACGGTTCCGCATCGAGTACGTGACGCCCAGCGGACGCGCGGCGTTCCCATCGCAGACCGCCTACGCGCTTGGACTCTCGTTCGGCCTCTTGCTGCCGACGCAGGTCGAGCGGGCGGGCGAGCTGCTCGCAGCCCAGGTGGCAGCCGATGGCTACCGCATCGGATCAGGGTTCCTCGGGACCCCGCTGGTCTGCGATGCACTCGCAGACCAGGGTCACGGCGCGACGGCGTGGGAGCTGCTCCTGCAGACCGAGAGCCCCTCCTGGCTGTACGCCGTCACGATGGGAGCGACGACCATCTGGGAGCGATGGAACTCGATGCTCCCCGACGGCACCATCAACCCCGGTGACATGACCTCGTTCAACCACTATGCGTTCGGCGCGGTGGTCGACTTCCTTCACCGCCGCGTCGCGGGCCTCGCGCCAGCAGCACCCGGCTACCGGCACCTCAGGATCGCCCCGCTGCCGGATGCTCGGCTCACCTGGGCGAAGGCGACGCACGAGACCCCGTACGGATTCGCTTCCGTGTCCTGGACCCTCGAGGGCGACGCCTTCTCATTGGAGGCCGTCGTGCCGCCATCGACCAGGGCGGACATTCGCCTCCCAGACGGGTCGACGCCTGTCACCGTCGGTTCCGGGGTGCACAGGTTCAGCTGCGAGTTCCGCTCCAGCGACGCAGCCTCGCGGCCGGCCAGCTTCCTCGACGCATAGCCCTGCCCATCCACCCTGAACCTGCTTGGGTCAGCGGCGGCGGCGGCGCTGACGCGAAGCGCGCTTCGCGCTCTTCGACTTCTTGTGCTTTCCCGCCTTCGACCGAGACGCGGCTTGCTGCTCGCGCTTCTTCTTGGCGCTCTGCTTCTTGACAACGATTCCGAGCACGAATGTGACGATGCGGAGGAACATGGTGGACCTGCTTTCGGGGGTTCTGGTTCAGACTTCTGGGTCGGAGAGCTGAGGGCTTAAGTGCGGTGGCCTGGCCGTCGAACGACGGCCAGGCCGGTTGCAGCGAAGTACTGGAGGCCAGACGCTCGCGGAGCGTGCGCCGGCATCGGGACGAGCGTTACTGGACGCGGGCTTCCGCTGGCTCCTCGTCGCGATCGTCGCTCGGGAGGTGCACGTCGTTGACCGTGACGTTGACCTCGGTGACCTCGAGGCCCACGATGCTCTCGATGGCGCGGATCACGTCGGCGCGCACGCCATCTGCGACGTCCTGCAGGGAGACGGGGTACTCGGCGACGATGGTGACGTCGACGGCGACCTGCTTCTCGCCGACCTCGACGCTCACGCCCTGGCTCTGGTCGGTCGCGTTGATGGCGTTGCGGATAGCCCCGATGGCACGGGCCGCGCCGCCACCGAGGTCGTAGACGCCCTGCGCCTCACGCGCGGCGATGCCGGCGACGCGGGCCACGACACTGTCGACGACCGTCGTCGTTCCAGGACCCGATGCGAGCTCGGACCCTGGACGGCTGGCGGGTGCCACGCTCTTCGGGGTTGCGCTCGAGTGCGATGCAGCGACGGCGTTCGGGGTGACAGTGGTGTTTGGGGTGACGTTCGTCATGTCCAGCTCTCCTCAAGTTGTTGCCCTGGTGCCCGTGCACCGATCGGGGGCGTTACAGAGGAGACGCAACCCAGCGCCTATGCGTCACAAACTTCGCGGCTCTCCCAGATGACGCTCAGGTACAGCGATCGGTGACGCCTCGAAGACCAAGATCATCCGAGCGAGGTGACGCATCGCGTCAGCAGATCCCGGAGCGTAGAGCGCTCGCGCTCACTCAAGCCCGACTTCATCCTGTCTTCAACCCCGCGCACCGCCGCGCTTGCAGCTGACAGCTGACGGCGCCCCAGCTCCGTCAGCTCGGCCGGGAGCGCGCGGCCCGCTGTCGGCTGCTGAGGTCGCTGGACAAGCCCATCACGCTCGAGCGACTGGAGGAGCACGTTCATGGATTGGCGGGTGACAAATGCTCCGCGCGCGAGCTCCGAGTTCGAGAGGCCGGGGCGCTGCGACAGCAATTCGAGGCACGAGTAGTGGGTGATGGTCATGCCAAGCGGACGCAGGACGGCCTCCATCGACGTGCGGAGCGCGCTGGCCGTCTCCTTCAGGAGATAGCCGAGCGACGTGTCCAGTTCGATCTGCTTGCCCACTTGACTCATGTCAGTATTCTGACATACCCTCCAGCATGTCAGCTAACTGACATTCATCGAAAGCGAGACACCATGCCACACGCATCCGGCCCCGGATTCATCTCACTGCAGGTCCGCGACCTCGAAGCCTCAGCCGGCTTCTACGAGCACTACCTCGGCTTCACCCGCCAGCCGGGGCCACCCCACGCGGTCGTCTTCGCAACGACCCCTGCAGCATTCGCCGTCCGAGACGCCGCGCCCGGCGTCGACCTTGACGCTGCACCTCTTGGCCTCGGCGTAGGCGTCTGGCTGCACGCACCCACAGCGCAAGAGATCCACGACGCGATGGCGTCCGATGGCGTCCCCATCACATCTGCCCCGATCGACGGCCCCTTCGGACGAACCTTCACGTTCGCCGACCCGGACGGCTACCAGATCACGCTCCACGACCATGCCTGAGCGGAGCACCCCTCAGCGCGAGAGCCTCCACGAGATCAAGGGGCCGTGGTCACTCGACACGAGCCGCCGCTTCTGGGAGGGCTTCGCGCCCTCAGAGCTCACCGCACAAGGCGAGAGCGGCGCGATCGCCGCGACGTTCCTCAGCGACGCCGACTGGACGCGCACGGAGTTCAGCGTCAGCCAACGAGATGGGTGCGCCCACATCACGGTTCGGGGTGACGGCGACCTCGACGCCGCGACCCAGCAGGTGCTTCGCTTCATGTCGCTCGACATCGACGGGAGCGAGTGGCCCCTCGTCGGCGAGCGGGATCCGATCATCGGCGAACTCCAGCAGGAACTCCCCGGTTTCCGCCCGTGCGGCTTCTACTCGCCATACGAAGCCGCCGCCTGGTCGGTGCTCTCGCAGCGAGTGCCCATGCGCCAAGCCGCGGTGCTCTCGAGGCGCCTCTCGGAGCAGCACGGCGAACGCGGCGCGTTCCCGGCACCAGCAGTACTGAAGAGATTGGACCTCGAGCTCCCAGGGCGGAAGAGCGAGTACCTGCACGCCGTCGCGACTGCAGCCCTCGACGGCGCCCTCGAGGGCGAACGGCTCCGCTCCCTCGAAGCCGGCGAGGCACTCCGACAGGTCCGAGAGATCCTCGGCATCGGCCCATTCGCGGCCGAACTCATCATCATCCGCGGCGCGAACTTCCCGGACGTGCTGCCCCAGAACGAGCATCGCCTCGAGGCCGAGATCACCGGACGATACGGGTCCGATAGCACCATCGAGGAGATCACAGCGGCCTGGCGGCCGTTCCGTGCATGGGCGGGCGTGCACCTGCGCGCATCCCGTGAGGGACGCACACAGGAGATCGCTCGCGGTCGGGGCCCCTCGCGCCGTGAGACCCGCGGCTACCTCGCAACCTGACCGGTGCCATCCACTGCCAGCGGCTCGATCCTGGCGAGCTCTTCCTTCGTGAGCCCTGGAGCGTCGAGGGCGGCGACGTTCTGCTCGAGCTGAGCAACGCTCGAGGCGCCGATGAGTGCGCTCGTGACCTGCGGGTGCCGCAGCACCCAGCTCAGCGCGAGCTGCGCGAGCGTCTGTCCCCTACCTGCCGCGATCTCGTTCAATGCTCGAGCCCTGGCGAGGTACTCGTCATCGATTCCTGACGCTGAGAGGAACTTCGACGTCGCAGCGCGAGAGGTCGCGGGCACCTCGCCGTCGAGGTAGCGATCGGTGAGCAGCCCCTGCGCGAGCGGAGAGAAGACGATCCCACCAGCGCCGACCTCGTCGAGCACAGGCAGCAGCCCTTCCTCGATGTGCCGGTCGAACATGGAGTAGCGCGGCTGGTGGATGGTCAACGGGATGCCATGTCCAGCCAGGATGCGCGCCGCCTCGCGCGTCTGCGCCGGGTCGTAGTTGGAGACGCCGACGTACAGCGCCCGCCCCGAGGTCACCGCCGTGGCGAGCGCGCCCATCGTCTCCTCGAGCGGCGTCTCCGGGTCGAAGCGGTGCGAGTAGAAGATGTCGACGTAGTCGAGGCCGAGTCGCGTCAGCGACTGGTCCAGCGAGGCGAGCACGCTCTTGCGAGATCCCCATTCGCCGTAAGGGCCAGACCACATCGAGTAGCCGGCCTTCGACGACACGATGAGCTCGTCTCGATGCGCGGCGAGGTCCTCCGCGAGGATACGCCCGAAGCGCTCCTCAGCTGACCCGGGAGGCGGGCCGTAGTTGTTCGCGAGATCGAAGTGGGTGATGCCCAGGTCGAACGCGCGGCGGATGATCGCGCGCTGCGTCTCGAGAGGCCGCTCGAGCCCGAAGTTGTGCCACAGCCCGAGGGAGAGCTCGGGGAGCTTGAGCCCGCTCCTCCCCGACCGGGCGTAGCGCATCCCCTCGTATCGGTCAGGGGCAGCCTCGTACGTATCCTGCGCTTCTTCCGTCATCCTCCGATTCAGTCACTTTCACATTCGTAAGTCAATGGCTCGGGCGGTTTACGATGCCGTAAGCTCTTGCGGGTGAACACATCGACGTGGATGCCCGGCCGCCAGACAGTCCGCTTCGGCGGCGACTACAACCCCGAGCAGTGGCCTCGCGAGGTCTGGGATGAAGACATCCGTCTCATGCACGAAGCCGGCGTCAACCTCGTCAGCATCGGCATCTTCTCGTGGGCGCTCCTCGAGCCCGAGGAAGGAACCTACGATTTCTCCCTGCTCGACGAGATCATCACCCTGCTCCATGCCGCCGACATCGACGTGGACCTCGCCACCCCGACCGCGTCCCCGCCCGCCTGGTTCTACCGGAAGTATCCTCACGCCCGGGCGGTGACCCGCGACGGCGTGCCCCTCGCCTTCGGCTCGCGAGGCATCGTGAGCCCCAGCTCCCCCGAGTACCGACGGGCCGCAACCGCTATCGCGACGAAGCTCGCAGAACGCTACGCCGAACATCCCGCCGTTGTGCTCTGGCACGTGCACAACGAGTACGGGACACCGGTCACGGAAAGCTACGACGACGCGTCCGTCGCCGCCTTCAGGACATGGCTGCAGAGCCGCTACTCGTCACTGGATGCACTCAACGCAGCCTGGGGCACGAACTTCTGGGGGCAGCGCTACGGCGCGTGGGACGAGATCGACGCCCCGCGCACCTCCGGTACGGCGAGCAACCCCGCGCACCGACTCGACTTCCAGCGCTTCAGCTCCACGGCCCTCCTCGAGTGCTTCACCGCCGAACGCGACGCGATCCGCGCGCTCGCCTCGCAGCCGATCACGACGAACTTCATGGCTGGCATGTGCCCGAGTGTCGACCTCTGGAAGTGGGCGGACGAGGTCGACATCGTCGCCAACGACCACTACCTCACGGCAGAGCAGGAGAACAACCACATCCAGCTGTCGCGCGCCGCCGACCTGACTCGATCCCTCGCGCGAGGAAAGCCGTGGATCCTCATGGAGCACTCGACCTCGGCCGTCAACTGGCAGCCGCGCAACATCGCGAAGCGCCCGGGCGAGATGCGCCGCAACAGCCTCGCGCACGCAGCTCGCGGCGCCGACGCGGTCCTGTTCTTCCAGGTGCGGGCAGGTCAGCGTGGTGCGGAGAAGTTCCACTCGGCGCTCATCCCCCAGGCCGGAGAGACATCGCGCAAATGGCGTGAGTCGGTCGCACTGGGCGCCGACGTGGCTGCACTCATGCCCGTCCTCGGCTCGCGAGTGGAAGCACGCGTCGCGATCGCCTGGGACTGGGAGTCGTTCTGGGCACAGGACCTCGACTGGCGGCCGTCGGTCGACCTCGACCACCGGGAGCGCATCGAAGCCTTCTATTCGGCCCTGTGGCGCCGCGGCGTGACCGTCGACTTCGTGCACCCCGCCGCAGACCTCAGCGGATACGACGTCGTCTTCGCCCCCTCGCTGTACCTCATCGAAGATGACGCCGCCAGGAACCTGCGGGAGTACACGGCACAGGGCGGCACGCTCGCGTTCTCCTACTTCTCGGGCATCGTCTCCACCAACGACAACGTGCCCGCTGGCCCCTACCCAGGGCAGCTCCGGGAAGTACTGGGCCTGGTCATCGAGGAGTTCCTGCCGCTTCGCGCGGGCGAGCAGGTCGCACTCAGCGATGGCTCCCGCGGACGAGTGTGGAGCGACGACATCGAACTTCGTGGCGCGACGAGTGTCACCACGTTCGCCGACGGCCCCGGTGCCGGCCGGCCAGCTGTCACGAGAAATACCTTCGGCGACGGCGCCGCCTGGTACGTCGCAACCGCGCTCGACGGCGCAGACCTCGACGACTTCGTGACACGCGTGCTCGACGATGCAGGCGTCAGCTACTCCCCCATCGGCCACATCGAGACGGTCGTGCGCCGCAGCGAAGGCGTCGATTACGTGTTCCAGATCAACCACGGAACAGAGGATGCGGGAGCAGGGGTCTCCGGGCGCGACCTCCTGAGCGGCGATCCGGTCGAGACGGACCAGCCAGTGCCCGCGGGGAGCGTCCGCGTCGTGGCCGTTCGCGATGAGCAGTCCTGACAGCTCCAGCCGGGGATTGGCAAAGCTGTACTGGTAGGAACGAGCTATGACAGAGACAGACTCCCCCTCGTTCGGTGCAGGCTCGACAGCCCTCGAAGTTGTCGAGGGCGTCGACCTCAGCGGCAAGACGGCACTCGTGACGGGAGCCAGCTCCGGCATCGGCGTCGAGACCGCACGCGCGCTCATGGCGGCGGGAGCGCACGTGACGCTCGCGGTGCGGGACACGGACGCGGGCGAGCGAACGGCGTCCGAGCTGCGCGCATCCACCGGCAACGAGAATGTGCGCGTAGTGCACCTCGACCTCGCCGACCTCGCTACGGTGCGCGCGCTGGCCTCAGCCTGGTCTGGCCCCCTGCACCTGCTCATCAACAACGCCGGGATCATGCACACCCCGGAGCTCCGCACCGCGGACGGCTGGGAGATGCAGTTCGCCGTCAACCACCTCGGGCATTTCGCGCTCGCCAACGCGCTCCTTCCCGCGCTCACCGAGGCGGGAAACGCGCGCATCGTCGTCGTGAGCTCGAGTGGTCACGGCTCGAGCGGCATCCGCTTCGACGACCCGTTCTTCGTGCGGGATGCGTACGACCGTGGACTCGCCTACGGTCAGTCGAAGACCGCGAACGTGCTGTTCGCGCTCGAGGCGACAAGCCGCTGGGCAGAGCGCGGCATCGCGGCGGCGGCGCTCATGCCGGGTGGGATCTGGACGAATCTGCAGCGGCACTGGGATCCTGCGGTGCTCGCCGACATGAAGCAGCGCTTCCCGACCAAGACACCGGAGCAGGGTGCCGCGACTTCGGTGTTCGTCGCGACTCGAGCGACGCTTGGCCCCGGCACGCCCGCCTACTACGAGGACTGCCACCCAGCGGAAGTGGTCGACGAGATCGCCGACGGGCTGCACGGGGTTGTCCCCCACGCGCTCGACGAGGCTGCCGCGCGGCGCCTGTGGGAGCTCTCCGAGTCGCTCCTCGCCGAGGAATCGTCCCGGCCCGCCGAGCCCGAGCTGCCAACCTGAAGGTGGAGCGAATTCCCGACTGAGACCTCACGCGCAGGAACGCGCGTGCACCTCGACCTGAACGGGTGGACGGCGCTCATCGCGTACCTGGCTGGCCCCGAATACGTGTCCCAACGGCCGGCGACGTACCCGACCCACAGCCGAGACGGGCACCCGCTGGAGCCCGCCACGGACGAGATCCGCGCGCTCATCCATGAGATGACCGCCGAGTACCTCGCTCATGCGGGCGTTCCCGAGCAGCCCTTCGGCGTCGACTGGGAGATGAGCCTGCCCGCAGGAGTTGACGAGGCCAGGCTGCACGAAGCGTGCATGACCGCCCACCACGCGATCGACCCGAACAACGGGCGGCTCGCTGCCCAACGAATGCTGACCGCGCTGCGGGAGGTGCTGGCGGAACCGGCCGACGAGTAAGCGCGCAAGCGCACGCAGCGGTGACGGCGGTGCGAGTGCCCGTCGCCGCAAGCCGGGCAGCCGGTCAGCCGGGCAGTTGTGGAGCATCGGCGCGGCGGGCGCGGCGTCCAGGTTGGCCAAAGACTGTTCGAAGTTTTTTAGTTACTGACGTTTCACAGTCAGATTCTGAGTCAGTTCGAACATGTATGCGAAGAATAGAGATCTTGAGTTCAACCGAGATCTGGGAATAAGTCGCATAACACCCAGTGGACAGAGCATTTCGGGATGGGAAGTTATCCACGACCCTCATGAAATGTCGGAGGTGGTCGGTATCGTTGGTGGCATGCAACAGCACCGCGATCATGACGTTTCGGGGGCGGGGTTCGACCCGGCCGACCCGGCGTCCGTCGCGGCCCGGCGGGCGGAGATCCTCGGGATGGAGGAGCGTGCGGCGGCGATGATCGCGGCCGGGTCCGCGCTACAGTTGCGGGCGCACGCCGCGGCGTACGACTTCGGGCACGCCCTCGATGTTGCCGACGGATGCGCGGAGTCCGCCATGCATGTCCGCTCGATCGCCGAGGAGGTCGCGCTGATCGCGAAGGTGACCTCCGGCGTCGCGCAAGGGCAGCTCGCCCTCGCGTCGAAGACACGAGACGACTTCCCCGCCCTCACGGTCGCGCTCGACGAGAACGTCGTGACACCCGCCCAGGTGCACAAGCTCGTCGAGGTGGGGTTCAAGGTGAACCACGAAGACCCGGAGGAGCAGGCCGAGCGGCGGGCCCAGTACGTGGAGGTCATGCTCGAGCGGGTCCGACGGGAGCCCCTGCCTCCACGGGCGCTGCAGAAAGCGGCGGAGCGGGTCGCGGAAGAGCTCACCGGGGAATCCATCGACCAGCGCCACGCGCGAGCGAAGCGACAACGTCGAGCGACTGTCGAGGACCTCGGGGACGGGATGAGCATCCTCCGCGTCACCACCGACACGTTCGTCGTGCACGCGATCCGCGACCGGGTACGGAAGCAGGCGCTCGCGATCATCAAAGCGAGACCGAAACCCGGAGCTGCACTCCACGGCGGCGATGCGGCCGCAGACGGAACAGTGTCGCCCGGAGCTGGGAGCACCTTCGGGGCCGCCGTCGACGACGCTCACGCAACCACCGCGGCAACCGAGACCGCCGACGAGCCGGACGAGCCGGACGAGCGGAGCCTGAACGAGGTCATGTCCGACGTCGTCGCCGACATGCTCCTCACCAGCGACCCCATGGGCAACACCTCAGCCGCCGGCATCCAAGCCAACGTGCAGCTCTCCATCCCCATCACGACCGCACTCAGCGACACCAACACATCAGGGCAGGCACCGGCGCTGCTCGACGGCATGACCCCCATGCCCATCGAAGACGCGAAGCGGCTCGCCGCAACCGCACCCGCGTTTGTGCGCGTGCTGACGCACCCGATCACCGGCGCCGTGCAGGCAGTCGACTCGTACAAGCCGACCGCGGCGATGCGGGCCTTCTTGCAGGCCCGCGACGTGCACTGCCGCTTCATCGGCTGCCGACAACCCGCCGTCAACTGCGAGCTCGACCACACGAAGGACTACCAGTACGGCGGAAAGACCGCGGTCTGGAACCTCAGCGACTTCTGCAAGAACCACCACATCGTCAAACACCACACAGCCTGGAAGGTCCGACAACTCAGCGGCGGCATCCTCGAATGGACCACACCAAGCGGGAAGGTCTACATCAGCAGACCAGAACCCCACGGCGTGATCTTCAGACCCACCGATCAACTCTTCACACCCACCGATCAATCCTTCAGACCGACGGATCGGCCCCCACGGCTGGACGCGAGTGCGAGCCCGACCCCCGGTCCTGGAGATGACCCGTCGCCGCAACTCGGACGACCGACAAAAACACCACCGTTCTGACCCAACGATGTTCTGCACGGAAGTGCGCCCCCTCGTCCCGGTAGAGACGGCCCCGCTGGAGAAGAGGCCCGGTCGAGAGAGGGCGCACCACGCTGACTGTCCGAGCTGGCTCCCCGCGCTAGCTGCCCGAGCTAGCTGCCCGAGCTAGCTGCCGGCGCTAGCTGCCCGAGCTGGCTAGTCGCGGCGGCGCACCCAGGCGGTCGCCTCGCCCGCGAGCGTCGCCCCCTCCTCGAGGTCACTGCGCAGCAGCACTTCGGCGTCAGGTCCGAGCTCAAACGGCTCCGAACCGAAGTTCGTCACGATCTCCCACCCGTTCGGACGAGCGAAGCGCAGCACATCAGCGCGCCCGCTCGGCAGCCACTCGAGCTGCTCTCCGCTCTGCAGCTCGTGCCGCAGCGCCAGCGCCCGACGGTAGAGCGCGAGCACGGAGGCACCGTCAGCATCCTGCAGCTCGACCGCGGACGCGCCGAACCATTCGGGTTGGGGAAGGTGCGCATCCGCTTCCCCGAACCCGAACGACCGGCCCTCCGCCACCCAGGGCAGGGGAACACGGCAGCCATCGCGGCCGATGTCGACTCCCGGGTTGCGGAAGAACGTGGGGTCCTGGCGGTCCGCATCCGGGATCTCGGCGACCTCGTGCAGGCCGAGCTCCTCGCCCTGGTACAGGTACGCCGAGCCGGGCAGGCCGAGCGTGAACAGCGTCGCCGCGCGAGCACGGCGCAGGCCGCCCTCCGCGTCGAGCACCGGACGCTCCCCACCAGACAGCAACCACTCCGAACCGTGCTTCGCGAGCGGGTGCCCCTTCTCGTTTCGTTCCGGATGCGGCAGACCATACCTGGTCGCGTGCCGCACGACGTCGTGGTTCGACAGCACCCAGGTCGTCGAGGACCCGGAACGCTCCGCGAGCTCGAGGTTGTCGGCGACGATGCTCGAGAACTGCTCAGCATCGAAGTCCGCCTCGAGGAGGTCGAAGTTGAAGGCCTGACCGAGCCCCTCCGGGCTCGCATAGCGCGGCCGACGGTCGCGCTCGACCCACGCCTCCGCAACGGCCGTGCGAGGCGGGTCGTACGAGTTGAACACCTTGCGCCACTCGGCGTACACCTCGTGCACGTCATCACGGTCGATGATCGGGTGCTGCCCGTCGAAGGGCAACGCGTCGAGCTGGGCCTTGGACGGCAGCTCGCCGCTGAGGTCCTTCGTCAGCATGTGAGCCACGTCGATGCGGAAGCCGTCAACGCCCCGGTCAGACCAGAAGCGCAGCGTGTGCAGGAAGTCGGCCCGCACCTCCGGGTTCGCCCAGTTGAAGTCGGGCTGCTCGACGGCGAAGTTGTGGAAGTACCATTGGCCGTCCTCCACCCGGTGCCAGGCAGGTCCGCCGAACACCGATTCCCAGTCGGTCGGCGCCTCAGCACCGTCTGGGCCCTTGCCGTCGCGGAAGATGTAGCGGTCGCGCTCCGGAGAGCCCTTCCCCGCCGCGAGCGCCGCCTGGAACCACTCGTGCCGGTCGGACGAGTGGTTCGGCACGATGTCGACGATGACGCGCATCCCTGCCCCATGGAGTGCAGCGACCATGACGTCGAAGTCCTCGAGCGTGCCGAGCCGCGCATCCACGTCTCGGTAGTCGGCGACGTCATAGCCGCCATCAGCGAGCTCCGACGGGTAGAAGGGGCTGAGCCACACGGCATCGATGCCGAGTGCCTGCAGGTATGGCACCTTCGCCGTGATGCCTGGCAGGTCGCCGAGCCCGTCACCGTTGGCGTCGGCGAAACTGCGCGGGTAGATCTGGTAGACGGCCGCCTGGCGCCACCAGTTGGCGTCGTGCGGGTCGCTGCGGGTGAGGAGGTCGGTCTCTGCCGAGAAGGTCGAGCTCATAGTGGGGGTATTCCTTGGGTTGTTGGTGGTCTGTGGTTGGCGAGAATCTGGTGCTGAAGTCACGTCGTCAGCCCTTGACGGCGCCCTGCGTGACGCCCTCCATGACCCACCGCTGCGTGAACAGGTAGGCGATCAGGGCCGGCGCCATGGCCATCAGGTAGGAGGCGAAGGACACGTTGTAGTTGTTGCTGAACTGCGTCTGGAAGATCTTCTGCACGACGGGCAGGGTCTGCATGGCCGGGTCGGAGATGATGAGCGACGGCATCATGAAGTCGTTCCACGAGGCGAGGAAGGCGAAGATGCCGACCGTCGCGCTCATGGGAGCGAGAAGCGGGAAGATGACTCGCCAGAACGTCTGCCACGTGCTGGCTCCGTCGATCCGCGCGCTCTCCTCGAGCTCGCCCGGGATCGACCTCAGGAAGGCCGTGAAGAGCAGGATCGAGAAGCTCAGCTGGAACATGACGTGCAGGATGATGACGCCAAGCGGATTGTCGAGGCCGAAGAGCCCGCTCATCTGGATCTGCGGGAGCGCGACCGCCGGGAACGGCAGGAACATGGCCGCGAGCAGGTAGTAGAACGAGCCGCGGAAGAAGCGGTTGTCCCAGTTGCGTGTGATGGCGTACGAAGCGAAGGCCGCGAGCAGGATGACGCCTGCGACCGTGCCTGCCGTGATGAAGACGGAGACGCCGAACGCCTGGGGGAAGTTCGTGAGGTTCCAGGCCTCGACGAAGCCGTCGACGCTGAACGGCGCTGGGAGCGCGAAGACGTTTCCGCTGACGGCCTGCGACGTCGTCTTGAAAGCCGTCACCACGGTGACGTAGAGCGGGATGAGGACGGTCACGGCGCACAGGATCAGGATGATCGTCGTCGACCACCGGCCTCGTCCGCCGAAGTTCTTGCTCGCCGGTGCCACGCGCGCGCGGCTGACGATGGGCTGCTGGAGTGCCATCAGAGTTGGTTCTTTCCCTGGGTGAGGCGGAGCTGGAGAAGGGAGATGACGACGACGATCACGAAGAAGAACGTCGCGTTGGCCATCTGGTAGGCGTAGTCGCCCCCACTGAAGCCGGTGAAGATCGTCATGGCGATGCTTCGCGTCGACGTGCCTGGCCCGCCGTCGGTGAGGCCGACGATGATGTCGTACGCGTTGAGGAAGTTCTTGAAGCCGAGGATGACGTTGATCACGACGTAGCCCGCAACGAGTGGCAGCGTGATCTGCAGCATCTGCTGCAGCTTCGTCGCCCCGTCGAGTTCGGCGGCCTCGTACACGTCGCCAGGCACCGCGAGGAGGCCCGCGATGTAGATGAGCAGCGTGCCGGGGATCGCCTGCCACGCGGTGACGATGACGATGCCGATCCACGCGAGGTTCGGGTTCGCGAGGATGCTCTCCGACAGCCACGGGATGTTCAGGCTCTGCCCGAGCGCGGGAACCGCGTTGGAGAACAGGAAGTTGAAGACGAATGCGATGACGATTCCGGAGATGACCATCGGGATCACGAAGATCGTGCGCAGTTGGGCCTTGAGGCGGATGCGTGCCACGAGTCCGACCGCGAGGAGGAACGCGAGCACGTTCACGAGGATCACGGTGACGGCCGCGAATCCCATCGTGAAGCCGTAGCTCTGCCAGATCGCGGGATCGCCGAACATGGCGACGTAGTTGGTGATGCCCACGAAGTTCCATTCGCCGAAGCCGATGGAGTTCGTGAAGCTGAAGAAGATGCCGATGATGGCGGGAATGGTGATGGCGATCGTGAAGAGCACGAGCGTCGGGACGAGGAAGAGGTAGTGGACGCGGTCGACTCGACGTGTGCTGCGTGGCCTGAGCTTCTTGCCTTCGCGCGCTGCTTCGTCGGTGCGGATCGCCTCGGTGGTGGTCGACACTGTTGTCTCCATTCCGGTTCGTGATCGAGTGCTGGCCGTTGTCATGAGCGGGACTACTGGCGCAGCGCGAGGCGGGCCCAGTCGGCGTCGAGCGTGCTGAGCGTCGAGTCGACGCTTGCGCCCCCGGTGACGAGCCCCTGCATGTAGTTCTCGGTGGGGATGGTCAGCGGGATCGCCTTCGACGGCCCTTGGTAGAAGGCGGCGCTCTCGTAGTACGGCTGCAGCTCGACAAGCCGCGGATCGGTGACCGGGTCGGCATCGATCGTCGTGCCGAAGCCGAGCTGAGCCGCGTTGTAGTCGTTGATGACGTCCGGCTGGAAGAGGTACTGGAGGAATTCGCGTGCTTCCTCCTTGTGCTTCGACGCCTCGGGGATCCAGGCGGCGAGGTCGATGTTGACGCGAACCTCACGGTCGTCCGCGTTCTCGGTCATCGGCAGCGGGAACATGCCGAGCTGCGCATCCGGGTTCGTCTTCGCGATCTCGCCGAGGGCCCAGGGCCCCTGCAGGTACATGGCGGCCTTGCCTTCGGCGAAGGCCACGTTGCCGTCGCCGTAGCCACGGCTGCCCGCGTCCGCGTTCGTGTAGTTGCCGGCCAGCTCGGTCATGCGGGTGACCGACTCGGTCATCGTCGACTCGAACGAGACGGGTGAGTCAGGGCCGACGTCGGTGCCGAGCTCGTTGAGCTCGTCGTAGAAGCCTGCGACGTCGATGGAGCCACCCACGGTGTAGTCGAACCAGCCCTGGCTGACCGTCCACGGATCCTTGAAGGTCGCGTAGAACGGGTCGATGCCCGCCTCCTTGAGCTGGTCGCAGACCTCGATGAGCTCGCTGTAGGTGGTGGGAACCTCGAGTCCCTGCTCCTCGAAGATCTCCTTGTTGTAGATGACGGATGCTGCCATGACCGAGTAGGGCAGCACGCTCGTTCGCCCCGGGTAGCTCGCGTACTGGTCGACGAGGTCCTGGATCTCGGGCAGGATTCGCTCGGATTCCGGCATATCCGAGAGGTCGGAGAGCGCACCGCGCTCCATGAAGCGGGCCATCTCCATGTTGTAGTTGAGGAGGCCGAGGTCCGGCGGGTTGCCCCGGAGGAAGCCCGCTTGCAGGTTCGAGGAGGTGTCGAGCACTACTCGCACCTCGCTCTGCGACGAGTTGTACTCCTGGATGAGCTCGCGGAAGTACGGAATGGCCTCTGGCTTGCTGAGGAAGAAGCGCACCTCCGTCGGGCCGGTGCTGGTGCAGGCGCTGAGGCCGGAGCCTGCGAGCACGAGCACGAGCGCAGCCACGAGTGCGCGGAGCAGGGCACGAGGCCGGAAGCGTTTCGAAGGTGATGGCACGTCGTTGTCCCTTGGGCTGAGCTGGCAGCTGTGGAGGCTGCGCAGACATTGAAACGAACACTAAATTTTGTGTCTAAATTTACTGCTGGAGGTAATGTAAGCCGACGACCAGCGAAAGGTCAACATCGTGTTCCGACTCCCTAGCGCACCTCCGCCGCTGAAGCGCGCCAACCTGCAGCTGCTGCTCGAGTACGCGTGGACCTCAGCGGCCTTCACGGCGACGGATGCGATGAGCATCGGCCTCACGAGGTCGACGATCATCGACCTCCTCGACGAGCTCGCCGACTGCGGACTCGTGACCGAGCTCCCCAACTCGAGGGAGGACGGCACCTACCAGAAGGGCCGCCCCGCGCGGCGCTTCGAGCTCACGGCTGATGCGGCCGTCGTCGTCGGGGTCGACGCGGGGCGCGAGCACCTCACGACGACTGTGTCGAACCTGCGCGGCGCGATCATCAGCTCTGGCCAGGTGGAAGTCGATCCAGAAGCCGACTCCCCCGAGACGAGGCGCAGGCTGCTGCGCCGCGTGGTCACAGCACAGCTCGCGACAACCGGTCATGGCCTGGCCGAGGTCGCCGGCATCTGCATCGGCGTTCCCGCCCCGGTGGATGCCCGCGGCATCTCCCCCGCGCACGTCGACGGATTCTGGCAGCGCACCAATCCCGACTTCGTGACCGTGTTCGACGCAGAGGTCCCCATCATCCGCGTCGAGAACGACGCCCTCCTTGCCGCAGTCGCCGAGGGCAGCGTTGGAGGCGGCGTGGGCTGCAGCGACTTCGTGACATTCCTGAGCGGTGAGCGCTTCGGGGCCGGCATCTTCGTCGATGGGCGGCTCCTGCGGGGTGCGCACGGTGGCGTCGGAGAGATGCTCGGCCTCGACCTCGTCGCGGGCGCCGAGGGGGTCGACGGACTGGGCCTGCGCGCCGCACGCCTCGCCCGGGAGGCCGTCGCGCGGGGCACGGTAGCCAAGGGAAGCCCCCTCCTGAGCGTGCCCGTCGAGGACGTCGACGGGAAGCTCGTCCTCGAGGCGGCGCGGGACGGCGACGCCGACTCGAGTCACATCGTCGCCGAAGTCGGCGGGGTCCTCGCCCGCATCGTGGGGCTCGTGTCGAGCCTCTTCGACCCGCAGCGAGTCATCATCGCCGGCGGAGTGGCGCCGGGAGCGGAAGGACTCATCGCCGCCGCGCGGGAGGGACTCCCCAGCCTCCTCCACCTGCCGGTGCCCGAACTCGTGCGCTCCGAACTGGGTGCAGGCGTCGTCTCGGTCGGCGCCGTGCAGCACGCCCTGCGGTCGGTTCGTGACGGCATCCTCGATCTCTAGACTCGGCGCCGCACGTGCGGCACACAGCTCCAGGCCGCGATCGCGAGCGCGCCGGAACGACGGGGAAAGACCCACGAGGCCGCCACGACACGCCTCTCGGAATGCGGTGACAGAGCCTGCTGTTCGATCTGTGGGGCTGCGCATCCGCGTCCAGCCCCCGATCGAAAGGCACTCTCTGTGGATCTCTTCTCCCCCCTGACCCTCGGCGACATCGAGCTCGCCAACCGCGTCGTCATGGCGCCGCTGACTCGCACGCGTGCGAGCGCGGAGGGTGTTCCAGGCGAGCTTGTGGCAGAGCACTACGCACAGCGTGCGAGCCTGGGCCTCATCATCACCGAGGGCACGTACCCGAGCGCCGAGTCGCGCGCCTACCCGGGCCAACCGGGCATCGTCACGCCAGCGCAGGTCGACGGCTGGCGGCGAGTCGCCGAGGCCGTGCACGCCAAGGGCGGCCGCATCGTGATGCAGCTCATGAACGGCGGACGCGTCTCGCACCCCGACATCACGGGAACCGACCGCATCGTCGCCCCGAGCGCCGTCGCGATCGACGGCGAGGTGCGCACGCCCAACGGCAAGCAGCCGTACCCGGTTCCCCACGCCCTCACGACGTCCGAGCTCGCGATCGTCCGCGAGGAGTTCGTGGATGCCGCCCGCCGCGCGATCGAGGCCGGACTCGACGGCGTCGAGATCCACGGAGCCAACGGCTACCTCCTCCACGAGTTCCTGTCGCCCGTATCGAACGTCCGCACCGACGAGTACGGCGGCTCGCCCGCGGCTCGTGCGCGCTTCCTCGTCGAGGTCACCGCCGCAGTTGCGGAAGCCATCGGAGCCGGACGCGTCGGCGTCCGCCTCTCCCCCGCGCACAACATCCAGGACGTCGTCGAGACCGACGACGCCGACGTGCGCGCAACCTACGACGCGGTCGCGGACGGGCTCGCCCCGCTCGAGCTGGCCTACCTGAGCGTGCTGCACAGCGACCCGGAGGGTGAGCTCGTGCAAGACCTGCGCGCGCGCTTCGGCGGCGCCTTCATCGCCAACAGCGGCTTCAGCCGCGTGACGACCCGCGAGGAAGCCGTCAACCTCGTCAAGGAGGGCAACGCAGACGCGGTCGCCGTCGGTCGCCTCGCGATCGCCAACCCCGACCTCGTCGAGCGCTGGCTGGGGAATCACCCCGAGAACGAACCGAACCCGGCGACCTTCTACGGCGACAGCGAGGTCGGCTACACCGACTACCCGCGCCTCTCCGCGTAGGCAGCCGCGGCCCTTCTCCCGACGGGCCCGTTCCTCGACTCTGCGTCGAAGAGCGGGCCCGTTTCTTTTCTCCGGATGCAGGCGCTGTGCGACAGTTGGCCGTGCGCATCGCCGACTTCCCCGTGCCTGACTCCCTCGCCGCCCGAGCAGCCCTCGAGCTGGCGACCGAATACCAGTCAGAAGCCATCACCGCACACGCTGTCCGATCCTGGCTCTGGGCCGAAGGGATCGCTGCGACCGAGGGACACGCGGGCGTCGACCACGAGCTGCTCTACGTCGCTGCCATCCTGCACGACATCGGGACGGTGACGGAGTTCGACAACCACACCGTCTCCTACGAGCACGCCGGCGGACACGTCGCCGTCGCCCTGACAGCCGGTGCCGGGTGGCCGAACGAACGCAGGCGCCGCGCACTCGACGTCATCGTTCGGCACAACTGGCCGAGCGTCGACCCCGCCCTCGACCTCGAGGGGCACCTGCTCGAGCGCGCGACGGGGCTCGACATCAGCGGCAGCCGGCCGGACTCGCTGCCAGAGGAGTTCCTGCGGGAAGTCCTCGCGGTGCATCCGCGTGGCACGCTCGCCGCTGAGTTCGGTGCGTGCGTGACCGACCAGGCCAACCGAAAGCCCACGACCTCAGCGCGTCGGCTCGTCGACGGCGGGCTCGTCCGCAAGCTCGAGGAGAACCCGCTCGAGCACCTCGGGTAGTCGCTACTCTGGCCAAGTGCAGACTCGACGAAAAACCCAGCTCAGCGCGGCGATCCTCGGCTTGGCAGCCGTTCCGCTGCTGGCTGGCTGCTCGGAGATCATCGGTGCCTGCCCGGCTGTGGGCTGGACCAACACAGTTGACGTGCAGTTCACCGGGCCTGCCGAGACGATCGCGAGCATCGAGACGATGGAGGTCTGCGGGGCAGGAACCTGCTGGGAAGCGCCCCGACCGCTCGCGACTCCGACTACCCCGCCCGGTGCCACCGAGGCCTACGAGGGGCCGACGATCGAAGTCACCGATACGCGCTGGACCCTTCCCCTCGATATGGACACGCCTGAGTCGCTCACCATCACCGCCCGCTCCGGCGACGGGACCGTGCTCGGCTCTGCAGAGTCAGACGTCGACTGGACTCGCGTCGGTGGAACAGCGCGGTGCGGTGGGCCGGAACACGCCGGCATCGTGGACCTGGCACTCGGGCCCTGAGCCGCAGCAGACCTCGCGCTCGTGCCCTCGCCCGCCGAGCGCGCACGGAACGGGACCGCTCGCGCCGGGCCCGTTCCGCGCACCACCGCTACTCGTAGCGCAGCGACTCCACCGGGTCCGCTCGCGCGGCCCGCGCCGCGGGGAGCGTGCCCGCGAGGAACGCGATGACCATGACGATGACGATCACCACGCCGATCGAGACCGGGTCGAACGCGATGAGCGTCAGCCCAGGCAGGTCTGCGAGCAACGTCGTGGACAGCCCCGCGCTGATGATGGTGCCTGCCACCACCGCGACGATCGCACCGATCGCGCTTCCGAGCAGCCCGATGAATGCCGCCTCGACGCTGAAGAGCGTGAACACGCGTCCGCTGCCCATCCCCATAGCCTTCATCAGCCCGATCTCGCGCGTCCGCTCCTGCACCGACATGAGCAGGGTGTTCACGATGCCGAAGCTCGCCGCGAGCAGCGCGATGACCGCGAAGGCGTTGAGCACGAGCACGATGCCGTCGATCACCGTCTTGATCGTGCCCAGCTGATCCGCCACGGTGCTGCCGGTATAGCCAGCATCCGTGAGACGTTCCTTGAGGAGGTCGATGTCCTCGGTGCTCGCGTCAGGACTGAACCAGACCGTGGCCTGCGCGTACCGCTCCACCTGATCGGCCGGGATGCCGATGTTCTGCGTGGCATACAGCTGATCGGTGAGCGCATCGTTCGGGACGATCGCGGCCCCGGTCGCCGAAGCGATGCTCTCCTCGGCGACACCGACGACAACCGCCTGTGTCTCGTGGGTGCCGCGCAGCGCATCCGTGCTGCCGATCGTCACGGTCTGGCCGACCGCCGCTTCCGCATCGGCGAAGCCGAGCGGCCCGACGTACGAGGTCGGCAGCAGCAGCTGCAGCTCCCCGCTCGCGTCGTCTGGGTCAGAGCCCGCGACGAGCTGCACGGTCTGGCCTTCCACGAGGCTGCCAGCCCCGACGGCGAACCTCGTCCCTGCACCCGCTTGCACGAAATCGACCGACAGCGACTTCGTGGCCTGCACGTCGACAATGCCTTCGATGCCGGCAAGCGCGTCGAGGTCTGCGGGCAGCAGCGCCGTGACCGTCGCCCCGGGAGGGCCGGCGCTCGCCACCGCGTCCGGGTTGTACTCGGCCGGGCCCGAGTCCCCGCTGCCGAAGCCCGTGGCCTCGCTCGTCTTCGTGACCGTCATCGTGTCGGCCGCTCCGACCCCGTTCACGGTGTCATCGATGTAGGCGTTGATGCCCGTACCGAGCCCGTTGGTGAGCGTCAGCGTGAACGCGCCGACGAAGATCGCGAGGATCGTGAGCAGCAGGCGTGTCTTCGACCGGAACGTGTTCGAGACGGCCGTGCCGATGAGGTCGAGCGTCTTCATGCGGCCACCTGCGCAGAGTCCTCGACGATCAGCCCATCCCGGATGAGGATGCGCCGGTCGCAGCGCGCCGCCAGCTCCTCGTCGTGGGTCACGACGATGAGCGTGATCCCGTTCTCCCGGTTCAGTCCGAAGAGGATGTCCTCGACCACCGCCCCCGTCGCCGTGTCGAGGTTGCCCGTCGGCTCGTCGGCGAAGATGATCCGCGGGTTGTTGACGAGGGCGCGAGCGATGACCGTGCGCTGCTTCTGTCCGCCCGACAGGTTGAGAGCCTTGTTCTTGGCTTTGTCGTCGAGCTCGAGCTGCTCGAGCGCAGCCAGTCCGCGCTGCCGCCGCTCACCGCGCGGAACGCCCGCGATCTTCATCGGCAACACGACGTTCTCCAGCACCGACACGTTCGGGGTGAGGAAGAACTGCTGGAACACGAACCCGAACGTCTTGTTCCTCGTGCGGTTCAGCTTCTTGCCGCGCAACGTGCGCGTGTCCGTGCCCTCCAACTCCACGGTGCCAGAGGACGGCACGTCCAGGAGCGCGAGCACGTGCATGAGCGTGGACTTGCCCGAGCCGCTCTTGCCGACGATGGCGACGCTCTCCCCCTCTCGGATGTCGAAGCTCACACCCTTCAGGGCCTCGAAGCGGTTCTGGCCGCGACCGTACGACCGACGTACGTCGCGAACAGAGATGATCGGTGCGGGCATGCTGCCTCCTCGCTCGTGCCGAATGCTCGACCCTTCGATGCTCGTCCCGAACCGCTCCGAACGCGTCCCCCGTCCGCGGACACCGTGTACCGCGGTTGCAGTACAGCCGTGCCCTGCGGGGGTGACGCGCGCGGGGAGCATCGCGGGCACACTGGGTTCATGCAGGATTCCCGCTCACACGCGCCGGGCACGGCCGAGGCGCACCCGCCGACGCCCGCCCCGCCCAGAACGCTCCCCCGAGTGCCCGCCTGGGTTGTGGATGCGCTGGCCGCCCTGTTCATCGTCGGGGTCGCCATCATGCCGTTCGGCGGTGACGAGTTCCGGCCGAGCACCCCGTTCGCTCTTGTCATGGTGCTCGCCCCAGCCGTCCTGCTCCCGTTCCGCCGACGATGGCCGGTCGCCGTCCTGGTGGCGATGCTCGCGATCTACGGAGCGACAGCGCTCACCGGCACGCTCTCTCCCGGGGTGGTCCTCGCGGCCGCGATCGCCATGTTCAGCGTCGCGACCCGGTCCACTCGCCGGCGCGCGATCATCACGGCTGCCTGCGCGGTCCTCGGCATCGCGCTCCTCAGCCTGTTCGCCGCGCTCGGCACCGTCTTCGACCCGAGAGCCATCCAGTTCGCCGTGACACTGGCCTTCGCGGCCGCAGCCGGAGATGCAACGCGCTCGCGACGCGAGTACATCATCGCCATCACGGAACGCGCCGAACGCGCGGAGCAGTCGAGGGAAGCCGAGGCCCGCCGCCGAGTCACCGAAGAGCGGCTCCGCATCGCCCGAGACCTGCACGACGCCGTCGCGCACCAGATCTCCGTCATCAGCCTGAACGCCGGGGTCGCCTCGACCTCGCTCCGGACGAGGCCCGAAAGCGCCGAGGATGCACTCCGCACGATTCGCGGCGCCGCAAGGTCCGTGCTTGCCGAGATCGGTGACCTGCTTGCCGTGCTCCGCGCCGACGAAACGCCTGGCACATCCGCGACCCCTCAGCCGGGACTCGAACGGCTCGACGCGCTCATCGAGTCGTTCGGCGAGGCCGGGCTCCAGGTCAACGTGCGGTCCGAGGGCGAGATGGAGCAGGTCGCAGGTGCGACGAGCCTTGTCGCCTACCGGGTCATCCAGGAGGCGCTCACCAACGCGCACAAGCACGGCGCCGAGAACCGCGCCCACATTCTCCTGGCGCTGACAGACACCGAGCTGAGCGTCATCGTCACGAACCCGGTCTCTGGCCCCCTTGCCCAGGAGGCGTCAGGTCGCGCCGCGGAAGGGCCGGATGCACGGGCATCCGGTGGGCTGGGGCTCCTCGGCCTGCAAGAGCGGGTCGCGTCCGTGCGCGGCACCGTCACGACGGGCACCGCGGCAGGCGGCTACCGTGTTGCCGTGACCCTCCCGAGGCAAGACCGGCCGCACTCCTCAGCCCAGGGAGCACTCGAATGACCCGCGTTCTCGTCGTCGACGATCAGGCGCTCATCCGCCAGGCAGTCTCGGACATCCTGAGCCAAGCGCCCGGGGTCCAGGTCGTCGGCGAAGCCCGAGACGGCACAGAGGCGGTCACCCTCGTCGCCTCGCTGCGCCCCGATGTCGTCCTCATGGACATCCGGATGCCGGAACTCGACGGTATCGAGGCGACCGCCGCCATCTGCGGCGCCCCTGAGAACGCCGATGTGCGGGTCCTGATCCTGACCACCTTCGAGGAAGACGAGTACCTGCTCGCCGCCCTCCGCGCCGGAGCAAGCGGATTCATCGGCAAAGGCGCAGAACCCGACGACATCGTGCGAGCCGTCCGAGCCGTGCACGCCGGTGAAGCGCTCCTCTCGCCGGCCGCCACTCGCAGCCTCATCACGAAGTTCGTGCTCCGCTCGCAGCCGACGCCGTCACCCGTGGTGCCCGCGCAGCTCGAGCAGCTGACCGACCGCGAACGCGAGGTGCTGCTCCTCGTCGCCCGCGGGCACTCCAACGCCGAGATCGCCGAACTCCTGTTCATCTCGCCGCACACCGCGAAGACGCACGTGAACCGCATCATGGCGAAGGTCAACGCCCACGACCGGGCGCAGCTCGTGATCGTCGCCTACGAGAGCGGGATGCTCTCGCCAGGCGGGCCCTGACGACGCCTGGGCGCGGTCGCCGACCCGCAGTGCCCCCAGAAGCGCATGGTCTCCAGGAGCACAGAAACCATGGTCACCAGGAGCACGGACACACAGACACACAGACGCGCAGACACGCAGAACCACAGACGCAGAGGTACACGGACGCCCCGCAGGAACCGGGTGGTTCCGACGGGGCGTCTGTCAGCTCAGGAAGCCGTCTGTCAGCTCAGGAATCCGTTCGGGCTAAGCGGCACCGTCGAACATCGAGGTGACGGAGCCGTCGGTGAAGACCTCGGTGATCGCGCGGGCGAGCGTCGGAGCGATCGGCAGGATCGTGAGCTTGTCGAAGCGCTTCTCCGGCGGAAGCGGCAGGGTGTCGGTGACAACGACCTCGTCGATGGCGTCGGAGCTGAGGCGCTCGACGGCGGGGTGCGAGAAGACGGCGTGCGTGGCCGCGACAACCACGCCGATCGCGCCAGCGGCTTTCAGCGCCTCCGCTGCCTTGACGATGGTTCCGCCCGTGTCGATGAGGTCGTCGACGAGCAGGCAGACGCGGCCCTTCACATCACCGACGATCTCGTGGACCGAGACCTGGTTCGCGACCTTCGGGTCGCGACGCTTGTGGATGATCGCGAGCGGCGCATCCAGCTGGTCGCTCCAGACGTCGGCGACGCGCACGCGACCCATGTCGGGCGAGACGACGGTGAGCGTTGCCGGGTCGAGCTTCTTGCGGAAGTGCTCGAGCAGGACGGGCATGGCGAAGAGGTGGTCGACGGGGCCGTCGAAGAAGCCCTGCACCTGAGGCGCGTGCAGGTCGACCGACATGATGCGGTCTGCTCCTGCAGCCTTGAAGAGGTCGGCGACGAGGCGAGCCGAGATCGGCTCGCGGCCACGCCCCTTCTTGTCCTGGCGCGCATACGGGTAGAAGGGGGCGACGACCGTGATGCGCTTCGCCGACGCGCGCTTCAGCGCGTCGAGCATGATGAGCTGCTCCATGAGCCACTCGTTGATGGGCGGGCAGTGCGACTGGAGCACGAACACGTCGGCCCCTCGCATGCTCTCGCCGTAGCGCGCGTAGATCTCGCCGTTCGCGAAGGTGCGCGACTCGGTCTCCCCGAGTTCGATGCCGAGTTCTGCCGCGACTGCCTTGGCGAGCTCGGGATGAGCCCTGCCGGAGACGAGAACAAGTCGCTTCTCAGTGGAGGTGATGATGCCAGACACGCTGTACCGCCCGTTTCCTGTGCTTGCTCTGTTGTTACGCGTTCGGTTCGGATTCGCCCGCCGAGGCTGCCTCAGCTGCCTCGGCCGCGGCGGTGCCTGCTCGGTTCTTGAGCACCCACCCCTCAGCGTTGCGCTGAGGTGCGACGTTGATGGCGAGTGCACCTGCCGGAACGTCCTTGCGGACCACGGTTCCGGCCCCTGTGTAAGCTCCGTCGCCAATCCTAACCGGGGCGACGAACACGTTGTGCGACCCGGAGCGCACGTGGCTGCCGACCGTCGTGCGGTGCTTGTTCACGCCGTCGTAGTTGGCGGTGATCGTGCCGGCGCCGATGTTCGAGTTCGCGCCGACCTCGGTGTCGCCGATGTACGAGAGGTGGGGCACCTTCGAGCCGTCCCCGATCTGCGTGTTCTTCGTCTCGACGAAGGTGCCGATCTTGCCCCCGGCGCCCAGGATCGTGTTGGGGCGCAGGTAGGCCCAGGGGCCAACGGATGCGCGGGCTCCGATGACGCTCAGCGTCGCGTCGGTGCGCTTCACGACCGCGCCCTCTCCGACCTCGCAGTCGACGAGCGTCGTGTCCGGGCCGATGATCGCCCCGTCCGCAACCGAGGTCGCGCCGCGCAGCTGCGTGCCTGGCAGGAGCTCGACGTCACGACCGAGCGAAACGTTGCCCTCGATGACGGTCGTCGCTGGGTCGTGCACCGTGACGCCCTCGAGCTGCCAGTGCCTGATCTGGCGCGCGTTGTAGTAGCGCTGCGCCTCCGCGAGCTGCACGCGGTCGTTGATGCCCTGCACGATCTCAGGATCGGTGACGGCGATCGCCTCGATTCGCCCCGCATCGGCCTTGATGAGCTTCGCGGCGTCGGTCAGGTACTTCTCGTGCTGCGAGTTCGAGTCGTCGATGCGGCTCAGGACCTGGCGCACGGTGCGAGCGTCGAACGCGTAGACGCCCGCGTTGATCTCGGAGATGCGCAGCAGCTCCTCGCTCGCATCCTTGTGCTCCACGATCTCGTCGAAGTCGCCGACCGACGAGCGCACGATGCGCCCGAAGCCGGCGGGCTCCTGCACGAACGCGCTCAGGAGCGTGAGCTGGTTCTTCGCGTGGCGGTGCTGCTCGATCATGCGCGCGATCGTGCCGGAGTCGAGGAGCGGGACATCGCCGGAGAGGACGACGACGACGCCGTCGAAGTCGGCGGGCAGCGACTCCAGACCCACCTCGAGCGCGCGCCCGGTGCCTGGAACGTCGTCCTGGTCGGCGAACTGGGTGTCAGGGGCCAGGTCCTGGATCGCCGAGACGACACGCTCGCGATCATGGCGCACCACGGTGATGGTGTGAGCCGGGCCCAGCTCGGCCGCCGTGTGCAGCACGTGCCCGACGAGCGGGATCCCGCCGAGTCGGTGCAGCACCTTGGGGGTGCTCGAGCGCATCCGCGTGCCCTGGCCAGCCGCCAGGATGACGATTGCGAGTTCTCGATCGGTCACAGATCCTCCTCGTTGTGGGCGCCGTGATTCGAACGCCATCACGGTCCACGGTGGCATGCAGCACCCCCGCGCCGCTCCTCCCCCAGGATTCGAACCTGGACCTAACAGCTCCAAAGGCTGTCGTGCTGCCGTTACACCAAGGAGGAACGTGCCCGCTCGCACGTGCACTCGCCAATTGTGCCAGAACCGGAGGGGCCGCGGGCCAGCCATGGTGGTGCTGCGGAGGCGAGTGGGCCAGACTGTCGGATCAGAAGCCCCAAGGAGGCGTCATGTCTGAAGCTCTCTCCATCGCCAAGCGATTCACCGACACCTACTCCGCAGCGGTCACGGGACGCGACAAGACGGCCATCATGTCGCTCTACGCACCCGATGTTCGCGTCTTCGACCTCTGGAGCACCTGGTCCCACGAAGGTGCGGGTTCCTGGGGCACGTCCCTCGACAGCTGGTTCGACTCCATCGAGTCGGGCACCCACACCGCGACGTTCACCGACCTGCGCGCCTACGGAGACCACGACGTCGTGGTCGTCGAGAGCTTCGTGCGGTACGCCTGGCACGATCCGGAGGGCGAGCAGGAGTGGATGGACAACCGCCTCACGTGGGCGATCGTGCAGCATAAGGGCGAATGGGTCATCGCCCACGAGCACACGTCGGCGCCCGTCGACGCCGAGACCGGGCTCGTCGGCACGAAGCGGGACGTCGACGCGCACCACCCGAACTCGTAGCTCCTGAAGCCGGACTCCGCCCCGGAATCCGTGTCGCTCGACTCGAGCGCGTCACCCCGCATCCGCGGGACTCGCCATAATGGGAGACATGGATGCCCCCCGACGTGCAGCTCACCAGCGTGACCTCTCGCGCGCCGGGGTCGAGCTGAGCACGGGAACGCCGTCTGCGCACGCCGCGCATCCCGGTGACACGGTCGACACGATCGTGCGCGACTGGTCGCGCGAGCGCCCCGACCTCGACGTCGACCCGCTGCGCATCTTCTCGCGCGTGAAGCGCATCGCGAAGCAGCTCGACGCCCTCCGCAAGGCGGCGTTCGCCGAGACGGGCCTCGAGCTGTGGGAGTTCGACGTGCTCTCCGCCCTCCGGCGTGCCGGCTCCCCGCATCGCCTCAGCCCCAAGCACCTGCTCGCCTCAAACCTCGTCTCGAGCGGCACGATGACCAACCGCATCGACCGCCTCGTCAGCCGAGGCCTCGTCACTCGCGAGGTCGACCCGAACGACGGCCGAGGCATCCTCGTCACCATGACGGTCGACGGACGCGACCTCGTCGACGAAGCGCTCACCCGCCTCGTCGCCGCCGAACGCGAGCTCCTCGCCGAGCTCGACCTCGAGACCCGTGACGACCTGGCTACGGCGCTCCGAACGCTCTCGCTCCGAATGGACGACCCCGCCCACTGAGCAGAGCCCCTCGTTCTCGGAGGGGGCTGGCCCGCCCCGGCCTTAAGCTTGTCTGATGGCCCATCTCCTCGGCGCGGAAGCGCTCCACCTCGAGTTCCCGACTCGAGTCGTCTTCGACAGCGTCTCCGTCGGCATCCAAGAGGGCGACCGCATCGGCATCGTCGGACGCAACGGCGACGGCAAGTCGACGCTCCTCAAGCTCCTCGCCGACCGCATCCAGCCGGACGGCGGCAAGGTCACGCGGCGCCGCGGCGTGCGCGTCGGGATGCTCGACCAGGCCGACACCCTCGACCCAGAGCTCACCGTGAAGCAGGCCATCGTCGGAGACATGGACGACCACGACTGGGCGTCGGACGCGAAGATCCGCGATGTCGTCAACGGCCTCGCCGGCGACCTCGAGTGGACCGACAAGATCGGTGACCTCTCCGGAGGCCAGCAGCGTCGCGTCGCCCTGGCGGCCCTGCTCATCGGCGACGACGACATCATCATGCTCGACGAGCCCACGAACCACCTCGACGTCGAAGGCATCGCGTGGCTCGCGAAGCACCTCAACTCGCGCTGGTCGAAGAACCAGGGCGGGCTCGTGGTCGTGACGCACGACCGGTGGTTCCTGGATGCGGTGTGCCAGACGACGTGGGAGGTGCACGACCGTGTGCTCGACCCCTTCGAGGGCGGCTACGCCGCGTACATCCTGCAGCGCGTCGAGCGCGACCGGCAGTCTGCCGCCATCGAGTCGAAGCGCCAGAACCTCATGCGCAAGGAGCTCGCGTGGCTGCGCCGCGGCGCCCCAGCCCGCACGGCGAAGCCGAAGTTCCGCATCGAGGCCGCCACCCAGCTCATCGAGGACGAGCCGCCCGTGCGCAACCCGATCGAGCTGTCGCAGCTCGCGACGGCACGCCTCGGCAAGGACGTCGTCGACCTGCTCGACGTCGGCGTGACCTTCGGCGACAAGGAGGTGCTGCGCGACATCGAATGGCGCATCGCCCCGGGCGAGCGCACCGGCATCCTCGGCGTCAACGGCGCCGGAAAGTCGACCCTGCTCAACCTCGTCGCCGGCACCCTCGAGCCCACGAGCGGCAAGGTGAAGCGCGGCAAGACCGTCAAGATCGCGACACTCTCGCAGCGACTCGCCGAACTCGACGAGCACCAGAACGACCGCGTCCGCGAGGTCGTCGCCAGGCAGAAGTCGAGCTACGTGTCCGGCGGCAAGGAGATGACGCCGTCGCAGCTGCTCGAGCGACTCGGCTTCACGACCACCCAGCTGCAGACCCCCGTCAAGGACCTCTCCGGTGGTCAGCGCCGGCGCCTGCAGCTGCTCCTCATCCTGCTCGACGAGCCGAACGTCCTCATCCTCGACGAGCCCACCAACGACCTCGACACCGACATGCTCGCCGCCATGGAGGACCTCCTCGACACGTGGCCAGGCACCCTGCTCGTCGTCTCGCACGACAGGTACCTGCTCGAGCGCGTCACCGACCAGCAGTACGCGGTGTGGGACGGCGGCTTCCGCCACCTCCCGGGCGGCGTCGACCAGTACCTCGAGCTGCGCTCGAACAGCCTCAAGGGCTCAGCCCCCGCAACACTGTCAAGCACGACGGATGCCGGTGCCGGCGGCTCGTCGTCCTCATCCGCTCCCAGCGCCTCCGGCCTCTCGATTGGTGGCGCAGACCGCCGCGCCGCCGAGAAGGAAGTGCAGGGGATCTCGCGGAAGATCCAGAAGATCGAGCAGTCGATGAAGAAGGTCGACGCCGAGCTCGCCGCCCACGATCAGGGCGACTACGAGGGGCTCGGCGTCATCACGGCGAAGCGCCAGGCGCTCGCCGCCGAGGTCGACGCCCTCGAGGAGCGCTGGCTCGAGCTGTCAGAAGTACTCGAGGCGTAACCTGAGCTCATGAACGCCAGCGCGCCCCGTCTCCGACTCACCTCGGCGGCGGCGCTCTGCGCCCTGGTAGCGGTCCTGGGCCTGGTGGGATGCTCGACAGGGATCTCTGGTGTCCCCGTAGGTGCCAGCCCCAACTTCGACCCGTATCCGAGCGACGGCAGCCCCGGGGTCGTCCCCTACTTCGAGTGGGTCGACGAGACGCACTTCACGATGGACACCTGGGTTAGCCGCGCGCCGTGCGGTTCTGGGGCGCCGACGGTCGTCGCCGAATCCGCGACCGAGCTGCACATCCACTACGCGATCAAGGATCAGAATGCGATCTGCGACGCCTCGGAGTACAACGTCGCCTACGAGTTCGAGTTACCGGAGGACGCGACCGGCCGGCCCCTGCAGATCACGGTCACCGCAGAGAACTTGAAGCACGTCGACCACGGCACCCTCGAATGAGCGGACCGGACCCGGTAACCGGCGTCTCGGTGACGCCGCCCGCGGACTACGATCCCCTCGCCGCGGGAAGCAACGAGGACATCGCCCCGAGCTTCACGTGGATCGGCGAGTCGCGCTTCCGCATGGATCTCCTCAACAACCGGCCCCTGTGCGGCGCGGGAGACCCGGAGCTGGTCGTCGACTCGCCGACCGAGCTGCGCATCCACTTCCCGATCATCGACCCGGACGCGATCTGCATCCTCAGGCTCGCGCCGGTCTCGTACCAGTTCGACCTGCCGATGACCGCGAGCGGGCGCCCGCTCAGCATCACCGTCACCTATGAGGGCGGCCGCCAGGTGGACACGGCGACACTCGCCTGAGCGCGCCGCACGAGCCCCGCAGCCTAGGCGAGGTTGCGGTCGGCGTAGATGCGCATCGCGTCGCGCACGAACTCGGCGCCCGTGGCGTGCACTCGCGTGTAGTTCTTCCCGAAGCGCTCGTCGGCGACGTACATCTCGCCGAGGTTCGTGAACAGCTCGGCCGTCGGGGCCTTGCCCTGCCAGCTGTCGCCGAGCCACACGTACTGGCGGTCGGCCGCGGCCTGCGCCTCGTCGCTTTCGGGCCCGAGGCCGGCCGACTGGGCCGCACTGAACGCATCCTGGATCCGCGCCTGCTCCTCCAGGAACCCCTTCTTGCCGTCCTCACCGAGACCACGCCACCACTTGTCGCCATCGGCGTACGCCTTGGCACCCCAGCGCTCCTCCACCTCCGCCTTGTGCTGCGTGTGGTCGAATCCTTCGAACATCTGCTCAGGCATGAGCTTCTCCTTTCCCTTGAGCGCGGCGAGCGTTGCGCTCACCGAGCCGATCTGCGTCGTGATGCGGCTACGTTCGCCGTGCAGCCAGCCGAGGTGCGTCTCGAGCGCCGCGACGTCGTCGCCTCGCCCGGCCAGCGCATCAGCGATCGCCGAGAGGCCGACCCCGAGTTCCCGCAGGAGCAGGATGCGCTGCAAGCGCACCAGGGCGGCCTCGTCGTAGTAGCGGTACCCGTTCGTGCCGGTGCTGCTCGGCAGCAGGAGGCCGATGCTCTCGTAATGCCGCAGCGTGCGTGAGGTCACACCTGATCGCTTCGCGACCTCGCCGATCGACCACTCCATGACCGCATCCTCTCGCTCAGATCGTGTGAGCGGCTCCCCCGTTCACCGGAAGATGCGAACCGCTCGGGAACGACTCTAGAAGTTGACGCTGCGTCAAGGTCAAGCGGGCGTGGAGAGGAAGTTCCTGACGAGGTGGTCGAGACCGCGCACGGTGAGGTCGATGGACTCGAGGTCGAGTCGCTCGTTGGCGGAGTGGAAGCGGTTGCGCGCAACGGAGAAGGTCAGCTCTGGGCTGAGGATGCCGAAGCCGAACGCGTTCCCGCCGTGCAGTCGATAGAAGCGCGCGTCGGAGCCGCCGACCCCGAGGATGGGCGCGGGCTTCGCGCCTGGAACGAACTCGGCGAGCGTCTCCTCGATCTGCGCGTACAGGCGACTCGTGGTGGCCGACTCGTTGGCGGGCGAGAACCAGTCTCCTTCGACGCTCACAAGGCCGGGGAACTCGGCCGCGACCGCCGCCAGGTGCGCTTCGACGTCCTCCTCGGTGACGCCGGGCAGCACGCGGATGTCGAGCGCGATCGAACCGCTGTCGGGGATGACGTTGACCTTCGAGCCTGCCTCGACGATCGTGACGGCGACGGTCGTGTGGGTCCAGGCGTGCACGAACGGGGCGAGCTCGCCGAGTTCGGGATGCGCGCTGAGCTCGTCGATGGCGTCGTCGATCGTCTCCGGGTCGGCGAGGCGTGCGCTGAGTTCGGCGGGCAGGTCCAGAGCCGCGAGCGTCTCGAGCCACTGCTCGCTGATGCGCGGCTTCGGAGCTCCGGCCTGCAGGCGGTCGATGACCCTGGCGAGCGTGACGGCCGCGTTGGATCGACCCCATGGCGCGGACGCGTGCGCCGCATCGCCACGCACGACGATACGCCGCGGTGCCGCGCCCTTCTCCCCGACACCCACCGTGATGGCGGTGCTGCCGACTCCACCGAGTCTGGCGCCGCCCCACTCGGTGAGCACGTTGTCCGCGGCGATCCTCGCCCAGTCGTTCTCGGAGAACCAGCCGACGCCTGCCCGGCTTCCTTGCTCCTCGTCGGCGACCGCCGCGAAGACGAGGTCGCCAGTCGGCGCGAAGCCGCTGGCCGCGAGGCGCTTGAAGATGACCGCGTACGAGGCGGTGAGGAAGAGCATGTCGACGGCGCCCCGGCCCCACACTTCACCGTCGATGAGCTCGCCAGAGTGCGGCGGATGCACCCAGTCGGTCGCCTTGACGGGGACGACGTCGGTGTGGCCGACGAGTGCAAGCGACTCAGCTGCAGGGTCGGTGCCCGTGAGTCTCGCGACGATCGAGACGCGGCCGGGGAACGGCTCGACGCGCGCCAGCTCGACACCGCTGCCCTCGAAGAACTCCTCGAGCACCGCCGCCGCGCGCCACTCGTTGCCCGAATCGAGCGCACCGTCGTTGACGGTCTCGGCACGGATGAGCTGCTGCAGGAGGGCCACTGTCTCGTCGCGAAGCGAAGTCATCCCACCATCCTGAGCGAAACGCGGCGGATGTGCGTGATCGGGCGTTGCAGGAGGTCACGCAGGCTCAGAGCTACGCGCAACCATCTTCGAGCCAGGTCGCGACTTCCTCAACGTCGATCTCGTTTGCCGCCACTCGCAGCAAGAAATCTTCCGCTGCATCGACTTCAGGGCCAATCCATTCTTGCCCGTTCGACTCCAGAAACACCGTCGCGCTCAGGAACGACGTGCGCTTGTTTCCGTCGGAGAAATACTGAGTGGTCGAGAAGCCATGGAGAAGCGCAGCGGCCTTCATGAACAGCCCTGGAAACTGCTCGATGCCGAAGAACTCTTGCCGTGGCCGATGCACGATACCCAAGACCCCTTCCCGGTCTCGGACTCCTGCACCGGGACCGCAAAAGGCCTCGTTGATGATTTCGATGACCTCGAAATCGAGGTAGTAGAACTCGTCGTCGATCACGCGAGGCGTCGCATGAGCTCCTGATTGCGTGCGGCGATGCGTGTCGCGCGAGCGAGCGCCTCGTCCGGCTTGACGTATCTCACTATCGGCGAAGTCGATGCATGACTCTGCTCGCCACTGTCTGTCTGACTCGTCGACTGGCCAGACGGACGACGCGTCTGAGACGAAGAGGAAGTGGAGCGTGGTTGCATGCGCCGATCATAATCCACTGTCCTCACATGAATTGGGGTGTCGAACTCAGATGGGAACAGCGCTGTCCTCGCGCGACTAACTTCATACGTCTCCTCAGGGCACAACCTCGTAGGCGACGCGAGCGACGTGTTCTCGGCGTTCGCTCTCGACGACCTGGATCTCGAGTTCCCACGTGCCATCCAGTGGCACGTTGACGGGCAGCGACTGGTACTGCACGGGAATCGCGACGTCGGGGCCCACCGGCAGCGTGCTGCGGAATGGGAACTCGACCTCGATACTCGCCACCCCGGCCTCCGCCGACGAGAGCCGCGCCGTGACCCTCTCCGGCAATGGCACCTCGCTGCTCGTGCCCTCGACAAGGAGTCGCACGGTCTGCGAGCCGACCCTGCTGTTCTCGATGGCGACGTCGACGTCGTAGGCACCGAGGTGGGTGGTGCCCTGCACGACCGGCCGGTAGTCGGATGCTGCGGGCGTCATGCTGCTCAGCAGACCCGACACGACGAGGATGGCGAGACCCGCCGTCGCCTCGAGGGAGACTCGGCGGCGGAAACGGCGCGTCTGCCCTGGTTGGGGGCGACCCGCATCCTGAGCGGCGCGCCGGCGGGTCCAAAGCCAGGCCGCGAGGGCTGCGAGCAGCGCGACCACAACAAGCGCCAGCTTGAACAGCAGGACCCTCCCGTATGGCGTCGACCAGGTCGCGCCGAGGTAGCCGACCTGCCACACCGATTGCACGATTCCCGTCAGCACGAGCAGCGCGACGCTGATACCAGCGAGCAGCGTCCAGCGCCCGAGCGCGGACACCGTCGACTCCTCGAGCCTTCGCGTCGCGACTGCGAACACGAGCACGGCGAGCCCGCCCAGCCAGAAGATCGCCGCGAAGCCGTGCACCGTCGCGGGGACGAGGCGAAGCAGATCGACGCCGCCGTGGCCCGTCATCGCCGTGCTGGCTGCTGCAACGAAACCGGTGAGCAGGATGCCGCCCCACACCAAGCGACCATCCCGGCTGGTTGTCATCGGGCGACCAGATCCTCGGGAGGCGCTCGACAGCAGCAACCAAAGTGCGGCGAGCACGATGAGTCGCAGCCAGATCGCGAACGCGTAGGTGCCGCCGAGGAAGACGAACACGTCGGCGATCTCCGGCGGCACACGGTCCAGCGCCGAGCGGATCCACGCGAACTGCACGAGCAGCTGACTGAGGCTCACGACAGTAAGCGCCGCCGCGGCGACGGACGCGACTCGGTCGAGGCGCCGCAGCCGCTCCCCCGGAACGGCCAGCACGCGCGCCGTGAGCGGCACCCCGACGGCCAGCACGAGTCCGGCGTAGAGCAGCGCCTTGAGGAGTCCAAGTCCAGCCGAGAGCACCGCCGATCCGGTCGGCTCAGCGGCGGCATCCACGAGCGTGGCAGGGACACCGAGCCCGAACTGGATCGAGCCGCCCATGACGTGGCTGTCGGCCGCGACGATCGACCAGTTCACGAGGTAGACGCCGTCCGGCAGGCCGCTCGGGAGCGGAATGCGCAGCTCAGTTCCGTCGCCGACGACTTGCTCGAGCCCCTCGTCGACGCGCTCGCCGTGCTCGTCGAGCACGCTCACCGCCCCGGACGAGGAGGCGAGCGTGAAGGCCTCGGAGAGCGTGACGACCACCTCCTCGGGCTGCACGTCGACGCTCGAGCCGTTGCTCGGCGACGACTCGACGAGGTACGCGTGAGCCGACGCCGTCTCGACGGGCAGGAGCAAAAGGGCAAGCGTGATGACCAGGCCGGCTGCCCAGAGCCAGGCCTTTCTCAGGGTCGCGGTCACCGTGCTCGAGCGGTGCGCCGAGCAGTGAGGAACGCGAGGAGCCCGAACACGAAGCCAACCATGCCGAGCGCAGCCCCGCCCACTGCGATCCACGGCGAGGCGAGCAGTCCCTTGGGGTCGGCCGCGGCACCGGATGCGAGCGTTCCCGTGAGGCGCGCGGGTTCCTCGGCGTCGCCCGCGGCTTCATCCGCCACGGCACCGGCACCCGCACCGATCTGGATCGTGGGGGCGGGACGCTCCGTGTCGACACCCGCCTCGGCGAGCTGGGTCCACGCAACCTCGGTGCCGTCGGTGTACCCCTGCACGGTGGGAAACGAGACGGATTCCGCGTCAGGGAGCGGCCCGATCGACAGGGTGAAGAGCCCCGTCTGGCCTGGCCCCACGGCCGACGCATCGCCCTCGCTCGTCCAGACGACCCGCGCTACCGCCTCGGAGATCTCCCCGCCGTGCCCGTTGTCGACGGGCTCGGGAAGCGGCTCGCGGATGACCTCCGCGTTCCAGCCCGGCAGCGGAACGCTGCGCACGGAGGTGATCGGGGCGTCGGTGGGGAAGTCGATCTCGAGCCGGTTCGTGCCGGCGCTCGCCGACTCGGTTGGCGCGTTGAAGGTGAGGAGCGTGTAGGCGCCCGGCGTGGGGTCATCGACGCTCGCGGTGACATGCGCCGAGGCTGGTGCCGCTGACCCGACCACGACCAGGAGGGCCGCCGCGACGACACCGGCTGCGCCGAGTCCAAGCAGCCGCTTCGCAGGGTTCCTCCGGTTCACCGCGTGTCTCCCGCGTCGATGAGGTCGAGGATCTCGCCGCGGATGCGCAGGAACTCCGGCGAGGACTGGTCGCGCGGCCTGGCCTCCCCCACCTCCTCGCTCACCTCGAAGACCCCTGCGATGCGGGCCGGCCGGGGCGTGAAGACGATGACGCGGTCGGCGAGGAGGAGCGCCTCGTTGACGTCGTGGGTGACCAGAAACGCCGTGTAGCGTTGCCGCTCCCAGAGGGTGAGCAGCTCCCCCTGGAGGGTTCGCCTCGTGAGCGCGTCGAGCTTGCCGAGCGGCTCGTCGAGGAGCAGGAGCGTGGGCTCGCTGACGAGCGCCCTTGCGAGGGCAACACGCTGCGCCATGCCGCCGGAGAGCTGCGACGGCCAGGCGTCGGCGAACTCGCCGAGGCCGACCAGTTCGAGCGACTCCTGCACTCGCGCAGCCTGTTCCTTCGCGGTGCCGCGCACGTCGGGCCCGAAGCCGATGTTCTTCCGCACGGTGCGCCACGGCAGGAGCGTTGGGTCTTGGAAGACGACTGCCCGCTCGGGTGCGGGGCCGGTGACCGGCCTGCCGTCGACGTAGGTTGTGCCGATGAGGCTGAGGTCGAGCCCCGCCAGGAGCCGCAGGAGCGTCGACTTGCCGCATCCCGAGGGGCCGACGAGCGCCGTGAACGAGCCGGGCTTCGCCGAGATCGAGATGCTCTCGAGCACCTGCAGCGGCCCGTCGTCGGTTGCGAACGCGTGCGTGACGTCGACGATGTCGACCGCTGAGCCCGTCACGCTGGTGGTGGTCACCATCTGGTGAGTCCCTTCTGCCATCTGAGGAGGCGCGCCCTGACGACGCCGAGGAGTGCGAGGAGACCGGAGCAGAGCGCGACGAGCACGAGGATGCCCGCGTACACGGACGTGTAGTCGCCCCACCCCTTCTGCCAGTTGATGTACCAGCCGATGCCGGACTGCACGCCGAAGTTCTCGGCCACCGTGAGTGAGACGAAGGAGACGCCGAGCGCCATGAAGAGGCCCGTGAGGATGTCGGGCAGCGCGCCGGGCAGCGCGACTCGAGTGATGAGCGAGGCCCGGCTCGAACCGAGCGTCTGCGCGACGTCGTAGTAGCTGCGCGGGATGCCGATGATGCCGGCCCTCGTGAGCACGGCGACGGGGAACCAGACGCTCACCGCGATGAGGAACACGGCCGCGGCGTAGGCCGTCGGGAAGACGACGAACACGATCGCCGTCCAGGCTACGGAGGGCAGCGGTCCGAAGATCTGCAGGAACGGGTTCTGCCAATAGTTGAAGGTCTTCGACCAACCGGAGGTCACGCCGGTGACGAGTCCGGCGAGGAGGCCGATGATCAGCCCGATCGTGAGGAGCAGCAGCGAGTTGCCGACGCTCTCGGCGAGGATCACCCGGTCCTCGATGAGGATTCCGAGCACCTGCTGAGGAGGCGTGAAGTAGGGGCGTGGCAGTGCCGTCGACTTCGCCGTCGTGAGCTCCCAGATCAGGAACCAGAGGCCCGTCGCGAGCAGCCAGGGCACTCCGGTCGAGAGCCGCTGGCGAAGGCTCTTCGCTGCCCGCGAGCGCGTGAATGAGAGGCCGTAGGAGAGCGCCCAGGCGAGCGCGACCAGGCCGCCGAGCGTGCCGGTCAGGCCCGTCGCCTCCACCACGACGTCGGTGCGGTCTGGCAGCACCAGCGTTGCGAGGGCAAACGCCGCCCAGCTCAGGATGCCCGCGATCACGAGCCCGTGTTTCACCGTCTCCGGCTTGTGCGCCTTCGCGAGCCGCAGCTGGATCTCAGCTCGCGTCGGGCTCGCGGTGCTGATGCCGGTGGCTTCGGAGCCCTCGATCGATGAGCCCTGGCCCGCCGCTCGTCGATCGGGCGGATGCGCCCCGCCCGAGCGCTGCATGGTGGCGGTCATGCGCTCACCAGTTCAGGTCGAGGTCGACGAACACGCGGTCGGCGAGGGTGGCCGCGTCGGCCGACTCCTTGAGGAAGCCAGTCTTCTTGAACTTCTCGATGCCGGGCACGAGCGCGTCGCGCAGCTTGTTTGAACTCGGCTCGAAGCCGTAGCTCTGCAGCTGCGGGAGGATATCCGCCGCCGAGGCCGCCACGTAGTTCTTCTCCGACTGGATGCGCGCCGTCTCCTCGAGGTTCGCCCCGACCCAGCGGCTTCCCTCAGCCCAGGCGGTCACGAACTTGCGCGCCGTCACCGGGTCCTCGCGCACGAACTGGCCGTTGATGGCGATGGCGCAGCAGAATTCCTGCGCGTTGGCGCCCTGCCGGTTGTTGGTCAGCTCGTAGGCGGACCCGTCGTAGGTGGCCTTGAGCGCGATGGGGTCGCTCGCGGCGATCGCATCGACCTGTCCCTTGGCGAGCGCCTCGGGCAGGAGGTCGTTCTCGATGACCACCCATTCGACCTGCTTGTGGGCTGGGTCGGAGGAGATGCCAGCGTCGAGGAGGTCGAGCGCGAAGAAGTTGGTGGCGGATCCCTGCAGGCTGGAGACGCCGATCTTCTTGCCCTTGAGCTGCGCGACCTCCGTGATTGGCCCATCCGTCGGCACCACAAGCCGCAGGCAGCCCTGGTGGAGACCCGTCGAGAGCTTGACGTCGACGCCGTTGTAGATGGGGCCGAGCCGGGAGAAGAAGATGCCGTTGGTCGCCGCGTACTTGCCTGACCCGACGGCGGCCTGCGTGTCCTCTTCCGCACCCGCCTTCTTGAGCTGCACGTTGAGGCCCGCCTGCTCCCAGAGTCCCTTCTCGAAGGCGATGTGCTGGGGTGCCTCGCACACTCCGCTGCCGAGGATCACGTCGAGCTGCCGGTCGGCCCACGAGTTCGTGACGGTGCCGACGGCGCCCTCTGCGGAGAGCGTCTTGGGGGCGAAGAACTGGAAGCCGGCCCAGGTCGCACCCGCGACGGCGACCGCCCCGAACGCTGACGCCGTGATGAGGGTGCGCCTGGACACCTTCTTGGGGGCGTCCGGGTCTTCCGCCGCGGCCTCGACGGTTGCACCGCTGGGTAGCACCGTGGGCGTCTGCTCCTCCGCGCTGGTGTCCGCTGGCTCCTGGGGCGGGGTGGATTCGTTGGTCATCGTGTGGTTCCTTCTGTCGTCGGTGTCGTGGAGCGCGTCATGGGGATGCCGGCCTGGTCAGGCGGGGACGGGAGCGAACTCGAGCTCGTACGCCGTCGTGACGGGCTGCAGGAAGTTCTGGCCGGAGAAGTACCGCTCGCCCGCATCCGGGAACACGGCGACGATGAGCTTGTCGCGGTTCTCCTCCCGTTCGGCGATGCGCGTGGCGGCGTAGAGGATCGCGCCGGCTGACGTGCCGATGACGAGCCCCTCCTCGCGGGCCAGCTCGCGGGAGGTCCGGAAGGCGTCCTGCGTCTCGAGGGCCACGACCTCGTCGACGATGGCGCCGTTGTAGTTGTCTGGCAGCTGCTCGGCTTCGACCTCGGTGACCTTGTGCACGCCGTCGATCTCCGCGGGGTAGGGCTCCTCCTCCGAGGGGATGGAGGCGAGGCCCGGTTCGGCGACGACGATGCGCAGCTCCGGCTTGAGCGACTTGAGGAACGTGCCTGAGCCGTTGAGCGTGCCGCCCGTGCCGACACCGCCGACGAGCACGTCGATCTCGCCGTCGGTGTCCGCCCAGATTTCGGGCCCAGTCGTCGTGAGGTGGGTGCGCGGGTTGGCGGGGTTGCCGAGCTGGTTCGTGAAGTAGGCGTCCGGATTCTCCTCCTGAATGCGCGCCGTCACCTTCTCGAGCGCTTCGGGGTCGACGAAGAAGAGGTTCGGGATGAGGACGATCTCGGAGCCGAGCGCGTGGATGAGGCGCAGCTTCTCCTTGGCGATGTTGTCACTCAGGTAGAACTTCGTGCGGTAGCCGCGGGACGCCGCGATAGCGGCGAGGGCGACGCCCGTGTTGCCGCTCGTGATGTCGACGATGAGGTCACCGGGCTTCAGCGCGCCCCGCTCCTCCGCGTCTCGGATAATGCCCCAGGCGATGCGGTCCTTGACGCTGCCTGCGGGGTTGAACTGCTCGAGCTTGGCGACGATGCGTCCGGGCAGCTGGCGGGCCTCGCGGTAGCGGTGCAGCTCGAAGAGCGGCGTGTGGCCGATGAGATCGACGAAGTTCTGCGTGATGTGTGCCATGAGCGGATCCCCTGTTCCGTGCTGGTGCGGGTGTGTTGCACCACCAGACCACGGACGGAGGCGGTCTCACAGCCGCCCGTGACACCGGAATTCAGAACTCGTTGCGCAGGGAAACGATTGCCTCGCGCCGACACACGAGGTAAAGCTCAGGCACCCCTTCTGGTCGGGACCTGCCTTCCGGTCAGGGCACGGTCGTGGGTTAGAGCAGCTTGCCGAGGCGCTGCACGGTCTCGGCGAGGATGGGCCTGGCCGTCGCGAAGTTGATGCGCAGCCAGCCGTCGAAGTGCGCACCGCAGAGCAGGCCGTCGGTCGCGGCGATGCCTGCCTCGGTGCGGGAACGCCGGCCGAGCCGCGCGGGTCCCGCATCCGCTCGGGTTCCCCCAGCCGACGACGTGAGCGCCGTTCGGAAGTCGAGCCACGCGAGATAGCTCGCGTCGGGCTCCACGTAGCCGACGCCCGGCAGGTGCTCGGCGATGAGGGCTGACAGCTGGCGGCGGTTGCTCTTGAGGTGCTCGACGAGCGCATCCAGCCAGTCACGCCCCTCTCGGTACGCTGCCGTGGAGGCGAGGATGCCGAGGGTTCCCGCCGTGTGGCTCGGCCAGCGCTGGACGCGGTGCCACGTCTCGAGGTCGCGCTCGTTGGAGAAGATGACCTGCGACGCCTTGAGGCCGGCGATGTTCCAGCCCTTCGAGGCGGAGGTGGCCGTGACCGTGTGGTTCGCGGCAGCGTCGGAGAGGGACGCGTACGGCACGTGGCTCAGGCGGTCGAAGATGAGCGGCGCGTGGATCTCGTCAGACCAGACGCGGCCGCCGTGCCGGTCCACGATGTCGACAAGCGGCAGCAGCTGCTCGCGGGTGAAGACCGTACCGCTCGGGTTCGACGGGTTCGAGAGCACCAGCAGGCCCGCTCCGTCGGAGAAGGCCCCATCGATGGCGTCGTAGTCGAAGTCCCACCGACCGCCCGCGTCCTGCAGCAGGGGCGTCTCGACGATCTCCCTGCCGTGGTCGACGGGCAGCGTGAAGAACGGCATGTAGGTGGGCGTGGGCAGGATGACGGCAGCCCCTGGCCGCGTGAAGTGGTCGATCGTGAGCTCGAGGCTCGTGAGCACCTCGGGGAGGATGCCGATCCATTCCGGGTCGACCTGCCAGGCGTAGCGGTCGAGCATCCACTCGCTCAATGCGTCCCCGAGCGCGGCCTTCGCTGCCTTCGTGACGTAGCCGAAGCTCTGCCGCTCGAGTTGCTCCGCGATGACCCGACGCACCGCGGGCGCCGTGCCGTAGTCGGACTCGGCGATGAAGCTGCCGATGGCGTCAGGGAACGTGTCCCATTTCGAGGAGCCGACGCCCGCCTCCCTGAGCTCTGCCAGGGAGCGGGCGTCGACCTCCTCGAAGCTCGTCACGCTCAGGCGCTCGCAGGCACCAGGTTCGACGTGACCGCGGGAAGCCCGAGGTTCTCGCGCAACGTTGTTCCCGGGTACTCGGTGCGGTACGAGCCGCGCTCCTGGAGGGCCGGGATGAGCTCGTCGACGATGTCGTTGAGACCGGAGGGCACGAGGTACGGGGTCAGGTTGATACCCGTGACCGCGCCGCTGCGAGCCAGTTCGGTGAGGGTGTCGGCGACTTCGTCGACCCCTCCCACGAAGCCCCGCTGCGAGGAGAGGTGGATGACGAACTCGCGGATCGACAGCCCGAGCGCCTCCGACTTCTCGCGCCACTCCTGCGCGAGCTCGAGCGCCTTCGCGTTCTGGAAGGCGCTGCCGCGGGTGCCGTCGGTGACCGCGACCACCGGGTCCTCCACCGGCAGCGGCCCATCAGGGTCGAGGTGCGAGAGGTCCTTGCCCCAGAACTGCTCCAGGTAGCGCAGCGAGGTCGCCGGGGAGATCTGGTGCTGACGCACCCAGTGGGCCTTCTCCTCAGCCTCTTTCGGAGTCGCCGCGACGATGATCGTCGCGCCGGGGAAGAACGCGAGCTCGTTGCGGGCGCGACCGAACTTCGTGAGGCGCTCGCGGAGGTCGGCGGCAAACGCCGTGGCGCCTTCCAGCTCGGGATGCGCGGAGAAGATGACGTCGGCGTGCTCGGCCCCGAAGTCCCGGCCCTGACTGGAGTCGCCCGCCTGGAACAGCACTGGCCGCGACTGCGGGCTCTGCGGGAGGACTCGGTCGGAGACGAATCGGATGAACTCGCCGTCGAAGTCGACGCCGCCCCGGTTCGCCCACAGTTCCTTGGCGGCGCGCACGAACTCAGCCGCACGGTCGTAGCGGTGCTCGTGCGCGAGGTGCCCGCCTCGGCGGAAGTTGGCGCCGGTCCACGCGTTGTCGGTCGTGACGATGTTCCAGGCCGCGCGCCCCTCGCTGAGGAGGTCGAGGCTCGCGAGGCGGTACGCGAGGTCGGCCGGCTCGTTGTAGGTCGTGTTCTGCGTCGCGACGAGGCCGATCTTCTCGGTGAGCGGTGCGAGCGCCGCGAGCTGCGTGATCCCGTCAGGCCGCCCGGCCACGTCGTTGTTGTGGATCTTGCCGAGGTGCTCGCGCAGGCGCAGCCCCTCGCCGAGGAAGAACGCCGAGAACAGGCCACGTTCGGCGGTCTGCGCGATACGTCGGAACGATTCGAACTCGGTTTGCGACCCACTCTGCTCACTCGACCAGATGGTCGTCGAGTTGACGCCCTGGAAGAACACGCCGAACTGGATCTGGCCTGCGCCCTCCACGCCAGAAGGCCGAGTGTCGCCGGTGCTGTGCTGTGTCATCGTGCTGATCCTTCGCGAGTTAGCGTGCCTGGTCGGCGTAGCGGTTGGCGGGGTGCGAGAGCCCGAGGGCAGCCCGCAGGTGCTCGCCGGCTCGCGGCGAGGTGAAGACACCGGCACGGCGCAGGGCTGGTAGCACGGCGCGGCCGAGCTCCTGCACGTCGACGTCGAAGTTGCCCGGGAGCAGCCGCACGCCGTTCGCGAACGACGCGACCTCGGCGAGCATCTCGACGAGGCCGGCGGCGTCACCGGAGTAGGAGATGCGATCCGCCGATTCGGCGTCGGCCGCCCCATTGCCTGGGCGGTCGCTCGCAGCGTTCCCGCGAGCGTCGAGCGAGACCTCGACCTCCACGATCGTGCGCGCGATGCCCTGCGCGTCGGCCTGCCCGGCCGCGGCGCTCGCTTCGAGGAGCGTGCGCTCGCGGATGAGCGCGACGTCGATGAGCTCCGGTGCGGCGGAGCCGTAGACGGCGAACGTCGGGAGCAGCCCCTGGTGCGGACGCGGGATGATGGAGGGGCCCTTCACGCTGAAGCGCGCCCCTTCGAAGTCGGCGTAGTGCAGCTTGTCTCGGTCGAGGTAGCGGCCCGTCTCGACGTCGCGGATGACGGCGTCGTCCTCCCACGAGTCCCAGAGACGGCCGAGCACCTCGATGGTGTCGTCGAGCTCGGTGCGACGAGCCTCCGGCCCGTCGAGCGGGGCGCGATCGAAGGCCGCCGCTTCGAGTGCGCCGCCGTCGACCTCGCCGATCCAGCCAGCGCGCCCGTGCGACGCGTAGTCGAGGGTCGCCAGCTGCGTCGCGAGGTGGAAGGGCTCGACGGCCGAGACGCGAACGAGGGGCACCAGTCCTGTTGCTCCCGAGAGCGGAGCCGCGAACGCTGCCTGCGTGATCGCATCCAGTCGCGGTGCCTCCGGATGAAGGTCGGCGAAGCCGACGTCCTCGAAGGTCGCGATCGTCACTCCGAAGCGCTCGATCGCGGAGATTGCTGCGCGGATGCGCGTCGGGCTGACGCCTTCGCTGCCCGCCTCGACGGCGATGGCAAACGGCGGGTTCTCGTGAGTCATGCCTTGCAGGATAGGAAGCACGGCGGGTGTCCCGCCCCGCGCGCGGCAATGTTTCTTCACCGTGTGTTCGACGGGGACTTGTTCGGCAACACGCGGCCGGAATGTGCTGTGCCTGCGCCTACCTTGCACCATGACGAAGTACGAGACCCTCCTCGACACCATCGGCGGCACCCCGCTCGTTCGGCTGCCACACCTCGACCGGACAGTCGCGCCCCGCATCTACGCGAAGCTCGACTTCCAGAATCCCGGTGGGAGCAGCAAGGACCGGGCGGCACTCTGGATGATCCGGCGGGCTGAGGAGGAAGGGCTGCTCTCCCCCGGCGGCACGGTCGTCGAGACGACGAGCGGGAACACCGGCATCGGCATCGCGCTCGTCGCGGCGCACCTCGGCTACAGGTCAGTGATCTTCACCTCGGCGTTCATCGCCGAGGAGAAGCGGCGCATCCTGGTGGCGTACGGCGCCGAGTTGCGGCTCGTGAGCGAGTACCTGCCGAAATCGCATCCACGCAGCGCGCATTCGCAGGCGAAGGCGTTCGTCGAGGAGACACCAGGAGCGTGGCTCGCCACCCAGTTCGACAACCCCTCCAATCCACGCGCCCACGTCGAGAGCACGGCTCCCGAGATCTGGCGCGACACGGAGGGCGCCGTGACGCACTTCGTCGCCCCGATCGGCACTGGTGGCACGATCTCCGGAACCGGCCGCACGCTCAAGGACCTCAGCGGCGGCGCTGTGCGAGTGATCGGCGCCGACCCGCAGAGCTCGCTCTACTCGGGTGGCGATGGCAGCTCCCGAGTGATCGAGGGCACTGGTCGTGCCGTGCACGCCGAGGGGGTCGCCGACCCGTGGCCGACGACGTTCGACGTGGGGGTCGTCGACGAGTTCGTCCGGGTCGGCGACGCTGAGGCGATCGCCGCGGCGAGGCGGGCTGCCCTCGAGGAGGGCCTCCTCGTCGGGGGTTCGGCCGGGCTGGCGATCGCGGCGGCGCTGCGGGTCGCGTCACGGCTCGGCCCCGACGACCTGATCGTGGTCTTCATCCCCGACTCGGGTCGCAACTACCTGACGACGTACTTCGACGACGATTGGCTCACGGCCCAGGGCTTCCGGGATGAGGCAGCGGCACGAGACGGCGGCGAGAGCGTTCGGGAGGCGATCGGCCCGCTCGACCCCTCCGGTGTTCCGAGGCTCGCGAAGCACCTGCAGGCAGATGCTGCGCGTCGCCTCCTGGAGACGCGCGGAATCCCAGAAGGTGTGCCCGTGCTGGTCGTCGAGGGGAGATCTGCGGGTGAGCATCCCCTCTCGCCCGGCGACGTCCTCGGCGTGCTCACCCTGCGACGCCTTGCCCACGGGCTCGACAACGGCGAGTTCGCCGCCTCCACGAGGCTCGACGAGCTCACGCACCCCGCTCCGCCGAGGATCGGCATCGGGTCGATCGTCGATTCCGCGGCCGAGCACCTCACTCGGGCGCAGCCGGACTGGGCCCTCGCCAGCGTCCTCTCCGAGGGGCGAATCGTTGCGCTGGTCGACCGAGCGACCCTGCTTGGACACCGGAGGACTTCTGGCGAAACACTGGATGCGCACCTCGTGAAGTGAGGCGTACGGTACCCACCACACGCAGCAGCCCGCACTGCAGAACGCAGCGGACTGAACTACCCCGACCGTGGAAGGAGCATGAAGATGACACACACGACTACAGGCCTGAACTTCATGTGCCAGCAGCGCGTCGAGACGGGCAGGGTGGCCCTGCAATGAGCCTCGGGCTGCACACGTCGATCGGCAACGCCGTCCGTGTGACCACAACCCGAGCAGGCAGCGGCCGCGTGGAATTCCACGCCATCCCCTTCGACGGCACACGAGTCGTCGCGACTGCCGCGCTCTCCGGCGACCTCGACGGCTCTGGCGCCCAGCTCGTGTTCGACGAGCTGTGGGTTGCGCCCGAGCTGCGCGGCAACGGCATCGGCACCCGAGTGACTCGGGCGGCCATCACGTGGGCCGACCTGCACCTCGCGTCCAGCATCGACACCTACGTCGCCGAGGAGAACACTCCCATGCAGCGACTCCTCGAGCAGCTGGGATTCGAACGACGCCCAGAGCTCGAGCACGGCGACGAGACGTGGACGCAGATCTTCGCGCTCTCCCTCGAGCTGACCAACTAAAGCAGGTTCTGCGCGCCCCGGGACACCAAGCCGCTCGACACGGAGCCGCTCGACATAGACCCGCTGATCCCGGAGCCGCAGCGGACCCTACGGGTGGAGGGAGCGGACCCTACGGGTGGAGGGAGCGGACCCTACGGGTGGAGGGAGGCGTCCGCGGGCGTCGTCCGCCAGGACAGGAAGCGCACGACGAGGTCGCTGCGGGATGGCGCGCAGCAGAACGGCCCCGCCTCAGCGTGTGCATCAGCCGCCAACGGCGCGACTCGAACGAGGCGCCATGCGTCGGCATCGACGCGAGCGCGGATGGTGATCGCATCGCCGCTGCGACTCGCCCGCACGGTCACGCGGCGCCCACGCCAGCTCGCAACCGGAGCAAGCGACCAGTCCGACTCGCCCCTCGTGACGACGGCTCCCAGCTGCTCCTCGCCGTCGCTGACCTCGACGCCCGCCTTGATCCAGTTGGCCTCGTCGACCCTGAGGAAGAGACCTGCCTGATCGAACTGCTCCTCGAAGTCCACGAGGAACTCGACCTCGACGGCGGTGTCCTGCTCGAACGGACGCAGCAGAGCGTGCTCGGTGTCGTGGATGAACCCGTAGGACGTCGTGCGCCACGCATCGCTGCCCTCTGCAGCGGTGACGAGGAGCGCGCCCTCGACCGCCTCCGTGGAGACGGGCTCGTTGGTCCAACGCCCGTCGCTCCAGGGCACATCTCTCACGTTCTGCGTGTTCATGACTGCCATCCAAGCAGATCTTCGCTCAGCTCACCGGCTCGAGCGGCTGGACCGGGCCCGCCTCCGAGCGGCCGATGACGACGAGTGCCGGGCGGGTGACGTTGCTCTCCGCACCGTTCTCCCAGCTGAGCGCGAGGGCAGCCCGCTCGACGACGCCACTCGACCCGTTCCGGCTGATCGTGCCGCCAGAGGCGGCGATCTCGAACGACGTGATGCCGCGAGATCCGGCGACCACCAGCACGTCGACGCCGTCGTCGCGCACCCACCGCGCGGCGATGACCGGCAGCTGTGGAGCGCCATTGACCGGGCTCGCGACGGGCCCGGCTCCGAGCAGGATCGGGTCGTCATCACCGCGGGCTGCCACCACGACCGCCCAGAGAACACCGGATCCACGCCCCTGACTCTCAAGGTGGGCGATCTCGACCAGCGACACGGCAGCACGAGACGGCAGGCTCTCGTCGTCCAGGATCGAGACGCGCAGCCGGTGCCCGAGCTGCTCGTCTCGCGCCGTGATGATGCCCCGCGACAGCGCTGCGAACCGGGCAGCGCCCCGATCTGCGTCGGTGACCGCCACCCAGTCGCCAGCCGCGTCCTCGGTCTGCAGCAGTGTGAGCCCCGAGCTGGGATGCACGTAGGCGAATCCCTCGTGCACGTCGCCTGCAGGGCCTCCCGCATCGGGGATTCGAAGCAGCGAGCGGGCCGCCAGGAGCAGGAGTCCGTCGGACGTGGAGGTCTCGCTGAGCGCGGGCGGCGATTCCGCGGTGAACGTCGCCGTCTCGAGGAGCGAGCCCTGGCGCATCCGCTCGTTGAAGAGCAGCACCCCCTTCGCCACCGTGAACCCGCGCTCGTAGCGACTCCTGGCGATCGATGCGGTGCCGAGGAGTGAGAAGACGGTGTCGTCGCCGCTGTCCGCCCCATCAAGGGGGCGGACGAGCGCCGCGACCGCGTTGTCGGCACGGAGGATCAGGAGCTCGGCCGAGAACGCTGACCTGACGGCCGCCGTCTCGAGCTTCGTCGCGTCCACATCTCCAGCCCACAGCAGTTCGATCACCTGCCCTCCAGGAAGCGCCTGGCCACCGTCGCGGACGGCATCCCGCCAGTGCTCGGCGGCCGCGACCAGCGAACGCTGGTCGTCCAGGTCTCCGCCGGGGCCGCGGGTCGGGTAACCGGGCAGCGTCGATTCGCCCACGAAGGGCAACTCGCCGGAGTCGGGTTCGCCCGTGAAAGCCAGGACGACCCATCCCGCGACAAGCGCCAGGACGGCCACGATCGCGGTGATCGTGATGGTGCGTGCGCGCCGCGAAGGCACATCCCGCACTGCAGTCCTCGTTGACTGGTCGTCCATGGCTCCTCGCTGGGCCCGCGTGGTTGGTCGTGTGACCCTAGCCCGTCCAGGCCTCTGCGAGCCGAACGTAGTCGTCGATGCCGACCGTCTCTCCGCGCGCGGTCGGGTCGATGCCGGACGCTTCGAGCACGAGGGACGTCGCGGCCGCGTTCTCCCCGAGCAGCGGGGAGAGCGCCTGCCGCAGCATCTTGCGGCGCTGCCCGAAGGCTGCGTCGACGATGCGGAACACCTTGCGACGCAGTTCCTCGGAGCCGCGGGGCGTCTCGCGCTCCGTGTAGGAGATGAGGATGGAGTCGACGTTCGGCACGGGCCAGAAGACCTTGCGGCCCACGAGGCCAGCACTCGACCACGTGCCATACCAGGCGGCCTTGACGCTCGGCGAGCCGTACACCTTCGAGCCGGGGCCGGCGACGATGCGCTCCCCCACCTCGGCCTGCACCATGACAACGCCGCGCTCGAGCGACGGGAGTCGTTCGAGAAGGTGCAGCAGCACGGGCACCGACACGTTGTACGGCAGGTTCGCGACGAGCGCGACCGGCTCGCCCGGCACATCCTGCACCTGGAGGGCGTCGGACACGATCACCTCGAGCTGAGCGCCGGGCGCGTGCTCGGCGACCGTCTGCGGCAGACGGGCCGCGAGCCGCTCGTCGATCTCGATGGCCGTGACGCTCGCGCCCGTCTCGAGCAGCCCAAGCGTGAGCGAGCCGAGCCCCGGACCGACTTCGAGGATGTGCTCGCCAGCGCGGACCTTCGCGGTCTGCACGATTCGTCGCACCGTGCCCGGGTCGTGCACGAAGTTCTGACCCAGTTTCTTCGTGGGGGTCACGTCGAGCTCCGCCGCGAGCTCGCGGATCTCGTTGGCGCCAAGCAGACTCACGCTCATGCGCGCACTCCTTCAGTCGAGGCCGGCTGCGCCGCCAGGTCCCAGCTGCCGTAGACAGCCTCGGTGTTCGCGCTGACCTGCGCGCTCAGCTCATCGGCCGGCAGGCCCAGGTGCTCGGCCATGGCGCGCAGCGTGACCGGGATGAGGTACGGGGCGTTGGGGCGCCCGCGGAACGGCACAGGGGTGAGGAACGGGGCATCCGTCTCGACGAGGATGCGCTCGATCGGCGTCACCGACAGCGCCTCCCTCAGGGAGGCGGCGTTCTTGAACGTGACCGTCCCCGCGAACGACAGGTACCAGCCCTCCTCGGCCGCGATCCGCGCCATGTCGGCGTCGCCAGAGAAGCAGTGGAAGACCGTGCGCTCCGGCGCTCCGACCCGCTTGAGGGTCGCGATGACGTCTTCGTGCGCGTCTCTGTCGTGGATCTGCATGGCGATGCCGTGCCTCTTCGCGAGGCCGATGTGCCGCTCGAACGCCTCGACCTGCAATCGCTGGTCGGCGGGTTCCGGCGTGCGGAAGTAGTCGAGCCCCGTCTCCCCGATGGCCCGCACGCGTGGCTGCGCGGCGAGCCGGTCGATCTCGGCGATCGCCTCTTCGAGCGTGCCGGCCGCCGCCAGCTCCGGCACGACGTTCGGGTGCAGCGCGACAGCGGCGAGCACCCGCTCGTGTGTCGCTGCGATGCGCGCCGACCACTGGCTCGACGGCACGTCGTTGCCGACCTGCACGACACCCTGCACACCAGCGGCCACAGCCGCCGCGAGGTGCTCGTCGAGCGAAAGGCGCTCGTCCTCCTCGCCGTCCTCGATCTCGAGGTGCGTGTGGTTGTCGTAGCAGGGCACGTCGAGCGCCTCCGGGTACGGCGGGTACGCGAGGATGCGCGTGTGCCCCGACTCGCTCGTCGCCGAGCGGCGGCGCAGCTTCTCGGCGTCGCCGTGCTGCCCGTCGCCGTGCCGCGCCTCGCCCTGCTGAGACCCTGGCACCGTCAGCGCTGGACTTCCTGCTCGATGCGCGGGAAGAGCGGCGGAAGCTCGCTCAACGGCCGCGATCCGACGAGCGCGTACGCGTTGTCGATGCGCGTCGTGGCGAGCTCGCCGTCGCCACCGATCGCGAACCACAGCTTCTCGGCCGCGATCGGGATGAACGGGTTGAGGAGCACAGCGAGGTGGCCGAGGCTGCGGGTCGTGACCTCGAGCACCGCGGCGAGGCGCGCGCGTCCCTCGTCGCCCTGCTTCGAGAGCGCCCACGGCTCCTGCTCCGTGATGTAGCCGTTGAGCGCATCCACGAGCCGCCAGATGTGCGCGAGCGCGCCATCGATGTCGAAGGAGAGCATCGCCTCGTCGGCCTTCACCGCGACGTCGGTCGCGAGATCGATGATGGCCTGCTCCGAATCGAGCAGCGTCGATTGCTCCGGCACGACGCCATCGAAGTACTTGTTGACCATGGCGATGACGCGTGAGGCGAGGTTGCCGAAGCCGTTCGCGAGCTCGGACTGGTACCGGGCCGACAGGTCCTCCCACGAGAACGAGCCGTCCTGGCCGAAGTGGATGGCGCGCAGGAAGTAGTAGCGGAACGCGTCGGAGCCGAAGACATCGGTGATCTCGGTCGGCGCGATGCCCGTGAGCTTCGACTTCGACATCTTCTCGCCCCCGACAAGCAGCCAGCCGTGCGCGAAGATGCCCGCCGGCACCTGCAGGCCAGCGGCCATGAGCATGGCTGGCCAGATGACCGCGTGGAAGCGCAGGATGTCCTTGCCGACGATGTGGTGCGCCGGCCAGAGCTTCTCGAGCTCCGACTCGTCGTCGCCGTAGCCGATTGCGGTGATGTAGTTGAGCAGCGCGTCGAACCACACGTAGACGACGTGCGACTCATCCCACGGCACCTTCACGCCCCAGTCGAACGTGGTGCGCGAGATCGACAGGTCGCGGAGTCCCGAGCGTACGAAGGAGATGACCTCGTTGCGCGCCGACGACGGCTGGATGAACTCGGGGTTCTCCTCGTAGAGCGCAAGCAGGCGGTCCTGGAAGTCGCTGAGCTTGAAGAAGTAGTTCTGCTCCTGCAGCAGCTCGAGCGGCTTCGAATGGATGGCGCAGACCTTCTCGCCCTCGTACTGGCCCGTGCCAGCAACGATCTCCGACTCGGGCTTGAACTCCTCGCAGCCCACGCAGTACAGCGCCTCGAACTCGGCGTCGTAGATGAAGCCGGCGTCGTTGAGCTTCTGCAGGAAACGCTGCACGCGAGTCTCGTGGCGCTCGTCCGTCGTGCGGATGAAGTCGTCGTTCGAGATGTTGAGGGTCTCGAGCATGGGCTTCCACGCCTCGTTGACCAGCTTGTCGGCCCACGCCTGCGGGGTGACGTTGTTCGCAAGCGCCGAGCGCATGATCTTCTGGCCGTGCTCGTCGGTGCCCGTGAGCAGCCACGTCGTGTCGCCGCGCTGACGGTGCCACCTGGCGAGCGCGTCGACAGCGACCTCCGTGTACGCGTGACCGATGTGAGGAACGTCGTTGACGTAGAAGATCGGTGTCGTGATGTAGAACGATTCGCCGGAAGCCATGGGGATCATCCTATTGTCGGCTGGGCACTGTTACGACGCGAGGTGGCCCTGGTAGAGGTCGCGCTTGCTCATGCCAGTCTCGGCGGCGACCTGCGCTGCCGCCTCCTTGAGGCGCATCCCGCCCGCCACGAGCTCGGCGACCATCGCCTGCGCGCCCGCCTGGTCGACGATCGCGGGGGCCGCTCCCTCCACGACGATCACGATCTCGCCGCGCACGCCCTCCTCCGCCCACGGCACGAGTTCGGCCGCGGTTCCCCGCCGAACCTCCTCGTAGAGCTTCGTGAGCTCGCGGCACACGGCGATGCGGCGGTCGGCAGCCCAGATCGCTGCCATGTCCGCGAGCGTCCGGGCAAGGCGATGCGGCGACTCGAACAGCACCACCGTGCGCGGCTCGGTCGCGAGCGAGCGCAGGAACGTCTCGCGCTCCCCAGCCTTGCGGGGCAGGAAGCCGTCGAAGGTGAAGCGGTCGGTGGGCAGTCCCGAGATCGCGAGCGCAGTGATGACGGCACTCGGGCCCGGCACGCTCGTGACCGTCACCCCCTCCTTCGCCGCGAGCGCGACGATCGGGTATCCGGGGTCGGAGATGCCCGGCATGCCGGCATCGCTCACGAGCACGACGTCCGAGTCACGCGCCTGCTCGACGATCGTCTTCGCCAGCTCGTCCTCGTTGTGCTCGTGCAGGGCGACGAGGCGCGGCCGGTTCTCGATCCCGAGCATCCCGAGCAGCTTCGCCGTGGAGCGGGTGTCCTCGCACGCCACGAGAGAGGCGTTCTTGAACGTGTCGATGAGACGCGCCGAAGCGTCGCCGAGGTTCCCGATGGGGGTGCCCGCGAGGATGATCATGGCTGCGATCCTCCCACGCGGCTCGACTCCTTCGACGCGTCTGGCACCTCGCCCCCTACGATTGCTTGGGTGAGCGAGCAAGCAGAGACCGGAACACCCGACGAGGCGGCGAAGTCACCCGCGACGACGGCTCCTGCGACGACTCAAGTCAGCGCGCCAGCGGCCCCAGATGCCGCAACCCCGCCGTCCGACTCGGCGGCCGCGACGCCCGCTCCGAAGGCGCCCGTCGCGCGCGGCTCGATCTTCGACGACCTCTGGGCTCGCGTGACGAGCACGCCCCGGCTGCGCGTGCGCACCGAATGGATCCTTCTCGGCGTCGTCACCCTGCTCGCCGCCGTCTTGAGGTTCTGGAACCTCGGCGGCGCCCACTTCCTCATCTTCGACGAGACCTTCTACGTGAAGGATGCGTGGACGCTGCTCAACCTGGGCTACGAGGCCGAATGGCCCGAGAACCCGAACGACGCGTTCAACGCTGGAGACCCGAACGGGTACACGACCGACCCGTCCTACGTCGTGCATCCGCCCCTCGGGAAGTACATCATCGGGCTCGGGATGCTCGTCTTCGGCGCCGACAACCCGTTCGGCTGGCGCTTCGGCGTGGCCCTCGTCGGCACGCTCGCCGTGCCGCTGCTCTGGGTCGTCGCGAAGAAGCTGTTCCGCTCGCCCGTCCTCGCCACGATCGGCGCAGGGATGCTCGCCATCGACGGGCACGCGATCGTCATGTCGCGGGTCGGGATCCTCGACGGCATCCTCATGTTCTTCGTGCTGCTCGCTTTCCTGTTCGTGCTGCTCGACCGCGAGGACCAGCAGAAGAAGCTGCGCACGAAGATCATGGCGTGGCGCAAGGAGGAGGGCCTCGAGGGCGAGCCGATCCCGACGAAGGCCACGACCACGTCGCGCGCACCCGAGGTGAAGCCGGTCGGGCCCGACTGGGGACCACGCCTCTGGTGGCGGCCCTGGCTCATGGCGGCCGCCGTCACCCTCGGCGCCGCGTCGGCCGTGAAGTGGTCTGGTCTCTACTTCCTCGCGGCCTTCTGCGTCTACACGCTCGTCGTCGACATGATCGAGCGGAAGCGCCTCGGCGTGACGTTCTGGGGCTCCGCGGCGATCCTCATGCAGGGCCCGGTCTCGTTCATCCTGACCGTGCCGCTCGCAGCCATCACCTACCTGGCGACCTGGACGCGCTGGCTCACGACGACGGGCGGCTTCTACCGCGACTGGGCCGAGCAGGCCGGCAACGCCTGGACGGGCCTGCTGTCGTGGGTGCCGCTCCCCCTGCAGAGCCTCTGGCACTACCAGGTGGAGGCATACAACTTCCACCGCGGCCTGAGCGCCGAGCACCCGTACCAGTCTGGGCCGCAGGAGTGGCCGTTCCTCATCCGCCCCACCGCGTTCAGCTACGTCTACTCGGAGGCCGGCGACGGCTCCTCGTGCGACGTCGGCCAGTGCGTCGAGGCGATCACGTCGATCTCGAACCCGATCATCTTCTGGTTCGGCACGGTGTCGATCCTGTTCCTCATCATCATGTGCTTCCTGCGCCCGAAGTGGCAGTACTTCGCGATCCTCGTCGGCTACGGCGCCGGCTACTTCCCGTGGCTTGCGTACCTCGAGCGCCAGGCCGTCTTCCACTTCTACGCGATCGCGTTCCTGCCGTTCATGATCCTCGCGTCGCTGGTCGTCGTCCAGACCATCGCGGGCGACCGCCAGACCCCGCAGGCATCCCGAACGATCGGCGTCTCCGCCGTCGGCGTGCTGCTCGTCGTCATGGCGCTCGTGTCGGTGCTCTTCTGGCCAGTGTGGACCGGCCAGATGATCTCCACCTCGTACTGGTCGCTCACCCACTGGCTGCCCAGCTGGCGGTAGGCGCGGGTCAGGGGATGAGGCGGTCGGCGCGGTAGCGCTCGAAGAGCTCAGCGAAGGCCTGATCGGTCCGGCGGAAGCTGAGGAACCCGGCGTCGCGGCTCTTCCCCATGTCGGTGACGACCTCCATCTCGCGACCGAGATCGGCGTCCGTGTGCCACCAGGAGGCGAGCCGAGAGATGTCCGACTCGACGAGCCCGTGCTCGGCAGCGACAGCGGGCCAGTGCGGCTCGAGCTGCTCCATCTGCGCCTCGAGCGGGCGAGCCTCCCCCTCGAAGCCGACGACCTGCTCGGCGGGGACGCCGAGCATCTCCGCGAGGCGCGGCCACATCCACCGCCAACGGAAGATGTCGCCATTGACGATGTTGAACGCCTCGTTGTGGCCGGCAGGCTCGGTGGATGCCCACACCATCTGCTCAGCGAGGACTCCGGCATCCGTCATGTCGGTGAGGCCGTTCCACTGCGCTTCGCTGCCTGGGAACACGAACGGCACGCCAAGGTACTTCGTGAGCGCGGCCTGCACGGCGATCGTCAGGCCCATGTTCATGGCGTTGCCGACTGCATGGCCGATGACCGTGTGCGAGCGGTGCACCGACCAGGTGAACTGCTGGCGGTCCGCCGCAGCGAACAGCTCATCCTCCTGCGCGTAGTAGAAGTTCGGGGTGTCCAGCCGCTCGGACTCCTCGCGGAACGGGGTGTCCGGCATCTCGCCAGCTGCGTACGCTTCGAACGGCCCCAGGTAGTGCTTGAGTCCGGTGACCAGGGCGGCGTGCTGCACGGGTGCGTGGTCGAGCGCGGCCAGGAGGTCGCGGACCATGGCGCTGTTCACGGCGATGTTCTCCGCCTCCGTCGCCTGGCGCTGCCACGCCGTGAAGAACACGTGCGTCGGTCGCTCCGATGCCAGCGCTGCCTTGAGGCTCTCGGGGTCGCGCAGGTCGGCCGCGATGCCCCGCACCTTGCCGGTGCTGACGGCGCTGCGCGAGAGCGCGAGCACCTCCCAGCCGTCTCGCGTCAGGCGATCAACGAGGGCCGAGCCGGTGATCCCGGAGGCTCCGACGACGAGCGCGGTCCTCTGCGTTGCGGTGGTGTCGTTCGAGTTCGAGGTCATCAGCGGTGCAACGAGGCCGCGGTGACCGATATTCCATGACGCCCCGGCTCGGGACGCCAGAGGCCGCCCGAGACCGGCAGAGACCGGCCGAGACCTAGGCTGGTCCTGTGACTGATCCCTCGCTTCCCCCTGGCCCCGACCGGCTGCACCCGATCGAAGGTCAGGAGCGGGTCGTGCTCTTGAAGCCGCTGGTCACGAGCCCGCTGATCAGCGTCGGCGACTTCACCTACTACGACGATCCCGACGATGCGACCGCCTTCGAGACCCGCAACGTGCTGCACCATTACGGACCAGACCGCCTGATCATCGGGAAGTTCTGCGCGATTGCGGCCGGCGTCCGATTCATCATGAACGGCGCGAATCACCGCATGTCTGGTCCCTCCACGTACCCGTTCCCGATCATGGGCGGCTCGTGGGGTCAGCATTTCGATCTCGTCACCGATCTGCCGAGCCGAGGCGACACCGTCATCGGCAACGACGTGTGGATTGGCGGCGACGTGACGATCATGCCGGGAGTGCGCATCGGCCACGGCGCGATCATCTCGACCTCCTCCGTCGTCACGAAAGACGTGCCCGACTACGGGGTCGTCGGCGGCAATCCAGCCACGCTCATCCGTCACCGCTTCGACGAGGACGACATCGGGACGCTGCTGGCCGTCGCCTGGTGGGACTGGCCGATCACGACGATCACCGAGCACCTGCGCGTCATCGCAGACGGTTCAGTGAGCGAGCTGGCGGCGATCGCCGAACGATCGAGATAGCGCGTCGACCTCTCCCTGGGCGGGCCCTGCTTCGACTATGTGCGGGCCCACGCGTCACTCAGTCGCCCTCCACGGGAGGCCGTGGGTGCTCCCGCCGCAGCAGCGGGCTCGGCCAGGCACCCAGCGCCAGCACGGCGAGCACGATCTGGATCACTCCCGAGGAGAAGAAGACGGCGTGGAGTGGGGACCAGACGAGCAAGAGAGCCAGCTCGACGAAGATCCAGATCACCATGATGAGCCCGGCCGCGGCGTGCATCCCCATGGCCATCTCACGACGCTGGTACTGCGTCGTGAGCGCAGCCGCCTGAGCCCCGCCGACCACCACGCCGAGGATGATCCCCGGCCAGACGTAGGAATCGAAGGCGCTCCCCTCGAGCCACTCCGGCGGAAGTCCCATACCGCCGCCCAACGTCAGACCCCCCATTCCCACGAGCGCCGAGATGAGGTTGAACCAGGCGACCACGGAGATCGCGACGCGGATTCCCGCCCGAGGGGCACGAGGTACTGTCACGTTTCCGAGCGTACTGCCGAGCCGTATGCTCGACCGATGACGGGCATCGGGGCGTGGGCCATACAGCTGCAGGCGATCGATCGATCTGCCTGGCCGGGGTTCCTTGAGGAGCACTCCGGACTGCCGGGTCCCCGCGCGAACCTCACGCTGCTCGACGCCGTCCTCACCCTGGCCGACGCGGAGTTGATCGAAGTGCTCGGCGCGGATGGCGGCGAATACTCCGCGATGTGTGCGGCGGCTGCCATCGGCAGCCGCGCCGACGATCCCGAACGTGAACGGCAGCTGCTCACCATGGTCGCCGACGCGCGCTGGCGAGTGCGCGAAGGTGCCGTCATCGGCCTGCAGCATCTCGGCGACCGGTCGGTGCTGCCGTTGATCGAGATCGTCGAGCGCTGGGCAGCGTCCAGCGATGTGCTCCTTGCGCGTGCAGCGGTCGCGGCGATCTGCGAACCGCGTCTGTTGCGGACCCCTGATGCCAAGCAGGCAGCCCTGCAGGCCTGCGCTGCGAGCACGCACCACCTGGCGTTGTTGCCGGACGACCAACGCAAGACGCCGGACGCGCGCCGACTGAGGCAAGCACTCGGCTACTGCTGGAGCATCGCGGTCGCAGCCGACCCCGACTTGGGGCTCGCAGCGTTTCTCGAGCTCGACACCTCGCACGCCGACGTCGCCTGGATCGTCGCCGAGAATCGACGCAAGAAGCGCCTTTCGGTTCTCATGGCCTGACTTCGGCTTACGGGTAGGCGACGTACAGGCGATACATGCCGGCGAAGGTTCCGCTCGTGTCCTGCTCGCAGGCGTTCGGCCCGATGTAGACGTTCGACCCGGTGCCGATCGAACCACCAACGACGGCACCCCACTTCGTCAGGCACTCGGCCTGCGTCGGGAAGGCGTAGTAGGCGGAGCCGGCGGCGCTGGCCGGGGTTGCCGAGAAGAGGGCACCGGCCAGCGCTCCAACCGCAGCGAGTCCGCTGAGCCCGGCAAGTTTGCGAGTCTTTGCATTTGTCATCGTGCGAGGCTAGGAGGCTTCCTTGGGCGACCCATCCGAAGTCCCTCCGCATCCCGTGGGTGCGAGAGCCTCAGGCGTCAACTCGCGTTCAGGACGGCGAAGTTGGCCCAGAACGTCTCCTGCAGGGTGAGAACGCCTGCGACGAAGCCCGGCGCGGCTCACGCCGGTTCCCGGACTGCGCGTCCCACGAGAGCAGAGATCCCGACGGCCCGAGCGACCACAGTGAGTCTCAGAATGCCAAGCGTCATCGCCGTCGTGCCGCGCTAGCCTCGTGGGATGGACGAAGCTGAGCTTCTTGCCGGAGGAAACGCAGGCGGTGAGGTCGTCCGCGTCGGGAACACGGTGCGGAAGCGGTGGGGCGCATCGACAATGGGCGTGGTCGAGTTCGTGGCCTTCCTCCGGAACGCGGGTGTGGATGCGCCGGCTCCCCTGGGCCGTGACGAGTCTGGCCGGCAAGTGCAGGAGTTCATCCCAGGCACCCTCGCGATGGATGCCCCCGCGCTTTCCCTGACGGCGCTGCACCGGGTCGGTTCGCTGGTACGCGCCATCCACGACGCGAGCTCAGGCTTCGAGCCGAATCCACAGGCGACCTGGGAGACGGCGATCGAGGCGCCAGGGGCTGAGCTGATGTGTCACAACGACTTGGCACCGTGGAATCTCCTCATGGGTGACCGGTGGGTCTTCATCGACTGGGATGCCGCAGCTCCGAGCACCCGACTGTGGGACACGGCCTACGCGGCCCAAGCCTTCACGCTCAACGACGCGGGGAAACCGCCAGAGGTCGCCGCCCTCGAGCTCGCCGCATTCGTCGACGGCTACGGCGCAGATCCTGAGATGCGCAGGCACCTCCCTTCTGCAATGGCCGAGCGGACCAGCGCCATGCACGACCTGCTGCGCACTTCGAGCCTGACGGGGCGCGAGCCCTGGGCGTCGATGTTCCACGATGGGCACGGCGCGCACTGGGAGGCTGCCGCGCGATACGTCAGGACGAACCGCGCCGCCTGGGCGACCGCCTTGGCAGAACACCGCTCCACGAGCCCAGCCTCGTCGAACCGCCCACGGGGCAGCAACATCCCGAGTTGACCTGGCCCCTGGGGCATAGCCCAGGCTGGATCCATGACCACTTCAGCACACTCAGGACTGACCGCTGGGGAGTTCCGCGCACTGACCAGTCTCTCGCCGAGGGCCCTTCGCGTCTAAGCGCGGCGGGGCCTCCTCACCCCGACGGACATTGACCCGTTTTCCGGCCACTGCACGTTTTCACACAACCAGTTGCAGAGTTTGGTGTCGACGGTAGCCTTGTCGCGTGGAACTTCGAATACGAGTCATTGAATCAATCGCGGACCTTGTCGACCAGGTCTCCAGGCATAGAACAGCATCCGGCGTTGCCTGGTATCGAGGCCAAGCTGATGCTGGCTGGGACTTGGAACCTAAAGTTCAACGCAACGCAAATAACCAGGGAAACCTCAGCCAGGCCTACGAGACAAACCTCACCCATCGTTTCCAGGGAAGGGCACCTTTGCTCGGCGCTGACATTGCTCACAATCGCAATGCCTCCTGGCTACAGACGATGCAACACCACGGTTTGCCCACGCGACTCCTCGATTGGTCACGCTCCCCGTTGGTCAGCGCCTACTTCGCGACTGAGAGATTGGTCCGGAACCCCGATGCTACCCCGAGAGACGCCGTGATCTGGTGCCTGGATCCCCACGTTCTCAACGCCAGAGCAACCAAGGACCAGTTTGACTTCACGCCCAGCATCGAGTCGAACACAGCACGGACTCTGGTGGACGGAGCGTTCTTCGGTGACGCAGCGGCAGAAGAGAATGACGATGTCAGACGATGGCGATGGGGCTCTGACCTTGCTGAGAGCCAGGGCAGAAGGCACGCTGCGGCTCAGAGCACACATCCGCACCCCGGTCACCTTGCGGTAATGGCAAGCGAATCAGACTTGCGCATGCTTGTGCAACAGGGAGCGTTCACGATTCACAAATTCGAGAGCAGAGCTTTAAACCTACTGCCAGCGGCGGCCGATTTCTTGGCAAAACTCATTATTCCAGCAGGCGTTCTCGCCGAATTTGCGAGGCAAGTTGAAGCGTGTGGATTCGGGGAAGCTGGCATCTATCCTGACCTCGACAATCTAAGTGAGGAGCTTGAACGCAAGGGCAAGGGCGTCGGAAGATAGCGCTTGATCTCAAATGTCCAGCCGAAGCTCGGCGCAGCACGCGAAACGGCCGGTGCCCCCTTCGGGAGCACCGGCCGTTCTCAGTGAATGCTGGAAGCTAGTTCACTTCGTTGGGGTGAGCCGCGACGCGTCCCTCTTCGCCACGCTCGAGCGCGGTGATGGCGTCGTACTCGGCAGAGCTCAGCTCGAAGTCGAAGACCTGGGCGTTCTCGACCATGCGCTCACGCGACGTGGTCTTCGGGAACACGATGTTGCCCTTCTGGATGTGCCAGCGGATGACGACCTGTGCGGGCGTCTTGCCGTGCGCATCCGCAGCGGCCTTGACGGGCTCGAGTTCGAAGAGCGGGTACTTGGCCTGGCCGAGCGGGCCCCACGCCTCGGTCTTGATGTCCTCGGCGCGCAGGTACGCGTCGAGCTCTGGCTGCTGGAAGATGGGGTGCTGCTCGATCTGGTTGACGACCGGCTTCACGCCCGTGGCGGAGATGATGTCGCGCAGGTGCGACTCGAAGAAGTTGCACACGCCGATCGACGTCGTGAGGCCAGCTTGCTGCAGCTCGACGAGCGCCTCCCAGCTCTCGACGTACTTGTTCTGCTTCGGCGTGGGCCAGTGGATGAGGTACAGGTCGGCCTTCTCGAGGCCGAGGCGCTCGAGGCTCGCGTCGATCGCGGCCCGGGGCGTGTCGCGCCCCTGCTCGTCGTTCCACAGCTTCGTGGTGATGTAGAGCTCGTCGCGCGGGATGCCCGACTTCGCGATCGCACGGCCCACGCCCTCCTCATTGCCGTAGATCTTGGCGGTGTCGATGTGGCGGTAGCCGACCTCGAGGGCGTCGGAGACGATGCGCTCGGTCTCAGCCGGGTCGACCTTGAAGACACCGAAGCCGAGCTGGGGGATGCTGGTGCCGTCGTTGAGGGAAACGTTGGGGATCTGCAATGCGGTCATCACACAGTTTTACCAAGCGTGTGCAACTAAAGCGAACTCCCACACCACGCTGGGAGCGAACGAGAGCGACCCAAGCGCGCTGAGTGGCCGGTGCGAGGCACATTCTGGACGCACCTGGCAATAGACTGAAACGCTCATGACTACGACTCCCCTCGCGATCTCCTATCCGCCGGAGCTGCCCGTCAGCCAGATGCGGGACGAGATCCGCGACGCCATCGCCGCCAACCAGGTGGTCATCGTCGCGGGCGAGACCGGCTCGGGCAAGACGACGCAGCTGCCGAAGATCTGCCTCGAACTCGGCCGCACGATGATCGGGCACACGCAGCCACGACGCATCGCCGCACGCACGATCGCCGAGCGCATCGCAGATGAGCTCGGCGGCGACATCGGCGGGCTCGTCGGCTACCAGGTGCGCTTCACCGACGAGGTTTCGGCCGAGACGCGCGTGAAGCTCATGACGGATGGCATCCTCCTCAACGAGATCCACCGCGACCGGCTCCTGCGCAAGTACGACACGATCATCATCGACGAGGCCCACGAGCGCAGCCTCAACATCGACTTCCTCCTCGGCTACCTCAAGACGCTCCTGCCGAAGCGCCCCGACCTGAAGGTCATCATCACGTCGGCGACGATCGACCCTGAGTCGTTCTCGAAGCACTTCAACGACGCCCCGATGATCGAGGTCTCCGGGCGCACCTTCCCCGTCGACGTGCGCTACCGGCCCCTCGTCGCGGATGCCGCCCTCCCAGGCGAAGAGGATGAGGACGCGGCCCCGCAGACGCCCGAGCGCGACATGTTCGAGGGCATCGTGGATGCGCTCGACGAGCTCGACCGCGACCTGCCAGGCGACGTGCTCGTGTTCCTGTCCGGCGAGCAGGAGATCCGGGATGCGCAGGACGCGATCCGCGCGCACCTCGCGCGCAGCCGCCGCCCCGAATCCACCGAGGTGCTTCCGCTGTTCGGCCGCCTCTCCTCGGCCGAGCAGCACCGCGTCTTCGAGTCGAAGCGGCCCCCCGGCGTCCGCCGCCGCGTCGTCCTCGCGACGAACGTCGCCGAGACGAGCCTCACGGTGCCAGGCATCGTCGCCGTGATCGACACCGGTACGGCCCGCATCTCGCGGTACTCGACGCGGGCGAAGGTGCAGCGCCTCCCCATCGAAGCCATCTCGCAGGCCTCCGCGAAGCAACGATCTGGTCGCGCGGGCCGCACCTCGGCGGGTGTCGCCATCCGTCTCTACTCTGAGGCTGACTTCGACCGCCGCCCCGAGTTCACCGAACCGGAGATCCTCCGCACGAACCTCGCGAGCGTGCTCCTGCAGATGCTCGAGCTGAGCCTCGGTGCCCTCTCCGAGTTCCCGTTCCTGCAGCCGCCGGATGCACGCGGCATCAAGGACGGCACCGACCTCCTCAGCGAGCTCGGCGCCGTCGAGCCCGGCAAGAACAGCCAGCTCCGCCTGACGAAGACGGGCCGCAGCCTCGCCCGACTCCCCATCGATCCGCGGTTCGGGCGCATGGTCATCGAGTCGAAGCAGCACGACGTGAGCCGCGAGGTGCTCATCATCGTCGCCGGCATGACGGTGCAGGACATCCGCGAGCGGCCCCTCGACCACCGGCAGAAGGCCGATGAGCTGCACGCCCGCTTCCGCGACCCGTCGAGCGACTTCCTCACGCTCGTGAACCTCTGGAATTACCTTGAGGAGCAGAGCCACGAGCTCGGGTCGAGTGCGTTCAGGCGCAAGTGCCGCGACGAGTTCATCAACTTCGTCCGCTTCCGCGAGTGGCAGGACGTGTTCCGTCAACTGCGCCAGCTCGCCGGCCCCATCGGCCTCAAGGTGCAGCGGCCCGCCGCGGGCCAGGTGCAGGAGCCGGGCGCCCTCGCCGACGCGATCCACCGCTCCATGCTCGCTGGCCTCCTCAGCCATATCGGCATCCGCGACGAACTCAAACGCGACTACGCGGGGGCGCGGGGCACACGTTTCCAGATCTTCCCAGGGTCAGGGCTCGCGAAGGCGAAGAAGCAACCGGACGTCGTCATGGCGGCCGAGCTCGTCGAGACGAGCCGCCTGTTCGCGCGCACCGTCGCGAAGATCGACCCAGCCTGGGCTGAGGCGCTCGCCGGCGACCTCGCGAAACGCAACCACTCCGACCCCCATTGGGAGAAGAAGCTGGGCTCCGCCGTCGCCATCGAACGCGTCACGCTGTACGGCGTGCCCATCGTCCGCGGGCGCACCGTGCAGTTCTCGAAGATCGACCCCGCCTGGTCCCGCGACCTGTTCATCCGCCACGCCCTCGTGGAAGGCGACTGGAACGGGCGGCACAGCTTCGACTCGAAGAACCGGGCCCTCCGCAAGAGCCTCGCCGACCTCGAGGAACGCACCAGGTCCCGTGGCGCCTACTCCGACGACGAAGACGCCGTCTTCGAGTTCTACGACGAGCGACTCCCGCGCGACGTCGTCTCGCAGTCGACGTTCGAGAAGTGGTGGCAGGGCGCACAGAAGCAGACGCCACAGCTGCTGACCATGACGAGAGCGGATGTGCTCGGCGAGGAGCACGCCGACCCCGACGAGCAGGGCGCCGGCTTCCCGACCGAGTGGAAGCAGGGCGACCAGCGCCTGCGCCTCAGGTACCGGTTCGACCCTGGCGCGCCCGACGACGGCGTGACCGTCAACATCCCTCTTCCCCTGCTCTCGCGCCTCGACGACCGCGGCTTCGACTGGCAGGTGCCCGGCATGCGTCGCGAGCTGGTCATCGCGCTGCTCAAGTCGCTGCCCAAGGCCACGCGGCGCAACTTCGTGCCGTCCGCCGATTGGGCGGACAAGCTGCTCGGCGAGCTCGGCGAAGCGAGGCCCGACCTCGGCCAGGACGTACCGGGCGACTTCGACGACGCGCTCCGGCAGATCATGCAGCGTCAGGCCGGCATCCGCTTCGACGTCAGCGAGTTCGACTGGGGCCGGGTGCCGTCGCACCTGCGCGTGCGCTTCCGCGTGCTCGACGACCGCGGCCGCGAGCTCGGCACCGGTGAGGACCTGAAGACACTGCAGGAGAAGCTCAAGAAGGCGTCGGAGGCATCCGTGCTGCGCGCCACGCAGCAGGTCGCTGCACCGGCACGACCGGGGAGCGGTGTACGCGACGCCGGTTCGGTGCCTGCGCAGAGCGCGTCGACGGCCGAGCTCCGCTACGACCAGCACGGGCTCACCGAGTGGCCGCTCGACGAGATCCCCGAGCTCATCGACATCAAGCGCAAGCATGGCGTGATCCGCGCCTACCCGTCGCTCGCCGTCGTCAAGGGCAGCATCGATCTGCGGCTCGTGACGACCACCGAGGACCAGGCGCGCGAGCATCCGATCGGCGTCGCGGCCCTGCTCGCCGCTTCCGTGCCCTCCCCCGCGAGCTACGTGCAGGAACACCTGACGGCGAAAGAGAAGCTCGCCCTCGCGACGAGCCCCTACCACTCGACGCCCGCGCTCTTCAGCGACATCGTGGCCGCTCTCGCGCAGGATGCCGTGGCCGCCTACAGCGCCGAGCACGGCGGACCCGTTCGCACGCGCGCAGCGTTCGACGAGCTGCGCGAGACGTTCAACGCGACGCTCGTCGATCGCATGTTCGCGCAGACCAAGCTCGTCTCCGAGGTCCTCGATCGCTTTCGCGAGGCCAACAAGGCGCTCAAGTCCGCGAATCACATGTCGGTGCTGCCGTCGCTCGCCGACGCCCGCTCGCAGCTGCAGGCGCTCGTCTACCCCGGCTTCGTCTCGAAGACCGGCGTCGCGCGCCTCGCGCACCTCCCGCGCTACCTGCGTGCGCTCACCTATCGCCTCGAGCGTGTGCTGAGCCATTCGAGCATCGAGCGGGCCGGCCTCATGCAGGTCGAGCAGGCCACGGCCCTCTACACGGAGGCCGGCGGCACGTTCCCTGTGAGCCGCGCGGCCCCCGCATCCATCGTGCAGGTCAGATGGATGCTCGAGGAGTTCCGCGTGAGCCTCTTCGCGCAGCAGCTCGGCACGGCCGAGACAGTCTCCCTCAAGCGCATCCGCCAGGCCCTGTCGGACAAGTAGCGGCTGCTCCGCAGATCGCTGCCTGAGAACCCAACCCCTCGAAGCGTCGCCGGGGTTGGCTTCTCAGGCAGCGATGGAGCCGCGGAACTCTAGACGGCCGTGTAGCCGCCGTCGACGAGCACGTAGGAGCCCGTCATGAAGCTCGCCTTGTCAGAGAGCAGGAACGTCGCGAGGTTCGCGACCTCCTGGGGCTTGCCGAGGCGTCCGAGCGGATGCTTCGCCTCGAGGGCCGCGAAGCCAGCGGCGTCGAGGTGCTGTTCGAGCAGCGGGGTGCGGATGTACGCAGGTCCGACCGCGTTGATGCGGAGACCCTGTGGCCCGTACTCTGCTGCCGCGTTCTTCGTGAGGCCGACCACCCCGTGCTTTGCGGCCGTGTACGCGCCGCTGCCGATCGCGGCGACCGTGCCGTGGATCGACGCCATGTTGACGATCGCGCCCTCGTCCGCGCCGGCCTCGAGGATCGCGGGGATCTGCGCTCGCAGGCCGTAGAGCACTCCATTGAGGTTGATGTTGATGACGCGATCCCAGTCGTCGACCTCGACCTCTGCTGCGGGGGCGGCCTTGCCGCCAATTCCGGCGTTGTTCACGGCATAGTTGAGCTTGCCATAGGTCGCAACCGCGTACTCGACAGTGCGGACGCTGTCTTCTGCGACGGCGGTGTTCGCCTCGAACGCCGAGGCCGTGCCACCGGCAGCCTCGATCTCGCCGACGACGCGCTTCGCGCCGTCGAGGTTGATGTCCGAGACGACGACCTTGACGCCGTTCGCCGCGAGGTCCTTCGCGATCGCTTCGCCAATGCCCGAACCGCCGCCAGTCACGATCGCGACCTTGCCCTCAAATGCCATCTGCTCAATCCTTCCGAAACTGGGCCGGCGTTATCCGGCCACCGCTTCGAGTGTGCTCTCGTGCATCCGCAAATGGCTGTGTCCCGGGTCAGCGAAGAGGCGTACGATCCGAGTGAGCTGTACCCAGCCGCGCCCTGAACCGGTGCTCGCGGCGCGGTGCCGCATCCACCTCGGAAGCGGGGCGCGCTCGTGCGGGGTTCTCGCGCCCGTGCGGGGTTCCGGCCGGAGCCGTGCGGATGCGAGCCCGCACGGCGCGACCGCCGCCGCGCGGATCACATCGGCTGGAAGAACCAGGCGACCCCGGTCACCAGCGCCCCGAGCACCGTTCCGAGCACAACCTCGGTCGGTGAGTGATGCTCGAGACGAAGACGACTCCAGGCGATCACCGGCAGGACGAGGCCGAGCAGCAGCCACCACGGCGAGAAGAGCAGCGCGAGGAACGCGCACAGCGCGCTCCAGCAGAACGCATGCACCGAGACCTTCGGGCCGACCAGGGTGATGCCGCCTGCCGCGATGAGGCCGGCGAACATCGTCCCGAGCGCCCAGAACATCATCGACGGGGCCCCGAGCAGTGCCAGCAGCAGGACACTCACGCCGACGGACGCGAGGCAGATCCCGTACGCCCACGGGCGCTGCCGCTTCTGCGTGACGTGGCGGTCGGTGAGCATCCCGCGCCGAGCCGCGATCTCGAGCACCGCGTACGGCACGACTCCGCAGAACACGGCAGGGACGGCGCCCCAGACGAGCCCAGCCCAGCCCTGCGCGCTCGAGATGCCGCAGAGCAGCGAGATGACGACGACGGGCAGCGCCGGGGTCGAGAGCTCGGTGACGAGCTTCGCGACCCTCGTGCTGCCCATCCTCATCGCGCCCCGCGCGACGGTGCTACTGGGCGGCACCCAGCCAGACCGTCGTGTCGGTCACGAGCTGGCCGGCGTCCTCGACGTGCGCGACCTCGCTGCGGGCGAGCACGCGCAGCCCAGCAGGCAGAGCAATCGGCTCGGCGCCGAAGTTCGTGATCACCGTGACGTCGCCGTTGCGGTAGGCGAGCACCTCGTCGCCGAAGCCCTCGACCCATTCGAAGCGCGCATCCCCCATGCCGAGGTCGTGCTCGCGTCGCAGTGCCAGCAGCGAACGGTACAGGTTGAGGGTCGAGGCGGCGTCGTGCACCTGCTCGCTGCGCGCGAGCTTCGCCCACAGTTCAGGCTGCGGCAGCCAGGACTGCCCCGTCGCGCTGAAGCCGTAGCTCGCGCCCGTCGTCTCCCACGGGATCGGGACGCGGCACCCGTCGCGGCCGTACAGCTCGCCTTCGGAGCGGATGAAGATCGGGTCCTGGCGTGCCTCGTCGGCGAGGTCGATGACGTCCGGCAGGCCGAGCTCCTCGCCCTGGTAGAGATAGCTGGAGCCCGGCAGGCCGAGCATGAGCGCCGTCGCTGCGCGTGCCCGGCGCTCCCCCACAACCGGGTCGGGCTGACCCGGCGTCTTCGGGCCGACGCCGGCTCCGTGCGCGTTCGGCTCGGTCAGCGCGAGGCGGGTCGCGTGGCGAACCGTGTCGTGGTTCGACAGCACCCACGTGCTCGGGGCACCGGATGCGGCGAACGCTGCGAGCGAGCGCGTCACGACCTCCTTCTGGCCGTCCGCGTCCCATGGGGCACGCAGGTACGCGAAGTTGAAGGTCTGGTGGAGCTGTCCGGGGCGAACCCACTCAGCCATCTCCTCGACGCTCGGCAGCCACGCCTCACCGCAGAGGACACGGTCGCCGTCGTACTCGGCGGCGATGAGGTGCCAGGCGCGGAAGATGTCGTGCACGGCCTCCTGGCCGAGGTACGGGGTGCGGGGGTCGCCGACGATGGGCAGGTTGCTCTCCACTGGGATGTAGTCGGGAAGCCCGTCCTCCTTCGCGAGCCCGTGCGCGACGTCGATGCGGAACCCGTCGACGCCGCGGTCGAGCCAGAAGCGGAGGATGTCCTCGAAGTCCTGGTGCACCACCGGGTTCGACCAGTCGAAGTCGGGCTGCGTCGAGTCGAAGAGGTGCAGGTACCACTGGCCTGGGGTGCCGTCGGCCTCGGTGAGGCGCGTCCACGCAGGACCGCCGAACAGCGACTGCCAGTTGTTCGGCGGCAGCTCGCCGTGCTCGCCCTTGCCCTCGCGGAACAGGTAGCGGGCACGTTCCGGGCTGCCGGGGCCGGCGGCGAGCGCCGCCTTGAACCAGGGGTGCTCTGACGAGGAGTGGTTCGGGACGATGTCGACGATGATGCGGATACCGCGCTCGTGAGCGGCCTCGAGCATCCGGTCGAACTCGTGGAGCGTGCCGAACACGGGGTCGACGTCGCAGTAGTCGGCGACGTCGTAGCCGGCGTCGTTGAGGGGTGACGGGTAGAACGGGGACAGCCAGATGGCATCGATGCCGAGGTCGGCGAGGTCGGGGATGTGTGCGGTCACGCCGGCGAGATCGCCGATTCCATCACCGGTGCCGTCCGCGAACGAACGCGGGTAGACCTGGTAGATGACGGCCGAACGCCACCATTCGGATCCGGGGACGGCGTCGTTGGCGAACTGGGCCTCTGTGGGTGCATCGTTGAGCGTCACCTCGACAGGCTAGTGGAAACGAAGTGCCCCCTGTCCAATCGGACAGGGGGCACTCGTCTTGTCTGCGCTGGAGAACGCTGACGCTGCTATAGGACCTTGCCGAGGAAGTCCTGCGTGCGCGACTCCTTCGGGTTTCCGAAGAGCTCGTCAGGCGTGCCCATCTCGACGATCTTGCCGTCTGCCATGAACACGACGCGATCCGCGACCTCGCGGGCGAAGCCCATCTCGTGCGTGACCAGGGCCATGGTCATGCCCGACTTGGCCAGGTCGCGGATGACCTGGAGCACTTCGCCGACCATCTCGGGGTCGAGGGCGCTCGTGGCCTCGTCGAAGAGCATGATCTCCGGGTCCATGGCAAGCGCGCGGGCGATCGCGACGCGCTGCTTCTGGCCGCCGGAGAGCTGCGAGGGGCGGCGATCCATGAGGTGGTCGAGGCCGACTCGACGCAGCAGCTCCTCGCCGCGCTTGTTGGCCGCTTCCTTCGTGATGCCCTTGATCTCTCGGGGTGCCAGCGTCACGTTGTCCAGCACGGTCATGTGCGGGAAGAGGTTGAAGTGCTGGAACACCATGCCGATGCGCTGGCGCACCTTGTCGAGGTTCGTCTTCGGGGCGGTGATGTCATCGTCGTCGACGAAGACGTGGCCCTTGGTGACTTCCTCGAGGCGGTTGAGGCAGCGCAGCAGCGTCGACTTTCCGGATCCGGACGGGCCGATGATCGCGATGACCTCGCCGTTCGCGATCTCCAGGTCGATGCCCTTGAGCACCTCGACGGGGCCGAACGACTTGTGCATCTCGACGACGCGCACGCGCGGCTTCCCCGAGTTGACCGCGTCGAAGCGTCCCGTGAATGGCGTCTGCTCCACGGCTGATGCATCCGACGCTGAGTTGTTCACGTCACTCATTTGTTGAACCTCTTGTCGACGTAGTTGGAGAGGACCGTCAGCAGGTAGATGACGATGAAGTAGAGCACACCGACGACGAGCCAGATCTCGAACGACCGGAAGGTCGAGGCGATGACGATGCGGCCCTGGTAGGTGAGCTCAGCGAAGCCGAGGACGGACAGCAGCGAGGTGTCCTTCAGCGTGATGATGAACTGGTTGATGAGCGAGGGCGTCATGATCTTGAACGCCTGCGGCAGCACGACCCGGCGCATCGACTTGCCACGCGTCAGGCCGAGCGAGCGAGCCGCCTCCATCTGACCGGGGTCGACCGACTGGATGCCGGAGCGCACCGTCTCCGTGATGTAGGCACCGGCGTTGAGGCTCAGCGTGATCACACCGGCGGTCAGCGCGTCGAGCGAGATGCCCGTCACGGCTGGCACACCGAAGTAGAAGAAGAACGCCTGCACCAGCACCGGGGTGCCTCGGAAGATGTTCACGTACGTGGAGGCGATGCCGCGGAGCAGCATATTCTTCGAGATCTTCAGGAAGCCGAACGCGAGGCCCAGGATCATCGCGAAGATGAGCGAGAGCGCCGTCGCGAGCAGCGTGTAGCCGAGTCCGACCATGAGCGACGGGAAGGCCGCCACGACGAGCTCGAAGAACCCGAGCTGGCCCGATTCCTCTTCCGAGCCGAGGTAGCGGTCGTTGATCGTGTCGAGCACGCCCGTGTCTTCGGCGTTGGCGAGGCCCGCGTCGAACATCTCGAGCAGCTCGGCGTTCTGGCCCTTGAGCACTGCGAAGCCGTACTCGCCGCCCTCGATGGGGTCGGTCACCGTCATGAGGCCGTTGCCCTGCTGGATGCCGTACTGCAGCACGGGGAAGTCCTCGAACAGTGCGACGGAGTTCCCCGTCTGCACCTCGGCGATCATGTCGGCGGTGTCGGAGAACGTGCGGATCGTGAAGCCGTACTCGCTCGAGAGCTCCTCGGCGGTGGATGCGCCGACCGTTCCGGTCTTGACGGCGACGTTCTTCCCAGCGAGGTCTTCGTAGCTGGTGATGCTCGTGTCGCCGTCCTTGACGGCCATCTGCACGCCGGAGGTGAAGTACGGCTCCGAGAAGTCGAACACCTCCTTGCGCTCATCGGTGATGGTCATGCCGGCGATGATGCCGTCCGCCTGGCCCGACTGCACAGCCTGGAGGGCGGCGTCGAAGCCGAGCGGCTTGATGTCGACGGTGAAGCCCTGGTTCGCGGCGATCGCGCGCATCAGGTCCATGTCGATGCCGATCGTCTCGCCGTTCTGCTCGAACTCGAACGGCGCGTAGGTGTTGTCCGTCGCGATGACGTACGAGCCCTTGTCCTGCGGGGTGTCGACGGCGAACAGCGGGTTCTTCGGGAGCGTGCCTGGGCCGTCGTCCTCGATGACCTCGTTGCCGAGGGTGACGACGCCGCCGGAGATCTTGGTCGCGTCAGGCGCACCGTCGCCGAGGTACTCGTCGAGGATGCCCTGGTAGGTGCCGTTCTCGACGACGTTCTTCAGGCCCTCGTTGAAGGCCTCGCGGAGCTCCGTGTTCTGGCCCTTGTTGACGGCGAAGCCGTAGGACGAGGCGCGCTCGGGTTCGGTGACCGTCTTGAGGTTGATCTCGCCGGTTTCGATGCCGTACTGGAGGATCGGGAAGTCATCGAACACCGCAACCGAGTTGCCGCTCGTGACGTCGTTGAACGCGTCGGACGCGTCCTGGAAGCCCGTGACCGTGAAGCCGATCTCCTTGCCGAGCGTCTCGGCGAAGGTGAAGCCCTCCGTGCCGTTCTTCGCTGCGACGGTCTTGCCGGCGAGGTCCTCGTAGGTGGTGACGTCGGTGTTGTTCTTCGCGACGGCCATCTGGATGCCGGAGTCGAAGTAGGGGTTCGAGAAGTCGAAGGTGCCCTTTCGCTCGTCGGTGATCGACATTCCGGCGATCATGCCGTCGACGGCGTTGGTCTGAACTGCCTGCAGCGCACCGTCGAAGCCGAGCGACTTGATCTCGACATTGAAGCCCTGATCATCCGCGATCGCATTGATGAGGTCCATGTCGATACCGCGGAGCTCGCCGTCGATCTCGAACTCGAACGGCGCCCACGTGGTGTCCGTGGCGATCGTGTAGGTCTGCCCCTCGACCGCGCTCTTGCCGATCGTGGCCGCTTGAGCGGTTCCAGCGATCGCGCCGCCGGTCAGCAGCAGCAGCAGTGCCACTGCGATGACGGAAAGGACTTGGTTTCGTGAGTCTGCGACTCGTTGCAGGAGTGAGGTGAGCGAAGTTCGCATCGTGCTCCTCGGCCAGGGCAGAGTCTGGAGGAGCGTTGGAACCTGGCGGAACCCGGCGCTGCCCCCGCATCTGCCGGTCTGACGGCTGACGCAGATCGCCTCAACCGAATTGTGAGCGCAACGCTACCGGCCTGGGAGTCTCCTGGATGACGCGATCTGCAGATCGTGCTCGCCTTGTGATGTTTCGTTTACGGCCGCGAAACGCGTGCGCGCGCGTCGAGCGGGGGCGAATCTGCTTCTGCCCTGGCTACGCTGGCCACTGGCGGGATGCTGCCGCTGGCGGTGCGCGCCACAGGAGTCCGATCCGGGGGCGATGACGAAGATGACGAGTGCCAGAGACGACGTCGGGCTGCTGTGCGAGCCCTACCTGCTGCTTCCCGATGAGACGGGTGTCGAGGTCGCCTGGGTGACGGACGCACCACCGCGAGCCAGTCGGCTCGTGTTCGCACCGGCCGAGTCCACCGAGCGCCTTGCGAGCCTCACGCCGGCCGAGCTGCTGAGCGCCGAGCTCGATGCACTGCTTCCAGAAGCCGTCGCAGTGGATGCGATCAGCATGCGGCTCCCTGCCATGGCGGAGGATCGCGAGAGCTCGCTCCCGACCGGTCTGATCGAGCTGCGTCAGGCCCTCGAGACGGAGGTGACGGTATCCCGCGAGGTGTGGCGCCTCTCCGCAAGGGCGACGGGGCTCGAACAGGGGCGTGACTACGCCTACCGGGTGGTCAGCTCGGGAGCAGCATCCGCGGTTGCCCGCCTGTGCGCTGCTCCCCCGCCTGACGCCACCTTCCTCCGGTTCCTGCTGACGAGCGACCATCAGCTCGGGACGGCCGTGCCTGCCGTGATGGAACAGGCAGTCGCCACGACGGGTCGCTTCGATGCTGTGCTGTACGCGGGCGACTTCGTCAACGTCCCCGACCGAGCCTCGGAGTGGTTCGACGACGCTCGCGGCTCAGCGTTCTTCCCCTCCATGCGAGGCATCCTGCCGAGCACTCCGATCTTCCCGGTCGTCGGGAATCATGAGGTCCAGGGTCGCCGGGAGCATGGGACCACGCTTGCGGAGTCGTTCGAGAGCGCGCTGCCCCTGTCCGTGTGCGCAGACGGACTGAGCCTCGCGAACTACGAGGCACTGTTCCCCTCCCCATCAGGGACCCGCTTCTACGCCGCCACGTTCGGTGGCGTGCGCATCATCGCGCTGAGCGCTGCGAGGGTCTGGCGATCGGACCGAGCGGAGGAGCGTCCCGAAGAGCGCCTTGTGTCGAGCCGGTACCAGGAGTCGCACCAGGCTCTCGGCGACCCGCTCCGGCAGCGCTACGGATCGCACATCATCGACGATCTGAGTGTGGGCAGCACGCAGCATGACTGGCTGCGTCGCGAGCTGTCGAGCCCGGCGTTCGCGGAGGCCCGCCTGCGTGTCGTCATCATGCACGAGAGCCCGCACAGCATCGGAGTGAACGCCATGCCGCACTTCGCTCATCCCGTTCGGCTCGAAGAGCGCACTGCGGCCGGGGAGCTGGGAGGGGTGCGGTACGACTACCCGTCGAGCGAGAACATCCTGCTCCGCGATGTCGCACCGCTGCTCGAGACGGCCGGCGTGGAGCTCGTGGTCGGCGGCCATTCGCATCTGTGGTCGCGGTTCAGATCGGAGACGGGCGTGCACTATCTCGAGACGTCGCACGCTGGCAGCACGCACGGAGCTTTCGACCGCACCAGCGGGCGCCACCGGACCCGACCGCCGCAGCGGTGGAACGCCCACGATGCCCTCTCCCAGGGCGACCCTGGTGGCCTCGCGCCGATCGTGCCGTCGGTCAGCGCTCTGCTCGGCGTCTCCGAGCAGCGTCTCCCCTACGTCGCCGACGCGGACCTGGGCGTCTTCAGCGTGCTCACGGTGTCAGCGGATGCGGATGCCGTCGTCGGCAGTTACGTGTACGACACCCGCACGCCGGAGGTACCAGCTCAGCTCTTCGACGAATTCGCGCTCGGGTAGTCGCGTGCTGCGCGGTCGCGCGCTCGTCTCAACCACCTCGGGCCGAGCGTCCAGAGGAGCACGGCGAGCACGGTGACGGCGCCCCCGGCCCACACGCCCGCGGTCGGTGAGACCACGAAGTCGAAGACGAACAGCACGATTCCGACGAAGAGCAGCGATGCTGCGACGAGACACACGATGAGGATGACGTTCGCCGCGTGCACGAGCTGCGCCTTCGCGTGCTCCCGGAACAGCAGACGGTGCAGCATGACCGGCGCGAGCGCGAAGAGCGTGACGAGGACGGCGAGGATGACGAGGCACAGGTACAGCACATGGTCGAACGGCTCGAGCTCCGTGAATCGCTGCTGGAACGGGAGCGTCAGCAGGAAGCCGGCCATGATCTGCGTGCCCGTCTGCAGGACGCGGAACTCCTGCATGAGCTCGTTCCAGTTGCGGTCGTACCGCTCGTTGGGAGTCTCGTCGCGCCCATCGTCGGGAGCGACGGCGACCTCATCGTCGACCATGGCGTCTCCTGCGTTCGTCGGAGTTGTGCCTTGCGCACCGTTGCGCTGGGCACCCGGCGCGGACCCTGGGGCCGCGCCGGGCTCAGCGATCAGGCGAGGTCGCCGATCCCGTCCTGGCGTCGGCGGTCCTGCGAGCCCTCATCGTCGACGGCTCCTCCGCCGGCCTCGAAGGCCTCGTCGCGGTGCTCCTGGCGGTGCTCCTCCTGGTGCTCGTGCTCTTCGCGCAGCTCTTCGTTCTTGTCGTGTCCCATGGGGGTCTCCTCTGATCGTGCTCGGGGATCCGTGTCGCCCTGTCGCGGCGGGTGCCGCTGGGCTGAGCGTAGCGCGCGAGGCCTCGCCGGGGCAGGGGGTTGCCTCGGTGACAGCAGCGCCCGAAACGCCTCGAGGCGGCACCGACCAGGAACCTGGCTGGTGCCGCCTCGAGGGTGACGGTGAGGACGCGGGTTTAGAAGTCCCAGTCCTCGTCTTCGGTGTTGACGGCCTTGCCGATGACGTAGGAGGAGCCTGACCCGGAGAAGAAGTCGTGGTTCTCGTCGGCATTCGGCGAGAGGGCCGACAGGATCGCCGGGTTCACGTCGGTGACGCTGGAGGGGAACATGGGCTCGTAACCGAGGTTCATGAGCGCCTTGTTGGCGTTGTAGTGCAGGAACTTCTTGACGTCCTCGGCAAGGCCGACTTCGTCGTAGAGGTCGTGCGTGTACTGGACCTCGTTCTCGTAGAGCTCGAAGAGCAGCTCGAACGTGTAGTCCTTCAGCTCCTGACGCTTGGCCTCGTCGACGAGCTCGAGACCCTTCTGGTACTTGTAGCCGATGTAGTAGCCGTGCACTGCCTCGTCGCGGATGATAAGGCGGATGAGGTCGGCCGTGTTGGTGAGCTTGGCGTGGCTCGACCAGTACATGGGCAGGTAGAAGCCGGAGTAGAACAGGAACGACTCGAGCAGCGTCGACGCGATCTTCCGCTTGAGCGGGTCGTTGCCGTGGTAGTAGTTCATGACGATCTGCGCCTTGCGCTGCAGGTTCTCGTTCTCCGTCGACCAGCGGAACGCGTCATCGATCTGCGGCGTGCTCGAGAGGGTCGAGAAGATCGACGAGTAGCTCTTGGCGTGCACCGACTCCATGAACGCGATGTTCGTGTAGACGGCTTCCTCGTGCGGCGTCAGCGAGTCGGGGATGAGGCTGACAGCGCCGACGGTCCCCTGGATCGTGTCGAGCAGCGTGAGCCCGGTGAAGACGCGCATGGTGAGCGTCTGCTCTGCGGGCGTGAGCGTGTTCCACGACTGGACGTCGTTCGACAGCGGCACCTTCTCCGGCAGCCAGAAGTTGTTGACGAGTCGGTTCCAGACCTCGACATCCTTTTCGTCTGGGATGCGGTTCCAGTTGATCGCCTCGACCTTTTCGAGGAGGTGGCTCGTCTCAGCCTGCGGGTTCATGTGCGTGGAGTTCTTTTCTGTCGCGTTCGTGCAGGAATGGTGGGGCATCTCGCCCGGAGGCCGCTCGGGCTCGGGCTTGGCTCCGGGAGGTCAGAGCATGCAGCTGACGCAGCCGTCGACCTCGGTGCCCTCGAGCGCGAGCTGGCGAAGACGAATGTAGTAGATCGTCTTGATGCCCTTCTTCCACGCGTAGATCTGCGCGCGGTTGATGTCGCGGGTGGTGGCCGTGTCCTTGAAGAAGAGCGTCAGCGACAGGCCCTGGTCGACGTGCTGCGTCGCCTCGGCGTAGGTGTCGATGATCTTCTCGTAGCCGATCTCGTAGGCGTCCTCGAAGTACTCGAGGTTGTCGTTCGAGAGGTAGGGCGCCGGGTAGTAGACGCGGCCGAGCTTGCCTTCCTTGCGGATCTCGATCTTCGACGCGATCGGGTGGATCGAGCTCGTCGAGTTGTTGATGTACGAGATGGATCCGGTCGGCGGAACCGCCTGCAGGTTCTGGTTGTACAGGCCGTGCTGCTGAACGCTCGCCTTCAGCTCGCGCCAGTCGTCCTGCGTCGGGATGTGGTGCGCCTCGAACAGCTCGGCCACGCGCGGCGTCGCCGGCGCCCAGTTCTGCTCGGTGTACTTGTCGAAGAACTCACCCGAGGCGTACGTCGAGTTCTCGAACCCGTCGAACGTCTCGCCGCGCTCGCGCGAGATGGCGTTCGACGCGCGCAGCGCGTGGAACAGCACCGTGTAGAAGTAGATGTTCGTGAAGTCGATGCCCTCTTCGGAGCCGTAGTAGATGTGCTCGCGCGACAGGTAGCCGTGCAGGTTCATCTGACCGAGGCCGATCGCGTGCGACTTGTCGTTGCCGTCCTCGATGGAGCGCACCGACTCGATGTGGCTCTGGTCGCTCACGGCGGTCAGGGCGCGGATCGACGTCTCGATCGTGTTCGCGAGGTCGGGCGAATCCATCGCGAGGGCGATGTTCAGCGAACCGAGGTTGCAGCTGATGTCCTTGCCGACCTGGTCGTACGACAGATCGGTGTTGAGCGTGGTCGGCGTGTTCACCTGCAGGATCTCGCTGCAGAGGTTCGACATGTTGATGCGGCCCTGGATCGGGTTCGCCGCGTTCACCGTGTCTTCGAACATGACGTACGGGTAGCCGGACTCGAACTGGATCTCGGCGACCGTCTGGAAGAACGTGCGCGCGTTGATCTTCGTCTTCTTGATGCGCGGGTCGTCGACCATCTCGCGGTACTTCTCGGTGACCGAGATGTCGCCGAACGGCACGCCGTACACGCGCTCGACGTCGTACGGCGAGAACAGGTACATGTCCTCATCGTTCTTCGCGAGCTCGAACGTGATGTCGGGCACCACGACGCCGAGCGACAGCGTCTTGATGCGGATCTTCTCGTCGGCGTTCTCGCGCTTGGTGTCGAGGAAGCGCATGATGTCGGGGTGGTGCACGTTGAGGTACACGGCTCCGGCACCCTGACGCGCGCCGAGCTGGTTCGCGTAGGAGAAGGAGTCTTCCAGCAGCTTCATGATCGGGATGATGCCAGAGGACTGGTTCTGGATCTGCTTGATCGGCGCACCCGACTCGCGGATGTTCGAGAGGTTGAAGGCGACGCCACCGCCGCGCTTCGAGAGCTGCAGGGCAGAGTTGATGGACCGGCCGATCGACTCCATGTTGTCCTCGATGCGGAGGAGGAAGCAGGAGACGAGCTCGCCTCGCTGCTTCTTGCCCGTGTTGAGGAACGTCGGGGTCGCTGGCTGGAAGCGGCCCGCGATCATCTCGTCGGCGAGCGACGTCGCGAGGGTCTCGTCGCCCTGCGCCAGGCCGAGCGCCACCATGAGCACGCGGTCCTCGAAGCGCTCGAGGTAGCGCTTGCCGTCGAACGTCTTGAGTGCGTAGGACGTGTAGAACTTGAACGCGCCGAGGAAGGTCGGGAAGCGGAACTTCTTCGCGTAGAGGCGACCCCGGAGCCCCTCGATGAACGAGTGGGAGTACATGGCGAGCGTCTCGGGCTCGTAGTACTCGTTCTCGACGAGGTACTCGAGGCGCTCCTCGAGGTCGTGGAAGAAGACCGTGTTCTGGTTGACGTGCTGGATGAAGTACTGGTGAGCGGCTTCGCGATCCTTGTCGAACTGGATCTGCCCGTTCTCGTCGTACAGGTTCAGCATCGCGTTCAGCGAGTGGTAGTCGAGCGTGTTCGTCGCCGATGGTGCGTTCATCGTGATGACACTTGCGTCGTCGAGAGCGGTTGTTGCTGCCAAAACCTGTCCAATCCAGAGTTGACTGCGGCCACGTCGTCTGGCGTGCCGAAGAGTTCGAAGCGATACAGCGTGGGTACGCCGCACTTCGATGAGATGATGTCGGCCGCAAGGCCGTAGCCCTTGCCGAAGTTCGTGTTGCCGCCGGCGATGACGCCGCGGATGAGCTCGCGATTGCGCGGCTCGTTGAGGAATCTGATGACCTGCTTGGGGACGGCCCCGCGCCCATCCCCGCCACCGTATGTGGGGAGGATGAGCACGTAGGGCTCGTCCGCGACAAGCTGGGGTTCGCTCGGGAAGAGCGGGATGCGGCTCGCTGGCCGATCGAGCTTCTCGACGAAGCGACGCGTGTTCTCGGAGACGCTCGAGAAGTAGATGAGTCCGGTCATGGGTGCCGTCCCTTCTTCAATCGCGTCTTCAGAGCAGAGAGCAGCGCGCTGCGACGGCTAGGCCGTGGCGAGAGCAGCCAGCTGGCTGATCTTGTCTGGACGGAAGCCCGACCAGTGGTCGTCGCCTGCGATGACGACGGGAGCCTGCATGTAGCCGAGCTCCTTGACGGTCTGGAGGGCCTTCTCGTCTGCCGAGACGTCGAAGATCTCGTACTCGATACCCTGCTTGTCAAGGGCACGGTAGGTGGCGGTGCACTGCACGCATGACGGCTTGCTGTAGACGGCGATTGCCATGGTTTTCTCCTGGTTCCTAAGTGCTTGGGGAGTGCTATTCGTGCAGTGTGTTGAAAGCGTCTCGCCCGGCCTTCCGCGGTGCTGCTCGAGCAGATTCCCGCGATGCCAGGTGGATGAACCCCCGTTGTGTCGCAGTTTCCCGCGGCCACTACATCTTGTGCTCGATGAGGCTACCACCACTAGATGCGGTGTTACAACCGTGTAGTTCTCCACAAGTCCTCCACAGAAAATGCCCCAGTTTCCGGCGTTTCTCCACCGGTTTTCGGCGGTTGTGCACAGTCTGTCCCCAGCCACCGACATTCCGCGTCTGGGGCGTACGATTGTCGGCGCTGTGACGAACTACGCGACTGTCCTCAAAACCCCCGGCCTGGCACGACTCCTGCTCTCGCAGCTCGTCGCCAGGTTTCCCGCTGGCATGCTCTCGCTGGCCATCCTCATGCACGTCGAGGACACCTACGACAACTTCACCTCGGCCGGTGTTGTCCTCGCTGCGCTGAGCATCGGCCAGGCGGTCTCCGGCCCGGTCGCCGGCCGCCTCATGACGGTCTGGGGCATGCGTCCCGTCCTGGTCGTCACGATGGTCGCCTGCGCCGTGTCGCTCACAGCGCTCGCCCTCTGGCCGCCCGTGCTCTGGCAGGCTTCCATTCTCGCAGTGCTCGCCGGCCTGACCATCCCTCCCGTCTCCCCCGCAGTCCGGACGATCTACCCGAAGGTCGTGAACGCCGCCCAGCTCTCCAGGCTGTTCTCGCTCGACGCGTCGCTCCAGGAGGTCATCTGGGTGATCGGCCCGGTGGCCACCACCGCCGTCGCGTTCGCGATCTCCCCCGCCGCCGGCATCCTCGTGGCAGCAGGGATCCTGCTGCTCGGCGGCCTCTGGTTCGTCGCGGCGCCCGAGGTCGGCAAGGTGCGCATCCCAAAGTCGCGCAGGAAGGCGGGGGCGGTCCTGCGCAACCCCGTGGTGGTGCTCATGTCGGTCGTCGGCGCGCTGCTCGTGGGTGCGTGCTCGGCGATCGAGGCTGCCGTCGTCGCCGAGTTCGGACACGAACGGGCCGAGACCGGGATCCTGCTCGCCGTGTTCGCGGTCGGCTCGCTTGTCGGCGGCCTCGCCTTAGGCCACCTCCCCCTCGCCCCGGTCTCCCTGGCACGCCGCATGGGGATCGTCTTCCTCGGCATAGGCCTCGCGCTCGTCTCCACGAACCCGATCTGGCTCGGCGCGGCGTTCTTCATCAGCGGGCTCGGCATCGCACCGGTGTTCTCCGGCAGCTTCTCCGCCGTCTCCTCGAGCGTTCGCTTCAGCGAGAGCGCTGAGTCGTACGGGTGGATGGCGACGGGGCAGCTCATCGGCGCCGCAGCGGGTTCCGCGCTCGCCGGCATCGCCAACGACGTCGCAGGCTCCCTCGGCGGATTCCTGGTCAGCGCCGCGTTCGCGCTCCTCGGCGCGGCCGTCGCGCTCATCTGGCGCGGCAGCATCCCCGACCTCCGCGGCACAGATATCGCCCCTCGCCCCGACACCGAGCCGATGAACATCCTGAACGCACCGTCCTGACCGGCCCGCGAGTCCGCCAGCCAGCCGAATGCCAGACGAAAGGCCTCCATGACCTCGCCGCTCTCCCCCAGCCTGACCATGAACGACGGCATCCAGATCCCGCAACTGGGGCTCGGCGTCTACAAGGTGCCGGACCACGAGGCGACGCGGGTCGTGGTCGACGCCATCGATCTCGGCTACCGCCACATCGACACGGCCGCCTTCTACGACAACGAGGTCGGTGTGGGCCGCGGCATCCGCGAGAGCGGTGCTCCCCGCGACGACCTGTTCGTGGCGACGAAGGTCTGGCACGACAGGCACGGCTTCGAGGAGACGCTCACGTCGTTCGACGCGAGCCTCGACAAGCTCGGACTCGACTACGTCGACCTGTACCTCATCCACTGGCCCGCCCCGGCACAGGACCGGTACGTCGACACGTGGCGGGCGCTCGAGCGGCTCCGCGAAGAAGGGCGTGCCCGCTCGATCGGCGTCTCGAACTTCAAAGGACACCACCTCGACCGCCTCGCGGCAGAGACCAGCACGGTTCCGGCCGTCAACCAGATCGAGCTCCACCCGCGGCTCCCACAGGCCGAGACTCGCGCATACAACCACGCGCACGGCATCCTGACGGAGGCATGGTCGCCGCTCGCGCGCGGAACGCTCCTCGAAGAGGCGACGCTCGTCACCGTGGCCGCCAAGCATGGCAAGACGGTGGCCCAGGTCGTGCTGCGCTGGCAGCTCGACCTCGGAAACGTCGTCATCCCGAAGTCGGTCCACCGCGATCGGCTCGCTTCGAACCTCGAGGTCTTCGACTTCGCACTCGACGCCGATGACCTCGCCGTCATCGCCGCCCTCGAATCAGGCGAGAGAACCGGCAAGGATCCAGACCTCTTCTTCTGAGCCTCGACGGCGGAGCATCGACGAATGCACGTCTCGGACGCGCATCTCTCGGGGAACTCGGAGCACGCCGAATCCCGCCAGGTGCTTGCATGACTCCTATGCGCACCACACACCGGCGGCTCGGCACCGCTACCGCCATCGCCCTGAGCGCCCTGCTGCTCGCCGGATGCGCGGGCGGGGCCATGTCCTCGACCGAGTCAGCCGGGGCACCGCAGGGTGCCGCCCAGGATGCGAGCGGCCAGGCGCCCATGGCCGACGCCGCCCAGGAGAGCCGCGACGTGGTCACGACGGGCTTCGTCGGGATCCAGACGGGGGATGTGCCCGGCGCGCGCGAGAAGGTCGAGGCTCTCGTCGAGGCACGAGATGGGCGGATCGACGCCCGCTCTGAGACGGGCGGCGACTACGTCTCCGCGCAGCTGACCGCGCGCGTTCCGGCTGCCGACTACGACGCGTTCATCACGGATCTGCGTGAAGTGGGCGACGTGGTCTCGGTCGAGACCTCCGCCGTCGACGTGACGCTGCAGAAGACGGACATGTCCTCGCGCGTGGCGACCCTCGAGGCCTCGGTCACGTCGCTGCGCGGGATGCTCTCCTCGGCAACGGAGGTCGACGACCTCCTCGCGATCGAGACGACGCTCACCGAGCGCACGGGCGAGCTGCAGAGCCTGCGAGCTCAGCTCGAGGTCCTGGAGGAGAGCATCGCCTCCTCGACTGTCTCGATCTCCATCTCGAGCGACGCTCCCTCCCCCGGCGACGAACCGGCCGGCTTCCTGGCTGGACTGCGAGACGGGATGGCGGCGCTGTTCCGCGGGTTCGCCGCGTTCTGGACGGCCTTCGGCTTCGCCTTGCCCGGTCTCGCGCTCCTCGCAGTCCTCGGCGCCGCGGCCTGGCTCATCATCCGCCTCAGCCTCAGGGGCGCCGCCCGCCGAACGACCCGCCGGGCGGAAGCGCACGCCGTGCCGGAGCGACCAGGCGCTGAGCAGACCCCATCGAGCTCGCAGACGCCCAGCGATCCAACCCCGCCGGGGCCCGCCTCTTAGCTGCAACTCGGCGAGTGCACCGCCGCGATCGCTAGTCTTGTGCAGGTCGTTCGCGAGCAAGCAGGCGCGAGCGGCCCGCCACACCCACGTTGACCGAGGAGCACAGCATGGCTGCCGACGACACGAACACCAAGTTCGACCCTGATTTCGAGCCGCGCGACGACGACACGACGCGCATCGACGCCGCCGACGCCCCGAGCCTGGACCTCCCGCGGGCCGACGCGACCGAGGGCCTGGCTGACGACCCCATCGAGCCGCCACAGCCTGCTGATGAGGTCTCGGACGCGCTGACCGGCGACGACACCCTCGTCAGCGGCGAGAGCGGCGCAGCAGCCGAGCTGAAGGCACACGAGGCGAAGCTCACCCGCATCTTCCAGGCGACGGTCTTCGGGCCGGGCGACGAGCGGATCGGCCGAGTCGGCCAGGTGTACCTCGACGACCAGACTCGCGACCCCAACTGGATCACCGTGAAGACCGGGTTCTTCGGCACCAAGGAGTACTTCATCCCGCTCGACCTCGCAGAGCTCGACGAGAAGCGCATCCTCGTTCCCTACAGCAAGTCGCAGGTGACGAGCGCGCCGAGCACCGAGGTCGACCAGAACCTCAGCCCCGCCGAGGAGGACGCCCTCTACGTGCACTACGAGGTCCCTGGTCGCATGCCAGAGAACGGCACGGACACGAGCCTCGTGGAGGATGGCAACGAGCTGCGGCCTGGCAGCGCCCCCGTCATCCTCGAGCAGAGCAGCGAGGACTTCTCCGACGCCGACGAGGCCACCCTCACCGAGGATGCCCTGCTCGCGGAGTCGGTCGCAGATTCCGCCTTCGACACGGAGGCCAGCATCGACGCCCACGAGACAGCGGCGCCCCTGCTCACGGCCGACGACGACGACACTCGCCTCATCGCGACGGCCGAGGCCGCGGCGAACGATGACGAGTTCGAGGCTCCCACGGTCACGGAGTGGGAAGAGATCAGCTTCCAGCGCCCGACCGACGAGCCGACCGACCCCAGCACGACCGACCGGAACTAGGAGCCTCCGTGCCTATCTTCGCCACGATCTACCACTACGAAGACGATTCAGACGCGACTCGCGACGAGCATCGTCCGGCCCACCGCGCCTGGCTCGGAGAGCAGAAGGACGCTGGAATCCTCAAGGCGTCTGGCCCTTGGGCCGCCCCTCATGCCGGGGCGCTGCTGCTCTGGGAGAGCGACGACGAGGCCTCGCTGCGCGAGCTGATCCCCGCCGACCCGTTTGCCGTCGTCGGCGTCATCCGGCAGACCGATGTCTACGAGTGGACCCCGGTCTTCGGGCCGTTCGCCCCGTAGCAGCCCCTCTCCCCGATCGACCGAAGCCGGTCGCCGCACCCGCGCGGCGACCGGCTTCGTCTACGCTCGCTCTTCGCTTGACGCCAGGCTCTCGACCCGCGGTTTCTCGAAGAACAGCACGACGACCGCGCCGACGAGGAACGCGGCGATCGGCAGCAGCAGCGACTGCCCCATAGCCGTCGAGAAGCCCTCCGCGATCGGGGCGGGCAACGTCCCGCTGGTCTGCTCAGCGGCCTCCGCGGGCATACCAGGCAGTTCCGCCGCGAGCCGAGAGCTGATGAGCGCCGCGATGGCAGCCGACCCGAGGACCGAGCCGACCTGTCGTGTCATGTTGTAGACACCGGAGCCTGCGCCCGCGAGCGCGGGCGGGAGGTTCCTCGTGGCGCTCGTCGCGAGCGGCGCCCAGAGTCCAGACAGCCCGAGTCCCAGGAACGCTGGCGGGATCAGCAGCTGCCAGAAGGGTCGGTCAGCTGTCATGAGGAGCGACATCCAGCCAAGCGAGGCTGCGACGATCACGAACCCGGCGAAGGCGATCCACCGTGGCTCCGTCCGGTCCGTCAAGCGCCCGACAAACGGAGCCATGACTCCCGAGACGACCGCCATCGGGACGAGCATGAGCGCCGCCTGCGTCGGCTCGAGTGCGCGCGCGGTCTGGAAGTAGAACGCGATCGGCAGGGGCATGGACACGATGGCGAGTCCGAGCACGGAGATGCCGATGTTGGCGACCGTGAAGTTCCTGTCGCGGAACAGGCCAAGGGGCAGGAGGGGCTCCTTGCGGTTGAAGCGCTGCCAGACGACGAAGCCGACGAGCACGAGCACACCGGACACGATGAGCCCCCACACCGAGATGGGGCCGACGATCTGGCCCCAGTCGAAGGTCTCTCCCTCCTGGATGCCGAACACGAGCAGGAAGAGACCGACCGCGCTCAGCACGACCCCGAGCCAGTCGAACGAGTGCGTTTTCGTCTCCAGGTCGGGGACGAGACGCCAGGCGAGGATGAAGGCGACGACGCCGACGGGCACGTTGACGAAGAAGATCCACTCCCAGCCGAGGCCATCCACGAGGAAGCCGCCGAGGATGGGCCCGACGAGCGTCGCGACGCCAGCGACCGCACCCCAGAGCCCCATCGCGGCGCCCCGCTTGTCTGGCGCGAAGATGCGGGTGATCACGGACATCGTCTGCGGCGTCATGAGCGCTGCTCCGAGCCCTTGGACTGCGCGAGCCGCGATGAGTATCCCGATGTCACCGGAGAGCCCGCACCACAGCGAGGCGAGGGTGAAGACGACGAGGCCGATGAGGTAGATGCGCTTCGGGCCGAAGCGGTCGCCGAGACGGCCAGTGATGAGCAGCGGGACGGCGTAGCTGAGCAGGTAGGCGCTTGTCACCCAGATGACCGCGGTGATGTCCGTCTGCAGTTCCCGCAGGATCGAGGGGTTCGCGATGGAGACGATCGTTGAGTCGACCAGGATCATGAAGAAGCCGATGACGAGAGCCCAGAGGGCGGGCCACGGACGGGAGACTGTTTCCACGAGGGTGGATGCTACGCCCCTTGCGGATGCTCCGCTCAGGAGCACCGGAATAGCGTGCCTGCTGGGAGTGTTGTGCTCCCCGTACGCCCTGAGATAGGAGACGCATGGCAACCATCGACATCACCACTGAGACGTTCAAGGACACGGTCGCATCTGAGGGCATCGTGCTCGTCGACTTCTGGGCCGCCTGGTGCGGTCCCTGCCGTCAGTTCGGTCCCATCTACTCTGCCGCTTCGGAGCGCCACGAGGACATCACGTTCGCGAAGGTCGACACGGAGAGCAACCAGGAGCTGTCCGCTGGGCTGCAGATCACGTCGATCCCGACGCTGATGGCGTTCCGCGACGGCGTGCTGCTCTACCGCGAGCCGGGAGCTATGCCCCTCGCCGGAGTCGAGAAGCTCATCGAGGCGCTCGAGAACGTCGACATGGATCAGGTTCGCGCCGAGATCGCCGAGAAGTCGGGCGCTGCGCCCGCGAGCGACGCGCAGTAGTTCCAGAGCCGTTCCCCGAGGTCGGCGTCGTAGCTGCGCCAGTGCGAGCTGCCGAGCACGGGGCGGCCGCGGGTGAGGTAGGCGGGGAGGATCGTCTCCCCGCCCTTCAGCTCCGGGTCGGTGACGGCTCGGAGCTGGCATTGGGCCCCGGCGTCCTTGCCTTGGGCCGCGAAGGCGAGGAGGCTGTCGAGGGCTCGCTTGCCGAGCGACGGCTCGTGCACTCCGGGAACGGTCGGCGTGAGTCCGCCCGTGGAGTACCCCGGGTGGGCGACGAGGCTGCGCACGTGGGCTCCGGCCGCGCGGGCTCGCCTGTCCCCCTCGATCGCGAGGACCTGCGTCGCCAGCTTCGACTGCGCGTACGCGTTCCACGAGGTGTAGCCCCCACGCAGTTGCACGTCCTGGAGGTGGGCTCGCGTGAGCCCCGGCGCGATGCTGCCGAGCCAGACGATGGCCGCGCCTTCGCGAAGCGCCGCCGCCCCGGTCAGGCTGCTCAGCAGTGCGAAGTGTCCGAGCACGTTCGTCGCGAAGAGCCGTTCGATCCCGTCGCTCGTCTCTTCGCGTTCGGCCGGTGGATGCACGACTCCCGCGTTCAGGACGACGCCGTCGAAACCATCCCCGCCGCGCGGATCCCCGCCGAGCAGCGACGCCGAAGCTCCGCGCACCTCAGCCAGTTCCGCGATGTCGAACGGGAGCGCCGCGACGAGCTCGGTTCTTCCCATAGCGGATGCGGCGGCCTCAAGCCTTGCCGCGCTCCGACCCGTGATGACGACCTGCGCGCCGCGAGAAACGAGGCTCTTGGCGGTGAAGAAGCCGAGACCGGTCGACGCACCGGTGACGAGGTAGCGCCGTCCGCTGAGGTCATGCGGCCCGAATTCGGCTGCCGTCTTCATTCGCGGCCGCCTTCCATCGCCTCGACGAGGCAGAAGCCCGCGCCGAACGGATCGACGAGGCTCGCCATCCTCCCGAACGGGGTATCAGTCGGGGCTCCACGCACGCCCGCCCCGAGGCTGATGGCCGTGGCCGTCGCCTCGTCGACGGATCGCGTGACGAAGTACACGAGCCACTCCGCCGCTGGCTGCGAGACTGCTGCGTCAGATCCCCTGCCCCGGCCGCTCGCCTCCTCGAACGCACCGAAGCGCGCGTCGACGCCGCCAGCCTGCGGACAGAACTGGTTGTAGCGAAGCTCAGGGGTGTCGCTCATGGGGTGCGGGACAAGACCCGTGACCGTCGCGTAGAAATCGGTGGCATCGTCGAGCTGAGCGGTGTGCAGCTCGAACCAGGCTGTGGTGCCAGGCTCGCCCCAGGCGTCGAAACCGCGTCGCCCGCCCGGCTGCCAGAGGCCGAACGTCGCGCCTTCTCTGTCGGCGAGGAGGGCCATGCTCCCCTGCTCCATGACCTTGTCCGGCCCGATGAGGGAAGTCGCCCCGGCCTCCGAGGCACGCTCGTGCGCTGCCGTGAGGTCTGGCGCGTTGAAGTACACGATCCACGAGGTGCGCTGGCCGGGCTCTGCAGCGCCGAGCCCACCGACGGTCGCCCGACCGCCATCCTCGAGGGGGCCGGCAGCGATCAGGTGGTAATGGCCGCTCGCAGGTCCCATGTCCTGCAGGCTCCAGCCGAGGACCGAGGCGTAGAACGACGCGGACCCGCGCGGGTCCGATGTCGCCAGCTCCACCCAGCACGGGTCACCCGCATCGAACCGCTCGTACCTTGGCATCGTCTGCTCCTCTTCACCGCGACCGAGAGATGTCGTGCGTCAGAGTCTAGAAGCGCGAGATGTCCGCTCCGGTCAGATTTCCACCGCTGGTGAAGCACAGAGGTCGTAGCCGAACGCGTACAGGTGCACGACGACGCCGGGGGCCACTTCCTTGGGCCCCTCGCGGTCGGTGAGGTGCACGAAGCCGAGACGCTCGTAGAGACGGTGCGCTCCGAGCATCTCGGGCCCGCTGTTCATGACGACTCGGAGTGCCCCGCGATCCCGGCCGAGCGCGATGACGTGGCCGGCGAGTGTCTGCCCGATGCCGCGTCCCCGTGCCTCAGGAGCGACGGCGAGCATCCTGAAGTCGAGCTCTCCCGGCTTGGCGAGCTGCGAGATGCGCTCCCCAGGTCGAGGCGTCCACACCGAACCGAGAATCGTTCCGGTCGCGATGTCCTCAGCCACCCAGACCTCGTCACGTCGGGCGCGGCTGGACGCATCGCGCAGGTCCTCCGCGTAGCTCGGAGTCACCTCGTAGTCGTTGCTGTAGGCGCGCTCGGTGAGCAGCCCGATCGCGGCGATCTCGTCGTGCCTGACCAAGCGGACGCGCACGCCCTCGGTCTGCGTCAGGTCGTAGCGGTAGGCGAGCTCGGTGCCCGCTGCCCCGTCGGTGGTGTCCCGGCCCTGCACTCGCGCGAACCCCACGCGTTCAGCGAGGCGCCTCGCCTGCGTGTTGGCGACGCCCACGTCCAGGACAACCGCACGGGCGCCACCGGCGCGCGCCGCTTCGAGGCCCGCATGCACGAGCGCATCGGCGACGCCTTCCCCTCTCGCTTCTGGGGCGACGGCGGTGAACCGCAGCTCAGCCTCGTCACCGCGCGCCAATCGGGCCGGATCGGTTCCGGCACGCAGCAGCGTCGTCGTCCCGATGATGGCGTCTGCGCGTGTGCCGGCGTCCTCGGCGACTGCCACGAGGACCGTGCCGGCTTCGCTGCGCGCGGTCACATCGCGTTCCGCGGGGCGCCGGGCCTCGCGCCCCGGCTTGCTGCCGTGCGCTCCAGCGTCGAACGAGCGAACCGTGAGCGCCCCCACCGCCGCGAATTCATCGATTCGGGCTTCCCGAACCGTGAAACTCCTTGGGCTCGTGTTCGTGCGGGGATCGACGCTTGCTGCGACGCTCATAGACCATCCAATACCTCTTCGGGCAAGGTGCGCCCGCATGTGCAACTGTCCAGCATACGACGCCGGTGTGCTCGAGTGGATCCTCGCCTGTCGGGCGGGCGCTCAATCCTCGTCGTCGGCCGGCGTGATGACGCGGTGCGACCCGGTCGCGGGATGCGCGGCTCGCGCTCGCACGGAAGCGAGCTGAGCCTCGACGATGTCGGCGGCCGTGGCGAGCGCGTGCTCTTGGAACGAGCCGTCATCGCCTGGCAGCACCTGCTGCGCGTCGACGTGCCGGAGCCAGGCCGTCGTCGCGTTCACCGAAGCGGTCGTGTACCCGCTCGCCTCGCCGACGGACCCTCCGAACAGGAAGGCGACAGGAACCCGGAGCGCAGCGAGCTCATCCCGCGGCGAGGCACCGGTGTCGTGGCCTCGCGTGTCAGTGTCTCCTGCACCGCCCAGGCCTCCGTTGATGAGCACGAGGGCACCCACACGATCCGGATGCGCAGCCGCCACCGCGACGGCGAGCTCGGCCCCGGCCTCCGTGCCGACGAGCACCGCCCGCTCGATCGAGAAACGGTCCATGAGCTGCACAACGGCCCGTGCGGTGGAGGCGCGAGCGTCCCTGGAGCGCCGATGCCACCCGAGGTCGTCGATCGAAGGGGCCACCACGTGCGCGGCCGGGAGGAGCGCGGCCAGCACCTCGGTTGTCGCCTCGCGGGGTTCGCTGAGGAGGAGCAGGTTGTCGTGCTTGCGTCCTTCTGAGGCGCCGCGCACGAGCACCTCGACGCTGCCGCCCTCGAGATCGACGCGGATCCCCTCGGGTCCAGGCTGGGTCTTCTCGTCGCCTGTCGTGCCGACTGGCCGGAGCGCGCGCACGGGCGAGATTGCCTCATCACCCGTCATGCGATCCACTCCTTCGCTGGCTCTCAATGCTACGCACCTACGCCCAAGCGTAGACGCGGCACCGTCCACCGACGGCCCGACGTCGGATGCGCCCGCCGTCCTCGCGCACCGGTCGACTGCTCGCTCCCTGACATCCACCCGACTAAGGTAAACCTAACCCCCTAAGGAGTCCCGCATGTCCAACATCACCACCACGCACGCTGCGAGCGGCCTCATCAGGTCACGACTTGCCGCCAGGGAGCGCGTGAGCGAACACGTGGTGCGCGTGACGCTCGAAGGAGATGACTTCGCACAATTCCTGGGGCTGGGGTTCGACCAGTGGTTCAGGCTCCTCCTCCCCCAGCACGACGACTCCGTCTTCGATCGCATGCCAGACCGAATCGACCTCAAGGGGTACCTGAAGTACCTGCTCATCTCGCAATCCACGCGGCCCGCGATGCGCAACTACACCGTGCGGGAGTTCCGAGCTGCGGACCGACAGCTCGACATCGACGTGATCGTGCACGGCGACGCCGGCATCGCCGGACCATGGGCGCGAGACGCCGAGATCGGCGCCCCGGTGGCGCTCATCGATCAGGGATGCGGCTTCGCCCCACCCGCAGCGACCGACTGGCAGCTCCTCGTCGCCGATGAGACCGGAATGCCAGCGGTCGTCGGCATCCTGAGAGACCTGCCGAGAGACGCACGCGGACACGCGATCATCGAGATCCCCAGCACAGGCGATGCTCAACCAGTCGATCTTCCTGCCGGATTCTCGATCGACTGGGTGACACGGCCGGCGGCCGCGCGGCCAGGAGAACGAGCACTGGAGCATGCACGGGCCACGGAGCTCGGAGGGGCGCAGCCATACGCATTCGCCGTCGGCGAGTCCCAGCTGGCCACTGGCGTTCGCCGCCACCTCGTTCGCGAGCTCTCGGTTCCGAAGGCCCAGGTGACGTTCTGCGGCTACTGGAAGCTGGGGAAAAGCGAGGCACTCCACGACTGACCGAATGGTGGGTTTCGAATCCGTGACCCCGCATGACTTACCCACCAGAAATCACCTGCAATTGCGAGCTCGGAGCGTGATAGCGTTGACCTCACGCGCTGAGCGTCGGGAAGCCGTCCAGTAGCACCGCAGTTAACACGGGTCGAGCGCGCGCCCCATCCGAATCGGAACTGCCCCCAGACAGCACCGAACCCAAGTACTTATCCACCCCCTGATCTTTGCTCTTCCACGCTGACGTGGAAAGCAGCCCGAATCGTCCCAGATTCGGAAGCGCATTCCTGCGCGAAATAGACCGTGCCTAATAAGCACAGATCCGCTTGCGGATCACTCGCCCGAAGTACGGGCTGCATAACAATGAAGGAAGAAAACATGGCAACTGGCATCGTGAAGTGGTTCAACGCAGACAAGGGCTACGGCTTCATCGCTCCGGACGACGGAACGCCCGACGTCTTCGCGCACCACTCCGCAATCGACGTCCAGGGTTTCCGCACGCTTGAAGAGAACCAGCGCGTGGAGTTCGATGTGACCCAGGGACCCAAGGGTCTCCAGGCCGAGAGCATCCGCCCGCTCTAAATACAGGCTCTCAGCGGTCTTCGTCCTCTGACGAACTGACCACGCACAGCGAGTGCGACCTTCGGGTCGCACTCGTTTTGTTTTCCCCTCGGGACTCAGCGCATCGCCCCCCCCCCCTGCCGACACGCGCGCTGCAGCCGAATCATCTGGCGGATTCCCGATCGCAAGACGTGTTTCAGGAAGCGGGGGCTAGCCAGCCGGACTAATCCGGGACTGTCCTCCGCCCGAGACGCGACAACCCCCGAGCCTCGTCACTACCCTGATCTGGCCGCGCGAAGCACCACGCTCGGCGTCGACAACAGGGGGAAGATTGACCACAGGAATTGCACGCACGAGCAGGGCCGGAAGATACAGAGCGGCGCTTGCGATCACAGCAGCGCTGGCGGTGCCCGCACTCACCATGAGCGTCGACACGCCAGCGGCGCTCGCCGCAGAAGCGAACTTCACGTACTCAGCCGCGATCGATCCGTCCACGATCAAGATCACGACCGCCACCGGGTCCTCGACCGACAAGCCCGAGCAGTGGGACTGGCTGCGCGTCGACGCAGAATGGTCAGTCCCAAACGGATCATCAGCGGGCGAGACATTCGGCCTCACGCTGCCCCCGGAATTCGGCATCGCCAGCACCGGCATCTTCACGATCGCGGCGACGGACAACCCAGCGGCGACGATCGCCAACTGCACCGTCAGCTCCGATGCCGCGCCAGTGGTGACGTGCACGCTCACCGAGTACGTCAACGGACTCGACGGCGTTGAAGGACACCTCTGGCTCTGGGCTGAGGCGAGCGAAGTCACCGAAGAGGCAACCGTCGGCTTCACCGTCGACGGCTCCGTCACGCCCGTCGCGCTCCCCGGCAGCGGCATCGGCGTACCGGTCAGCGAGGCACCGGTCACCTCGCTCCTCAAGGACTCGTTGCCGATCACAGCGAGCGGCAGCATGACGTGGCGCATCCACGTGCCCGGCCACCTGTTCGCCGGGCAGGAGACACTCACGATCACGGATGCGGTCAGGACGGAAGCCGGCTTCGCGCCGCACGAGATCGTCCCCGGATCCTTCTCCTTCGCCTCGGCCACCGGCGACGAAGCCCTCAAGGACGTCGACCCGTCCGAGTACGCCGTGACGTTGAGCGCTGATCGCCTGCGCTACGTGTTCACCTTGTCCGGTGCGATCTCCGAAGATGCACGCTATCGCCTCACCTACACGAGCACGGCAACGGCCCCGCTCGCCCTCGGTCAGAACTTCGGAAACACCGCGGTCGTCAATGGGGCGCCGATCGAGCACGCCACCACGGTCGAAGAGCAGGGCGGAGGCGAAGGTACCCCCATGCCGATCCGTCCCCCAGCCCAGACGGCCACCCCCACCCCCACCCAGACAGCGTCGACCACTCCGACGACTCTTCCAACAGCAACAGCAACGAGCACGGCGGGGACGCCAGACGCCACTGTGACGCCGACGAGCGCACCGACACCCCAGCAGAGTCTCGCGTCCACCGGCAGCGAACTTCTGCTGCCATTCGGAGCAGCAACAGCCTTGCTCCTGGCCGGCGCAGCAATACTGCTTGCACGCAGGCGGCACTCGTAGCACGAGCTGTCGTCCTCGCGAATGCCACTCCGTCCACATCGGAGTGGCATTCGTCGTTCACGGATGGCGCAGTTCACACCACGCGAACCGGGTGTGTTCAGAGAAGAACCGCCGGTGAGACGGGTATCCTTCTGAGGCGAGGCGCGAACCCCCCGAACGCCGAATACCTCGTTCACTACAAGCACCAGATTTTGAACGGAGCAACATCCCCTCCATGACCACTCCCCCCACGTGGCCTCACACCCCAGTCATCCGCCCCAAGGACCGCAAGCAGCGCATCGAGTCCGCCGCCACGCAGGCATTCGCCCTACGCGGCTACCACCAGGTGAGCATGAGCGATGTAGCCGCATCAGTCGGCATCTCCGCACCAGCCCTGTACCGCCACTTCGCCAACAAGTACGACCTCTTCAAGCACACCGCCTTCGGCATCGTCGACGCCGTCGAGGGCGCGACCGATCAGGTGGCAGAGACGTCACGCGCCGAGAACGCTCCAGCGGCCGAGCAGTCCGCTGCCCTGATCCACGCGACGCTCGACAGCCTCATCAAGTGCCGAGGAACGGGCGAGATCATCCGCTGGGAGTCCCGTTACCTCGAGCCCTCTGACCGCGCTTCCGTCGACCAGCGCCTTGCCAAGGTCTACGGCCACTTCTCGACCGTGCTGAAGGAGCTGCGCCCCGAGCTGAGCGCCGAAGACTGTGCTCTGCAGAGCCGCGCGGCCTTCGCTGTCCTCGCAAGCGTGTCCATGCACCGCACCAGCATCTCCGCGGCGACCGCCGACTACCTGCGCGCGGCCTCGCAACGAGCGCTCGACGTCGATCTTCCCGAGGTGGAGGCCTACGTCGCGCCTGCCGCCACCGGCATCCCCTCGACCGCGAAGCGGGAGCAGATCGTCGCTCGCTCAATCGAGCTCTTCTTCGCCCGCGGCTACAACCTCGTGAGCATCGAGGAGATCGGCGGTGCTGTCGGCATCACCGCGTCTGGGGTCTACCGCCACTTCGAGAGCAAGAGCGGCATCCTCGCTGCTGCGTGCTCCCGAGCGGCCGAGTACCTCGGGCAGGTGACCCGCGACGTCTTCGCAGCGGTCAACTCCAACGAAGCCGCCTTGGACGGCCTGATCGACGCCTACGTCGAGGCGCAGCTCGCCCACCACAAGCTGCTGCAGGTCTACATCGCCGAGTCGACGAACCTCAGCGACGAAGAGCGGGAGCGTCTGCTGTCACTGCAGCGCGACCACATCGAAGAGTGGGCAGGGCTGCTGCGCGCGGTCAAGCCGCAGTTCTCCGCATCGGAAGCCCGCTGCGTGGCGCATGCTGGCTTCCACGTCGTCGACTCCCTGGGCCGAGTGCTCGCCTGGCAGGACACGCCAAGCAACCGTGCCCGCGTTGCCCACATGCTCCGAGCAGTCCTCGGAGTCTGAGCTTCGAAGCAGTCGAGCGCGGCCCGCACCGTCCAGGTGCGGGCCGCGCTCGTTCGCCTCGCGAAGTAGGAGCCAGAGCGATCAGCGGTGCTCGGTGCCGCCCGACGCCCCATCCACGGTGCCGTCCGCAAGCGGGCGCCGAGCTGCCTTGACCTGATCGGCGAGCACCTGCGCGCCGCTCGTCGTGAGCGCTCGGCGCCAAGGCAGCACCCCTTCGATCTCGATCTGGATGGACATGCTGAGCACTGTCCGGATGACGACGATGAGCCCGAGGATGAGCGCGTCCTCGAGCGACGGCTTCGACGTGATCGTGCGCACGAGGTCAGCGGCGACAAGCACCTCGAGCCCGAGAAGGATGCCGGCGCCCAGCGAGGTGCGCAGTGTCGCGATCGCTGCCTTCCCTCCCTCACCGCGCATGAGGGCCACACCGGCCAGCGCCAGCGCGATGACGATCCCGACGACGATCGCGACGGCCCCGAGCGCCTCGACGACGACCGCGACGATCTCGAACACGCGGTCCATGGATTCCTGCATTCCTGCTCCTTGAGGGTCTCGGTCAGGGCGCGTCGTGTCGACGCGTGCGCCCGGCGAGGGCACCAGCGCAGAGGAACGCCACGATTCCGGCTACCGGGACCACGATAAGTCCCACGCGCAGCGAGGTCGCGTCGGCGAGAAGACCGACAAGGGGCGGGGCCGCGAGGAACCCGAGACGCATGAGCCACGACACGAGGGTTATCGCCGTGCCTGGCTTGAATCCGGGAAGCTCGTCTGCCGTGTGCAACGCCGCGGGCACGAGCGTCGCGATCCCGAGCCCGGCCGCCGCGAAGCCTGCGATCGTTCCTCCCACGCTCGGGAAGAGCAGAGCGATCCCCATGCCGAGTGCCGTGACGAGGCCGCCGGCCTGAGCGACCCGCCGCTCGCCGAAGCGGTCGACGAGGCGGTCCCCGAGCATCCGCCCGATGAACTGCGCCCCGACGAGCGCGATGAACCCGAACGCCGCGAGCGCCTGCGGGGCCTCGAGGGGGCCAGAAAGGTACAGCGCCGCCCACGTGCTACCGGAGTCCTCCACGACGGAGCCGGCCACCGTGAGAAGCACGAGCGCCAGGAGCACGGCGTACTTCGCCGAGCCGCCCCGACTTGTCCCGCCGGCCTTGACGACCCTGATGCCAGCGGTCGTGACCTCGACATCGTCGTGCTCCGGCCCTGGAATCATCCACCTGTAGGCGAAGAACGCCACTCCCGAGAACAGGGCACCGCTGACGCCGAGGTGCACAGGGAGGGGAACCTGGAGCGCCACGGCCGCCGCCCCCATGAGCCCTCCGAGGACAGCGCCGATGGACCAGATCGCGTGGAAGCCGTTGATGATGGAGCGCCCGAACCGTCGTTGCACGCGCAGCCCGTGCGAGTTCTGCGCGACATCGGTGAGCGCATCCGCCGCCCCACCGAGGGCGAACGCGGCAGCGAGCAGGAGGCCGCTCGGCGCGAAGCTCGCGGCGAACAGGGCGAGGCTCGTGATCGCCGTGCCCGCAACAGCGAGGCGCGACGACCAGAAGCGGCGGATGAGCGCGGCAGCGGCGAGCCCTGCGAGAAGCGCACCCGTCGGATATGCGGCGACGACGAGCCCGAACTCGACGTTGCTCAACGCCAGCTCTGCCTTCAACCCTGGATACCGTGGGAGCAGGTTCGCGAAGAGTGCCCCGTTGGTGAGGAACATGGCCGCGACGGCGATGCGCGCGCGCCGGTCAGCCCGGGAGGTCACTCCCTGACCGCGATGTCATGGTGCTTGCTGAGCATGGAGCAATCCAAGCACAGCCACGCCTCTTCGTTCACCGCCGCGACTGCAGCGCGAGCAGGAGCACCAGGTAGGCGCCTCCGATGACGATCGTCACGACTCCGACGGGAACGGTGCCGCCGAGCACATGCTGTGCGATGAGGTCAGCGCCGAGCAGCAGCACGGCACCGAGAACCGCCGAAGACAGGATGGGCACACCTGGCCCCCGCTCGAGGCGGAGCGCGAGCTGCGGCGCGGAGAGCGCGATGAAGGCGATCGGTCCCGTCGCCGCGGTCACGACGGCCGTGAGCATGACGCCGACGATGAGCACGGCGAAGCGAGTGAGCTCGACTCGCACGCCGTGACTGCGCGCGGTCTCGTCGCCGAGCTCGAGCTGGCGCAGTGGGCCGACGAGGAGCACGACCGCGGGGATGAGGAGCAACAGTACGAGAGCGGCGGGCAGCAGCTGCGACCATTGGGCGAGGGCCAACGATCCGGCTCCCCAGATGGACGCGGTCATCGCGACCTCCGTCTGCGCGCGCAGGAGCATCCACGTGTTGAGGGCATGGAGGAAGGCCGTGACGCCGATGCCGACCACGATGAGCCTGAAGCTGCTGACGCCGCCCCGGCGGGCCAGCGCATAGACGAGGATCGCCGTCAGCAGCCCGCCTGCCAGCGCGCCGAGCGCGGTCCCGACGAACGTGCCAGCGCCCGCGATGATGACGATGACGGCACCTGTGTACGCGCCCGTTGAGAACCCGATGACGTCTGGTGAGCCAAGCGGATTCCTCGTGAGCGACTGGAAGAGCGCACCGGAGGCAGCCAACGCGGCCCCGAACACGAGTGCCGCGGCGACTCGCGGCGCCCGCCACTCGAGGACGACGGTCGTGGCGAAACCACCGTCGGGAACGAAGATCGCCTCGAGCACCTCGATCGGTGAGAGCGGGTACTTGCCAAGCCCGAGCGCGACCACCGCCAGCACGATCGCGATCCCGGTGAGGATGAGCGTGACGACGACGGTGCGCCGTCGACGCAGCTCGCGTGCGAGCCGCGCGGGCCCGGCCGGCCTGACCGGCTCCGAACCGCGCGCGGTCTGCCGGATGCTCTCCCGTGCGGTCACAGTCCGCTCACCTTCTTGCGCCGTGCGAGAGCGACGAGCACCGGGGCGCCGATGAACGCGGTCACGGTACCGACGGGCAGCTCCCCGGGGCGCAGCACAACTCTGCCGAGCACGTCGGCGACGAGGACCAGCGAGGGGCCGAGGAGGACGCTGAGGCCCATGATCCAGCGCTGATCCTGGCCGACCATCGCCCGTGCGAGGTGCGGCACCATGAGCCCCACGAACGCGATGGGGCCCGCGATAGCGGTGGCTCCGCCCGCGAGCAGCGTGATGGCCACGATGGAGAGGACCCTGGTTCGTGCTACCGAGGAGCCGAGTGAGTGCGCGAGGTCGTCGCCCAGGGCGAGGGCGTTGAGCGAGCGGCCAAGGGCGAGCGCCAACACGATGCCCGCGACGACGAAGGGAGCGACCGGCAGCGTCGTCTCGAGCGTTCGCAGCTGGAAGGAGCCGGACTCCCACACGAGGAGAGCGTTGAAGCGCTCTGGGTCGCTGAATCTGATGGCGGAGATGATGCCGCTCAGGACCGCACCGAACGCCATCCCCGCGAGCGTCAGCCTGAGCGGATTCGGCCCGCCCTTCCCGCTGCCGAGGAAGTAGACGAGCACGGTGGTCGCCGCGGCGCCGAGGAAGGCGAACCAGACGTAGCCGATGGGGTTCGTGACACCGAGCACAGCGACGGCGAGGGCGACGGCAAACGAGGCTCCGGAGGTGACGCCGAGGATTCCAGGGTCCGCGAGGGGGTTCCTGGTGACGGATTGGATGATCGCACCGGCGACGGCGAGCCCGGCGCCGACGAGGAGGCCGATGATCGTGCGCGTCACGCGGAGGTCGAGAATCGCCGTGCGCGTGGCCTGGTCGACGTCTCCCCCGGTGACCGCGGCCCAGACCTGGTCGAGCGGCACCTCACGGGAGCCGATGGCAATGCTGGCGGCGCAGCTGAGCGTGAGCAGCAGTGCTGAGATCAAGAGCATCGCACCGCGACGGCCTGCGGACACGCGTCTGGCTGTGCCTGCGCGGGACCGCACCGCACCGCCAGGTGCCTTGGCCTTCACTTCTGTTGTCACGACAACCGAGTTTAGGCTAGCCTACATCGACTGCCGTTCACTCAGACAGAAGGTCTTCATGAAACACCTCGCCAAGGGCCTCGCCCTCGCATCCGCCGCCGCGCTTCTGCTGACGGGATGCTCCGCGACCTCAGACGGTTCTGCCCAAGAGTCCGCTGCTCCCGCAGCCGATGGTGCATTCCCCGCCGTCGTCGACACCAAGTTCGGTGAGATCACGATCGACGAGGCGCCGACGCGCATCGTCGCGCTCGGCTGGGGCGACGCCGAGACCGCGCTGGCGCTCGGTGTCCAGCCCGTCGGCGCCTCCGACTGGCTCGCATTCGGCGGCGAGGGTGTCGGCCCGTGGGCGGAGGGCCTCTACGAGACGGCCCCCGTCATCATCGAGACCATGGAGCCCGACTACGAGGCGATCGCGGCTCTCGAGCCGGATCTCATCCTCGACACGAAGAGCTCAGGCGACCAGGACCGCTACGACCGCCTGTCGTCCATCACCACGACGGTCGGCGTGCCGGAGGGCGGCGACAGCTACCTCACGACGACCGACCAGCAGATGGAGCTCATCTCGAGCGCGCTTGGCGTGCCGGAGAAGGGCGACGAGCTGCTCGCCGAGGTCGACGCAGCATTCGCCGCAGTCGCGGATGCGCACCCTGAGTGGGCAGGCAAGACGGCAACGGCAGCGACCAAGACGTCCGAGGGCTGGGGCGCGTACATCGACGGCAGCGAGCGCGTCGCGTTCCTCGAGAACCTCGGTTTCGCGCAGAGCCCCAAGATCTCTGAGCTGCCCGTCGCCGAGACGGGCTTCTCGGCCACCGTCTCGAATGAGCAGCTCGATCTCCTCGACGCGGACCTGATCGTGGCGTTCCCGATCTTCATCGAGACCTCCGCCATCACCGACGACGCGCAGTGGAAGCAGATCCCCGCCGTCGCGGACGGCCGCGCTGTTGTCATCGACGGCGACATCGCCTCGGCGTACTCGCTCGGCACGACGCTCGCCGTGCAGTACGCGATCGACGAGGTCGCGCCGCAGATCGAGACGGCGCTCGCAGGAAAGTAGCCGCCCGACCCCACGAAGACGGCGCCCGCCCACCGGAAGGTGGCGGGCGCCGTTCGCGTGAGACACGGGACGTCAGCCCGAGGGCGGCTCCGGGGGTGCTACCTGCGGGGTGTCGCGAACGTCGCGAACCGCTGCCCCGTCCACGTCACGGCCGCCTCGAGCGGGCCGCGACGCTGCCACCAGAAGAACAGCGCGCCGATCCCCAGCGCACAGGCGACGTGGATGAGCCAGATCGGTGCACTCGAGACGAGCCAGAACAACTCGGGGGCATCCGCGAGCCCACCGCCGTGCACCAGCGCCGTGTAGGTGGTTCCCGCCACGATGACGTGCAGCGCGTAGATCGTGAGCGGCGTCGCGCCAGCCCCCAATGCGGGGCCGAGCACCCTGATGGCGGAGTCGCCGAGGCGGAGGCACAGGGCCAGGCAGAGGCCGATCGCGATGAGCGACGTGCCGGCGGTGATCGCGAGATCGAACGTCGTCCCCGAATGGGGAGCCGGAGACGCGAGGAACCAGCTGCTCTCCGTGGGGGTGGTTCCGAAGGCCGCAGAGTAGAACAGCTCAGAGGCCCGGTCCCCGACCCCCGTTGACGCGCTGATCGAGCTCAGCCCGCCGAAGGGACCCGCGAGGAGGAGGCTGACGCCGACACCCGCCAGCGCGAGCACGGCGCCGACGCCGGTCAGTCCGAGGCTCAGTTGCAGGATCGTGCCTCGTTCTCGGGCGACGAGGAGCATCCGTCCCACCACCATGCCGACGATCGCGTAGACGACCCAGGTGAGCACCGGGTAGGTGCCCGTGACGAAGAGGCCGCGAAGCAGCTCCAGCGGATGCGCGAGGTCCAGCCAGCTGGGCGTGCCCAGCTCGGACCCGACGTTGAGCGGTGCGCGCAAGAGCATCGACAGGAACGGCCACAGGCCCGCCCAGGCGGTCGCGACCATGAGCAGCGACAGGTTCGAGAGGCGCAGGAGCGGCACGAGGAGCCAGAAGACGAGGCCGTAGTAGACGAGGATCACCGCGATGGGGCCCGGGACAAGCCCAAGCGTCATGCCGATCAGCATGAGCGCCAGCCCGCGCCCGAAGACATTGAGGGCGGCCGCGCCGTGCTCCGCGCGGTCACGCTGCTTCCTCGTCGTGAGGACGACGCCGATACCGGCGAGCACGGCGAAGAGGGCGGCCGCTTTCCCACCGAGGAATGCGGCAAGGGCTGGAGTCGACCCGTCGGCGTTCGTCACCCAGACGTGCGTCGCCATCATCCCGATCAACGCCAGGAACCGGGCAAGGTCGAGCCCCGTGATGCGACCCGCGCGACGCCGTCCCGCGCCATCGCCGACGTGCCCGCTGCGTCGCGACGAGGCGGCCGAACTGCCTGACATGCTGGGGGCACTCACACCATCACGCTACCGGCACCGCACCGCCAGGCGCACGTCGACCCGGAGCGACGCGTCAGGTGCGGAGGATCTTCTCCATCGCCTTGCCCCTGGCGAGCTCGTCGACGAGCTTGTCGAGGTAGCGGATCTCCTGCATGAGCGGCTCCTCGATCTCCTCGACGCGGATACCGCAGACGACCCCGGTGATGAGCGAGCGGTTCGGCTGCAGGAGCGGAGCGTCGCCGAAGAACGCTTCGAAGTCGACCCTGTTCTCGAGCGTGCCAGCGAGTTCCTCGTCGCTGTAGCCCGTGAGCCAGCGAATGATCTCGTCGACCTCGTCCTTCGTTCGCCCCTTCCGCTCCGCCTTCGTGACGTAGTGCGGGTAGACGTCGGCGAACGCGGTCCCGTAGATGCGATGCCCGGCCATGTCAGCTCCTCTGTGTTGCGGAGATCCTAGCGACGTCACCTTCGGTCACGCGATGTCACATCGGAAGAAGAGTCGTGTCCCCGAAGTTGCTCCTGGCATGACAACTCTAGGAATCATCGGTGCAGGCAATATCGGGAGCCAGCTCGCTCGCAAGGCGGTCGAGGTCGGGCATGACGTGGTGATCAGCAACTCGCGCGGGCCGGAGACGCTCGAGGCGCTCATCGCGGAACTCGGTCCGAGGGCGCGGGCAGCGACAACCCTCGAGGCCGCTGAGGCTGCCGACGTGGCCATCGTGACCATTCCCCTCCACGCGTACCGCTCCGTCCCGGTCGACGCGCTCGTCGGCAAGATCGTGCTCGACACCAACAACTACTACCCGCAGCGTGACGGCAGCATTCCCGAGCTCGACGACGAGTCGACCACCACCTCCGAGCTCCTGCAGGCGCATCTCCCCGAGTCGCGCGTCGTCAAGGCCTTCAACCACATTGCCGCCGCCGACATCACGGCGGATGGGCGGCCTGCCGGCTCCGCAGACCGTCGCGCGCTCGTCGCAGCCAGCGACAGCGAAGAGGGCCTCGCGTTCGCGCGCGAGCTCTACGACCAGTTCGGATTCGACACCGCCGCGTTGACGCCCCTCGCTGAGGGCTGGCGGATCCAGCGCGACACCCCGGGCTACGGCGCCAAGGCCACCGAGCCGCAGCTCGTCGACGCGCTCTCCGCCGCACAGCGGTATCGCGACCTCGACTGAAGCCGAGCCCCAAGGCACCGCACGACACGGAGCCACAACGAAGCGAAGAGCCCGGCCGACCGGCCGGGCTCTTCGTGTTCAGTGGACCTAAGGAGATTCGAACTCCTGACCTCCTCGATGCGAACGAGGCGCGCTACCAACTGCGCCATAGGCCCTGACGAACCGAAACATTACCACCAGGGGTGACCCACCGCCAATCCGCCTCTGGTCTGATTTCTCCCCTCGACGGACCAAGAAATAACCGCATGTTTGTCGAAATTACCTAAAAACGAAGTCGCGAACCGCAGAATTCGTAGAAGCATGTTGACTACGCATGGATGCAGGTTTGGAGCGGTCCGAGCATGTGTACCATGACCAACTATGCGTACCGCCGGACTGCCGCCAACGTGGCAACGTGATTCTCACACCATCGTGATCGAGCCGGACGTCTCGCCACCACCCGCCCTGCTTCCCGCCGCGACGACGCTCTCGCCCCGGGAACACGGGCAACCACTCGAGTGGGAGCCGCACTCCCACCCCGTCAGCCAGCTGCTCTCAGTGCAGAGCGGCATCATGAACCTCGTCGTGGAACGCAGCGTATGGGTCGTTCCACCTCGCTTCGCCGTCTGGGTCCCGGCCGGCACCATCCACACGAGTCGAGCTTCCGCGCAGTGCGAATTCCAAGCAACTTTCTTCTCGGAACGAGAGTCGTTCCTCCGGCCACGCGAGGCCTACGGAGTGACGATCACGCCCCTCCTCCACGAACTGCTCGCGCGCCTGAGCTCCGCTGAACTCACTCAGGTGCAGCGCCGCAACATCGAACGAGTCCTCTTCGACAACCTGGCCCCTGCCGCGCACGACCTGCGCGTCCGCATGCCTCGCGACCAGCGCATCCTGCCCATCGCCGAGGCCCTCACTCTCGAACCGGGCGATCGCAGGTCGCTCGACGAATGGGCCGAGTCGCTCGAGTTCAGCAGCAAGACGCTCGCTCGCATCTTCCAGAACGAGACCGGCATCTCCTTCCACGGCTGGCGCCAGCTCGTCCGGGTGCAGTCGGCGCTCGAGCAGCTCTCGAACGGGTCGAGCGTGGCGGTCGTGGCTCGCACCCTCGGCTACGCGCAGACCAGCACCTTCATCGACGCGTTCAGGCGCGTGCTGAACGTGACCCCGGGCCAGTACCGAGCGCACGCACTGGCCACCTGACAGCGCGCGGGGTCACAGCGATTCCCTGGATGCTCGCTCGCTCGCGGCAGCAGAACCGTGGAATACTTGGCACATAGGCAAGCCTTGCCTGCGTTCGCCAGAAGCCAGATGAAGTTGGTCCACGACATGCGACAGCACACCCCGTATCCCGCCAGGAGGGTGCCGTCGACGACCAGCACGGCCGGCCTCGACACCTCTGAGCGCGGTCTCGCATGAGCGGTGAGCTCCGCGCCGCCGACCTGACCGTCGCCTACGACCAGCGAACGATCCTCGACGGACTCGAGGTGACGATCCCAGCCGGTTCGTTCACCGTCATCGTCGGCCCCAACGCCTGCGGCAAGTCAACGCTGCTCCGCTCCCTCGCGCGCCTGCTCCCCGCCGCCAGCGGGAGCGTGCTCCTCGACTCGACCGACATCCGCACGCTCAAATCCAAAGAGCTCGCAAAACGGATCGGTCTCCTCCCACAGACCTCCATCGCCCCGGACACGATCACCGTCGCCGACCTCGTATCGCGGGGGCGGCATCCGCACCAGGGCATCCTGCAGCGATGGTCACACGACGACGACGACGCGGTCGAGGATGCGCTCGAGCGCACGGGCCTCACCGACCTCGCAGACCGCAGCGTCGACGAACTCTCCGGCGGGCAACGCCAGCGCGTCTGGATAGCGATGGTCCTGGCACAGGACACCCCCGTCGTGCTCCTCGACGAGCCGACGACGTACCTCGACCTGGCCCACCAGATCGACGTGCTCGAGCTCTGCGCGGAACTGCACCGCCAGGGGAAGACCCTCATCGCCGTGCTGCACGACCTCAACCAGGCGGCGCGCTACGCAACGCACCTCATCGCGCTCAAGTCTGGCGAGCTCATCGCGGAAGGCCCACCGACAGACGTCGTCACCGAGGAACTCGTCGCCGACGTCTTCGGCGTGCGGGCACGCATCCTGCCCGACCCCGAGACGGGCACCCCCCTCGTCGTCCCGCTCGCGCAAGCGGCGGTCGTTCAGCGCACACGCACCGCCATCCCAGCATGACCGAACAGCACACCCCATTCCCCCCGTTCGTCACGAAGGTCAAGCGAGTCGCCCGGGTATCCCCCAGCTACGTGAGAGTCACCCTCGGCGGCGACACGCTCGAGCACTTCGCGCCGCACGGCAACGATCACCGCATCAAGCTGATCCTCCAGCACGCCGATGGCTCCTACGGTGATTTCGGCATCAAGGACTCGCCGCCGCCCTCCCTCACAGACTGGTACACGCGCTGGCGGACCCTCCCCGACGAGCACCGCAACCCGATCCGCACCTACACGCCGAGCGCGGTTCGACCGTCCGAACGCGAGATCGACATCGACTTCGTGCTCCACGAACCGGCCGGCCCGGCCACAGCCTGGGCCTCCAACGCCCAGCTCGGGGACGAGCTCATCGTCGTTGGCCCCGACAATCGCGCCGAGGACTCAACCGGCGGCATGGACTTCCAGCCAGGCGACGCGCGCCGCCTCCTCCTCGCGGCAGATGAGTCAGGCCTGCCGGCTGTCCGGAACATACTGCAGCGACTCCCGAAGAGCACAGCCGCGAGCGTCTTCCTCGAAGTCCCGACTGCCGCGGACTGCGTCCCTCTCCCGACCGGCAACACCGACATCGTCGTGACCTGGCTGGTCAGAGGCGAGCACCCCTACGGCGAGCGACTCACGCAGGCGATCGACGCCTGGGCAGTCGCCGCCGAGATCTCAGGCTCGTTCTACGCCTGGGTGGCAGGCGAGTCCACGACCGTGAAGACCATACGCCGACACCTCGTGCGGCAATGCGACCTGCCACCGAGCTCCATCACGTTCTCCGGGTACTGGAAGATCGGCAAAGCAGAGAACTGATCGAGCGAGCCCCGCAGCGAGTGGGTCGCCGACCTGGCGTTCCCGCATCGATGGGACCACGCCGAGAAGCGCGCCGGGGCGCTGCGCTGCTAGTCGCCGTTCGGACCCGAGGTGAAGTTCGGGCCGCCCGTGGGCTGCGGCTCGGGTTCGGGAGCCTTGGTGGGCTCCGGCTCGGGAGCCTTCGACGGGGCGGGCGCCTGAGTCATCTGCGGAGCCTCCGTCGCGGGCGGCTGCGTCGCCGCCGGAGCTGACGGGGCGGGAGCAGCAGTCGTCGGAGCCGGCGGCACGTAGGTGCGACGGTTGCCGAAGTGCTCGGCCCGCGCGTCACCCACGACCTGAGGGATCTCGATGACGGCGGCGACAAGCGCCGAGAGGTCCTGGCCCTGAGCATTGGCGCGCACGATCTCGATGAGCTCGGCAAGCCGCTCGTCCGTCTCCCACTCAGACTGGTCGTACTCCTCGACCTGCGTCTCAGCAGCGGTCGCCACCCGCTGCGAGTACTCCGACACGAAGTACGGCACGGCCGATTGCATCGTCGAGGACGCACCTGCCGCGTCATTGGCGTTGATCTGATCGCGGGCAGTGGCCAGCAGGTCGCCCATCTTCGTCTTCGACTCGTCGGTCACGAGACCGTTCGACATGACGTACGCAGGCTCGATCGCATCCACCTGAGCGCCAACGGCGAGCGTCTCGGCGCTCAGCACGACGACAGCGGGCTGAGCTGGGGCCGCGGTCGACGCGGCGAGCGACTCCTTGCGGACCGAGGCGAACGAGCCGATCGCGACGGGAATCACGACGACGACGACCACCAGAGCGACTGCGGCAACGAACCAGCTCACCCGGGCAGCAGCGGGAGCGGCACGGAAACGCGCGAACGGGCCACCGAGCACGAGGCGAGCATTCGTCGATCCGGTGCGATCGAGCGTCTCGTCGCCCGCCGTGAAGATGCCGTTCGGCACGTCTATCGATGAGTCGTCGGTGCGCGAGAACGGGTCGCCGTCTGCTGGTGTAGCCATGATCCGACCACACTAGTGGATCGGGCGCACAGCCCGGCGGCGACTAGCCGACGCGACGGCGGCGCAGGGCCGCGTCCAGGTCACCCATACCTGGCTCGACCTCTTCGATGACGCCCATGCTCGCCCAGCGGCTCGGCCGCTTCTCGACCGGGGCCACGACGATCGGATTCAGCACGACCTCGCTCAAGGCGGGCGAGGACTGCGCGAGGCCGGCGCGGGTCGCGGCAGTCTGCGCAAGAGGCATGCCCTGGGTGGCAGCGGATGCACGGGTTGAGAACGTCGCGATCCCAGGCTGCGCGTGCGCATCCCGGATCTTCTGCTCGGACCTGCGCGCCGCCTCACGGAGCAGCTCGAGATGATTGATCTTCTCCACCTCGACTCCCCCACCAGGACCGTCGGGTCCTGGACGACCAGGCGCGCTCGCCGCTTCCTCGACGGACACCAGGGCATCCGCCGACTGCCGCTCGAGGTAGAGCGGCTTCGGCACCGGAACGGGCACCCAACCGCCGAGCGGCTCAGTGATCTGCGCCGCGGCGACGGGCTCGACCTCGACTGCAGTTGCATCGCTGACCGAGAAGTCGATGGTGGAATCCGCACGGCGCTCCGAACGAGCGGTGCGGGGAGCGTCACGAGCGGCGCGCGCGGCGAGACGCTGCGCGTTCGCAATGCGAGCAAGACGCTGCAAGCCGGCAACACCGGCGAGGACCGTCACGACGCCGGTGACGAGCACCCACCAGACGCCGACGCTGGCGCCCAAGGCGATGCCGACCCCAACGGCCAGGAGACCGAGGAGCGTGAGCAGCGACGTCACGAGGCGACCACGACGCGTGGCACGGGCAGCTCGCTGGCGATCTTCAACGGACCGCGGCACGGCGACCGATGGCAGGGCCCGGCGAGCGGCCTCGTCGCGCTCGCGCTCAGCACGCTCCGCCTCAGCCTTGGCGCGCTTGATGCGTCGCTCCTGCTCACTCACGCCACGACCATCGGCACGCACGCGAGCCTCACCCAGATCGCTCGTGTTCGCCAGGGAGTGCAGAGCCTGCTGCATGCGGATGGCGTTCTGCTCAGTGGCGAGGTAATTGCGGCGGCGCACCCACGTCGGCACGAAATAGGCAAGCCAGAGCGTCACCGCCAGGGCGAGGACGAGACTGCTGCCGAACTGCATGGCGTCAACATTAAGCGCGGAGACAGCTGCCGCCGCCGATTGGTGCGGAGTGTCTGATTCGAGAATGCCGAACTTCTTGCGCGCTTCGCCCTCCCTCGTCCCGGCGACACCGCCAGCTCGACCAGCCGACGCGGCAGGGCCCAGCCGAGCTTGCTCGCTGACTCAGCGCAGAGGTTGAGCTGTCCGGTCCCAATCGGCCTGAGGCACAAGCGCCTCGCGCTCATCGGCCGCACCCTCGCGCCACCGCCTCAGCACCCCGTGGGGCACCTCCTCGCGAACGACGCCGAAGCAGAAGTGGTCGCGCCAGTCACCGTCGATGTGGATGTACCGGCGGCGCAGGCCCTCGTACCGGAATCCCAGCTTCTCGACGACCCGCAACGACTTCGCGTTCTCCGGCCGGATGCAGACCTCCATGCGGTGCAGGCCAAGGCCATGCAGACAGTGGTCGGTCGCCATCGCTGTTGCGATCGTCGCGAGGCCCTTGCCCGCCAACTCACGAGCGACCCAGTAGCCCAGCGTCGCAGAGGACAGGGCCCCGTAGCTGATGCCGGACACCGTCAGCTGTCCGGCGAAGCGGCCCTCGTAGGTGATCACGAACGGCAGCGCCGTGTGCGCGGAGGCCTGAGCGAGCAGCGAGCGGATGCCGCCGCGCACGTCCCACCGGCCACCACCGCCTGGGCTCGTCGCCTCCCACGGCTGCAGCCATTCGCGATTCGCGAGCAGCACGGACTCGAGCTCACGCGCGTCCCGGACTCTGATGGGACGCAATGACACCGGGCCATGCGTCAACGTCGGAACGGATGCGCTCATAGGAAGCGGAGTCTACTCTTCGATGGACTCGACGAACTGCTTCAGCCACGGGCTGAGCGCTGGGCCGAGCTTCGGGTCATCGATGGCGAGCTCGACGATCGCCTTGATGTAGTCGAGCTTGTTCCCGGTATCGAAGCGACGCTCCCGATACACGACTCCGACGACGCCGCCGAGCTCTTCCCGCTGCTCGGCGAGGACCTGCAGCGCATCCGTGAGCTGGATCTCACCGCCTGCACCTGGCTTCGTCTGCTCGAGGACAGCGAAGACCTCGGGACGGAGGAGGTAGCGCCCGATGACGGCGAAGTTCGACGGAGCATCCTCGAGGGCGGGCTTCTCGACCAGGCCCGTGATCTGAATGGTGTCAGGACCAGCGCCAGGCACCCCGGCCTGGACGCTCGACGCGGAGTCGTAGGCGGCGACACCGTAGGAGGAGATCATGGCGGGGTCCACCTCCTGGAGCGCGACGACGCTCGCCCCCGTCGCCTCGTGCACCTCGATCATGCGCGTGAGCAGCGACCCGCCAGCGGCCATGATGTCGTCGCCGAGCAGGACCGCGAACGACTCATTGCCGACGTGCTGGTGGGCGCGCAGCACTGCGTGCCCCAACCCGAGCGGGTCGCCCTGACGCAGATAGTGCACGTCGGCGAGGTTCGTGGCGGCCCGAATCCGAGCGAGCTTCTCCGTCTCGCCGCGCGCCTCGAGCAGCGCCTCGATCTCCGCGACGCGATCGAAATGGTTCTCAAGCGTCGTCTTGTTGCGCCCCGTGATCATGAGGACGTCAGTCAGCCCTGCCTCAACGGCCTCTTCGACCACGTACTGAATCGCGGGACGATCCACGACCGGGAGCATTTCCTTCGGAATGGCTTTCGTTGCGGGCAGGAATCTCGTCCCGAGACCCGCAGCTGGAATAACGGCCTTAGTAATGCGCGAAGACATAGGCCGTATCGTATGGCCCGCGAATGTCAGAGCGAAACGGAGTCGCCGTTTGCGCGACAAATGGGCATTATGTGCAGGTTTCTGCCCGTGGCCTCCCACCGGAGAGGGCGCCGTCACTTCGCTAGGCTCGACTCCATGGCGACCGACGCGAAGACCGAGAAGCGCGCCCTCCGCGCCGAGATCAGACAGCGACGGCGCAGCCGCGGTGAACTGCAGCTCGCCGAGCATGCCGAGCATCTTTCCCGACACCTCCGGGAACTCGTGGCTGCCCACGGCGCGACCAGGATCTCCTGCTATCTGTCCGGCGAGTTCGAACCGAGCACCAGACCATTCCTGAACTGGGCGCTCGAGCAGGGCATCACGGTCCTCCTCCCGGTGACGCGTGAAGACGGACTCCTCGACTGGGTCGTCTCCGACGGCATCTCAGAGCAACCACACGACCTCGGTTTCCCCGAGGCCACCGGCGAGCACCTCGGCCCCATCGCGCTCGGCGATGCCGAACTCCTCATCGTGCCAGCGGCATCCGTCGACAACGACGGGTACCGGATGGGCTGGGGCCGCGGCTACTTCGACAGGACCCTCGGTTCGATGGCGGTCAGGCCTCCCGTATACGCGGTCGTCTACGCCGATGAGGTTGTCGACGCTGTGCCACGAGAGGTGCACGACGAACGCGTCGACGGCGTGGTCACCCCCTCCGGCATCACACGTTTCTGACGCATTACCCCGCGGACACTCTCGCGCGATTATGCTGTCCTGGTCCCGAAAGCGAGATTATGCCTACCTACTCATACCGTTGCACCGAATGTGACAACGCCTTCGACATCCAGCAGGGGTTCGCAGACGCGAGCCTCACCGTCTGCGACAAGTGCGGAGGCAAGCTGCGCAAGGTCTTCGGTGCCGTCGGCGTCTCCTTCAAGGGATCCGGCTTCTATCGGACCGATTCCGCAGCCAGCGCGAAGAAGAGCTCAGGCTCATCGTCCGCATCAACCGCCGCAGAGGCGAAACCAGCCCCGGCGAAGAAGGACCCTGCACCAGCCGCCGCTTCGAGCAGCACCAGCAGCACCCCCGCTGCTTCCTGAACTGACACCCTCGTACTCCGGTACAGAACGAAAGGGGACCCCGTGAAGGGATTCCGCGAATTCATCATGCGTGGCAACGTCATCGAGCTTGCCGTCGCCGTCATCATCGGTGCCGCCTTCACCGGCATCGTCACCGCCATCGTGGATGGCATCTTCAACCCGATCATCGCGAGGCTGTTCAAGGCCGATGACATCGCCGTCGCAACAGTTGACATCCTCGGCGCCCAGATCGGCTTCGGCGCGGTCATCGCCGCGATCATCCAGTTCGTGCTGATCGCAGCGGTCGTCTACTTCGCGATCATCGTGCCGATCAACAAGCTCAACGACATGAGCTACCGCCTCATCCACGGCAAGCCGAAGCCCGCCGTCGAGGCCGCCGTCACCGAGAAGGACCTCCTCGAGGAGATCCGCGACCTCCTCAAGGCGCAGCAGGATTCGCCGGCGAAGCTCGAGGGCGAAGGCCCCGAGACGCGCGCCTAGCCACGTCGCAGTACCCCGCGGCCGCACACGCTGCACGAAGAACGCCGCCGGTCACCCGGCGGCGTTCTTCGTCTCTCACGTTGCGCGGAACGTCTCGCGACCCCACACCCAGGAGAGGCAGGCGATGGCGAGCATGACCGACGAGACGATGATCGCCCAGGTGAAGCCGAAGAGGTCGGCGATGACGCCGGCCACGATCGGGCCGAGGATGCTGCCGCCGTCCTGCGTCATCTGGTAGGTCGAGAGCACCTGACCACCGCTGCGGCCGTAGCCGATGATGTCGGAGATGACGGCCTGCTCCGCCGGAGCCGCGAGCCCCGAGCCGAGTCCGAGCACGAAGCTCAGCACGAGCATCGTCACGATGTCGCCGGCGAATGCGGTTGCGAACATCGCCACCGCCGAGATGCCGAGTCCGGCGAGGATGAACGGCCGCCGGCCGACACGGTCGGTCTTCCGGCCCGCGTACTGCAGCGAGATGACATTGCCGACCGCGCCAACCGCGATGACGACGCCGATGACCCACGGCTCCTGGCTGATGCTCGTCGCGACGAACAAGGGAAGGATCGCCGTGCGCACGCCGAAGTTCGCCCATCCGTTCGCGAAGCCGAACACCAGGGAGGCACGGTATGCCGAATCCTGGAGCGCCTCGCGCAGGCTCTTCGGCTCGAGCTTGCGCGCGGCTGGCGCCCGGTCGTCGCCCGCGTCGTGCAGGCCGGCCTCTTCCGCCACCTTCTTGGCGGTGATGCGGTGCGCGCGGCCCATCATGATGCCGACGATGGCGGCCGCAATGACCAGCGTGCCGGAGTAGACGAGGAACGGCACCCCGATCCCGAACTGCGCGAGCGCCCCGCCCACCGCTGGCCCCGCGATGTTCCCGATGAGGAAGATGCCGCCCCAGAGGGCCGAGATCCGCCCACGGATCTGTGGTGGCGAGTAGCGAGCGATCATGCCCGCCGCCGAGATCGTGAACATGACGGAGCCGACCCCGCCGAGCCCGCGGAACACGAGCAGCTGCCAGTAGTCCTGCGCGAAGGCCACGGCGGCCGTCGAGGCCGCAACGATCAGGAGCCCCGCGACGTAGATGCGCCGCTCCCCCAGCTTGTTGATGAGCGCGCCGGCCCCTGGTGCGAAGACCAGCCGCATGAACGCGAAGGCGCTCACGACGACCGAGACGAGCGTGGCGCCGACACCGAAGCTCAGCGCGTACTGCGGGAGCACCGGCACGATGAGCGCGAAGCCGATGGCGATGAAGAACGTCGCGACGAGCAGCACCCAGATCTCGGCGGGAATAGGCGGCCTCTGGCCGTCCGCGTTCGAGACGATGGGCACCTGCCCGGTTGTCGGATGCTCGGGATCGGAGCCTGGGACCGTCGGGTCGCTCGGCTCGATGGCCCGCTCAGCCATAGTGCGGTGGCTTGTCGGCCCGAAGCCGGTCGTCGTTCGGCCCGCGGGGGCTCTCGGCACGATCATCCGCGTAGCGAACGTCGGCGTCGCCCCAGGCTGTCGGCGAGTCCTCGCCGGCGAGCACGGCAGGTTCACGCCTGGCGTCAGCTGCCTGCGGTGCGGGGTCGCTGCCAGGGGGCGGCGCCGTCGTGACGCGCCGGCGGGGCTTGCCCGTACGCGCCCCTGGGGTTCCGCTCTGACCGTCCGGGTGGCTCACGCTCAGCTCGCACCGCCGGGCTCACCCGGGCGAGCGATAGCGATCTGCTGGTTGCCGTCTGGCAGCGTGACCGAGGTCAGGCCAGCCTCGGCAGGAGAGCCCGCGGCTGTCGCGGTCCCACCGGAGGTCAGTTCGCCGAGCTCGCTCTGCATCGAGCCTGCCGTGATCCCTGCGGTCTCAGCGGGGAGCGGCACCTTGAGGGCCTTGCCGATGCGACGAGCGACTGCCTCGGGGTGCGCGAACAGCTCGAAGGAGTGCACGCGGAGGTAGTACCAGCCGAGGCGCTTGAGGAGTTCCGGGCGCAGGCGCAGCGTCTCGCGCAGCGTGGCGTCCGCTGAACCTGCGATGCGCAGGTCGAGCCCATCCGTGTCGATCGCGATCGCGCGGCCGCGGTAGGCGGCGGCCAGGGGAATCCTTCCTCGGTGGAAGAGCTCAACTGTCATCCCGAACGACTCGAGTCGGTTCGCGAGGTCGAGGAGCATGGGCGGCGCCTCGACTTCCCGCTCTTCGCTGTCGGTGCCGTCTGCGTCGTCGACGCCGTCGGCACCGGTCGCTGCCGGCTTGCCTGAGGCCCGGTTCCCGGACGCCGAATCGGCAGAGACCGGCTCGCTCGGCTCGGCCTCGCCCAGGATCTGTGCAAGTCCAAGAACGCCCCGTGACATGCGCGACGGGTCGAGCTCGCCTGGGCGGATGCAGGAGACGATCACGAGAGAACGCCGCGCGCGCGTCATGGCGACGGCGAGCGCTCGTTCCCCGAGCTCGGTTCCGAGCACACCGAAGTTCGCGAGCACACGGCCGTGTGGGGTCCGTCCGAACCCGATCGAGAAGATGACGCGGTCACGTGACTGCGCCGTCGCGAGTTCGATGGTCGTGACCGTGAACGGCTCCCCGCGTGCGGAGGTGAAGAAGTCGGCGATGTCGCTGCGGCGTGAGGCAGCCGAGTACACGGCCTGCTCGACTCGGCGCGCGTGCAGGGCGGAGGCGGTGACCACCATGAGCGACTCACGCGGCCGGTGCACGGCGTGGTCGACGACGAGTTCCACGACTCGGCTCACCTCGGCGTCCGTGGATTCCACGCCTCCCGTGATCGGGTCCGGCAGGCCCGTGCCGTTCTCGACGAACGAGAAGCTGAGGCTCGAGTGGCCGAGCAGCGTGCCCGCCCATGGCATGGAGCGGATGCGTCCCTTGTAGAAGCGACGGTTGACGAGCTCGGCGAGGTCTTCGCCTCCCGCTCGGTAGCTGCGCGTGAGCGCGTGCTCTGGCAGGAACTCGGCGAGTCTCGAGTACACCGACTCGCCGACCTCGTCGGTGTGGCGCGATCCCCACGGGTCGGTGCTGTCGGCGGCCGGTCGCGTGACGGCGACCGTGAATGGCGTCGGGTACTGCGTGACGGGGTCGCCGAACGCGACGACCTGGTCTCCTCGACGGATCGCGCCGATGCTCTCCGCGATCGACATGGTCCCCGCATCCACGAGCACAACCGTGTCGAAGTGGATGCGCTCGCTCACGAGCGGCACGTCGTACGGGGTGGTCAGCCACAGCTGCGCGATGCTCTTCGACACGTCGCCGGCTTCGGCTGCCAGCTTCGTGGAAGGCACGCCGGGTCGGCGCAGGAGCTGGCGGAGTGCATCCGCCTGCTCGCTGTAGTCGACGATCGCGACCTTCCAGGCCTCGGCGAGCTGCCAGGCGAGCTGTGCCGCGGAGTGATCCGTGTGGGCCTGATCGACGACGCGGAAGTCGCTCTCGAGCCGGGTGACGACGCGCGTGTTCGCGTTGAGCAGCGCCTTGTCGCGGTCGAGGAGGTCCTCGAGCACCGACTGCCACCAGGCGAGCTCGAGCTCGTCGCCGAGCGCATCCGCTTCGACGTGGCGCTCGGAGAGGTCCTCGAGGAGCGGCGTGAGGCCGAGGTTCTCGAGGCGCTCGATGATGGTCAGGCGTTCGACGAGGTTGTGCAGCACCTCGCTGTCGGCCGCGAGTTCCGTGATTCGAGCAGGCAGCTCGGCGAGGGGCAGCTCGCTGAGCGAGATGGCTCCGGCGTCGACGAGGGGCTCGTCGAGGAGGCGGAGCTTCTCCGCCACCTCGCGGTGGAACTTGCGGACATCCGAGATGCCCGTCGGCACGGTCGGCGTGGAGCCGTCCGTGACGTATCGGTGCCACAGGATGCGCTGCCGTTGCGCGAGCTTGAGGGACTCGTGGAGGTCCTCGACGACGACGCCGGGCCGGACGTAGTCCTTCGCGAGCTGACGCAGCTGGCGGCGGCGGGCCGATGTCAGGTCGCTCCCGTCGCGCTTGGGGTTCGTGGCGTGGATGACGTCCGTCAGCGAGTGGTCGAAGACCGCCGGGCGGAATCGGTCGAGCGTCTCGCGGAGGTCGAGCAGCAGGCGGAGGTAGATGCCGAGCTCGCCGTAGGTCTCGGCGGGGCGCATGCGCGTTCGGCCGACGAGCTCCTGCGCACGGTCGATGACCTCGACGAGGGCTCCTGCGTCGAGCTCCACCGCTGCTTCCTGCGCGCGGTTCGCCTCGTCGGTCGATTCGAACGAGACGCCGTACCAGGGAGAGTCGTCCGGGCCGTACTTGAACTGCCCGAGCTCTCCGGCGGCGCGAAGCTGTCGCGCGATGGCATCGCGGCCCGTCGCGATGGCCTCGATGGCGTCGCGGTCGAGACGCGCGGTCGTGATGGGCGGCTGCTCGCGCAGCTCGAGGCGCGAGAGCTCCTCGAGCGCGTCGAGCGCTGAGACACCGAGTGCGGGGTCGGGATGCACGAGCGCGTCTCGGTAGTCGGCGAGCACGTGGCGGAGACGGACGAGCGCGTCGTCGAGTTCGTGCATCGCGGGCTTGCGTGCCTTCTCATTGCGAGAGATCGAGGCGATCGCGTCGCGTCGGAGGGTGCGCGGCGTGACGGCGAGCCCCTCGAGCCCCACGCTCTTGAGACGCGCGCGGAGGGCTCGGATGCTCGCGGAGCGCGGCGTGACGACGAGCACGCGCTTGCCGTCGGCCACCAGCAGGCCGAGCGCGTTGATGAGGGTCTGCGTGAGCCCGGTTCCTGGCATCGTGTTGATGACGGCTGAGTTCCCGGCCGCTATCGCGTCGACGACCCGTTCCTGCTCGGTGTCCGCGTCGAGGAGGAAGCGGTCGCCGACCGGGTCGCGGCGGTCAGGGCTCGGGCGCTGCTCGGCGGGGCGCGGAGCAGCGATCTGCTGACGTGCTTCTTCATCGCCTGCGAGGGCGCGAAGCACCGGGTGCGTGAGCTCGTTGGTGTCGCGGAGCATCGCGCTCGCCACCTCGCCGAAGCTCGAGATGACGGCGCGTGCCGACACCGTGAACTGCGGGATGGATGCGCCGATGGACCGTGTGCGGTCGAAGACCTGCTGCGGCAGGAACGCATCGTTGGACTTCGCGAGGTCGAGGAGTTCTGCCACGGGCAGGCGCACCCCGAAGTGCTGGGCGAGGTGGCGCGCGAGCGACGCGTTGACTCGGCTCGGTCCCTTGAGGGTGAACTCGTAGTCGCGACCGGCGCGGCGCAGGTCGACCGTGCGCGTCAGGATGGGCGCGCGGAAGTGGGTGCCGTCCTGGGTCCATTCTGCGAAGCCCGTGGCGAGCTGGATCGTGCTCATGCCGCGGCCCGCGAGCAGCTCTGTGCCCTTCTGCGCGATGAGGTCGGCGGCGTCACGAGCCCCGCGGAACGATGAATGCTCGCGCACGAGCGCTGAGAGCAGCACCGTCTTGCCAGCCGCGAACGGCGCGATGCCGCCGGGGTGCGCGCTTGTCAGCTCGACGTAGGTGCCTGGCTCGTCTGCGAAGTCGAGGAGGGGGGATGGGCCGCCGAGCTGGGCGAGCTCGTGCAGCCAGGCGTCCTGAGCCGCGTCGACGGCGGCCTCGAGCGCCCTTGCCTGCTCGGCGCGCTCGAGATCGAGCGCCGTGAGCGCTTCTTCGTCTGCAGACGGGACCGGGTGGGTCTTGCGTTCGTGCGCAACCGCATCCGCAACCCACGAACGGCCGCGGGTGAGGCTCGGGCCGTCGGAGTTCCGGGCGCGGACCCCGTCCTCGTGGTCGCGCCCCAGGTCGAGTCCATCGTCGCCGTCGCGATCCTCACGGTCGCTTTCGGCACGATCAGCGCGCTCGCGCTCGAGGCGCTCTCGAACCGGACTCAGGTCGGGTATCGGCTCCGTCTCACTGTTTGTGGGCGCACCCTTGCCGGAGCCGTGATCGTCGCTCTTCGCGTCGCCCGGCTCTGAACCTCGTTTACGAAACAGACCCCACACGCGTGACACTGTAGATGTCGGGGCGTGTCGGCGCGTGGAGGCGCGCGTGGGTTGCACTCAGCCGACACGAGATTTCGCGCACGAGCGCCCTCCAGAAGCGGCAAGCGGCGGCTTTATCGCTCCGGATGCGCGCGGAGACGCCCGAGCACCGGTAGCATTGTCGCGCCAGCCTCTGTAGCTCAATGGAAGAGCAGTTGCGTCCTAAGCAAACGGTTGGGGGTTCGAGTCCCTCCAGGGGCACCAGCTTCGCAGCGACGTCTCGCGCGTGTGCCGCGACCGACCGCCTCAGTCTGCGGCGGGGTCGACAAGAAGAGCCTCGAGGCCCTTGATGCTCACGTCGATCGCGAAGTCGTAGTAGCGTTTCCGCGCCATCGCTGCCTGCGCGCCCCCACGGGCCAGGTCACCGATGAAGGATGCCTGGAGCACCTCCACCCCGGGACTCGCCGACGTGACTCGCTGGAACTCCGTCATCATGGCGGCGTGATCTCTCGGACCGTCCTCCTCATGCAGGAGCCTCTCGTCCCCGATCGAGATCGTGAGCACGGCCGTGTTGAGGAGATTCGCGTACGCGAATCCCGTCCGTGAACCGAATCCCGCCCCGGCGAGCAGGCTCGTTCCCCTATCGATGATGGGGATGAGCGAGGGGAATGTCGGCCCGTGGAGCAGCACCCACTTCGCGACGCCGGGGTAGGGCGTCGCACACTCGTAGATCTGCTCCAGCAGCTGTCTGAACCAATCCGACCAGGCCAGCGACTCCGGCGGAACCGTCAACCGCCCGAGGGCCGCTTCAGCGACGCTGCGCGCGAGGAGATCCTTCCCGCCGACGTGGTGGTAGACGACGGAAGCGGAGACCCCCAGTCGTCCCGAGAGGTCTCGAATGGACCAGCCGAGCAGATGGGACTCGCCCGTCAGGGCAAGCGCTGCCTGGGTGATCTTGTCTGCCGTGAGCCCGACGTGGAACTGGGACGGCGAAGCGTCGTCTGCCATCGACCTCCTCTGCGCGAATCCAAGTCTGCCCTACCAGCGGGTGCGCCATTGCACACCCTCTTTACTCAGGTCTGCCTGAGTCCTAGGCTTCCGATTAGAACACTGTTCTAATCGTGCTCGGAGCCGCCCGCACAGGGCGATTCCTCCCCACGACAGCGACAACGGGAGTAACAGCGACCAGATCGAGGAGAACGATGACAGACACGGGAGTCACACCACAGGTGCAGCCATCGCCGCAGCCGGGGCAGAGGGCGGACACGACGGAGAAACCGCAGATTGCGGTGCTGCTCGGCGTCGTCTTCCTCGGCTTCCTCGCGCAGATGACGCTGAACCCGATCATCGCGCCGCTGGCCCGCGAGGCCGACATGCCCGAATGGCAGGTGGGCGTCACCATCAGCTCGGCGGCGCTCATGATCGTGCTCACGAGCCAGCTGTGGGGTCGTCGCTCGCAGTCACTCGGGCGCAAGCGAGTGCTCGCAGTGGCGTTCTCCCTCGCGCTCACCACGATGACGCTGTTCGCGCTCCTCGCTCAACTCGGGATGACCGGAGTAGTGACCGGCTCGCTGCTCTTCGCCGGATTCGTCGTGCTTCGCGGTATCGGCTTCGGCACGGCCCTCGCCGCGGTCTTGCCGACGGCCCAGGCGTACATCGCGGACGTGACCGATGACCAGACAGCGCGCGTTAAGGGCATGGCCGGCATCGGCGCCGCCCAGGGCTTCGCGATGGTCGCCGGCTCAGTGCTCGGCGGTGGGCTCTCCGCGTTCGGCCTTCTCGCACCCCTTGTCGTGGCTCCCGCGATGCTGCTGATCGCACTCTGCCTCGTGCTGTTCGTGCTGCGACGCGAGTCACGAACGTCGCTCGTCGAGGCGCCGAAGCGCGTCAGCTTCACCGACCCTCGCGTCTGGCCGTTCCTCCTGGCAGGGTTCGGGATGTTCACAGCGCTCGGCTTCATCCAGGTCATCACCGGCTTCCTCGTCCAGGACCGACTCGACCTCGCGGCTGGTCGAGCAGGACTCGTGACCGGGGCGGCGCTGCTGGCCGCAGGTGTCGGCATGGTGCTCGCCCAGGCACTCATCGTGCCGCGCACCGGATGGTCGCCCCCGACGCTCCTCCGAGTGGGCGGTCTCATCGCTCTCGTCGGCTTCGCGGTGCTCAGCCCGGAGGCAGGTGCGCTCCCCCTCTTCATCGGCGTCGGCCTCATCGGGCTCGGGCTCGGCATCGCGATGCCCGGGTACACGGCAGGCCCATCCCTGCTCGTCGACCGGACCGAACAGGGCGGCCTCGCAGGCCTCATCGGCGCCACGAACGGGCTCACGTTCGTCGTGGCCCCGACCCTCGGCACGTTCCTCTACGGCATCTGGGGGCCGCTCCCCGTCATCGCGGGAGGTGCCGTCATGCTCGTCGTCACGGTCTTCGTCTTCGTGCACCCGAGACTGCGGCGGGTCGCTGGCATGCGTCCCTAGACTCGGATCATGAACGCAGGACGCGAACAGTGACGACGATCTTCGACGAGCAGAACCGCCCGGAACCGCCGCTCGGCGAGGACGAGTGGGCGACGCTGAACGGCTTCCTCGACTTCCACCGGGCAACGCTTGCGTGGAAGGTGGCGGGCCTCTCCGCTGAGGACCTGGCGAAGACGCTGCCGCCGAGCACCATGACGCTCGGCGGACTCGTCAAGCACCTCACCTACGTCGAGGACGACTGGTTCGGCGTTGTCCTGCACGGCGAGGAGCCACGCGAACCGTGGGCGTCCGTCGATTGGACGGCGACTCCCGACTGGGAGTGGGACACGGCAGGACAGGACGACCCGGCCGCGCTGCTCGCCGAGTGGGAAGCCTCCGTCACGAGGGCCCGCGATGCCGCTGTCCGCGCCTACCGCGCGGGTGGGCTCGAGCATCCAGCTGCCAAGGGATTCTCCGACGGCCGCATCCCCCGGCTGCGCTGGATCCTCATCCACATGGTCGAGGAGTACTCGCGCCACAACGGGCACGCCGACCTGCTGCGGGAGTCCATCGACGGGAGCGTCGGCGAGTAGGCCCTGCCCTGACTCAGGCCTGCTCAGTTCCGCCGTCGACGTCGGCACCTCCGACGATGATCAGGGCGGTCGCGAGCACCGCGGCATTCGCCCACAGGATCACGCTGACCCCGAGTGGACCAGCCGCGGTCCCGATCGCGAGCGGTAAGACGATCTGGGCGAGGCGATTGGCCGTCATCCGCAGGCCGAGCGCCTGGCCGTGCACCGATTCGGGTGTGATGCGCACGACCCAGGACATCGTGAGCGGCTGCGGAAGACCGAGCGCGATCCCAAGCGCGATCATGACCGGGATCGCCCCGAGAGCGCCGACGAACGGCAGCGCGATGAGCGCCGCGACGCCGCAGCCGATCGCCACGAGCAGCAGCGACTTCCGCCCGAACCTCGCAACCAGGCGACTCAGGCCAACCCTCGAGAACACGGAGACGACAGCCCGGATGGCAAGCAACATCCCGACCGCGACACTCGAGACGCCCTTCTCCGTCGCCCACAGCGGCACGAAGGTATAGAGCAGGTCAACAGTCACGAGCACGGCCGCGCTCACGGCGACCGAACGCCAGAGCCCGTTTCCCTTACCGAGCTCCGCCAGCTTGGGGCGACGTTCATGTCGCGCGTCCTGCGGCGCGGCTCCGGCCTGCTCCGCGCGAGCCGCAGCGGCGGCCCGCCGGTCAGCATTCAACAGCGTGGGCGTGCCGAACAACCCCAGGAGGAGCAGGACGATGCACGTGATCGCGCCGACAACCGTGTTCGGTGCACTTGTACTTGCCGCCCCGAAGGAGGCAGCCAATGTCACCACGGGCGGCCCCACGAGCTGCCCGAGGGACGCCGCCGTCGTCAGGACCGCGAACGACCCGTCGCTCGACCCGTCGCGCCCACGGTGCGCAGTGAACGTCTGCTGCCCGATCATGACGAACAGGCTCCCGATGCCCGTCGTCGCCGCGGCGAGAACGAGTATCCACAGTTCGCTCGCCCAGCAGAGCAGCACGGGCCCCGTCACGAAGACGGCGACTCCGAGCAGCGCCACCTTGGCGCCGCCGATCCGATCCGAGAGCCGACCGACGGGAAGCGCCGCGACGAGCGCGGGCGCCGCGAAGGAGGCCGCAACGAGGCCAAGCGCGAAGCCGGTCGCGCCCAATTCGACCGCCTTGTAGCCGATCATGAGACGCGCCCCGACCCACGCCGACTGCAGGAGGGCGGCCTGGATGCTCAGGGCGAGACGCCAGGGCTGCCGGCCATCATCGCTCCCGCCACGGGGTCGACGCCCCGGGCGGCGCCGACCTGTCATGAACGCCGGGGCGACTCCTCGGCACCGCCGAAGTGCCGCGTCAGGTCCTCGATCTGGCTGCGGACTGCGCCGTACCGGGTTCGGTCGAGGTGGAAGACGGCAAGCTGCAGCGAGTAGGTCAGCGCGATCGGAACGAGCGGCGTGCGGTAGCCACTGTCGTCTCCTCGAGGAGCTGCGAGCAGGTGGTCGGGGTTCGGGCGGAAATGGAAGCCGGGCACGTCGCTGATGAGGACGACCCTGCCCCCGCGCCGCTGGCACTCCGACATGAGCGGGGCGAGGCGCACGGAGGCCTCCCGGAGGGCGTAGGCGATGAGCGTCGAGTCCGAGTCGAAGCCGACCATGTTCTCGGCGAGGTCCTTCGCACTGTTCTCGAGGGTCACGACGGTGAAGCCGAGGCGACGCATTCTGCGGGCCGCGAGGTCGCGCAGCGGGCGTTCGTCGTCCGCGTCCGAGAACACGTAGATGGTCTTCGAGGTGTCGATGGTTCTGGCAGCGGCGTCCATCACCTCCTGCGGCACGTACTTCGCGAGGCGTTCCAGCGCGGCGGCCTCGTCGCTCGCGAACGAGTAGAGGTCGTGACCCGACTCTGCGCGCATGTGCGCTTCGTGGTCGGCACCCTCCGTCCCCTCGTCGCGTTGGAGGTCGGCGCGGAGATCCGGATACCCGCGGTACCCGAGCTTCTGAGCGAGGCGGACGACCGTCGACTCATGGGTGCCAGCCCGCTGCGCCACCTCGGCGGCCGGCGCCTCCGACACGCGCTCTCCGGACAGCAGAACGGCCATGACCTTGCGCTCCGAGCTGCTCAGCTGCTTGGTGCTGCTGGCGATGACCGATCTGAAACTCACCTGGACTCCTCGTTGAGTGGATGCTGCCCCGCAGCGCTGGTACTCACTGCAACACAGTGCCAGCTTTCTTGCGCTGCTTGACACTCTCCCACAATCCTGCAAGCATGTGCAAGGTTGCAAGTTCACTCGGTCGAGTGACGGCGGGGAAGCAAGCAGACCCCGAGCACACCAGGATTCGAACCGCAGAGAGGCGGAGGACAACGATGTCATCGAACAGAATCAAAGCCGAGTGGGGCATCGCGGCCGCCTGCGTCGCCGCCGCCATCGCCTTCGGCGGAGCCGCCGTGAGCTATGGCCTCACGGCGGAGACCGGCGTGGGCGCAGGGCTCATGCCCCTCGTCGCGGCGGTCTTCATCGGCGGTGCCGGCCTCCTCTGGGGCGTGCGGCTCGCCGCCGAGCGAGTGCGCGGAGCAGCACCTGCCCACCTCCCGGAGCTCCCGACCGCCACCGGCTCGATCGGCACTGACGCGCCGTTCGAAGCGCTCCTCGAAGGTGAGGAAAGCGACGAGATGGACGACGAATCGCTGCCTGACAAGGCGGCGTGCCTCCGGATCGGCGTCATCATCGGCAGCGTCGCCCTCGGCGCCGCACTCCTCCCATTCCTCGGCTACTCGGTCGTGATGGTGCTCATGCTCACGGCGATCCTCCTCTTCGTCGGCGGGCGTCGCTGGTGGCTCTCGCTCCTCGTCGCGGTTGTCGTGACAGGCCTCTCCCGCCTCGTGTTCGAGGTCTGGCTCAACACCGCGCTCCCGCACGCCACCATCCCTCCCCTCAGCTGGATTGGACTCTGACATGGGCTTCGACGACCTCATCGGCGGCCTCATCACCGTCCTCACCCCAGAGCACCTGCTCTTCGCGCTCCTCGGCTGCGTCATCGGGATGCTCGTCGGCGTGCTCCCCGGCTTCGGCCCGGCCGCCGCCGTCTCCCTCCTCATCCCAGTCACGTTCGGACTGGATGCGACGACCGCCATCATCATGCTCGCCGCGATCCTCTACGGAGCCGCCTACGGCGGGACGATCACGGCCGTGCTCCTTCGCATCCCCGGCGAAGCCTCCTCGATCGCCACGACCCTCGACGGCTACGAGATGGCGAAACGAGGACGAGGCGGACCCGCGCTCGTCATCGCCGCCCTCGCCTCGTTCGTCGGCGGCCTCATCGGCGTCATCGGCTTCGTGCTCGTCGCCCCCTTCAGCCGCCTCGCCCTCGAGTTCGGCGCACCAGAGCTGTTCCTCGTCTCCGTGCTCGGCATGGCGCTCGTCGCGAGCTTCGCGGGACGCGACCCAGCCAAAGCCCTCCTCAGCGTGGGCGTCGGCCTGGCCATCGCGAGCGTCGGCATCGACCAGGGCCAGGGCGTGCAGCGCTTCACGTTCGAGATGCCGGAGCTCTTCGACGGCCTCGGCCTCGTCGCCATCGTCATGGGCGTCTTCGGCATGAGCGAGGTGCTCTCACAGGCTCGCGGAGGAAAGGACGGCATCCGCAAGCCCATCAAGGTCGGGAAGCTCCTCCCGACCGGCACCGACCTGCGCCGATCGACCGGACCGTTCATGCGCGGTTCCCTCATCGGCTTCGTCATGGGGCTGCTGCCCGGCTCGCCAGGCGCCGCAACCTCGCTCGCTTCCTACGCCCTCGAGAAGCGCATCTCCCGCCGAGGCGGAGAGTTCGGGAAGGGCGCCGTCGAAGGCGTCGCCGGACCAGAGGCAGCGAACAACGCGCTCGCCGTCTCCTCGATGATCCCGCTCTTCACCCTCGGCATCCCGACCAGCGCGACGGTCGCCATCATGGCAGGCGCGTTCACCATCAACGGGCTCATCCCCGGCCCGCTGCTCTTCCGAGACAACCCAGAGGTGGCCTGGGCCATCATCGCGAGCCTCCTCGTCGGCAACGTCATCCTGCTCATCCTCAACGTGCCGCTCGCGCGCGTCTGGATCGCCGTCCTCAAGGTCCCATTCCACTACCTCATGGCGGTCATCATCGCCTTCATGTTCCTCGGCACCTACAGCATCAACGGCTCAGCGTTCGACATCTTCGTGATGCTCGGGGCAGGCGTCGTCGGCTACCTCTTCCACCTGTTCTCCGTGCCGCTCACGCCTCTTGTGCTCGCCGTGATCCTCGGGCCGATGCTCGAGGAGAACTTCCAGCGCTCGCTTGCACTGTCCCGCGGCGACTACTCCGTGTTCCTCAGCAGCGGCATCAGCGTGACGCTCCTCATCGTGATCGTCATCGCGATCCTGTTCGGCGCGGCCCGCCCCCTCCTCAGCTCGCTGCTCGCGAAGCGCGTCAAGCGGATGACCGCCAAGCGCCTCGCGGAGGAGCTCGAGACACAGACCCCAGAACCCAGAGCCACCGCATCCTCCAACCGCTAGCACCCGGACCGACGAAGGAGTCAGTCAATGTCCACCACACCCCGAACCACCACCACTGAGACCCCACCGACGCGTCGCAGGCGCGTCAGCCGACGGGCACGCCTGACCGCCGTCGTCGCAGCGGCAGCCGTCGCCTCGCTCCTCAGCGCCTGCACCCCGGGAGCCGCAGGTGCCGAGGACGGCGCCGACTTCCCGAAGGCCGGTTCCACGATCGAGTGGATCGTGCCGTCGGCCGCTGGAGCCGGCAACGACATCCTCGCCCGCATCATGGCACCCGCCATGGCGGAGGATCTCGGTGTCAACATCAAGGTCGTCAACAAGGAGGGAGGCAACCAGGTCATCGGACTCAACGCGCTGGCCTCAGCGAACCCCGACGGCCTGAGCCTGGGCTTCACGAACATCCCCTCGATCTTCGGCCGTTACCTCGACCCGAGCAAGAAGGCCGGCTTCGACCGGGAGAGCTTCACCCCCATCGGCTCGTTCGCCCTCAACGACATCGTCATCGGCGTCAACAAGGACAGCCCATACGCGACGACACAGGAACTGTTCGACGCGGTCAAGGCCAGCCCAGGCACGATCACGGTCGGCACCGATTCCCGCGCGGGCGACGACCACGTCAACCTGCGCACGCTCGAGAAGGAGCTCGGCCTCGAGTTCAACATCGTGCACTACAACAGCGGGGCAGACAAGATCGCCGCCCTCGTCTCCGGGGAGGTCGACTTCGCCCTCGGCGGCGTCTCCTCCTTCATCGGCCAGGCCAAGTCTGGCGAGATCAACGTGCTCTCCGTCCTGAGCGACGTTCCAAGTCCCTTCTTCCCCGAGGTGACGACCCTCAGTGAGCAGGGATTCGAGGTGGCACCGATGTCGAACAACTTCGCCGTCTCAGTGCCGGCGGGCACCCCCGCAGCAACCGTCGCGGCGCTCGAGACCGCGCTCCAGGCCGCGACGGAGGACCCGGACGTCGTGACCGCGCTCGAGAACGCAGGCACCGTACCCAACTGGATGCCCGCCGCCGACGTCGCCACCCTCTGGGAAGAACGCGAAGCCAGCACGAAGCCCATCATCGAGGAGCTGATCGCCGGTGAGTAGCGCCGCCTCCGCTCCACCGGCCAGCCCAGCACGACAGGCGACGCCCGCATCCATCAGACCAGTAGGAGAACAGCCAATGCCCACCGAGCACGCAAGCAGCACAGCAACGGCCACCGCGGGGATCAGCGACACCATCATCGACCGCGCGCGCAGCATCCCGAGCGCCAACATCGGGGATGCGCAAGAACGGCTGGGCACGGCGTCCGGTATCCGCCCCGTCTGGGATGGGGCGCGGCTCTCCGGGCGCGCGCTGCCCGTGTGGACCAGGCCAGGTGACAACCTCATCATCCACAAGGCGCTGGACGTGGCACAGCCGGGAGACGTGCTGGTGGTCAACGGCGGCGGCGACGTGAGCCGCGCCCTGATCGGCGACCTCATCGGGCTGCGCGCCCTGCGCCTCGGCGTCGCCGGGTTCGTCATCGACGGCGCAATTCGCGACGCCGTCGGGCTCGGCGAGATCGGGCTGCCCGTCTTCGCCCGCGCCGTGACGCCAGCCGGCCCCTACAAGTTCGGTCCGGGACGCATCGGCATCCCCGTCGCGATCAGCGGCGTGGTCGTCGAGGCCGGCGACCTCATCGTCGCCGACGACGACGGAGTGGTCGTCGTGCGCAGCGAGGAAGCCGACGAGGTCATCACCCGCGCCGAGGAGATCGAGGCGGGCGAGCGCCGCAAGCGCATCAGCATCGAGGAGCCGGCAGGTGTGCGCGGCTAGGCCCCTCCGCACGCGCGAACGGTGTTGCCGCCGCCCCCGTCGGGGCGGCGGCAACACACGTCGCGGGCAGGATCGTCTCCTAGCGTTGCACCATGAGCACACCTCAGACCTGGCTGATCACCGGCGCGAACCGCGGACTCGGACGAGCCCTCACGCTCCACGCCCTCGACGCCGGCCACAGCGTCGTGGCGACCGTTCGCGGCGACCACTCACTCCCGCACCACGAGAACCTGCTCGTCCTGCCGTTGGACGTGCGCGACCGAACGGCCACCTTCCGCACCGTCGAGCAGGCGATCACCAGATTCGGCGCGGTCGACGTGCTGGTGAACAACGCCGGCTACGGACTCATCGGCACGGCCGAGGAAGTCTCAGAGCAAGATGCGAGGGGCATCCTCGATACCGATCTGCTCGGCCCCCTCTGGCTCAGCCAGGCAGTTCTGCCTGGGATGCGCTCGCAGCGCTCCGGGCACATCGTGCAGATCTCGACGGTCGGCGCCGTCGGCACCATGCCGACGCTCGGGCTCTACAACGCCGCCAAGTGGGGACTCGAGGGATTCAGCGAGGCGATGGCCGCCGAAGTGGCAGCCTTCGGCATCCGCGTCACGATCGTGGAGCCGGGCGAGCTCCGCACCGACTGGGCCGGCGGCAGCATGAGATTCAGCGAACCGCTCGCCGCTTACGACGACCTGCGCACGAGCCTGTTCGGGACACCGATCGTGCCGTGGCCCTCCGCGCCGCCCACCCAATCGGAGGAGCCCACGGTGGGCTCAGCGCAGGATGCCGCCCCTGCCGACGAACCGGAGGCCAGCGGAACATCGCCGGACGCCGCGGCGTCCGTCATCATCGCTCACGTGGCGGATCCTGCCGACACGAGACTGCGCCTGCTCATCGGCGACGACGCTCCGGTGCAGGCACACGCCGCGCTGCAGCTGCGACTCGCGGACTACAGCCGCGACCCACAGTTCCCGCGGTGACGGCCCACGCACCGAGGCCGCCCGCGGGACCGGACTCAGGCCTCGTCGTCGGCGACCCGGATGAGCACCTTCCCGACCGCGCCACCCTCGACCGCGTCGTGCGCCGCAGCGGTCTCCTCGAGCGGGAACCAGGTGATGGGCAAGCCCGCGGACTCCCCCACTGGCAGTGCCCCGTCGACGAGCGCCGCCGTGACGTCCTCGGCGGCCGCGTGGAGCGCATCCGGACCGACCGTGTAGAGCAGCAGCCCCTGCCAGCGGACGTTCTTCGCGAAGCTCGGGATGATCGGTACCGTGAACTCGTCGCCGTTGTTGTTCGCGTAGTAGGCGATGCTGCCGTGGTTGGCGATGACCTCGACGTCGAGCGCCGCGTTCTGCGTCGGCGAGACCTCCACGATGTGGTCGACGCCGTCCGGAGCCAGTTCGCGGATGCGCTCGGCGAGCCCGGGATCCGGGTAGCGGACCACGTGGTGCGCGCCTGCGGCACGGGCCAGCGCTTCCTTGTCGTCGCTGCTCACCGACGTGATCACCGTCGCACCCGCCCAGACCGCGAGCTGGATCGCCGCATGGCCCACCGCACCTGCTCCGCCATGCACGAGCACGGCCCTGCCCGCGAGCGCGCCTGGGGCGAGACGCGCGGGTCCATGCTCGTGCACCGTCAGCGCCCGATGCGCGGTCATAGCGGGCACGCCGAGGCTCGCCGCGACCTCGAAGTCAGTGCCCTCCGGCAGTCGTACGACTCTGTCGACGGGAAGCACCGTGAACTCCTGGGCGGTCCCGGTAGGGCGCTGGTGCGCCGCGAGGTACAGCCAGACACGGTCGCCGACCACGAGTCCATCCACCCCTTCACCGAGTGCGTCCACGATGCCGGCACCGTCCTGGTTCGGGACGACCTCGTCGAAGTCGAGCGCACGTGCAGCGCCCCCGCCCTGGCGCGCCTTCCAATCTGTGGGATTCACGCCGGATGCGACGACCCTGACTCGGACCTCGCCGGGACCGGGTTGCGCGACCTCGCGCTCGACGAGGGAGAGGACGTTGGAGGGGCCAGTAGCTGAGTAGACGATTGCCTTCATACAGAGGTGCAGCACGCGACCGGCCCGAGCTATTCCCCTGCCCCACACACCGAGCGTGCCCATCCGCCCTATGATCAGCGGATGGTCAAGGTCATTGCAGTCATCCGTCCCGTCGCGAGCGAAACGATCGAGGCGGAAGCCGACTCCTACGAGGAGGCCAAGGCGAAGATCGAGTCGATGGTTCCAGAGGGATACGAGCTGCTCTCGGTGCGCTCCGCGAAGTAGCGCGGACGACACGTTCCCGTTGGGGAGCGCCTAGTCGAACATCCCGTCGAGCAGTCCGCCGATCATGAGCCCACCGAGCACACCGCCGACCACATCGCCCATGTCGCCACCACGACGGCCCCCACGACCGCCGTACCCGCCCTGGTACCCGCCGCCGCGCGGCTGTCCCCACTCGTCGTAGCCCTGCTGCTGTTGGGGGCGCGAGTCGTCGATATCACGCTGTGCCAGCTGCAGCGCCTCGCTCGCGAGCGAGCCCGCGCGGCGCGCAAGCGCAAGCGCCTGCTCACGCTCGTCTTCCCCACCCCGATAGCTGACGAGCTCGTTGCGAATGCGCTCCGCCTCGGCGAGCCTCGTGCGGGGCGCCGAGCCGATCCATCCGCGGTGCCCCGAGATCACGTCGTTCGCGACGGCGATCTGCCGGTCGGCGTCGTCGATCGCCGTGGTCACCTGCCCTTGAGAGGGGATGGGACGAGCGGCCCTGTCTCTGGCCTTCGCGATGGCCTCGTCGAGCCCGGTGTTCGCAGCACGGAGCCGAGACAGCGAGGCGAACGGGTCGGTGCGCTCCCCCGCGGGAGGCAGCGCAGCGAGCGCGTCGGTGAGCCGCTTCGCAGCATCTTCGACTTCTTGGCTGCGCGGCACGTCACGGGCCGCGACGAGGTCCCCGCGCGAATCTGCGATGACCGCAGCGAGCGTCGACTCGGCGCGCAGCGCCTCGATCTCGTAGTTCTCGACAGCATCGAGGAGCGTGTGCACCCGGCGCACCGCCTCCGTCGATGCCTCGAGCGCGAGGCGCGACTGCTCGTTCTGGCCGGCGTCGCGTCGGCGCAGCGACACATCCGCGCTGTGCTCCGCGAAGGTCAGCAGCTGCGCCGCCTCGGCAGGGTTGTCGCCCACCTGGTGGAGCGCCGCATCCGAATACCGGAGCGCAAGCCTGTCGATGCTCGCCTGCGCGTCGGGGATACGCGCGCGCAGCCGCTCGGAGTCGCGCTTGACCCCTTCCAGCACGGCAGGGGTCTGGCGCACGACGGCGACGGCCTCTTCGAGCACGGATGACTTCTCCTCGAGAAGGCCCATCGCCCACTCGCAGATCTGCACGATGCGCGCGTTCCTGGTCCGCAGCTCATCTGGTGTATCCGGGATGTCGTCGACGTTGAGCTGATTGAGGTGAAAGGCCTCGCCCATGTACTTGCGCACATTGACGAGCGTGTCCTTGAGGTCCTGGGTCGCGCTCGAACCGAGCTCCGCCTCCGCGAACGAGAGCTCGTCGTTCATGAGGCGGATCCGCTCGTCGGCATCGACGAGCGCCACGCCCGCCTTCATCGCCAGGTCCTTGTCGTGAGCGTCGATCTCGGCCTGTTGCGCTTGCTTCGCGCGGCGAGCGCGCCCCCAGAATCCAGATGCCATGTCGCAGATTCTAGTTGCGCCTCACCGCGCGAACCTGGCGATGTTCACCGTCGGCGGAGCATCCGCCCGACCGCGCTCAGTACCAGATGCCGGGTGCGGGCTCCGGCGAGAACCGAAGCATGCGCCCGGCGAGCGAGAGCGCGCCCTCGCTCATCTCGCTAAGGGCACCGGAAGCACGCAGGGCTGCGGGCGCTACCCCTCCGAGCAGCAGCGAGGCAAGCGCATCGACGCGCACGCGCAGCGCGGGAGTGCCCTCGGGAATCGTGTCGACCGCTTCCACGGTTCCGACACCATCGGCAGCGACGGTCAGCACGAACGCTCCGCCGGCGAAGCCGAGCGCATCGTCGACGTCGAGGCCAAGCACCCCTGGCGTCGCGTAGCTGCGTGCCTCGAGCACGGCCTTCGTATCCAGGACGCGCAGCCACTGGTGGTCGGACGTCGTGACGGTCGCGGCGCGCTGGTCGCCGAGCATCCACCTGACCGGCTCGTCGATCGCGAGCTGCTCCGCTTTGACCGTCGCGACGAGGTCGGCTTCCAGGAAGAAGCGCCACAGCGCCGCGTAGGCGTCGTCGCTCACCGTGCGCATGAACTCGACGCTCAGCGTGTGGCTCGAGTAGTCGTCGTCTCCACCCTCGAGCCGGAAGATGGCGGCACCTTCCAGCGCACCGGAGTCCGAGGTGTAGGTGATGGCGCGGAGCTTCTTGCCGTCGCCCTCCTCGTCGTGGACCGTGCCCGCCAGACGAGGCCACATGCCGTCCCAGCCTTCGATCTCGCCGACCGTCGACACGCGGGCCCGGTCGAAGAGGCCAGCGATGTGCTCACCCCACTGCTCGCGGCTGACGTAGTCGACGCGGCCCGTGGGAGTCGGGCCGCTCCAGCGCACGCGACGGGTCTGGATGCTCATGGTCGCGGAGAACGTCGCCGGGCCGAACCCGAACCTCCCGTAGATCGTGGATTCCGAGACCGTGAGCGCGGCGAGTGGGATGCCGAGCTCAGCTGCCGTGCGCAGCTCCCCCTCCAGCAGGTTCCTGGCGATGCCACGCCGGCGGCGCGCCTGAGAGACGGTGACGGAGCTGATCGCCCAGCTTCGCAGCTGCCTGGCCCCAGGCAAGGTGAGGTCGGCGGGCCATGAGCTCACCGTCGCGATTGGCTCGTCCGCGAGCGGCGCCGTCTCGTCCCATACCCCGGTCGTGCGCCGATACCCGAGGGATGCCCGCATTCCCTCCAGGTGCTTCTCGCTCGGCTCAGGAGCGAGGAAGCCGCGCAGGTCGGAACGCGCCCACGCGCCGAAGGCGGCTGCGTCGCTCGTGTCGAGGGTGGCGTAGCGCAGGCCCGCCTCGGCGAGCTTCGCCTTGGAGGTCGGGTCGATCGGATGGCGCGCGAAATCTTCAACTGCAGACATGCCACCAGGGTACGGGCCGAGGGCGTTCCGGCCCTGAGCCTCCTGCCCCGCACCGCCACCGTCGACGGATGGCGACAAATATGACACTATCTGCGTATGCATGCATATACGCAGGGTTTCCCCACCGGCGATGAGCCCGGGTTCGACCTCGACAGCCCAACCGTCGAGCTCGCCGCCGAGGTCTTCGGGATGCTCGCCGACGCGACCCGCGTGCGCATAGTGCTCTTCCTCGGAGAGGGCGAGCACTCCGTCGGCGACATCGCCGAAGCCGTCGGCAAGACGCCGGCCGGTGTCTCCCAGCACCTCGCCAAACTGCGGCTCGCACGCATCGTGGCAACCCGCCAGGAGGGCACACGCGTGTACTACCGGCTCATCAACGGACACGCACAGCGCCTCGTCGCGGATGCCATGTTCCAAGCCGAGCACTCCGTAGCCGGAGTCGGGGGTGCGGACGCCATCCCGCCGCACCACAAGGCCGACCAGGAGCACGCACACGACAACGGGGCCAGCTCGGCGGCTGCTCACGATGCGTGAGGTCCTCGCGAACGGCGCGTTCCGTCGGCTCTTCTCCGCGCAGGTCATCGCGCTTGTCGGCACCGGCCTCCTCACGGTCGCGCTCGGCCTCCTCGCCTTCGACCTCGCCGGTGGCGACGCCGGCATCGTCCTCGGCACCGCCCTGACGATCAAGATGGTCGCCTACGTCGTGGTCTCCCCCGTCATGGCAGCAGTCGCCAGCAGATGGTCGAGGCGGCGAGTCCTCATCTCAGCCGATCTCATCCGCGCCGCGATCGCCCTCGGGCTGCCGTTCGTCGGCGAGGTCTGGCAGGTCTACCTGCTGGTCTTCGTGCTGCAGGCCGCCTCGGCCACGTTCACGCCGACCTTCCAGGCCGTCATCCCGGACGTGCTCACCGACGAACGCAGCTACACGCGCGCGCTCTCGCTGTCCCGTCTCGCCTACGACCTCGAAGCCCTCGTGAGCCCAGTGCTGGCGGCGCTGCTGCTCACCGTCGTGAGCTACAGCTCGCTCTTCGTCGGAACCGTCGCGGGATTCCTCGCTTCGGCAACGCTTGTTGCTGCCACTCGATTCCCGAACCAGGTGCTCTCGAAGCCGAGCCCGTTCCTCACCCGGCTCACCGCGGGAGTTCGAGTGTTCTGGCGCACCCGCGACCTGAGGGCGCTCCTTGCGCTCAACCTCACCGTCGCGGCAGGGACCGCGATGGTCATCGTCAACTCCGTGGTCTTCGTCCAAGCGCAGCTCGGGCGCGCGCAATCAGACCTGGCCGTGCTGCTCGCCTGCTCTGGCGCAGGCTCCATGCTCGTAGCGCTCGGCCTGCCCCGCATCCTGGAGCGCGTCTCCGACCGCAGGGTCATGCTCGTGGGTGCCGGCCTCGTCCCGGTCGGCCTCCTCGCGATGGCTGGGGTGCTCTCGGCGGGCGACGAATGGAGATGGCCCCTGTCCCTCCCCGTGTGGGCCGTGCTCGGCGCCGCCACTTCACTGATCCTGACGCCGTCCTCGCGGCTCCTGCGGCGTGCGTCGACGGGCGAGGAGCGGCCAGCCGTCTTCGCGGCGCAGTTCTCGCTCTCCCACGCGTGCTACATGCTCTGCTACCCGATCGCGGGACTCGCCGGAGCCTGGCTCGGCCTGGCACCGACCGCCGCCCTGCTCGCCGGTGTCAGCCTCGCGTCGGCACTCGTCGCCGCACTCACGCTGTCACCGTGGGGCGCACACGAGCGACGGCCCGAGTCCGTTCTGCGCTGATCCCTCTCCCGCGACCTCGGCTCCGCTCCGCGGACCATCCCGGGCTCGGCCCCGTGGACGGCCCCGTCCCAGTTTTGCGGATGGGTTCCTCACGTGCGGATGGGCTGCAAGCCATCCCGAGATGAGGAAGTCATCCCGAGACGGCGAGACGAAGGCCTCCGGCGTGCAGCACGTCACGTCAGGTCAGGTCAGGTCTCGTCTGGCCCGATCATGCGTGCGCGGCAGCGATGATCTGCCTCGCCGCGACATCCGCGCCGGCGAGCAGCGGCGAGGGCTTCCCCGGGGTCGCGCCGATCGCGCTGCCCGGCTGCGTGCTGAGCGCGGGGATGCCGAGCACCACGACACGCGTGTCGACCGAGCCGTCACGCCGCACGAGGTTGTGACCGGGCGCTCCGTCGTCGAGCGCCGCGCCCGTCGCCTCCATGCTGTCCGTCTCGATGTCGACCCCGTCTCGAGAGCGACGCGTGTGCACCCGTGCGCGCCCGGAGTCGAGCAGCGAGCGAAGCAGCGGGTCGTTGGTGGCCGGCACCTTGCCCTTCGACATGCGGGGCTCGATGAGCGCCCGGGTGCGGACGACAGCGCCCGTGATCGCCGAGCGCGCCACGAACTGGCCCGCCTCGTCAGCGAACGTGACGACGGTCTCCGGACCGGTGAGCCGCAGGATCCCAGCGTCGATGAGCGAGAGCACTTCGCGCGTGCGGCCCGATGGCGGCCCTGACGCGAGGAAGAGGCCGTCCGCGTTGAACCAGCCTTCGAAGTCGACGACCGCAGAGCGCCCTTCGAGGACCCCAGCCGCGGCGAGGCGCCCCGCCTGGCCGCGGAGCGCGCCCATGGCCCGGTTGACGGCGGCACGCGGGTGCTCGTCAGGGAACGACATCGATCCGAGCTCTGCGTCGACGAGCTGCTCCACGTGGCGCGCCCAGCGCTCGGCGCTGACGGGCTGCCCCCTGGTCGGGCGACGCAGGGAGTCGATCGTGAAGGCGTGCGCACCGCCGTCGAGCTCCTGGTCGATGGATGCGGTCAGCACCTCGTCGATGTCGAAGACGTCGCGTGCTCCGTCGAGCTGCTCGAGGGCGAGCTGGAGCGGGAGCTTCACGGCAAGCGGTGCCCAGCCGGCGAGCGCGGTCAGGTAGGCGACGGCGAATTCGCGCGCAATCGTCGGCCACACCTCGGCGCGGAAATCGATCGAAGCCGGCTCGGCGGAGACGAGGGCATCGAACCACGCCTTGTCAGCGTGACGGGCGACGAACGGCGACGCCTCGGCCCAACCGTCGGCCTTGGCCCGGTAGGGCACGCCTCGACGGGAACCAGCGTGCAGGATCGGCTCCGCGCCGGAGGGTACGTAGCGGAGACGACCGCGCGAGTCGCCAGCGACCGGCTCGAAGCTGCCCCCGCGACCGGCCGTGAGGACGGCGACCACGTCGAAGAAGTTCGCGCCGAGGCCCCTGACGATGACGTCCTCGCCCGCGGGAACGGTCGACCAGTCCTGCTCGGCCGGCATCCCGGGTGCCACATACACGAGTCCTCGCTCACGGGCAGCCCGCTCAAAGCCGAGCACCTCATCGCTGGGCGTGGACTGCACCATGCCCTGAGCGAGCACCACGATCGGCGCGATCAGCTCGGTGCCGTCGGCCATCACAACCGTGCGCGACTCGTGGGCGCTCGCACGCACATCCACTGCCGAGCCGACGACGCGCGTGACCTGCACGAACCCGCTCGCCTCTGCCGCCTCGAGTTGCTCGCGGAAGTAGATTCCCTGCAGCCGTCGCGAAGGGAAGCTGCCGGGGCGAACGGCGCGCGCTTCGTCGAGCACCCACGGGGTGGGGTGCTCGCCGCGCTCCACGATCGCCGCCGCCCACTCGACGAGATCGGGCCCGGGGGCTATCGGTCCCGACATGCGCGTCGACGCGTCGGCGTGGATGGTCGTCGACCCCGACGTGGTGTTGTTGAGGAACTCCGCTGGCTGGTCGACGCGCCACGTGGCTCCGGCCCCCACGTCGATGGCGTCGACGATCGCGATGCGGATGGTCGGCTCGGGGCGACGGGCCGCCACCCTGAGGGCTGTGGCGACGGCACGGGGCCCACCCCCGACGATGACGGCGTCGAACATCAGATCCGGTATTCCAGGTCGTCCTCGACAACGGGGCGCACCTCGACGAACCCCTCGCGCTCTTCGACGGTCACACGCAGCCCGTAGACCTGCTTGAGGGTGTCCTCCTGCAGCGCCTGCGCTGGCGTGCCGCTCTTGATGATCGTGCCCTGGTCGAGCATGACGATCTGGTCGCAGAAGCGTCCGGCGTGGTTGAGGTCGTGGATCGCGATGAGCGCCGTGATGCCCTTCGTGCGAGTGATGCGGCGCACGATCTGCAGGGTCTCGATCTGGTAGCGGAGGTCGAGGGCGCTCGTCGGTTCGTCGAGGAGGAGCACCTTCGGGTCCTGCGCGAGCGCCCTGGCCACGAGCACGCGCTGCGCCTGGCCGCCGGACAGCTCTGACATGTTCCTGTCGACGAGCTCGTCGAGGTTGAGGAGCGTGATCGCATCCTGCACGTGACGCCAGTCCTCGGCGCCAGGTGCCATGCCGTAGTGGGGCGTGCGCCCGAGGAGCACCGCTTCCCGCACCGTCAGATCGAACGGCGCCTCGCCCGACTGCGGCACGTAGGCCACGGTCCGCGCGTGCTCGCGCCTGCCGAGGCTCAGCACGTCGGTGCCGTCGAACGTCACGCTGCCGTGGCTCGGCTTGTGCACTCGTGCGATGACCTTCGTGAGCGTCGACTTGCCGGAGCCGTTCGGGCCGAGCAGCGCGCAGAACGTCCCGTCCTGGACCTCGAGGCTGACGCCCTTGAGCACCTTGTGCTTGCCGTAGGCGAACTCGATGCCGTCGATCGTGAGGCTCATTTGAGGGCCGTCTTCCTCGTGAGGATGAGCTGGATGAAGATCGGCGCCCCGATGAACGCGACGACGATGCCGACGGGGATGACCGCGGGCGCGAGGATCGTGCGGCCGACGGTGTCGGCGACGAGGAGCAGGAGCCCGCCGGTGAGCACCGAGAAGGGGATGAGGTAGCGGTGGTCGGCGCCGATGATGAGGCGCGCGATGTGCGGGCCCACGAGCCCCACGAAGCCGATGACGCCGCAGAAGCTCACGATGACGGCCGCGAGCACGACCGCCACGACGATGAGGCCGACGCGGAGCGCCTGCACGTTGACGCCGAGGCTCTTCGCAGCGTCATCGCCCGCGAAGGCGACCGCGTTGAGGTCCTTCGCGAACCAGAGGACGAACGGGATCGTGGCGAGCACGAGGATGCCCACCGTCTGGACGTCGCCCCACGTCGCGTCGTTCACGGAGCCGAAGGTCCAGCGCACGATGGCCTGCAGCGTGTTCTCGTTGGCCGTGAACTGCAGTGCTGCCGTGAGCGCCTCGAAGAGCTGCGTGATGGCGATGCCGAGCAGCAGCAGCGTCGCGATCGCCATGCCCTTCGCCGACGCGAGGCCGAGGACAAGCGCAGACACTGCGAGCGAGACGACAAGCGCGCTCGCGATGATCGCCCACGACGGGAGGGTGGTACCGCCCGCGATCGTGATCGCGAGGGCCGCGCCGAAGGCCGCGGCTGGCGAGACGCCGAGCGTGAAGGGGCTGACCAGCGGGTTGCGCAGAAGCCCCTGCATGAGCACACCTGAGAGGGAGAGCCCGGCGCCGGCCGCGAAGGCGAGCAGCACGCGCGGGAGTCGGAGTTCCGTGACGATGGAGAACTTCTGCGCGAAGTCGTTCTCGAGCGTTCCCCCGAAGATCGAGAGGACGACCGCCTTCCACACGTCGCCGAAGGTCACGCCGGCCGTGCCGATCGTGACGGCCGCGACGATCGCGAGTCCGCTCACGATGAGTCCGCCGATGATGGCGAGGCGCTTGACGTTGGCGCGCTTGCGCTCACTCGAGGCGACCGCGTTCTGCGCGCCTGCCGCGCCCGCGCCCACCTCCGGAGTCGTGACGGTCACTCGGTGCCCGCCTTGTACTGCTGGATGTACTCGCTCGCGCCAGGGAAGTCGGTCTGCTGGAAGTCGACGACCCAGCGTTCGAGGAACTCGTCGGGGTTGACGTCGGCGAACTCTTCCGGGTGCAGCCACTTGGCGAGGTAGAGCGCACCGATGGACTTCGCGACGGCGCTGGTGGCCCAGCCGTTCGCGAGGTACACCTCCCCGTTCTTGATGGCGTCGATGTTCGACCAGCCTGGACGCGAGGTGACCTCGGCGCCGAGCGTGTCGAAGCGCTCCTGGCCGGTCGGGGTCGCGCTCGGCTCGAACTCGTGGACGATGACGGCAGGGTTGCGCGTGACGACCTCCGCGGGGTCGACCGTGATCTCCTCCTGCTCGTCGCCGCCGCCTGCCGCGTTCTCGAAGACGTTGGTGCCGCCTGCCGCCTCGATGATGGCGTGGAAGCCGGAGCCGGGGAGCACCGTCAGGTACGGGTCGACCGTCTCCCAGTAGACGGGGACGGGCTGGACGCCCTCGGTGCGCTCCGCGACGACGTCGAGGATCTCGTTCGAGAAGTCGGTGACGGCCGTCGCTCCCTCTTCCTTCTGGAAGACCTGGCCGAGGAGGCTCACCGTCTCGTCGAAGACCGCGTAGTCCCAGGCGGTCGCCACGACGACGGGGATGCCGAACGACTCGAGCTGCTCGGCGGCCTCCTGCCACACCGCGTTGCGGGGCATGATGACCACATCGGGGTCGAGCTCGGCGACTGCCTCGTAGTTGATCTGGTCGAGGCCTTCGGCGATGACGTCGTTCTCATCGACGGGCAGGTACGGGAGGCGGTTGATGGAGGCGCGGTCGACGCCGACAACCGTGTCGCCTGCGCCGATCGCACGCACGAACTCGTTGCCGTAGCTGTTGAGCACGACGGCCCGTTCGACGGGTCCGTTGATCGTGACCTCTCGGTCCTGGTCGTCCGTGACGGTGATCGTCTCGGCATCGGATGCACCCTCTGGGGTGACCGTGCCGCAGCCGGCCAGCAGCAGCGTGCTGGCGACGAGCGCCGCGATGGCGGCGGGGAGGCGACGTGAGATGGGCATGGAGGAACCTCTCGATGGCAGGTGGTGCAGAAGAGCTGGGGGGGGGAGGTGCGGCGGATGCTCAGCTGGCTGCGGGCGTCGCCGGCCAGTTCGGCTCGCCGAGGCTCAGCATGAGCCGGTTCGCCCAGGCGAAGAAGGCCGTCGAACCCACGAGGTCGAAGAGCTCGGCGTCGTCGAGTCCAAGCTCGCGGAGCTCGTCGATCTGGCCGGGTGTCGCGCTGGGGCGCAGCGTCGACAGGCTCGCGGCGAAGTTCACGATGGCCGACCAGCGGGCATCCTGACCGGCGCTCAGGGCGTCGAGCGAGTCGGGCTGCCAGTTGGCGTCCCGTGGGAGCTTCGCGTCGATGACCCGTTGCACGTCGTCGTGGCGCTTCGACTGGAAGGTCGCCTTCCGCGAGTGCACTGAGGCGCAGTAGATGCAGTCGTTGACCTTGCTGGCAACCGCGGCCGCGAGCTCTCGCTCGGCTCGAGGCAGCCCGTCCTTGCCGAGGAAGACGGCGTTGTCGATCGCGCTGCGCGCTTTGAGCACGGCGGGCACGCGCGAGAGGAGTCGGAAGTAGACGCTGTTGGTGGTCGCCTTCGCGGCGAACGAGTCGACCTGCTCCGCGGTGAGGTCGGCCTCGGCCGGGGCGGCAACCCACGGCGACCACTCGAGCTGCTCCTGCGTGTACTCGGTCGGCTTCTCCAGGCCGGAGATGGTGCGGCCCGAGAGGTCCTTGGAACGACCGACGGCGACGGTGTCGCGCGCGGGTGCATCCACGCGCTCCGGTGTCTCGCCAGCCAGCAGGGTGTCGCCGTCGAGCAGACGCGCGAGGTAGCTCTCGAACGCGACGAGCTGGCTGAGGAGCACGATCTCGTCGGGCGTGACACCGGCGAGCGGCAGGACGTGCTGGTCCTCGTGGGTTGCGAGCGCCGGCGAGACGGTGATGAGGTCGACGTGCTCCACAAGCGCGCGCAGCTTCTGTTCGGCCGGCAGCTCGTCGCCGGTGAGGCGCTCGTCCGCCCCCTGGGCGAGGTGCCACTCTGCGAGCTGCGCGTTCCCTTGCCAGCGTGCCACGGTCCGGGCGAAGCCGTGCAGCAGCGCAGGCTCGAGCACCTGCGGGGCCTCGTAGAGCGCCGCGTAGGCGGCGAGCGTCTGCTCGACCACTTCCGGCTTCGCACCGGTCAGTGAGGCGATCGACTCTGGAACAGTCGGGGAGATGCGCAAGTGGGGGTCCTCAGCAGTGGAGATCGGGGGAAATCAGATACCAAACTCCCATCTCGTGCACCGCCACGTGCAATTGCGTTACCCCACATGAACACCGTCGACGGCCAGCGCGCCGGCTGGCGCGCCGCCGCTCGGAGGCTGCTCGGCCCGACTCAGACGGTGCCGAGGTCCGGCCGTGTGAGGTCTGGTTGCCGCGGACCAGAGAGATACGCGGTGCGAGGGATGAGCTCGATGTCCGGAACCGGATCGAGCGTCAGGCGGGCGTGCGTCTCGACATCGAAGCGCTGCTTGCCGTAGCGCAGCTTCTGCCGCTCGATGCCCTCCGGCCGGAAACCGGCGCGGCTGGCGACCCGGCACGACGCAGCGTTCCCCGTGCGGTGGCCGAGCTCCAAGCGGAAGAGTCCGAGCTCCGTGAACGCCAGGTCGGCGATCGTCGCGAGCCCCCTGGTGGCGAGGCCCCTCCCCCGCGCGCCCTTCGCCAGCCAGTAGTAGGCCCAGCCGGTCTGGTGCACATGCTCGATATTGCTCAGGCCCACGTTGCCGACCGCGATGCCGTCCACGATGATCGCCAGATCGTGCTTCGCCGTGCCGGACACGAGGTGCTGCGCCATGTAGGAGACGAAGTCGAGCTCCGTCGAGGGCACGCCTCCCGGGAACTGCGCGGCGAGGTCCGGCGAGGTCCGCATGGCATTCGCAAGGGCGGGGGCGTCGTCGGCCACCCATGGTCGGAGGTGTGCATCCACTCCTGCAGTCTTGCACCCGCACATGTATCGGGACCGGGGCGACGCGCGGATGGGGCGCGTGCGACGTAACATGTACACGCTTCGGAGCCGGTGGGGGAACATCAGCGTCGGTCTGCGAGACCTCCGGAGCGCACTCACCTTCGCCAGATCGGACATCTTCGTGACCTCAGAAACACTCCAGCCCGCACCGAGGCGGCTCAACCACGGCCTGCAGCGGATGCTCGGCCGAGACACCCACGAGAAGGGCCGGGCCGCGACGCCGCTCGAGCTGCTCTACGACCTCGCATTCGCCGCGTCGTTCGGTGCCGCTGGGAACCTCTTCGCGCACGGCATCGCCGAGGGCCACACCGGGCCCGCGATCATCGGCTTCGCATTCGCGATGTTCTCGCTCGTCTGGGCCTGGATCAACTTCTCCTGGTTCGCCTCTGCGTTCGACACGGATGACTGGCTCTTCCGCGTCTTGACGATGGTGCAGATGGCGGGTGTCGTCATCCTCGCGCTCGGACTGCCGGCCATGTTCGAGTCCATCGACCACGGCCAGGTGCTCGACAATCGCGTCATGATCGCGGGCTACGTCGTCATGCGAGTCGCGCTCGTCTTCCAGTGGCTTCGTGCCGCGCAGGGGAGCAAGCGGTACCGGTCGACGGCCATCACGTATGCGGTCCTGGTCTCCATCGCCCAGGTCCTCTGGGTCGTCGTCGCGATCCTCCCTCTGACGCTCGTGTTCGCGCTGGCGGGCGGCTTCATCGCCCTCCTCGTCGAGATCTCCGCACCGCTCGTCGCCGAGCGCCGCGGAGAGAAGAACGGCTCGTCGACGCCGTGGCACGCGCATCACATCGCGGAGCGCTACTCGCTGCTCGCGATCATCGCGCTCGGAGAAGGCGTCTTCGGCACGATCGCGGCCGTGACGACCATCACCACGGAGTACGGCTGGAGCTTCGACGCGATCGTGCTCGTCATCGTCGGCATGGTGCTCATCTTCGGCATGTGGTGGGTCTACTTCACGGTGCCGGCGGCGGAGGTCCTGCATGTCCACCGCGAGCGCTCGTTCCCGTGGGGCTACGGCCACTTCTTCATCTTCGCGTCCATCGCCGCGACAGGGGCCGGCCTCCACGTCGTCGCGTACACGTTCGACGAGCACTACCACCTGAGCGATGTCACGGCCGTGCTCTCCGTCGCCGTTCCGGTCCTGCTCTTCCTCCTGACCGTGTTCGCGCTCTACTCGTACCTCCTGCGCACGTTGGACGCATTCCACGTTGCCCTCGCGGGTGCGTCCGTCGCCGTGCTCGTGGCGAGCGTCGTCATGGCGGCAAGCGGGGTGAGCATCTCCATCAGCCTGCTCGTCGCGATGCTCGCTCCGGTCGTCGTGGTGATCGGCTACGAGGCTGTCGGGCATCGTCACGTCGCCGTGCACCTCGACCGCGTCGAGAGCGCCGTCGCGGCCCACTAGGCGCGCCGCTGTCGCTTCCACCAAGAAGGCTCGGGGTGCAAGAAGTCTCGGGATGGGTTTCGCACCTCGGGCTGGAGTTATCTCCATCTGGAAGTGAGAAACCCATCCCGAATCCGTGGGTGGGTGGGGTCGCTACTTGACGCGGCGGCGCCATGCTCCGGTCGAGTAGAGCGACCAGGCGACGAGCACCGGCTGGAAGAAGAGGCGCACGAAGCGCTTCTTGTCGGTGTCGAGCCCGAACGCATCGCGGCGGTGCACGAACTGCGCGATGTTCCCGGGGAACACGGCGGTGAAGAAGCCTGCCGCGACCCAGCCGACCGTCGGGCGCTGTGCTCGGCGCGCGAACAGGAGCGACAGCCCGAGCGCGATCTCGGCGACGCCGGATGCGAGCACGACCTGGTCGGTCGTCACGGGCAGGTGCTTGGTCACCGACTTCGGCACCTGCGCCGTGAACTCCTCGCGAGCGACGGTCAGGTGTGTGATGCCGGCGAAGACGAGGAAGCCGCCGAGCAGCACGCGCTTGAACGTGCGGAGGCGCGAGGCCGGGGCTTCTTCGACGAGACGGATCTCTGAGCTCTTGGTCGTCATGGCCGGCTACGCCGTCTTCGAGTTCTTGCCGAAGCGGAAGGCCATGACCAGCTGCGTGACTCCGCCGATGATGAGGATGAACGCGACGATCCAGAGCATCACCACGACCACGCCGGCGGGCCAGAGCAGGATCAGCAGCCCGGCGATGATGCTGAGCACTCCCGAGAGGATCGCGAACCAGCGCGACTGACCCGGTGAGGCATCCGCGAGTGACGCGATGCCCTCGATGATCCAGGTGATGGCGATGAGGATGCCGAGCGCATCGATCAGCGCCGCGGGCTGGACGAGCGCGATGACACCGCCGGCGACGAGCAGCAGGCCGACGACGCCGTTGAAGACGCGCCAAGCTGTGGGGATGCCCTTCGAGACGATGGCTCGGACGAGCCGCAGCACGCCGGAGAACACGAAGAAGAGGCCGAAGATCCAGGCGATGGCCGTCAGTGCCTTCACGGGGAAGGCCAGCGCGACGATGCCGAGGATGAGCGCGACCGCTCCCCCGATGCCGAACACCCAACGGAGCGTCGTCACCTGCTTCGGGCTCAGGAGACTCGGGTTGAGGTTGAAACGCACGATGGGGGTGGACTGGCTCACTGTGGGCTCCTTCAGCGGGGGATGCGCCGTGTGCGGCGCCGACGCTCCTCGCATGAACATCGAGGGGTTGCCGTCATCCTAGTGATGAAGCACGCCGCCCAGTCACTCTGATGACGCTGGTACTCCTGGCTGCTGCATCCGCCCGTCCCGCAACGTGAGCACCACCTCCGCGGCTTCGATCTCGTGCTCGTCGTGACTCGCGACGACAACCGTCTTGCCGCGGGCGGTGAGTTCCTCGAGGCAGGCCGCGATCTGCGCGCTGGACTCCGCGTCGACGCCGGCTGTCGGCTCGTCGAGAAGCACCAACTCGGTGTCCTGCGCGATGCCCTGAGCAACCAGCGCGCGCTGCCGCTGGCCGCCGGAGAGCTCCCCGAGGAGGCGCCCACGCAGTGGATCGAGGCCGAGCCGTTCGAGGGCGTCGCCCACCAGTTCGGTCTCGGTGCGGCGACCGCGCTGCCACCTGCTTCCCGGTCGCGCGGTCGGACTCGACCGTCCGCGTCTGTCAGCCCAGGTCCCCATCGCGACCGCGGCTTCGACCGTCATCGGGAAGGCCTCTGGCAGTCGCGCGTGCTGCGGGACGAACGCGATTCGCCCCGGGGAGGCGTCGAAGTCCCGCCATTCGAGCGTGCCGGAGGTGAGTGGGGTCGTTCCGGCCAGCACGCCGAGGAGTGTGCTCTTCCCTGAGCCGTTGTGGCCGACGACTGCCGTGATCGCGGCCCGCCTGATGTCGAGTGAGACCCCCGCGAGCGCGGTGTGCGTGTCGTACCGGACGGTCGCATTCGAGAGCGTGGTGAGGAGGGACATGCGGATCAACCTATCGGTAATGAGAAGCGTTTTCATTATGCTACGGTCCTTCCTCGTGTCCTTCTTCACCGATCCCCTCGAGGCGAGCTTCTTCGCCAGAGCCCTCCTCGGCGGCTCCCTCGCCGCCGTGCTGTGCGCCTGCGTCGGCACGTGGGTCGTGCTGCGCGGCATGGCCTTCCTCGGCGAGGCGCTTTCCCACGGGATCCTGCCAGGCGTCGCCGTCTCCGTGCTCCTCGGCTTCCCGCCGGTCGCAGGCGCGGCCGTCTCGGCCGCCGTCATGGCCGTCGGCGTCCGCACGCTCACGAAGCGCACTCGCCTCTCCAACGACACGGCCATCGGCATCCTCTTCGTCGGGATGCTCGCACTCGGCATCGCCATCGTCTCCAAGTCGGGCAGCTTCGCCGTCGACGTCACGGCGATGCTGTTCGGCGACGTGCTGGCAATCGGGCCCGCCGAGCTGTACCTCATGGGCGCGGCCCTCGGCCTCGCGGTCGCCGGCCTCGCCATCTTCCATCGAGCGTTCACGGCACTCGCGTTCGACGAACGGAAGGCGCTCACGCTCGGCTTGCGCCCAGACCGCGCGAGCCTCGCCCTCATCGCGCTCGTCGCGCTCGCAGTGATCGCGTCGTACCAGGCCATCGGGACGCTGCTCGTGACGGCACTCCTCCTCGCGCCCCCCGCCGCCGCGTCCCTCTCCCGGAAGAGCGTCGTCGGGATCATGGCGCTCGGCAGCGTCATCGGCATCGTGGCCGTTGCAGTTGGGCTCTACGCCTCCTGGCACCTCTCCATCGCGGCGGGGCCCGCCGTCGCACTCGCAGCCGTTCTCTCCGTGGCGGTGGCCTCGGCACTGCGCCCGGCCGGGCGACGCCGCATCCCCTCGCAGACCTCCCCCAAGTCCACAGCTCCAGCAGAAAGCGCCCCGTCTTGCCCCGCACACGCGTAGCCTTCCCTCTCTCCCCCACATCCGCGCGCCGCCAGTTCACCGCCCCACTGACCGCCATCGCGATACTCGTCCTGACCGGCTGCGCTTCCCCCTCCCAGGGAGTTCAAGCGCCGACCGAGACTGCTGCTGCGGCAGCCGACGAGCAACCGCACGGCTTCGTAGCCGGCGCCGAGGAGCTCTCAGAGGCGCAGGCGAGCATCGCGAGCATCGGCGCCGACGGCACCGCGAGCGTGCTCGACCTGCTGACCGGAGAGAGCAGCGCGCTCGAATCCGTGCAGAGCCCATCCTGGGCCGCCAGCGACGGCCGCTTCGTGTTCTCGGGAGCAGCGCCCTCCGACGACGGATCCGGAACCACCGAGATCATCGACACGGGCGTGTGGACGGTTCCGCACGGCGATCACGTGCACTACTACCGGGCAGACCCCGGCCGTGTCGGCGACGTCCCCGAAGCGGGACCTGCCAAGGTCTCGTCGAATGAGGACATCGCCGCACTGAGCTACTCGACCACGGGAACGAGCGTGATCCTTGATCGGCACGAGCTCGGCCAGGGCCAAGCGGTCGAGCTTGCGCGCATCGAGTCGGCGCCGCACGAGGCGGCCGCCGCACCGGTCGGCGACGCCATTGTCGCGAGCAGCGTGGCTGCACCTGGCGCGATACCCGTCCTCACCCCCTACTCGCTCGATGGGCGATCGCTGGGTGCAGGAGTCGACTGCCCGGGCCTGAGCGACGTCCAGGAGACGAGCCTCGGCGCCACGTTCGCCTGCTCGGACGGGCTCGTCTTCGCAGCCGTCGCAGACACCGCCCCCGAGGCCGCTGCCCCCGCACTGACCAAGGTCCCCTACCCCGAGACGAGCTCCCCCGCCGGTCAGGCGACCTCGCTCGACAGCCGCCCGCACAGGCCGGCCGCAGCGGGGCCCGCAGGAGACGATGGCATCTGGCTCGCCTCATCCCGCTCGCAGGACGTGACCTTCATCCCGACGGCAGACCCGATCCTCACGGCGGTGGCCGTCGGCGACGAGAGCAACCGCGTCGTCGCCGTCGACAACCGCGGCACCCTGCTGGTCATCGACGGAACGAGCGGCGAGGTGACCGGGACGCAGTCCGGCCTCGTCGGCACCCCGGAATCCGCGGCGAGCATCCACCTCTCCGTCGACACGAGCCGCGCCTACCTCAGCACGACGGCGTCCGCCGAGCTCCACGAGATCGACTACAAGGACAGCGCGCGCGTCGCACGCACCCTCACCCTGCCATCGCCCCCGGCCTTCGCGTTCGAGACGGGGAACTGAGCATGAGCACACGCACCACGGGTCCTGCCCTCCGCGCGGTCGCGGCCAGCGCAGCTGTCGCGATCGCCCTCGGCCTCGCCTCCTGCAGCACGACCACCACGAGCGACCGGCCCGAGATCGTCGTGACCACGAACATCCTCGGAGACGTCGTCACCCAGCTCGTTGGCGACCAGGCGACCGTCACGACCCTCATGAAGCCAGGGGCAGACCCGCACTCCTTCAGCCTCTCCGCGCAGGAGGCGGCATCCATCGAGAACGCCGACTTCGTCGTCTCCAACGGGCTCGGCCTCGAGGAGGGGGTCGCGCAGCACCTCGGCCAGGTCGACGCCGCGGGCATCCCGCACTTCGTGGCGAGCGACGCCTTCGAGCCGCTCGCCTACACGGAAGGCGACGCCGAGGGCATGGACGACCCGCATTTCTGGACCGACCCCGCACGCATGTCCGCAGTTGTCGACGAACTCGGCACCCGCCTCGCCGCCGACGTCGAAGGGCTCGACGTCACCGTCCTCGAAGCCTCCGTCGCCGAGTACGCGAGCCAACTCGACGAGCTCGACGAGTGGATGCAGGACCAGTTCGACAGCATCCCGGGCGACTCGAAGAGCCTCGTCACCAACCACCACGTCTTCGGCTACCTCGCCGAGCGCTTCGGCTTCACCATCGTGGGCACCGTCATCCCAGGAGGGACGACGCTCGCCGCGCCGAGCGCCGCCGATTTCGCCGAGCTCAGCGCCGCCATCACGGCAGCGGGAGTTCCCACGATCTTCGCCGACTCCTCCAGTCCTGACGACCTGGCAAGGGCCCTGGCGAGCGAGGCGGGCATCGACGTCCGCGTCGAGCCGCTCTTCACGGAATCGCTCACCCCCGCCGGAGGCGGCGCGGAGACCTACCTCGAGATGATGCGCGCGAACACGGAGCGCATCACCGCCGGCCTCTCCCCAGAACTCACCTGACCTGCCCCGATCCCCCACCCCAAGAAGCACGAACAACGCAGAAAGAGTCACCATGACCATCGCCTCCCCCTCACGGACGCGCGGCGCCATCGCCGCAACCGCCCTCGGCATCCTCGCCCTCACCGGGTGCGCCCAGACCAGCCCCGCTGCCACCGGCGACGCTGCCGCCACCCCCGGTTCCGCATCCACCGCTGAGCGCGTCACGCTCACGTACGACGGCGGACTCGTCGTGCTCGACGCCGCAACCCTCGACATCGTGGGCGACGTGCCCATCGAGGGCTTCACCCGCGTCAACCCGGTCGGCGACGGCCAGAACGTGCTCGTCACGACCGACGCCGGCTTCCAGGTGCTCGACACGCAGGAGCCCCGCCTGACCGGCCTCACCTTCGAGGGCTCCAAGGCAGGACACGCGGTGCCGCACGCCGGCAAGACGGTGCTCTTCTTCGACGGCACGGGCGACTCCGTGATCTTCGACACGGATGCCCTGCTCGCCGACAACACGAAGCTGCCCGAGACCGAGACCGTCGCAAGCGACGCCGCCCACCACGGCGTTTCGATCGAGCTCTCGGACGGCACGTTCGTCACGACGCTGAGCGACCGTTCCGGCATCGTCGCGACCGACGCGGAAGGCACCGAGATCGCTCGCTCCACCGAGTGCCCCGGCGTGCACGGCGAGGGCACGGTCAAGGACGAGGTCGTCGTCGTGGGCTGCGAGAACGGCGCGCTCGCCTACACGGATGGGAAGATCACCAAGCTCTCCTCGCCGGACGACTTCGGGCGCATCGGCAACATGCTCACGACCGAGCAGTCCGCCATCGCGCTCGGCGACTACAAGTCGAACCCCGACGCGGAAGGCTACCTCCTCCAGGCATTCAGCCTCGTCGACACCGAGACCGGCAAGATCTCCGTGCACGACCTGCCCGAGGGCGTCGGCTACACGTTCCGCGACCTCGCCAGAGGCTCCGACAACGAGGCGATCATCCTCGGCTCAGACGGCGCCCTGCACATCTTCTCGGAAGCAGACGGCTCGAGCATCTCCTCGATCCCCGTCATCGATGCGTGGGAAGGACCGGCCGAGTGGCAGGATGCCCACCCAGCCCTCAAGGTCCAGGATGGCGTCGCATACGTCACCGACCCTGCGACGAGCACCATCCACGCGGTCGACCTCGAGACCGAGCAGATCACGAGTTCCAAGCCCCTCCCCGGTGTCCCCAACGAGATCGCCCTGAGCTGACCGACCGCCGCTCGGCCCTACCGCACGAGCCTGGACGACGCCAGGGGCGCATGGGGAGCACTCCCCATGCGCCCCGCAAGCGAACGGCAATAGGATGCCGAACAGCAGGGCCCTCAGCCCCGCGTTTGCAGGCATCGTGCTTCAGGGGAAGCAGAAGACAAGGAGAATGAGCATGCGCAGCGAGCTATTCGCGGAAGCGAACCGGGAGAGCCAGAGCACCGAGCGTTGGGTGCTGCAGTCCAAGAAGATGCTGCGCGTCGGCTTCGGACCTGAGGTCCTCGCGGCCAAGGGTGCCATGGTCGCCTACCAGGGCCAGTTCGACTTCAAGCACGAGGGCTCCGGCGGCCTCGGCAAGTTCATGAAGAAGATGGTCTCCGGCGAGGGCGGAGCGCTCATGCGCGTCGCCGGCCAGGGCGAGGTCTTCTTCGCCCGTCAGGGCGCCGACGTCTTCACGCTTACGCTCGAGGGTGAGGGCATCACCATCAACACCTCCAACCTCCTCGCGTTCGACGCGAACCTGCAGTGGGACATCAAGATGCTCGCCAACGCCGGCATGATGACGGGTGGCCTCTTCAACCTCGAGGTCGGCGGGCACGGCACAGTGGCCGTCTCGAGCGACGGGCCGCCCATGGTGCTCGACTGCTCCGTGCAGCCGACGTTCGTCGACCCGCAGGCCGCGATCTGCTGGTCGCAGAACCTGCAGCCGACGATCAAGAACGACTTCAAGATGGGCTCGCTCATCGGGCGTGGCTCGGGCGAGTCGTTCCAGCTGGCGTTCCACGGCCCCGGGTTCGTGGTCGTGCAGCCGAGCGAGGGCGCGCCGATCGTCGCCACGGCGTAACCACGCCGATCGCATCCACACGAATGGGTGCCGGGGCCGAGACGCCCCGGCACCCATTTCGTGTGCAGCGGGGTCTTCCCCGCCCGACGTTCCCTCGAGTGGCTAGCGCCGCTTCTTGAAGAGCGTTCCGAACACGCCGCGCACCACCTCGCGCACGATCGTCTGGCCGGTGCGCGAGCCGAGCATGTCGCTCACGACGTTGCCACTGCCCGCATCCTGCCTGGACCTCGTGGTCGTCCGCGTCTGCGTGCGCGAGCGGGCGGCCTTCTCGGCACGCTCGCGCTCCTTCGCGTCCTTGGCCGCCTGCTTCTCCGCCTCGACGGCCGCCGCCTCTGCACGCTCACGCTCTGCCGCGGCGTTCATCTTGGCCGTGAGCACCTCGTGCGCCGATTGCGGGTCGAGCACCTGCGAGTAGCGCGGGTACAGCGACGAGGAGGCGACGAGCTGGCGCAGACCCGCCTCTGGGGTCGGCGACATCGACGCCTGTGGAGCCCGCAGGCGAGTCCAGGCCACCGGGGATGGCGCCCCCTTCTCGTTCATGACCGTCACGATCGCCTCGCCCGTCGCGAGCTGCGTGAGCACCTCCTCGAGGTCGTATCCGCTCTTCGGGTAGGTGCGCACGGTCTGCCGGAGAGCCGTCGCGTCGTCGGGGGTGTGCGCGCGCAGCTGGTGCTGGATGCGCGATCCGAGCTGGGCGAGGACGTCGTCCGGCACATCCTTCGGGGTCTGGGTGACGAAGAAGATGCCGACGCCCTTCGAGCGGATGAGGCGAACGGTCTGCGTGATCTGCTCGACGAACGCCTTCGAGGCCCCGGAGAACAAGAGGTGCGCTTCGTCGAAGAAGAAGACGAGCTTCGGCTTGTCGAGGTCGCCGACCTCGGGGAGCTCGTTGAAGAGGTCGGCGAGCAGCCACATGAGGAACGTGGAGAAGAGCGCTGGGTTGCTGGCAACGCCAGGCAGCTCGAGGAGGCTGACGACGCCGCGGCCGTCAGTCGTCACGCGCAGGAACTCACGCGTGTCGATCTCGGTCTCGCCGAAGAAGATGTCGGCGCCCTGCTCAGAGAAGTTCACCAGCTCGCGCAGGATCACACCTGCGGTCTGCTTCGAGAGCCCGCCGATGCCCTCCAGCTCGGCCTTGCCCTCGCTGCTCGTGAGGTACTGCAGCACCGTGCGCAGATCGGACAGGTCGACGAGGGCGAGCCCCTGCTCATCGGCGAAGTGGAACACGAGGCCGAGACTCGACTCCTGGGTCTTGTTGAGACCGAGCACCTTGGAGAGCATGAGCGGTCCGAAGCTCGAGACCGTCGCGCGGATCGGCACTCCGATGCCGCGGCCACCCAGCGAGAACACCTCGGTGGGGGCAGCTGCGGGCACCCAGTCCTGCCCGATGCCCTTCGTGCGGGCGAGGAGCTTGTCGTTCGGCTCGCCTGGGGTCGCGATTCCCGAGAGGTCGCCCTTGATGTCGGCGGCGAACACGGGCACCCCGGCCGCCGAGAGCTGCTCGGCGAGCACCTGCAGGGTCTTCGTCTTGCCGGTGCCCGTGGCTCCGGCGACGAGTCCGTGTCGGTTCGTCATGGCGAGCGGGATGCGCACGGGGACGCCAGGAACCGCCTCGCCGTTCACGATGGCGCCGATCTCGAGCGCCGGAGCCTCGAACGCGTACCCCGCGCGCACGACCTCGAGCTGGTCGGCGGTCAGGGGGCCGGAGATGTCCGAGGCCTCGGCCGGGGTCGCGGGGGCGGCCGCCACCTGCTCGATGGGTGCTTCTGCCGGAGCAGCCGACGCTCCAGGGGTTGGCTCCGCGGCGGCGTTCAGATCTGCGGCGGCGGAGGCTTCGGCCTCGGCGGCGGCGAGGGCGGCCGTGGCTTCCTCGAGTGCTCTGCGTGCGGCTTCGATACGGGCGTCGGCATCAGTCATGGCACCAGGCTAGTCACTCCTAGACTTGGTTCCATGCCTCAGCTCGAAGCGTCCGTGATCGTGCCCCTGCCCGTCGATGAGGCCTTCGCACTTGCCCACACCGTCGGCGAGGCGCGGAGCTGGGATCCCGGCGTCATCCGCAGCGAGTACATCCGCGGCGCTAGCGCCCCCGTCGTGGGCGCGCACTTCTTCACGAAGACGCCGAGCGGCCGACGGATGATCCTCGAGCTGCGGGTCGTGCACGCCCCGCTCGCGAGCGCCGCCGAGATGGTCAAGGGGCCGAACTGGCTCACCTCGTTCGGGGAGGGCTGGCGCTTCGAGGCGGTCGAGGGTGGGACCAAGGCGACGTGGAAGTTCGCCTACAAGCTCGCCTCCCCCGTCTTCGCCTCGACGCTCGGGGCCGCGACCAAGCCCGTCTTCGAGCGCGAGCTCCAGGAGCGGACCGCCGCGTTCCAGGCGCGAGCGCGGGAGATCGCCGAAGGCAGCTAGCCGCAGCCGCACCTCGGCCCACAGACCTCGTGCCGGTGGTCAGGCAGCTGGCAGGTACGCCGCCCACTCGGGGAGCTCGCGTTCGACGCTCCGCGGCGACCAGCCAGTGGATCGCGGTGGCCTCGGAGTGAGCCGAAGGCGCCAGCCCATCTCCCCCGGCGTCTTGTCGCCCTTCACGTTGTTGCACCTCAGGCAGCAGGCGACGAGGTTCTCCCAGCTGTCGCGTCCGCCCCTCGAGCGCGGCAGGATGTGGTCGATCGTGTTCGCGAACCCGTCGCAGTAGCCGCAACGATTCGCGTCCCGGCGCAGCACACCCTTCCGACTGACGGGCTGCATGCGGGCCATCGGCACCCGCACGTACCTGGTCAGCAGAATGACGCGAGGACGTTCCCAGACGCCGCTCGACCCGAGCACGGGATGCTCCTCATCCACGTCGATGACACTGGCCTTGCCGTGCAGCACAAGCACGAGCGCTCGCCTGTCGGAGACCACCCCGAGCGGTTCGTAGCCTGCGTTCAGGACAAGAGTTCGCATGGCGGACCTGCTTTCGCATCCGTACGAAAAAAGGGCACCGCCCGGATCGGCGGCACCCTTGAATCGAGTAGGTAGATGGACTGACGAGACTCGTCGGCCTGTATTCGTGCGGTCTGACAGGCTTCACCGCTCTGGTAGACGTCGAGGGCTGAGCACGCGCGCGCATCCTTGGCATGGATGCTGCTGCGTGCCCTCATTGACGCTCCCGAGTGTCGTCGATCTGGCAACAGCGTAGACCACGGATGCGGAATGCGGGAGGGGCGTCTTCGCTTGTTCACGTGCCCGACAGGCTCGCGACTGGAAGAAGCCCCTCCCGCATGAGCAGGAGAAGGTGATCAGAGGCGCACGAAGTAGTAGCTGCCGCCCGCGTCGAGGCCGCCCAGCTCCACCATGCGACCCTCGGTCGGCGCGTCGATCATCTGGCCGTTGCCGGCGTAGATGCCGACGTGGAAGTTCGGGAAGATGACGAGATCGCCCGGCTGCGGGTCTGACACTCGCGTTCCGGCTGCCGCCTGAGCGCTCACGCCGTGGGCCACATCGATGCCGTGGAGGCCGAACACGTACTTGACGAGACCGGAGCAGTCGAACCCGTCCGGCGTTGCCCCGCCGAACACGTACGGTGAGACGCCGATGAACTGCGAGGCCGTCTCGACGACGCTCGCGCCGACGACGCTCTGGCCAGCCGTTCCGCTCGCACTGCTCGTGTCCGCCGCGGTCGCTTCTGCGGTGGGCTCCGGCGTCGCGACTGCGGCGACCTGGTCTGCACTGAAGCTCACGACCGAGGTCTCGGTCCGGTCAGTCACCGTCTCGGGTGCTGGGACAGCAGGAGTTGCGTCCGCGACCGCATCGGCGATGGCTGCTTCCACGCCCGCCTGGTCGGTCTGTGCATCCGCGTTCGTGTCGTCCGACGTCCCGTCCTGGGCCGTGACGGCGCTTGAGAGGCTCGCCTCGCTGACGGGGGCTGCCATGGTGCTCGGCACGATGGCACCCACGGTTGTGACGGCAGCAAGCGATGCCGCCACCGCGAGACCGCCTGCGACGCGACGACGTGCGACCAGCTGCTTCGGACGGGGAGCCCGGACGGTCATGGCCCGCTCGCCGGCGAACGCGGCCGGGACTCGAGCAGCGTCGGGTGTGGCTTCCGCCGAGGTCTGCACGGTCGGGACCTTGCCGGCGGGCACGACGGAGAGGAGCGAGGTGATCGCGTTTCGCTCGATGCGCCCTGTCTCTTCGACTGTGGAGTCGGCCGAGGCCTGGATGGTGGCGACGGAGGCGAGCGTCATGGCGCTCAGCGCCTGCGTGGCATCTGCCACTGGGCGCACCCCGGTCTGGCGTTCGATGGCGCGTGCCTCGCGACGAGTCAGCGTGGTGCTCATGGAGTTCCTTCGGGTGGAGCTGAGCACCGGCCGGTGCCCTGGACTCCACCGAGCGTAACCGTTTATAACGGAATTGTCACGCTGAGATCACAGAACGATCCCAAATGGTCACAGTTTCATTACGACAAACGACGCCGCGCACAGCAGATGCTGTGCGCGGCGCCGCCACTCTCCGTGGGCCGGGACGAGCCGGGCCTAGTTGAAGGTGTAGTAGACGGGGTTGCTCCACCAGATAGAGCGGTACTGCACGACCTTGCCGCCGTATCCGGGAGAGTCGATGACCATGCCGTCGCCGGCGTAGATGCCGATGTGGGCACCTGGCTGCACCACGAGGTCACCCGGCTGCGGGTTGGAGGTCTGGCGAGCGCCGGCGATCTGGTTGCTGACGGAACCCGAGAGCGAGATGCCCTGGGTGGCGTAGACCGCCTTCGTCAGGTCGGTGCATGCCGGGAAGTACGAGCCGACATAGCTGTGCGCTGCGGCGATCAGGCTCGAGGTGTCGACGTTGCCTGATCCCCCGGCGGAGGCACCCGAAGACGACGAGGTGGACGAGGACGAGGTCTGGCTGCTCGTGCCACCGCCGGACGACGTGCTGGTCGACGTCGAGGACTCAGCCACCGGCTCCTGGGTCTCCTCGGGAGTCGGAGTCGGGGTCGGGGTCTCAGCGACTGCGGCGAGATCATCACTCGAGATGGAGACGACCGTCGAGTCGGTACGGTCGACGGCGACTTCAGGCGCCGCTACCAGCGCGGTCTCTTCAGCCGGGGCCTCCTCGGCGGCAGGAACAGGATCAGCTGCCGGGGTCGTCGCGCTCGCCTCGGGTGACGTGGCGGCGACGAGATTCGCCTGCGACTGCACGCCACTCTGGCCATCAGCGACCGCAGCGGGGACGACGATGCCCGCGGTCGCAGCGGCGGCCACGGTGGCAGCCGCAGCGAAGCTCGCCGCAGTGCGGCGACGTCCGCGAGCAACGAGAGCTGCAGGCTTGACTGCCCTGATGCTGACAGAGCGGCCCGTGAACGCCTCGGAGATGGCGATGACCTCGGCGTGAGCAGCATCTTCGCGCGCTTCGCCACCGGTGATGGATGCAGTCGCGGCAAGCGGCGCGACCGGAAGGACCGAGACGAGCGAGCCGTGCTCGTTGCGCTCGATGCGGGCGGTGTCGTGCACCGATGGCGCCGAGCCCGGGGTCGGCGAGAAGGCGGGGGCCGCCGACGCGATATCGGCGACGGACGCCTCGATGACGGGGGCTGACACCCCGGCGATGGCTACTGGCGCGACGGGTGCAGCGGCCGGGCGGACTCCGGTCTGCCGCTCGATCGCGCGGGCTTCGCGGCGGGTCAGCACCTTGGTGCTGTCCGTGCGCGGCATGCTCGATGTGCTCAAGGCTTCTCCTCCGGTGTGTTCGAACACCGTTGGAACCGGCATCCTCGACGCGTTCGAGCCTACACAAAGGTCACAGAATTGTCACGGTGAGATCACAAATCAGTGCACGAGCGGTTACGCGGCGGTAACGACGAAGCGCGCCCAGCCGAAGCTGGACGCGCTTTGTCGAGGTGATTCGCCGCTTAGCGGAGCGTCACGTAGTAGGGGCTGCCCCACGAGATCGACCGGTACTGGACTGAGCGCCCGCCGTATCCCGGGTCGTCGATGACCATTCCGTTGCCGGCGTAGATGCCGATGTGCTCGCCTGGCCAGACGACGAGGTCGCCGGGCTGCGGGTTGGAGGTCTGCGTTCCCATCGCAGCCTGTGCGGACACGCCGCGCGGGAGCGAGATGCCGACGGCTGCGTACGCTGCCTGCGTGAGCAGGTCGCATGATCCGAAGTAGCCACCGACGTAGCTCATCGCCGCGGCAGAGACGCTCGAGGAGTCGACGCTCTGGCCACCCGTCGATGCTGCCGTGGTCTGGCCGGACGTGCTGCCACCGGTCGACGTGCTGCCGCCCGTAGAAGCACGCGTGTCGGCGGTGGGCTCAGGTGTGGCGACGACTTCGGCAACCTGGTCGCTCGAGAGCGTCACGACGCTGGACTCGGTGCGGTCGACCGCAACCTCGGGAGCGGCGACGAGGTCAACCGACGTCTGCTCGGCAACTTCCTCCGCCGTCGCTTCGGTCGTTGCCGTCGGCTCTGCAGCCGGGGCCTCGGTCTCGACCGTGGTCGCACCGAGCAGGTTGGCCTGAGCCTGGCTGGCGTCGTTGCCATCGGCGACCGCTGCGGGAACGACAACGCCGGCCGTCGCGATAGCTGCGACCGTGGCGGCGGCCGCGAAGCCACCTGCCGTGCGGCGACGCTGACGAGCGACCAGTGCCGCGGGCTTCGCAGCACGGATGCTCACGGAGCGGCCCGTGAATGCCTCTGGGATCTCGATGACCTCGGCGAGCTTCGTCTCTGCAGCCTCGTCGCCAGCGACCTGCGGCAGCGCCGTGGTCGTGGGGAGGACGGAGACAAGCGCGCCGAGCTCGTTGCGGTCGATGTGCGCCGTGTCGTGCACGTGCGGAGCCGACACCGAGGGTGCCGAGTTGATCTCCGCAACCGAAGCCTCAATCACCGGTGCAGACACACCCGCGACACCGACGGTCGCCACCGGGCGCTGGCCCGTGCGGCGTTCGATCTCACGAGCCTGGCGTCGCGTCAGCGGTGCCGTGGCGTTCGTAAAGTTTTCCAAGTCGTTCCTCCAGCGCCTGACTCCTGGGAGCCGATCCCGCTCTTGCCTGTTACCAGGGGAAGCTAGGTCGAGGAGCGGGATACGGCGCCTCGGCCTGCCAGCTATGCAGATTGCATAGCTCATGACTCGGACAACACTAGTGGAAAAGCTGTGAATTGTCACGCTTGGGTGTCAGAACCCTAACGCCGAGGTAACGAACCCCGGAATTACGCGGAAGTCAGGCGCTTCGAGGTCCGCAGAACGCGGAGGAGATCTTCAGCTGGCCGTGACCAGATCTCAGCCTAGCGCACCTTCGGGGCTCAGGACCGCATCCACGTAGACATGCTCGGCCGTCTCGAGCGAGACCTCGACTCCGATGCCGCCGGATACGGGAAGCAGGCCGATCCAGGCACCGCGTCGCTGCAGCGTGACCTCGGTGCCGGGAAGCACTCCGGCCTCGCGAAGCAGTGTGAGCGTCTGCAGGTCCGACTGCACGGGCTCGCCGAGACGACGCACCTTCGCCAGTACGGGCTCGGTGGACGTCGCGCCGCGCGCCGCCTCCTCGAGCAGCGTCGAGACGCTCACGACCCCGGAGAGGAACTCCTCAGCGGGCTCTGCGCCGAACTCGTCGAGTCCGGGGATCGGTGTCCCGTACGGCGATTCGCTCGGGCGCCCGAGCATCTCGAAGATCCGCTGCTCAGCCTCATCGCTCATGACGTGCTCCCAGCGGCAGGCCTCCTCGTGCACCTGCGCGAGGTCGAGCCCGATCACATTGGCGAGCAGCCCCTCCGCGATGCGGTGCTTGCGCAGCACGCGCGTCGCCTTGGATCGACCGTCAGTGGTGAGCACAAGCCTGCGGTCGCTCGCGACGGAGACGAGTCCGTCGCGCTCCATGCGGGCGATCGTCTGCGACACCGTTGGACCCGAGTGGCCGAGCCGCTCGGAGATACGAGCCCGAAGCGGGGTGATGCCCTCTTCCTCGAGGTCGAGAATGGTGCGGAGATACATCTCCGTGGTGTCCACCAGATTGGTCACGCCCCGCCACCTCCCGTTGCATTGGTTCGCCAAGCCTAGCGGCGAGCGAGGCCGCTTGCGCGCATAGGCTTGCAGCATGCCTGACATTCGCATCCCGACTGAGTTCATTCCGCTCGACGGCCGATTCGGCTGCGGCCCGTCGGTTGTACGGCCCGCACAGATCGATCACCTCGTTGCTGGAGCCACGAGCATCCTCGGCACGTCGCACCGCCAAGCCCCCGTGAAGGACCTGGTCGGGCGCGTCCGCTCTGGCCTCTCCTCGCTCTACCGTCTCCCGGATGGGTACGAGGTCCTGCTCGGCAACGGCGGCTCGACAGCCTTCTGGGACTCCGCCGCCTTCGGCCTGATCTCAGAGCGCGCTCAGAACCTGACCTTCGGCGAGTTCGGAGGGAAATTCGCCAAGGCGGCCGCCGCTCCGTGGCTCACCGCCCCGGACGTGCGCTCCTCCGAGCCGGGCACGGTCGCCGCCCCTGAGGCTGTCGCCGGCGTCGACGTGTACGCCTGGCCGCACAACGAGACATCGACAGGCGCCATGGCCCCCATCCGGCGAGTCCACGGCGACGAGGGCGCTCTGACGGTCATCGACGCGACGAGCGCCGCGGGTGGCGTCGACATCGACGTCAGCGAGACGGATGTCTACTACTTCGCCCCCCAGAAGAACTTCGGGTCGGACGGTGGCCTCTGGCTCGCCATCGCGTCGCCGGCCGCGATCGAGCGCATCGAACGCATCGCCGCGTCTGACCGGTACATCCCCGACTTCCTGAAGCTCAGCCACGTGGTCGAGAACTCCCGCAAGAACCAGACCCTCAACACGCCGGCGATCTCGACGCTCCTGCTCCTCGAAGCACAGCTCGACTGGATCAATGGCAATGGCGGGCTCACCTGGGCGGACAACCGCACCCGCACCTCCTCGGGGATCATGTACGACTGGGCAGAGGCGTCTCAGTTCGCGACTCCGTTCGTCGCGAACCCAGCAGAGCGCTCGCAGGTCGTCACGACGATCGACTTCGACGAGGACGTGGATGCAGCGGCGATCGCGGCGACCCTCCGTGCCAACGGGATCGTCGACACGGAGCCGTACCGCAAGCTCGGACGCAACCAGCTGCGTGTGGCCACGTTCACGTCGGTCGATCCCGACGATGTGCGTCGCCTCACTGGCGCCATCGACTACGTGGTCGAGCACCTGGCCTGACCTGCTCCTCCGGTCGCAGCGCGACTGAGAGGAACACACAAGACGGGCGTCACCAGCTGCTGGTGACGCCCGTCTTGTCTCATCCAGGTGTGCTGCGCACCTCTGGACTACCGCTTGGCTTCGTCGCTTTCCGCCGCGTCCGCATCGGCGTCAGGCTCGAAGTCGACGCCGTCGAGGACATCGTCCATATCGTCCGCGAACTCGCGGATGTCGGCGGCTTCACCGAACTCGGCGGACTCCTGTGCCGGCAGCTCGTCTTCGCTGCGGGGCACGACGACAACCCGGCGCCGCTTGCCGCGAGCTTTCGCCTTGGCCGGCTCTGACGGCACTGCAGTCTCCGCGTCGGCGGCGACTCGCTTCGGTTCGACAGGCTCGCTCTCGAGAAGCGTCTCGACGCCAGGTGTCGTCTCGACCTCCTTGGCGGCTTTCTTCCGCTTCCGGCGCTCAGGCTTCTGCGGAACGACCTCGTCGGTCGGAACGTCAGGCGCTGCCTCGACCGGCTGGCCTTCGGCAGTGTCAGGAGTCGCCTGCTCGACGCGCTTGCGCCGCGACTTCTTCGGCTTCTCGGCCGCGGGGGCCGCTTCCTCAGTCGAGGAGCCGGACTCTTCGGCGGAATGCTCGCCGCTCGCGGAGCTGTCTGCCTTCGCGTCGAGCCCAGCCTCGGACTTCGACTTCTTTGCTGACTTGTCCTTCTTGCGCTTCTTCTTCTTGGGCTTCTCGGTGTCTGCCGGAGCGTCGTCGACGCTGGAAGGCGCCTCAGCCTGGTCAGCCTCAGCCTCAGCCTCAGCCGTCTCGGTCGCTGTCGACTCGACCTCAGCAGCGCCATCAGCGCCGATGCGACGACGCGTGCGGGTGCGACGGATGCGCTTGCTCGACTTCGGTGCGACCTCTTCGCTGGTCGCCTCCGCGGTCTCATCGCCACCTTCGACAGCCTCGCCCGCTTCGAGCAGCTGCGCCGCCTCGTAGTCGGCGAGTCGGTCAGACCACGGCACCCAGGAAGGCGCGAGCAGCGCGCCGTCACCCGGGAGCAGCTCAGCCTCGAGGACCGTCGGTTCCGCCTGGTCGACCAGGCGTACGAGCGAGACGTTCCATCGCCAGTCCGGGTAGCCGGGCAGACGCGTCGTGTACTGGAGCGTGTAGACGCCATCGTCCTCTTCGGGAACGACCGCGATGAGCTCGCCGAGCTCCAAGGCCGGCGTCACGTCCAGCAGCGCCGCCCACGCGAGCCTTCGCGAGGGCTCGAGCTCAGCAGCGTCAAGGGCGACCCCGAGCGGGGCGGGAAGCACGGCCTCGTTCGTCATCAGGCGTCCAGGTCGTCCGCGACGCGACGAAGCATCGCTGCGATCTTCGCGCCCTGCGGCTTCTCGGGGTAGCGGCCGCGACGCATCGCGCCGCCGACGGTGTCGAGCAGCTTCACGAGGTCCTCGATGATGACCGCCATGTCGTCAGGCGACTTGCGCTGGATGCGGGCGACGCTCGGCGGAGCCTCGAGAACCCTCACCGAGAGCGCCTGGGCGCCGCGTCGACCGTCGGCGATGCCGAACTCGAGCTTCGTTCCCGGGCGCACCGACGAGGTTCCTGCGGGAAGCGCTGTGGCGTGCAGGAAGATCTCCTGACCATCGTCGGCCGCAATGAAGCCGAATCCCTTGTCCTCGTCGTAGAACTTCACCTTGCCGGTGGGCATGGCCATCTCCTTGTTCGGCGCACAATGCACCAGATCGAACTTTCACAGGCGGGGCGGCGAACTTCGCTTCCCCTGGTCGGCCGCGGCATGCGACTGATCCGAACCAGTCTACGGTGGCGCGCATGTCGATTAGTCTGGTTCGGTGACCTCTTCCAACGGCGCCCCCATCGCGAAGGGCGAACGCATCCTCGCTTTCATGTCCCTCGGCATCGCGGCGATCTCCTTCATCGCGCTCCTCGTGCTGCTCGCGACGCCGCTCCTCGGCATCGAGGTCGACGCGAGCAACCCCATCTGGCCGACGCTGCTGTTCGTCACCTACATCGGCTTCCCCGTCGCGTTCCTCCTCATCCTCTCGCTCATCATCTGGCGCATCGTCGCGAACCGACGATCGCGGGGCAGGTCCGAGAACTGATCGACGCCTCCCCGAGCGCGCTGCGGGTTCTCCAACTCCTCCGCAGCCTCGATCGCACCGACCTCGCCGGCCTCGCCGCCTGGCGCAGGCTGTCGATGCGCGGCTCGAACGGAGCCATGGACATCGCCGAAGCGCTCGCAGACGAGTCAGCCATCGGCGAGGCGGTCGCGCGCCTCGGCTGGCGGGACGCCTCGCGCATCTCCTCTGGTTCAGCTGAGGCGATGCAGACCGCGAGACTTCGCGGACTCGCGGTCGGCACGCCGGAGGCACCCGAGCTCCTCCCCGCCGCATCCGCCGCGCTGGCCGAGCTGCTGTCCACCGCACCAGCCGCCGCGCCTCTCGACGATGCGAGCCTGGCGCCGCTTCCCCAGGCCACCGAGCGAGCTCACGGTGCCGCCCAGCTCGCCGCCGACGCAATCGCCGCCCTGGACCTCGCACCGCGCGCCTACCGAGACGGACGCGGTGGCCTCCAGCTCGGAGCCACGACGGTTCGGCGCATCGCTGCCGAGCTGCACACCGAGCAGGCCGTGCTGTCGCCGCTCTTCGAGTGGATGCTCGATCTCGGCCTGTGCAGCCCCGTCGCGGACGCCATGCGACCGACCGCCGCCGGACGGGTGTTCAGGTTGAGCGCTCCCCTCTCGCGCTGGCGTCAGCTCGCGGATTGCTGGCTCGCTGAGCTCAGCGTGACGGACCGGGCAGGGCTGCTCACCGACAGCCGGGCGCACGCGACTCCGCAGACGGAGCTCCTCGGCCTGACCGTCGAGGGCCAGCTCAGTCAGCTCGGGCTCCTGCTCGCCCACGACGACCTCGACGCGGCCGCCGAGCTGCTCAAGGCCTCCCTCCCAGAAGAGGTTGCGGGCGTCTACCTCCAACCGGACCTCTCGATCATCGCGCCAGGCCCGCTCGCGCCCGCCGACGAGCAAGCGCTCCAGGCTGTCGCGTCCCTCGAGCGCCGAGGACTGGCGTCGAGCTATCGACTGTCGGAGGCATCCGTCACGCACGCTCTCGGCACGGGGCTGTCGATCTCCGAGATCGAGGCGACGCTCGCGAGGCTCTCCCTCACCGGAATCCCCCAGCCGGTCGAGTACCTGCTCCGCGAAGCCTCCAACCGGCACGGGCGGGTGCGCGTCCGGGAGCATCCGGTCAGGCCAGGAACGATCGTCACGAGCCAGGATCCCGCCCTCATGGACGCGCTGCGAGTGGATGCCGCGGTCGCGCCCCTCGGGCTGCGGCAGTCGGGAGAGGGAGCGCTCGTCTCCTCCGCGTCGCGAGACACGGTTGTGCTGATGCTCCTCGACGCCCGCTACCCGGCCAGCGCGGAGAACGCGACGGGGCAGCTCGTCCCGCTGCGTCCGAGGGAGACGGCGCCGGCCCGCGACCTCCGTCCGAGCGAGACCGCACTGCGATTCGCGGACGCCCTCCACGACGAGGCGACGAGGCTCGACGCCGGCGATGACGCGCAGACCTGGGTGCAGCGGCAGCTGGAAGTCGCCAGGCGCGCGAAGAGCGAAGTCACGGTGCGCGTCGATCTCGGTGGCGGCAAGGAGACGACGCTTCGCCTGGTCCCGATGAGCGTCGCCGCTGGTCGCCTCCGCGCGCGAGACCTGGCCGCGGACGTCGAGCGAACGCTCCCGATCCGCGCGATCCTCGAAGTGCAGCCCTCAGAGGCACCAGGCTCCGACTAGAGCCCGCGCACACTAGCCGCTCGGACACCGTCCCGCCAAGCGCTCAGGCGCTCGAAGGTCGACGGGTATGATTGACCGCTATGGCACTTGGACCGTTGATCGTACAGAGCGACAGAACTGTCCTGCTCGAAGTCGCCCATCCGGACGCCGACGCCGCGCGCCATGCGCTTGCCGTGTTCGCTGAGCTGGAGCGCGCACCCGAGCACATCCACACGTACCGGATCACACGCCTCGGGCTCTGGAATGCACGCGCGGCCGGCCATGAGGCCGACGAGATGCTCGAGGTGCTCGAGCGCTTCGCGAAGTTCCCCGTGCCGGCATCCGTCTCGGCGGAGATACGCGAGACCGTCGCCCGGTACGGCAAGCTCGTGATCTCCCGAGACGAGGACGGCGAACTCGTCGTCTCGAGTGACGATCCAGCGGTGCTCCTGCAGATCTCCAGGGCCAAGCACGTCGCTCCCCTGCTGGAGGGGCCGACCGGCGAGTCCGGATTCCGGGTGCAGGCCTGGGCACGCGGCGAGCTCAAGCAGCAGCTCGTCAAGCTCGGCTGGCCCGCCGAAGACCTCGCCGGCTACACGCCTGGGACACCGCACGCCATCGCGCTCGATGAGTCCGAGTGGCAGCTGCGCGACTACCAGCGCTCGGCCGTCGACCACTTCTTCGAGGGCGGGTCCGGAGTCGTCGTGCTCCCCTGCGGCGCCGGCAAGACGCTCGTGGGAGCTGGCGCCATGGCGACTGCGTCGACAAGCACCCTCATCCTCGTGACGAACACCGTCTCCGCGCGGCAGTGGCGCGACGAGCTGCTTCGTCGGACCACGCTCACCGAAGACGAGATCGGCGAGTACTCGGGTGAGGTCAAGGAGATCAAGCCCGTCACGATCGCGACCTACCAGATCCTCACGGCGCGGCGAAAGGGTGTCTACACGCACCTCTCCCTGCTCGATGCCCTCGACTGGGGCCTCATCGTCTACGACGAGGTGCACCTCCTCCCCGCCCCCGTCTTCAAGTTGACCGCCGAGCTGCAGGCACGACGCCGCCTGGGCCTCACGGCGACGCTCGTGCGCGAGGACGGACGCGAGGGCGACGTCTTCAGTCTCATCGGCCCCAAGCGCTTCGATGCCCCCTGGAAGGACATCGAGGCGCAGGGGTACATCTCCCCAGCCAAGTGCTACGAGGTACGCGTCGACCTGCCGTACGAGACGCGCATGGAGTACGCGGCGGCGAGCGACGACGAGCGCTACCGCATCGCCGCGACGGCGCCCGCGAAGCACGAGCTCGTGAAGGCCCTCATCGCCAAGCACGAGGGCGAGAACATCCTCGTCATCGCGCAGTACCTCGATCAGATCGACAGCATCGCCGAGGAGCTGGGCGTTCCGAAGCTCACGGGTCAGACGCCCATCGCCGAGCGCGAGGAGCTCTTCCAGGCGTTCCGCGAAGGCCGAGAGAAGGTGCTCGTGGTCTCGAAGGTCGCCAACTTCTCGGTCGACCTTCCTGACGCATCCGTCGCCGTGCAGATCTCGGGCTCGTACGGCTCGAGGCAGGAAGAGGCACAGCGTCTCGGCAGACTGCTGCGTCCCAGCTCGAGCGGCGTCACCGCCTCGTTCTACACGCTCGTCTCCCGCGAGACGGTCGACCAGGACTTCGCGCAGAACCGCCAGCGCTTCCTCGCGGAGCAGGGCTACTCGTACGAGATCCTCGACGCCGACGCGATCCTCGCGCCGGCCTAGGTGCACTGCTCAGGCTCTGCCTGTTCGAGTCACCTCTGTTCCTCGGGGCCACGCTGACTTGACCCTGCACCAGGGTGCATGGCGCAGTTTGGCTGCATGCCAAGAACCCCAAGCACCACCCAGGACCGGGCCCGAAGCGTCGTCCGGGTCTCCGCCATCTACGACCTCGTGGTCACGATCGGCTTCGCCTTCGCTCCGACGGCCGAGCTCATCTTCTCCGGACTCGGCGCACTGCAGGCCAGTCTCGGGCTGAGCGGCGAGCTCCCGGATGCCGGCTCCCCGTCGACGATGATGTTCGCCAACCTGATGGGTAGCGTCGTCACGGTGTGGGCGCTCTTCCGCATCTTCCGACCGACACTCGCGGCGGGCGCGGCTGACACCGTGGCCCGAGCGCTCTTCTCGCTTGGCATGGTCACGGCACTCGCCTCGGGCGCCAGCCCGCTCGTCGGAGCCATGCTCCTGCTGGAGCTCGCCTGGGGACTCGTCCAGGGCATCGCCCTGATCAGGGCTCGGCGCGCGCGGCAGGATGAGGAGCCCAAGCTCGTAGGGTCCTCTCATGCGCATCGCTGAGCTCGCCGCCCACGCAGACGTCAAGATCTCGACCGTCCGCTTCTACGAACGGCGCGGCGTGCTCGAGAGCCCACCGCGAACGCAGGGCGGATACCGCGACTACGACGAGCAGGCCCTCGCCCGGCTGCGATTCCTCCGCCGAGGCCAGGAACTCGGCTTCACGCTCCAGGAGCTGAGCGACTTCGTCGCGATGTCGGCCGATGCCAGGGCGGGCACGGCGGATCCAGCTGACGTCCGCCGTGCTGCGACCGAGAAGCTGCTCGAGATCGACGACCGCATCCGCGACCTCGAGCGCACCCGCTCCGCCATCACGGGACTCCTCGCGGATCCGTGTCTCGACCCGACCGAGGCATGCCCGATCATCGCCGCTCTTGCTGGGGAGTCGTGAGCGTCACCGACGCCTGCCTCATGCCGACTCGGGCGCTGGACTCACACGCGCGCGAGCAACTCCACGTGGGTCATGACGAATTCGGCGTCGTCATCGGACGCCCACGCCGACCACGCGTCGGCGATTCGCCGGAGATCTCCGGATGAGGCGATCCCGCGCGCCTTGGCGTCCTCGGCGAAGCGGGACAGCGTGGCCCGCTCGGCCCACGTCGATCCCCACCACTCGCGCTCATCGGCCGTGGCGAAGATCCACGCGCTCGCCGTGAGCCGCGTGTCCTCGAGACCAGCGGCTCGGAACCACCCCTTGAGGAACCTCCCGGCGTTCGGCTCGCCGTCGTTCGATCTGGCGACCCGGTCATACACCGCGAGCCAGTGGTCGAGCGGCGGGAGCTGCGGATGCCACACGCACGTGCCGTAGTCGACGTCGCGCACCGCGACGAGCCCACCGGCCTTCGTCACCCGGCGCATCTCGCGAAGCGCCGCGACAGGGTCGGCGAGGTGCTGCAGCACCTGATGCGCATGCACGACATCGAACTCGCCATCCGCGAAGTCGAGCGCATAGACGTCGCCGAGCTGGAACGCCGTCCGCGTATCCCCTCTGGAGACCGCGGCTGCACGGGCCGTCGCAAGAGGCTCATCAACGACCTCGATGCCGATGACCTGGCCAGCAGCACCGACGTGCGCGGCCAGGTCGAGCGTGATCGAGCCGGGCCCGCAGCCCACGTCGAGCACGCGCATCCCGGCTCGGAGCTCGGGCAGCAGGTACGCGGCCGAGTTCTGCGCCGTGCGGCGCCCGTGCGAGCGCAGCACGCTCGAGTGATGCCCGTGGGTGTACCTGGGTGCAGCGGAGTCGGCCATATCGGCACAGTAGTGCAGTCGCCGGGCCGACGACGGCGAGCGAAGGCGACCCAGAAGATTAGCGCACCCGCATAGCCGAGACACCGCGCGCCGTCAGACTTCACTCAGACGGCGTCAAGATACTTAGTCCATGACTGATGGCCCCAAGATTCTCGTTGTTGACGACGAGCCAAACATCCGCGAACTCCTGTCGACCAGCCTGCGCTTCGCAGGGTTCATGGTGCGTGCCGTCGGCAACGGCGCCGCCGCGATCTCCGCTGTCATCGAGGAGGAGCCCGACCTCATCGTCCTCGACGTGATGCTCCCCGATATGAACGGCTTCGGCGTCACCAAGCGTCTCCGCGCGTCCGGGTACACGAGCCCCATCCTGTTCCTCACCGCCAAGGACGACACCGACGACAAGATCGAGGGCCTCAACGCAGGTGGAGACGACTACGTCACCAAGCCGTTCAGCCTCGACGAGATCGTCGCCCGCATCAAGGCGATCCTCCGCCGCACGATGCAGGCAGAGGAAGAAGCGGTCATTCGCACCGGCGAGCTGACGATGGACCAGGACACCCACGAGGTCTTCATCGGCGACGAGCCCATCGAGCTCTCCCCCACGGAGTTCAAGCTCCTCCGGTACCTCATGCTCAACCCGAACCGAGTCCTCTCGAAGGCGCAGATCCTCGATCACGTGTGGGAGTACGACTTCAACGGCGACGCCGGCATCGTCGAGTCGTACATCTCCTACCTTCGACGCAAGCTCGACCAGTTCACGGAGGAGCCGCTCATCCAGACCAAGCGCGGCTTCGGCTACATGCTGAAGGTCTCCGGGGCCAAGGCCTAGCAGAGGTGGCCAGGCTCGGTCACGACGAGGGGAACTAGGCGGTGCCGTTCAAGGCCTGGCGCTGGGATCGGCTCTCGCTCCGCAACAAGCTGACGATCGTCAACATCACCCTGTTGACGTTCGGTATCGTCGTCGCCGGAATCGGCACGACGCTGCTGCTGCGACCGACGCTCGTGTCGCAGACGGATTCGCAGCTGAGCGTCTACGCGAGCGACCCGACCCAGTTCCTGGCCACTGACCCGTCGTCGCAGCTCTTCACCTACGACTCCGTCCGAATCGCGCCTTCGACCCTGTATGTCGCCATCGTCGACGTCGACGGCAAGGTCGTCGTCGACAACTGGGGGCAATGGCAGCGCCCGCGGACGATCGCTCCGGAAGTGCCAGCCGATTCGGCCGGTCGAGTCAGCCAGAGCCTCTTCGACATGGAGGACCCTCTCGGCGCCACCTGGCGAACGATCACGGTTCCCGAGGGCGAGTACGCAGCCGATCAGGTGCGGGGCACGCTCCTCATCGCGGCCCCGCTCACCAGTGTCAATGCGACGATGGTCAATTTCCTCGCGATCTTCTTCGGGTTCGGTCTGACCGTCGTGATCTTCGGCGCTGCACTCACGCGGGTGCTCGTCTCGGCGACCCTGCTCCCCCTGCGGCAGGTCGAGGCGACCGCCATGCAGTTCGCCTCCGGCGACTACTCGCAGCGCCTCCCCGCCGGCACGCCGAACACCGAGGTCGGACGACTCTCCCGATCGCTCAACACCATGCTCGTGCGCATCGATCACGCCTTCGACGAGCGCACTCGGACCATCGCCCAGATGCGTCGCTTCGTGGGCGACGCGAGCCACGAGCTGCGGACACCGCTCGTCACCGTGCGCGGCTACGCCGAGCTCTACCGCATGGGTGCCCTCAACGACCCAGAGAAGGTCGGCCAGGCGATGGAGCGCATCGAGAAGGAAGCGCTCCGCATGGGTGGCCTCGTCGAAGACCTCCTGCAGCTCGCGCGACTCGATGAGACCCGTGAGCTCGTCAAGGACGTCATCGACCTCGAACCGATCGCCGAAGACGCGGCGATGGACGCGCACGCGACGGCGAAGGACCGAGTCGTACGCGCCCTTCCGGTTCGCATCATCCAAGAACCTGCAGACGAGCCCGATTCGCCGGGTATGGCGACAACCGGCGAGCTGCCGTCCCCTGTCGAGGCAGACGCGGTGCAGGACGAGGACTCCGCTGCGGCAGAGCCCACCGCCGCGCGGCGAGCCATCTGGCGCCGCCGGCCCCTGCCTCGGCCCGCGCTCCGAGGGTTCCCCATCCGACGCAAGGGCGCAGAGCCCAGTCAGATCGAGGCCCCTGAGACCGACGAGGACTTCGGCGATGTCCCCGCAATGGTGCACGCGAATGAAGACAAGGTGCGGCAGGCGATCTCCAACCTGCTCGGCAATGCCATGCGGTACACGCCAGAAGGCTCGCCGCTCGAAGTCGGCGTCACCGTCGATCTGCCGAACCAGCTCGCCATCGTCGACATCATCGACCACGGCGAGGGGATCCCCCCTCAGATCAGGCAGAAGATCTTCGAGCGGTTCTGGCGTGCCGACACCTCGAGGGCACGCGAGACCGGTGGTTCGGGCCTCGGCCTGTCCATCGTGTCCGCGATCATGAAGGCGCATGACGGTGAGGTCGACGTGTTCGAGACGCCGGGCGGCGGGGCTACGTTCCGCCTCAAGTTCCCACTCCTCATGTCGGCGCCTGTGGACAGCGCGCCCTCCACAGCCCTGAGCTCCTAGACCCTGCGCCTGATCGCGTCCCCCTAGCCTTCTCGCAAGGCGCCGCCGGACTTCTCCGGCGGCCGAAGCAGAAGGGGGACACATCATGGCGATCTACATGGTCGACAGCGAGCAGCTGCAGCTCACCGTGACGAACACGCACGCATCCATCGGCCGCGTGCAAGCGGAGGTTGCGGCGCTCCTGTCCAACCTGACCGCCCTTGAGGGCTCATGGACGGGCGAGGCTGCGACTGCGTTCCAGGGCCTCGTGCGGCAGTGGCGTGCGACGCAGGCACAGGTGGAGTCGAGCATCGGCTCGATCAACAGCGCGCTCGGCAGCGCCAGCGTCAGCTACGGCACCGTCGAGGGCGACGTGCGGCGGCTCTTCAGCGTCTGAGCGACACGGTGTCATGACGGGAAGACGCCCGGACATGCCAAAGGCGGGCGGCTCCGTGTGGAGCCGCCCGCCTCTGTGCTTGCGCTTGGTGCTTAGAAGTCCATTCCAGCGCCCGGGTCCATCGCCGGTGCGCCAGCCTTCTCGGGCTTGTCAGCGACGACGACCTCGGTCGTCAGGAAGAGACCGGCGATCGATGCTGCGTTGAGCAGCGCGGAACGCGTGACCTTCACTGGGTCGAGAACGCCTGCCTCGATGAGGTTGACGTACTCGCCGGTTGCGGCGTTGAGGCCCCAGCCGTCTTCGAGTCCGGCGACCTTCTCGGCCACGACGCCGGGCTCGAGGCCAGCGTTCGTTGCGATCTGCTTGAGCGGCGCGAGGATGCCGACCTTGACGATGTTCACGCCGGTCGCCTCGTCGCCCTTGAGCTCGAGCTTGTCGAGCACGCGAGCGCCAGCCTGGATGAGCGCGACGCCACCACCGGCGACGATGCCCTCTTCGACGGCAGCCTTCGCGTTGCGGACTGCGTCCTCGATGCGGTGCTTGCGCTCCTTGAGCTCGACCTCGGTCGCTGCTCCTGCCTTGATGACGGCGACGCCGCCGGCGAGCTTCGCGAGGCGCTCCTGGAGCTTCTCACGGTCGTAGTCGCTGTCGCTGTTCTCGATCTCGGCGCGGATCTGCGCAACGCGACCGGCGATCTGCTCGGGCGAGCCAGCGCCCTCGACGATCGTGGTCTCGTCCTTCGTGACGACGACCTTGCGAGCCGTGCCGAGGAGGTCGAGCGTCGTGTTCTCGAGCTTGAGGCCGACCTCTTCGCTGATGACCTGTCCACCCGTGAGGATGGCGATGTCCTGCAGCTGCGCCTTGCGGCGGTCGCCGAAGCCGGGAGCCTTGACGGCGACCGACTTGAAGATGCCGCGGACCTTGTTGACGATGAGCGTCGCGAGGGCTTCGCCCTCGACGTCCTCGGCGATGATGAGGAGCTGCTTGCCGGCCTGGATGACCTTGTCGACGACAGGCAGGAGGTCCTTGATGTTGGAGATCTTGCCGTTGACGATCAGGATGTAGGCGTCTTCGAAGACGGCTTCCTGGCGCTCGGGGTCGGTGACGAAGTACTGCGAGAGGTAGCCCTTGTCGAAGCGCATGCCCTCGGTCAGCTCGAGCGTGGTGCCGAAGGTGTTCGACTCCTCGACGGTGACGACGCCTTCCTTGCCGACCTTGTCGATCGCCTCGGCGATGATCTCGCCGATCTGAGCGTCAGCAGCCGAGATCGAAGCGGTGGCAGCGATCTGCTCCTTGGTCTCGACCTCCTTGGCGGATGCGAGCAGCTCGGCGACGACGGCCTCGACGGCCTTCTCGATGCCGCGCTTGAGGGAGATCGGGTCTGCACCTGCAGCGACGTTGCGGAGGCCCTCGCGGACGAGCGCCTGAGCGAGGACGGTAGCGGTGGTCGTTCCGTCACCGGCGACGTCGTCGGTCTTCTTCGCGACCTCCTTGACGAGCTCGGCACCGATCTTCTCGAACGGGTCGTCCAGCTCGATCTCCTTGGCGATGGAGACGCCGTCGTTCGTGATCGTGGGCGCGCCCCACTTCTTCTCGAGCACGACATTGCGGCCACGTGGGCCGAGCGTGACCTTGACCGCGTCGGCGAGCGTGTTCAGTCCACGCTCAAGCCCGCGACGGGCCTCTTCGTCAAAAGCGATGATCTTCGACATATGTGTACTGCGTCCTTTCCGGACGTGGTTCGTGAGGTTCGTGGTTGGCACTCGAACGAGGCGAGTGCAAGTCCATATTGGCACTCGCCCCTGCCGAGTGCAAGCCACCGTGCCCCCTTCTCGCTGCGGGCGAACGACACGAGGAAATCACGTGCCCGGATCGCAAAACGGCGCCGCCCCTCACCGGGTCGGCGCCGTTTCTCGTCGCAGGTCAGAGCGCGCGCACCGACTCCGCCTGGGGGCCCTTGTCGCCGGCTCCGATCTCGAACTCGACCTTCTGGCCCTCTTCGAGGGAACGGTAGCCCTGCATCTCGATGGCCTTGTAGTGCACGAACACATCCTGTGCCGCAGCGCCGTCAAGCGCATCCACAGTGATGAAGCCGTAGCCCTTGTCAGCGTTGAACCACTTCACGGTTCCGTTCGCCATGTTTGTCTCCATTGCTCAGTAGTACTCGCCGGCGCCAGCCCGCGGAGTCCTGCATGCGTGCGAGGGGGACGAACGATGATGCCCAGGACTCGAGCAAGATACTAGGTGGCGACCTGTTGACCTTGGAAGCCCAAAATCCGCATCACGTCACCTGGCGACGTTTTGTCTCCAGATGTTCACACTGCTGGAACATGAGGCCCTGATTCCCCGGACATTCCCCCAGGGGAAAGCGCCCTCGAGCAGCAGGGAACTATTCGGCGAGGTCGAGTCCGACGATGACCACGATCGTGCCAGCGGCGGCCACGTTCGGGTCGAGTACTGCGGTTCCGCCGCCGAGCGACTGCACGAGTGCGAGGGCCGCGGCTTCCTGGGATGCATCGTTGTAGGAGACGGTCGTCGTCGCGTAGTCGGAGGTCGGAGCATCCGCCGTCTCGGTGACGTTCCAGCCAGCGTCCGCGAGTTCGGTGGTCGTGCCACCGGCCACCCCCGCGAGCTCCGTGCCGTTGAGCACACGGACGGAGACGTTCGGGTCGAGCTGAGGAACCACCTCGGCCGGAACCTCCTCGACGGGAGCAGCCTCGGTGGGCGCCTCGGTGGCCTCGGTCTCAGCAGACGGGCTGAAGGAGACGGCGCCGTTGATGACCTGCATCGCGATAGCGGCGACCGCGACGATCACGACGACAGCCAGCAACCCCCAGAGCCAGGAGGCGAGCTTGGCCAGGCGGGTCCGGGGAGCGCGATGCGCGCCGCGCCTGTCGAGGCCTGGTGGGATGTCGTCGAAGCGATCCTTGGGGTAATTCACGTGTCTACCGAATCCGTCCTGAGGTGGGAGAGGCGCTGGACATTCGCTGCTCGCGCCGCAGCTGGCGCTCATCCGCACGCCGCTCGCGCGCACGCCGCAGGCGGCCGACGAGCATCGGCTGATGCGCGAGCGCAGCTGGTGTCTCGATGAGCGTAGCGAGATTTCGGTAGTACTGCGTCGTCGACCAGCCGAAGCGATCCCTGATCGCCGCCGCCTTCGCCGCATTCTGCCGCGGATTCACGTCTTCGAAATCCAGCAGAGCGCGCTCCAGGTCGTTGAGCTCCGCGTCCCTTGCCATGCAGGAAGTGTACGAGCCCGGCTCACGGACTGGACTCACGCAACGCGCGTATGCTCATTCCTCCCCGGCCGCTCCCAGCGGTCTCGTCTATTTCCAGGAGGCACGGTGTCCTACGCCGTCAACAAGCCCGATTCCGAGTGGCGGGCAGAGCTCACGCCGCAGGAGTACCACGTGCTGCGTGAGGCAGGCACGGAGCGGGCCTACACGGGAGAGCTCCTCGAAGAGGGGCGCGCGGGCCTGTACACGTGCCGCGCCTGCGGCTCAGAGCTCTTCAAGGCCGGAACGAAGTTCGACTCCGGATGCGGCTGGCCGAGCTTCTACGAGTCGGTGAGGCCAGACGCCGTCGAGCTGCTCGAGGACCGCTCTCTTGGCATGGTGCGCACCGAAGTCCGCTGCGCGAACTGCGGCTCCCACCTCGGCCATGTCTTCCCTGACGGCTTCGGCACGCCGACGGGCGACCGCTACTGCATGAATTCGCTGTCACTCTCCTTCACGCCGGAGGAAGAGACCCCCGCCGAATAGGCGCAGACGCATCCGGAAGGGCCATGCGGTGCACGAGACGTGCACCGCATGGCTATGATGGTGCCGCTGCGATTGCAGCACGCCGACTTAGCTCAGCTGGTAGAGCACCGCTCTTGTAAAGCGGATGTCGCGAGTTCGAACCTCGCAGTCGGCTCCACATCTCACCTGGTCGATCTGGTTCCTCCCCGACCGAGGATCAGCAAACCGGGCCGAACTATACTCGGCTGAATGCACGAGCACACGACGGCGCAGCGCAGCAGGATCCCGCAGCGCACGGCCGCCAACCGTGGAGTCCTCGGACTCACGATCGGCGCGGGCCTCGTGCTCACGCTCATCGCTCTCCGAACCCTCACGGCGTCGCTCGACGACGAACCCGCCCTCGGCCCGCTCACCGACTTCGTCACGCTGTCGCTCAGCGTCGTCATCGAGTCCATGCCGTTCATCGTGCTCGGCATCCTCCTGTCGATCGTCGTCCAGCATTGGCTCCCACCTGGGTTCCTGATGCGCATCCTGCCGCAGTCCCCGTGGCTTCGAAGAGCCGTGATCTCGCTCTTCGGCATCGCACTGCCCGTCTGCGAGTGCGGCAACGTTCCGTTGGCGCGCGGCCTCGTGCTGCGTGGCTTCACACCAGCTGAGTCGATCACGTTCCTGCTCGCGGCCCCGATCCTCAACCCCATCACGATCGTCACGACGTACCAGGCGTTCGGCTGGGACCACGGCATCCTCGCCGCCCGCATCATCGGCGGCTTCGTCATCGCGAACGTCATCGGGTTCCTGTTCAGTCGACACCCGAAGCCGCAGGATCTGCTCACCCCGAGCTTCGCAGCGACGTGCGAGCTCGAGGCGAAGCACGGCCACGAGGACACCTCGAGCATCCGTGCGAGGTTCCGCGCCAGCGCCTCCATGTTCGGCGCAGAGACCTCCACGATGCTCCCCGCGCTCTTCGTCGGCTCCGCCATCGCCGGGGCGATCCAGGTCGGCGTCTCACGCGAAGTGCTCACGACGCTCGGCGAGCATCCTGTGCTCTCGGTCCTGGTGCTCATGACGCTCGGCTTCGTGATCTCGATCTGCGCCAACGTCGACGCGTTCTTCGCGCTGTCCTTCGTCGGGACCTTCATGCCAGGCGGCATCGTCGCCTTCCTGGTCATGGGCCCCATGATCGACGTCAAGATGCTCGCGCTCATGCGCACGACCTACACGAGCGCGGTGCTCGCGCGCATGACCCTCATCGTCGCCCTGTCGGCCTTCACGCTCGGACTCGGAGTGAACCTCATTGCTTGAACGACTGCTCTCCAGGTGGCGCGGCGTCGCCCTCACGCTCTTCACCGTCGTCGCGACGGTGTGGCTCTCGATGACCGGCGGCCTCTCGCTGTACATCCACCCGCGCTACTTCGTCTTCACGTCGGTCATGGCCGTCATCGGCGGGATCCTCGCTGTTGCCGCAATCGCAGTCACGCCTTCGCGCGACGATCACGACCATGCGCACGACCACGATCACGAGTCGGATGTGCTTGCCACGTCGAGCGCTCGGCGCCACAACAGGCGCCCTCGCCTCGGCACCCGCCAGCGGGTCGCCGTCATCGCGTCGTCGACCGTGACCCTGCTGGTCGTCGCGACGGCGTTCGTGGCGCTCATCGTCGCACCTCCCGTGACGCTCAGCTCGGCTGCTGTCGAGAACCGCTCCCTCAACGCCAACGCGCAGACCGTCGACTCCCCCATCGAGGAAGGCGAGACACTGCGTGGTCGAGACACGAGCTCGTTCACCGTCAAGGACTGGGCGGCCATGCTCAGGCAGGGAGACGGTGAGCAGCAGGTCATGGGCGAGCGTGCCAAGCTCGTCGGGTTCGTGACCGTCGATCCCGACGCGCCCGACTCGTTCATCCTCGCCCGCTTCGTCGTGAACTGCTGTGCGATCGATGCGGCTCCCGTGGGCGTAGCCGTGCATCAGCCAGGCTGGGAGGCGAGCTACCCCGTCGATTCGTGGGTGGAGGTGGATGGAGCATTCGTCACGAACCCGAGCGCCTCCAGCGCCGAGCGGGTTGCGCTCATGCCGACGACCATCACCGCCATCGACCAGCCGAACGATCCATATGTCTACTGATCTCGAGTCCCCAGGGCGCCGCACCGCGCGAAGCTTCCGGAAGACGTTCATCCTGGCGGTCGTCGTGCTCGCGCTCCTGGCGGCGGGGCTCGCCGTCGGCAACATCCTGCAGGGGCCGCGCGTCTCGTCGACGGCGGTCAATCCGGTGGGCACCGTCGAGCAGCAGGGCTCGCGCCTCGTGCTGACTCCGAATCAGCGCCTCCGTGACGTCGACCCGTCCCAGGTTGTCCTCGAGCCCGCAGCCGAGTACAGCCTCACGCAGGACAACGGCACGATCACGGTGACGTTCGAGCAGCTGCTCGCCTACGACACGAGCTACACCCTCACGGTCGCCGACGCGGTGAGCTCATCGACGGGAGTCTCCTCGACCCTCGAGACCGAGTTCACGACACCGCAGCTCGAGGTATCGACGCTCGTGCGCGGCGCGATCTCCACGAGCGGCAGTCTCGAGGACCGCGTCATCGAGACGAACGTCTCCGGCGGCGGCGAACCTCGCATCCTCTTCACGTCCCCGCGCATCCAGGAGTACGCGCTCACGGACGCGTTCGTCGCGGTGATCGAGCAGGACGCCGCGGGCCTCGGCACGGTCGGCGTCGCCCCGCGTGCCGAACCCGGGCCAGCTGTGCCACTCAATGTGGACGCGACCGGCAACCTCTCGAGCCTCGCGGCCGATGCGGAGAGCGGACTCATCGGGTTCGTCGTCGACGGCATGCACGCTGACGGGCAGACGGAGCTCGTTCGGTCCCTGTTCGTGTTCGACACGAGCGACACGTCGTTCCGCCCCAAGCAGCTCGCTGGCCCCGACGGGACGCCGCTGATGGTCTCGACGTGGGCGTTCGCGCCGAGGACCGGCGCACTCATCGCGCAGACCCTCGACGAGCAGCTCTACCTCGTGAACGTGCTCGCCGGCACGCCCGCAGAGCCCATCGGACAGGCGCAGCACTTCCACGGGTTCATTCCCGGCACGGCGACCGCCGTGACCTCCGGCGTCGGCGGGTACACGCTCTTCGACCTGAGCTCTGGCACAGCCGAGCCGCTCACTCCGGCTGCGATGACGCTCAGCGAGACCCAGTACCTCACGCAGACGAGCGTCCTGGATCCGGAGGGCACGCAGATCTCGGCGGTCGCGGATGCCGCTGCCGGGCTCGCCGACGTCACGGTCGAGCTCGCAGACGCGCAAGGCCAGAGAACGCTCTTCGACCCGGGTGACAGCGGCGAGTGGCTCCGCGACATCTGCGTCTCCCCCAACGGCCAGTACCTCGCCGTCGAGACGGGCCTCGGTGCACAGGGGCCCGACGGCTACGCGGTCCTCCCCGGCATGAAGCAGTCGACGACCACGATCATCGACATCGCGAGCGGCGCTGAGCTGCGTCGCCTCACCGGCTTCCTGACCTCGTGGTGCCGCTGACGGTCGCACGGAGCGGGCAGCGGGCAGACGGCGAAGGGCCCCACCCGCAGGGGTGGGGCCCTTCAGCGTCGAACGCTCCAGCTACTTCGCGGCGCGCTTGGCTGCCCGCAGCTTGGAGACCTCGTACATCGTGATGCTCGTTGCGATGCCGGCGTTGAGCGACTCGGTCGCCCCGTCGATCGGGATCGAGACGATCGCGTCGCAGTGCTCGGTGACGAGCCTCGAGAGCCCCTTGCCCTCACTGCCGACGACGATGAGGAGCGGAGAGGTCGCGAGCTCCAACGATGGGAGCGAGACGTCGCCGTCGCCGTCGAGACCGATGACGAACACTCCGGCCTTCTTGTAGGCCTTGATCGTGGCCGTCAGGTTCGAGGCCATCGAGACGGGAAGACGGGCAGCAGCGCCCGCCGAGGTCTTCCATGCGGACGCCGTCATGCCAACCGATCGACGCTGCGGCACGATGATGCCGTCGCCACCGAACGCAGCCACGGAACGCACGATGGCGCCGAGGTTGCGGGGATCCGTGATGCCGTCGAGCGCGACGAACAGCGGGTTGCGGCGACGCTGGATGGCCCGGTCGAGCTCCTCCATCGGGTCCGCGTACGTGTACGCAGGCACCTTGATGATGACGCCCTGGTGGACCGCGTCGCGGCCTGCCATGCGGTCGAGCTCTGGGCGCATGACCTCGAGGATGGGGATCTTGCGCTCGGTGGCGATCTTGAAGATCTCCTTCACGCGCTCGTCCATCTCACCGCGGGCGGCGACGTAGAGCGTCGTCGCGGGGATTCCAGCGCGCAGGGCCTCGACAACCGAGTTGCGCCCCGTCACGAGCTCCGTGCTGTCGTCAGTGCGGGCGCGGCGGGGTGCGCCACCCTCGCGCTGCGCCGGGCGGGGCTTGGAGCCGCCCCTGGCCGCCTCGAGGCGCTCCTTGGCGGCCTTACGCTTACCGGCCACGTGCCAGGAGCGGTCCTCGGCGCGCGGCGTGTTGCCCCGGCCTTCGAGGGACTTGCGGCCGTTGCCGCCAGTGCCCTTGGTCGGGCCCTTCTTGCTGCGATTTCCGCGCGAGTTCGTGCTCATGCCTTCTCCAACGTCCAGAAGCTGCCGTTCGGCGAGTCTTCAATCTGCACGCCGGCAGCTGCCAGCGTGTCTCGAATCTGATCTGCCCGGGCGAAGTCCTTCGCACCGCGGGCCTGCTTGCGCTCGACGAGCAGTGCATCGACGAGCGCCGCGAGGGTCGTCTCGCCCGTCGCGTCCGCTCCCCCGCTCCACTGCCCGGCGCGTGGGTTGATGCCGAGGATGTCGAGCATCGAGGTGACCTCGTGCGCGGCGCGTGCCGCCACATCGGTCTCTCCAGTGTCGATCGCCTGATTGCCGCTCGTGACCGTCTCATGCAGTGCTGCGATCGCCTGGGGGACGGCGAAGTCGTCGTTCATGGCTGCGACGAACGCGGCGGGGAGGTCGTCCAGGCTCGGCGTCGCACTCGAGTCCGCCGAAGTGAGGATTCCGGCACGCTCGGCGCGCTCAAGGAAGCCTTCGATGCGGGCGAACGATGCCGTCGCCTCTTCGAGAGACGTGTCGCCGACCTCGATCGTCGAACGGTAGTGCGCGGAGCCGAGGAAGTAGCGGACGACGACGGGGCGCGCCGACGAGAGCAGGTCGAGCGCGGACACCGTGTTCCCGATCGACTTCGACATCTTCTGTCCATCGACCGACACGAGGCCGTTGTGCACCCACGTGCGCGCGAACTCGAGCCCGGCCGCCCGCGACTGCGCCAGCTCGTTCTCATGGGGAGGGAAGCGGAGGTCGCGACCCCCGCCGTGGATGTCGAAGGTCGCCCCGAGATACTTGGTCGACATCGCCGAGCACTCGATGTGCCAGCCGGGCCTGCCAGCGCCCCACGGCGATGACCAGGCCGCCGACTCCGGCTCACCGTGCTTGCGCCCCTTCCAGAGCGCGAAGTCGGCGGCGCTGCGCTTGCCGCGACTGGGCGCCTCTCCCTCGGCCATGTCCTCGGGACGCTGGTGGGTGAGCTCCCCATAGCTCGGCCAGCTGCCCGTGTCGAACCACACGTCGCCGCTCTCGTCGGCAGACGGATACGCGTGACCGCGCTCGATGAGGACCGAGATGAGCTCCTGCATCTCAGGGATCGAGCCGGTTGCGCGCGGCTCGTACGTCGGCGGTCGGATGCCGAGAGCCGAGTAGGCGTCGTTGAACTCGCGCTCCACGCGGTACGCGAGGGCCCACCACGGCTCGTCCGCCGTCGCACCGGCGAGCGTCTTGTCGTCGATATCCGTGACATTGCGCACGAGCGTCACGCGAAGCCCGCTCGCCTCGAACCAAGCACGGAACTGGTCGTAGACAAGGGCGGAACGGAGGTGACCCGCGTGCGGCGCGGACTGCACCGTCGGCCCGCATACGTACATCGAGACCTCGCCTGGCACCAGCGGCGTGAAGTCGCCGAGTGCTTGCGTCTGCGTGTCGTAGATGCGCTGATTCACTGCACCAGCATACGCGTCGGGGCCGCACGGACGCGTGAGCATGCGTGCGGCCCCGACGATGAAGCGCGTGGTGGGTGGTGAGCGACCGCCTCGAGGGAGGCTGGGCGACTACTCCCAGAGGGAAAGGCGATGCCAGACGACTAGGACGCGAGGACCTTGTCGAGCACGTCTCCGGCCTTCTCCTCGTCGGTCTTCTCCGCGAGAGCGAGTTCCGAGACGAGGATCTGCCGTGCCTTGGCCAGCATCCGCTTCTCCCCAGCGGAGAGACCCCGATCCTGATCGCGACGCCAGAGGTCGCGGACGACCTCCGAGACCTTGATGACATCGCCGGAGGCGAGCTTCTCAAGGTTCGACTTGTACCTGCGGGACCAGTTCGTCGGTTCCTCGGTGATGGGGGCTCGCAAGACCTCGAACACACGGTCGAGACCGTCCTGTCCGATGACATCGCGCACTCCGACCAGGTCGACGTTGTCAGCAGGAACCTCGATGACGAGATCTCCCTGTGCAACGTTCAACTTGAGGAACGTCTTCTCTTCGCCCTTGATGACTCGGATCTTCACCTCTGAAATGGTGGCCGCGCCGTGATGGGGATAGACGACTGTCTCCCCGACCTCAAACTGCATAAATACAAGCCCCTTTCGGCACCTAAGAGTACCATGTCAAAAGGGCTCATCCGAGGGTGGGAGTGGTAGAGTCCGCCGCCGCGTCGTCCGGGAGCTGCACCTAGATCAGATAGGCTTCATGCATCCTGTGAATTCGTGTGGCGACAGCTGCACGGTCCGAACCTGGAGGCTCCAGACGTGAAGATCCGCGCCGTCGCGTCCGTAACCCTTGCCGCCGCAGTCGCGGTTGGGCTTGCCGGCTGCAACTACATCTCCCCCCAGCGCACTACGACGCAGTATTCGGCCAGTGACGGCACGAACGCGAACGTCGGCGAGCTCGAGGTCCGCAACGCGATCCTCATCACCGACACACTCACCGGCACCGACGTGACCAACCGCGCGAACCTCATCTTCGCGCTGGTCAACCACACGGGCAGCGCTGGCTCACTCGACATCACGTACACGGGCCTCATCAACGGCGTCGAGCAGGATGTCGTGGTCACGGTCCCTGTCGATGCCGCAGCAGGCGTCACGCAGGTGGGCTTCGGCGAGGGCACGACCGTCCTCCTCGAAGGCATGGACTTCTCCCCAGGATCCACCCACGAGGTCACGTTCACCGCGACGCTCGACGGCGAGCAGACGGTCCAGGCCGTGAGCGTCCCAGTCCTCGACGGCACGCTCCCCGAGTACTCCACGCTCGTCCCGGGTCCCGCACAGACGGAGCCGCCGGCCGCACCGCCGAGCATCGCCCCCACCCCGGCTCCGACCGAGCAGCCTGAAGAGGGCGGCACGGCATAGCTGACGCGAGCAGACCGCCGAGAAGGGCGCATCCACCTGGTGGATGCGCCCTTCTCGTGTCGCCAGCCCTGAAGCTGTGGACCGGTCAGCCCTCGTAGCGGTAGCCGAGCCCTCGCACCGTCACGAGACGGACTGGCGTCGAGGGCTTCTCCTCGATCCGACTGCGGATGCGCTTGATGTGCACGTCGAGCGTCTTGGTGTCGCCGTAGTAATCGGGACCCCAGACGCGGTCGATGAGCTGGCCTCGCGTGAGCACTCGACCCGAGTTGCGCATGAGGTACTCGAGGAGCTCGTATTCCTTGAGCGGCATGGGGGTCACCTTGCCGGAGACCTGCAGGGTGTGCCTGTCGAGGTCCATGCGCACCTCGCCGACCTCGATGATGCTGTCATCCTCGCCTTCGTCCTCCTGCTCGTTGCGGCGGAGCACGGCGCGGACACGGGCAAGCAGTTCGCGCGTGGAGTACGGCTTCGTGACGTAGTCGTCCGCACCGAGCTCGAGCCCGACGACGATGTCCACCTCGCTGTCCTTCGCGGTCAGCATGATGATCGGCACCTTCGACGTGAGGCGGATCTGCTTGCAGACCTCGGTGCCGGGGACACCGGGGAGCATGAGGTCGAGCAGCACCAGGTCGGCGCCGTCCCGGTCGAACAGGTCGAGGGCGTCAAGGCCGGTCTCGGCGACCGCGACCTCGTATCCCTCCCGTCCGAGAAGGAAGGAGAGCGGCTCATGCAGTGCGGATTCGTCTTCGACGAGGAGGATGCGGGTCACGATGGTCATTGTGCATATCTTTCGTGAACATTGAGTGACGCACCGGCATCCGCGCGCGTCGTCCGGCGTGGCGCCGGTTGAGTGCGGCCGGGGAACGTCAGGCGGAGCGGCGCTCGGTGAAGCGCTGCAGGTCGATCTCGTCGACGACGGAGTCGGCGGATGGGAGACGGACCGTGAAGGTCGACCCCTTGCCCGGCTGCGACCAGACACGGACGTCGCCGCCGTGGTTCTCGGCGACGTGGCGGACGATGCTCAGGCCGAGGCCCGTGCCGCCCGTCCGGCGCGAGCGAGCCTGGTCGACCCGGAAGAACCGCTCGAAGATGCGCCCCTGATCCTCCGGGGCGATGCCGATGCCCTGATCGGAGATCGCGACCTCCACGGTGTCGTCCACGAGGCGCGTGCCGATTCCGACCCTGGAGTTCGGCGACGAGTACTGGACGGCGTTGGAGACCAGGTTCGTGAAGCACATGAGCAGATGAGCCCGCTCGCCGTACACAAACGCGTCGACGTCGTCGCCGAGCACGATCTCCACCCCGGCGACGTCCGCCGGAACCCGGGACTGGTCGACGGCGAGCGAGAGGATCTCGTGGATGGAGATGAGCTCCGGATGCGCGAGGGAGTCGCTGGACTGCAACCTCGAGAGCTCGATCAGCTCGTTCGTGATCGAGGCGAGACGCATGCTCTCCTTGCTGAGACGCCCCGTGAAGTACTTGACCTGCTCCTCGTCGCCTGCCGATTCCGAGATGGCCTCGGCGAGCAGCGTGACGGCCCCGATGGGGGTCTTGAGCTCATGGCTGACGTTCGCGACGAAGTCCCGGCGCACGCTCTCGACACGAAGCGCCTCGGTGCGATCCTCGGCGAGCACGAGGAAGAACCTCGTCGAGAGGGGTGCCGCACGCACGCGCACGTGGATCTCCGAGCGGCCGAACGGCCCGCGGGTGATCTCCAGATCCTGGGTGACAGCCTCACCCTGCCTTCTCGCCTCGTCGACGACAGCGCCAACGCGCTCGTCCAGGCGGCCCCCAGGGCGAACGAGCCCTTTCGAGGTAGCTCCCGGGGAGGACTGGTACACGTTTCGTGAGGGGTCGGTGACGATGACGATCGAATCGAGGGCGCCGAGCAAGTGCTCGATGCCCTCTGGGAGGCGGGGTGAGAATGCAGCTCGCGCCTTTGCCTGCCGTACCGAGGCGACGTGGAGCAGCCAGACGAAACCTGCACCCAAGAGGAAGCCGAGTACGATCGCAAGGACCACTGCGACGGACGAGTCCATGTGCCCAGCATATGGGCCAGCGGACCCGTCACCCGTCGTACACGAGTCGGTTACCTTGGCTCCGTAGACTCGCACGCGAAGGCAGACTCACTCCCGGAGGCACCGGGCGACGAGTCTGCCCAGAACTACGGGCAGCGGCACACCGCCCGTTGCCACGAAACAGAGGATAAACATGCGCGAAGTTTTCCAGCAGGAACTCGCTGAGGTCAGCAACGGCCTCGTGGAGATCGCCCGCCACGTCGAGTCCGCTATGCAGCGCGCCGCCGTTGCGTTCACCAACTCCGATGTCGCCCTCGCCGAGCAGGTCATCTCCGACGATGCCCGCATCGACGAGCTCGCGATCGCACTCGACGAGCACACCATCGAGATCATCGCCCGCCAGTCGCCCGTCGCCCGCGACCTGCGCCTCGTCGTGAGCGCGCTGCGCATCAGCTCGTCGCTGGAGCGCATGGGCGACCTCGCGGCGCACATCGCGGCGCTCGCACGCTACCGCTTCCCCGGTGGGGTCGGACCGAACACCCTCCGCCCGGTGTTCGCCGAGATGAGCCGCCTTGACGTCGCGGTCGCGCGACAGCTGGTTGCACTGCTCGACGCCGGCAACGACGAGGAGACGAACCGCATCGCCGACGAGATCAAGGCGAGCGACAACCGCATCGACGAGCTGCACCGCAGCACGTTCGACGCGCTGCTCGCCGACGACATCCAGGCGCAGAGCGTCGAGGTCGTCGACGCGACGCTCGCGAGCCGCTACTTCGAGCGCTTCGCAGACCACGCCGTCTCGATCGCCCAGAAGGTGCAGTACCTGACGAGCGGAGAGTGGATGCAGGAGAAGGAACCGTCTACGCCCGTCTCCCCCGTCACACCAGGCGTCTAGAGCCCTTCACGCCAAGGCGCCAAGGCGCCTCAGCACGGCAGCAAGCAGAACGGCGGATGCTCCAGGAATCTCCTGGAGCATCCGCCGTTCTGCTGCGCGGCGAGAGCCGGTGCTACTTGCCCTGCGAGGCGACTGCCGCTGCCCCGGCGGCTGCGGCCTCGGGGTCGAGGTACTCGCCCTTGCCGAGCACTTCGTGCGTCTCGGGGTCGAAGCGGTACACCAGCGGCATGCCCGTCGGGATGTTGACGGCGGCGATGTCGTCGTCGCTGATGCCCTCGAGGTGCTTCACGAGCGCGCGGAGGCTGTTGCCGTGCGCGGCGATCATGACGGTGCCACGCTTGACGAGCGTCGGCAGGACTTCCTCTTCCCAGTACGGGAGGAAGCGCACGAGGACGTCCTTGAGGCACTCGGTGCGGGGCAGCTCGTCACCCAGGTCCGCGTAGCGCTCGTCGTGGGCCTGCGAGAACTCGCTGCTGTCATCCAGGGCGGGCGGCGGCGTGTCGTACGAGCGGCGCCACTCCATGAACTGCTCTTCGCCGTACTGGTCGCGGACCTGGGCCTTGTCCTTGCCCTGCAGGTCTCCGTAGTGACGCTCGTTGAGGCGCCAGGTGCGCTCGACGTCGATCCAGCCGCGGCCTGCCTCCTTGAGCGCGAGGTTGGCGGTGTCGATGGCGCGCGTGAGCAGCGACGTGTAGAGCACGTTCGGCTTGAGGCCGGACTCGCGGATCAGGCGACCCGCGCGGGCACCCTCTTCGCGTCCCTGTTCGGTGAGCTCAACATCCACCCAACCGGTAAAGAGGTTCTTCTCGTTCCATTCGCTCTGTCCGTGACGGACCAGGATGAGCGTCAGCGCTTCAGTCATGCTCCAAGCGTACCGAGTGGGGGTGAACCGCGCGCGACGCATGGTCGTGCAGGCGGAAATAGTCTCGTTGGCTCAATAGTCTTGTCGCATGGCATTGGGTCGACTCACTCGCGGAACGACGGGAACAAACCGCCTGCGGCGAGTCGACCGGTGGATCGCGCAGCATCCCGCGTTGATGTCCGCCGAGCGCCCGCTCGTGATCGATCTGGGCTACGGGGCGAGCGGCGCGACCGCGTTCGAGTTGGCGGAGCGCCTCGGGCGCGTCGTACCCGACCTACGCGTGCACGGGCTCGAGATCGATCCGGGTCGCGTGGCGCTCGCGAGGGAGCAGCTCGCGCAGCGCCCCGAGCTGCACGGTCGGGTCTCGTTCGCCGTCGGCGGCTTCGAGGTGCCGACCCCGGAGGGCGAAGCACCGACGGTGATCCGCGCCATGAACGTGCTTCGGCAGTACGACGAGGCGGAGGTGGCGGATGCGTGGTCGCGTATGACGGCCAGGCTCGCGCCGGGCGGTCTGCTCGTCGAGGGCACGTGCAACGAGGTGGGCCGCGTGTCCGCGTGGGTGGGCATCGACGCGCGCGGGCCTCGCACGTTCACGGTCTCATTGCACACGGCCAGCCTCGAGTCGCCTCTCATCGTGGCGGAGCGGCTGCCGAAGGCGCTGATCCACCGGAACGTTCCCGGCGAGGGCGTGCACGAATATCTGAAGGCGCTCGACGACGCCTGGCAGCGAGAGGCCCCGCGGCAGACGTTTGGTGCGAGGCAGCGGTTCCTCGCGGTGTGCGAGCGGATGCGCGCGGCCGGCTGGCCCCTCGTCGACTCGCAGAAGCGATGGCGCCTTGGCGAGATCACGGTCGCGTGGGACGCGGTTGCCCCGGCGTCTGGGGCTCTCTCGCGTTCCTAGGCTCCCAACGCCTCGGATCTCAGCAACGCCAACCAATCAGCACCACTGGCCCCAGCACACAGACACTTCGAGGTGCCGTCGTGCGCTCTCCAAGTCGAAATTTCATTCACGGCCGAGTCCAGCAGCTGGAAGCAATGTGTCCCGTAACTGACGGAAATATTAGTTGGACCCCGTCTATATTTGCACGCGAGGGCATCGACTGGCCTCTACCGGCTCCCAAATCGGGAGCGCCGCGCCACTATGTGACTGAAAGGTGAGATATATGAGACGAATTCGCACAACAGAACTAGTGGCAGCTGTGGCGGCGGTCGCCGATTCTGCTCAATATGCACTTGCGCAAGACGAGTCCGTCACCTGTGCGGTGAGCAATCCAGACGACGGAACAACGCGATTCTCCGCCGTCCTCGAGACCTCAGCGTCGGAGTCCCCACATTCGACGTTTGAGCCCGGCACCGAACTCCTCCTCCTCGAAGGAGGTCCACTTGAACAGATATGAGAGCATCACAGCGATTTCAGGCTTCGCGGCCTGCGCCGCTATTCTTTCAAAATCACCCGTCTCCTTCGCAAAGCTCCTTCAAGTAGCTTGCGGTTCAGTCGTGGCCATCGGTTCAGCACAATTGGTAGCCGGCAAATGCGTTTCCATCCACTACGTTGTCGGCGTCGGCGGGCCAGCCGGGGTCTGGTGGCCGTGGGTCAGAAACTGCTAGGAGAAGCAGTGCTCGGTTTAGCTCTTGCAAGCGGGGCTCTCTTGATTGTGGGAGCCATCGTCGGTCGCGTCGGCCCCAAACTGGGCACAGCGATCTCGTCTGCGCTTGTCCTGGCATGGTTCGGCGTGCTTGCGTGGTTCAAGCTAACCGGCAATCTGGACGGCCCCGCAGTCCAGGGCCTGGCTCTCTATCTCGTGACTGGGCTCCTCGCCTTCCTCATCGGCTCGAACCTGACTCAGAGATCCACCTTCTCGACGGGAAAGAACCTCATCGGTGACGGCCTCAACGAGAGTAGCGATTGAGTCGATCAGGAGTTGTCGCCAGGTGATGATATTCCTGCGGGTGCAGTGGCCCTCTCTCCACAGAGAGGGCCACTACACGCACCGCGATCGGCGTCAGGCAGCCGGAAATGAAAACCGATGTGCCCCAGTGAGCACTCTGCAACGAGGGAACAAGCGCAACGAGGGAACAAGCCCCCTCGAGCCCGCCTAGTTGACCTCGGGGAGGGCGGTGCGCGCCGCTTCCGGGTCCATTCCGCTCGCGATGAGCAGGTCGACGACAAGCGGCCTGCACTGCATGAGCAGGACGGAATCTGCGAGCTGAGCCCCGTGCAGGTGCTCTGGCTCGAGCCTGGCCGCAGCGATGAGCAGCGTCTGTCGCGCCTGGTGCAGCATCGCGTCGTCGTCGATGCCGAGCTGGAGTTCGAGCATCCCCGACTGGATGTCGCCGAGCAGATCGGCGAGCTCCTCGCGGTGCCTTCCGTCCCATGACAGCGACCACGCCCGCCGGGCGAGCACGCGCAGGTTCCGCGTCGCGAGGTCGATGCTCGTGCGGAGCTCCGCCATCCGCTCCACCCGTCCCCGGTGGTGGCGCATGAACGGGGAGATCCGAGCGATGGATGCGGCGCTCTCGAGCTCGGTCGACCACGCGTCGAGCGTGTCCTGCGTCATGCGCAGCTCCTCGAGCGCGGCGAGCCCCGCGTCGCTGTCACCACGGCGCAGCGCCTGCGAGATGTCGCCGAGCGCCTGCGCGAGCCCTCCGATGAGCCCCTTCGCCTCGTTCTTCGCGAGCGCCGCCGCGTTGCGTGGCACGAGTGCGGTTGCCGCGATCGCGACCGCTCCCCCGATCACGGCGTCGAGGAGCCGCGTGTACTCGCCGACGCCGGAGACCGGGATGAGCTGGACAAGCGAGGCCTGCACGGCGGCGCCGATCGCGAAGCCCGGGCTGGGGTGGACGAGTCGACCGAGCAGGAGGACGACGGCGAGGACAACCGTCACCTGCCACACGCCTCGGCCGAAGAGCACCAGCGAGAGGTTGGAGAGCAGCACTCCGAACGTGATGCCAAGCGCCGTGTCGAACACGCGGCGCGGGCGGGCGTCACGTTGCAGGCCGAGGCTCGTGATCGCCACCGTCACCGCGAGGAACGGGATGGGATGCCCGAGCCCCCAGTGGGCGATCGCGTACGCCGCGAAGGCCGCCGCCGTGATCTGCAGCACGGCCGGGAGCGACGCCCGCAGGCGAGCGAACGCGGCCCCGACGCCAGCTGCCGGAGCCGCCACTTCTACTGCCCGCGACGCTCGAGGCGCGGCAGCCTGGGCACGTCGGCCGCTCGGCCCGCCGTCGGCGAGACGATCGTCGTCGCACTCGCGGTGACCTGCTGACCGTCTTCCAGGTGCACGACGAGCGTGGCGTCCTCCGCGAGGGAGCGCTTCACGAGCGCAAGCGCGATGGGGCCGTCTTCGTGGTGGATGGCGATGGAGCTGATGCGCCCGACCGTCTGCGCCTTGTCGTCGCCCTCGACGGACAGCGCACTGCCGGCCGAGGGAAGCTCTCCAAGCGAGCCGTCGAGATCGAGCAGGACAACCCGGCGAGGCGGACGGCCGAGGAAGTGCACCTTGGCGACCGTCTCCTGCCCCCGGTAGCACCCCTTCTCGAGATGAACGGCGCTGCGAAGCCAGTCGAATTCGTGCGGGATCGCCCTCGAGTCCACTTCTGCGCCGAGACGCGGCCGCAGGGCGGCAATGCGCAGCGCCTCAAGCGCGTGCATTCCCGCGACCGGCAACTCGCCAGCCGACGCGCGCTCGACGAGGCTCTGCAGGGTGGCGCGCTCGATGACGTGGAGCTTCAGCGGGAAATCGGCCCCAGGATGCGCGTCCGCAGCACCGTCCGCGGGCACGACGGGGAACTGCGAGTAGCTCCAGCCGTGCTCCGGCGGCGTGGCCCACGGGTCGCTCCACACGAGGGGCGTGCCGTTCGGCGACGCGGCCCCGAGGCTGAGCTCGCCGAGCGTGGCGATGGCCGCGAACTCGTCGGTGACCTCCGCGACCTGCACGTCGAGGAGGAAGCGCATCCGGTTGAGCCAGGCCGCGAAGGCCGGCGCCGACGCTGCCTCGGTGATGAGCCAGGTCGCTGTGCCGTCGTCGAGCACGGCTGCACCGTGCTCGATGTGCCCCTGGATGTCGAGCAGCAGGGTCTCAGCGCTCTGCCCGGGCTCGAGGGTCGTCAGGCGCTGCGAGGTGAGCGAGTCGAGCCAGCTGAGGCGGTCGCTGCCGGTCAGGCGGATGATCCCGAAGTGCGATGCGTCCACGATCGAGCGACCAGCCGCGAGCTCTCGCTGGTCGGCCGTCACCTGCCCGTAGTGCCAGGCGACACCGGCGTCGATACCTGACCCCTCGACCGCTCCGGGCAGCGCGAGGAACGGCGAGCGATACGGCTGATGCGCGTCGACGTCAGCCGACGACTCGCCGGAGACAGGGTGCTCAGTCAAGCTTGGCCAGCTTCGCCGACGCGTGCGTCGCGAGCTCCTGGCCGAGGGCCGCGATGTCCCACGCCCACAGCAGCTCGCCGGCGACATACCCGTACATGCGAGTCGAAGCGGTGAACTCCTTCGCGCCAGGCGCGAGCAGCACTTCTTCGGTCTTCAGGTCGATGCGGGGGCCACGGGCACTGCCGCTGTACCGCTCGAGAAGACCCGTCGGATGCACGATCGACACCTCGAGCGGGAACGCCTGCTCGTCATCGCGCAGCCCCTCGACTCCATCAGCGTCGGTGATCGTCGGAGGCGCCGAGGGCGGAAGGTAGCCGGGTCCGACATCGCCGTCGTCCCGCGTGCGAGCCAACCGCCAGAAGCCGGTCTCACCGGTCAGCGGCACCTGGACGGGCTCGTCGCCGGTGCCCTCTTCGAGCCACAGCTGCGCCGAGTAGTTGAGGTAGGGAAGGCCGTCATGGCTGAAGCTCACGCGCTGGCGGAACGCCTGCTCGCGCACTTCCTCCCCGACCTTGTACTCCACGTGGCCGGTGCCTTCCCAGACTCCGAGCAGCCACGAGAGCGGCACGATCTCGGGCGGGAGGTCAGTGGGGATGTCGTAGACCATCGGGGGGTTCCTCTCGATCCGGCGGCTGCGTGATCCTGCAGGGGCTGGTTAGTTCTGGCCCTTGAAGAGGTTCTTGAGCACGACCACGGAGACGAAGCTGATTGCGGCGAGCGCGAGCACCAGCAGACCGGTGAAGATGATTTCGATAACAAGCACGGTGTCCATGCTGTCCATCCTAGCCGTGCGCCTGCACGCAAGGGGCGGTGCGGGTCAGCTGTGGTTCGGCGTGCCGACGACCGCGTCCCCGCCGAGCAGGGCGAACCCGAGAGAGGCGACGCCGAGGACAACGAGTGCCCCCACGAGGCTCAGACTCATCCGCATGATGAACCCGTCGCTCTCCTGCAGACGCAGCTGGAGGAGGCAGGTCAGGCAGATCAGCGTGAGCATGAGGATGCTCACCCAGACCAGGTGACGCGAGGGGTCGGCGAGGATGGCGACGCCGAATACTCCGACCACTGCCGCCAGCCAGACGATGCCGATGCTCACTCGTTCGCGGGTCATTGCCCCATTGTGCACGTTTGAGCAGTCCGTGGGGTGCGTAGACTAGCCAGCGAGTCCGACCAAACATCGAGGAGGCCACATTTGGCAGACGTCCTCTTGTTCAGCGCCGGCGGCGTCGAGCACGCTCTCCCTTCCCTCACTTTGCTGGCGCACCGCGTCCGGGTGCTCCCTCCGACCGCATCAGCCCTCGCCTCGGCCCCCCAAGCCGACGCGAACATCATCGACGGCACAAGCGACCTCCCGAGCGCGAAGCGCCTCTGCGGCGTGCTCAACACGATCGAGTCGTCAGTCCCAGTGCTGTTGGCCATCACGGAGGGCGGCCTCCCCGCCATCTCCTCCGACTGGGGCATCGGCGACGTCATCCTGCGAACAGCAGGACCGGCAGAGGTCGATGCGCGCATCCGACTGCTGCGCCCGCAGGCCGCCATCGAGGAGCCGAGCGGCACGATCGCGATCGGCCCCCTCACGATCGACGAGCACAGCTACACCGCCAGGTACCGGGGACGCACCCTCGACCTGACCTTCAAGGAGTTCGAGCTCCTCAGGTACCTCGCCTCGCACCCTGATCACGTCTTCACGCGTGAGCGGCTGCTGAGCGAGGTGTGGGGGTACGACTACTTCGGCGGCACCCGCACGGTCGACGTGCACGTGCGTCGTCTGCGCGCCAAGCTCGGCGACCAGGAGAGCGTCATCGGCACGGTCCGCAACGTGGGCTATCGCCTGCTCCGCGGGGGCGAGGCCGCGCGCGATGAGCCGTCGCCCACTGGCGGGTCGTCCTCCTCCGACGACGCGACCACCAGATCCTAGGAGCCGAGATGCCCGAGATCTCCACCGCAGCATCAGCCGAGGGACGCGGTGCTGAAATCCGCGCCCTCGCCGAGGCAGCGACCGCGGCCGACGGGGTTGCTCCGTTCAACGAGGACACGATGCTCTCGCTGGACGCGCGGTCGCTCACCGCCATCGACGATTCCGGCCGCCTCGTCGCCGCAGCGCTCGCGAGAGGCATCGGCGACGGGACCATCGAGGGCGAGCTCGTCGTGCATCCAGAGCGCCGAGCCGAAGGGCTCGGCGGTGCGCTCTACGACGCCGTGGCGTCTGCGAGCGGCACGCCACCGGTCTTCTGGGCTCACGGCAACCTGGCTGGAGCGTCAGGGCTCGCCAAGAGCAGGGGCCTCGATGCCGTGCGCACGCTGCTGAAGCTCGGTCGGCCGATCATCGACAGCGACGCCGTGGCGACGGGCACGCCAGACGGCCTCGCCATCTCGCCCTTCACGACGGCCGACGCAGACGACTTCCTCGCGCTGAACGCCGTCGTGTTCCGCAGCCACCCGGAGCAGGGCGCGCTCGACGCGAACGGCCTCGAAGCCAGACGGTCCACAGACTGGTTCGACCCAGACGACTTCCTCCTGCTGCGCGACGCTTCTGGCGCCCTGCTCGGCTACAACTGGCTCAAGCGAGAGGGCGAGGAGGTCGAGATCTACGTCGTCGGCATCGCCCCCGAGGCAGCTGGCCGGGGCCTCGGGCGCGCGCTCATGCAGGCCGGTCTGCAGCGGATGCACGCGACGGGCGCCACCCGCACGTCGCTCTACGTGGAGGGCGACAACGATGCGGCCCTCGCGCTCTACCGCTCGCTCGGCTACGAGCAGCTGTCGATCGATGTGCAGTACACACGCACCCGTTCATGATCCGTTTGCGTGACTCTGTTGATCTTCATCCCTGCAGGACCTCCTCGATCCTGCAGGACTGGGACACCGTGACACCGTTCCTCTCCGCACACCTGGAAGGATGACCGCATGACTATCGAACTCCGCGCCCCCGAGGCCGGTGCAGACTCGCAGGAGATGCCGCGCAGCCGCTTCGTCGACCGCGAGCTGAGCTGGCTCGCGTTCAACCAGCGTGTGCTCGAACTCGGTGAGGACCCCTCGACGCCGCTGCTCGAGCGCGCGAACTTCCTCGCGATCTTCTCGTCGAACCTCGACGAGTTCTTCATGGTGCGCGTCGCTGGCCTCAAGCGCCGCATCGCCACGGGCCTCGCAGTGCCGACCCCTGCTGGCGTCCCGCCGCAAGAGGCACTCGACACGATCCGCTCGAAGGCCTACGAGCTGCAGAAGCGCCACGCTGCGATCTTCAACGACAGCGTGCGCCCCGAGCTCGCGGAGCAGGGCATCCACATCGTGAGCTGGGACGAGCTCTCCGACGCCGAGCGCGTCGAGCTCGGCGACCTCTTCGACGAGCAGATCTTCCCCGTGCTCATGCCGCTCGCGGTCGACCCGGTGCACCCGTTCCCCTACATCTCCGGCCTCTCGCTCAACATCTCGGTGCGCGTCTACAACCCACGCAGCGAGAAGGAGGAGTTCGCGCGCCTCAAGGTGCCGCCCGTGCTCCCGCGCTTCTACCCGCTGCAGTCAGATCACGGCAAGGCCCGCTTCATCCTGCTCGAGGACCTGATCGCCCAGCACCTCGGCCACGTCTTCCCTGGCATGAAGATCCTCGACCACCACGCGTTCCGCCTCACCCGCAACGAGGACATGACGATCGAGGAGGACGAGACCGAGAACCTCCTGCAGGCCCTCGAGAAGGAGCTGCTCCGTCGACGATTCGGACCGCCCATCCGCCTCGAGGTCTCGAACGACATGGACGACGTGACCCTCGAGCTGCTCATGACCGAGCTCGACATCACCCACAACGAGGTCTACGTGCTCCCGGGGCCCCTCGACCTGGGCGGCCTCTTCGCGCTCGGCGCGATCAAGCGCCCCGACCTCAAGTACCCGACGCACGTTCCCGTCACGGCAGCCGCGTTCCGCACCTCGGAGAGCGACGAGAAGCCGGACATGTTCGGCGCCATCGCTCGCCGCGACGTGCTCGTGCAGCACCCCTACGAGGCCTTCTCGACGAGCGTGCAGGCCTTCCTCGAGGTGGCCGCCGCCGACCCGAACGTGCTCGCGATCAAGCAGACCCTGTACCGCACGTCTGGTGACAGCCCCATCGTGAACGCCCTCATCAAGGCCGCCGAATCCGGGAAGCAGGTGCTGGTCCTCGTCGAGATCAAGGCGCGCTTCGACGAGCAGAACAACATCGTCTGGGCGCGCAAGCTCGAGAAGGCCGGCGTGCACGTCGTCTACGGCACCGTCGGCCTCAAGACGCACTGCAAGCTCCTGCAGGTCATCCGCAAGGAAGACAACGAGCTCAAGATGTACAACCACATCGGCACGGGCAACTACAACCCGAAGACCAGCCGCATCTACGAGGACCTCGGCCTCTTCACCTGCAACGAGAAGATCTCGCGCGACATCACGCGCCTCTTCAACCAGCTCTCCGGGTACGCCATCGAGCGCAAGTTCACTCGGCTCCTCGTCGCCCCCATGCACCTGCGCCCCGGCCTGCTCAACCTCATCGACAAGGAGCGCAGGAACGCGCTCGAGGGCAAGCCGAGCCGCATCCGCATCAAGGTCAACTCCATGGTCGACGAGGAGATCATCGACGCGCTGTACCGTGCGAGCCAGGCCGGCGTGCCCGTCGACATCTGGGTGCGCGGCATCTGCGGCCTCCGCCCCGGCGTCCCCGGGCTCAGCGAGACCATCCGCGTCCGCTCCGTCGTCGGCCGCTACCTCGAGCACTCGCGCATCTTCTGCTTCGCGAACGACGGCGACGAGCGTGTCTTCATCGGCTCGGCCGACATGATGCACCGCAACCTCGACCGCCGCATCGAGGCGCTCGTGCGCATCATCGACGAGCATCACGCCGCCGACATCGCTGCCATGTTCGACCTGGCGATGGCAGACACGACTGCGACGTGGCACCTCGGCTCGGACGCCGAGTGGGTGCGCCACGCTCGGGACGAGTCCGGCGAGCGACTCACCGACCTCCACGACGAGATGATGCGCCGCATCAGCAAGCGTCGCAGGCCCACCACGCTCGCCTAGCCGGATGACGATCGACTCCCCTGCCGCCTCGCGCACCGTCTACGCGGCAGGCGCTGTGCTGTGGCACGAAGACGTGGCGGACGACAAGGTGAAGGTGCTCGTCATCCACCGTGGTCGACACGGCGACTACTCGCTCCCGAAGGGCAAGGTCGACCCAGGCGAGACCCTGCCCGAGACCGCGGCCCGGGAGGTCGAGGAGGAGACGGGCTACCGGGCGACCCTCGGCGCGCCGCTTGGCTACATCGAGTACGTGATGCCGAACGGCCGGCCGAAGGAGGTCCACTACTGGACCGCCGAGGTCGACGAGGCCTCCTTCCAGGCACACGTGTTCGAGCCAAACGACGAGGTCGACGCCATCGAGTGGGTCTCGCTGAAGAAGGCCAAGAAGCTCCTCAGCTACGACAGGGACCGTGAGCTGCTCGAGGTCTTCGCCGACCGGTACCGGCGTGGCCTGCACCGGACGTTCGCCGTGCTCGTGCTGCGCCACGCGACGGCAGTGCCTCCGCAGGCATGGCCAGGCGACGACGACTCACGTCCCATCACTGCCAGGGGCCTGGAGCAGGCCGAGACGGTCGTGCCGATCCTCCGCGCGTTCGGACCCGAGGCCGTCATCACCTCGAACGCCGTGCGCTGCCGCTCGACGGTCGCACCGATCAGCTCGCTCCTTGGGCTCACGCCGCAGGTCGAGCGCAGCATCGCGCAGGGGTCGTACGCGCGTGACGAGGAGGAGCTCGACGAGGTGGTCCGCAAGCTCATCGCGCGACGCCAGAGCACCGTCATCTGCAGCCACTCCCCCGTCATGCCCGCCATCGTCCGCTCGATCGCTCTGCACACGGCGACGCGCCCGAGCTCACTCGCGAGGCATGCCATGCTCTCGACGGGCGAATGCTCCGTCATCCACGTGCCCGTCAACCACCCAGGCGCCGGGGTAGTCGCGGCTGAGACGCACGGGCCGATCACCTGATCTGCAGCGTCGGAGGCAGGTACGCGCGGACGGCCCGCGTTCACCAGCGCGTCACGTCGCGTCCACTTCTCGTCCATACTGATGCAGGCGGATCTTGCGATCGCCTGACACCTGATGGCAGAAGGAACTCGATGCACCACTCCCGAGCACTCGCCGCCCTGGCGCTCCTCGCAACCACCGTCCTCGCGACAAGCGGATGCGCCCTCAACGAGATATCGGTCAGCAAGGACCCGCGATCACAGCACCTCTCCGGCGTGCTGAGCGCTTCAGGGGCATCGTCACAGGGCGTGGCGCAGACGGCGTGGATCGCAGGCTTCTACCCGATCGAGCCCGACGTGCGCGTCAACTACGCCGGTGGCGGGTCGGGCGCCGGCCGCTCCGATTTCCAGAACGGCACCTCCGCCTTCATCGGCTCCGACCGCGCCTTCGATCTCGACGAGATCGACGAGGGCCCGTTCCGCACCTGCGCAGACGGCAGCGACCTCGTCGAGATCCCCGCCTACATCTCCCCCATCGCCGTCGCGTTCGCGCTCGAGGGAGTCGACGAGCTCCGACTCGACGCGGCGACGATCGCCAGCATCTTCGCCGGCGACATCGCGACGTGGGATGCGCCGGAGATCGCGGCCCTCAACCCGGACGCAGCGCTCCCCTCGCTCGACATCACGCCCGTCCACCGCTCCGACAAGTCAGGCACGACAGGCAACTTCACGGCCTACCTCGACGAAGCGGCGGGTGACGCCTGGAGCTACGGCGAGGTCGACGAATGGCCGGTGCAGAGCGGCGAGGCAGCTCAGGAGAGCGCCGGCATGCAGCAGGCGCTCCGTGCCAACGGCACGATCGGCTACATGGACGCATCCGCAGCCGCAGGCCTGAAGACCGCCTCCGTCGAGACGGGCGGAGAGTTCGTGCCGTTCTCCCCAGAAGCCGCCGCTGCCGTCATGGACAACTCCAGCGTCGAAGAAGGACGCGCCGCCACCGACCTCGCGTTCGAACTCAACCGCTCGACCCCGGGCGTCTACCCGATCGTGCTCGTCTCCTACCTGATCGGGTGCGCCGAATACGCGGACTCCGACGAGGGCACGAACGCCAAGGCCTACTTCAGCTTCGTCGTGAGCGAGGAAGGCCAGGCGGCAGCCGCAGAGGCAGCAGGTTCCGCACCTATCTCCGACACCCTCCGAGCTCAGATCGAGCCTGTCCTGGAGCAGATGAGATAACAGGATGCGGGTGAAATCTGCGCGCATTCCCAGCCCGTTCACCCTCCGTTCACTTTCCCCGCCCCTCCTCGTCACCCTTCGCGCATAGCGTCACCGACGGATCGCAACTGATCCAACGGAATGTCACCTGTCCCCGAAGGGAAACTCCATGAAGTTCACGCGAGTAGGCGCATCGGTCGCCATGGCCGCAATCGCCGCACTCACGCTTGCGGCTTGCGCCAGCAACGAGCCAACCGCAGCAGAGCCGGGAACCGCAGTTGCAGGTGAAGAGCAGCTCACGGGCACCCTGGCCGCATCCGGCGCATCGTCGCAGGGCACCGCACAGACCTCGTGGATCGCTGGCTTCCAGGCCGTGCAGCCAGGCATCCAGATCAACTACGCGGGAGGCGGCTCCGGCGCCGGCCGCACCGACTTCACGAACGGCACGTCTGCCTTCATCGGCTCCGACCGCGCGTTCAAGATGGAAGAGATCGAGGCAGGCGGCTTCGGCAACTGCGTCGACGGCACCGACCTCGTCGAGATCCCCGCCTACATCTCCCCCATCGCGGTTGCGTTCAACGTCGAGGGCGTCGACACACTCAACCTCGACCCCGCGACCCTCGCCAAGATCTTCAAGGGCGAGATCACCAACTGGAACGCCCCCGAGATCGCAGCGCTCAACTCGGGCGTCACGTTCCCCGACCTCGCCATCACGCCGGTCCACCGCTCCGACACGTCGGGCACGACGGGCAACTTCACCTCCTACCTCGTCGAGGCAGCCCCCGACGTGTGGACCTTCGAGGACAGCGACGACTGGCCCATCGAAGGCGGCGAAGGCGCGCAGGAGACCCCCGGTGTCCAGCAGGCGCTCACGTCCGGCAACGGAACCATCGGCTACCTCGACGCCTCCGCGGCTGGCGACCTCAGCACGGCAGCCATCCAGACCGGCTCCGAGTTCGTCGAGCTCTCCCCCGAAGCGGCAGCAGCCGTCGTCGACAACTCCACGCTCGAGGAAGGCCGCGCCGCGACCGACCTCTCGTTCGAGCTCGACCGTTCGGCCGAGGGCGTCTACCCGATCGTCCTCGTCTCCTACCTGATCGGCTGCGCCGAGTACACCGACCCGGCCGTCGGCGCCAACGTCAAGGCGTACTTCAACTACGTCATCAGCCCCGAAGCCCAGGATGCTGCAGCCGAGAACGCGGGCTCCGCGCCCATCTCGGACGACCTGCGCACCCAGGCCCAGGCAGCAGTCGACGCCATCAAGTAGTCCGAGCGGACTGAAGTTCCGTTTCAGCCCGGTGCCGTGCTGTGAAAGCATGGCACCGGGCGATTCGGCTCTCATCAGCCTCTCGCCCCGCTCCACCCAAATGACTTAGGGAAACCCTCAGCAGATGACTGCAGAACTCGCCCCAGATGCGGGCACATCGGTGAAGGCCAAGTCGCGCCCGGGCGACCGCGTCTTCAGCTTCCTCTCGACGTTCTCCGGATCGCTCATCCTCGCGATCCTCGCCGCCGTGTTCTTCTTCCTGCTCTTTCAGGGGCTCCCCGCCTTCTTCCCTGACGCGGCCGAGAACAGCCACTTCGTAGCCGGCGCGAGCAACCTCGCCGACCCAGAAGCCGAAGGCAACTTCTTCTGGTACGTGCTGCCACTCATCTTCGGAACGCTGTGGGCGTCGCTGCTCGCACTCCTCATGGCGGTGCCCGTCGCCATCGGCGTCGCGCTCTTCATCACGCACTACGCCTCCCGCAAGCTCGCAGCCCCGCTCGGCTACGTCATCGACCTCCTCGCGGCAGTCCCATCGGTCGTCTTCGGCCTCTGGGGTGCAACCGTGCTCGGGCCGTTCGTGCAGCCGTTCTACGTGTGGCTCAACGAGAACCTCTCCTGGCTGCCCTTCTTCCAGGGCCAGGTCTCGGCCACCGGGCGCACCATCCTCACCGCTGCCATCGTGCTCGCCGTCATGGTGCTGCCCATCGTGACCGCACTCACCCGCGAGGTCTTCCTCCAGACCCCGCGCCTCCACGAAGAGGCATCGCTCGCCCTCGGCGCGACGCGCTGGGAGATGGTCAAGATGGCCGTGCTTCCCTTCGCGCGCGGCGGCATGGTGTCCTCCGTCATGCTCGGCCTCGGCCGCGCCCTGGGCGAGACCATGGCCGTCGCCATGGTGCTTTCCGCGACCGGCGTGATCACCTTCCAGCTGACGTCGAACACCAACCCGTCGACGATCGCCGCCAACATCGCCCTCTCGTTCCCAGAGGCGTCGAACCTCGACATCAACGTGCTCATCGCATCCGGTCTCGTGCTCTTCGCCATCACCCTCCTCGTGAACTCCCTCGCACGATGGATCGTGAGCCGCCGCAAGGAATTCTCAGGAGCCAACTGATGACCTCAACACTGCAGAAACCAACTCAGAACCCGTCGGCTCCCGAGATGATCAACCCGCTCACCCACGGCCGTCTCCCCAAGTGGGGCCCGTACGCGATCCTCGTCGGCGGCTTCGTCCTCTCGGCCATCATCATGCTGCTCCTCGCGGCAGGCGGCGGAGAATTCAACTGGACGGGCTTCGCCGTCCTCGGCGCCATCTTCTACATCGCAGGCCAGTGGATCATCGCCCGCATCATCGAGGGCTCCCGCCAGGCCACGAACCGCTTCGTGACCTCGCTCGTCACGGCCGCATTCGTGCTCGCCCTCGTGCCGCTGCTCTCGCTGCTCTTCACCCTCGTCGCGAACGGCCTCGCCCGCTTCGACATGACCTTCTTCACCTCCTCCATGGTGGGAGTCGTCACAGAAGGCGGCGGCGGCATCCACGCCATCGTCGGCACGCTCCTCATCACGCTCGTGGCGACCCTCATCTCGGTGCCGATCGGACTCTTCACGTCCATCTACCTCGTCGAATACGGCAAGGGCCGCCTCTCGAAGGCCATCAACTTCTTCGTGGACGTCATGACGGGCGTCCCATCGATCGTCGCCGGCCTCTTCGCCTACACGATGATCATGCTCATCCTGCAGACGCTCGGCATCCCGCTCACCAACGTGCGCACGGGACTCGCCGGCTCGATCGCCCTCACGGTCCTCATGATCCCGACCGTCGTGCGCTCGTCCGAGGAGATGATCCGCCTCGTCCCGAACGAGCTGCGCGAGGCCTCGTACGCCCTCGGCGTGCCGAAGTGGCTCACGATCTCCAAGGTCGTGCTCCCCACAGCCCTCGCCGGCATCACGACCGGAGTCATGCTCGCGATCTCCCGCGTCATCGGCGAGAGCGCCCCGCTGCTCATCGCGGCCGGCTTCAACATCTACATGAACTACAACATGACGCAGGGCGCCATGATGAGCCTCCCCGTCTTCGTCTACCGCTCGTACACGCAGCAGGTCGGCGCAGGGGCCGAGAACATGCTCAACCTCGCCTGGACGGGCGCCCTCGTCCTCCTCATCATCGTCATGCTGCTCAACCTCCTCGCACGCATGATCACCAAGTTCTTCGCCCCCAAGGGCTAACCGGTCAGACTGACCAGGCCGACCAGCCAGGAAGTTAGGGAAATACAGTGTCCAAGCGCATCGAAGTCAACGACCTCAACGTCTACTACGACAAGTTCAAGGCCGTCGAAGACGTCTCCATGGTCATCGAGCCCCGCAGCGTCACCGCATTCATCGGCCCGTCCGGCTGCGGAAAGTCGACGTTCCTCCGCACGCTCAACCGCATGCACGAGGTCATCCCCAAGGCGTGGGTCGACGGCGAGGTCCTCATCGACGGCAACAACCTCTACGGCCCAGGCGTCGACCCCGTGCTCGTCCGCCGCCAGGTCGGCATGGTGTTCCAGCGCCCGAACCCGTTCCCGACGATGAGCATCCGCGAGAACGTGCTCGCCGGCGTGAAGCTCAACAACAAGAAGATCTCCAAGAGCGAGAGCGACGCCCTCGTCGAGAAGTCGCTGCAGGGCGCCAACCTGTGGAAGGAAGTCAAGGACCGCCTCGACCTCCCGGGCTCCGGACTCTCCGGTGGCCAGCAGCAGCGACTCTGCATCGCCCGCGCGATCGCCGTCTCGCCCGACGTGCTCCTCATGGACGAGCCGTGCTCGGCCCTCGACCCGATCTCGACGCTCGCCATCGAGGACCTCATCGAGGAGCTCAAGACCGAGTACACGATCGTCATCGTGACGCACAACATGCAGCAGGCATCGCGTGTCTCCGACAAGACGGCGTTCTTCAACATCGCGGGTACCGGCATGCCCGGCAAGCTCATCGAGTACGACACGACGAAGACGATCTTCGAGAACCCGTCCGTCCAGGCGACCGAGGACTACGTCTCGGGCCGCTTCGGCTAGACCCGCACTCCCCCGCTTCACGACAGGCCCCGGCGTTCATCTGCCGGGGCCTTCGTCGCGCATCCGCGACTCGGGCTGGGAAACGCGCTTCGTGCTGGAGAACTTCCCCGCACGAAGCGAGAAAGCCATCCCGAGACCGCGGCGGGGATGGTGGACACGGCAGACGGACGCGGGACGCGGGATACGGGACGCGGGAAGGACGCGGGACGCGGGACGTGGGAAGGACGCGGGACGCGGGAGGTGGGATACGGGACAAGGGACGTGGTAAGGACGCGGGACGCGGAGGCACGCGCACGTGGCGAAGGGCGCGGAAACTGGATCACGCGGCGGACGGCGCGAGTTTCAACCCCGCCCCTGACCTGACCTGAGTCTCGGGATGGCTTTAGCAATTCGATTTTGGTTGTTTCCCATCCCGAAGCGAGAAAGCCATCCCGAGAGGAGCGAACCGTCCCGAGAGGAGGGCGCGGGGCCGGCTGCGGGGCGCGGAGGGAAGAGAAAAGCCAGGCCGCAGGAACGCCTCTCGGCGGAAGGCCGCTCGCAGCGGCGAATATTGGAGCCCGGGGTTACTGCGGCCCGGCGTCGTCGAGTTTACTGGGATCCGCCGTCGCTGTGGCCCGTGTTGGCTGACGGCGAACAGGCGGCGTGGCGACTCAGCCTTCAGGCCACACGGCGACGATGACCTTCCCGGATTCCTCTGAGTTCCGGGCGAGGCCGAAGGCAGCCACGGTGTCGTCTGCGTGCACCTCGTGGGTGATGACGTGCTCGATCTCCGGGTGCTCGTCGAGGATGACGATGGCCTCGTCGATCTCGTCCTTGAAGCGGAAGGTGCCGAATACACGCAGTTCCTTGGAGATGAACGGCGCGAGGTTGATGGGGCGCGGTTCGTTCGGAACCATGCCGACCTGCACGACGACTCCCGCAGGCCTCGCAGCTGCGAACGCCGTCGACACGGACGCGGAGACGCCAGAGCATTCGAAGACGACGTCGAAGCTGTCGGCGGGCACCTGCTCGCGGCTCACGTCGATCACTGCTGCTGCACCGAGCTGCGTCGCGCGAGCGAGAGGTCCCGCGAGCACGTCCGTCGCGGCGATGTGAGCCGCGCCCTTGACGCGTGCTGCCGCGATGGTGAGGAGGCCGATGGGACCCGCTCCTGTGACCAGCACCCGCTTGCCGGTCAGGTCTCCCGCCTTGGTGAGGGCGTGGAGGGCGACGGCGAGCGGCTCGGCGAGCACGGCACGACGAATCGGGAGCGTGGCGGGGAGCCTGCGGAGCATGCCGCGTTCCACGAGCAGGTACTCGCTCAGGGCGCCCTGCGTATGCGGGTCGGTGGATGCGCTCCCCAGGTAGGCTCCGCCTGGCCAGAGGTGCGGTGAGTCCTCGAGCTCGTGGCTCGGGGTGCCGAAGGTGGCGGGATGCACGGTCACCGGGGCGCCTGACTCGAACTCGCCGAGCGGATCCAGGTCGACCCTCCCGGAGAGCTCGTGCCCAGGGACGAGCGGTTCGCGGACCACGAAGGCGCCGTTGGCCCCTTCGAAGTAGTAGTGGAGGTCGGAGCCGCAGATGCCGACGTAGTCGACGCGGATCCGCACCTGCCCCTCCCCCGGTTCCGGTGTGCCGACCTCGTCGAGGTTCAGCACTTCCTTGCTTTCGATGAACGCTGCGCGCATGGTTTCTCCTGCGTGTCCTAGGGGTGTTGGCGTCCGCGACCGGTCAGACGACCGCGGTCATGCCGCCGTCGACGAAGATGTTCTGTCCGGAGACGAAGCTCGAGGCGTCGGAGCTCAGGTAGATGAGTGTGCCGGCGAGTTCCTCGAATGCGCCCCAGCGCTGCGCTGGGGTGCGGTTGATGAGCCAGCTGTTGAACTGCTCGTCCTCGACGAGCGCTCGGTTCATCTCGGTGGCGAAGTAGCCGGGCGAGATGGCGTTGACCTGCACGTTGTGGCGGGCGAGGTCGGCGGCCATGCCCTTCGTGAGCTGTGCGACGCCGCCCTTGGTCGCCGAGTATGGGGCGATCGTCTGCCTGGCGAGGAGCGACTGGACGGAGCCGATGTTGATGATCTTCCCCGAGCCGCGCTCGATCATCGCTGGGGCGAGGAACCTGGAGACGTAGAACACGCCGCTGAGGTTGGCGGCGACGAGGGCGTCCCAGTCCTCGACCTTGAACTCCGCGAACGGCGCTCGCCGCTGCAGTCCCGCGTTGTTGACGAGGATGTCCGGCACTCCGTGCTCGGCGATGAGTGCCGCGATGCCTGCCTCGACGGAGGCTGCGTCGGTGACGTCGAACGAGATGACGTGCGCCGGGCGTCCCGTGCGTTCTTCGAGTTCGGCTGCGGAGCTCGCGAGCGCTTCGGCGTCGCGGCCGTGGAGGATGATGGTGCTGCCAGCGTCGGCGAGCGCCGTCGCGAGCGAACGCCCGAGCCCACGGGACGATCCGGTGATGAGTGCGAGCTTGCCGTTGAGGGTGAAGAGATCCATGCTGTTCCTGCTCTGTCGGTGGGGCAGTTGTTGGAGGGGCGGGCGTTCGGGGCGTGCCAGGTCAGACGAGTGAGGCGACGAGGTAGACGACGAGCACGAGTGCGAACGCCATGAGCGACTCGATGGTCTGCTGCACGGTCCAGGTCTTGAGCGTCGTCTTGACGTCCATGCCCATGAGGCGTCCCACGAGCCAGAAGCCGGAGTCGTTGACGTGTCCGGCGAAGACGGAGCCGGCAGCGGTCGCGAGCACGATCGCGGCGACCTGGAAGTCGTTGAGGCCGGCGGCGACGACGGCGGGTGCGATGAGGCCGGCCGCTGTGACGAGGGCGACGGTCGCCGAGCCCTGTGCGACGCGGATGACGACGGCGATGACGTAGGCGGCGACGATGAGGGGAAGCCCGAGGTCGCTGAGCGTGTCTGCGAGTGCGTCGCCGATGCCTGAGGCGCGCAGGACGCCGCCGAACATCCCTCCGGCACCGGTGATGAGGATCACGGAGCAGATGGGCCCGAGGGAGGAGTCGAGGATCTTCTCGAGGGCGGTGCCGTTCTCGCCGCGGCGCGTGCCGAGCACGATGCTCGCGGTCACGACGGCGATGAGCAGGGCGATGGGCGAGTTGCCGAGCAGCACGGCGGCCTGTGCCCAGGCTGCGTCGCCGTCCACGACTCCGGCGCTCGCGAGGGCTGAGATGCCGGTGTTGAGGAAGATGAGGACCATCGGCAGGAGGAGCAGCAGGATGATCGTCGAGACCTTGGGCGGGTTCTTCGGCTGGTCTTCGTCCAGCTCTCCGAAGAGAGCAGGCACGGGGAGCTGGATGCGCTTGGCGATGAACTTGCCCCATAGGTAGCCGGAGACGTACCAGAGCGGGAACACGATGATGAGGCCGAGGAGGAGGACGACGCCGAGGTTCGCCTCGTAGAGCTCGGTTGCCGCGACGGGGCCCGGGTGCGGCGGAAGGAACACGTGCATGACGGAGAACGCAGCCGCGGCGGGGATGCCGAAGAGCAGCACGTTGTTGCCGGAGACGCGACGTGCGACGGCGAAGACGATGGGCAGCATCATGATGAGACCGGCATCGAAGAACATCGGGAAGCCGAGGATGAGCGAGGCGATGCCGAGTGCGAACGGTGCTCGCTTCTCGCCGAACACGTCGACGAGTTTGTCAGCGAGCGCTTTGGCGCCGCCGGAATGCTCGATGAGGCGGCCGAGCATCGCGCCGAAGCCGATGAGGAGCGCGACGGTCGCGAGGGTGCTGCCGAAGCCACCCGTGAGCGTGGTCGCGACGGCGGAGACGGGGACGCCAGCGACGAGCGCGGTCAGGAGCGACACGATCACGAGGGTGAGGAACGCGTGCACTCGGAACCGGATGATGAGGATCAGGATGAGCGCGATGGCTCCTGCTGCGATGCCGAGCAGCGGTGCGGTCCCCAGTGTCTGGGTCCATTCTTCTTCCATGGTGATCTCCGTTGATTCTTTGGAACTCGGACCGCGCAGCCGTGCAGCGGTGCCGTGGGGCGAGGCAGTTCGCGATCTGCGATGATTCGGAACGCGGGTTCTGGTGACTCCCAGTGCTCCTTCGAGCCTCGCACAATAATCATACTTATTTCAAGTTGTGATCATATTTGAGTCGGCCGAGGTGAGAAGGGAGAGGTGCGAATGGCGCAAGCAGTGCACGGATCCGTGTTGGACGACCTTGGAGTCCGCATCGCGGGGGGCGAGCTCGAAGCAGGACACGTCCTCACCCTCGCGGCCCTCGAGGAGCACTACACGGTCTCGAGGACCGTGGTGCGGGAGGCCGTCCGCGTCCTGGAGTCCATGAGACTCCTCGAGTCGCGGCGACGAGTCGGCATCACCGTTCGACCGTCCCAGGACTGGAATGCGCTCGACACGACCCTCATCCGGTGGCGGCTCCGAGGGCACAATCGCAGCCAGCAGCTCGTCGCGCTCACCGAGCTCCGCTCCGCGATCGAGCCGGTGGCGGCGAAGCTCGCCGCCTCTCGTGCGTCGCAGGCCGAGCGCACCCGCCTCATCGAGCTCGCCACCCAGCTGCAGGCGCTCGGCGCGAGCGAGCTCGGCGACTCCCCCGAGTATCTGCAGGTCGACATCGACTTCCACGACCTGATCCTGGACGCAAGCGGCAACGCCCTGCTGGCAGCGGTGAAGGAGCCGATCGCCGAAGTCCTCGCCGGACGGGCGCACCTCGGGCTCACGCCGGCTCGGCCGCTCCACGCCGCCCTGCACAACCACGTCCTCACGGCGCAGGCGATCGCCGACGGCGATCCCCTGGCCGCCGAGCGACACTCGAAGGGCTACCTCGACACGATCCTCGGCGAGGTGCTGATCATCCACGACGCAGCGAGCGAGCAGGGCTCCTAGACCCGGTTCTGACTCGCCCGCCCGGAGAGCTCGTCGATGAGGTTGCGGATCGACCCGGCTGCCATGCGCTCGACGGCCTCAGCCGTGTGCGCGCCGCTGTGGGGCGTCGCGACGACGCGCGGGTGGCCGAGGAGCGGCGAGTCCTGCGGGGGTTCCGTCTCGTAGGCATCGAGGCCGACCCCGAAGAGGTGCCCCGTGTCGAGCGCCTCGCGCGCGGCGAGTTCGTCGATGAGTCCCCCACGGGACGTGTTCAGGAGGATTGCTCCGGATTTCATGGTCGCGATCCTCGTCGCATCGACCAGGTGACGGGTGCTCTCGAGCAGCGGCACATGGAGGCTGACGACGTCGGCCGAGTGGAACAGCTCGTCGAGACTCGCAGGCGTGGCCCCCGTCTCCGCGATCGCCGTCGCCGCGATGAAGGGGTCGTAGGCGAGGACGCGCATGCCGAGCCCCTTGGCTCGGTCTGCGACGATCCTGCCGATCGCTCCGAAGCCGACCACTCCGAACGTGCGACCTGCGAGTTCGATGCCGCTCCCGCGCGGCCAGCCGCCTTCGGCGACCTCGGCGTGCAGCCTGGGGATGTCTCGGGCGATCGCGAAGGTGAGCCCGATGGCGAGTTCGGCCACGGCTGAGGCGTTGGCCCCGGGGGTTCTGGTGACCGAGATGCCCTGCTGCGCGGCGGCTTCGAGGTCGACGTTGTTGACACCCACACCGTACCGGGAGATGACTCGCAGTCGGTCGGCGCCCGCGAGGGCGGCGGAGTCGTACGTGTCGAGGCCGGCGATGACGCCGTCGACGCCGGGCAGCGCCTCGAGCAGTTCAGCCGAGGTGAGGGGGCGTCCGAACTCGTTGAAGATCAGTTCGCTGGCGATCTCGCGCAGCGGGGCGAGCACTTCCGCGTCTGGCGTCCTGCTGAGGGAGGTTGGGGTGATGAGGATGCGCATCAGGCCGCAGCTCCCGCCGTGACGGTCGCGCCTGAGCCGGGCACGGAGCTCGTTCGCTCGTAGGCGTCGAGGTACTTGGCGAAGGCCTTGTCGTAGTACTCGCGCATGTCGGGATTCGGGATCACTCGCTGAGGTTGCTCGCTGCGGAACGCTGGCTGGTCCTCGCTGAGCCCGGCGGCACGCAGGCCCATGCGGACTGCCCCCACGACGGAGCTGTGCTGGAGGGATGACACCTCCATCTCGACGCCGAATGCGTCTGCGGTCATCTGGGTCCAGAACGGCGAGGAGAGCACTCCGCCGGAGAGCAGCACTCTGCTCGGCATGCCGTTGATCGCCGTCAGCTCACGGAAGCAGTGGTACAGGGAGAGCACGACACCCTGCAGGACCGACTGGTACATGTCGACGCGACTGTGCCGGGGTTCGAGGCCGACGAATCCTCCGAGGCGCTGGTCCTGCCAGCCGGGGCACCGCTCGCCGTAGAGGAACGGCAGGAAGGTCGGGACGTCGGCCCGGCCGGGAACGAGCTGCGGTTCGATCTCCGAGAACTGGGCGTCCGACCCGAAGAAGCGGTCTTTGGCCCAGTCGACGCAGTTGGTGCATCCACTGGTCGCGGCACCGCTGAGCCAGCCGAGCGGTGACCGGTACGCCCAGGTGCTGAGCGTCGGCGAGAGTGACGGCTCGATCGTCGCGAAGCGCATGGCGCCGCTTGTCCCCATGGAGAAGGTCATGTCGCCGGGGAGGCCGGCGAGGTCGCCAACCTGGCTGAGTCCGCCGTCTGGGCCAGGGACGAGCACGGGGACGCCCGGACGGATGCCCAGGTACGTGGCGACGTCAGGGAGCAGGGGCGCCGTGTCTTCGCTGTCGTGCAGCTCGGGGAAGTCGACACCGGGGACGCCGAGGGCGTCGAGGATCTCGAGATCCCAGGTGGACGTGTGCACGTTGAGCAGCCCGGTGCCGGATGCGAGCGAGTAGCTGGTCCATGGGAGCCCAGTGAGCCGCAGGAAGTTGAAGCTGCCCTGGTCCATGACCTTGCGGCCATCGACCTCGACGCCCTGGCGCTGGAGGTAGGCGAGTTTGAATGCCGGGTAGCTCGCGTTCACCATGCAGCCGGTGCGCTGGTAGAACCACGTGGTGAGCTGCGCGTCCTGTCGCAGTTCGGAGCACAGCTCCTGCGCCCCGGTGAATGGCCACTCGTAGACGGGGGTTGCGGCCTGGAGGTCCTGGGTGACGAGCCCGAGACCGTGGTACGTGTTCGAGAGCACGAGCGCGTCGATGTCGTGGCCTCGCACGGATTCACGGGCGAGTGCGATGAGCTGGGTGAAGATGTGCTCGGCGTCGCGGACGGCGGGGTCGGGGCCGGTGACCTCGAAACGGCGGGTGCGCACCTGCACCTCTTGCGTGTCCGAGTCGAAGATGAGGGTCTTGGCGGATGTGGTGCTGGATTCGAGGGCGAGGATCTTCATGGTTCGTGCTCCACTCGTGGGCTTCGTTGCCGATCTGGGGCCGCTCGGGTGTCGGCCTTCGGTGCGTGCGCTAATAATATGATCATTGCGTTCCGCTTGGAACACAAGCCGACCAACGGAGGTTCTCTTGCACGACACCCTCGCTCGCATCGCCCAGCACTCGATCGTTCCCGTGGTCTCCGCGCAGACTGCCGACGAGGGCGTCGGCATCGCGCACGCGCTCGCGTCCGGTGGACTGCCCGTCGCCGAGGTGACCTTCAGGACCGACGCCGCGGCCGATGCCATCTCCGCCATCGCGGCCCGCGGCGACATCCTTGTGGGCGCCGGCACGGTGCTCACGACTGAGCAGGTCGACATCGCCGTCGACGCCGGAGCTGCATTCGTCGTCTCCCCCGGCCTGAGCCGAGCCGTCGTCGAGCGCTGCCGCGCGCGCAATGTGCCCGTGCTCCCCGGAGCCACGTCCGCCACCGAAGTTCAGGCGGCGCTCGAACTCGGCATCTCGACCGTGAAGTTCTTCCCAGCCGAGACGAACGGCGGAGCGAAGGCCATCGCAGCCCTTTCCGCGCCTTTCGGCGGTGTGAGCTTCGTCCCGACCGGCGGAGTGAACCCAGCGAACCTCTCGGACTACCTCTCGATTCCGAGCGTGCTCGCGGTCGGCGGGTCCTGGATGCTGCCGTCGGCAGCGATCGCGGAGCGCGACTGGGCGGAGGTCACCCGCCTCACCGCGGCAGGCGTCGCCCTCGCCAAGGAGTTGCGACCGAGCCTCTAGGGTCGAGCCGACGGGGCGCGGCGTCGCTCAATCGAGCGTGTCGAGGCGCCACATACTCGCTGAGGCGTGAAGATCATCGCCCATCTCGAGGTAGCGGATGGCGCGACGCGTCGATTGGCGAGCGCGCGAGGGGACGACGCGCTCCTCGTCTTTCGCGAGGCTCGTGGCCCCCTGCGACATGACGCGGCAGAATGCCGCTGCTCGCTCGAGCGCGATGGCGAAGTCACCGGCGAACGCACCGTGCAGGATGACGTCGGCGAGGGCGACGACTTCTTCCGGGCCCGTCGGGGTCGCGGCGCCCGCGACGACGGAGCTGATGGAGCGGTCGACGTCGTAGCCACGACGGAAGAGGTAGCTCGCCTCCGCAGGGTTGGCGCGAACAGCCTGACGCAGCAGGTAGAGCCGCCAGAGCGCGCCAGGCAGAGAGCGGGACGTCGCCCCGGCCCAGAGCTCTGCGATCTCGTCGATGCCGTTCTCGTCGGCGTACGCCACGAGCCGGGCGACGACAGCCTGGTCGCCTTCGCCGCGCGCGCGCTGCAGGAGCGCTCGTGCGGTGTCGTGTGCCACGCGGCTGACGGCCGCCGGGTCGTCGGCTCCGATGAGCGCTTCGAACGCCTGCGATGGCACGCGCACGGGCCTGTGGTGTCGTTCCGTCATGCTGCCCCTCTCGCCGCCTGAGACCGTTCGGCCTCGTGAGGGCCGCATCCAGTCTGCGCGTTCGGAGCCACGATTGCGAACCTGCCTCGTAGGCTGGGGGTATGGCTACTGCGCACGACGACGATTCGCTGGTCGAGGACACGGCGGCGATGTCGTCGTACCCGGCTTACCGCCCGAAGCAGATCGCGTTCGGGGTGCTGGCCGCGCTGCTGCTCGTGGCGATGTTCTTCCCCTGGTGGAACTCCGAGATCCCCCTGAACCGCATCGCCCCCACCCTGAACGGCTGGCAGCTGTTCCTCGCCGGCACAGGGCTGAGCCAGATGGATGAGGCGCTCGGCTACAACTGGTTCGGGACGATCCTGTTCGGCCTCGTGCCAACGGTCCCGCTCCTTGGCCTCGTCGTCGTGCTCATCCTGCGCATCTCCGGTGTCGCCGTGATCTCGGCGAAGATCCTGCAGCTCTACGCCGCGTTCGCGACACTCGGCGTCCTGTTCCTGTTCGCATTCGCGACGCTGCGAGTGGATGCGGCAAACGGCCAGTATCCGATCGCGTACGGCGCTTGGCTCGCGCTGGTGCCGACCATCGCGACGCTCGTGCTCGCGACGCTGTGGTGGCGCCGCGAGAAGCTGCACTATCCGACCCGCAAGTGGCTCGGATTCGGCCCCCAGCGTGCGCAGAAGCACGACCAGGCCGTGAGCGCGGCGATGTTCGATGACCTCGTCGACCCAGACGACGACGAGGAGATCTCGCTCGGTTCGGAGACGGCGATCGACGAGAACACGAGTCCAGGCAAGCGACCTCGCTCATGAGCGGTGACTTCTTCGACCGCCTCTCGATCGGCGACGATTCGTCGAAGGCACCCGGCAGGCAGCTCAGGGACGCGATCATCGATGCCGTCGAGCGCGGCGAGCTCGCGCCGGGCGAGCGGATGCCCCCGGTACGTGCACTCGCCGAGGCCCTCGGCGTCGCGCCTGGCACGGTCGCGAAGTGCTACACGACCCTCGAGGAGCAGGGCGTCGTCGTCGGTCGCGGACGCGCCGGCACCTTCGTGACGGCAGATGGCAGGCACGGGGATGTGCGCCTCACAGCCGCCGCCAGGGCGTTCGCCGTCGAGGCGCGCGAGCTCGGAGTGAGCGATGACGAGGCGGTCGCCGCCGTGTTCGAAGCACTGCAGACCTCGCCGAGCCGTCCCCCTCAGCCCTAGGGCCTTGCCTCGGAGCGCCACAGCCAGCATCCAACTTCGCCTGAGAGCATCTTTCCCATGGGAATCGACGATCGTATTCAGAACAAGTCAGAAGACCTCGGCGGACGTGCCAAGGAAGCCGCTGGAGCGGTGACCGGCGACGAGTCGCTCAAGGCTGAGGGCCGGTCCGACCAGACGAAGGCCGGCTTCAAGGAGAAGATTGAGGACGTCAAGGACGCCGCCAAGGAGGGCCTCGACAACCTCAAGCGCAAGATCGACTAGGCACCTCGACCTCGTCGAGATCAGCAGGATCAGGGCCCCGCTTCGCGGGGCCCTTTCTGGTAGTTGACGGCGGTCAACCATCTATGTATGGTTGACCGTCGTCAACTAACAGGAGGCCCCGCGTCGATGTCGTCTAGCAAGAACCCCAGATCCAGCACCAAGCCAGCCGCCGAGCTCACCGAATCGGGAATGAGCCGCCGTCAGGTGCTGCAGGCCCTCTCCGGCCTCATGCTCGGCATGTTCGTCTCGATGCTCGCATCGACCGTCGTGAGCACGTCGCTGCCGCTCATCATCAGCGACCTCAAGGGCGACCAGAGCGCCTTCACCTGGGTCGTCACCGCGACGCTCCTCGCGACGACCGTCTCGACCCCGATCTGGGGCAAGCTCGCCGACCTCACCAACCGCAAGCTGCTGCTGCAGATCTCGCTCGTCATCTTCGTCGTCAGCTCCGCGATCGCCGGTTTCGCGCAGGACACCTCGATGCTCATCACGATGCGCGTGTTCCAGGGCCTCGGCGCCGGCGGCCTCGGCGCGCTGAGCCAGATCGTCATGGCAGACATCCTCAGCCCCCGCGAGCGCGGTCGGTACGCAGGCTTCTTCGGAGCCGTCATGGCGCTCGCAACGGTCGGCGGCCCGCTCCTCGGCGGCGTCATCACCGACGCCTTCGGATGGCGCTGGAACTTCTTCGTCGGCTTGCCGTTCGCGGTCGTCGCGCTCATCCTGCTGCAGGTGACGCTGCACCTCCCCAAGCCGAAAAAGCGCAAGGTGAGCATCGACTACTTCGGCATCGTGCTCATCTCGAGCGGAGTCTCGCTCCTGCTCATCTGGGTGACGCTCGCAGGCTCGCAGTTCGAATGGAACTCGCTCCCCTCCTACCTCATGTCCATCGGCGGCGTGCTGCTGCTCGTCATCGCCATCCTCGTCGAGCTGCGCGTCAAGGAGCCGCTCATCCCGCTCACGCTCTTCCGCGACCGCACCTTCACCCTCGCGGTCGTCGCGAGCGTCTCGGTCGGTGTCGCGATGTTCGGCACGAGCGTGTTCCTGAGCCAGTACATGCAGCTGGCGCGCGGCGCGACGCCGACGGAGTCCGGCATCCTCACGATCCCGATGATGGCGGGCCTGCTCGTCGCCTCGACGATCGTGGGCAACCTCATCAGCCGCCGCGGCAAGTGGAAGGCGTTCGTCGTCACGGGAAGCGCGCTCATGGTCGTCGGCCTCTTCCTGCTGAGCCGCCTCCACTACGACACGCCCTACCTCTACGTGGGCCTCTCGATGTTCGCCCTCGGCGCCGGCGTCGGCATGGTCATGCAGAACCTCGTGCTCGTCGTGCAGAACAAAGCCGAGGTCAAGAACATGGGCGTCGCCACGAGCGCCGTCACGTTCTTCCGCAGCCTCGGCGGCACGATCGGCGTCTCCGTCATGGGATCGATCCTCGGAACCGTCGTCGCCGACACGATCTCCACGAGCATCCGCGCCCTGCCACCAGAACAGCAGGCCGTCGCCGCCCAGTCGCTTGCCGGGGGCAGCATCCCCCAGCTCGCCACCCTCCCAGACTGGCTGCGCGTTCTCGTCGAGGATGCCTACGGCACGTCGGTGGGCGCGATCTTCCTCGCCGCTCTCCCGCTCGCGATCGTCACCCTCATCGCGGTCTCCTTCCTCCCGAACGCGCAGCTCGGAACCCAGAACGCCGTGCAGCGCGCCAAGGGCGAGGACAGCTCGGCCGAACGCGCGGGCGCGGAATCGACCTCCGAGGAGCTCGTCGAGGTCGCCGAGGCGATGGTGGGCATCCCTCGCACAGGTGCCATCCCGATCCTCGGCGACTCCGGGCGACAGGCAGACCGCACCTAAGATGGCCACCATGCCAGAGTCTCCAGACGACGCCGACTTCGCCGAGGCGATCGCCTCGGTGGAGTCGGAGCTCGGCACCTTCTACCGACGCGTTCGCACCACGTGGAGCGAGTCTGCCATCGCGGTGCACGCGTCGCTGCAGCCCATCGGCTACAAGATCCTCTCGGCGCTTGTCCAGCACGGCACTGCCCACGTGGGAACGCTCGGCGAGCAGCTCGCCATCGATAAGAGCGTCATGAGCCGGCAGGTCCGGATGCTCGAGGAGTTCGAGCTCCTCACCGTCGGCGCCGACCCCAACGACGGTCGGGCGAGAATCCTGACCCCGACTCCGTTCGCGATCGAGCGCGTCACGGAAGTGCGGGCACGCAATCGGCACCGGCTGCACGCGGTCCTTCGCGACTGGACTCCCGAGGAACTGCGCGTCTTCTCGGGCCTCCTCGGGCGTTTCGGCGCGGTCGCGGAGGCCGTCAACCCCGAGCGCTGAGCTCCACAGCCCCCTGTGCTGCGCAGAAGGAACCGCCGCCCTCACACGAGGGCGGCGGTTTCTTCGATGCTGCCGCGACGCTACTGCGTGTCGAAGCGCGCCCCCTCGGGGCGGGAAGCGCCGAGCACGAAGACGAGGAGCACGATGGCACCGACGAAGGGCACAAATGCGATCAGCCACCACCAGCCGGAGCGATTCGTGTCGTGGAGGCGACGGAAGAGGAGTGCGAAGCCCGGGATCAGGGTCGCGAGCCCCCAGATGGACTGGATGACGGTCACGACCGGGTTGCCCATGGTCGCGGCCGCGAACCCGTCCGTCGTGTCGACGGAGCTTGTTCCGGTCAGCGAGCCGATCAGGAAGAAGACGGCGTTGACCAGGACGCCGAACAGCCACCACCACCAGTACTCACTGCGGCTTGCCCGACCGGAGAAGACGGCGTACTTCTTGAAGAAGCGCTTCACCGCCTGGCCGAAGCTGGCTCCGTAGAGCGGCGGGTAGAGCGGGGCGTCGAGCTGAGGTGTAGACATCACGGGCTCCAATCAGACACAGCCAATACATAGGTTCTGGTCTGAGCGTAGCGCCGGAGGACGCTCCTCAGCGTTTCGATTTGGCAAACAGACGATTCCGCTTCATACAACGAATCAGAACGCAATACTGCGAGCACATCCAAGTGGCGCTGAGAGACTCAATGAGTTCTGCACGCGCGAGACCGTCTGGAGGAACGATGGACCAGCTTCATTACGCCGGTGGCGTTTACCTCACGAGCACGAAGATCGCCAAGGAGCTCGTCGGCTACGCCGCTGATCTCGCCGAGGCCCGCCGAGCGGGCGTTGTGGAGATACCCGTCCGCCACGCCGACGGGAGCGCTAACGTGCTGTCGGTGCTGGTGGGGCCCTCGAGCCAGATCGCGACCGAGACCGTGAGCACCGATGTGCCCGAGTTCGACGACAGCGAGGCGCTCGCCAACTTCGCCGAGCTGCGTGGCGCGCTGTCCGGTGAGGGTTCCAAGCCAGAGGAACTCATCGAAGACGGCTCCCCGAATGACCCGAGAGTGCCGCATCCCGACTGGCTCGACGAGCTCTAGAACGGCGCGCTGGTCACGGATCAGCTCCCGCCCAGTGATAATGGACGGCGCACACAATGCGCCAGGGACAAGAAAGCAGGGTTCAGCGTGGGGAAGTTCATCTACAACTCCGAGGTCACCGTCGACTTCGAGGACCGCCTGCTCGCGCATCTCCAGCTCGCGATCGGCACGAAGCTCCGTCGCGGAGAATCGTTCTTCTTCAGCTGGAAGGACAACAACGCGGGTGGCGACGGCCGTAGTACTGTCTGGATGCACCCGGCCGTGCCGATTCGCTTCAAGTTCCTCGGCAGCAGGCAGGTGCACATCAACCGCTCGTGGGTCGAGGCCCTCGTGCAGGGTGCCAACTCGCAGGCCGGGCTGGCCGTCATCGCGGAACCAGCCGAGAGGGCATCATGAACGGACAGATCAGGATCGAGCTGCTCTACCAGGGCGAGACCTTCTCGAAGCTCGTCGACGAGATCGACTCATTCCGGAATGACATCCGCGATCGCGTCGCCGCTGGCGAGTGGTTCTGGGTGCGTGGCGACCGCGGCGAGGGCCGTCTCGAGCCAGCGAACCTGCTCGTCGGCCCAGGCATCGGAATCGTGATCGTGGAGCCGAACCCGGGCGATTGACGTGCTCCGGCACTCCACGCGGAGACTGCATGCCGAGCGAGGACTGTCAAGAGCCACACGCTCCTCGACTCCGGCTGGTTATGTGGAGGAGTGTCATCCCCAAGCAACTCAGACGTCGTCGGCGACACGAGCCGAACCCTCCGGGTCGCGAGCGTCCCATCCGCGCACGTCTACGTGAGGCACCTCGCCCCCACCACCCCCGAACCATCTGAGCGGGCCATCGTCCGCCTCCCCGACCCGCACCCCGACGGCTCTGGACGCGCGGCAACGGACCGGTGGTGGCCACCCGTCATGCTCGAGCCGAGCTGGATCGATGAGCACGCCGCCGAGTTCGACGTCTTCCACGTGCACTTCGGGTTCGACGCACTCTCGCCCGAGACTCTCCAGAGCGTCGTCGATGCACTGCGCCGGAACGGCAAGCCGCTCGTGTACACCGTGCACGACCTCACGAACCCGCACCACGCGACCCCCGAGGTGCACACGCAGCACCTCGACATCCTGATCCCCGCGGCAGACGAGCTCATCACGCTCACGCCCGGCGCGGCCGACGAGATCGAGCGGCGCTGGGGACGGCGCCCGATCGTGATCCCGCATCCGCACATCGTGGAGCCCGCCGAGGTCGCGGCCGCCATGGCCGCACGCGAACGGACCGACGGGCGGTTCCACGTCGGCGTCCACGCGAAGAGCCTGCGCGCGAGCACGGATCCGCTGCCCGTCATCGAGGCGCTGGTCCAGCTGGCTGCGCGCGAGGCGAGCCTCGTCGTGCACGTCAACGGACACCGCGAGCTCCTGGAGCCGGGAGGCGCGAGGTACGAGGCCGAGCTGTCAGCACGCCTGCAGGAGCACGCCGATGCCGGCCGTATCGAACTGCGCATCCACGACTACCTGAGCGATGCTGAGCTGTGGCGCTACCTGACGTCCCTCGACGCCTCCGTGCTCCCCTACCGCTTCGGCACGCACTCGGGGTGGCTGGAAGCGTGCCTCGATCTCGGCACCGCGGTGATCGCGCCCGACGTCGGCTTCTACGCCGATCAGGGCCCCGTGTTCACGTACCACCGCGACTCCTCCGGGCAGCTCGACGCCGCCTCGCTGCAGGCCGCGGTCGTGGCAGCCTCGCGCGCGCAGCCGCAGCAGCGCTCGCCCGAGTCTCGCGCCGCCGAGCGCAGCGGCGTCGCGGCCGCGCACGCCGCCGTCTACGAGACTGCCCTGCGCCTGGAACGGGTGTCACGTTGAGAATCTGCGTCATCGGCCCCTCTCGATTCCCCATCAGCGAGCCCTTCGCCGGCGGACTCGAATCGCACACGCACGCCCTCATCATGGCGCTCAAGCGCCGCGGCCACGAGGTGACGCTCTTCGCGGCGCCGGGCTCCGACCCCGCCCTCGGCGTCGAGCACCTCGACGTCGAGACCTTCACGATGAGCGAGACCGCCCGCCAGGATGTCGGTGCCATGCCAGTCGAATGGATGCACGAGCACCACGCCTACCTCGCGCTCATGCTGGATCTCGCGCGCACCGCGGAGGCACGATTCGATGCGGTGCTCAACGTGAGCATCCACCACCTGCCCGTCGCGATGTCCGGCCTGCTGCGAGTGCCGTTCTTCACGACCCTCCACACGCCTCCCGTCGGCTGGATCGAGTCGGCCGTGCGCATCAGCGGCTCGACGGGCACCTTCATCGCGGTCAGCTCGCACATGCGCGATGCGTGGGCCGCGAGCGTCGACTGTGCCGTCATCATGAACGGCGTCGACACCGACCGCCTCCTGCCGGGCCCAGGCGGCGGCGCGGCATTCTGGTCGGGTCGAATCGTTCCGGAGAAAGGCCTCGAGCTGGCGATCGATGCCGCCGAGCACGCCGAGACGGCCCTCGATATCGCGGGCCCCGTCTTCGACCCGGAGTACTTCGAGCGCACGATCCGCCCGCGCCTCGGTGGGCGCATCCGGTACCTCGGCCACCTCGATCAGGCCACGCTCTTCGAGCACCTCGGGCGGGCAAGCGTGACGCTCGTGACCCCGCGCTGGGACGAACCGTACGGGCTCGTCGCCGCCGAGTCGCTTGCCGCGGGCACCCCCGTGGCCGCGTTCGACCGGGGTGCGCTCCCGGAGATCATCGATCAGCACAGCGGCAGGCTCGCGGCTCGCGACGACGTGCCCGCACTGGCGGCTGCGCTGGTCGAGGCCGCGCGGTTGCCGCGCGAGGGCGCCAGACAGCGCGCCGTGGCCTTCTGCTCGCTCGAGCGCATGGTCGATGAGTACGAGGCGCTGCTCGGCGCTCAGGTGGAGAGGCAGGAAGCGGCATGACCCAGACGGGCTCGTCCGATGTGGGACACATCGGCTACTACGTGCACCACCAGGGCGGCGGGCACGCCAGACGCGCTCTCGCGATCGCACGCGAGTGCGCGACCCCGGTGACCGGTCTCTCCACTCTGCCGAAGCCGGAGGCGTGGCCCGGCCCGTGGATCCGACTCGAGCGCGACGACCTCGCCGTCTCGCCGCTCGAGCCGACGGCGAACGGCTCCCTGCACTGGGCACCCGTCGACGACGAGGGCATGCGACGACGCATGGCCCGCATCTCCGCCTGGATCGCTGACGCCGAACCGACGCTCTTCGTCTCTGATGTCTCCGTCGAGGTCGCTGCCCTCGCTCGCCTGCACGGCGTCCCCGTCGTATCGGTTGCGCTGCCGGGCGTGCGCACCGATGCGCCGCACACGCTCGGCTTCGGCCTCTCGGATGCGATCCTCGCGGCCTGGCCCGCTAGCGCCGAGGGGATGCTGCCGGGAGCGTCCGCGCGTGTGCTGGCCCGCCTCCATCCCGTCGGCGCGATCTCCGCGGCTGAGCGCTCGCACGGCCGCGGGCCGGGACCCATCACGCGCGTGCTGGTGCTCGCAGGCGCGGGCGGCGGAGGCATGTCCTCGGCGCAGATCCGCGAGGCCAAGCGGCAGACGCCTGGCGTCGAATGGGACGAGATCGGCACCACTCCTGGCAACAGAGTCGTCGACCCCGGCCCCCGCATCCGCGAGGCTTCATTGGTCATCACGCACGCTGGCCAGGGATCGGTCGCAGATGTCGCCGCAGCGCAGGTGCCCGCGATCATCGTCCCCCAGGACCGACCACACGATGAGCAGGTGGCGGCCGCGCGCGTGCTCGCCTCGACCCCCGACCTGCCCGTCATCGTCACGAACACCTTCGAACGTGACGACTGGGCGACGCTCCTCGAGACCGCGTCCGGACTCGACGGGCGCCACTGGGCGGCCTGGAATGACGGTGCCGGAGCCCTGCGTGCCGCCGCACTCCTCGACCGCCTGGCGCACCGGTGAGGACGGCAGCCATCACGATCGCCCACGGCCGGCACCAGCATCTGCAGGCGCAACGTGCGGGCCTCCTCCGTCAGACGCGATCAGCCGACGACACCGTCGTCGTCGCGATGGGAGACCCCGAGATCGCGGCGCTCGCCGACGACGATGCCCTTCGAGGAGTCGTCGTCGATCTGCCCGCGAACGCGAACGCGCTGCCGCTCGCCGCGGCCAGAAACGAAGGAGCGCGCGTTGCGCTCGAACGCGGCGCAGAGCTGCTCGTCTTCCTCGACGTCGACTGCATCCCGGGGCGAGGCCTGATCGGCGCGTACCGGGATGCGGCGCTGGACGCACGCTGGTCGGGGAGCCTCCTGAGCGGCCCGGTCACCTACCTGCAGCCGCCGGGGCCCCTCGGCTACGACGGTGCGACGATCGAGCTGCTGGACGCGCCGCATCCGGCACGCCCCGCGCCCTCCCCCGGCGAGGTCGAACCGGGTGATGACAGCAACCTGTTCTGGTCGCTCTCGTTCGCGACGACCGCGGAGACCTGGCGGAGCATCGGCGGCTTCTTCGAAGGCTACGACGGCTACGGCGGGGAGGACACCGACTTCGCCAGGCTCGCCGGCGATGCCGGTGCTGGACTCGTCTGGGTCGGTGGCGCGCGCGCCTACCACCAGTGGCATCCGACGGCGAACCCACCGGTGCAGCACGTCGCGGACATCGCCCGCAACGCGAACCTGTTCCGCGAGCGCTGGGGCGAGTGGCCGATGGTCGGATGGCTCGACGCGTTCCGGGAGCGTGGCCTCATCGTCGGCGGCGTCGGTGACGAGGTCTGCAGAGTGGCTTCCAGCTCGTAGGCTGGGAGCATCGAACTGTCCCCGAATCTCTGGAGCTTGCGTGAGCTACTTCGCCTTCCTCGCCATCGGCCTCCTCGCGGGGGTGATCGCGAAGCGCTTCCTGCCGACCCGCAAGCAAGACGATTGGGTTGCGCCACTCTTCGTCGGCGCGCTCGGCGCGCTCTTCGGTGGCTGGCTCAGCAGCGTCCTCTTCTGGAGCAGCACCAGCAACCCGTTCTCGTTGCCGAACTGGACTTCCGCGATCGTCGGCGCCGTCGCCTGCCTCGCCGTGTACCTCGTGATCGTGCGCCTCACGGCACAGCGCAACGACTGAGGTCCTAGCTGCGAGGTCGCACGACGGAGCGCACGATGAGACCGGCGATGAGGGCCCAGAACGCGGCGCTGACACCGCCTATGGAGATGCCGGACGCGGCGGTCGCGAAGGTCACGACGGCCGGTACGAGCTCCCCGGGCTCGGCAAGTGCTGCCTTGAGCGAGGCGGCGAGCGTGCCGATGAGCGCAAGTCCCGCGACCGCCGCGATGACGCCGACCGGGGCGAGCAGCACGAGCGTCCCGAAGGCCGCGGAGGCGACACCGAGGACGATGACGACCACACCGTTGGTGACGCTCGCGATCCAGCGCCGTGATCGGTCGTCGCCCGCTTCCGGTCCGGCCGCGAGCGCCGCGCTGATGGCGGCGAGGTTGATGGCGTGCCCACCAGCAGGGGCGCCGACGACCGTGCCGACGCCCGTCGCGATGAGCGACCGACGCCACGGAACGTCGTAGCCGAGGCCCTTCATGACGGCGACGCCGGGAACATTCTGCGAGGCCATCGTCACGAGGTAGAGCGGGAGCGCGATGCCGATCATCCCTGCCACCGAGAACTCCGGCGCCGTGAACTGCACGCGGGGCGCCAGGTCGGCCGCGTGGATCGAAGCGCCCGACGAGACGATGTGCACGCCGATGACGACCGCGGCCACCAGGAACGCGATGGGCGCGGCCCAACGCGGCAGGAAGCGCAGCGCGAGCAGCCAGGCGACGACGACCGGCGCCACGGCGAGCGGATTCTCCGCCATGCCCGTGATCGGCCCGAGACAGAGCTGGAAGAGCACGCCCGCGAGCATGGCCTGCGCGACCGAGACGGGGATGCGCGCGACGAGGGCGCCGAGCTGCGGGATGAGTCCTGTGAGGACGATGAGGATGCCCGTCATGAGGAAGGCGCCGACCGCGACGGGCCAGCCGCCCTCGACGGTGCCTGTCGCCGCGAGCAGCGCAGCCCCCGGCGTCGACCACGCCACGGTGATGGGCAGGCGCGTCCAGGCCGCGAGCAGGATGCAGCCGAGGCCCATGGTGACACTCACCGCGAGGAGCCCGCTCGATGCCTGGTCTGAGCTCGCCCCGACCGCGGTGAGACCGGTCAGCACCACGATGAACGAGCTCGTGAAGGCGACGAGCGCCGAGACGACACCGGCCGAGATCGGGCGCAGGATGCCCTCGCGCGGCTCGACGCTGCTGGTCATCGTGGGGTCCTCGTCTCGTCCGCTCGCGCATCCCGCGATCTGCAGTTCAGCGTAGAGGCTGGGCGGCGGGTGGACGAAACCGCGGGCGGCTGGGGATGCGAACGCGGAAGCCGCGCGGCTCAGAAGAGCGTCGGCTGCACCATCTCGACCGGGACGAGCCCCGTGAGGGTCACGCTTGCCGACTCGAGCTCTGAGGTGTTCGCGGCGGCGAGCAGCTTCTTTGCCACGGGCATCCACACCTCGTACGAGGCGCTCGAGTCGATGCCCTGGTACTTCTCCCTGACCGGGCCGAGCCCAACTGGGCGCAGCTCGAGCTTCATGCCTGTCGCGCTGAGTCCTGCACGTGTCGCTCGGTGGCAGACACGCTCGACGCAGCCCTCGAGCACCTCTTCCGGCGTTCGGTCGGCGCGAGCGTAGCCGGAGGTCGAGGATTCGGAGGTGAGGGTCGTGCGATGCCTGATGGGCGAGATCATGGCCTCGTCGGTGCCGGCACGGATGCGCCAGAGCCGTCTGGCCATTGCCGTTCCGCAGACGCGCAGCAGCTCGTCGCGCGGGATGACATCGACGTCGCCGACCCTCGCGACGCCGAGCTTGGCGAGGCGCGCCTCGGTGCGTGCACCGATGCCCCAGACGTCGCCGATCGGCAGCTCGGTGCGCAGCTCCAGCTCGCGTGCCTCGTCGATGACGTGCACGCCGTCCGGCTTGGCGGCGCGAGATGCGAGCTTGGCCATGAGCTTCGTGCGACCGATGCCGACGCTGACCGGGATGCGCAGCTCGGTCGCCGCGCGGCGCCGCAGCTCGTGCGCGGTCTCGAGCGCCTCCCCCGGTGTGCGCGCACCGACGTCGAGGAACGCCTCCTCGATGGACCCTGGCTCGATACCCCGCGCGAGGGAGTCGAAGAGCGCGAAGAGCGCATCGCCCACCGACTCGACCTCCTGGCGATAGGACTCGACGAGCAGGATGCGCGGGCACAGCTCCCGTGCTTCCGAGACGAGCATGCCGGCATGGATGCCGAACGCTCTGGCAGGGTAGTTCGCACTTGCGATGAAGAGGTGCGCGACGGCGGCGACCGGCTTGGCCGCGAGCTCCGGCCGGTCGCGGAGGGCGACGGACGCGAAGAAGGAATCGGCGTCGGCATGGAGCAAGTACGAGTTCATGACCACGCCATCGTACCTATGTACTACCGAGGTTTCGACAGCTGCGCGCGTCGCGTGTCACGCCTCCGCCCTGTACCCCAGCATCCTTGTGCCCTAGTGTTATTGCAATTGCAATTGCAATCCTTGAGGAGTCTCCATGCGCGAGCGCTACGCGACGATCGACTACCACACGGCTGGCGAGCCGTTCCGGATCGTCCCCGACATCGGGCTCCCGATCGAGGGGGCGGATGTGGCGAGCAGGCGCGTCTTCGCGATGGGCTCCCCCGCGATCGACCGGGTGCGCCAGCTCCTGTGCTTCGAGCCCCGGGGGCACGCGGACATGTACGGCGGGTTCGTCGTCGAACCCGATGACGCCGGCGCGCACTTCGGAGTGCTCTTCTGGCACAAGGACGGGTTCTCCACGGCCTGCGGGCACGGCACGATCGCACTCGGAGTGTGGGCCATCGAGTCCGGCATCGTCGCCGCCAACCCGAGCGGCACCACGGATGTGGTCATCGACGTGCCTTCGGGGCGTGTCACGGCACGGGTCCACACCGACGCCGAAGGCGCAGTCACCGGAGCCGACTTCATCAACGTTCCCGGCTACGTGATCGCGAAGCGCGTGCCCGTGGAGACCACGCGGGGCGAAGTGCTCGCCGACATCACGTTCGCGGGCGCCATCTACGCGCAGGTGGATGCCAGCTCGGTCGGGCTCTCCATCGAGCCAGAGGAGGTGAGCGAGGTCATCGCGTTCGGCCGCGAGGTCAAGTGGCTCCTCAACAGCTCACCCCATGCTGAGCATCCGAGCGACGAGCGCCTGAGCGGCATCTACGGCACGATCCTCTTCTCGGACCACAGCGCTGACGGAGTGATCCACCAGCGCAACGCGACGGTCTTCGCCGACGGCGAGCTCGACCGATCGCCCTGCGGCTCCGGCACGTGCGCGCGGGTGGCCACGCTGACCGAAGCGGGAACCCTGCCGGTCGGCGCCGAGCTCGTGCACGACTCGATCGTCGGCTCGAGATTCCTGGCTCGCGTCGTCGGCGAGAGCGTCGAAGCGGGGCACCGAGCGACGACCACGCAGGTCTCCGGCATCGCGCACAAGACGGGCGAGCACGTCTTCGAGGTCGACCCTCGCGACGAGATGACCCCAGGGTTCGTGCTGCGATGAGCGCGCGCATCCCGTACCTCGACGCCGCTGACGTCGAGGCTCTGCTCACACCGACGGCGGCCGTGGATGCGCTTCGTCGCGCCCTTGCCGAGGGGTTTCGCCCCGAGACCGACCACGCGCGCATCTTCGAGTCGCTCGAGCACGGCGAGTTCCTGCTCATGCCAGCCGAGACGGCCACGAGCGCGGGCATCAAGCTGCTGACGATCGCACCGGAGAACCCGGCCCGGGGCCTCGCGCGCATCCAGGGCCTCTACGTGCTGTTCGACTCGGCGACGCTCAGCCCGCGCGCCCTCATCGACGGCCCGGCACTGACGGACATCCGCACCTCGGCGGTCTCGGTCGCGGCGATCAGGGATGCGCTTCAGCGCGACGCAGGAGCCTTGGACATCGTCGTCTACGGCGCCGGCCCGCAGGCGAGGGCCCACGTTCGCACGGTCAGGGCCGTGCTCGAGGGCACTCGCGCCGTCGGCAGCGTCACATCGGTGGTCCGCTCCCCCGCGCGCGTGGCAGCAGGCACAGACTTCGACGCGGTGCTCGCGTCCGGCAGCTCGGAAGCCGAAGCCGCGACTCGCGCGGCGGGGCTCATCCTGTGCACGACAACCGCCTCGACCCCGCTCTTTCCTGACGAGCTCGTGCGTGCGGACGCGGTTGTCGTCGCTGTCGGTTCGCACTCACCGGATGCGCGCGAGCTGCCTGGAGCGCTCCTCGGTCGATCGGATGTGATCGTGGAAGAGTCGGGAGCAGCGCTGCGCGAGTGCGGCGACGTGATCATGGCTATCGATGAGGGCCACCTCGGGGCCCACGACCTCATCCCGATGGCCGAGCTCGTGCGCGGAGGGAGGGGGCTGCTCGGCGGGCGGCCGGTGGTCTTCAAGAGTGCTGGCATGTCATGGGAGGACCTCGTGCTGGCGCAGGCGATCGCTGACGCCGACGAGCGACGCCGATGAGCTCGCCTGCCGAACCCGCGCCCGGCGCGGGCCGACGTGACTCCGTGCGGCAACGCGTCGCCGCCGAGCTTCGGGCCGCCCTCATCGGCGGCGACCTGGCACCGGGGCAGGTGTACTCGGCGCCTGCCCTCGCTGCCCGCTTCAACTCCTCGGCGACGCCAGTGCGGGAGGCGATGCTCGAGCTGTCCCGTGACGGAATGGTGGAGGTCGTGCCGAACACGGGCTTCCGGGTCACGGAGGTCACGCGCGCCGAGCTCGACGACCTCGCCGAGGTGCGCCGACTGCTCGAGGTGCCCGTCATGGGCGACATCGCCGAGCGGCACAGCCCCGCGGACGTTCCGCGCATCCGCTCGCTCCGGCCGCTCGTCGAGGCGATGAAGCGCGCAGAGGAAGCCGGCGACATGGTCGCCTACCTGACGGCCGACACCGAGTTCCACACCACGTTCCTCGCCCTGCACGGCAATCCGGAGCTCGTGCAGATCGTGCGCCGCGCGCGCGAGCGGAGCCGACTCCACAACCTGCTGCCGCTCGCCGAAGCGGGCCAGCTCACCGCATCCACCCTCGAGCACGAGCAGATGATCGAGGCGGCCCTCGACCGCGACCGGGAGCGGATGCAGGAACTCGTCGCGAGGCACATCGGGCACGTGCGAGGTGAATGGGCAGAGGGCTGAGCTGGGCTCGAAGCTCGGGCAGGCGGATTCGAAGGGCCCCGACCGAAAATCCCCGGCGGCCGCTCGAGGGCGCATCTTCGACCGACCACCGGGGTCTTCGCTCTGCCGCCCCGCCCGTCACCGAGGTGACAGGGAGGGAACCCTAGACGCCCGCGGGCTCGCGCTTCCCGAGGCGCACCTTCTTGACAGCGCGCTCGGTCTCCAGGTCGTCGTCGCTGTACCCGAAGAAGTAGGTGAGCGTGAACGACACCACGAGGGCTGCCGCGGAGGCGATGAGGAAGCCCCAGAAGCTGTGGTCGAGCCCATCAGGGTTCACGAACGACGGGAAGCCGACGAACGCGCCCGTGAAGCCGTACATGTTGACGTCCATGAGCCCCGTCAGGAAGCCGCCGACCGCGCCGCCCGCCGAAGCGGTGATGAAGACGCGCCCGTACTTGAGGTTGAGGCCGTACATGGCCGGCTCGGTGATGCCCGCGAAGGCCGAGATGGTCGCGGGGCCCGCGAGTGTCTTGATCTTCTGGCTGCGCGTCTTGATCCAGATGGCGAGCGCACCTCCACCCTGGGCGACCATGGTCGCCGAGATGATGGCGTTGAGCGGCGAGGAGCCATCGATCGCGATCTGCGAGGCGACGAGCGGGATGACCGCCCAGTGCAGGCCGAAGATGACGAGGCACTGGTAGAAGGCGCCGATCACGAGCCCCGCGATCGCATAGTTGAGCTCGAGCACCCCGTTGATGCCGTTGGCGATACCGCCCGAGATGAACATGATGATCGGGCCGAAGACCACGAGCATCACCGTCGAGATGATGAACACCTCGAGGAGGGGCGCGAAGATCATGCGCACGACCGAGGGGATGTACTTCTTCAGCTGCGGCTCGAGCAGCGAGGCCAGGTAGGCGGCGACGATGATCGGGAAGATCGAGTACGCGTAGGCGTTGCCCTGCGGGAGCGCCACGGGGATGCCGAAGAAGTCGGCGTTGAAGATCGTGTTCCCGAACTGGCTGACGACCGTGTAGCCGTCGGCCGCCGGGTCCGACATCGACACCACCGAGGGGAACACGAGCACGCCGCCGATGATCGCGACGATGATGGGGTCGGATCCGAAGCGCTTCGCCGCCGTGAAGCCGATGATGATGGGCAGGAAGTAGAACATCGACGATGACATGGCGTCGATGAGCGCGTAGGTGGAGCTGTCGCTCTCCACGACACCGAACTGCGTCAGGAGCGCGAGGATTCCCTTGAGGATTCCGGATGCGGCGAGCAGCCCGATCACTGGGATCATCGACCCCGTGATGACGCCGATGAGCGAGCTGAAGCCGAACTTGAACCAGCCCACCACGGTCGTCGGTCGCTCGACGGGCTCGTCGTCGGCGGAGGACTCCCCCGTGCCGCCGATGACGCGCACCACGGCGTCGTAGACGTCCTCCACGTCCGGGCCGATGACCACCTGGTACTGGCCGCCCGCCTTGATGACGTCGATGACGCCATCAAGATTCGAGACGAGGTCGTCGTTCGCGACCTCCGTGTCCTTCAGCGTGAAGCGGACGCGAGTGATGCAGTGGATGACGTTCCTGATGTTGTCCTTGCCACCGACACCGTCGACGATGTCGTAGGCGAGCGCGTCGAAGCCGGTCGCGCCGGAAGGGTGTGCGACTGCGGTTTCGGCCTTGCTGCTCTCGGCCGCTGCTGCCGGTGCCGCGACCGGTGCGGCGGCGGGCGCCGGTGCATCCGATTCTGGGATGTCGAGCGTCGCGGCCCGCTCACCGAGCCCGATGGGGCCGGTCTCCGCCTGCAGGGAGCCCTTCTTCTGCGCGAGGTTCAGGAAGATGACCATGGTCATCGTGCTCTTGCCCGCCGCCTCGACGGCCGCGAGGTCCATGCGGCCGAGCGGCTGCCCTGCCTCGACTCGTTCGTCGACCTCGACGTTCATCGCGAACGGCGCGCCCTCGAGTTCGACCGTGTCGATGCCCATGTGCACCAGCACCTCGAGGCCGTCGTCGGTCCGGATCCCGAAGGCGTGCGCCGTCTTGGCGACCATGATGACGGTTCCCGCGCACGGCGCGACGACATCGTCAGCGCTCGGTGCCACAGCGAACCCGTCGCCCATCGCCTTCGAGGCGAACATGGGGTCTGGGACGTCGGTGATGGCGACCATCGTGCCGGCGAGCGGCGCGACGATGCCACCACTCAATTCGGTTACTGACATTGCTGCTCCTAGCTTTCGGAAGGTTCGAGGATGATCGCGAGCGCCTCGTATGGCGCGAGCTCGACGTCGGGCGAAGCCGGCGGGTCGAGTCGATCGATGTTGGAGATGAGCACGCGGCCCGCCGTGAACTCGGGCGGCACCTCGACGTGGGTCGCGCCGGCGGAGAAGTTGGCGAGAACCAGCAAGCGCGCGGATGCGTGTGTCCGCTCGTAGGCGAACACGTGCGGATGGTCTGGGGCCAGGCCCAACACATCGCCGTGGCTGATCACGGGATGCGTCTTCCGCAGCGCGATGAGCCTGCGGTAGTACGGCAGGATGCGCCCGTCCGTCTCCTCGGCGGCGACGTTGATGAGGTCGCCGTTCGTGGGGCGCAGCCACGGCGTACCGGTCGTGAAGCCTGCGGCAGGGCCTGGCTGCCACTGCATCGGCGTGCGGGCGTTGTCGCGAGCCTTCGCGCGCACGATCCTCAGCGCATCCGCGTCGGACATGCCGGTGCCGACCAGCGCCTTGTGCGCGTTCACGGCCTCGACATCGACGTAGTCGTCGATGGTCGTGTACTCGGGGTCGGTCATGCCGATCTCCTCCCCCATGTACACGTACGGGGTGCCGCGGAAGAGGTGCAGCACGGTGGCGTGCATCGTCGCCGACTCGACCCGGAACTCTGCCGGGTCACCGAAGCGGTCGAGCGCGCGGGGCTGGTCGTGGTTGTTCCAGAACAGCGCGTTCCAGCCGCCACCGGTCTGCATGCCGTCGGCCCACTCCATGAGCACACGGCGCAGGTCGGCGAGCTCGAAACGCGCGAGCGACCACTTCTTCCCGTCGGCGTAGTCGACCTTGAGGTGGTGGAAGTTGAACACCATGGAGAGGGCGCCGGATGTTGGATGCGAGTACTCCACGCAGCGCTCGATCGTGGTCGAGGACATCTCGCCGACCGTGACGGAGCCGGCGTCCTTCCCATAGGACGCCTCTGCGAGTTCGCGGAGGAACGTCGTGACGAGCTCACCGTCGGTGTACATGGATCGGTCGTCGGTGCCCTCCGGCGCCGAGGGCAGGTCGACGGGCTTCGAGATGAGGTTGATGACGTCGAAGCGGAAGCCGCGCACGCCCTTCAGTCGCCAGAACTCGACGACCTTCGCCATCTCGCTGCGCACGCGCGGGTTGTGCCAGTTGAGGTCGGCCTGGGTGCGGTCGAAGAGGTGCAGGTAGTGGTCGTCGGTGTCACCGAAGCGGCTCCAGGCTGGACCCCCGAACTTCGAGACCCAGTTGTTTGGCGGGCCGCCGTCCGCCCCGGCAGTCCGCACGTAGTAGAAGTCGCGGTACTCGTCATCCCCCGCGAGCGCGCGCTGGAACCACTCGTGCTCGGTCGACGTGTGGTTGAGCACCATGTCGAGCATGACCTCGATACCCTCCGCCTTGAGGCCGGCGACCAGCTCCTCGAAGTCCGCCATGGTGCCCATCTCGGGATCGATGCGGTAGTAGTCGGAGATGTCGTAGCCGTTGTCGGCCTGAGGCGACTCGAAGAACGGGTTGAACCACACCATGTCGACACCGAGGGAGGCGATGTACGGGATCTTCTCGATCACGCCTCGCAGGTCGCCGACGCCGCTGCCCGAAGAGTCGAGGAAGGACTTCGGGTAGATCTGGTAGACGGTGCTCTGCTGGAAGCCGCCGTTGGATTCAGTACGCATCGCCAGAAGCCTAGAACCGGAAGAGGAGCCATTCCGGGCGCTTGCGTGACTGTTGCGTGCTTTTGCGCAAGCTCTCTTTGAGCACGGCGCGCAACGAGCGTCAGCGCGAAGTAGGCCGCCCCGTCGACTCGCGCACAACGAGTCGCGTCTCGAGCGTGACCGGCTCGTTTGGCTGGTCGCCCTGCAGGGCACGGAGCGCCATCGACGCGGCGAGGTGGCCCTGCTGACGTGCCGGCTGCGCGATCGTCGTGAGGTGCATGAGGCTCGCGATGGGGCTGTCGTCGACGCCGATGATCGAGAGGTCTTCTGGGATGCGCACCCCAGCTTTCCGGAAGGCGGACATCATGCCGGACGCGAGGTCGTCGGACGACGCGAAGACGGCGTCGGGCAGGCTCTCGCCCGCCAGCAGCTGCTCCGCAGCGGCTTGTCCCGCGGATGCGCCGAACGGCACCTGGACCTGCCAGCTCGGGTCGAGCCCGGCCCGCCGCATCCGCGCGGCGAATCCCTCGGCTCGGCGACGAGAGGCGTTGCCCGGCGTGCCCTCGTGGTCGGTGCTCGACGCGTAGACGATGCGCGTGCATCCGCTGTTGATGAGGTAGCTCGTGGCCTGCTGGCCGACGACGACGTCGTCGATGCCGACGCTGGCGATGCCCTCGACGGCCGACCCCGCGACGACGACAGGAACGCCGAGGCGTCGCACGTCGGGGACCGGCAGACGCCGCGGCATGGGAACGAGCACAACGACGTCGCTGTTGCGGGAAAGCGCCGTGGCTTCGAAGAGCTTCGCCCGCTCACTGCCGGAGAGTCCCTGATAGACGGTGAGCGTTGCGCCCGTCGGGGTGAGCACGTCGTGCAGTCCCGCAAGAATGGAACCGAAGACCCAACGATCCGGTTCCGGGATGACGGCCGTGATGCGGCCGCTCGCGCGAGCATCCCTACTCTGCTCTCGCGAAGTGTCGTCGGCGAGGTAGCCCTGGGCCCGCGCGATTCTGCGGATCTCGGCACGTTTCGCCGTCGATACTCCCGGCACGCCGCTGAGCGCCCGCGAGACCGTGGAGACGGAAACGCCCGCTGCGGCGGCGATGCTCGCCATCCCCACCGGGGAGGTTTCGTCAGGCTCCATGATCGCGACTATAGCGGCTCGCCAGCTGCACCCACTCTCAATAGTTAGACGCAATCCATTTATGCACTAGACTGGGCCAAACATGCAATCCCCCAGAAACCTGAGAGGAGACCCGAATCTTGGCGATCACGGCTCCCATTGGACTCATTTTCACGGTGATCATCGTGTACGCCACTCTCCGCGCCAGTTCCCGTGGAAACCTGGGGCGAAACGACTTCATTGGCGTCCGGACTCGCTGGACCATGGCTTCCGACGACGCCTGGCGCGAGGGACACAAAGCGGCACACCCTCCAATGCTCGCGGCGTGCATCGCTGGGGCCTGCCTCGGCGTGTTGGCAATCGTCGCCTTCGTCGCAGGCACCTTGGCGGGCTTCGACGACCTCACCGAGCTGACAACACTCTCATTCGCTGCCATAGGCTACGCCGCCCTCATAACCCTGCTTTTCGTAGGCATGTCACACGCAAACAAGGCAGCCAAGCAGGAGATTGCGAGAGGCAAGAAGTGACTCACTCGCTGAGCCCCAGAGACAGGAGGGCACATGCCAACTGACACGCACATCTCACCCTTTAACTGGCGCGACAGCAACTACAAGGTCGCGATCACATCAACTCCGCTTGTTGTCGTGTTTGTGATCGGCGTGGCTTTCACCCTTGTCGGAGTGTTCTCTGGCCCGAGTGCGTCAGTGACCGACCGAGGGATGTTCTGGCTGGTCGGAGGGATCTGCATGCTCGGCGCAGCCCCACTCATGAGCCTTCGCCTGGTGGTGAACGCTCACGGGGTGCGCGTGTCCTCCGCACTGCTGGGGATCACGTTGAAGTTCGTCCCTGCCCAGGTCATTCAGGGGGTCCAGTTCGGAAGCGTGTCTCCGGGAGAGTGGGGCGGCTGGGGTCTGCGCTTTCACCGAGGCTCACTCGGGTTCATTCTCGCTGGCTCCGAGGGGCTCGTCGTCTTTCGCAACGACCTCACGAAGGTCGCGGTGACGGTGCCAGCCAAGAAGTTCCCAACTGCGCTCAAGGCTTAGAGACTTCGCGTCCTGACAGGTCTGCGCACTTGAGCGGGGAAGCTCATGGCAGCACGGTTCGGGTCACTGGCTTCGAGCGAGCAGGCGACCCGAACTCGCACCGCACGAGCGCCTAGTGAGCCGCAGTCACGTCGTCCTCGTAGTCCGTCTTCGGCAACAGCCACCCACGATCCTGCGCGAGGCTCACGCGCACGCAGTCCATTGGCTTGAGGATGTCTTCCACCGAGGGGTCAGAGACCTGCGCGACGATCGTGCCCGTATCCGTCTCGATCTCGTACTCGACGCTGTCGCCGTGGAAGATGGCGTTGAGCACGCGCCCGATGTCGCCGTGCACGTCCTCCGCCTCGATGCGGCCCGAGAGACGCACCGACTCCGGCCGGATCATGAGCAGCACTTCTGTGTCAATCGTGACCCCGTCCTGGCAGTCGGTCTCGAACTCCCGGCCGAGGGCCACGACACGTGCCCGCCCACCGGCCGGCTCCGCCAGGAGCGTGGCGTCGAGGAACGTCGCCCGCCCGATGAAGTCGGCCACGAACACCGACTCCGGCCGCCGGTACACGGTGTCCGGCACATCCACCTGCTCGATGCGTCCCCTGTTCATCACCACGATGCGATCGGAGAGCGTCATCGCCTCGTCCTGATCGTGCGTGACGAAGATGCTCGTGATCCCGAGGCGCCGCTGGAGGCGGCGGATCTCGTTGCGCATGAGCACTCGGAGCTTCGCGTCGAGGTTCGAGAGCGGCTCGTCGAAGAGGAGCACCTTCGGGCGCATGACCAGCGCGCGGGCGAGGGCAACTCGCTGTTGCTGACCGCCCGAGAGCTGATGAGGTGCGCGGTCCGCGAAGTTCATGAGGTTCATGATCGTGAGGACCGTGTCGACCTCCTCGCGCATCCGCGCCGCCGGCATCTTCTTGAGCTTCAGCCCGTAGGAGACGTTCTCGCGCACCGACAGGTGCGGGAAGAGGGCATACGACTGGAACACCATCGACATGGGGCGCTGGTTCGGGGCGACACGGATCATGTCGGCGCCATCCAGCTCGAGCTCGCCGGAGGTCGGCTCCTCGAAGCCTGCGATCATGCGCAGCGTCGACGTCTTGCCGCAGCCGGACGGGCCGAGGAGGGTGATGAACTCGCCAGGCTCGATCTCGAGATCGATCGAGTCGACCGCCAGTGGGTCGTCTGCCTTCGCGCCGTAGCGCTTGGTCAGCTTGCGGAGCGTGATGCGGCCGAGCGCGGCCTCTGGGTCGATGCCGACAGCCTCCGCGAGGCCATCGACGGAGTCAACGACGGTGTGTGCGACCACGGAAGATCACCTTTCGAACGAGGAAGTTGATGAAGAGGATGAGCGTCAGCACGATGAGGATGAGCACCGTGCAGTACGCGAAGGCGTTCCCGAAGCGGCCCGAGTCGACCTCGGCGAGGATCTGCGAGGTCATGATCTTGATGCCGGGGGTGGTGAGGAACACGATGGGCGACAGCGTGGTCATCGACCGCGCGAACGCGAACGTCAGGCCCGTGAGGAGCGCCGACTGAATGAGGGGCAACGTGACCTTGCGGAACGTCGTGCCGGAGCCCGCACCGAGCGAGGTGGATGCTTCCTCGATGGCCGGGTGGATCTGGTTGAGCGCAGCGATACCCGCGCGCTGACCCGAAGGGAGCGACCGGGTGATGTAGACCATGACGATGGCGACGCCACCCGCGAATGCGGCGCTTCCGCCCGCGAGCGCCGGGAGGATCTGTACGCCGAAGATCGTCGTCGGCGTGATGTAGCTGAGCGCGTAGCCGATGCCGAGCACCGTGCCAGGGACAGCGAGGCCGAGCATGCCGACGAAGTCGAGCAAGCCAGACGTGCGACGAAGCTTGCGCACGACGAGCCACGCGATGAGCATCCCGAGCACACCAGCGATGGGCGCCGCGATGAGCGCCATGGTCGCGGTGTCGGTCATGGCCTTCGAGCCGAGGCCCGTGAGCACGAACGTGAAGTGCTCGAGGGTGAACTCATTGTTCACGCCTGGCACCTTGAGGAATCCGCCCGTCAGCACCGTCAGGTAGATCGTCACGATGAGCGCGCTGATCGAGCCGACGAGCACCAGGATGGGCACCCGCACGGTCGCGGAGGTGATCTGCTCGCTTCGCCCCGTCGGCTTGCCTGTCACCGTCACGACGCTGCGCTTCGCCACCCAGTACCGCTGCACGAGGAAGACGAGCAGGGCCGGAACCAGGATGGTGAGCGAGTACGCGGCGCCGGCGCTCGTGTTGTAGTCACCGGTCACCGCCAGGTACGCGCGGCTCGCGAGCACCGTGTAGTCCCCGCCGAGGACAAGCGGGTTGGCGAGGTCGGCGATCGCCTCGACGAACAGCAGCAGGAAGGAGCCCGCGAATCCCGGCACGAGCATCGGGATGGTAACGGAGAAGAACACCTTGAGCTTGCTCGCTCCCAGGCCCGCAGCGGCCTCGTCGAGGCTCGGGTCGAGCGACTCGAGCATGCCCCGGAAGTTCATGTACGCGACGGGGAAGAAGGAGAGCGCGAGGACCAGCACCAGGCCAGGCAGCCCGTAGATGTCTCCCTTGATGCCGAAGATGCCGTTGCTGATCGCGCCGTTGCGGCCGAAGAGCGTGATGACCGCAGTCGCCACGGCGAACGGAGGCGCGACGATCGGGACCATCGCGAGCAGATGCAGCACCCGCTTGCCCCGGAAGGCGACACGGACCTGCGCGAAGGCGAAGAGGAACCCGATGATCGTTCCCGCCACGCCGACGATGAGGCCGAGGACGAGAGTGTTGAGGACGATGCGGTGGTTGACGGGGTCCGTGATGATCTTCCCGAGCACGGCGAGACCATCGGGCGCGAACGCAGCGGAGAGGAGGCTCAGCACCGGGTACCCGATGAGGAGCAGGAGGATCACGGCGACGGCGATGCCGAGGGCGACGACGCTGCGGTCGACGCGAGCCCTCGTGCGGCTGGGACGCGCGCCTCGACTGGGGGCGGCTGGGGTCGCGGGGGGGGGGGGGGGGGGGGCGCCGGGGGGCCGGGGGGGGGGGGGGGGGCGTGGGGGGGGGAAAGCAAAAAAAGAAAGCGCCCCCCACCCCCCCCCCCCAACCCCGG
>JBQDTF010000006.1:0-205822 GCA_052099095.1 Pseudoclavibacter sp.
TACACGGGCAAGACCGACCCTGACGAGCGCGAGCGTCTCGAGGGAGCGCTCAAGCGCAACGAGGTCAAGGCGCTGGTCGCGACGAGCGCGCTTGGCATGGGGTTCGACAAGCCAGACCTCGGCTTCGTCGTGCATCTCGGGGCGCCCTCCTCGCCTGTGGCGTACTACCAGCAGGTGGGCCGTGCTGGCCGTTCGAGCGCGTCGGCCGATGTGCTGCTCCTGCCTGGCGAGGAGGATCGCGCCATCTGGGAGTACTTCGCCACGGTCTCGATGCCGGACGAGGAGCGCGCTCAGGCGGTGCTCGGCGCCCTCGGCGGATCGCCGAGGTCCACGGTCGCCCTCGAGTCTGCTGTCGACCTGCGACGCTCGCGTCTCGAGCTCCTCCTCAAGGTGCTCGATGTCGACGGCGCGGTTCGGCGCGAGCAGGGAGGCTGGGTCTCGACGGGGCAGCCGTGGAGCTACGACGGCGAACGCTACTCGCGCATCGCCGCCGCTCGGTCCGCCGAGGCGCAGGCGATGATCGACTACGAGCGCACCGACGGCTGCCGCATGGAGTTCCTGCAGCGGCAGCTCGACGATGCGACGGCGGCGCCGTGCGGACGCTGCGACAACTGCGCGGGCGTCTGGTTCGATTCGACGACGGACGCTGCCGTGCAGGCGCGTGCTGGCGCTGCTCTCGACCGTGTCGGCGCGGATATCGCGCCGCGGCGCCAGTGGCCGAGCGGCATGGCGAGTCTCGGTGTCGACCTCAAGGGGCGCATCCGGAAGGAGCAGCAGGCGTCCGAGGGGCGCGTGCTCGCGCGTCTCAGCGATCTCGGCTGGGGTGGTCCGCTGCGGGAGCTGTTCGCGTCGGCGGGCCCTGACACCGTGGTGACGGGGCCGCTGCTGCAGGCGTGCATCCGCATCCTCTCGGAGTGGAACTGGGATGCCCGTCCGCAGGCCGTGGCGTTCGTGCCGTCGCGGTCGAGGCCTCTGCTGAGCGCCTCGCTCGCGGAGGGCATCGCGGGCGCGGGGCGCCTGCCCCTTCTCGGCTCGCTGGATCTCGTCCGCGGTGGTCCAGCCGGGCAGCCGGGTGGCAACAGCGCGTTCCGGCTCTCCAACGTCGAGGGCCGGTTCTCGGCGGCCTCGCTCGAGATCCCGGCCGGGCCCGTGCTCCTCATCGACGATTTCGTCGACAGCGGCTGGACCATGACGGTCTGTGCGCGCGAGCTCCGTCTCGCCGGCGCGAGCGCCGTGCTGCCCTTGGCCCTCGCGCAGAAGGGCTGACCTCGTGCTGGGCCGCGCCTGGTCCTGGAGCCGCGAGCCTGGCCAGGGCCACCTGCACATGAGGGTGATCGCTCGACTCTGCTGATGCTGCGAGTGTGGAGAAGCGGTTGTCCACAGAGCGCAGAGGCGTCGCTGGCTGGCCACTCGACGCGGGTCAGACTCCCGGCAAGGGAGGTGGTGCGGATGCGTGCCAAGGATCAGCTGGGGCGGCTCGGGGAGAACCTCGCGACGGCGTACCTGGAGGAGCGCGGCCACGACGTGGTCGAGCGGAACTGGCGGTGCCGGGAGGGCGAGATCGACGTCGTCTCGCGGCAGGGCGGGTACATCGTGTTCACCGAGGTGAAGGCGAGGCGGTCGACTGCCGCCGGGCACCCGTTCGAGGCAATCACCCCGACGAAGCTCGCTCGGATGCGGCGGCTCGCGGGGCTGTGGATGCTCGCCCACCCCGAGGAGCGGGGCGCGATGCGGCTCGACGTGATCGCGGTGATCGCACCGCACGACCGCGCGCCCGTGGTCGAGCACGTGGCGGGGGTCGGCGCGTGACGCAAGGCACGGTCGGTCACTCGGTGGCGATCGCGCTCGAGGGGCTCGGCGGCGAGCTTGTCGAGGTCGAGACGCAGATCAGCCCCGGCCTGCCGTTCTTCAAGCTCGTGGGCCTGCCGGACACGTCGCTCGGGGAGGCTCGCGAGCGGGTCAGGGCGGCGCTGCAGAGCTCGGGCTGCCCGCTGCCAGCGAGTCGCGTCATCACGAACATGTACCCGGCCTCGCTGCGCAAGCACGGCGCCGGGTTCGACCTCGCGATCGCCGTCTCGTTCCTGGCGGCCGCCGGCATCATCTCCGCTGAGTCGCCGACGAAGGCCGTGCACATCGGGGAGCTCTCGCTGACGGGGCAGGTGAGGGCCGTCGTCGGCGTGCTGCCCGCCGTCGCGGCGGCTCGGGCCGCGGGCTTCGACACCGTGGTTGTGCCCGCGGATTCGAGGGCCGAGGCGGAGCTCGTGGAAGACATCCGGGTCGTTGCCGTCGCGTCGCTGCGCGCCGTCGCCCTGCACTACGGTGCGGACGCCGACGACCTCACTGAAGAGCTGGAATATCCTTCCAGCGCCGCAGCCCGGGCCATCTCGAGGGGAGACCGGGGCGACGAGAGCACCTCGCACCGCCACGAGCATGCTGCAGCGCTCGACCTCTCCGACGTCGTGGGCAACGAAGCGGCCGTGCGGACACTCGTCATCGCGGCGGCCGGCGGCCACCACCTGCTGATGCTCGTCCCGCCAGGGGCGGGCAAGACGATGCTCGCGGAGCGACTGCCCGGCATACTTCCCGACCTCGACCCCGAGGCGGCCGTGACGCTGGCCGCAGTCCGCTCGCTTCGGGGGATTCCGCTGTCCTCGCGCCTCGATCGCCGTCCGCCCTTCGAAGCACCGCACCACACGGCCTCGGCTGTGGCGCTGCTCGGAGGCGGGAGCGGCATGATCCGCCCAGGCGCCATCTCCCTCGCGACGGGCGGGGTGCTGTTCCTCGACGAGGCGCCGGAGTTCGCGCGACACACGCTCGACTCGCTGCGACAGCCGCTCGAGAACGGCGTCATCGAGATCCACCGAGCGCAGGGCAGGGCCGCCTATCCGGCGGAGATGCAGCTCGTGCTGGCCGCGAACCCGTGCCCCTGCGGCAACCACGGTGACCCAGATGCGCAGTGCCGGTGCGATGCCTCCGCCCCTCGGCGGTACCTCGCTCGACTCTCGGGTCCACTGCTGGACCGAATCGACCTGCAGCTGCGCGTCGAACGAGTCTCGGCTGCCCGCGTCCGACTCGTCGACCACGAGGCGCAGCTCGCGGACACGGCAGTCTCGGCCGCCCGCCCGACACTCAGCACGGCCGCCGCTCGCCAGCTGGTCCTGCAAGCGAGATCGCGGGCCCGGCACCGGCTGACATCAACGCCCTGGAGCGTCAACGCGCGCGTCGTCTCGCGATGGCTTCGCGCCCCGGAGAACCGTCCGAGGAGAGAAGCCTACGCACCCCTCGCCGTCGCACTCGAGCGAGGGCAGGTCACGATGCGCGGGCACGACCGCGTGCTGCGGGTGGCCTGGACGATCGCGGACCTCGCCGGGGCACCTCGCCCTGAACTCGAGCACATCCACGAGGCCCTCTCCTACCGAATCAGGCTGGGATAGACCGACATGACCTCACAGTTGGGTCCGATGGACAAGCAGCCCGAACGCGGCCGACGGGGAAGCCCCGCGCATGCGCCCGATCTCGATGAACTGCGTGGCGCTCTCGCGGGAGTGAGCAGCCCGAACAGGGGAGGGCTGGGGGATGACGAGGTGCTGGCCCGCATCGCCCAACTCGCCTGGTCGTGCACCGTCGAACCCGGTGACGCGACGGCGGGGCTCCTGCTCGGCGAGCTCGGTCCCGTCACTGCGCTGGAGGCCGTGACCTCGGGCGCGCTCCTCCGGCGTGCACGGCAGCGAGGGTCAGGGGCAGGCGTTCCACTGGCCGACCTCGCGGCTGCACTCGAACGATGGCACGACCGCCTCGATGTCTCACGCACCGTGGCCGTCCTGCGCAACTCAGCGAGGCTCGGGGTGCGGGCGGTGCTGCCCGGCGATAGGGAATGGCCAGCGCAGCTCGACGATCTCGGCCCGCACGCGCCATGCGCGCTCTGGGTGCGCGGCTCCGTCGACATGCTGCAGCGCCTCACTCCATCGGTCGCTCTTGTCGGAGCTCGTGCGTCGACGACGTACGGCGAGGAGGTCACCGTGCGGCTCGCGAGCGGGCTCGCCAACCGCGGCTACACGCTCGTCTCAGGCGGGGCCTACGGCATCGATGCCGTGGCACACCGGGTGGCGCTCGCCGAGAGCGCGCCGACCATCGCCGTGCTCGCCGGCGGGCCCGATCGCCTCTATCCGCAGGGCAACAGGCCGCTGCTCGAGCGGATCATCGAGGAAGGCGCACTCGTGACGGAACTACCCGTAGGGCAGGCGCCCACCCGCTGGAGGTTCCTCCAACGCAACCGGATCATCAGCGCGCTCTCTTCGGCCACGGTCGTGGTCGAAGCCGGTCGCCGCTCGGGAGCCGCGAACACGGCGGCCCACACGCTGACGCTCGGGCGACCCCTCGGCGTCGTGCCTGGTCCGGTGACGAGCGCGGCCTCGATCGGCTGCCACCGGCTGCTGCGCGAATCGGATGCGACGCTCATCACCTCGGCCGACGACATCATCGAGATGCTCGGGCAGGGCCACGGGAGCGAGCTGGAACTGCCGGATGGGGCCTCCTGGCCCGGCGCGGACGCCTCGGGCTCGAACGTCCCCGCGCGCCTGTCCTCGAATGCCGTGAGGGCGAGGGATGCGCTCCGAGTCGGGAGACCGCAGCGGGTCGACGCGGTTGCCTCCGCGGCAGGTCTCACAACCGCGGAGACTGCCGCTGGACTCGCGGAGCTCGAACTGGAACGCCTCGCCCGCGAGGTACCGAGCGGGTGGGTCAAGGTCTCCCCGGGGCGATGAGCATGAGCGCGAGGCGCGCCGAGTCGGCCTGGAATGATCAGCGCGGTGGCGGAAGGTGCTCTCGGTAGCTTGCGACAACGCCCTCGAGGTAGCGCACGATGACCTCGCGCTCTTGCTCGTCGAAGTCCTGCGCCACGGCGTCGATGTCCATGATCATGGGTGCGAGCAGGCCCCGCGCTCTCGCGGTCGAGTCCTCTTCGGGAACGACGAGAACTCCGCGACGGTCGTTCGGGTTCGGCTCACGGCGCACGTGACCCGCCTTCACGAGGCGATCGACCACGACGGTCACCGCGGCGGTCGTGATTCCGAGTCTCCGCGCGATGTCGGAGGGCGTGAGCTGACCCGACGAGATCAGATGCTGCATCGCGACGAGGTCGGTGTGGTTCACTTCGAGCTCTTTCGCGACCACGACCTCGTACTCGTCGGAAATCGTGAGGATCTCGCGCAGCAAGGCGGTCGACTCATGGACGCGCGGGAACGCGCGACCCGGATCATCCTCGGATTGCATGACGCCCATCCTAGCGCTAGGTTAGCTAAATAAATTGATTACTAGTGAAATTAGGCGGTTCGTTCATGGGCGGGATCATCCGATTCATCACCGGCAAGGCGAGCGGGGCGATCGTCATCGCCGTCTTTGTTGCCCTCAGTGGCCTCGCCTTCTTCTGGGGGTCGGGGGAGAGCGGTGACGTCGCGCCGGCGGGAGACCTGCCCGCGTCTGCCGAGTCCGCGAAGGTCGAGGAAGCTCTCGCGAGCTTCGAAACCGAGGACCGCTCTGCGGCACTCTTCGTCTTCCACCGGGACGGCGAGGCGCTTACCCCCGACGACTTCGCCTCCGTAGCTGCCGCGAGCACCGGCATCGCCGAAGCCGCGGGAGTGGACACACTGCCGCCGGCCTTCCCCGCGGAAGACGGCGAAGCCATGATCCTGACGGTGCCACTCGACGCGACCACTGACGTCGACGCCCAGTCCACGCGCGCAGAAGCCATGCGCGCCGCCGCTGCTGACGGCCTCCCCGAGGGACTGGTCCCAGTCATGACCGGCCCGGAGGGCTTCGCCGTTGATATCGCTGCAGTCTTCGAGGGCGCCAACTTCACACTCCTCACCGTCACCGTGCTGGTGGTCGCCTTCCTGCTCATCGTGACCTACCGGAGCCCCGTGCTCTGGCTCATCCCGCTGTCCGTCGTCGGGCTCGCCGACGGCGTCGCGGGTATCGTGGCGACCCGCATCGTCGGCGCGTTCGGACTGACGATGGACGCGTCGATCAAGGGCATCCTGTCGGTCCTCGTCTTCGGTGCTGGCACGAACTACGCGCTCCTGCTCATCGCCAGGTACCGCGACGAACTGCGTGTCTTCGCAGACCGTCGCGAGGCGATGGCCACTGCGCTCCGGGGTGCAGGACCCGCGATCATCGCGAGTGGCGGCACGGTCGCACTGAGCCTCGCGACGCTCCTCTTCGCCTCACTCGGCGGCAACGTGGTGCTTGGCCTCGCCTGCGCCATCGGCGTCGTGGTCGCGATGGCGTTCGCGCTTGCGCTGCTCCCCGCCACCCTTGTGCTCTTCCCTCGGGGCATCTTCTGGCCCGTGGTGCCCCGCGTCGGCGACGACCAGCACGGCAAGGGCTTCTGGTTCAAGCTCGGCACGGGCGTCTCGAAGCGACCGGCCATCGTGGCAGGGGCCGGCATCGTCGTGCTCATCGCGCTGGCGGCGATCGCTCCCAGCATCAAAGTGGGCCTCGCCCAGACCGAGCGCTTCACATCGACGCCAGAGGCGGTTGTCGGCCAGGAGCTGCTCAACGACCATTTCCCCGACTTGGCCGGAGCGCCCGCGATCGTCGTCGCGCAGGCGGACGAAGCTGAGGCGGTCGCGCAGCGCGCGGCCGAGATCGAGGGCGTCGCCTCAGCAGTCGTAGGTGACTCCAACGGAACGATCAGGCGCGTCGACGTGGGGCTCTCCTCGCCGGCCGAGACGGATGAGGCGCTTGCGACGGTCGAGCGCCTGCGGGCAGAGCTGTCACAGGTTGACGGTGCAGATGCCATCGTCGGAGGCCTCGACGCACAGGCGCTCGACGAGCAGGCCGCTCAGGACCGCGACCAGCTGCTCCTGTTCCCGCTCATCCTCGCGGTGGTCTTCGTCGTGCTGCTGCTCCTCCTGCGCTCGCTTGTCGCGCCCATCCTGCTCCTGCTCACCGTCGTCGGGTCGTTCTTCGCCTCGGTTGGGGCGAGCTGGCTGCTGTTCACCAACGTCTTCGCCTTCCCAGCCCTTGACACCTCGGTGCTCCTCTTCAGCTTCCTGTTCCTCGTCGCCCTCGGCGTCGACTACAACATCTTCCTCGTCACGAGAGCACGCGAGGAGGTCGTGAAGCACGGCACGAGGGACGGCATGATCCGGTCGCTGTCGGCGACGGGCGGCGTGATCACGAGCGCGGGAATCCTCTTGGCCGCGGTCTTCGCTGCCCTCGGTGTGCTGCCGCTCATCACCCTCACGCAGATCGGCATCATCGTGTGCGTCGGCGTGCTGCTCGACACTCTCCTGGTGCGAACGGTCATCGTGCCCGCGCTCGCCTTCCTGACCGGCGACCGCTTCTGGTGGCCGAGCAAGGCCGTGCTCGGAGACCAGAAGCCCGCGCACGCGAAGCCTGCGCACGCAGCGCCGACGGACACGAGGAGCTCGAAGTCCAAGCCGGCCCACGCGAAGTAGCGCCTCTGGGGCGTCACATCGGGGTCGAGTCGCCGCCCGGGTTGCCGGGCGGCGACCTACGATGGGCGTCATGCAGGAGCTCTCCGTGGCCGTCGACGCGTACGTGCGTTCGCTGCGCTCCGAGCGCGGACTGTCGCCGAGAACGACGCAGGCGTACGCGAGCGACCTGAGTCTCCTCCTCGACTTCTGCGAACGCGCGGGAGTCGCCGATCCGAAGTCGCTGACCCTCGAGGTCTTTCGCGACCTGCTCTGGCAGCAGACGCAGGGCGGCAAAGCGGCCTCGAGCATCGCGCGCATGGCGGCTTCGTTCCGCGGGTTCACGTCGTGGCTCGAGGAGACGGGGCGGGGCTTGGATGCGGCGCGCCGCCTGAAGAGCCCGAAGGCGGGGTCGACGCTGCCTCGAGTGGTCTCGGCGGACGGGATGCGGGGCATCCTGGACTCGCTCGCTGATCGAGCGGCCACCGGGGATCCTGTCGAACAGCGCGACCTTGCGATCATCGAGCTGCTGTATGCGTCTGGGATCCGCGTCTCGGAGTGCTGCTCGCTCGACGTGGGCGCCGTCGACCTGGGGCGGCGTGTGGTGAGGGTTGTCGGCAAGGGCGACAAGGAACGTGTTGTGCCGTTCGGTGCCCACGCGGCGAGAGCCATCGATCGCTGGCTTGGGTCCGGTCGTCCTGTGCTTGAGCAACCTCGATCGGGTCGCGCGCTCTTTCTGGGCGCACGCGGTGGGCGACTGGATGTTCGCACCGTGTATGCGCTCTCGCGCGAGGTGCTTGGGGCTGCCCCCGGCGGGGGGCCGTCCGGGCCGCACACGTTCCGTCACACCGCCGCGACGCATCTGCTCGACGGTGGCGCTGATCTGAGGGCGGTGCAGGAGATCCTCGGCCATTCGGACCTCGGGACGACGCAGATCTACACGCACGTCTCGGCAGAGCGGCTGAAGGCCTCGTACCTGCAGGCGCATCCGCGAGCCTGACTTCTTGGAGCCGCAGTGAGGCGATGCCTCGCGCGTCGGTGTCGGGTGGGCGCAGCCGGTTGCGGGCGCGGCGCGCGTCGCCGCGACGGGCGGGTGTGTCCGTCGCGGCGCGCATGCGCGGTGTGAATCTCATCCCGGGTATGGCGCCTCCTTTCTGGAGCATGCCCGTGGTGGGGTCTCCTGGCAGATGAGTCCCGTGGTGACTGCGAGAACTTGGCCGCTCATCGGCGTCGAGTGCGGTCAGGCATCACGTCGACGGCTCACGAACCCCCACCCCAGTGCACCGATGCCGATGACGAGGGCACCGGCCCCGAGGAGCAGCGGCCAGCTGATGGCCGTGGCCCCGGTCTGGGCGAGGGTCTCGGGCTGAGGACTCATCGGTGTCGGTGTCGGTGTCGTAGTCGGTGTCGCTGTCTGCGCAGTCGCGGCGGTTGTGTTCGCGGGCGTCGCCGTGGGGTGGACGAGAGGCGGTGTCGCCGGCGGTGTCGCCGTCGCTGTCGGCGTGGTGCTGACGCTGGCGGTCGGTGCTGGTGGCTTGGTCGTAGGAGCTGCCGCCGTCGTGGCAGGTGGAGCCGGTGCTGGCGTGATGGTCGGGCTGCTGCTCGGAGGAGTTGCCGTGGTCGCTGTCGGGGTGGTCGTTGCAGTGGCAACGGGGGTTGGCGTCGCTGGCGTCGTCTGGGTCGGTGTGGGGCTCGGGATGCGTGGGGGAGCGGCGGTCCGCGTTGGCGTCGGTGTTGTCGTCGGCGTCGGCACAGCTGAGGGCGTGGCGGGTGTCGTGGGCGTGGCCGTAGGTGTCGAGGCTGGCACGCGGGGTACCCGGTCCTGGCCGATTGCCGTGAACTCGCCGGGGAGTGTTCCGCCGCTGCTCCCGAGCAGCTGCGCGCCTGGCGTGTGCAGGAGCAGGATCTTCGCAGCCCACGATTCCGACGGCGAGGTGACCTTCGCCGTGCCGCTCACCGTGACCGGGCCCCGCTCGAACGCGGCGTGCGACACCACGATCGGAGCAGCCTTGCCGGCGACGAGCGTTCCAGTGTCGCTTCCCGACGCGGCGAACGTGGCGCCGCTCAGCACCGCCGTGCCCGTCGCTCCCGCGAGGTCTGTCGCCAGGGCGACGGTGCCCTTCTTCTGATCAGCGGCATCGGTGGTGAACTGGAGGCTGCCCGAGTGGCTCTCGGGTGCTCGAGCCCCGACCTTCGCAGCTCCCTCTCGGATGGTGGCGAGCGTGCTGCTGACCTCGGCCCTCCGGGGCTCGGGGACACGACCGAGGTAGTGCTCGTCGCCGCTCGTGCCGTGGCTCGCGTAGCTCTCGGGGGCCGCGAGCGACCAGACGAACATCGCGACGGCACTCGTCACAGTCGGGTCTGTCGACTGCCCGTGGGTGGAGATCGCCCAGTTGACGCGGGCGGTGCTGTCGTCGCTCATCCGGAACTGCTGCCCATCGACGACATCCCCCTTGGTCGTCTCGTCGAGCGGTCGCGGGAGCCAAGGCTGCAGGCAGTAGACGTTTCGCCCCTCGAAGCTGTACGCGCCGATGCGGCCCTGCCCTCCGTTCTGTGCATCGTCGAAGCCCGGTCCGTAGCCGGCGGCGCTTGCGGTCTGTGCTCCCGAGAAGAGCAGGAACGTCGCTGCCATCGCGAGCATCACGAGTCCCGCACCCGCTCGAGCGAGGCGAGCCCGGAGGTCGCGAGCGGGGCGAGCGCGGAATTCACGCGCAGGTGCATCGTCGTGGGCGGTTCGGGACCGTTGATGGCTTCGGGCGCTCCGAAGGTCGAGAGGAGACATGTGGTGCCTTTCTGGTGTGAGGTCGGGAAGTGGTGCTGCGCAAGTCAGCGGCTCAGCGGATCGGTGGTTCATCGGTAGAGCGGGAGGAGCACCGCCGCGGGTGGGCGAAGCACGTCGAAGAGCGGTGCTGGGTCGCGGTAGGCGCCATCCTGGCGCACTCCGAGGTGGAGCGCCCCTTCCGGCGTGTGTCGGTGTTCCTCGCTCAGGAGGCCGATGCGCTGCCCGGCGATGACCGAATCGCCTGGCTCGAGTTCGGAGGTGACAGGCTCGTAGCTCGACAGCGTGCCGTCGGCATGCTGGATCGAGAGCACGGGCCTGTCGACGACGAAGCCCGAGAACCTGACCGTTCCCGCCGCGGGCGCGAGCACGGCGGCTCCGGGAACCGCCGTGATGTCGATGCCGCGGTGTCCAGCGCCATAGGGCGAGTCGAGGTCGAACGCCCGAGAGACCGCTGGCGGTGCCTCCACCGGCCAGAGCCAACCGGTCGACGCGGCCGATGCACCAGGCGCCGACACCAGGCTGAGCCCGCACAGGAGCACTGCGGTGACGAAGCGCGCGAGGGCGCGAGCTCCTCGGGCGGTGGTCGTCGCAAGCGGTGGCGGGTGGTGCATGCAGTCATGGTGCTTCGGCCCGCGGGAGTTCTCCGAGCGCGATGACCGGCCTGTGGATGACGGTTCTCCTCAGGGCCAGCGACAGCAGAGTCGCCGCCCCCTGTTCCCTGCGCCATCGCGCGTGTGTAGACTGTCGCCAGCAGCCCGCAATGCGGGCTGACTTCGCGTGCCCATCGAGGTGTGCATCCATCGGTCTCCAGCACTGCTGTGCGAGAGCGGATGTGCACTGGGCGCCAGGCTGTGCGGCCGCCGGTCGCAGAGAACAACCGCGCGCAGAGATGCGCATTCGAAAAGGGAGAACGACCATGGCTGTCGTTACCATCCGCCAGCTGCTTGACAGCGGCGTGCACTTCGGGCACCAGACCCGCCGCTGGAACCCGAAGATGAAGCGATTCATCTTCACTGAGCGCAGCGGCATCTACATCATCGACCTCCAGCAGTCGCTCGGATACATCGATGCTGCATTCGACTTCGTCAAGGAGACGGTTGCCCACGGTGGCACCATCCTCTTCGTCGGCACGAAGAAGCAGGCACAGGAGTCGATCTCCGAGCAGGCAACTCGCGTGGGCCAGCCCTACGTGAACCAGCGCTGGCTCGGTGGCCTCCTCACGAACTTCGGCACCGTCCAGAAGCGCCTCAACCGTCTCAAGGAGCTCGACCTCGTCGACTTCGACGACACGACGCGCGGCTTCACCAAGAAGGAACTCCTCATCCAGCGTCGCGAGCGTGACAAGCTCGAGAAGTCGCTCGGTGGTATCCGCAACCTCTCGAAGACGCCTTCGGCGCTCTGGGTTGTCGACACCAAGAAGGAGCACCTCGCGATCGACGAGGCCAAGAAGCTCGGCATCCCGGTCATCGCGATCCTCGACACGAACTGCGACCCTGACGACGTCAACTACCCGATCCCGGGTAACGACGACGCCATCCGCTCCGTTGCACTGCTCACGCGCATCATCGCCGACGCAGCAGCTGAGGGCCTCATCCAGCGCCACCAGAAGCCGACCGAGGGTCAGGCCGAGGTTGAGCCGCTCGCTGAGTGGGAGAGCGACCTGCTGCAGGGCGACGCTCCCGCAGCCGAGGCTGTCGTCGAGGCACCTGCCGAGACCGTCGAAGCACCTGCCGAGACCGTCGAGGCAGCAGCTGAGCCCGCAGAGGCAGCCGAGGCCGCTGAAGCGGTCGAGGCAGTCGAAGCCGTCGAAGAGTCCAAGTAACTTCAAGCACTAGGGAGAACCCCACACATGGCTAACTTCACCCTCGCTGATGTCAAGGAGCTGCGCGAGCAGCTCGGTACTGGCATGGTCGACACGAAGAAGGCGCTCGAAGAGGCCGACGGCGACAAGGAAAAGGCCGTCGAGATCCTCCGCCTCAAGGGTGCGAAGGGCAACGCGAAGCGCGCTGACCGTTCCACCAGTGAAGGCCTCGTCGCTGCCAAGGACAACGGCAACGGCACCGCGACGCTCATCGAGCTCGCGACCGAGACCGACTTCGTGGCGAAGGGCGACAAGTTCATCGCCCTCTCCGAGAAGGTGCTCGACGCTGTGGCCGCCGCTGGCGCGTCGACCCTCGATGAGGCTCTCGCAGCCCCCGTCGACGGGACGACCGTCAAGGAGACCATCGATGGCGTCGCCGCGATTCTCGGCGAGAAGATGGAGCTCCGCAAGGTGGCTCTCCTCAAGGGAGCCAACTTCGAGATCTACCTGCACCGCACCTCGCAGGACCTGCCTCCGCAGGTCGGCGTCGTCGTGGCGTACGAGGGCGACGATGCGGCTACGGCTCGCGGCATCGCTCAGCACATCGCGATGTTCGACCCGCAGTACCTCACTCGTGAGGACGTTCCTGCCGAGGCAATCGACAAGGAGCGGGTCATCGTCGAGGAGATCTCGCGGAGCGAGGGCAAGCCCGAGGCTGCCCTTCCGAAGATCATCGAAGGCCGCCTGACCGGCTTCTTCAAGCAGATCGTGCTCCTCGAGCAGGACTACGCTCGCGACAACAAGCAGACCGTGAAGAAGATCGCTGACGCCGCAAACGTCAACGTCGTCGACTTCGGCCGCATTCGCGTCGGCGCGTAACGCCACACGTTCACGAACTCGGGGCCGGATGCACACGCATCCGGCCCCGTTTCGTGTGCCAGGAGGCGCCCGCGCGAGCCGCCCCGAGACATGCGGATGCTCCGCACAAGGTAGGCTCGTGGACGATCAGCGACCCCACAAGGAGCACAAATGTCACCACAGGCCCCGCGCAGACGCGTTCTCCTCAAGCTCTCTGGCGAAGCGTTCGGTGCAGGCAAGATGGGTGTGGATCCCGAGGTGCTCACGAGCATCTCGAAGGAGATCGCCGCTGCTGCACGCGACGTGGAAGTCGCCATCGTCGTCGGCGGAGGGAACTTCTTCCGCGGCGCTCAGCTCGCGAACGCCGGCATGGACCGGGCGCGAGCCGATTACATGGGCATGCTCGGAACCGTCATGAACGCGCTCGCGCTTCAGGACTTCATCGAGCAGGCTGGCACTCCGGCACGCGTGCAGTCGGCCATCGAGATGCGTCAGGTTGCCGAGCCGTACATCCCGCTCCGCTCGAAGCGGCACATGGAGAAGGGGCGCGTCGTCATCTTCGGAGCCGGGGCTGGCCTCCCGTACTTCTCGACAGACACCGTCGCCGCTCAGCGCGCGCTCGAGGTCGGAGCAGACGTGGTGCTCGTCGCCAAGAACGGCGTCGACGGCGTCTACACCGCAGATCCGCGGCGCGACCCGAGCGCGGAGCTGCTCCACTCGGTGACCTACCAGGACGCGCTCCAGCGTGGCCTCAAGGTTGTCGACTCGACTGCCTTCAGCCTGTGCATGGACAACGGCATGGACATGCGCGTCTTCGGCATGAGTCCAGAGGGCAACATCGCGCGCGCGATTCTCGGCGAGGACATCGGAACGCTCGTCACATCCAGCCTCGACTAGACGACTGCCCCGGTAGGAAGCGTCACCCCCGCGACAATTTCGTCAGTGCGCCGCGCCTCTGCGCGTGGCGTGCGCATCCCACCACCTCGGTAGGATGATGCAGAACGCCCTGGAAAGGACACCCCGTGATCAACGACGTGCTCACCGAGACCAAAGACAAGATGGCGAAGGCCGTCGACCACGCGAAGGAAGACTTCTCGACGGTGCGAACGGGGCGGGCGAACCCCCAGCTGTTCACGAAGATCCCCGTCGACTACTACGGCACGGCGACCCCGCTCGAGCAGCTGGCTTCCATCGCGGTGCCCGAGGCGCGCGTGCTCGTCATCACGCCGTATGACAAGTCGGCGCTCAAGGAGATCGAGAAGGCCATCGTGTCTCGCCCGAACCTCGGCGTGACGCCGAGCAACGACGGCAACCTCATTCGCGTCGTCATGCCGGAGCTCACTGCTGACCGTCGCAAGGAGTACGTCAAGCTCGTGCAGACGAAGGCGGAAGAAGCCCGCGTCGCCGTCCGCAACATCCGTCGCAAGGCGAAGACCGACCTCGAGGCGCTGAAGGACGAGGTCGGCGAAGACGACATCACCCGCGGTGAGAAAGAGCTCGAGACTGCCACGAAGGCGCACATCGACCGCATCGACGAGGCTTCCAAGCACAAGGAAGCCGAGCTCCTCGAGGTCTAGTCGCTCGTGTCCACTATCGGGAGTGACGGGGTCGACCCCGGCGAGCGCCCGGACCCAGGGGTCCGGGACACCGCAGCGGAGCCAGAAGCGCACGACACGGCGAGCGCGTTCGGGCCCGCTGCCGGTGAGGCCGAGGCCACACCGGTCGTCAGCGACCCGGGCGCGGGAGCCGGGCTCCCCGTCATGCCTGACGGCGAGACGGCTCCGCCGCTGACCCCGCTCCGCGGGCAGTCGCGCCTGGGCGACACCGGGGCGAACATCCTCCACGACCTCGAGTCGCGGGCACAGCACGCACGCACCCAGGTCCGCGAGCAGCGCGACAAGCTGCGGGCGCGCAACGACGCCATCAATGCTCGCAGCGGGCGCAATCTTGCTTTCGCCGTGCTCTTCGGGGTCGTGCTCGGGGCGATGCTCATCTCGAGCCTCGTCTTCATCAAGGAGCTCTTCATCCCGTTCGCGATCGCCATGGTGGTCTTCGCGACGATCGAGCTCGCGAGCGCCATGCGCGGAGCTGGCCGAGATGTGCCGCGGATCCCGCTTGTGGCAGCGGCAGTCGCGATCATCCCAGCGGCGTACTACTTCGAAGTCGTCGGGCAGTGGATCGCCCTGCTTGTCGGTGTCTTCGTCGTCACCGTGTGGCGCCTCGTCGAAGCATCCGTCTCCAGCGACCGGCCACCGCGCAAAGCCGTGTGGGCCGACTTCCTGGCAGCGGCCCTCATCCTCATCTACGTCTCCTACCTGGGATCGTTCACGGTGCTGCTCACGGCCCAGGAGGACGGTCAGTGGTGGGTGCTCGGCTTCCTCATCATCGTCGTGGCAGTCGACGTGGGGGCGTACGTCTTCGGCCTCAACTTCGGCAAGCACAAGCTCGCGCCGAAGATCAGCCCTGGGAAGACCTGGGAGGGCTTCGCCGGGGCGGCGCTGACGTCTGTTGTCGTCGGCATCCTCGTCAGCATCTTCCTTCTGGACCAGGCGTGGTGGTTCGGGCTCGTCATGGGGCCCCTCCTCCTGATCACCGCCACCGCGGGCGACCTCACCGAGTCGATGATCAAGCGCGACCTGAAGATCAAGGACATGAGCTCCTGGCTTCCTGGGCACGGCGGCTTCTTCGACCGGATCGACTCGATCCTCCCCTCTGGAGCTATGGCCTTCGCGCTGTACTTCTGGAGTGCCGACACAACCCTCTGGTAGTGCCCCGCCGGGGAGCCTGCGCCATCTTCGCTCGCAATGCGGCAGAATGGTCCGCGTGAGCAGCACTTCATTCCCTCTGGCATCTCGTGGCACTCTCGGCTACGACGCCGAAGAGGTCGACCGTGCATTCCGCGTCGCCCGGCAGCGCTACGACAACTTCGACAACGGCACGCAGGGCAAGCGACTGTCTACGAGCAGCATTCGCCACACGGCGTTCACGATGCGCAAGGGCGGGTACTCCGCCCCGCACGTGGACGCGGCGCTCGAGCGGCTCGAGGACGCGGTCGCGATCCGCGAACGCGATGAGCACATCGACCGGGTCGGCCGTGACGTCTTCCTCCGTGAGACCAAGACCACTGCTCGCGCGGTGCTCGCCCGGCTCCGTCGTGAGGACGGCGAGCGCTTCGACCGTGTCTCCGTTCTCCAGCGTGGCTACGACGTCAAAGAGGTCGACGAGTTCTCGAGCCGCCTCGCAGACTTCCTGCGCGGCGGTACGGCGATGTCGTTGCGCGAGGTTCGGGGAGTGGCGTTCACTCCGAAGCGTCACGGCTACAAGGAGACGCAGGTAGACCTGCTGATCGATGCCGTCATCGACGTCATGCTGGCCATCCGTTAGGCAGACCTGTCACCTCCGGTTGGCCTGAGCGTTGTCAAATCGTGACCTTCCCGTTACGATTGCCGGGTCCCCTAGACCTGTCGGATGGAGTTCCATGCCGGAGACCACTGCAACGCGCGGAGAGCGTGCGCGTCAGCGCCGCAAGCAACGCGCGAAGCGTCGTGCCGCGATCTTCGGATCAACGGCCCTCGGCGTCGTCGCAGCTGGAGCCATCGCAGTGACCACGCTCACGGGTGCCGGCACGACGGCCTCGGCGGATGCGTCGCTCACGCCGAGCGTGCAGGAGCTTTCGCAGGAGCAGGCTCAGGCCTACGCGGTTCTCGCCGTGTCTGGTGAGAGCCAGCAGGGAACCACGATCGACGACCGGGGTTCGGGCGTCAGCATCGACGTCGTGCCGACCGACCCCGCTTCGCTCAAGAAGATCACCGAGGAGATGGTCAAGTCCCAGTACGGCTGGGGCGCCGACCAGATGTCCTGCCTCGACAAGCTCTGGATGAAGGAGTCCGGCTGGAACTATCTGGCCGAGAACGCCGAGTCGGGGGCATACGGCATCCCGCAGTCCTGGCCCGCTGAGAAGCTCGCCACGATGGGGGCCGACTGGAAGACGAACCCGCTCACGCAGATCAAGTGGGGGATCGACTACATCGACCGAGCGTGGGGCACCCCCTGCGCCGCCTGGAACCAGCACAACGGCTCCTACTGAGTCGGCGGCGTCGCTCGGCATGACCGCGGCGTCCGTCTCGACTGAAGATCTCGCACTCGCGTTCCACCTGGGAGTACCCGCATGACCATGACAACCATCCGCACCGGCTCGACTCGAGCCTCTCGCCCCGCTGGCCTGGGCAGGCGCGTCAGCGCCCGCGTCGTCGTTCCGGCGCTCGCTGGACTCGCGATCGCTGCTCTGGCGGTCACCGCGACGGTGCAGCTCGGAGCCCAGGGCGACGGCGAGAGCGGCGTCGTCGCCGTTGCATCCGTCGACGAGCTCACGGCCGCGGGTGCGCAAGGGTATGCCGTCAGCCTCGTCTCTGCCGTCGATGACGCCCAGGCCGCGGACTCCCGGACGAGCGACATCGCGAGCATCGTCGTGACCACGCCGACCCCGACCCCGACGCCAACACCTGAGCCGGAACCGGCGCCCTCGGAGTCGACGAAGAGCACCAGCTCGTCGGGCGGCAGCTCGTATGAAGAGGCGAACGTGTCCTCCGACCCGAGCATCGATGCGACGCTCGCGCGCATCGCGCAGTGCGAGTCAGGCGGCAACCCGTCCATCAACACGGGGAACGGGTATTACGGCATGTACCAGTTCTCTCTCCCGACCTGGCAGTCCGTCGGCGGAACCGGTCTTCCCTCCGACGCCTCACTCGAAGAGCAGACGATGCGCGCGAAGATGCTGCAGGCGAAGGCCGGCTGGGGTCAGTGGAGCTGCTACTAGGCCCCACTCCATGCGGCCTCCGGGCTCCGGCTCTGCGGGAGTGCCCGGATGACTGACACCGGTTTCGTTGCCATTCCGTGACCATTCCGTTATTCTCGGTGAGTCCCTAGTTCCAACCCCGGGAGATCAATGACCACGTTGCAGCGAACCGGCTCGACGCGAGCAGCGCGTCCGACAGCCGCACGACGCTCACGGGCGAAGATCATCGTCCCCATCGCCGCCAGCACGGCAGTGGGCGCCCTTGCGCTCACGGCAGTCCTGCAGGCAGGAGTCTCCGGTGGTGCCTCACCGGCCCTCGCGATCGCACCGAGCGTCGCCGATCTCACTGCGGCCGGCGCACAGGCCTACGAAGTCAGCCTCGTCTCCGCAGTAGAGGCGCCAGATGACGGAACCGTCGCTGACGAGGGGGCTGAGGGCACTGTCGCCCCGACCGCGACCCCACGCAGCAACGACCTCGCCGGAATCGTCGTGACGACGCCGACCCCAACGCCGACACCCACTCCGACGCCGACCGAGGAAGAGTCAAGCTCGTCCTCGTCATCGTCCTCCGCCAGCAAGAGCAGCCCCGACTACGTCGCCCCAGACCCGGGGACGTCGAAGGCAGTCGCCGCTGACATCGTCGCGTCCATGGGCTGGGGCACCAGCGAATTCGCGTGCCTCGAGAAGCTCTGGCAGCGCGAGTCCGGGTGGAACGCCGCCGCCGAGAACCCGTCCTCTGGTGCCTACGGCATCCCGCAGTCGCTTCCCGGCAGCAAGATGGCCACACACGGCTCCGACTGGCGCACGAACCCCGAGACGCAGATTCGCTGGGGCATCGACTACATCAAGGGCCGTTACGGCACTCCCTGCGGTGCATGGGCGCACTCCGAAGCCAACAACTGGTACTGATTCGCCGGTCCTGACGCTGCAGTCCTCACAACGCCGCGTGACCTCATGGTCACGCGGCGTTGTCTGTCCGCCACAGACTGGCGGGCTTCCTAGAATGGTCGTCATGCCCCGCTCGAACAGATCCCGCCGCCAAGGTGGCGAGACCTCCCCGAGAGCGAGGGGCGGCCGGGCGGCGAAACGTCAGCAGGCCGCTGCCGATCGCGAGTCCGGGGCTGCGGACCAGCTCGAGCACCTGCGAGACGGCTGGCGGCGTACCGAAGTGCGCCGCGGCATCTCCTACACGGTGCAGCCCATCTCGGCTCCTCGCGCGCTCAAGGACTATGTGTGCCCTGGCTGCCCGAACGCGATCGAGGCCGGGGTCGCCCACGTCGTCGTGTGGCGGGCCGAGGGCATCCTGGGCGACGAGCATGCCTTGGCGGCCCGCCGCCATTGGCACAACCACTGTTGGAGGATGGCATGACAGAAGCATCGAAGGACGCGGAGACCACAGCTTCCGTCGAGATCAGGAGCGGCACCGAGCTGCCTGCTCGACGCGAGGAGATCGAGCTCCAGACAAGCGATGGCCTCACGCTCGTCGGAGAGCTGGCCCTGCCGCTCGACCGAGAGCCGGTCGCGACGCTCGTCACGCTGCATCCGCTGCCCACGGCAGGCGGATTCATGGACTCGCACGTGCTCCGCAAGGCATCGCTGCGGCTCCCCGCGCAGGCTGGCCTCGCCGTGCTCCGCTTCAACACGCGCGGCACCACGTCGCCCCGCGGAACCAGCGATGGGGAATTCGGCGACGGCGAGACCGAGCGCGCCGACGTCGAGGCGGCCATGGCGTTCGTCCGCGAGCGTGGCCTACCGAACCCCTGGCTCGTCGGCTGGTCGTTCGGCACCGAGCTGGCGCTCAAGCACGGTCACGAGCACAGCGACGTGCAGGGCCTCATCCTGCTCTCGCCGCCCCTGCGTCGCACAAGCCAGGCCGAACTCGACCGCTGGGCGGATGCGAGCATCCCCGTCGTGCTCGTCGTCCCCGAGCATGACGACTTCCTGAAGCCGGACGAGGCGGCAGAACGCATCGCCCACCTCCCGAACCTCGAGCTCGTGCCCGTCGAAGAAGGGCGCCACCTCTGGGTGGGGGAGAAGCAGACCAAGCGCGTGCTGACCGAGATCGTGCGGCGCACGAACCCTGCAGCGCTGCCGCTCAGCTCGTCGTGGCCGAGCGGCGAGTGATCCGGGTCACGATGCGGTGCATGAAGCCGAGCTTGACCTCGGTCGGCGCATTCAGCACGAACGGGTAGAGGTCGTTCTGCCCCATCGCCCGACTGAAGCGGTTGAGGAGCAGCGAGACCTCGTGCCAGTCGGCGAGCACGCGCTCGATCGACTCGTCGGTGTAGTCGATGAGCGGGGTCGTCGAGGGCTGCAGGTGCACATTGGAAGCCGCGGCGGTCCAGAGCGATCCGAGGATGTGCAGGTAGTGCGCGAACGTCTCGGCGAAGTCCTCCCACGGGTGCATCGTCGCGTACTCGGAGATGTACGACGCCGACCAGCCCTCGGGTGCCCCCAAGCGGTAGTGACGGTCGAGGGCTTCGCGGTAGCTGGCCCGCTCGTCGCCGAACAGCTCACGGCACTCGGCGAGGAGCGACTCGTCGTCAAGCAGGATCGACTGGTAATAGTGGCCGATCTCGTGCCGGAAGTGCCCCAGCAGAGTGCGGTAGGGCTCACCGAGGCGCACGCGAAGCGCCTCTCGATGCGCGTCGAGCGTCTCCGCAAGGTCGATGGTGATGATGCCGTTGGCGTGCCCGATCGTCACGCGCTGCCCTGAGCTTCGGCTGGAGAGGAGATCGAAGCCGAGCCCGCCCTCGCGTTCGGCGTAACTCTCGATCGGCAGTCGCAGGTGGAGGCACTGCGCGAGCAGACGTCGCTTGTCGGCGTTGACCTCCGCGAGCTTCTCGAGGGCAAGCGTGTCGTCGGAGTCCGGACGCTTGCGGACCAGTCGGCACGACAGGCACGACGACGTGGCGATGCCATCTTCGACCAGCCAGTTGCACTGCCAGCCACGGTTGCCGCAGGAGCGCCAGAGGCGGCCGTCGACGAGTACGGCGCCGCCGCTCACATCGACGAAGGCCTGGGTCTCATCGTGGAAGGCGATCGGCGTCGCGCACGCATCGCACGACAGCGACTCGAGCATGACGAGCGAGGCGCAACGGGGGCATTTGATGCTTTGCACGACTCGAATCATAGGGGCAGGATCGGATGCTGCGCGCGCGTCCGATCGCCGCCACGAGGGAAAGCTAGCGCTCGTTCTGCGAGGGTATCCAGACCTGCTTGACGATGAGGAGGATGGCCGCCGCGATGGGGATCGCCACGAGTGCGCCCAGCAGGCCGAGCAGGGTGCCGCCCGTCAGGGCGGCGATGACGACGATCGCGCCGGGAACCTGCACGGCTGAGCTCATGATGCGCGGGCTGATGACGTACGCCTCGACCTGCATGTAGACGACGTAGTAGATGGCCGCCATCCACCAGACGCTGCTGTCGACCGGCATGAGCGCGAGCTGCAGGAGCACGATGATGATCGAGGCGGAGAGCGTCCCCACGAGCGGGATGAGCGAGCCGAGGAACGCGATCAGCGCGAACACGGCCGGCATCGACGCGCCGATGATCGAGAGGAACGTGAACGAGAGGATGCCGTTCGCGAGGCCGAGCGCGACCTGACCTAGGACGAATTTTCCGACGGACGCGGTGATCTGCTCGGTGAGCTCCGCCGTGCGCGCTCGGCGGGATGCTGGCAGCAGCTGGTAGAAGCCGCGCTTGATGCTGTTCATGCTCGAGACGAAGTACAGCATGAGGATGAAGACGATGAGCACGCCGAAGAACGCGTTCACGATGCCGAACCCGACCTCGAGCACTCCGCCGCCGATGGTCGCGAGGTTGTTGCGGAGCCACTCGAGCGCATCGGTCACGAACTCCTGCGCCTGGAGGTCGGGGAATCGCTCGTCGACCCACTCGATGACGTTGGAGCCGGCCAGGTCGTTGACGATGGACGTGTAGCGAACGGAGAGCTGCTCGACCTGCGTCGAGATGCTCGGGATGAGGGCCCAGACGACCAGGCCGACTGCGATGGCCGCTCCACCGAGGGACGAGATGATCGCCGCCCACCTCGGCCAGCGGTGTCGCTCGAGGAACGCGATGATCGGCTCGAAGCCGAGCGCGAGGAAGAGCGCGGCACCGATGTACGTGAGGATCGTGCTCAGCGAGGCGATCATGCCGCCGAGAACGAGCGCTACGAGCACGCCGATCGTGGCGATGAAGCCGAGCCTGAACGGATTCTCGATGCGCATGCGGTGCTTCCCCCTGGTCGGATCCCGACCGATGGTCGGGATCCGAGTCTAGACGCGCGGGGGTGCTCCCGACCGCGTCATGTGGGTCAGCGCTGGCGGGGCGCGCCGCGCTTCTGGTTCGGGTTCTGGCCGCCGCCCTGTGCTGCGGCCTGCTCGGGGGCCGGGGCCTCTGGAGCACTCTCCTGCGAGGATTCAGTCGCCTCGTCGGCCTGCGACTCGGACTCCTGCTGGGCACCACCACTGGAGAGCGCGAAGGCGTGGGCTTCAGCCGCGTCACCGGTTGACTCCGCGTCGTCGTCCGCTGCGGCCGTCGGGCGCTTCGTGATCTGCTCGTCAGCCTCAGGAAGGCTGAAGTCCGTGCGGGAGAACGCGCGCTTGAGCTGATCGAGGTAGCTCTGCACCTGGTCGCGCTCTTCGCGGAGCTCCGAGAGACGCTGCTCGGCATTGTCGAGCAGGCTCTGCGTGTGCTGCTCCACCTCGGTGTTGCGCTCGCGTGCCTGCTTGTTGCTGGTCTCAAGGAGGTCGGCGGCCTTGCGCTCCGCCTGGTCTTGCGTCTCCTGTGCGCGACGGCGGGCATCCGCCATGATCTTGCCTGCCTCGCGACGCACCTGCTCGCTGCGCTGGTTGAGGTCCGCGAGCTGCTCGGTCGCGTCGTCGATGAGCTTCTTCGCGGCTGCCTCTGCCTTCCGGCCAGCGGCGACGAGCTGCTGCTCGAAGGCGTTGCGGCGCTTGGAGAGCTCGACGTCGAGCTCCGTGCGCTTCGCGTTGAGCTCGCGCACGGACGCCTCGCGGAGCGCGTCGATCTCGCCCTTGGCGACCTGGCGCGCTGCTTCCTGCTCGTGTTCCATCGCGGTGCGGCGTGCTGCTGCCTCGCGCTCGAAGTCGGCGCGTGCCTTCTCCATCTCACGCTGACGTTCCGCGAGGCGAGCGGCCGACTCGGCGATCTCGTTCTCGATGGCCTGCCGCTTGGTCGCGAGGTCCTCGTCGACGGATGCGCGCAGTGCGCTGACCTCGAGGTCCGTCGAGTGACGCAGCTCGCGGAGCTCGGTCGTGACCTGGTCCTTGACGGTCTCGATCTCGCGCTCCTGGTTGGTGCGCGTCAGATCAGCCTCCTGCTTGGCGTTCTCGAGCAGGCTGTCGGCTTCGGAACGGGAATCGCTCAGCACGCGGGACGCGCGAACGTCTGCCTCGCGCGTCACTCGCTCTGCGTAGTCGTTGGCCTCCTGGTGGATGCGGGCCGCATTGCGGTGCGCCTCACTGAGGATCTTGTCGGCCTCGCGCTGCGCTTCGGCGGTGAGCTTCTGCGCCTGCTGCTCGGCGGTCGCGAGAGTGCCCGCGAGCTTCGTGCCCAGTCCCGAGTAGGTGGGGTTGCCGACCTCGTTGAGCTCCGTCTCGAGCTGCTTGATCCGAGTGCGCATCGCAGCGATCTCGCGACTGGCCCCCGAGTCCTGGTTGCCGGCTTGCGCGAGCTGAGTGCGCAGTGACCTGATGACCTCGTCGACCTCTTCGCGGTTGTACCCGCGCATCGCAGTGTTGAAGTTGATGTCGTCGAATGCCAAGGACGCCTCCGCGTGAGTCAGGTTGCACGTGCGCGCCGACCGCCTGCGCACGTCGTGAAGTCTAGACGGCAGGCACGCGCAGCATCCTGATGAGGCACGAAATGACCAGAAGATCTCGCTCGCCACGGGGGAGCGGAGCACGGTGGCGGCGCCCACTTTGCCCGGATTCAGGGGTGACACCGGCGTATTCCAGGGGAAGTGCGGGCACGGTGCGTTAGATTGAGGGGTCGAGAGTCTTCATGAACCTCATGAACGACGACGGCACCCTCGCGAGAGGAGCACGTCGAGCGCACAAACGATGCACGGCGCAATCACTCGAGAAGGAGTCACTCAGTGAGATTCATCCTAGCCGCGATCGCATTCCTCGGAAGTGCGGCGCTGCTTGTCGTCGGCTGGCTGCAGGTCACGGAAGCGAGGGCCGCCGACTCGGTCGTCGCGACCGGTACGGTGACCCAGGAGTCGCCGTTGCTCGTCATCCCGAGCGACACGCTCATCAAGCACGCGGGCACGCAGTCCATCACGATCAGCGGCGACGGACCCATCCGCGTCGCGATCGGCCGTCAAGCCGACATCGCAGGCTGGGTCGGCACGACGCAGCACGAGATCGTCACGCTCGACGACGCGAGCGGAGCGCTCGTGTTCACCCCGGGCGAGGCCTCCGCCGACGAGACCACGGCACCGAACATCCTCGGCAACGACCTCTGGTTCGAAGAGTACGAGGGCGATGGCGAGCTCGAACTGCAGCAGACGCTGCCGGTCGGCTTCGCGCTCCTCGTGCAGTCCGACGGCGAGGCGCCCGCCCCCAGCGAGGTGTCGATCTCGTGGCCACTCGACGGTCGAGCCCCGATGGCTGGCCCGCTCCTCCTCGGCGGTGGAGTGCTGCTGCTGATCTCGCTCGGCCTCCTGCTCTGGGCACTGCTCAGCATGCGCCGGCGCTCGAAGCCGCAGCGCCGGGCCCACGAAGAGCTCGAGTCCGAGGCTCCTCTTGCCGTTCCGGCCAGCTCTGACGCGGCCGCAACCCCCGCATTCTCCTTCGAACGCTCCGCACCGAGCGCGGACGACGGCTTGGACGCATCCGACCTCGACCCCGTCGAGCAGTCGCAGAGCGTCGTTGCCGCCTCGGTGAGACTCTCCGAAGGCGACTTGCCAGAGCGAGCTCCAGACGTCGACGTTGACCGTGATCGCTTCGCGCCTGAACAGGAGACGGTCCACGCCTGGGCGCCTCCGGCAGCAGCCGAGCAGCCGACCGAGCAGCCGACCCAGCAGCCCGAGGCTCCCGCTTTCCCGTCGTTCAGGGCACCGGGTGCGGAAGACGCCGTGCCGCCAGCTGCACCAGCAGGTGCGGAAGCGCCAGCAGCTGTCGACGACCCCTTCAGCTGGAGCGGCCCTTCCGACGCGTCGGCGCCGAGCGCCGCGTCGGCAGATGAGGCAGCTCAGGACCAGGCAGCTCATGACGAGCCTGCCCAGCAGGTCGCGGCCGACACCTCGTCGGACGACGGTGCTGACGACGCCGACCGTGCCGACGACGACTCCGCGGGCGGCGACGAGCCGCCAGCGGGTGGCGCATCCGGCCCGGGGGCGGGGGCTCCCTCCTCGGACGCACCAGCTCCGGCTCCCCAGGAATGGCGCAGGCCGCGTGGTCGCGATCGGAGCCAGGCTCCCAAGCGCCTCTTCAGGCTCATCCCGGTGCTGCTGGTCGGCTCTATCGCGCTCACCGGCTGCTCCGCGGACTTCTGGCCCGAGCAGTTCGGTGGCTCGACAAGCGCGCCGACGACGCCGACGCCGACCTCGTCAATCGACCAGGCCCTCATCACCGAGGGCGAGGCACTGCCCGCCGTCAACGCACAGCAGCTCACCACGATCCTGGACGATGCTGCCCGCCTCGCCCAGGAGGCTGACGCTGCCAACAACGCGGAGGGACTCAAGCCTCGGTTCACGCAGGCCGCCTACCAGGAACGTGCCGCTGAGTACCGGGCGAAAGCGGCAGACAACGCCCTGCCTGGCCCCGTCGCCTTCCCGACCGGTGAAGTGGTCTACGCCGTGCCGCAGGCTTCCGAAGCCTGGCCGAAGTCGATCTTCGTGGTGCGCGAAGCAGGGGGAGAGACGCCGACAGCTCCGTTCGGCATGATGCTGACGCAGTCGAATGCCCGTGACACGTACAAGGTCGCATCCATCGTGCAGCTCACGCCGGACGTGACGCTGCCAGAGGCGGCTCCCGCGGAGATCGGCGCCCCTGGCATCGACGGCCTCGAGCAGCCGCTCGTGATCGCACCCGAGGAGCTGGCCGCGGCCTACGCGGACGTCATCAGCAACGGCGACGGATCGCAGTTCGCTGCGCTCTTCTCGCCGGATGGCGACTCGCTCCGCACGCAGATCTCCGACGCACGGGCCACCGTCTCGGGCGAGATCGATGCCAATGCAGCCCGCATCGAGTTCCAGACGCGTCAGACGGACGACCCTCCCTTCGGCGTGCAGACGCTCGACGGCGGAGCGATCGTAGCGGTCTCCATCGAGGAGGTCGAGAAGCTGAGCGCACGAACGCAGCTCGCGACGCTCAGCGTCCAGGGGCGCACAGCAGCCCTCGCGGGTGCCAGCTCGTCGTCACTCGGGTTCGAGACGCTCTACACGAACCAGCTCATGTTCTACGTGCCGTCTGAAGCGACTGGCGGCGCTATCCAACTGCTCGGCTTCGCCAACACCATGACCGGCGCACGCCAGCTCAACGCCAACGAGGTTACCTATGGCTGAAACTCCACCACTCAACCCAGCAAGTCTCTACGGAGCAGTTGATCTCTCCTCCCTCGTGCAGCGCGCGAACGCGCCAGCCGGCCAGGTGCCTGGCGCAGCTGGCGCGGCGGCACCAGGTCAGCCCGCTGAGGCGAGCCAGCCCGCAGCGGGGGAGCCGGTCGCGACGTTGCCTGACGTCGTCATCGACGCGGACGAGCAGACGCTCGAGCAGTTCATGCAGCTCTCGCAGTTCCTGCCCGTCATCGTCGAGATGCACGCGAAGTGGTCGAGCGATGCGCAGGCGCTCTCGCCAGTGCTCGCCAAGATCGTCCGCAGCGCAGAGGGCCGCATCGTGCTGGTCCGCGTCGACCTGGACGCGCATCCGCAACTCGGTCAGCAGCCGCAGGTCATCGCCATCATCGGCGGTCGGCCACTCCAGCTCTTCTCCGGCAACCCGCCAGAGGAGCAGATCACGCAGATCGTCGGCGAGATCCTGCAGGTCGCCGCCCAGCAGGGACTGACCGGCCACGTCGCGATCGATGGAGCACCTGAGGCCGAGGGGCAGGCCGAAGAGCCTGCAGCCCCGCCGCTGCCGCCGCTGCACGCGGAGGCCTTCGAGGCGCTCGAGCGTGGCGACTATCCCGCAGCTATCGACGCTTACGAGCGCGCGCTCGCTGAACGCCCCGCCGACGACGAGGCCCGCGCCGGCTTGGCTCAGGTCCAGCTGCTCCTGCGTCTCCAGGGCAAGACCCTCGAGGAGATCCGCCAGCGCGCCGCCGCGGGCCCAGACGACCTCGACGCGCAGCTCGACGTCGCCGACCTCGATCTGTCGGGCGGGCACATCGACGACGCCTTCGATCGCCTGCTCACGCTCTTCCCGAAGCTCGACGCGGAGGGCAAGACGGCAGTCCGCGAACGACTCCTCGACCTGTTCCTCGTCGTCGGGGTCGCCGACCCGCGCGTGGGCGCGGCGCGAGCGAGGCTCACGAACCTCCTGTTCTGACGGCGCCGACCGTGACGAGACGAGGCCCGGATGCGATCAGATCGCATCCGGGCCTCGTCGTGTCAGACGTGAGTGCTGACTAGCCCTCGTGCGTGAACCAGACAGCCGCGAGCGGCGGGACCGTGACGGCGGCGGACTGCGCGAAGCCGTGCGACGGGATGTCCTCGGTGGTCACCGAGCCGTAGTTGCCCGCCCCGGAACCCGCGTAGGTCTCGGCGTCGGTGTTGAGCACCTCCGACCATCGACCGGCATGCGGCAGCCCGAGTCGGTACCCGCCGATGACCTGGTTCGAGAAGTTGAAGATCATGGCGACATCCGGTGTTCCATCGAAGCCGCGGCGTGCGAATGCGAGCACGCTGTTGGCTGCGTCGTCGCCGCTCAGCCACACCATGCCGGACGGATCGTCGTCGCGCTGCCAGAGCGCGCCCTCGTTCTTGGCGAGGCGGTTCAGATCGCCGACGAGGCGCTGCACGCCCGCGTGGCCCGGATTGTCGAGCTCCCACCAGTCGAGTCCGCGAGATTCGCTCCACTCGGTCTGCTGAGCGAACTCCTGCCCCATGAAGAGCAGCTGCTTGCCCGGGTGGCCCCACTGATAGGCGAGGAAGAGGCGTGTGCCGGCGAGCTTCTGCCATTCATCGCCCGGCATCTTCGAGTACAGGGATCCCTTGCCGTGGACGACCTCGTCGTGGCTGATGGGGAGCAGGAACCGCTCGCTCCACGCGTAGACGAACGAGAACGTCAGGTCGCCCTGGTGGTGGGACCGGTGGATCGGGTCGCGTTCGACGTAGCGGAGGCTGTCGTTCATCCAGCCCATGTTCCACTTGAGTCCGAAGCCCAGCCCACCCCATTCGGTGGGCTTCGTGACCCCGGCCCAGCTCGTCGACTCCTCGGCGATCATGGCGATGCCGGGGTAGAGCTTGTACGCGGTCGCGTTGACCTCCTGGAGGAAGGCGATGGCCTCGAGGTTCTCTCGGCCACCGTGGATGTTCGGAACCCACTCCTCGCGTGAGTAGTCGAGGTAGAGGATCGACGCGACGGCATCGACGCGGAGCCCGTCGATGTGGAACTCCTCGAGCCAGTACAGCGCGTTTGCGACCAGGAAGTTCCGCACCTGGGAGTCGCCGAAGTTGAAGACCTTGGTGCCCCAGTCGAGCTGCTCGCCGAGGCGCGGGTCGGCGTGCTCGTAGAGCGCCTGCCCGTCGAACTCCGCGAGCCCGAAGCTGTCCTTCGGGAAGTGGCCGGGCACCCAGTCCATGATGACGCCGTAGCCGGCCTGGTGCAGGCGGTCGATGAGGTAGCGCAGATCGTCGGGTGAGCCGAGGCGAGACGTCGGCGCGTAGTACCCGGTCACCTGGTAGCCCCATGAGCCGCCGAAGGGGTGCTCGGCGAGGGGCATGAACTCGACGTGCGTGAATTCGAGGCCGTCGAGGTACTCGACGAGCTGGTCGGCGAGTTCGCGGTATCCAAGGCCAGGGCGCCACGACATCGCGTGGAGCTCGTACGTGGTCATCGGTCCCGTGTGCGGGTCCTTCTGCGCGCGCTCGGTCATCCAGTCGCCGTCGCCCCACTCGTAGGCGCTCGGGGTCGCGATCACGGATGCCGTCTGCGGCGGCTGCTCCGCGTGCAGGGCGACTGGGTCGGCCTTCTCGACCCAGGATCCTGACGCAGTGCGGATCTGGAACTTGTAGGTCTCGTGCGGCGAGACGCCTGGCACGAAGAGCTCCCAGATGCCAAGCGCGTCGAGACGGCGCATCACATGCGCCCTGCCGTCCCATCCGTTGAACGAGCCGATGACTCTGACCGCCTGGGCGTGCGGCGCCCACACGACGAACGAGGTTCCCCAGACGGGCGCGTGCGTGCCCCAGTGCTCCCGGTGGTGAGCGCCGAAGACATGCCAGAGTCGCTCGTGGCGTCCCTCGCCGAAGAGGAACTGGTCGACTTCCCCGACGACGGGGAGGAAGCGGTAGGGGTCGTCGACGGTGTGCGGGACGCCGTCGCTGTACACGGTCTCGAGGCTGTAGTCGTCGAGGCCGCGCTCGTGAACGCCCTGCCAGATGCCGTGCGCGAGGTGCTGCAGCTCGACTCGCTCGCCGCTCGTCGCGAGGATCGCGGTGACGCGCTCGGCGAGGGGCCGGCGGGCACGGATGACCGTGTGCTCGTCGTCCTGCAGGTGCTGTCCGAGGATCGAGTGGGGACCGGAGTGCGTGCCGTCCGCGATCGCGCGCAGCTCGCCGTCTGGAATGCTGATCGCGGCTGGCGCTGCGGGCTGGAGTTCGTCGGTCATGGTGTTTCCGTTCTCGAGATCGTCCGGTCACGCCAGAGGCGCGACCGGACGATAGGTCAGAGTGCCGAGTGCCTGACGCGCAGGATGTGCGCGGGGAGGGTTGAGGGGTCGAGGCGCACGTAGTTCGCGCCGCCCCAGATCCACTCGTGTCCGCTGAGGAGGTCTTCCACGCCGAACTCCGTGTCGGACGCGAACCCGAACTTGGTCTGGTCGATGTAGACCGTGGCCTCCTCGATGCCGGAGTGGTTGAGGTTCACCGCGACGATGACCGTGTTGGAGACGCCGTCGGGGGAGTACTCGGCTGGCAGATGCTTGGAGAAGACCAGGACGTTCTCGTTGTCGCTGAACTGCACCTCGAAGTTGCGCAGCTGCTGCAGGGCAGGGTTCGCCCGCCGCAGCTCGTTGAGCTTCGTGAGGAGAGGCGCGAGCGAGTAGCCACTGGCTTCCTGAGCGGCCCAGTCGCGCTGCTTGTACTCGTACTTCTCGTTGTCGATGTTCTCCTCGGAGCCCGGCCGCGCCACGTTCTCCGCGAGCTCGAACCCGGCGTAGACACCCCACAGCGGCGAGGATGTGGCTGCGACGATCGCGCGGATCTTGGCCGCGTTGCGCCCGCCCTTCTGCAGGTACTCCGTGAGGATGTCAGGGGTGTTGACGAAGAAGTTCGGGCGAAGGAAGTCGCTCGATTCCTTCGAGACCTCCGTGAGGTACTCCTCGAGCTCCGTCTTCGTGTTGCGCCACGTGAAGTACGTGTACGACTGCTGGAATCCGGCCTTCGCGAGCGCGTGCATGATGGCTGGGCGAGTGAACGCCTCGGCGAGGAAGATCACGTCCGGGTGCTTGGCGTTGACCTCGTGGATCAGCCACTCCCAGAACTGGAGCGGCTTGGTGTGCGGGTTGTCGACGCGGAAGATCTTGACGCCGAGGCCGATCCAGTACTCGACCGTGTCGAGAACCTCGGCGTAGAGGCCGTTGCGGTCGCCGTCGAAGTTGATCGGGTAGATGTCCTGGTACTTCTTCGGCGGGTTCTCGGCGTAGGCGATGCTGCCGTCTGGGAGCTGCGTGAACCAGTCTGGGTGTTCGGCAACCCAGGGGTGGTCCGGGGTGGCCTGCAGCGCCAGATCGAGGGCAAGCTCCAGTCCGTGACGCTCGATCTCGCCGACGAAGTAGCGGAAGTCCTCCACAGTGCCGAGGTCTGGGTGGATGTCGCGGTGCCCGCCCTCTGCCGCGCCGATCGCCCAGGGGGAGCCGGGGTCGCCGGGCTCGGTCGTGAGCGAGTTGTTCGGGCCCTTGCGGTTCGTGTGGCCGATGGGATGGATCGGCGGCACATACAGCACGTCGAAGTTCATCGCGGCGACGGCCGGGATGCGCTCGGCGGCGGTGCGGAAGGTGCCGGAGGTCCAGCTGCCGTCCGCGGCCTGCCTCGCGCCTTCCGAACGAGGGAAGAACTCGTACCAGGCTGCGTTTCCAGCCAGTGCACGGTCGACCTGGATGCTGCGCGACGCCGAACGCGTCACGAGCGAGCGCACAGGGTGCGCCTCGATGACCTCGAGCACGTCCTCGGCGAGGAGGGAAGCGAGGCGGAAGGACGCCGAACGCGACGTGAAGCGAGACGCGGTCGCCGCGTCTCGCAGCACAGCACTCTGGTGGTCGGTGAGCTCAGGGTCGGTCGCCGCGCGGTCGACGACTCGCGCGCCGAGCTCCAGCATCACATCGACGTCGATGCCCGCGGGGATCTTGATCTCCGCGTTGTGCTGCCAGGTCGCGAAGTCGTCGTTCCATGCCTCGACCCACCACTCGTGTGTTCCAGCGACGGTGACCTGTGCCTCGGCCAGCCAGGAGTCCGTGCCCTTGGGGCCCGGGCGCATCCGGATGCGGTGGGCCTGCGCACCTGGGGCAGCCAGGATCAGCTCGACGCCGATGATGTCGTGCCCTTCGCGGAAGGAGACGCACGAGAACGGGACGACGTCGCCGACGTACCCCTTCGTTGGGAAGAGGTTGTCCACGAGCTGCGGCTGCAGATCGAGGATCGGGATTCGTCCGATCACCGGGACGTAGCCGGAGCCCGGGAAGCCGTCACCCGTTGCGGGGAGGGCCGTTGCCACGGCGGCCGCGGCTGCGGGCTTCGCGGCGGTCGCCTTCGGCTTGCGAGCGCGAGCGGCCTTGCCCGGGATCTGCGCAGGCGCGCCCGTGGTGCTCGCAGTCCCAACTGCGTCGGGAGCCTGTGCAGCCTGCGGCGGAGTGCTCGCTCGCTTCGCGGCTGCCCGACGCGGGCGGCTCGGTGGAATCTGGTCGTCTGACGCTGGTGTCGTTGCCACAACCGAACGCTACCAACACCCACCCGCATCGGGGCTGTCCGCGTGTCACGGAATGTGAACGACGTGGCGCGCGATGCCGGATCAGATGTGGTGGTGCGCCCGCTCCACGTCGACCGCGTAGACCTGCACGGATGGCCCCTCGATGCCGATCAGCTGGCCTGGAACCAGTGCGCGGCTCGCTCCGAGGGCTTCGTCCGGATGCTCGTGCGTCGAATCCCAGAGCAAGCGGTAGCCGGTGATGTCGTCGACGGCGGGCGGGCGCAGGGCCGAGTCGTCCTCGCTGCCGTGCACGACGATCAGGAGCCGGTCGATGAGCATCCGGATTCCGTCGACGAGTTCGGCGTCGCCAGTGAAGTCGGCGTCGGCTTGCGGGATGTAGGCGTCGAGCAGCACCTGCAGCGTTCGACCGCCTGGCCCCTGCCAGGAGCCGTCGCCCATCGGATTGCCGAGCGCGTCGAACCACCGGCGCCTCGTCCCGTGCTCGCTGAGGGCGTGGCCGTGGTTGAAGCTGCTCGGACGGAGCACCTGGTGCTTGCCGCGAAGCTCGATGAGTCGCCGCGTGTGCGCGAGCTGCGCGAGCTGGACCTCGCTGAGGTCCCAGGAGAACCACGTGAGCGGTGAATCCTGGTTGTAGGGGTTGTTGTTGCCCTTCTGTGACCTCGCGACCTCGTCGCCGGCGGTGAGCATGGGGACGCCAGCGCTCAGCAGGACGGTGCTGAGGAGATTGCGCATGGTGCGCCTGCGCAGCGTCTCGATGCTGTCGCTGTCGCTCGGCCCTTCGACGCCGAAGTTCCACGAGCGGTTGTCGCCGGTGCCGTCTCGCCCGAGCTCCGCGTTCTGCAGGTTGTGCTTGACGTTGTAGGAGACGAGGTCTCGCAGCGTGAAGCCATCGTGGGCCGTCACGAAGTTCACCGATGCCAGGGGACCGCGGTCGTCGCTGAACATGTTGGAGGAGCCCGCAAACGAGGTGCTGAACGCACCAGCGCCCTCCGGATGCACGCCGTAGCTCCGAGCCTCGGCGATGTCGCGGACCCAGAACGAGCGGGCGTGGTCGCGGAAGCTGTCGTTCCACTCCGACCAGTCCTCGGGGAAGTTGCCTGTCTGCCAGCCGCCCATGCCGACATCCCACGGTTCGGCGATGAGCTTCGTGTCGGCGAGGCGGTCGTCGGTGACGATCGCCTCGAGCAGCGGGTGGTGCCGCTCGAAGGCGTGGTGTGCGTTGCGGCCGAGCGTCGCGGCCAGGTCGAAGCGGAACCCGTCGATGCGGAACTCCTCGACCCAGTACCTCAGGGAGTCCAGGATGAGTTCCCGCACGACCGCCTCCGACGTGTCGAGCGAGTTGCCGCATCCGGTCTGGTCGACCGGGTTGCCGTGCATGTCGTGGCGGTAGTAGGTGGCGTTGTCGAGTCCACGGAACATCGAGGTCTCGTCGCCGCGGCCGCCTTCTGAGGTGTGGTTGTAGACGACGTCGAGGTAGACCTCGATGCCGGCCGCATGCAGGTGCTTGACCATGCCCTTGAATTCGCGCGCGACAGCGTGCGGGCCGGCGGCACGCGCAGCGGGCGAGGCGTAGTCGGCGTGCGGGGCGAAGAACCCGAGCGTGTTGTAGCCCCAGTAGTTCGCCATTCCCTGGCGTCGGAGGAAGGACTCGGAGGCGAAGGCGTGCACGGGAAGCAGCTCGACGGCCGTGACGCCGACGGATTGGAGGTACGCGATCGTGTCCTCGTGGGCGAGTCCCGCGTAGCTGCCGCGCAGCTCCTCTGGCATGTGCGGGGCGAGCTGCGTGAAGCCCTTGACGTGCGCTTCGTAGACGACGACGTCTCGGAGGGGGAGGAGCGGTGCGCGCACCTGACCCCAGTCGAACGGCTCGCTCTCGACGACCTGGGCCGTCCAGATCGGGACCGCCACGGTGCCGACATTCGCGACCTGTCTGGCGTACGGGTCGACGATCAGCCGGTGCTTGTCGAAGGCGTTGGTTCCGCTCGAGGGCCCGTCTGCGCGCACTGCGTATCGCTGGCCGTTCACGAGTTCGGCGCACTCTGCCTGCCAGATGCCGCCCGGCATGCTGGCCATCTCGATGGTGCGCGTTATGGTGCCGTCTGCGTCGACGAGGCAGAGCGTCATCGACGAAGCATGCCTCGAGAACACGCGCAGGCGCGCGATGCCCTGGTGGTGGGTGACGCCGAGGTCGGAGCGGGTCTGTGAGTCGAGCATGAGGCCTAAACTGTTCGAATTGAGTGACGGCGCAGCCTCACGGCCGCGCCGAGCACGGGCATGCGCGTGCTGGTGCGCACAGATCGCGCAATTCTATGTCGAGACCGAGTCGAGGAGCGAAATGGCCGTTTACCTCGACCACGCGGCGACGACGCCCATGGTTGCCGAGGCGAGGCAAGCGCTCCTCGCCGGGCTGGAGCTGACTGGGAATCCATCGTCGATTCATGGCCACGGCCAGGCAGCGAAGCGGATGCTCGAAGGCGCAAGGGAACGAGTCGCAGTCGCGCTCGGCGCTGACCCGATCGAGGTCGTCCTCACGTCAGGAGGAACGGAAGCGATCAACCTGGGTATCAAGGGCCTCTTCTGGTCCCGGCGCCAGCAGGACACCAGCCGAACGCGCATCCTGGCTCCCCGCGGTGAGCACCATGCGACCGTGGACGCCGTGGAGTGGCTCGCGAACCATGAAGGCGCGGTCATCGACTGGTTGCCGGTCGACGACGCCGGCCGCGTCGATCTCGCTCTCGCGGACCAGCGGATGCGCGAGCACGCCACGGAGATCGCCCTCGTCACGGTCATCCTCGCGAACAACGAGGTGGGCTCCGTGCAGCCCGTGCGCGCGCTCTCGGCGCTCGCAGCTGAACACGGAATCCCGGTGCACGTCGATGCGGTCGCCGCCTTCGGGCATGTCCCCGTGTCGCTGCGGGATCTCGGAGTGGCGGCCCTGAGCGTCTCGGCGCACAAGATCGGTGGGCCCGTCGCGATGGGAGCGCTCGCGCTCGCGCGTGCGCACACCGTCGAGGCACTCATCCACGGAGGGGGACAGCAACGGGGAGTGCGCTCGGGAACGCAGGATGTGCCAGCCGCGCTCGCGTTCGCCGCAGCATCAGACGCCGTTCAGTCGCGAATGCAGGCGGAAGGTGCTCGCCTCGACGCGCTGGCACGTCAGCTCGTGGCCGGGGTCGCGCGAATTCCCGGTGCAGAGCTCCGAGGTGCGCCTCTCGACGGGACGCTCGACGACGCAGGCGTCGAGGTTCGGGCTCGGGTACCGGGCAACGTGCACTTCACGTTCGACGGCTGCCAGGGAGACTCGCTGCTCTTCCTCCTCGACATGGCCGGCTTCTCCGTCTCGACCGGTTCGGCGTGCCAGGCAGGTATCGCGGAGCCGTCGCACGTGCTTCTGGGCATGGGGCTCGACGAGCGCACCGCGCTCAGTGCGCTTCGCTTCACCCTCGGGGCGTCGACGAGCGCGGGAGACATCGCCTCGCTGCTCGAGGTCCTTCCGCGGATCGTGGAGCAGGCGCGCACGGCCGGGTTCTCCGACCGAGCCGTGTAGCTCCCCGGGGTTTCGCCTGCAGCGCATCAGCCACGCTTCCACGTCTGAGTGTCGGCGGATGCGCTTACGCTGACGCCATGACGATGCGAGGCGCAGGGGGCGGGCCACCAGCCGGAGGGCGCGTGCGCGATGAGTCTGTGATCCGCGCCGCGAATGAGCAGGCTCCCCAGATCGACGACCTGTGGCAGCGGGTGCTCCGCCTGTTCTCGCCCTACCGCGGAAAGATCGCGATCGCGCTTGTCCTTGTTCTGATCACGGCGGCCATCTCGGTACTGCCGCCACTGCTGACTGAGCAGGCCTTCGACGTCGGCCTCTTCCCGCCAGGCGGCACCGGCCCGAACATCGGCGAGCTGTGGAAGATCGTCGGCCTGATGGCGCTGCTCTGGGTCGCCTCGAGCGCGCTCGGGGTCGTGCAGACGTACTTCACCGCGAGCGTCGGCAACTCCGTCATGGGCGATCTTCGTGTGCGTCTCTTCGAGCACCTCCAGCGCATGGAGCTGGCGTTCTTCACTCGCACGAAGACGGGCGTCATCCAGTCCCGTCTGCAGAACGATGTCGGTGGAGTCGCGTCGACGTTGCAGTCCATGATCACGAGCGTCGTCGGCAACATCGTGACGGTGCTGGCCGCGGTGGTCGCCATGGCGCTGCTCTCGTGGCAGCTGACGATCATCGCGTTCGTGCTCATGCCCGCACTCGTCTGGGCGCAGCGTCGGGTCGGGCAGGTGCGCGCTCGCATCGCGACCAAGACGCAGGAGTCGCTGTCGGAGATGACCGCCATCACGCAGGAGTCGCTGAGCGTCTCCGGCATCCTGCTCGCGAAGTCGTTCGGGCGCGAGGAAGCAGAGGGGCAGCGGTATCGAGCCGAGAACTTTCGGCAGATCGGCCTGCAGGTGAAGCAGACCATGAGCGGGCAGACCTTCTTCGCCTTCGTGTCCATCGTCTTCTCATTGGTTCCAGCAGCCGTGTACATCGTCGGTGCGTACCTCATCACGGGAGGGGTCGACCTCACGGCTGGCGCGATCGTCGCGTTCACGACCGTGCAGACCCGGCTCACGATGCCGCTCATCGGCCTCATGCGAATCGGGCTCGAAGTGCAGACGTCGAAGGCCCTCTTCGCGCGCATCTTCGAGTACCTCGACATGCGACCAGCGATCACGCCTTCGGTGTCGCCCGTTGCTCTGGACCCGGCGAAGCTTGGCGAGGTCGAGTTCGACCACGTGTCGTTCCGGTACCCGGACGCGGAGGTCGACTCGGCGCCGACCCTCGACGACGTGTCGTTCACGGTCCGCCCCGGCGAGTTCGTCGCGTTCGTCGGGCCGAGCGGGGCCGGGAAGACGACGATCGGCTACCTCGTCCCTCGCCTCTACGAGGTCTCCTCCGGTGCTGTGAAGTTCGCGGGCACCGATGTCCGCGACCTCGACCATGACGCACTCATCGCCAACACGGGCATCGTGAGCCAGGAGAGCTACCTCTTCCACGCGTCGATCGCCGAGAACCTGCGCTTCGCGAAGCCGGATGCGACGCAGGCGGAGATCGAGGAGGCCTGCAGGCAGGCGAACATCCACGAGACGATCTCGAAGTTCCCCGACGGCTACGAGACGCTCGTGGGGGAGCGCGGCTATCGGCTCTCCGGCGGTGAGAAGCAGCGGGTGGCGATCGCCAGGGTGCTGCTCAAGGACCCCGCGGTGCTCGTGCTCGACGAGGCGACGAGCGCGCTCGACACGCGCTCGGAGCGGTTCGTGCAGCGGGCGCTCGACGCGGCTTCGCGCGGTCGCACGGTGCTCGCCATCGCGCACCGGCTGTCCACGGTGAAAGACGCCGACCTCATCTGCGTCATCGACGAGGGACGCATCGTCGAACGGGGCGACCACGCCGAGCTCATGTCGAGGGGCGGCCTCTACGCGGCGCTGCACGAGGAGCAGCGCACCGACATCCAACCGGAGCTCGAAGCCTGAGCTCATCACCCTGGTGCACGCCTAGCGCGCCAGCTGGATCTCGTCTTCGATCTTCCATTTGCCGGCGAGCGCCGGGGCGAGCGGGAGCACGGCGAGGGTGAGCACCGCGAGGAGCCCGAGCGAGATCGACCAGTCGCCCGTGGCCGTCGCGAGCACGCTGACCGTGAGCGGGGCGAGAGCGGCAAGTGCGTAGCCGACGAGCTGCACGAAGCCGCTGAGGATCGCTGACCCGCGCTGGCCCGCCGCCCGCAGGCCGATGAGCGTGAGGCAGATCGGGAAGATCAGCTGCCCGAAGCCGATGAGCACAACCCAGAGGACGGGAGCCGCCGTCGGGGCGAAGATGAGCCCCGCGTAGCCGAGCGCGAAGCCACCGGCCGCTGAGATGAGGGGCCACGTCGTCCCGAGGTGCTTGATGACGAGCGGCGTCGCGAGGGAGAGCGGAATGCCCATGGCCGCGAACAACGACAGGTAGCCGGCGGCCGCGACCGTGTCAGCTCCCGCTCGCTCCTGCAGGATCGTGGGCAGCCAGCCGAAGCAGCAGTAGGCGTTCATCGAGGAGATCGCGAAGGTCGTCGCGAGCGCCCACGCGCGCTTCGAGCGCCAGATCGACTTCGCGGGTTTGGCGCGCGTGCCGTCGGGGAGCGTTATCGCACCGGTGGTCGGAGCGACGTGGCCACGTGCGGTGCGTACCTGGGCGCGTACGAGGAGGACGAGCCACGGCACGGCCGCCGAGGCCGCGACGATAGCCCACATCGAGAGCGAGGTCCGCCAGCCCGAGGCGAGGGCGACCGGGGCTGCGACCAGCGGCGGCAGCATGGTGCCGAGCGCGACGATGATCGCGTAGGTCGAGGTCATGACGGGGATGCGCGACCGGAAGTACGTGACGACGACGGGTGGCAGGAGGATGTTGCCGATTCCCATTCCGAGCAGCGCGATTCCGCTGCCACCGAGGAGAGTCGGGACGTTCGGGGCCGCGCCGCGGAGGAGATGTCCGGCGATGATCGCGGCGAGTGCGATGAGGATGAGCAGCTCGAGGCGGAGGCGTCTCAGCAGCCAGGGCGTGATGAGGCCTGCGATCGCGAATGCGACTGGGGGCAGCATCGTCAGCACCCCCGTCGTGGCGCCTTCCAGGGGGAGGTCGGCCGAGATGAGGTCGAAGATCGGCGATGCGTTCGTGACGGCGGTCCGCAGGTTCAAAGCGAGTAGGACGAGCGCGAGGACGGCGAGCGCCGTCCAGATCCACGGTGACCGTGCGCTGCCTGAAGAGTTCTGGGAGGGGAGAGGTGGCACGAGGTGCAACTGTACCCAGCACGTGCACAGGAAACTTGCACTTGTGAAACTTTGCACTCATGCATATTCTTGAGTGGTGTCGAACCCAGCTCTCTCCCTCCGCGAACGCAACCGCATCGACTGCTGGCATGCCATCCACGATGCAGCGGCCGACCTCACGATCGAGCGTGGCCTCGACGAGACGACGATCGACGCCATCAGCGATCGAGCGGGAGTCTCGCGCCGGACCTTCTTCAACTACTTTCCGAGCAAAGAGGACGCGGTGCTCGGCATGCAGGCGCCCACGCTGCCCGAAGGCGCCCTCGACGATTTCCGCGCGGGCGACGGCGACTCGTTCGGGCGCACGATGCGGCTCATGCTCGCCGTCCTCGACTCGGCGATCCCGGACCACGACGACTTCCCGAGGCGACGCACGCTCGCAGATCAGCATCCGGTGCTCGAGGAGCGCCTGAGGCGTCACATCAGCGCTGCGGAGGACATCGTGCTCGCGATCCTCACGGCGCAGGACGCCGACACCACACCCGACGCCTCACCTGGCGGCATCGAGTCGGCGAAAGCGCTCCTCTCCCTCGCCGCGACCATTCTCCGCTTCACGAGCAGGAACGACCCCCAAGGCATCCTCATCGATCGGGAAGCCGCTATCAACAACTCCATCGACATCTTCCGGAAAGCGATCTCAGAATCCCTATGACGACTCCCCCCAGCATCGACTCGCAGGCCCGTGCCAACGTCGCGACAGGCGCAGAAGCTCAGTCGAGCCCCGCCTCGCGGGCGGCCGGACCGGCCGCTGAGGTGGGCGCTGGTCGCTCTCGCAAGCACAGCATCGTTCCGCTGTTCCTCGGCCTCATGGTCACGATGCTCATGGCCTCCCTCAACAACACGGTGCTCTCCAGCGCGATGCCAACGATCGTCGGAGAGCTGCACGGCGTCGAGCACATGAGCTGGGTTGTGACCTCGTTCATCCTGGCGTCCACGGTCATGATGCCCGTGTACGGAAACCTGTCCGATCTCTTCGGCCGCAAGCCGCTGCTCCTCATCGCCATCGGCCTCTTCATCGCCGGCTCGGTCCTCGGCGGCCTAGCTCCCTCGATCGAGCTGCTCATCGGGGCTCGCATCGTGCAGGGGCTCGGCGGTGGCGGCCTCATGATCCTGTCGCAGGCAGCCATCGCAGATGTCGTGCCGGCTCGTGAACGCGGCAAGTACATGGGCGTCATGGGCGCGGTGTTCGCGTTCTCGTCCGTGGCGGGGCCCCTGCTCGGCGGCTGGTTCACCGAGGGGCCAGGCTGGCGGTGGGTGTTCTGGATCAACCTGCCGCTCGGCGCGCTCGCCCTGCTGGCCACGATCTTCCTCCTTCGTCTGCCGAAGCGCCCCGCGCAGGAGCGCACGCGCATCGACATCGGCGGCATGGCCCTCATCTCCCTCGCCACGACCGCGCTCGTGCTCGTCGGCACCTGGGGCGGGTCGCAGTACGAGTGGACTTCGCCGACGATCTTGCTCCTCGCCGCGCTCGCGGTGATCTCGGCCACCGGCTTCGTGTTCGTCGAGCGCAGCGCGGCCAACCCGATCATGCCCCTCGGCATGTTCCGCGACCGCAACTTCATCCTGACCACGATCGCGAGCCTGTCGACGGGCGTCATCATGTTCGGCACGCTCGGCTACATGCCCACGTACCTGCAGATGGTGACGGGTTCCGGTCCGACTGTTTCCGGCCTCCTCATGACCCCGATGATGGGTGCGCTGCTGATCACCTCGATCCTGAGCGGTCAGTACGTCTCCCGGACGGGCCGCTACAAGTGGGTGCCGATCGCCGGATCCGGGGTGCTGGGCGTCGGCCTCCTGGTGCTGTCATTCGTGACCGTCGACAGCCCGATATGGATGATCTGCGTTGCCCTCGGCATCATGGGAATCGGTCTGGGCGGCAGCATGCAGCTCCTCACGCTCATCGTGCAGAACTCCTTCCCTGCTCGCATCGTGGGAACGGCGACGGCAGCCAACAACTACTTCCGCCAGGTCGGTGCGACGCTCGGCTCCGCGGTCGTCGGCTCGGTGTTCGCCGCTCGCCTGACGCAGATGGTCGCCGACCGCCTGCCCGCCGGGGCCGCAGCAGAGGACGGCGCGAGCTCGTTCACGCCCGCTGCGATCGCGGAGCTGCCCGAGCAGCTGCGCGCCATCATCGTTGGCTCGTACAACGAGGCGCTCATCCCGATCTTCCTCGCGCTGGTCCCGCTCACGGTCATCTCGATCATCGCGCTGTCGTTCCTGCGTGAGAAGCCGCTCGCGACCGGCTCAGAGCCCGCGACGACGACCTCGGCGACGCACATCGGGTGAGCTGCCTCGGAGTAGGAGCCATTCACCGGTGCTGGTCACGGTCAGAGAATCCGTGGAACTCAGCCTGCTCCGTGGCACTGTCGGAGGCCCGACGTACACTTATCCGGTGAAAGTTCTAGCCGCCATGAGCGGCGGGGTCGATTCCGCCGTCGCAGCAGCCCGGGCCGTCGAGGCCGGGCACGAAGTCATCGGCGTGCACCTCGCGCTGTCCCGAATGCCAGGTACCCTCCGCACGGGGTCGCGGGGGTGCTGCACCATCGAGGATTCGATGGATGCGCGCCGTGCCGCCGACCTCCTCGGGATCCCGTTCTATGTGTGGGACTTCTCCGAGCGGTTCAAGCTCGACGTCGTCGACGACTTCATCGCTGAGTACAGCGCGGGTCGCACGCCCAACCCCTGCATGCGCTGCAACGAGAAGATCAAGTTCGCAGCCCTGCTCGAGAAAGCCATCGACCTCGGGTTCGACGCCGTGTGCACCGGGCACTACGCGACGCTCGAGACGGGCGACGACGGCCTCGTCGAACTCCACCGGGCCAGCGCCTGGGCCAAGGACCAGTCGTATGTGCTCGGCGTGCTCACGCAGCAGCAGCTCGAACACTGCTACTTCCCGCTTGGCGACACGCCTTCGAAGGACCTCATCCGGGCGGAGGCCGCTGAGCGCGGCATCAGCGTGGCGCAGAAGCCCGACTCGCACGACATCTGCTTCATTCCGGATGGCGACACCCGGGGATGGCTCGGCGACCGCATCGGCACCGCGACCGGCGAGGTGGTCGACAGCGCAGGAGCGAGGCTCGGCGAGCACGACGGCGCCACGGCGTACACCGTGGGACAGCGCAAGGGGCTCCGCCTCGGAGTGCCAGCACCCGACGGCAAGCCACGATTCGTGCTCGAGATCCGCCCGAAGACCAACGAGGTCGTCGTGGGGCCGAAGGAAGCGCTCAGCATCGCCGAGATCGCGGGACAGCGGATGAGCTGGACCGGCGCCGCGAAGGCGGAGGCAGACGGGGAGTTCCGTTGCGACGTGCAGATCCGTGCCCACGCTGATCCGGTGCCAGCGACCGCACGCGTGCGCGCGAGCGCCGAGAGCACACGCGCCGATGCGACCATCCCTGGGGTCGAGTGGAGCGTCATCGTGGATGAGCCGCTCGTCGGCGTCGCCCCCGGACAGACCGCGGTCGTGTACGTCGGCACCCGCGTGCTCGGCCAGTTCACGATCGATCGGACGGTGAGCGCTGTCCGGAGCGATGCGGCCGGCGCAGGAGCGACCCCGGCGCAGAGCGCGGACGGACAGGAGGCAGCATGAGCAAGCAGGCCGAGGGCTCCGTCCTGAAGGACGGGGAGGCGATGGACATGCTCACCGACCGTGCGGAGCGGTGGGCGGGGAAGTACAGGAACCTCGCCGATCCCGAGCGGTGGCGCAGCGACTACGACGAGCATTTCGACGCTCCTGCGCTGCAGCTCGCGAAGCGGTGCACGCTGGAGGCCCGTCCATTCGGCGCGAAGGACTGGATCCTGGCGCTCGTGCTCTGGTTCCTCATCGGTGGCACGGTGTTCCTCGCCTCGAACTTCCTCATGCAGCTCGAACCCACCTGGCAGATCGTCTTCGCGATCTTCGCGGTGCTCATCGCCGTCGTGGGCATCGTGCAGAGCTACCTCGAGACCACGAGCGAGAAGCGCGCCGCGAAGCGACTCTCCGCCAAGCACGAATGGCTCCTCAACGTGAGTCGCAAGGCCGCGCTGGCGACGCTCAGCACGCGCTCCGGAGCTGCAGCATGACGAGCTTCGACGACGCGCGCGTCCGCGTCGAGGAGCTGCGCGAGCTCGTCGCCGGCTATCAGGCGGCCTACTACGAGCGCGACGCGCAGCTCGTCTCCGACGCCGAGTACGACGGTCTTGTTCGCGAACTCGATGCGCTGGAGCGCGAGCATCCCGAACTGCAGTCGCAGGACTCGCCGACACAGACGGTCGGCGGCGGTGTCGCCGACGGGCTGCGTCCCATCGAGCATGCGGAGCGGATGCTCTCGCTCGACAACGTCTTCTCCGTCGACGAGCTCCGGGAGTGGTGCGCCAAGACCGAGGCGGCGGCTGGGCGACGTGTCGATTGGCTGACCGAGCTGAAGATCGACGGGCTGGCCATCGCCCTGCGCTACGAGCACGGGAAGCTCGTGACCGCAGCGACCCGAGGAGATGGCCGCACGGGCGAAGAAGTCACGCAGAACGCACTGCAGATCGAGGGCATCCCGGAGGAGCTCAAGGGAGAGGGGCATCCGCCGATCGTCGAGGTGCGCGGGGAGGTCTTCATCCCCGTCGCGGCATTCCGGAAGCTCAATGAGTTCCAGGCTGCGCTGCGTCCACGCGCCGTTGATGAGTACAGGGCCAGATGGGCGGCGCGTCCCGAGGCGACCAGGGGCGAGTTCGACGAAGAAGCCGAGCTGGCACGAGCGACAAAGCGCTTCCCTGACTTCGCGAACCCGCGCAACGCGGCGAGCGGCGGGCTGCGCCAGCAGCTCGAGAAGAAGAGCGGCCTCGAGCGTGAGGCCGGCGAGCTGCGCCTGCATTCGCTGCAGATGTACGTGCACGGCATCGGGGCTTGGCCGTCGCCTCCCGTGGAGTCGCAGAGCCAGGTCTACGAGCTGCTGGCTGGTTGGGGCCTGCCCGTGACTCCCTACGCGAAGGTCGCCGCATCCGTCGACGACGTCGTCGAATTCGTCGAGCACTACGGCGCCGAGCGCCACTCGGTCGAGCATGAGCTCGACGGAATCGTCGTGAAGGTCGACGAGCTCGATCTGCACGACGAGCTCGGCATGACCAGCCGCGCGCCTCGCTGGGCGATCGCCTACAAGTACCCGCCAGAGGAAGTGCACACGAAGCTCCTCGACATCGCGGCGAGCGTCGGCCGGACCGGGCGCGTGACGCCCTTCGCGATCATGGCCCCGGTCAAGGTCGCCGGAAGCGTCGTGCGCATGGCCACGCTCCACAATCAGGACGTGGTCCGTGTCAAGGGCGTGAAGATCGGCGACACGGTCGTGCTGCGCAAGGCGGGAGACGTGATCCCTGAAGTGCTCGGCCCCGTGCTCGAGTTGCGTGGTGACGACGTGCGCGACTTCGTCATGCCAAGCGATTGCCCGGAGTGCGGCACCCCTCTTCGCCCCATGAAGGAGGGCGACGTCGACCTGCGCTGCCCGAACTCGCGTTCGTGCCCAGCCCAGGTTCGTGGGCGCGTCGAGCACATCGGCTCGCGCGGAGGGCTCGACGTGGATGCGCTCGGTGAGGTCACTGCCGCCGCGCTGACCCAGCCGACGGTGCCCGACCAGCCCCCTCTCGAGACGGAAGCGCGACTCTTCGCGCTCACCCTCGAGGAGCTCGTTCCCATCGAGGTGGTCGTCAGGGACTCCGAGACCGGCGAGCCCAAGACCGACGAAGAGACGGGCGAGCTCGTCCGTCGGGCGCCGTTCCAGAAGGCGTCGCTGGTCTATCCGCCCGGTTCGGAGGAGATGACTCCCGCGGAGCGACGCAAGGCGGGCATCAGGAAGGACTTCAGGCTCGTCGAGCCATCGAAGCAGGCCACGACGCTCCTCGAGCAGCTCGAGGTCGCCAAGACGAAGGACCTCTGGCGTCAACTCGTCTCCCTCAACATCCGCCACGTCGGCCCCGTCGCTGCCCGAGCGCTCGCCGACTGGTTCGGCTCACTCGAAGCGATCGAGGCGGCACCCGCCGAGGAGCTGGCCCAGGTCGAAGGCGTCGGGCCGACGATCGCCGATGCCATCGTCGAATGGCTGGCGGAAGACTGGCACCGCGAGATCATCGAAGCCTGGCGGGCGGCCGGAGTCCGCTTCGCCACTCCGGATCATCCGGGGCCCGGGGCTCGGACCAGCACGGAAGGCCCGCTCTCCGGCCTGAGCGTCGTCGCAACGGGAACGCTCGAGGGCTTCACTCGCGACGGTGCCAAAGAGGCAATCATCGCTGCGGGCGGCAAAGCAGCGGGCAGCGTGTCGAAGAAGACCGACTTCGTGGCTGCAGGGCCGGGCGCTGGCTCGAAGCTCACGAAGGCCGAGGAACTCGGCATCCCGATTCTCGACGCCGATGGCTTCCGACTCCTCCTCGAGGGCGGTCCGAGCGCCGTCGAGCATCTGCGAGCCGACGAGGAATGAGCGCGCCGCTGGCTCCTTCGACCAGGAGCGGACTCCGAGGCTGCGGCCCGGTCGCTCGGCTACAGTGTGCAGGCCGTGGCTTCGGCCTGCCGCGGAGGAACGGGGAACCATGCTCAGTGTGAGCTTGCAAGATCTGGCGGACGACGCCGCCATCCTCCATTTCGACGCGCACGCGCAGCTCACCGAGCAGCTCGGCGACGCCGGATGGGATGTCGACCTCACCGCCCCGTCGATCACCTACCAGACGCAGCCGAGCGCGACAGTGCTCCCGGTGCAGCTCATCGGCAGCGTCGCACAGAGCGCCGGTACGTGGATGTGGGGCTGGAACAACGTCAACAACTTCCCAGAGCAGGCCATCGCGCTCGCCGGGCGGGTGCGCTCCTTCGTGCTCGACGGAGGGCCAGACCAGCTGTCGTCGTCGGTCGTGAAGACGGGGGAGACCTCGCCCCTCCTGCTTGTGCTCGCCGCGAAGGCGCTCACTCGCTCGCGCGACAGCGTTGTGGTCGAGGCTGCCCCTGGCGTGCAGGTGCACCTCATGGTCCAGGCGGGTGCCGATACTCCCACGACCGCCGAGCGAGCTACGCGCGCGATCCTCGAGGCACTCGACGCCGGCATTCTCGGAGACCACGTGCGCGCGCTCCACTCCTACGCAGCCCGCACGGAGTCACGGCTCCAGCGCACAGGGGAATCCAGCTACGAGCTGATCACGGGCTCCGGCGATGTCGAGATCACGCTCGACGAAGCGCAGCGGATCCTCGTCGTCCGGGTGACGCCGGGGGCAGCGACGAACGACGGTGTGATCGAGGTCGGTGCTGAGGCACCGGCCGAAACTGAGCACAACGTCGAACCAGCAGCGGCCTCTTCCGTCGAGCCCGAGCCCGCTCTGGACTTCGAACCAAGCGCGGTCTCACCTGAGAAGGAACCGCCGTCCGTGGCCTCTGAGCGGAGCGAGCCCCGGATCGCCTCGGAGGAGCGCTCGCCGGCTGCAGGCATCGGCCTCGACCAGGCACCCGCGGATGTGCCCGCCGAACCTCTGCACGAGTTGCAGACGTCAGACGCGCAGCCCGCACCGGTTCCTGTCGTCCCGCCTGCCGGCCTCCCAACCCCGACACCGCCAGTTGTTCCTGCCTCGGCGCCGTACGTTCAGGCGCCGCAACGCCCAGAGCGCCCGGCCGCCGCAGCCGAGCCCACGACTTCCGGCCTGCCATCCGCGCCTTCCCAGTCGCAATCGCCGAGCGCGCCCTGGCAGCCGTTCGATGCGTCTCCGCGGTGGGAGCGCACGCCCCCGTCCGCTGTCGCGCCGCCCGCGGGAGGTCCACCTCCAGTGCCAGCTCCAGCGCCGGGGGAGGGCGCGGCACGGGGATTCCTGCCGCCGCACCTCGCGAATCCGCCTCAGGCAGCCCCATCGGCGTTCGGAGCTCCACCCGCGCAGGGTGCCCCCGTGGACCAGTTCGGTCGCCCAACGCAGCAGGCGCCGTTCGGCCAGCCGCCGCAATTCGGTCAGCCAGGCCAGCCAGGCCAGCCGAATCAGCCGTACCCGCAGCCAGGTCGGTTCGGGAATCAAGGACAGCAGAGCCAGCAGGCGCACCCCGGAAACCAGGGGCAGTTCGAAAGCCAAAGGCAGCAGCCGCAGCCGAGCTGGCAGCAGCCACCGCAGCAGGCTCAGCCATGGCCGGGACAACCGCCCCAGCAGGGCCAGCCTTCTCAGCAGGGCCAGTTCCCTCAACAGGGCGGCTCCTGGCAGCGACCTCAGGTTCAGCCTCCCGTGTACGGGGCAGACCAGGGTCGCGGCCCACAGCAGCAGGGCGCCGCGTGGCAGGTGCCTCAGCAGAATCAGGGCCAGCCGTATCCGGGCCAGCAGTTCGGAGGCCGCCCGGCTCAGGGAAACCAGTACCAGGGGCAGCCAGGCGGATTCGATCCCAGGCAGCAGGGGCAGCCCCCGCAGCCATATCCGCAGCAGCAGGGCGGCTGGAACGGGCAGCCGCAGCAGGGCCAACCGCCCTATCAGGGGCAGCCCCCTCAGCAGGCTCCACATCAGGGCCAGGCGCCGTACCCGGGCCAGCAGCCCTATCCCGGACAAGCGCCGCAGCAGGGCCAACCCGGGTACGACCCTCGCTGGCCCGGAAACGGCCAGCCTCCACTGCCACCCCACCAGCAGCCACCACGCCAGTAGCCACCAGTAGCCAGGAGTCAAGCACGGCCGCGCCTCGTGCTCGGCCTAGACTTGTCGAGCCCTGGCCGACGCACTATCGGAGACGAATGACCGACATCACTGCCGCCGACGTTGAGCACCTCGCTCAGCTCGCGCGCATCGACCTCGCAGAAGGCGAGATCGAGCGCGTGACCGGCGAACTCATCGAGATCCAGCACCTCATCCAGAAAGTGCAGGAGGTGGCCACGCCAGACGTCAAGGTGACGACCCACCCGATCGCAATGCACAACGTGACTCGCGCGGACGAGGCTGGCGAGCCGCTGGACCGCGACGCCGCCCTCGCGGGGGCACCGGACAGCGACGGGACCCGCTTCCGCGTCACCGCGATCCTGGGGGAAGAGCAGTGAGCGCCGACATCACGCGCCTGAGCGCGACTGACCTGGCCGCTGCGATCGCCGCGGGCAGCATCAGCTCCATCGAGGCCACAACCGCCCACCTCGAGCGCATCGAGGCCGTCGACGGCGACGTCCACGCATTCCTCCACGTCGACGCTGATGCGGCCCTCGCTGCCGCCGGGCGCATCGACGCGAAGCGCCAGGCTGGCGAGAAGCTTGCCGCGCTGGCCGGTGTCCCCGTCGCCGTCAAGGACAACATCGCCACGAAGGGCACGCCGACGACCGCCGGCTCGCGCATCCTCGAGGGCTGGGTGCCGCCGTATGATGCGACCGTCGTCGAGCGACTCCGAAGCAACGACCTCGTCATCATCGGCAAGACCAACCTCGACGAGTTCGCGATGGGGTCCTCCACGGAGCACTCCGCGTACGGCCCCACGCACAACCCGTGGGACCTCGAGCGCATCCCAGGAGGCTCAGGCGGAGGGTCGGCAGCTGCCGTCGCCGCGTACGAGGCGCCACTTGCGCTCGGAACGGACACGGGCGGATCCATCCGGCAGCCCGCATCCGTCACCGGCACCGTCGGCATGAAGCCCACCTACGGCGGAGTCAGCCGCTACGGGGCGCTCGCGCTCGGGTCCTCGCTCGACCAGATCGGGCCGGCTGCCCGCAACGTGCTCGACACGGCAGCCCTCCACGATGTGCTCGCGGGCCATGACCGTCGCGACTCCACCTCGCTCACCGGAGACTGGCCGTCGTTCACCGACGCCGCGCTCGCCGGTCGCCGGGAAGACTCCGTCCGCGGGCTCCGCATCGGCGTACCCAAGCAGATCGCAGACGGTGCAGGCTTCGAGGCCGGCGTCACACAGCGTTTCCAGGAGGCGCTCGCCGCCCTCGAGGAGCGCGGCGCGATCATCTCCTGGATCGAGACGCCCCACTTCGAGTACGCCGTCGCCGCGTACTACCTGATCATGCCGGCGGAAGCGTCCAGCAACCTCGCCCGCTACGACTCCGTCCGCTTCGGGCTGCGGGTCACCGATGCGTCCGCGACCACCGTCGAGAAGGTCATGTCTGCAACGCGGAGCAAGGGCTTCGGGGACGAGGCCAAGCGCCGCATCCTGCTCGGTACCTACGCCCTCTCGGCCGGTTACTACGACGCCTTCTACGGCTCGGCGCAGAAGGTCCGCACGCTGGTCCAGCAGGACTTCGCGGCGGCATTCGCCGAGGTCGACGTGCTCGCAGCGCCCACCTCGCCGACAACCGCGTACAAGCTCGGCGAGAAGGCCGAGGACCCGACGGCCATGTACCTCGCCGACCTCACCACGATTCCCGCGAACCTCGCGGGCGTCCCCGGCATCTCCGTGCCTGGCGGACTCGCGCCGGAGAACGGCCTGCCCGTCGGCATCCAGTTCATGGCGGCAGCTCGCGACGACGCGCGTCTCTACACGGTGGCCGCGGCACTCGAACAGACTCTCGAAGATCGATGGGGCGGACCCCTGCTGGCGCAGGCCCCCCAGCTGAAGGCAGGTGCACGCTGATGGCCAAGCCAGAGCTGATGGACTACGACCGCGCGCTCGAACTCTACGAGCCAGTCATCGGTCTCGAGGTGCACGTCGAACTCGGCACCAAGACCAAGATGTTCTCGGACACCCCGAACCACTCGGGCAACGAGGTCGGCGGCGAGCCCAACACCAACATCGGGCCCGTCGACCTCGGGCTCCCCGGCACGCTGCCCGTTGTCAACGAGCAGGCCGTGCGCTACTCGATCGCGCTCGGACTCGCGCTGGGCTGCGAGATCGCCGAGGTCTCGGGCTTCGCTCGGAAGAACTACTTCTACCCGGACAACCCGAAGAACTACCAGATCTCGCAGTACGACGACCCCATCGCGTTCGACGGCGAGGTCGAGGTCGAGCTCGAAGACGGCACGGTCTTCCACGTGCCCATCGAACGCGCCCACATGGAAGAGGATGCCGGCAAGCTCACGCACGTCGGCGGCTCGACTGGGCGCATCCAGGGGGCCGAGTACTCGCTGGTCGACTACAACCGTGCCGGTGTTCCGCTCGTCGAGATCGTGACCCGACCCATCTTCGGCGGAGAGGCGCAGACGCCGCAGCTCGCGGCCGCGTACGTTTCGACGATCCGCGACATCGTGCGTGCGCTCGGTGTCTCCGAGGCCCGCATGGAGCGCGGCAACCTGCGCTGCGACGCCAACGTCTCGCTGCGTCCGCGTGGCGAGGAGAAGCTCGGAACGCGGACGGAGACGAAGAACGTCAACTCGTTCAGGTCGATCGAGCGCGCAGTCCGGTACGAGATCCAGCGCCAGGCGGCGTTGCTCGCAGCTGGTGGCAGCATCACGCAGGAGACCCGACACTGGCACGAGGACACGGGGCGTACGTCGTCTGGCCGTCCGAAGTCCGACGCCGATGACTACCGGTACTTCCCGGAGCCTGACCTCATGCCGCTGCGCCCCAGCCGTGAGCTCGTCGAAGAGCTGCGCGCGACGCTCCCCGAGGCGCCGGTCGCTCGTCGCCGTCGTCTCAAGGCGGAGTGGGGCTTCGCCGACCAGGAGTTCCAGGACATCGCCAACGCGGGGCTCCTCGAGGTCGTCGACGCGACCGTCGCAGCCGGTGCTACGGCGGCCGGCGCGAAGAAGTGGTGGATGGGCGAGCTCTCGCGCATCGCTAACGATCGCGGTGTGCAGGCCACTGACCTGGCGACGCCGCAGCAGATCGCCGAGCTCGACGGACTCATCACAGCCGGCACGGTCAACGACCGTCTTGCTCGCGACGTGCTCGAGGGAGTGCTCGCAGGTGAGGGGTCGCCGGCCGAGGTCGTCGAGTCACGCGGCCTCGCCGTCGTCAGCGATGACGGGCCGCTCATCGAAGCCATCGATGCGGCCCTCGCGCAGCAGCCTGACGTGCTCGCGAAGATCCGCGACGGCAAGGTCCAGGCTGCCGGGGCCGTCATCGGCGCCGTGATGAAGGCGATGCGGGGCAAGGCAGACGCGGCACGCGTCCGCGAGCTTGTCCTGGAGCGCGCTCAAAACTCGTAGGACTCAGTCGTACACCGAGGAATTGTCGGGCATGACCTAGGTGCCTCTGTGGCTCTGGCGATAACGTCGGAGCCACAGAGCCTCGGTGAACGGAGAAGTGAATCGTATGGGCAAGAAGTCTGGAAAGAAAACTCAGGTCGATCGACCTGACGCCACCCAGGGGGGGCCCCGGGCGAAGGTCAAGAAGGAGCGGGTGCAGCCGCCCAAGACCGTGGTGCGCCCTGGCACCGGGGAAGAGATCGGGGACCTGACCGTGGTTGTCGCCGCAGACGCCGCCCCCAACAAGCAGGCGAAGCCCGAGAAGAAGGCCAAGTCGGGTCAGAAGGCAACGCGGGGGAAGAGCAGCAAGGCCGAGAAGCAAGAAGAGTCCGATACGTCAGGCAAGAACGACAAGTCGGGCAAGGACGACAAGGCCGTCAAGAAGGACAAGCCGGGCAAGAAGGACAAGTCCGGCAAGAAGGACAAGACCGGCAAGAAGGACAAGGCCAGCAAGAAGGACAAGACCAGCAAGAAGGCGAAGCAGGGCAAGAACGACGAGCCCGATACGCCGGAGGTGGCCGAGGGTGAGAAGAAGCCCGCGGCCGAGACGATGGCCTCGCCCGAGCAGCCATCCGCCAAGTCGGCGAAGCTCTCGAAGCCGGCCAGGGCCAGCACGCAGTCAAGCGAGTCCTTGGCCGTGCCGACGCTCGGCAAGACCGGGAAGGCTTCAGCGAAGAAGCAGGTCAAGCCCGCCGTGACGGCCACGAAGAAGTCGAGCGTCGAAGCGGGTGCTGGCGACAAGAAGCACACGGTTCGCGCCGCGTCGCTGCTCTCCGACCAGGGCGACGACGCCCACGGTTTCGCGAGGCTCATCCGGGCCATGCCAGGTATCGTCGCCCTCGTCGAGCAGCACGAGACACCGGTGCACCGCGCTGTCTTCGACAGTTACGTGACAGCAGTGGTCGAGTTCGGCGTCGATGCGGCCGACCTCGCGCCGATCGACATCCGAACGTCGGCGCCAGACGCGCTGACGGCTGCGGAGCCGGCTCCGGGTGCGGGCCGGAGCGGCTCAGCGCGTGCCAGCGGCAGCTCGGCGGGATCGGTGAGGGCCGGACGAACGCGCCGCCCGTCCGGGATCAACAGCGCTCAGCCCGAGGTGCCGCAGTCCCCGGATGCCGCAACCGGTCAGAAGTCGGCCGGTTCTCCGACGGCGGCGAAGCCGGAGCAGGTGCGCAGCCCACGCTCGTCCGTCCGGGCCTCCACCAGGACCGGCGCGGGGCAGGCTCGAGCCTCGGCGGCCAAGGTCGCCACGGAATCGGCCGCTACGACCCGCGCCGGCACCACGCCGATCGCCTCCCGCACGCGTGCCGGTGCTCGGAGTGGTGCTGGGGGCCGCTCGCGAGCTGCCGCTCAGGCGAAGAGCCTCGAGGAGCTCGCCGCCGAGCTCAAGCCGACGAACAACGGACAGCGCATCGCGCTCGCCATCGCCTCCATCCTGCGCAGCGACGGTGAGGTCTCGGCGGCGTCGATCTCCAGCGAATTCGAGCGCATGACGTGGCGAGTGCCCGTCAACGTTGCCGCGTCGGTGCGGCAGGCGGCGCGTGCTGGGCTCGTGGACCTCGAGGGTCCGACCGGCACACGACTGACAGCAGCCGGTGAGCGGTACGTCGCCGGAAGCTGAGTCCGACCAACCGACCAAGCCGAGAGCCCGCCCCTGCAAAGCAGGTGGCGGGCTCTTGCCGGTTCTCGGGCTAGTTCGCTCCCGGGGTGGGGGCTGGCGCGTCGCCGTCGTCTGACGGGGCCGCTGTCGCATTGCGGTTCTGCTGGAGCGCATCCCGAACCTTCTTGCGGAGCACCTTCCCGATGAGCGACTTCGGGAGCTCTTCCCAGACGACGTACGAGCGAGGCACCTTGTGCTCGGACAGCCGTTCGCGCACGAACGCGCGCGCCGCAGCCTCGTCGAAGTTCGCACCCTCCTCGAGCACGACGACTGCGGTGACGACCTCGGCCCCTCCACCCCGCTTGATGCCGACGACGGCGGCCTCGGCAATGCCGGGAACCTCGGTGACAACCCGCTCGACCTCGGAGGGCGACACATTGAAGCCGCCAGTGATGATGAGCTCCTTCTTGCGATCGACAACCGTCACGAAGCCGTCCTCGTCCTGCACGACGAGGTCGCCGGAGCGCACCCAGCCGCCTTCGATGAGCACTTCGGCGGTCTCCTCTGGGCGGTTCCAGTAGCCCTGGAACGTCTGCGGGCCCTTGATGAGGAGTTCGCCGACTTCGCCGAGCTCGACCTCGGTGCTCGGGTCGCTCGGGTCGGTGACCTTGATGAACGTCGAGGGGAACGGGATGCCGATCGTTCCCGTCTTGCGCTTGTCGGTGAAGGGGTTGCCGAGTGCCACCGGTGAGGTCTCGGTGAGCCCGTATCCCTCGACGAGCTGGCCGCCGGCGACTGCCTCCCAGCGGTGCACGACGGCATCGCCAAGTGTCATCGCCCCGGAGATGGCGTAGATGACGCCGGAGAGGTCGAGCTTGCCCTCCTTCGCGACGCGCGCGAGGCGGTTGTACATGGGAGGTACGGCGGGGATGAACGTGGCGGGCGACTTCTTGGACGCCGCGATGACGAGCTCAGGATCGAAGGTCGGGAAGAGCACGGCCTTGGCTCCGACGCTCACGGAGTAGATGACGGAGAGCAGCACGCCGAACGCGTGGAACATGGGCAGGACGCCGTAGATCGTCTCGTTTCCGGCGGTGAACTCCGGCATCCACGCGGCGCCCTGGCGGGCGTTCGACCAGAGGTTGCGGTGCGTGAGCATCGCCCCCTTCGGATTGCCTGTCGTACCGCTCGTGTACTGCAGGCTCGCGAGATCCTCCGGTCCAGGGGTCGGGATGCTCGCGTCGAGCGGCTGCTGTTTCGCGAGCTTCTCGAACGGCACGGTGCCAGGCGCCTTGGCGCTGAGCTTGGCACGCGACTCGCGCGCCTTGGCGATGGGGAGGCGCAGCAGGAGCTGCGTCTTGAGCGGCATGCCCTTCGTCACGTCGACGGCGATGACGTGGCGGATGCCGAGGCTGTGGGGGAGCGACTGCACTGTTGGTGCGGCCTTGTCCCAGGCGATCACGATCTCGGCGCCGTGGTCTTCGAACTGCGTGCGCAGCTCGTCGCGCGTGTAGAGCGGGTTGTGCTCGACGACGACGGCGCCGAGGCGCAGGACGGCGTAGAAGGCGACTACGTGCTGCGGCGCGTTCGGCATGATGAGCGCGACCCTGTCGCCTCGCTTGACGCCGATGCGGCGCAGCCCCTGCGCGAACCGCAGCACCTGGTCTTGCAGCTCGGAGAAGGTGGTCTGCGCGCCGAAGAACTCGATCGCGGGCTTGTCTGGGAAGCGTTCGGCGATCTCCGAGAGCATGTCGGGGAGTGAGCCGTTCGGGACTTCGATGTCCTTCGGGGTTCCGGGTGCGTAGAAGGCGGTCCAGGCGCGAGACTCGTTGAGCTGCATGCGCAGAGTCTATTCGCGGACAGCGTCGCGCGGATGTCGGTGGGACATCGCACAATGGATGCATGACGAAGAAGGACATGGGAGTGCGGCAGACGGGTGCGGCGTCAGACCGCGACTCGTCCGCGAGCATCCTCCATGTCGACATGGACGCGTTCTTCGTCGCCGTCGAGTTGCTCGAACGGCCAGACCTCATTGGCAAGCCCGTCATCGTCGGTGGGACGCGAGAGCGGGGTGTCGTCTCGAGCGCGAGCTACGAGGCCCGGGCGCGGGGCGTGCGCAGCGCCATGCCGATGCACCAGGCCATAGCCCGCTGCCCGGAGGCGGTCGTGCTGCCCGGCAACATGCATAAGTACCGCGAGGCGTCCCAGCAGGTCATGGAGATCTTCCGCGAGTTCACGCCGCTCGTCGAGCCGCTCTCGATCGACGAGGCATTCCTCGACGTGTCTGGTGCGAGCTTGCTGTTCGGCTCGCCTGGCGAGATCGCGGCCAGGTTGCGGGAGCGGGTGAAGGCGCAGACGGGGCTCACGTGCTCGGTGGGCGCCGCATCCACGAAGTTCGTGGCGAAGCTCGCCTCCGGCAAGTGCAAGCCGAATGGGATGCTCGTCATCCCGCACGAGGAGACGATCCCGTTCCTGCACCACCTCCCGGTAGGAGCGCTCTGGGGCGTCGGCGAGAAGAGCGAGGCGAAGCTGCGGGGAATGGGCATCCACACGGTCTTCGATCTTGCTCACACCCCTGTGCCTGTTCTCGAGCGGGTGGTTGGCAAGGCGGGAGCTGCGAAGCTCAGCGCGCTGGCGTGGGGCCGAGACGAGCGGGGCGTCGAGGAGGCCCACCGCGAGAAGTCGATCAGCCACGAGCAGACGTTCTTCGAGGACGTGAGCGATTTCGTCTTCCTCGAGCGCGAGGTGCGGGCACAGGCGGATGCCGTGGCGACGCGCCTGCGACGCGCAGGCCTGCAGGCCCGTCAGGTCGGCATCAAGCTCCGCTGGTCGGATTTCTCGACCATCACGCGCTCGCACACGCTTGCCGAACCGAGCGACGTCGGTCATTCGCTCTACCTTGAGGCGCGCGAGATGCTGCGCACGGCCCTCGTGCCACCCAGGCCCGTTCGCCTCATCGGAGTACGCGCCGAACGCCTCGTTGAGGCGGGGAGCTCAGGCCAGCTGTCGCTCTTCGGCGCCGAGGAGGACGACGACTGGGAGGCGGCGGAGCGAGCCGTCGACCAGGCGGTGGCCCGCTTCGGGAAGTTCGCCTTGCGCCCGGCGTCGCTGCTCGGTCGCGGTGAGCGAAGCGATGGCACGGTTGGTCTCAGCGAGCGGGCGAACCGCACGCAGGACGAGGCTCCCGACCGCCACTGAGGCTGGCGTGTCGACTTCTCGCCACGCCGAAGACCGCACAGCGTTTTGTTCTGCTCCGCTAGGAGGCGGTCTTGGCGGCTTCCCGCGCGGCGATGCGCGCCTGCACCTCGGGCCGTCGCAGTGGCGGCACCGTCTTCGGCGGCTGCCGTCGCTCTGGCAGGTCCTCGAGGAGGTGCTCGGTGATGTGCGCGATCTCCCGCACGGCCTTCTCGAAGGCCTCGCGGGTGCGTTCCGTCGGATGCGTGATTCCGGAGACCTTGCGCACGTACTGACGCGCGGCCGCCTCGATCTCGGTGTCGTTGGCGGCGGGTTCGAGCCCGCGGAGCTCCGTGATGTTCCTGCACATGCACGTCAGGGTACGCCGACGCTCCGAGAGCGACAGGCGAACCCGCCTCGCTTGAGGCCGAAGCGACTCAGCTCGCCGAGCGGCGCACCGGGGAGCGGAGGTGCAGCACCCGATGGCTCTGGAGCACCGTGTCCGCGTCCTCGAGCAGATGCTGCGCATCGACGCGGCCGAAGAAGCGCTTCCCTGCGCCGAAGACCACCGGCACGACGTCCATCCGCACCTCGTCGATGAGACCGGCAGCCAGCGCCTGACCTCCCAAGTCACCTGCGGCCACCTCGATCGTTCGATCGCCGGCGAGCTCCTGGGCTTTCGCGACAGCCGCCTCGATGATGAGGCCGCTCCTTCGGGTCGAGGAGCCCCGTGCTAGCGAGGCGTGTCCAACTTCAGTGCAATATCCGTCGTTTGGGTACGTTGTGAGGCTGTAGGGCCGAGATATGCACTGAAGTTGGACAGCGACGGTCAGGCGCGGGTGACGCGGACCACCGCGGCGCTGTGCGCGGGGAGGCGCAGCGGCACAACGGATGCGCCGACGGGGGCTCCCGTCACGGTGCCGGTCGTCTCGCCGAGCGTTGCACGTGCATCGGTCGCGAACAGCACCTCTGTGGCGCGCTCGACGCGAAGCTCCCGCTCATGCGCGGAGAAGTTCACGGCGATGGCGAGGCTGCCTCGTGTGATGACCAGCGTGCCGGTCTCGGTCGAGACGTCGACGCTGCTCGCGTCGAGCCAGGGTGTGGTGATGTCGGCCTCGCGCCTGCGCAGCGCGATGAGCTCGCGGTAGATCTCGAGGAGTCGCGCGTGCTCGGGCTTGTCGAGTTCGCTCCAGTCGAGCTTCGAGCGGTTGAAGGTCTCCACGTCCTGTGGGTTCGGGACGACTGCGGCGTCCCAGCCCATGCGCGCGAACTCGCCGATTCGTCCCTCTGTCGTCGCCTTCGCGAGCTCGGGCTCAGGATGCGAGGAGAAGAACTGGAAGGGAGTTGTCGCGCCCCACTCCTCGCCCATGAAGAGCATGGGCGTGAAGGGAGAGGTGAGCTCGAGGGTCGCCGCTATGGCGAGCTGCCCTTCGGTGAGCGTCGCAGTGAGGCGGTCGCCGATGGCGCGGTTGCCGATCTGATCGTGGTTCTGCGAGGAGACGACAAGACGCCAGGCGCGGGTCTGTGCGGGAAGCGGGCGCCCGTGGTGGCGGCCGCGGAAGGTGGAGAGCGTGCCGTCGTGGAAGAAGCCCTTCGACAGCACCTTCGCGAGCGCATCGAGACCTTCGAAGTCAGCGTAGTAGCCGCTGGTCTCGCCCGTCAGGTTGACGTGGACGGCGTGGTGGAAGTCGTCAGACCACTGCGCGTCGAGTCCGTAGCCGCCCACCTCATCCGAGGTGATGAGACGCGGGTTGTTGAGGTCGGACTCGGCGATCAGTGTCAGGGGGCGGCCGAGGTGGGCTTCGAGCTCGTCGACGTCGCGCGCGAACTCCTCGAGGATGTGCACGGCGCGGTCGTCGACGAGCGCGTGGACGGCGTCGAGCCGCAGCCCGTCGACGTGGAAGTCGCGGAGCCACATGGCCACGTTGTCGCGGAGGTAGGCACGCACCTCGTCGGAGTTCTCACCGTCGAGGTTGACGGTGTCGCCCCAGGCCGTGGCGTGGTGGTCGGAGAGGTACGGACCGAACTTGCCGAGGTAGTTGCCGGACGGGCCGAGGTGGTTGTAGACGACATCCTGGATGACGCCGATGCCGCGCTCATGGCATGCGTCGACGAAGCGCTGGTAGGCGGCCGGCCCGCCGTACCCCTCGTGCACGGCGAACCAGTCGACCCCGTCGTAGCCCCAGCCGTGGGTGCCGCTGAACGCGTTGACCGGCATGACCTCGACGAAGTCGACACCCAGCTCCTGCAGGTGGCCGAGGCGGTCGATGGCCGAGTCGAGTGTTCCCTCCGGCGTGAACGTGCCGATGTGCACCTCGATGATGACTGAGCCAGCGAGCGGCCGGCCCGTCCAGTCCCCGTCCACCCACGGGTGCCTTGCCGCGTCGAACGTGCGCGAGAGGCCGTGCACGCCGTCCGGCTGCCAACGTGAGCGGGGATCGGGGATGGGGTGCGTGTCGCCGTCGACGAGGTACCCGTAGTCGTGGGTCTCCTCATCGAGCTCGAGCGTCGCATCCGGAACCCACCAGTCGCCGTCTGAGCGCCGCATCGGCAGTTCTGTGCCGTCGAGGAGCAGGGTGAGCGTCTCGGCGTTTGGCGCCCAGACGTCGAAGCGGGAATCGCGCACGGAGAACTCCTTGGTGGAAGGCGAGGGGTGTGGATGCGGGGGAGAGCTAGGACTTGGCGAGCAGCGCAACGGGGTACTGCTGCAGGATCGCGGCGAGCGGCACGTCCTTGCCGCCCGTGTAGACGGACGCGGTGAGCTGGTCGATCCACTCGCCCTCCGGGAGGGGAATGGTCGTGCCGATCCAGCCGCCGCCCTGCTCGAGGCCGATCGGGAGGCGCGTGCCGATCGTGATGGCACCGCCTCGCGAGAAGGCGAGCGCGTGCTCTGCGGCGGGACCGTTCGCAGTGATGCCCTCGTAGCCGGTGAAGAGCTCGGGGCGGCCGCGTCGCAGACGCAGGCAGGCGGCCGTGACGAGCAGCTTGGCCGCGCCTGAGTCGTCGATCTCTGGGACGGCGCCGTGGAGGATCGCGTCGAGTGCCGCGGTGCGCGACGAGTAGTCGACCGCCTGTCGGTTGTCCGGGTCGACGAGCGTGCGCGCCCAGAGCTCGGTGCCCTGGTAGACGTCGGGGATACCCGGCATCGTGAGTTGCACGATCTTCGCGGTGAGCGAGTTCGACCAGCCTGCCGTCTGCGTCTCGGCGACGACGTTCTGGATGACGTTCGACGCGACGGGGTTGTCGAAGACCGCATCGACGGCGGCGCGCAGCTGCTCCTCGAAGGCCTCGTTCGGGTTGGTCCAGCTGGTGTGCAGGTCGGCTTCCCTGGCTGCCTTCTCGAGATACGCGTTGAGGCGCTCGCGCGATGCCGGCCAGGCGCCGACGATCGCCTGCCAGGTGAGCTGTGCGAAGGCGTTGTCGTCGATGGGGGCGACGTTCTGCAGCTCGGCGACGCTCTCGGCCCAGAACTCGGGCACCTCGCTGAGCGCCGTGATCCGGGCTCGGGTGTCCTCGCCGCGTTTCGTGTCGTGCGTCGAGAGCGTGGTCATGGCGTCCGGCCAGTCGCGAGCTCGCGCGGCCTGCAGCTCGTGGAACCGCTCTGGCGTGATGGAGAAGACGCTGGGGTCTCCGCCGACCTCGTTGAGCGAGGTGAGTCGCGCGTACCGGTAGAAGGAGCGGTCTTCGACGGCCTTGGCCATGATCATGCCGGTCGTCTGCTGCAGGCGGAGCGCAGCCTCTGCCTCCGGTGCCTCGAGGAACGGCTGGATGCGCGCGATCGACTCCGCGAGGTCGGGGCGCTGTTCCTTCGCCGCCTCCGCTGCGTCCGTGAGGTGGTTCGCCCCGGTGGGGAGGTAGCTGCGGTACACGCTGAAGTGGGCTGCGATCTCGGCGACCGAGTCTTCGATGAGCTCGTCCTCAAGGCCGGTCGAGCGCAGCTCGCGGGCGATCCTTCTGATCTCGGCGTTCAGCGAGACGTCCGCGACGGCGCGCTTCGCCTCGTGGATCAGCTGCTCCCAGTCGACCGGGGTGCCCTCGGCACCGGCCAGCTCGTCGAGCGCTTCCTCGGCGTCGGCGTCCACGAGGACCCGGTCGATCTGCCCGAGTGCGTCGTAGCCGGTTGTCCCCGCTGTGCGCCAGTCTGCTGGCAGCGACTCATCCCCTTCGAGGATCTTCTCGACGAGCACGTACGCCCCGCGCGTGCGGTCGGCGAGGTGGCGCAGGTAGCCGCCTGGGTCGCGCAGTCCGTCCGGGTGGTCGATCCGGAGCCCGTCGACGAGGCGGTGCCGCATCCAGTCGAGGATCTCCTCGTGCGCCTCCTCGAACACCTCGTCGTCTTCGACGCGGATACCCGCGAGGGACGTGATCGTGAAGAAGCGACGGTAGTTGAGGCGGCTGTCGCCCTGCCGCCAGTGGATGAGCTGGTAGTGCTGCCTGTCGAGCACCTCGCGCACGGAGGCGCCTTCCGGGGCGGAGCCCTCGGCGAGCGGGTACTCGGTCGAGTGGTAGCGCAGCACGCCGGCCTCGGTGTCGACGGTCACGTTGGCGATCGCATCCCCGCGCTCGCGGGGCATGTCGTCGTCGCCGACGGTGGGGATGAGGAGCTTGCCGCCCCCGGCCTCCCAGTCGATGTCGAACGACTCGGCGTGCGCCGCGTCCCGGCCGTGCGCGAGCACATCCCACCACCACGGGTTGTCGCGCGGCGTGCCGACCCCCATGTGGTTCGGCACGATGTCGACGAGCACCCCGAGGCCGAGCTCGCGTGCTTTCGCGGAGAACCGCTCGAGAGCTTCGCGCCCGCCCCGCTCGTCGTCGACCTTCGAGGGGTCGACGACGTCGTAGCCGTGCGTGCTGCCTGGAGCCGCCTGCAGGATGGGTGAGAGGTACACCCATCCGACGCCGAGCCGCTCCAGGTAGGGGAGCTGCTCGGCGGCCGCGTCGAGGTCGAATTCCGACGTCAGTTGGAATCGGTACGTGCTAGATGGGATGCGCATCATGGTCTCCGTCGAGCGAGGTACTTCTGAGATGGGACAGGCTCGTCAGCTGCCGAGGGGAGGCCGCGTGATGATGGGGATGGGCGTCGTCATTGCGGCGACGGAGGCTGCGACCGAGTGGTCCGGCTTCTCCTTGAGCTCGGCTTCGCGCAGGACGACCAGCGAGCGGGGCTCGAGCGGGATGGTGGAACCTGGTTCGACGGCCTCGAGATCGGTGTGCATCCCGGAGGTGTCGATGACGACGTCCCAGTGGGACGTGATCTCGACGCTGGGCAGCGTCGCCTCGACGACGGTTTCGCTGGCGTTGAAGTAGACCATGAAGCTCACGTCGGTGATCTCTTCGCCGCGCTCGTCGCGTCCGGCGATGGCGTTGCCGTTGAGGAACATGCCCATCGACTTCACGAACTCGGCGTTCCAGTCTTCCGATGCCATCTGCGTGCCGTCTGTCGACAGCCACACGATGTCTGGCAGTGCCGATCCCTCTGCACGTTCCTCGACGCGGCCGTTGAAGAAGCGGCGTCGGCGGAAGGTCGGGTGGTCGGCGCGCAGCTGCGCGACTGCCCTGGTGAATTCGATGAGCGGCTCGTCGGCGTTCTCCCAGTGCACCCAGCTGAGTTCGCTGTCCTGCGCGTACGTGTTGTTGTTGCCGTTCTGCGTGCGCCCGAGCTCGTCGCCGTGGAGGAGCATGGGCACGCCCTGGCTGAGCAGCATCGTCGCGATGATGTTGCGCTGCTGGCGCGCGCGCATGGCGTTGATCTCGGGGTCGTCCGTGGGGCCTTCGACGCCGAGGTTGTAGGAGCGGTTGTGGCTCTCGCCGTCGTTGCCGTCTTCGCCGTTGGCGTCGTTGTGCTTCTCGTTGTAGGAGACGAGGTCGCGCAGCGTGAAGCCGTCGTGGGCGGTGACGAAGTTGATGGATGCGAATGGGCGGCGTCCGGAGTGCTCGTAGAGGTCGGCGGAGCCCGTGATGCGGCTCGCGAACTCGCCGAGCGTCGAGGGCTCACCGCGCCAGAAGTCACGGACGGTGTCGCGGTACTTGCCGTTCCACTCCGTCCACTGCGGCGGGAAGTTCCCGACCTGGTAGCCGCCGGGACCGACGTCCCACGGCTCGGCGATGAGCTTCACCTGCGAGACCACCGGGTCCTGCTGCACGAGGTCGAAGAAGGTGGAGAGCTTGTCGACGTCGTGCAGTTCGCGCGCGAGGGTCGACGCGAGGTCGAAGCGGAAGCCGTCGACGTGCATCTCGGTCACCCAGTAGCGCAGTGAGTCCATGATGAGCTGCAGCGAGTGCGGGTGGCGCATGTTGAGCGAGTTGCCGGTGCCCGTGTAGTCGGTGTAGTACCGCTTGTCGTCTTCCTCGAGACGGTAGTACGCGGCGTTGTCGATGCCGCGGAAGCTGAGGGTCGGGCCGAGGTGGTTGCCTTCTGCGGTGTGGTTGTAGACCACGTCGAGGATGACCTCGATGCCGTTGGCGTGCAGCGTGCGCACCATCGACTTGAACTCCTGCACCTGCTGACCTGCCGTGCCCTGCGAGGCGTAGTCGGCGTGTGGGGCGAGGAACGAGATGGTGTTGTAGCCCCAGTAGTTGCGGAGGCCCTTTTCGATGAGGGTGCTGTCCTGCACGAACTGGTGCACGGGCATGAGCTCGATGGCCGTGACGCCGAGGCGCTTGAGGTGCTCGACGATCGCCGGGTGCGCGATACCGGCGTAAGTGCCGCGGATCTCCTCTGGCACGTCCGGGTGCAGCTCGGTGAGGCCCTTGACGTGCGCCTCGTAGATGAGCGACTCGTTGTAGGGGATGCCGGGCTTCCGGTCGCCGGCCCAGTCGAAGTAGGGGTTGATGACAACGCCCTTCATCATGTGGGGCGCGGAGTCGAGGTCGTTGAACGAGTCTGGGTCGCCGAAGTTGTAGCTGAACAGCGACTGGTCCCAGTCGATGTCGCCCGTCGTCGCCTTCGCGTACGGGTCGAGGAGGAGCTTGGCCGGGTTGCAGCGGCTGCCGCTGGCGGGGTCGTAGTCGCCGTGCATCCGGTAGCCGTACTGCTGGCCTGGCTGCACGTGCGGGAGGTAGGCGTGCCAGACGTGCGCGTCCTGCTCGTGGAGCCGCACCCGCTCTTCGTTGCCGTCGTCATCGAAGAGGCAGAGTTCGACCTTGTGGGCGGCTTCGCTGAAGATCGCGAAGTTGGTGCCACTTCCGTCGAACGTCGCTCCGAGGGGGTAGGCATTTCCGGGCCACGTTTTCATGCACGCTCCTATTGCTTCATCGAAGAACATCGCGTGTGGATGCAGGCACTAAAGCTACCAAAGGGTGGGAGTGCCCCAGCCCGCCAGCACACAGGACTTCTCCTGGTTGGCAGGCATGTCGACGACCTACGCTGGCCGCATGACGAACCTCACACAGAACCTGACCGACTCCGTCAAGAAGCTCGGCGTCACGCTCGCCTACGGCGAGAAGGTGGAGCTTGGCAAGTCCACCATCCTTCCCGTCGCCCTCGTCTCCTACGGGTATGGCGGTGGCGAGAGCACGGAGGAGGGCCAGGAGAACTCGTCGGGTGGCGGTGGCGGCGGCATGGCGGTCCCGGTCGGCGCGTACGTCGACGACGAGTTCGGCACGAGCTTCCGCCCGAACATCATCACTCTGCTCGTCGTGTCGATTCCACTCGTGTGGACCGTCGGTCACGCGCTTCCCCGCCTCATCAAGGCGCTCAAGAAGTAGCTCCGACCGCGGTTCGGCCTATACTCGGGGTGTTCACGGGAGTCCGGTAGTCCGGGCTGAGAGGAAGGCACAAGCCTTCGACCGTCAAACCTGATCTGGGTAATGCCAGCGCAGGGAGGCACATCTCCGAGCAGGGTCGCCCAAGGCTCTGCGCCCGTGCACTTTCACTCGAAAGGGCACACAGCATGACCACTTCTTCATCTCCATCTCCGACGTCGGCCGCCCAGGCACCGGTGCCGACTCAGGCGAAGCAGCCCAAGAGCCGCTTCCGCTGGCGCGTCATCGACATCGTCACGGCGGCCGTGCTCGGTGTGGCGACCGGCCTCATCTTCATCGTGTGGAACAGCGTCGGCTACGCCTGGTTCCTGACGATGGATGCGTTCACGCCCGGCGTCGGCGGCATCGCGGTCGGCATCTGGCTGCTCGGCGGCGTGCTCGGCGGCCTCATCATCCGCAAGCCCGGGGCAGCGCTCTTCGTCGAGGTGCTCGCGGCCTCCGTCTCCATGCTCCTCGGTAGCCAGTGGTCGATCGAGACCATCTACTCCGGCATCGCCCAGGGCCTCGGCGCCGAGCTCATCTTCGCGCTGTTCTTCTACAAGCGCTTCGGTCTTGGCGTCGCGATGCTGGCTGGCACTGGTGCTGCCGTTGCGGCGTGGACGCTCGAGCTCTTCCTGAGCGCGAACATCGAGAAGGGGCCCGAGTTCCTCACCATCTATCTCGTCTCGATCGTGCTCTCCGGCGCCATCCTGGCCGGCGTTGTCGGCTGGCTGCTCACTCGCGCGCTCGCGGCAACCGGCGCCCTGAACCGCTTCGCCGCCGGCAGAAGCGCAAAGCGAATCGGCTAGCGCACGTGGGCGCGAGAGTCGAGGGGAGGGGGTGGGGCTGGCGCCACGCCGATCGGGCGAAGCTGGCCGTATCCGGACTCGACCTGACGATCGAGCCCGGCGAAGCCGTTCTGCTGCTTGGGCCGTCCGGCGCCGGCAAGTCGACGCTCCTGGCGGCGCTCGCCGGAGTCCTCGGCGACCACGAGGACGACGGGCAGGAGCTCGGCTCGCTGCTGGTCGACGGCAAGCACCCGACGGACGCGCGGGGCGCCGTCGGGCTCGTCCTGCAGGACCCGCAGGCCAACACGGTGCTCGCCCGCATCGGCGACGATGTCGCGTTCGGCTGCGAGAATCTGGGGGTGCCGCGTGCGGAGACCTGGGTTCGGGTTCGCGAGGCGCTCGACGCGGTGGGGCTGCGGATGCCGCTCGACCGGTCGACGGCGCAGCTCTCCGGCGGCGAACGGCAGCGTCTCGCCATTGCCGGGGTCCTCGCGATGCGCCCGGACCTCATCCTGCTCGACGAGCCGACCGCCAACCTCGACCCTGCGGGCGTCGAGGAAGTCCGTGAAGCTGTCGTCCGGGCCGCTGAAGCGTCCGGCGCGACGCTCATCGTCATCGAGCATCGCGTCGACGTGTGGCGTTCCAGCGTCGACCGGGTTGTTGTGCTCGGCGCCGAGCAGCATCTGCTCGCCGACGGCGATCCCGAGATTGTTCTCGAGCAGCAGCGCGACTCGCTGCTCGAAGCCGGCGTATGGATCGGCGGCCATGAGCCGCTCGTGCCGCGGGCCCCGGCATCTCCCGGTGAAGACCTGCTCGTCGCAGACGGTCTGGGCTTCGGACGCGCAGACCACCCACTTCATACGCAGTTCGGCGCGACCCTCCGCGCAGGGCAGTCGACGGTGGTCCTCGGGCCCAACGGGGCTGGGAAGACGACGCTCGCGTTGACGCTCGCCGGCCTGCTGAAGCCCGTCGAGGGCGAAGTCCGCGCGACGCAGACGCTGCGGGATGCGGGGCGCGAGGCGAGCGCACGAACCCGCTGGGGGCGCAGGCGGGCCGGTCCTGCTCAGCCCGCTGGTCCGCACCCGTCTGCCTGGCGGTCTCGCCAGCTGCTGACGCGAATCGGCACCGTCTTCCAGCAGCCAGAGCATCAGTTCGTCGCCGGAACCGTGCGGCGCGAGCTGGAAGTCGGCCCAGACGCGGCTGGCCGGGGGAAGCGCGAGACCGGTGAGCGTGTGGATGAGCTGCTCGCGGCTCTTCGGCTCTCGCACCTCGCTGAAGCGCATCCCTTCACCCTGTCCGGCGGCGAGCAGCGGCGGCTCTCGGTGGCGACCGTGCTCGCGACGGCGCCCCGCGTGCTCATCTTCGACGAGCCCACCTTCGGGCAGGACCGCAGAACCTGGACGGAGCTCGTCACCATCATGGCGGGACTTGTCACCGAGGGGCACTCGCTCGTCTCCGTGACGCACGACGAACAGCTCGTGCGCGTGCTCGGCGACCAGTGCATCCGTATCGGGGCGCACGACCGCAAGAACGAGAAGGTGCCGGCATGATCGGCGGCATCGCCCCTGCTGGCGCTGGTCCGGGGAGATCGGCAGGGATCGACAGCGATGGCGTACCGCTCGAGGTGCTGCCCGTCGGCGGGAGGTTCCTCGACCGAGTCAACCCCGTGACGCCGTTCCTCGCGGCAGTGCTCTACTCCATTCCACTCCTCACGACACTCGACGTCGTCTCGGCGGTCGTGGCGCTGGCGCTCGCGCTGAGCGCGTTCGGGGTTGCGGGCGTCCGCCCGATGGAGGTGCTCCGTTCAAGCTGGATTCTCCTCATCGCGGCGCCGGTCTCCGCTACGAGCATGCTGCTCTACGCCAAGCCGGGCGGCACCAGCTACGGCCAGTTCCTGTACGCGAACGTCACTGACAATTCCATCGAACTGGCCATCGCGGTTGGCTTGCGCGTGCTCGCGATCGGTGTGCCGACACTCGTCGCGCTGAGCCGCATCGACCCGACGCGGCTCGCCGACGGGCTCGCGCAGGTCGCGCACCTGCCAGCGAGGTTCGTGGTCTCGGCGCTCGCGGGCATCCGCCTCTTCGCCGTGTTCCGCGACGACTGGACGGCCATGAGCCAGGCCAGGCGCGCCCGTGGCCTCGGAGACTCGGGGGCGATCCGCCGCTTCATGACGATGGCCTTCGCGCTCCTCGCCCTCGCCCTTCGGCGAGCTGGGACGCTGGCCACGGTCATGGAGGCTCGTGGCTTCGGGGCGGAAGACGTGGCCCGCACCTGGGCACGGCCCTCGCGCCTCAGCTGGCGCGACCTCGTGCTCGTCCTGGCCGCAGTGCTGATCGCGGCAGTCGCCGTAGCGGTGGCCGTCGTGACGGGTTCGTACCGGCTGGTGGGCAGCGCGTGAGCGACGCGGCGGAACTGCTCGATCGGGTGCTCGCCGACGCCGATGGCGTGCGGCCCGTGGTCCTCATCGACGGCGGCTCTGGCTCGGGCAAGACGACGCTCGCGGGGCAACTGCTCGACGAGTTTCTGATCCTCGGCTGCAGCGGAGCGCAGCTCGTTTCGCTCGACGACGCCTACCCGGGCTGGGGCGGCCTGGCGGCCGCGTCCCAGGCGGTGCACCGGGACATGCTCAGCGATGAGCAGCCTGGGTATGAAAGCTGGGACTGGGCGGCGGATGCTCCCGGCCCGTGGCGGGACATCGACGCGTCGAGCCCACTCATCATCGAGGGCTGCGGGTCCCTCTCTCGCGAGAGCGCGCCGCTCGCCACGACGAGCGTGTGGATCGAGCTCGACGAAGCGCACCGGAAACCGCGCGCCTTGTCGCGGCCGGGCGACGTCGGCGTCTTCGAGGAGTTCTGGGAGATGTGGGCCGCTCAGGAGCGAGAGCACTGGCGACGCAACGCCCCGTTCCTCCTCGCCGACGTCGTCATCGAGGTCACGCCCGACGTGTGAGGGGATCCGCCGGCGCGTCAGCCTCAGCGAGCGCTCTTGGATGCGCGCGTCTTGCTCTGGCGGCGCGCGCGGATGTAGCGCGCGGTGAGGGTGACCGCGAGGGCGAGCCCGATGAGCGCCGCGAGCAGCCACGCGCCGCCCGCCATGAGGCCGTAGACGGCGTCGTCGTAGTTGATTCCCGTGCCAGGTCCAGCATCGAGCGACAGATCGGTTCCGATGCTGCCGGCGACGGGTCGGAGCAGCATGCCGACCAGAGCGCCGATTCCCGTCGCGAGGGGAATGGCGAGTGCCCAGCCCCAGAGCACGGAGCCGAATGTGGGCCCGGTCGCGTTCGCGGGACGGCGGGCGGCCTGGATGCTCTGCACTCCGAGCAGGATCAGCACGACCAGGCCGGCGCCCGCGGAGACGAACATGGCCCAGAAGGCGAAGGCGCCGAGGAGGTTCTGTCCAACCGAGACAAGCGGTGGCACTGCACCGACGGCGTCGACGCTGATGCTCGCGGCGGCGAGTGCGGACAGGAGCCCGGTCACGGCCATCCAGATGGCGAAGGCTGGTGCGGCGAGGAGCAGGAAGATGCCCCAGAGGAGGCGGCCGACCCGCAGAGGCTCGCGTGCTGGTGCCGATTGCTGCATTCAGGAAGCGTACCGGGGGAGCTGGTGTGGATACGCGCGGTCGCGGCTACGCCCAGCCGAGCTCGTGGAGCTGCGCGTCGTCGATGCCGTAGAAGTGCGCGATCTCGTGCACGAGGGTCGTGTGCACCTCGTCGCGGAGCGTCTCCTCGTCGTCGCAGATCGAGAGCAGCGGCTCGCGGAAGAGCACGATGCGGTCTGGCAGCTCTCCGAAGCCGTACTGGCCGCGGTCGGTGAGCGCGAACCCCTCGTAGACCCCGAGGAGGTCGAGCGAGCCATCCTCCGGTCGGTCCTCGACGACGAAGATCACGTTGTCGAGGCCGTCCACCATCTCGTCTGGGAGGGCATCCAGCTCGTCGACGACCAGGGCCTCGAAGTCCTCGCGCGACATGTCCATCCGCCCATTGTGTCGCAGGCGTGCTGGACAGCGACCGGCTGCGGTGTCGTCACACCTGAGCGGCGGTGTGGTCGTAAGCGAGGGGCAGGAGCTCGCGTGCCTTCACACTGATCAGTCCGTCTGGGCCGGGCAGGATGACTCGGATGTCGGGGTAGTGGTCGGCGAGCACCTGACGGTCACGCCCGCAGGGGCTCATGACCCCACGGTCGTGGTTCGCGACGGCGACGATATGCGTCAGCTCGAAGTCTCCAGCTGCGCGTGCCGCGCCGAGTGCAACCAGCTCAGCGCACGGACCGCCCGTGAAGTGGTGCAGGTTCACGCCGACGTGGAGCTTTCCATCTCTCCCGCGGACCGCCGCTCCCACCGTGTGGATGCCGTCCTCATCGGGCCCCGCGTCTGTGGTCGCGTCGATCGTCGATCTGGCTGCTTCGACGACAGCCAGTTCCATTTCGGAGACAGGGCGGGAAGACGCGAGTTGGATCGTGACCATGCCGGAAGCCTACGAGGCGAATCGGGCCTCCAGGCCTCGCTCGCTAGCCTGGCCCCATGGCAGATTCGACGGATGCGCAGGCGCAGGGCTGGCGGGATGCGCACGCGGCTTCGCAGATGATCGGCTGGGACTTCAGCCGACTCGATGGGCGCCTCAGCGCCGACGAGCCTCGCTGGGATTTCGACGCGGAATGTCGGGCAGCCCTGGCAACCGCATCCCGAGTCGCGGACCTCGGAACGGGCGGGGGCGAGCAACTCATCGCGCTGCTCGAAGCCGTCGGCCGTGGCATCAACGATGGGCTCCAGGTCGCTGCCACCGAGGGGTGGGCGCCGAATGTCGCCGTCGCTCGCCGCAACCTCGAACCGAACGGCGTGAGGGTGCACGCGCACGACATCGAGGCCCGTGAGCCGCTTCCGTTCGCCGACGACTCCCTCGACCTGGTCATCGCGCGCCACGAGGACTTCGATGCCCGCGAGGTCGCCCGCGTGCTGGCTCCCGGCGGTCGTCTTCTGACCCAGCAGGTGGATGGCCGGGAAGCTCACGAGTTCCGGCAGTGGTTCGGTGGCGAGCCACTGCACGCAGACGTGACGTTGGCCAACGTGGAGGGCGAGCTGCGCGCAGCGGGCTTGCGCATCGAGACCGCCGAAGAGTGGGCCGGGCAGATGGAGTTCGCTGACGCGCTCACCGTTGTGGAGTACCTCGCGCTCGTGCCGTGGGACGTTCCAGGGTTCAGCGTCGACGGCAACATCGAAGAGCTCGAACGACTCGACGCGGCGCGGCCGATCTTCGTGACGCAGCGGCGCTTCCGGCTGATCGCCGTTCGCGACTGACGTCCGTGACGTGAGCGACCAGAGGCCAGCATCGCGATCCGCGCGGGGCACGCGAGTAGCCTCGGCGCATGACGAATCTCAGTCACGGGAACCCGGCCACGACGGTCCGCTCGACCAGCCGGCAACCGATTCCGCGGTTCGTCTTCGCCGCGACCGTGACCGCCGTGGCCTTCGTCGGTGGGCTGCTGTTGCTGTCGCTTGCGGTCGCGTGGACCGACCCGAGCATGACGATGACCGACGCCCTCGGCTTGCTTTCCATGTTGCTGCTCATGATGCCGGTGGTCTCGTTCGGTCTCCTCCTGCTGTTCGGTTGGCTCGTCCTGGTGGTCTTCACGCTCTTGCGGGACCGGACGCGCTGGGCCGCATTGCTCTCGGGGCTGCTGCCGGCGTTGTTCTTCGCCGCGGTGGCCTTGATTCCCGCGCTCGGAACGTTGAGGGCCGGCGACGATCCCGCGTCTGCCTTGGGTCTCTGGCCGCTCGTGCTGCTGCCGTGCGTCGCATGGAGCGCTCTTTCCGCGGCCGCTCTGGCTCGGCTGTTCTCGCACCGGTCGCAGCAACGGGCATCCGACGTGCCTCGCTCGACGCCGCGAACTGGGGCGACGGCCTAGGATTCTCGCGTGTACGTCAAAGTGTGTGGCCTGGATTCTGTCGAGTCGGCGGCTGTTGCCGTCGAGAACGGTGCCGACGCGATCGGCATCGTCATGAGCCGCACGAGCCCGCGCAGGCGCACCGCCGAAGAGGCGTCCGAGATCTTCGGATCCGTGCCCGCGAGCATCGACCGGGTGCTGGTCGTGCACGACATGCCGTCGACTGACGCAGCCCAGATTGCGGCCGCCGTCGGCGCGAACGTGCTCCAGCTCCACGGCTCGTACACGGGCGACGAGGTTCAGTCTGCCGCTGAGATCTTCCCTCGCATCTGGCGGGCCACCTCGCTTGCCGACGACCCCGAGCTGCGCGTCGGCGCGTTCGGCGAAGAGCTGCTGCTCCTGGATGCGCCCAAGCCCGGTTCGGGTGAGCGGTGGGACCTGTCGGAACTCGTCCGCCGCAGGCCCGACGGTCGCTGGCTGCTCGCCGGTGGCCTGCACCCGGGCAACGTCGCCGAGGCGATCCGGGAGGCTGCTCCTTGGGGCGTCGATGTCTCCAGCGGCGTCGAGTCGAGCCCAGGCGTGAAGGACCACACGCGCATTCGGGCGTTCGTGAAGTCGGCGAAGCTCGCCGGCTGAGAGCTCTCAGCCCCAGGATCAGCTGTCCAACTTGCGAGACAACAGCGGCTCCGGGTGTCGCAACCGGCGTTCATTCGCCGTCTGAACACCGAAGTCGGTCAGGAGCGCGGTGGATCGGCTTTCGCGAACTCCGCCTCGAGGTCTGCACCCGCGGCCGTGAGGTGGTCGAGGACGGTGCGCACGGCGAAGCGTGCGTGACGGTCTGGGCGTGCCAGCGCGACGATGCTGCGCACCGAGCGGACACCGTCGAGCGGCCGCAGGACCACCCCGGGCCGTGGCCGCGTCGTGAACCGGGGAAGCAGTGCGAGTCCCGTCCCCGTGGCGACGAGCGCTTCGACGAGTCGGTTGTCGCGGAGCCTCTGCACGCGGTCGAGGTTCGTGCTCGTCGCGTTCTCAACGGCGATGAGGATGCTGTCGAACGGGTAGCCGACGGGGACACCAAGCCAGGTGGTGCCGACCAGGTCGCTCGGCTCGAGCCTTTCCCTGGCGGCGAGCGGATGCTGGGAGGGGAGCGCCACGTCGATGGGTTCCCGGGCGAGGACACGCGTGTGCAGGTGCTCCGCCCCGCGAGGCACATCGCCCGTGAGGCTGTGCCCGATGACGATGTCGGCGTCGAGGGTCCTCGTCGCGTACTCGGATTCGGCGAGATCGAAGTCGTCGAGGTCGAGCGTGATGGACGAGCCGGCCGTGCGCTGCAGCAGTCCGGGAAACAACGCCTCGCTGGCGCTCGGCAGCGCGCCGATCGAGACGGTTCCGCTCGGCTCGCCCAGGCTGGCCTCGAGCTTGGACTGCACTTCCGCGAGGGCGCGGCCGACGTTGTCGGCTCCATCAGCGAGGATCTGTCCGGCTGCGGTGAGCCGAAGGCCCCGAGAGAGCGGCTCGACGAGGCGCACGCCGAGCTCCCGCTCGGCGCTCTTCAGCTGCTGCGAGACCGCCGAGGGAGTGCGGTGCGTGGCTTCGGCGACCGCCGCGAGGGTGCCCCGCATCGACAGCTCTCTGAGCAGCTCGAGATGTCGAAATTCCATGAAGGGAGCCTACAGTGACACGTCACCGATCATCACTGGTGCTTCAGAGTGCATGCGCTCCACACTGATCTCGTGCCTCCACGCCATATCGCCCTCGCCTGCCTCGTCGCAGTCCTCTGGGGTGTGAACTTCCTCGCGATCCACGCGTCGCTCGAGCAGTTCCCGCCGTTCTTCCTGATCGCTCTTCGCTTCGGCCTGCTCGCGATTCCGACGATCCTGTTCATTCCACGCCCGAACGTGAAGCTGCGGTGGCTCATCGGGTACGGGCTCGGTTTCGGAACCCTGCAGTTCGTTGGGCTCTACCTCGGCATGGCGGCCGGCTTTCCGACCGGGCTTGCCTCGCTTGTGCTGCAGATGTCGGCGCCCTTCACGGTGCTGCTCGGCGCGATCTTCCTGCGGGAAAAGCTCACGACGCGTCGCGTGGTCGGCATCGCGGTCGCAGTGGCCGGTCTCCTCCTCGTCGGCGTGGCCCGCGGTGGAGCCGGCAGCTGGTGGCCGTTCCTGCTCGTGGTGATCGGTGCGTTCGGCTGGGCGATCGGCAACATCTCGAGCCGCCTAGCGGAGCCGCCGAAGCCCCTGCACCTGACGATGTGGATGGCTGTTGTGCCGCCCATCCCGATGCTCGCCGTCTCGCTGCTCGTCGAGGGGCCCGAGCAGATCTGGGCATCGCTCGCGACGGCCTGGACCGCGGCTGCGGTCCCCGCCTGGGTTGGCCTCGCCTACACGATCGTGCTCGGCACGGTCCTCGGATCCGGCATCTGGGTGTGGCTCATGAAGCGCCACCCGGCCGGCGTCGTCGCGCCGTTCTCGATGCTCGTGCCGGTCGTCGGCATCTCGACGGCATGGCTGGTGCTGGGGGAGCGGCCAGGGCCCCTCGAGCTCGTCGGCGGCGCGATCGTGCTCTTCGGAGTCCTGTGGGCGAGCAAGATGCCTGCTGCAGCGCTCGTGCTCGAACCGGAGTCGAGCATCCCGGCCCCACCGTCGGACCCGCCCGTCCCCGACGCTCCGAAGCTCGAGGCCGCTGCGCCTCGCTAGAAGCATGCGGGAGGTGCAGGTTCCCGGCACTGGAAACCTGTATCTCCCGTGTGGAGGTCTCCGGAGGTGGTTAGACGAGGAAGTAGAGAGCGGTACTCACAGCTACGCAGGCTGTCGCGGCACTAGCTGTCGCCCGTCGCAGGATCTTGGGCAGGCGAGGTTTCAGGGTGACGACAAGCACGGCCGCCCAGACAGCCCACAGGATGGAAAGGCCGACGGCCAACACGATCTGGTTCGTGACCGTTGCGATCACGAAGTAGTAGTAGGTCGCGTAGACGTTGGACAGGAGGGGCACTACCACAAGCGCCCAACATCTCACCATAGATGGATGGCGCGTAGTGCTCTCTGCCGAAAGTCGTACCTGCTCAGACCCCGCAGCACGCATACGTCCACCTCAAGCAGTTCTGAGACGCGCAGAGGGAACACATGACGATGGCGCAGGACAAGATTCCGATTGGGTTACCGGCCCATCCGCATGAAACACAGCAAGTCAGGATTGCACCAGAGTTGTGTTCTGAGCATGCTCGGCATGACTTTTTCGGCGGCGCGCAGCGCGCATTTCGAGCATCGAAATTCGCTCGGCTAGTTACGGCCGAGTCGGCATTTTGGCCCATGGAGTGTAGTGTCATGGCCTTTGCATCATTGGAGACGTTGAAGGTTGTTGTTGCTGTTCTAGTAACGCTCCCCTCAGGCGCAAGTTCGACGTGCCGCGCGTAGATTCGTTCAGTTCCGAGTGCGACGCCGCATGCGACCACGACAGAGTTGACGCCCTCCGCAACTGAAATGCTCAACGGTTGTCCCTCTGGGCGAGTGCCGTAACTTGATTCAATCTGTTCGAGATCCTCCTCGAACAGGGGTAGGTACTTCGCGCGCTCGTCGTCCGTCGCTGCTCGGGCCTTTCTGGGTTGCCACTGCCATGGAACTTCTTCGGCATCTTCCTCTGCTTCTAGGCGCTGCTTGAGAGTCGCTGCGACTTCTGGGAAAACCATTGCTGCAATGCTCGCCAGTCCCACATTGAGAAACAATCTCCGCTTCATTTTCATGCTCAAGATCCAATCTGTCGTGCCATAATTTGTCTGTTGGAGGGGGTGTTAAACTTCTTTTTGCTCTAGAGACCGGGCTCTTAGCGTGTCTCGCGCAACCCCGATAGTGATCAAAAGTGGCAGGAGGGCCAATCCGACCCAGGCTTCCAAGAAAGCGTTGCCGGGCCAGATTAACGAGGGGGTGAGTGCGAGGAGGAAGGCGATGTTTCGGCCGACTACTACCCAGTTGGCGCTTGATTCCAGTCGTGAACCGAAACATCCGCAAGCGGTCGATATTTTTCTTAAGATCACCGAGGTCACAGCGACGCTGTAGATCGAAATAATGATGCCTGCGACCAGCGGCCAGGGGCCGGCAACTCCGCCGAGCAAGCATATTCCTATGGTTAGTTCGACAGGTGGGAGAATCGCGGCGATCGGAAGCAGGAGCCTTGGAGGGAAGATGCGAAACTTCTCGATTGCATCGGCAAGTGCACCTTTGCCTTCTTGAAACTTGATCAGGCCTGTTGTGACCAAGACTGCTCCCACAAGCGCGGAAAGTACGTAACTAATAGTTGTCATCTTCCCAAGTCGTCCCAGTTGATGCTTCTTTTAACTAAGTGGTTCATGTCGATCCTAGACAAGCGTTGGTGTTAAGTAAACCCTGTCCATCTATCCGGCGTCGAGATTAGTGGATATCGATTCTGTGTGCGGGATTTCCGACGTGGACAGTGAATTCATAAGTAGGGAAGCGCACGCGACTTCGAATGCCTGCGTGTTGCTGGACTGGGTGTCGGAGTTCTTCGGTACGTGGGCCAGAGTCAGTGAAGAGCGGGAAGGTGCGAACGGGAAGCAACGTTGGCGGTGCCTGCACGGCAGTTTGCCTTCAGCCCGGAAGCATGCTGATCTACCCCGAAGGGAGCGATTGAGCGATGCATGAGACGAGCGACGGCCCAAGGATCGGTTCTTCACCCCTGCGGGCCGCGAGCCGCGTGCCGAGCGCTGCAGTCGATGAGGCTCCCAAACAGGGCGCCCTGGTCGTGTTCTACGACACCACCCTCAGTGCCGAGGAAGGCCTCTGGAGCCGGACAGGCTGGGCCGGACGGTCATGACACGCGCAAGCTCATCCACACGTTTTGGCCTAGAGGCCATGGATGCGGTGCGGGCGCGTTCGGTGGTATGACGAAGGCCCCGAGTTCTCAGAACTCGGGGCCTTCATCTACATGGGGTGAGTAACGGGGCTTGAACCCGCGGCCTCCTAGACCACAACCAGGCGCTCTACCAGCTGAGCTATACCCACCATGTCTGCCACACGCGTGCTCTCGCTCGCCTGCGACTACGAGAGTCTATTACAGATTTTGGGCGAAGTCGTTCACGACTTCAGCCGCGACCTCTCGGAGGTCTTCGCTGGTCGGTCCCGGCTCGGGCACGAGCACCGCCTTGCGGTAGTACTTGAGCTCACGAATCGACTCGAGAATGTCGGCCTTCGCCCGGTGTCCGCCGTCCTTGTCGGGGGAGTGGAAGTAGACGCGCGGGAACCAACGGCGCGACAGCTCCTTCAACGTGGACACGTCGACGTTGCGGTAGTGCAGGTGCTGGTCGACCTCGGGCATGTACTTGGCGAGGAACATGCGGTCGGTGCCGATCGTGTTGCCAGCGAGGGGCGCCGTGCGGGGCGCAGGTACGTGCTTCTTGAGGTACGCGAGGAGTTCGGCGGTGGCCGCCTCGAGGGTTGCCCCGTTCGGGATCTCTTCGATGAGACCGGACGTCGTGTGCATCTGTGTCACGAACTCGCCCATGTTGGCCATCGCAGCGTCGCTCGCCGAGATCACGATCTCGAAGCCCTCATCGAGGATGTTCAGGTCGCTGTCGGTCACGAAAGCGGCGACCTCGACCAGTTCGTCGATGGACGGGTCGAGGCCTGTCATCTCGCAGTCGATCCAGACGAGACGTTCCTGAGCAATAGCCATGAGGGACATCGTAGTGATTCCCTGGGTTCCGTGGCGGCCTGTGGAGTGTTTCGAGGCCCGCTATGCTGGCTGGGATCGCGCCCCAGTAGCTCAGTGGATAGAGCAACGGCCTTCTAATCCGTCGGTCGCAGGTTCGAATCCTGCCTGGGGCACTCCTCTTCGCCGCTCTCGGCCCCCGCAGACCTCGATTCCGGAGGCATCCACGTGATCGTCACCAAGCTCTCATCCCCGTTCGTCCGCGGCGCTGCTGAACTCGAGCAGACCGGCCGGGGAATGCGACCGCACCGGCTTCCCGCGCAGGTTCGCGAGCAGTTCCCGGACCCGCAGCTGCTGCTCGTCGAGAGCCAGCCCTCGGGCGTCCGTGTCGTGTTCAGCACGGAAGCCGAACGCGTGGAGCTGGAGCTGCATCCGACCAGAACCGTCTACACGGGCATCGAACGGCCGCGGGGTCGCGTCGACGTCTTCGTCGACAGCGAGCCGGTTGCGAGCGATGAGCTGACCGGCGGGAACGCCGTCGAGGTCAACTTGCAGACGGGGTCGATGTCGCTGCACGAGGGGCCATCGCACACGACACTTGTCGAGGGTCTGTCATCAGGTGTGGCGAAGCTTGTGGAGATCTGGCTGCCTCACAACGAGTCGGTCGAGCTCATCGAGCTGCGCTCAGACGCGCCGCTCGAGCCGGTCGCTGCATCCGCCCGGGTGTGGCTGCATCACGGCAGCTCGATCAGCCACGGCTCGAACGCCACCTCGCCCAGCGGTATCTGGCCGGCGGTCGCGGCCCGCCGCGGCGGAGTCGAACTCGTGAACCTCGGGCTCGGCGGAAGCGCGATGGTCGACCCATTCCTCGCCAGGGTCATGCGCGATACGCCAGCCGACCTGATCAGCGTGAAGCTCGGCATCAACGTCGTGAACGCCGACGCGATGCGCGTGCGCGCGTTCGTGCCGGCCGTCAACGGGTTCCTCGACACCATCCGCGACGGGCATCCCGAAACCCCGATCGTGCTCATCTCGCCCATCTTCTGCGCGATCCATGAGCACACGGCCGGTCCCGGCGCATTCGACCCCGACTCGTTTGCCACCGGCAAGGTCACGTTCATCGCAACGGGCACTCCGGGCGACGAGTCGCAGGGGCGCCTCACTCTCAGCGTCATCAGGCGCGAACTGGCCGCACTGGCCGAGCGACGCGCATCCGACCCGAACCTGCACTTCCTCGACGGCACCGAGCTCTACGGAGAAGCGGACGCTGAGCTCCTGCCACTGCCCGACAGCCTCCACCCGGGGCCAGAAGCGCAGCAGCTCATCGGCAACCGCTTCGCCGACTCCGCGTTCGGCCCGGGCGGCGCGTTCGAAGCGCGTTCCTAGAACGTCCTGACGCGTCGTCGAGCCGAGCCTGCCACGATGGACCATGGCTTTCCGACTCCAGATGATTCTCGACGCCCTTGCGCTCGCTGAGCGAGACCCACCCGTCCAGCGCCTGATCGAGACGCTCGGAGGCGAGCCGGCTGCCGTCGCCGAGCGGAGCTTCGGTGAGCCGGCCACCCGCTCTCGCCGCCTGCGTTTCGAGTCGGGTGGCGAGCTCGTCCTGCACGACGACATGCTGGTGGCTGTGCTGCTGCACACCAGGCCGACGCGGGCTGCGGCGACCGCGATCGACCTGTCCGAGTGGATCGAGGGCGCCAGCAATTCGGCGACGCTCGACGACCTCAAGAGGGTCATCGACGGACGTCGGCGCTTCGCTGGGTTCGGCACCCCCTACTTCGAACTGGCAGGCGGATACGCGCGGTCCGAGTTCAAGGATCATCGCGGCTGGAACGACCCGGGCAACCTCCTCGCGCTCGTCTTCACGGTCGAGCAGCCAGGGCTCACCTGTCGCCCTGAAGACGACGGCTGTCCGAGCTGCAGCGAGGTCCTCGTGCGCGATGAGGCCGGCGAGGTCGACGTCGCCGAGACGGTCGAGGCGATCGCGGATGCAGTGACGGAAGGGCGGCTCAGAGAAGACGCCAGCTGGGTCGGATTGGCTGACCTCCTGCCGCTGCACGCGTCAGGACTCATGGAGCGAGTCGAGAGCCAGCTGACGTGCCAGACGTGTCGGCGCATCCTGTGTGTCGCGCTCGCCCAGGACGGTGAGGCGGAGCTGTCGTATCTCGCGCTCAACGAAGCGAGGCGGCACCGTCTTGGCGCGATCCCTCCCGTCGAACAGTGGGGCGACGCGGCGCGCATCGCTGAAGAACGAGACGCCATGCACTACGTCGACCACGAGCCCGGGCGCTGGTTCCTCGTCGAGCAGGGGGAGCAGCTGTACCTCGACGCGAGATACGTGGTGACGAGCATGGTCGACGATTCGGCGCTGATTGCCCTCGATGGGCACGAGGTCGAGCAGTACCGGCTGCGCGGGCGCGACTACCTCGCCGAACTGGCCGAACGCGTCCACGACGGGTCGCCGCACCGGGAGGAATCGCCGTTCTTCGCCCGTGATCTCAAGCGTGGTCCGGAGGGCGGCGCCTATCGGGAAGCGGTCAATCGGGCGATCGTGAACCACAGCTGGCTCGCTCAGCAGAGGCAGCCGAACTAACTTTGTGTATAGAGTCCAACTATGCAGAATCGCATGGTGGATCGAGCTCTGAGTGGTGATCGGTATGGATGTTGAGAAGCGTGGTCGAGCGGTGTGGCTCGTTGGAGTCGTGAGTCTCCTCGTCTGGCTCGCGTGTGTCGCGGCCGCCTTCCTGGCCGGAACCGACCGGGACAACAACGTCTACGACGGCATCTGGGACGCGCTCCTGCCGTGGCTCCTCGGAGTCTGCGTTGCCGTGTCGTTCACCTGGGCTCTCGTGTGCTTCACGACCTGGCGGGCGGAATCGCTTCGATCCGCGCAGGGCAGTTCATAGCTTCGCCAGCACGGTCGGAATGAGGATGGGTGTGTTGACGAGCATGTGCAACAGCATCGTCGCGACGAGGTTGCGGCGGATGAGCGTGAAAGCGACAAGCGCCAGGGATCCCACAAGCTGGTGGAAGAGCCAGCTCGGGCCGAAGAAGACGATGTGCGGTGTGACGAAGATCGCCAGGCTGATGGCCGCCCCCATCCACCGTGACCGGAGGAGCGAGCCGAGTCGTTCCTGGACGTACCCGCGGTAGACGACCTCCTCCGTGATCGCCGCCGTGAAAATGAGCAGGACCACACCGATGATGCTCATGCTCGAGATGACCGCGACCCCCGCATTGTCGTCCTGAGGTGCGATGAGGCTAGCAATCCATGACCACGCCATAACGCCGCCGAAGGTGTAGAAGGCCCACTCGGTGTCCTTGCCAGAGGGTTTCGTGATGAGGAGTGACGCGAGGTCGCGTCGTTCGCCGAAGACGACGAGCGCGACGAGCAGGAGAGCTCCGGCCCATTTCCATGGGTTGCTCGATGCTGGCCCCTCGAGTCCCAAGCGCAGGTCCAGATCGCCGACCTCGCGAACTGGAGGTCCGCTGAAGACGAACCAGAAGATGAGGACGCCGATGAGCAGGGTCCACCCGTCGCGAGCTCGCCACGGGAACGTGGGCGTGTCGATGTTGACTCGCTTCTCGGGCTCGTCGACGTGCGCCGGTGGTGTGCTGGCCATGCTCTAGAGTAGACACTCTAGAGTGAGATCTCGAGTGGGTGCGTCGAATTGAGAAGTGAGGTGCGCGGTGGCCGCACGAACCGGGGAAGGCCGCGTGGCACTCGTCGAGGCCGGTTACGCCCTCATCGCCGAGCTCGGATACGCGGGTGCGACCACCGCGCGGATCTGCGCCAGCGCGGGAGTCTCGTCCGGTACCTTCTTCCATTACTTCCCGACGAAGATCGACCTGCTCGTCGGCATTCTCGAAGCGGACGCGGTGGATTCGACCTCCCGATCGGAAGCGCTGACTGGCATCGCAGCGAAGAACGCTGCAGACGCCCTGCACACCTGGTGCGACGCCCTCCTCGAAGAAGCAGCAGACCCCCATCTCGCTGGATTCGTGGCAGCCCTCGGGGCTGCGCCAAATCATCAGCGTGTGAGGGAGCTGCTCGCCGAAGCCGCCTCGAACCAGCACGAAGCACTGGTAACCATCGTCTCGGCGGGTCAGCGGCAGGGGTTGTGGCGGTCAGATCATCCGGCCGAGCGTCTCGCCGTCTGGGTCGGCGTTATCGCCGATGGGGTCCTCTCGCGCAGCGTCGAGGATCCCACCTTCGACGCCGTCGAGGGTGGCGATGAACTCCGCGACCTGATCTCACGCTACCTGGCACCCTGAGAGCACTCCGTCGCAATTCGACGCGTGGCCGGGGGCGCGCCCGCACTCTGGAAGAATGACCATCGTGACGAGCTTCGATGCCGCAGGTCTCCACGAATCCGCCCCCACCGCGATCGACGCTGATCGGCGCGCCTCAGGCCAGGGCCTCGAGCGTGACCCGGGCATGCCGACGAGCACGTGGCGCTTGCGCAGCGACGCGTGGGAGTACCTGCGCTTCGCGATCAAGCGCCTCGAGTCTGGGCACGAGACGGCGAGCATCCTGGAGGGTGACGGGGAGATCTCTCGCAACCTGCGGGCGCTCGAGACGATCGAGCTGTACTGGGCCGGCTTCGGGCAGCGGTACGTCGCCGAGATCCGTGAGGCCCTCGACAAGGGCGAGTACTCGAGCGCCCTGGAGCGCATCGGTCGTGTCGTGAGCCGTTTGCGCGGCACGAGCATCCCGGCGGATCACCGCGACGATCGGCTCGACGAGGCGGAACGTGCCGAACTGCAGGACGACGCCGACCCGCGCCCCCGTTTCGAGGTGCTGCTCGTCGACGAGACGACGACCGCCGATCGTGACGCGCTGCGCGCCGACATCCTCAAGCTGCGCAGTGCAGCGGATGCGTTCGTGTACGACTACGTGATCGTGCCGTCCGCTGACGACGCTGTGGCGGCCGTACTCACGAACCCGAACATCCTGGCCGTCATCATCCGTCCAGGATTCAGCGACCGCAGCCAGCAGCGCCTGAGCCGCGACATGCGCGAGACCATCGACCTGGCGCACGTCGATTCCGCGGGAACCACCGCGACGTCGCGGTCCAGCCTCGCCTCCGTGCAGCGGGTGCTCGGGCTCGCCGACACGCTCAACACGCTGCGCCCCGAGCTCGACCTGTACCTCGTGGCCGGCGCCCACATCGAGGACCTCGCCGGCGTGCTCACGCGACGCTTCCGCCGCGTGTTCCTGCGGGAGGACCAGCTCGAGCTGCACCTCTCGCTGCTGCGCCGCGTCTCGCACCTCTACGACACGCCCTTCTTCACCGCCATCCAGGAGCATGCACGCCGCCCGGCCGGCGTGTTCCACGCGCTCCCCATCTCGCGCGGCGGCTCGGTGGTCACTTCCAAGTGGATCACCGACCTCGTCGACTTCTACGGCCTCAACCTGCTGCTGGCGGAGACGAGCGCAACCTCCGGCGGCCTCGACTCGCTGCTCGCGCCCGTGGGAGCCATCAAGAAGTCCCAGGAGCTCGCGGCCAGGGCATTCGGGGCGAAGCACACGTTCTTCGTCACGAACGGCACGTCGACCGCCAACAAGATCGTGCACCAGGCCCTCGTCTCGCCCGGCGACATCGTGCTCGTCGACCGCAACTGCCATAAGTCGCACCACCACGCGCTCATGCTCACAGGCGCTCGCACGGCCTACCTGGAGGCGTATCCGCTCAACGAGTTCGCCTTCTACGGAGCCGTGCCGCTTGATCGCATCAAGCAGCTGCTCCTCGACTACCGGGCCGCCGGGCGCCTCGATGAGGTGCGCCTCGTAACCCTGACGAACTGCACCTTCGACGGCATCGTCTACGACCCGGAGCGGGTCATGGCCGAGTGCCTCGCAATCAAACCCGACCTCGTGTTCCTGTGGGACGAGGCGTGGTTCGCGTTCGCCGCGTTCCACCCCATCACTCGCCGACGCACCGCGATGGCGGCCGCGAAGCACCTCGAGGAACGCCTGGGGACGATCTCGCACGCCGCGGCCTACGCGGAGCAGCAGGCCCGCCTCTTCGACCCCGAGACGGGAGAGCCCGCACCCGACGAGGTGTGGCTCGCCGAGCGGCTCCTGCCCGCACCGGATGCGCGCATCCGCGTCTACGCGACACAGTCGACCCACAAGACCCTGACGGCGCTGCGTCAGGGCTCGATGATCCACGTCTACGACAAGGACTGGTACCGGGAAGCGGAGGAGCCGTTCCACGAGGCGTACATGACACACACCTCGACGTCGCCGAACTACCAGATCCTCGCTTCCCTCGACCTCGGCCGAAGGCAGGTGGAGCTCGAGGGATTCGAGCTCGTCCAACGTCAGCTGGATCTCGCGACGAGCATCGCACAGGCCATCGCCCGCCACCCGTTGCTTCGCCGCACCTTCCGCGTGCTCTCCGGCCATGACCTCATCCCGGCAGAGAACCGCGCGAGCGCGCGCCCCATGCCGCACCGCGACGGCTTCTCGACGATGTGGCAGGCGTGGGAGGAAGACGAGTTCGTCGTCGATCCGAGCCGCATCACCGTCGAGATCTCACGCACAGGCGTTGATGGGGACACGTTCAAGCACGAGCACCTCATGGATCGCTACGGCATCCAGGTCAACAAGACGAGCCGCAACACCGTGCTGTTCATGACCAACATCGGCACCTCCCGCAGCTCCGTCGGCTACCTCATCGAGGTCCTCGTCAAGCTCGCGGAACGCTTCGAGGAAGAATCGCAGGCCCGCGAGATCGACGGCGAGCGCCCGGCCCCCGCCCCGATGCCGCCGCTGCCCGACTTCAGCGCCTTCGCGCCCGAGTACGCGTCAGCTGACGGTCTGCCCGACGGCGATCTCCGAACCGCCTTCTTCCGCGGGCAGCGCCGAGCGAACATCGAGCACCTCAGCCACGCCCAGCTCGCCGAACGAGTGAAGGGCGGCGCCGAGCCCGTCTCGGCGGGCTTCGTCACCCCGTACCCGCCCGGATTCCCGGTGCTCGTGCCAGGACAGCTCGTGACCGACGAGGTCCTCGATTTCATGGCAGTCCTCGACACTCGCGAGATCCACGGCTACGACCCCGTGCGCGGCTACCGCATCCTCCGCGAAGACTGAATCCCGGTCGAGTCGGCGGCGCCAAGCACGTCGTCGTCGGCTCGCTCGAGCATCCCTCGCGTTCGAGAGGCCGGAGAGTGTCGATGCGCGCCTTCTTGGAAATGCCCGTGATCGTGCGGTGTAGCTTGCTGACCTGCTTCAGCCCTTGCGAGAGCGTGATGGCGATCATCGCCGTCCACCGTGCCGTTCGGGATGCGTCGACCGTGTTGCGCCTCTGCGCCGATGCCGACCCTCGAACTGCAAATGCACATAGCTCTGCGGCATCGAGCTCAGCTTCCGGAGGCTACCCAGCCAGATCGCATGAAGCATCACCGAGGTCGGCGGATTCAGGCCCCAGCTCAACGTTCAGTTAGGAAGAAGCCACGGTGCGAAGCTCCGCATTTCGTTCCTAAAGTCGCGGTTTCCGCCAGGACGAACTCGCAACGTTTCGAGTCTCAATGTGTTCCCCCTGGACAGAACTTACGACTGAACGCCAGTACGGCCGCTCGACTCACTGGGTGCGGCCGGCTCATCACGTCCTTGAGTTGACACTTGCACGGCGTTCCCTTACTTTAGGACCAGTCCAAAAGCTTCGAGGTACGGGTGTCATCTGGCCCAGAATGCTGCCGTGCAAAGTTTGTTAATAGAGGTTGCATTATGAACCGTCCCTTGAAGAAGATCACTGCATGCGTTGCCTTGGTGCTTTCAGTCGCCGGTGCCGGAATTGCGTTTGCTCCGGCCGCTGCCGCAGGTACAGGTGCTGATTGCCCTAATACCTACTTTTGCCTGTACGCGAGTACCAATTTGAATGGACCGATCAACGGAATGTCGTTCAAGGAGAAGGGGCTCGGTAGTCCGGTGTATCCTGCTATGAATGACAAGGCCCTCAGCATTTACAACAACACGCCCTACTCTCACCTCATCATCGAGCACAGTGACGGTCGTGGCGCTGTGGATGCCGTCAATCCGGGTGCAAAGCTGGGCAATCTGACGTTGGTGGGTTGGGGTCTGCGGATCTCCTCCGTCATGCGAGCCTCGTAACCTGATGCGGGCTAACGCAGGTCTTCTTGCGGTTGCGGTCGTGGCGGCTCTAACGCTCAGTGCCTGCAGTGGTGGTCAAGCGACGCAAGGAAGCGATGTTGGCTTTCCCGATGCGACGATGGTCATAGATCATGAGCAGGGTGCGTTCATCTATCCCATCAGTGCGTACGTCATGTCTCCGGAAGATGGGGCAATCGTGGGTCAGGCAGATTTGGCGCGCTTTAATGCCTGCCTGGTTTCTCAGGGCGGGACGGCTGAGAGCGGTGCCGACGAGTCGCCCAGTGTGCGCATGGCTGATCGCCGCTACGGGCTCTGGGATATCGAGGAAGCGTCCGTTTTCGGCTACGACTTTCCCTACGACCTGAGCCAGCCGAGTCCAACATCGGAAGAGTTTTTCTCAGACGGGACAAGCGGTCAGGCGCCTGAGCAAGACACGGTCCAGAACCGAGCATACGAGAGTTGCACGGAGTCAACGACCATGCTTCCCTCCGTCATTGTGGGAGCATTGCCGAGCGACGATCAACCTGCGGAACTCTACCTTGCCAACTCAATCCGTCGAACCGCCTACGATCTGGCGAAAGTCGATCCCGCCTGGGCCGTCGCTGATGATGAGTGGTATGCCTGCCTAGAAGACGCCGGTCTTGTGGTAGACCGGTCTGCGCCAGAGAACTTCGGGCCGGTCAAACCTGCCGACACTGAGGGCGCTTTGCGTACCGCAGTTGCGGAAGCTACGTGCAGCCAAGAAACAGACCGTGTGCAACGACTGGGTGACATTGAGGCTCGTTACCAGGCCACGCTCATAGATGAACAACAAGCCGCACTCAACACCTCCGTGGAGGAACAGCAACGCATCGTGGAAGAAGCCAAGGCAATCATTCGTGAATCCAGCTGAACAGAGCGCGTCGACTGACGAGTTCGTCGGTGAGCGCGCACGCGTAGCCCTGCCAAGGGTTGCGCGTGCTCGCTCCGCGATTGTTTTCGCAATTGTCGTTGTCCTCGTCGGTGCTGGTGGACTTATCGCTGGCCTCGTCATCCCCAGATCGCCCGCAGCGAGCGGCCTCGACTCATCAGACCCCACCATCGTCACCGCTCAGGTCGAAAGTCGTGTCGTCGCTACTCGCGTTGTCGTGCAGGGCAGTGTCGTGGCTGGCAAGAATATTGACGTCACTCCCGTGGCTGGAGCACAGCCCGACGTCTTGCCATACGTCACCGAAGTCGGTGGCCAGGCAGGCCAAAGCACTTCCAACGGGGCTCTGCTTCTTGCTGTCGCCGGACGCCCCCAGGTTGTACTGCACGTAGCGACACCGCTTTACCGCCCGCTCCACGTCGGCGACGAGGGGAAGGATGTTCTCGCGTTCGAAACGGCACTTTCAACGCTGATCGACGGCGACTACGACGTCGACGAAAAGTTCACGGAGAACTCGCTGCTCGCCGCGGGAGAACTCTGGGATCAGCTTGGCTACGACCTGCCCGTCGAGGACGTGGCTGCAACAGCACCCGTTTCCTCGGCCACGCCCACGAGCTCCGCGCAGCCGGTTCCGCAGATGCTGTCCACGAAGCGCGCTTTCGTCGACGTCCGCGAAATCGTGCAAATACCCAGTGAAACCGCCCTCGTAGTTTCCATAGCGAAGCAGGGTGACCTCGCGGGCGAAGCCTCGCTCGCGCAACTCACCGCGGGCCCCAGCTTTGTCCGAATGCGACTTTCACTGGTTCAGGAACTCGACTTTCCAGTTGGGACGTCGGTGTCTCTCGCGGCCCCCAACAAGAGCGACGCCACATCAAGCGTGAACTTCTGGGGAGAGTTTGAAGTTCCGACGGCCGATGGCACCGCCAACGACGGTGCGGGACGCGATGCACTCTTGCCCGTGCCGCCGGAATGGGGACCACTACCGGAAGGGACACTCGTACAAGTGAGCCCTACCAAGAATCAGGAGTCCGTCCTCGCCCTCCCGCTCACTGCCATACGTGAAGCTGGCACCTCGCCGCACGTCATCATTGAAAGTTCGCCATCCTTCGCACAGGGCACCCGAGTTGACGTCGAAGTCGTGGCGACGGGCGACGGCTGGGCACAGATCGGCGTAGCCGCGGGGCTGGTCGTCGGTGACTCTGTCCGGATCACCCCGTGAGTGGACCACTGCTCCGAGTGAAGGGCGTGACGCGCCGCTTCAACGAGGGTGTCAAACCCGCTCTCGACCGCATTGACCTCGACATTGAGCGCGGAGAGTTTGTTGCTATCGTCGGGCAATCTGGTGCGGGCAAGTCGACGCTACTCAACGTGCTCGGACTGCTCGACTCGCCCGACGAAGGTAGCTACGCAATCGACGGGGTTGAAACGGGCGACCTCACCGAGCCTGAGAGAGATGCGTTGCGCGCGCAGACGTTCGGTTTCGTGTTCCAGGACTCGTTCGTGTTGCCCGCAGAAACCGTCGCCAGAAACGTGGCGTTGCCACTCCGGATGAACGGAGTTGAGCACACTCGGCAGCTCGCAGCTGTCGAACAATCGCTTGCCCGGTTTGGTCTCATCAGCAAGGCCGACCGCACAGCCGGGACGCTCTCAGGCGGAGAACGGCAGCGGGTGGCATTCGCCAGGGCAATCGTCGGGAATCCATCGGTGCTCCTCGCCGACGAGCCAACGGGCAATCTCGACTCGGTCAACACGGAGCGTGCTCTGAGCTACCTTCGCGAGCTCAACGCCAACGGAATCTCGATCATCGTCATCACGCATTCTGATGAAGTGGCGCGAGTGGCAGCCAGACGAATTCGGATAACCGATGGTCGAGTGGCTGACGACAAACGCGAAGCGCCGCTCACAGAATTGCGGACGCCCATGACCGAGGTTGGGACAGAAGCGGGAAATCTCTCCGATTCGCCAGAACACGAGGCGAGTCGAGCGCCGAACGGCCGCCGCGGTTGGCGTGTGGCGGAGGCCCTGACGGCGTTGCTCCTCGCACCAATGCGCTCGCTCACGATTCTCGCCGCGTTTGTCGTTGCCGTAGGCGGGCTCGTCACGGCCGTGAACATGACTGCGACCGCAGCAGATCAGGTCTCGGCGACGTTGAGCGCGGCGGCGCTCGACGCGGTGATCGTGCAGTTACCTGGCCTGGACTCGCTCGAACCGGCAGCTGCAAGAGTGCGCCCCCTAGACGGGGTGGAAGCAGTAGGCGTGGTTGTCTCAATCGCCGCGGCCGATGCACAAGTGAGACGACCAATTGACGGGATAAGCCAGTCCGTGAGGCTGGATGTGCGCGCCATCGACACAGGATTTCTCGACGTGAACGGCGTCGAGGTGTGGCCGGCGCACGCGCGTGAACTGATGTCCGAGGAGGACGGTACACCCACCGTGCTCCTCGGGGAGGAGAGCGCTGAAAAGCTAGGAATCCCGAACGATCGAGTTGGCGACGTTGTCACCGTTGCGGGCCAGAGAGCCGTTGTTGCTGGCTTCATCCGCTCGGCGGAACGTGACCCGACCCTGCCGCAAGCCGTACTCATTTCGCTCGCCGACTTCGTTCCGCCAGCTGACGCAACGACCGGGCTTACGGTGCGCACAGCCCCGGGGCTTCCAGCAAAGATCGCGGAGGCGTTGCCGCTTGTAATCGACCCGGCAGCTCCTGAGAACGTGCAGGTGCAAACAGTTGCGGATCTTCGCGAACTGACCAAGGGCGTCAATGGCGACCTTGCCGTCAGCGTTTTGCTCGTTTCTGCGGTACTCCTGGTATTGGTGTGCTTGACCAGTTCAATTTCAATGTTTCTCACCATTCTCTCGAGAACACGAGAAATTTCGTTGAGGCGAGCGGTTGGGGCAACCCGAGGAGACATTCGAGTCCTGTTTCTCCTGGAAGGCGCCCTGCTCGGTGCCTCAGGTGGCGTCGCCGGGGCGGCCATCGGAATCGCCGTGACGACGGTGGTGAGCACATCGCTCGGATGGGCACCGAGTTTTGACTCACTTGGTGCGCTTGTCGCGGTGCTTGCGAGTGTCGTGGCCGGGGCATCTTCGGCAATCGTTCCTGCGCGTCGAGCCGCGAAGGTCGAGCCCGCGCTGGCCTTGCGTGCTGGCTGACGCGCCCAGTGCCGCTTTTCGATTTCATGGCAGTCCTCGACACCCGCGAGATCCACGGCTACGACCCCGTGCGCGGCTACCGCATCCTCCGCGAAGACTGAATCCCGGTCGAGTTGGTGGCGCCAAGCACCTCGTCGTCGGCTCGCTCGTCGAACGCATCCCGCGCGACGAGCACCTCCTCGATGTGGGCTTCTGCCCAGACCTGGAGGGCCAGGAGCGGCGCCTCGAGGCTCGTGCCCAACGATGTGAGTGCGTACACGCGGTGACCCTCGAGCTCGGTGCGCTCGAGCATCCCGTCGCGTTCGAGTGACCGTAGGGAGTCGACCAGCACCTTCTTCGAAATGCCCTCGATCGTGCGGTGCAGTTCGCTGAATCGCTTGGGCCCCTGCGACAGCGTGATGACGATCATCGCCGTCCACTTGTTCGCGATCTGGGCGAGTGACGTGCGCGACGGGCAGGTCGCGGAGAAGACGTTCCACTTCGGGCTCACGGTTGACCTCGTGTCGACGGGATTGGGCTGGATCAGGTGCGGTTGGTGACGGTGAAGTGACCGGTGCTCGATGCGTAGAACTGGACACACACATCGAGAGGAACACCATCATGAACGCATTCGAGACCTTCACCAAGTACGACACGAGCCTCGCCGCGGGAGACCTCGCGGCCGTCGCCGCTGTTCTCGCGCCAGACGTGGTCTGGCATCAGCCCGGCAGCAACCCGTTGTCCGGAGACGCGGTCGGTCCGGAAGGCGTGCTCGCCCACCTGGGTCGCTTCTTCGAGCTCAGCAACGGCAGCTTCCGCCTCGCCACGAAGACCGCCTCTGCCAATGGTGACCTCGTCGTCGCCACGGTCGAGTTCTCCGCGCAGCGGGAAGGACGGACGCCGTTGGCGCAGTCGGGCATCGACGTCTTCCGGATCGCCGACGGCCTCATCGCCGAGGTCTGGCTCTTCAGCGAGGACCAGACGGCCGAGGACGAGTTCTGGTCATGATCCAGATCTGACCCGTCGGCGGGAATACCTGCTGGGGGTATATGGTTGCTTCTGGTACACATACCCCCAGGGGGCACCGTCCCCGCTAAGGAGTCCGAAATGACCAGCACCACCTTCCAAGTAACTGGGATGACCTGCGGCCACTGCGAGCGAGCCGTCACGCAAGAGGTCAGCGAGCTGGCGGGCGTGGAACGCGTCGCTGTCTCCGCTGAGACCGGCAGGCTGATCATCGACAGCGCTGCACCGCTCGACGACGCCGCCGTCATCGCCGCAGTCGACGAGGCCGGCTACGCAGCGGTCAGGGCCTGACATGAGCGTGCCAGTCAAGCTTGGTCTCTATGCCGCTCTGCTCGCGGCGGTCTTCGGCGCGGCCTTCTTCACGGCTCAGGTCGTCGCTGAGGCGGACAAAGCCGGCGACTGGCGCCCGCAGGTTCAACAGATCTCGCAAGTCCCGACCGCAACCGAGTTGCCAGATGGCACCGACGAGCACTCCGAGGCACCGCAGCACGGGGAAGGTGAGCAATGACGACAACGGCCGACATCGAGCTCGAGATCGGCGGCATGACCTGCGCGTCGTGCGCCATGCGAATCGAGAAGAAGCTCAACAAGCTCGACGGGGTGACCGCGAGCGTCAACTACGCCACCGAGAAGGCCAGAGTCACCGCGCCCGAGGGGTTCGACCCGCAGTCGCTCATTTCCGAGGTTGAGAAGACGGGATACACGGCCGTCCTTCCCGCACCCGCGCATCCGGATGCCGATGATCCCGCGGCAGGGGATGCGGACCCCGAGCTCATGAGTCTGCGGCAACGGCTCGTCGGCAGCATCGTGCTCGCAGTCCCCGTCATCGCCCTCGCGATGGTGCCCGCGTTCCAGTTCACGTACTGGCAGTGGGCGTCGCTGGCGCTTGCCGCTCCGGTCATCGTCTGGGGCGCCTGGCCGTTCCACCGGGCCGCCTGGATGAACCTACGCCACGGCAGCGCCACGATGGATACGCTCATCTCGGTCGGCACGATCGCCGCGTTCGTGTGGTCGCTCTACGCGCTCTTCCTCGGCACGGCGGGGGAGGCGGGCATGAAGCATCCGTTCGAGCTCACGATCGCGCCCTCCGACGGCGCAGACAACATCTACCTCGAGGTGGCTGCCGGCGTCACGATGTTCGTACTTGCCGGTCGCTACTTCGAGAAGCGTTCGAAACGGCAGGCGAGCGCCGCCCTCCGCGCCCTGCTGGAACTCGGAGCAAAGGATGTCGCCGTCTTGCGCGGGGGCGTCGAAACACGCATCCCCATCGATCAGCTCGCGGTCGGGGACGAGTTCGTGGTGCGCCCCGGAGAGAAGATCGCGACGGACGGCGTCGTGACTGCCGGGCGCTCGGCGGTCGATGCCTCCATGCTCACGGGCGAGTCGATCCCTGTCGAGGTCGTCGCAGGAGATCGTGTTGTCGGCGCGACCCTCAACGCAGGAGGTCGCCTCGTGGTCCGCGCGACACGGATCGGGGGCGACACGCAGCTTGCGCAGATGGCGAAGCTCGTCGAGGACGCGCAGACCGGCAAGGCTGAGGTGCAGCGCCTCGCCGACCGCATCTCTGGCGTGTTCGTGCCCATCGTGATCGCGATCTCGGTAGCCACCCTCGGCGCGTGGCTGGGCGCCGGTTTCCCCGCCGCGGCTGCATTCACCGCTGCGGTCGCCGTGCTCATCATCGCCTGCCCGTGTGCGTTGGGTCTCGCGACTCCGACCGCACTCCTCGTGGGCACCGGACGTGGGGCGCAGCTCGGAATCCTCATCAAGGGCCCGGAGGTACTCGAGTCCACGCGCCGAGTCGACACGATCGTCGTCGACAAGACGGGCACGGTCACGAGCGGCAAGATGGCGCTTGTGGGTGCCTGGACCGCAGAGGGCGTAGCCAGGGAGGAGCTCCTGCGCCTCGCCGGGGCGCTGGAAGCGGCGTCCGAGCATCCCATCGCGCGTGCACTCGCGGCGGGCGCCGCGGCCGAAGTCGGTGCGCTGCCTGCAGTGGAGGAGTTCACGAACCACGAGGGCACCGGTGTGCAGGGCATCGTCGACGGCCACCTGGTGGTCGTCGGGCGCGAGAAGCTGCTCGCCGAGTGGGCAATCGGAGTCGGCGACTCGCTCGCCCAGCGCAAGCGCGACGCGGAGTCGCTCGGGCAGACCACCGTCATCGTCGCCTGGGACGGCGAAGCTCGCGGCGTGCTTGCCGTCGCCGACACCATCAAGCCGACGAGCACGCAGGCTGTTACCGAGCTGCGGAGGCTGGGCCTCCACCCGGTTCTGCTCACCGGCGACAACTCGACGGTCGCGGGGCAGGTCGCCGCGACAGTCGGCATCTCGGAGGTCATCGCCGAGGTGCTGCCGCAGGAGAAGGTCGACGTGATCCGTCGTCTGCAGAGCGAAGGGCGCGTCGTCGCCATGGTCGGTGACGGGGTCAACGACGCGGCTGCGCTCGCACAGGCCGACCTCGGCCTCGCGATGGGAACTGGCTCCGACATCGCGATCGAGGCGGCCGATGTGACGCTCGTCCGCGACGACCTGCTTGCTGCGGCGGACGCCATCCGCCTGTCCAGGCGAACGCTCGGCACCATCAAGGGCAACCTCTTCTGGGCCTTCGCGTACAACGTTGCAGCGATCCCGCTCGCGGCCCTCGGGATGCTCAACCCAATGCTGGCGGGTGCCGCTATGGCATTCTCGAGCGTGTTCGTCGTTGGCAACAGCCTTCGACTGCGCACCTTCCGAGGCCTGGACAGCACGACAGAACTTCCCGACTCCACCCGACGAGAGGCAACCCCATGAGTGAGTCCACCGAGACGGGCGGCCACGCCCACCACGGCTACATCGAAGACAAGAGCAAGTACCTCACACGCCTGAAGCGCATCGAGGGGCAGGCGCGGGGCATCCATCGGATGATCGACGAAGAGCAGTACTGCATCGACATCCTCACGCAGATCTCGGCGATCACCTCGGCGCTTGAGAACGTGGCGCTCGGGCTCATGGACGACCACCTCAAGCACTGCGTCGCGGATGCGGTCAAGCTGGGTGGCGCTGAGGGAGAGCTGAAGCTCAAGGAAGCCTCCGACGCCATCGCGCGGCTCGTGCGGAGCTGATGGGGCCTTGCAGACCCTGCCCGCGAAAAAGACTCCCGGCCGAAACAGGTGCTCGCTAGGATCGGTCGCACCATGAGCGCACAACAGGAAATCATCACGGCCCTCGGCGTCAAGCCGATCATCGACCCGGCGGGGGAGATCCGCGCGCGGATCAGCTTCATGCGGGAGTATCTGGCAGCGACCGGCGCCAAGGGCCTCGTGCTCGGTATCAGCGGAGGGCAGGACTCCTCGCTGCTCGGCAAGCTCGCGCAGCTCGCGGTCGAGCAGGTACGTGCGGAGGGTGGCGAGGCGACGTTCGTCGCCGTGCGCCTCCCGCACGGCGTGCAGGCAGATGAGGACGACGCCCAGTTGGCGCTCGAGTTCATCCACCCGGACGAGCGGATCACCTTCGACATCAAGCCGGCCACCGATGGGCTGCAGCAGGCGTTCCTCGGTGCAACGGGACGCGCCATCACGGACTTCAACAAGGGCAATGCGAAGGCTCGCCAGCGCATGATCGCGCAGTACGCGATCGCGGGTGAGCGAGGGTTCCTCGTGCTCGGCACCGACCATGCTGCCGAGGCGGTCACCGGCTTCTTCACGAAATACGGTGACGGCGGAACTGACCTCAACCCGCTCGCGGGCCTGACAAAAGCTCAGGGGCGTCAGCTGCTCGAGGAACTCGGCGCACCGGAGCGCCTCTACGTGAAGGCACCAACGGCGGACCTGCTCGACGAGACGCCAGGGCAGACCGACGAGGCGAACCTCGGGCTCAGCTACGCGCAGATCGACACCTACCTCACGGGTGGAGATGTCGGCGCCGAGACGGCAGCTCGTATCGAGGCCCTCTACCGGAAGACCGAGCACAAGCGCCAGCTTCCCGTGCTGCCCACCGACACGTGGTGGCGTGGTTAGAGGTAGCGGAAGGCCGTGACGGCTTCAGCGAAGTCGGAGAACTCGTCGAGGGTGAGGAACGCGGTGGACATGCGACTCATGCGGGTCGCCGCGTAGATCACCTCCGTGCCTCGTCGATGCTCTTCGACGTACCCGCGCACAGCGCCGTTGGAACCCGTCACTCGCCAGCGTGCGGCGTGCACCTGTGTCGCGGTGAGGCCGGCGAGACGCTGGGTGAAGGGCCCGGTGCGCGGCGTGAGCGTGGGGCTTGAGGTGGACTGCGTGAGCTGCGTTGAGGTCATGTCGTCAGGCTAGGAGGGACCACCGACATTTGCGGGCGACGCCGAGTTCGCGCAGGGCTGAGCCACGACGGCATCCAGCCGCGTAGCCTGGGCGCATGACCGAATTCGTGCTTGCAGGTGGCTGCTTCTGGTGTCTCGACGCTGTGTACAGGAACGTCAAGGGCGTCAGCGACGTGATCTCGGGCTACACGGGTGGAGAGCACCCGAAACCCGACTACGAGTTGGTGTGCACCGGCTCGACCGGGCACGCCGAGGCCGTCCGCGTGGTCTTCGACGAGGAGGTCGTGCCCGCCGACGTCATCCTCGACATCTTCTTCACGCTGCACGACCCGCGTCAGCTCAACCGACAGGGTAACGACGTGGGCACGCAGTACCGCTCCGCGATGTACTACGCCGACGATGCTCAGCGCGAACTCTTCGAAGCGGCCCGCGATCGTGCTGCTGAGCTCTGGGGCGGTGGCGTCGTCACTGAGATCTCGCCGCTTGGCCAGTACTTCGACGCCGAGGACTACCACCAGGACTTCTTCGCGAAGAACCCGGGCCAGGGCTACTGCAACTTCGTCGCCGTGCCGAAGGTCAACAAGGTGCGCGCGAAGTTCACCCCGTACATGCTCTGAGTGGCGGCGCACGGTCTGCCCCTCTGGCATGACTGAAATCGCGTGGCACTCTGCCGACAAGGCGCCTGTGGACGGAACCCCGTCCACAGGCGCCTTTCTCGTCTCCGGGATGTTCCTGCAGCTGGCTGAGACTGATGCCGCGATCCGGCGTGGAGCTCCCGGCACGAGCGCCGCGCCGGATCGCGGCAAAACGCAGGACGCAGAGCACTCGGATCCAGGGGGAGACATGCACGACCACATCACGCTCATCGGCAATCTCGGCAGCAAGCCAGAGGTCAAGACGACCTCAAGCGGGCAGCAGGTCGTGAACTTCAGCATCGCGACGAACTCACGTCGCCTCAACCGTGCGACCAACCGCTGGGAGGACGTCGACCCCAATTGGTACGACGTCGCGGCGTGGGGCGACCTCGCGACGCACGCTGCGAAGTCACTCGACAAAGGCCAGCGCGTCATCGTCGTCGGCAAGCTCCGGATGCGGAAGTTCGAGACGCAGAACGGATCGCGCACGAAGCACGAGGTGGTGGCGGATGCACTCGGGCACGACCTCACAGCAGGTTCCTCGACGTTCGCGAAGCGAGAGCGAGCCCCTCACGAGCAGGGCGGTGGCGAGCAGCGGCAGGGCTTCAGCGGGATGCAGGAGGTCGAAGGCGCAGAGGTGGAGGCCCCGCCGGAAGACGAGGGAGTGGCTGCGCCGCCGAGCGCCGCGGAGTGGCACAAGCCCTCGCGCGCTGATGAGGGGGAGTACCCGACGCCCTTCTGAGCGCTGCGGCCACCTACACTGGTGACCGCCCCGTCTGAGAAAGGTCCCGGATGCACAGCTATCGTCTCTTCGCCCCAGTGGCTCTGGTGGCGGCGCTGGCGCTGGCGGGTTGCTCTTCGCAGGAGGCGCAGCCTCCTGCCGAGACGACCGCCGCGGCCGAGCCTACCCAGGCGGCTCCGGCGACCTTCGTGGCCGGCGGAACAGCGAGCGAGAACAAGCCCATCTTCGACGAGACGAACCTTCAGACGATCGCGACGAACGGATCCGCCAGTTCAGTGGAGTTCGTCAACGGGCTCAGCGGTATCGGCTTCGACAAGGCGGCCATGGAGGTCACCTTCGACCGCACGAACGTGGACCTCGAGGCTGATTACATCATCGTCTCGGTGAAGATCGGCGAGGAGTGCCTTGTCGGCCAACGCGGCCCGCGCGGCTACACCTCCGACATCGTCGCTCCCGTCAGCACGGGCAAATGCCTCATCGGGCTCACGCAGCCCATCACCTGGTAGCGAAGCACCGCGCGCTGCCAGCCAACCGACTCCTAGACTGGAACCCATGGCCGAGTACATTTATCAGATGATCCGCGCCCGCAAGGCGGTCGGAGACAAGCTCATTCTCGACGACGTGACGATGTCGTTCCTCCCAGGTGCCAAGATCGGCATGGTCGGCCCCAACGGGGCCGGTAAGTCCACGATCCTCAAGATCATGGCTGGCCTCGACACCCCCTCGAACGGTGACGCGACCCTCACGCCAGGGTTCACGGTGGGCATCCTCATGCAGGAGCCCGAACTCGACGAGACCAAGACGGTGCGTGAGAACGTCGAGCTCGGCGTCGCCGAGACGAAGGCGAAGCTCGACCGCTTCAACGAGATCTCCGCGCTCATGGCAGAGCCTGACGCCGACTTCGACGCGCTCATGGAGGAGATGGGCACGCTCCAGGAGTACATCGACCACGTCGATGCCTGGGACCTCGACTCGCAGCTCGAGCAGGCGATGGATGCCCTTCGCCTCCCACCGGCCGACGCCGATGTCAGCGTCCTCTCCGGTGGAGAGAAGCGCCGCGTCGCACTCTGCAAGCTCCTGCTCGAGAAGCCCGACCTGCTGCTCCTCGACGAGCCCACGAACCACCTCGACGCTGAGAGCGTGCTCTGGCTCGAGCAGCACCTCCAGAAGTACCCGGGCGCAGTCATCGCCATCACGCACGACAGGTACTTCCTCGACCACGTCGCCCAGTGGATCGCCGAGATCGATCGCGGTCGCCTCCACGGCTACGAGGGCAACTACTCGAGCTACCTCGAGAAGAAGCAGGAGCGACTCCAGGTCCAGGGCAAGAAGGACCAGAAGCTCGCGAAGCGGCTCGAAGAGGAACTCGCCTGGGTGCGCACGAACGCCAAGGGTCGCCAGGCCAAGTCGAAGGCTCGCCTCGCGCGCTACGAGGAGATGGCTTCGGAGGCCGAGCGCACCAGGAAGCTCGACTTCGAGGAGATCCAGATCCCCGCGGGTCCTCGCCTCGGCAGCATCGTCCTCGAAGCCAACAAGCTCAAGAAGGGCTTCGGCGAGCGCGTGCTCATCGACGACCTCAGCTTCTCGTTGCCCCGCAACGGCATCGTCGGCATCATCGGCCCGAACGGCGTCGGCAAGACGACGCTCTTCAAGTCGATCGTCGGCTTCGAAGAGCTCGACGGCGGCGAGCTGAAGATCGGCGAGACCGTCAAGCTCTCGTACGTCGACCAGTCGCGCGGCGGCATCGACCCCGAGAAGAACGTGTGGGAGGTCGTCTCAGACGGCTTCGACTACATGCAGGTCGGCAACGTTGAGATCCCATCCCGCGCCTACGTCTCCACGTTCGGCTTCAAGGGCCCAGACCAGCAGAAGAAGGCTGGGGTGCTCTCCGGCGGTGAGCGCAACCGCCTCAACCTGGCGCTCACCCTCAAGCAGGGCGGCAACCTGCTGCTGCTCGACGAGCCCACGAACGACCTCGACGTCGAGACCCTGTCGAGCCTCGAGAACGCGCTGCTCGAGTACCCCGGATGTGCCGTGGTCATCACGCACGACCGGTGGTTCCTCGACCGCATCGCCACCCACATCCTCGCCTACGAGGGCACGGACGAAGACCCGAGCCGCTGGCACTGGTTCGAGGGGAACTTCGAAGGCTACGAGGAGAACAAGATCGAGCGCCTCGGGCCAGACGCGGCCAAGCCGTCGCGCATGACCTACCGCAAGCTCACACGGGACTAATCCCAACCGGAACCCCGGGACCGCCCACCGCGGCCCCGGGGTTTCCTCGTCCCACGCAGCCACGCTCCGCCGCTCCCGGCGCGCAGCCCGCCGACACGAAGGACCACCCACTCCGATGCGCTTCCACGTCCCCACGCTCCTCCGCTGGAGCGACCTCGACGCCTACAACCACGTGAACAACTCACGCGTCCTCACCCTCCTCGAGGAAGCCAGAGTCCGCGCGTTCTGGAACATCGGCGCATCCAACGACGACGAGCGGCCGCTCGCGATCATCGACGCCGCGGCTGAGGGCGGCGACACGCTGACCCTCATCGCTCGCAACGAGATCGAGTACCTCGCACCGATCCCGTACTCGACGAAGCCCCTCGACGTGCAGCTCTGGATCTCCAAGATGGGAGCAGCCAGCGCTGAGGTCGACTACGAGATCTGGAGCCCGGTTGAAGGACAGGCGGACACCACAGAGCGTGCGAAGTACGTCATCGCTTCCTCGACGCTCGTCTTCATCGACGCCGAGACGCAGCGGCCTCGCCGCATCAACGATCGCGAGCGGGAAGCGTGGACCCCCTACCTCGACGAACCGCTGAAATTCCGCGGCGGCCGCAGCAACGCCTGACGCGCCTGAGGCGACTCAGGCGGCGCCGACCTCGTCAGCGGCGCTTGCGCCGCACCATGCCCTCCTGGGCCACGGTCGCGACAAGTGCGCCGGCGCGTGAGAACAGCTGGCCGCGCGAGAGCCCTCGACCCCCGCGAGCGACAGGGGAGTCCTGCACGTACAGCAGCCACTCGTCCGCGCGTGCATCCCGATGCCACCAGACGCCATGGTCGAGGCTCGCCGCTCGAAGACCCGGAGTCGACCAGGTGAGGCCGTGCCCGCGCATGATGGGCTCGAGGATCGAGTAGTCGCTGGCGTACGCGATGGCCGCGCGGTGCAGCAGCGGGTCGTCTGGCATGCGCTCGACAGCCTTGATCCACACGGCCTGCGCCGGCGTCGGATCGGCGGCAGGCTGCAGGTACACGGGCCCGTTGACATGACGCATCGTGAACGGCCGCTTCAACAGCCAGTACGCAGCGAGCGACTCTGGCGCCTTGGCGCCGAGTGCCGCCTTCACCGTGTCGAGCAGATCCGCCTCACTCGGCAGGTCCTCCGGGTCGGGGATGCCCTCCGGCATCGTCACCTCGTGCTCGAAGCCCTCATCCACGTCCTGGAACGACGCGATCATCGACCAGATCGGCTGACCACTCTGGAAGGCGCTGACCGCGCGGGTCGTGAACGAGTTGCCATCGTGGATGCGGTCGACCGCGAAGGTGATGGGGAGCTTCACGTCGCCAGGGCGCAGGAAGTACCCGTGCATGGAATGCACTGGACGATCGTCGGCCACGGTCCGCGCTGCGGCAACCAGCGACTGCGCGGCGACCTGTCCGCCGAACACGCGCCCGTGGGGCATCCACTGGCTCGGCCCGGTGAAGATGTCGTCTCGCGTCCGGGCACCCGTATCGGTGAGGTCGAGCGTGTGCAGGAACGCCTCGATGGGCGACAGCGCCTCGAGCGCGTCGAACGAGAGTGGTGCCGGCTGGTGCGGCACGGGCGAGTGCGAGGGCGACTCGGGGAGCAGATCTGCCATCCCAGCAGTCTAGAGACCCGCCGCCCTGGGAGAACTGGGTAGGTTAGGGAGCAATGTCTCCCGTTCTCCGCATCTCCGACCTCCGTGCTGCTCGCGACCTCGAATCGTTCCTCGGTCGAGCGGGCCGCGTCGAAGACGGCGCCGTGCGGATCGTCGCCACGAGCACCGCCACGGCGTTCTGGGTGCCGGTGCTGCGGCCGCAGGGACTCCTCGACACCTCGCCGCTTGTGCTCGGCGTGCGGGCGCTCCGCGCGGAGCTCTCCGGCGCGGCAGCCGACGACGTCCACGCTGGCGCGTTCGACGTGACCGTCCCGCTGCGGGCGCTGCTCGACCGACTCGCTCGACTTCGCGGTGCAGACGCCGGCGCCCCAGCGGATGCGACTGCCGGGTTCGACCTCTCGGTACCGCCTGAGCGGCTCCGCGAGTCGTGGGCCGGCATAGCCGCCCCGACGGGCGGGTGGAGCCTAGCCGGTGTCATGCCGTCGGCGAGGCTCATCGCCGCGGCAGATCAGGGTATCGCCGAGGTCGCCGAGGCTGTGCCAGGCAACCTCGGGACCGCGCTCGTCGAGCGGGTGCGCACAGACGTGTGGACGCGAGTGGTCGACGAGCAGAGCGGGCTCACGAGCGGGGCCGCCTTCGCGGCCCTGAGCCTCGGCTTCCTGCGCTCAGGCGAGGACGCCCGCATCCTCACCGCCGGGGCCTGGCTCCGCCTCGAAACCACGCAGGGCAACGTGCTCCTGCGAACCAACTCGGCACGCTAAGCGCTGCCGCCGCCCCTGAGCGAGTCTCTCGCTCAGCATCCGCGCACCCCCGTGCGCCTCACCCTCGGAGGACCAATGGACCGCAGCATCGATCGCCTCAAGGCAGACATCTTCGCCAGGAATGCGGGCGAACCCGAGTTCCACCAGGCAGTTGCCGAGGTGCTCGACACGCTCGGCCCTGTGCTCGATCGACACCCGGAGTACTTCGAGCTGGCCGTGATCCGCAGGCTGAGCGAACCGGAGCGGCAGATCATCTTCCGGGTGCCGTGGGTGGACGACAACGGTCACGTGCAGATCAACCGCGGCTACCGCGTCGAGTTCAGCTCGGCGCTCGGCCCCTACAAGGGCGGGCTGCGATTCCACCCCTCCGTGAACCTCGGCATCGTCAAGTTCCTCGGCTTCGAGCAGATCTTCAAGAACTCGCTGACGGGTATGCCGATCGGCGGCGCGAAGGGCGGGGCCGACTTCGACCCGCGCGGCCGCAGCGAACGCGAGATCATGGCGTTCTGTCAGTCCTTCATGTCTGAGCTGTTCCGTCACATCGGCGAGCACACCGACGTGCCCGCCGGGGACATCGGAGTCGGCGGCCGCGAGATCGGCTACATGTTCGGCCAGTACAAGCGCCTCACGAACCGCTTCGAGGCAGGCGTCCTGACGGGTAAGGGCATGACCTGGGGTGGCTCGCTGGTGCGCCCGGAGGCCACGGGATACGGGACGGTGCTGTTCGCGAAGGAGATGCTCGCAGCGGCCGGAGACGACCTCGACGGGAAGCGGGTCGCGGTGTCCGGGTCTGGCAACGTCGCGATCTACGCCATCGAGAAGGCGCAGGAGCTTGGCGCGAAGGTGGTGACGGCGAGCGACTCGTCGGGCGCCATCCACGACCCGGACGGCATCAACCTCGAGGCGCTCAAGCAGCTCAAGCTCGTCGATCGCGGACGCATCAGCGAATACGTGGACCGTGTGGGCGGGCGATCCGAGTTCTTCGCTGAGACCGGTGCCATCTGGCGTGTGCCAGTGGATATCGCGCTGCCGTGTGCAACGCAGAACGAGCTCGATGGCGAGGCTGCCGCGGTGCTCATCGAGAACGGAGTGCGGGTTGTCGCCGAGGGGGCGAACATGCCGTGCACGAAGGCCGCGGCTGAGCGCTTCCGCTCCGAGGACGGCGTCCTCTTCGGCCCGGCCAAGGCCGCCAACGCGGGTGGCGTTGCCACGAGCGCGCTCGAGATGCAGCAGAACGCGCAGCGCGACTCCTGGTCGTTCGAGCACACCGAGGCGCGCCTGACCGAGATCATGCGAGACATCCACACGCGCTGCCAGGAGACGGCGAGCGAGTACGGCAAGCCAGACGACTACGTGCTCGGAGCAAACATCGCCGGCTTCTCACGGGTTGTCGACGCGATGCTCGCGCAGGGCGTCGTCTAGACGGCGGCCGCGGGCCGAGCTCAGGAGCCGGCTTCGGCTCCGGGGCTCGGCTCGAACGTGTTCACCATGGCGGTTGCCGCTCGGTCGAAGTAGTCGGCCATCTGCTGACGGTGGATGGGGGCGAGATCGAGCTGGTCCATGGCGGCGTGCATGTGCCGAAGCCAGTGCTCCCTCGCCTCTGGGTTGATGTGGAAACCGTTGTGGCGCATCCGGAGCCTCGGGTGCCCGCGCTCTGCGCTGTACTCGCTCGGTCCGCCAAAGTATTGGGCGAGGAAGTGCCCGAGGCGCCAGGTCGCGCCCTCCAGGTCCTCCTGCGGGTACATGCGCCACATGAGCTCGTCGTCGCGCACACCCTCGTAGAAGACGCGCGCGAGCTTGTCGAACGCCGGCATCCCGCCGATCTCGTCGTAGAGGCTCGGCGTGGCCGCGGCGCCCCCCTCTGAGGCGCGGAGGTGGATGGGGTTTCCGGTCATTTCTTGTCCTTGCCGCTTTCGATGCCGTTCGGTCCATCAAAGACGATGGTGTTGAGCGGTGGCAACTCGACGCCCTCACGCTTGAGGAGGTCTTGAGTGCGGGCGCGGATCTCGCGCTCGACGTCACCGCGCACGCCCGGCCGGACCCGGGCCACGAGGCGCACGATGACGGCCTCGTTCGAGAGCGACTGGAGGCCCCAGACGGCTGGCTCCTCGATGAAGTGGTCGAGCCACTCCGGGTCGTTGGCGACGTCCTTGGCCGCGCGGAGCAGGAGCTGCTCGATGAAGTTCCGATCGATCGTGTACGGCACGGCCAGATCGAACACGACCCGGTTCCACCCCTGCGAGTTGCTGCCGACGCGCTGCACTTCGCCGTTGCGCACGAACCACAGCGTTCCGTAGACGTCCCGCACCTGCGTGACTCGCACTCCGACCTTCTCGACGACACCAGACGCAACACCCATGTCGACGTCGTCGCCGACCCCGAGCTGGTCCTCCATGACCATGAAGAGCCCGTTCAGCACGTCGCCGACGATGCGCTGTGCGCCGAAACCGAGGCCGGCACCGACGGCGGCGCTCAGCAGCGAGAGCGACGCGAGGATGCCCGGGTCGATCTTCGAGATGATCATCACGATCACGATGACGACGATGACGACGTTCACGATGTTCGTCAGCACCGACCCGATCGTGCGGGTGCGCTGCACGGTGCGGACGGCGGCGAGCGGGGAGCGCACGGACAGGGCCTGGGTGTCGGTGACGCCGCGCTTCTTCTTGACACCGCTCACGATCTGCTTCACCGAGCGGTCGATGAGCCTGAGCAGAACCCAGCGGACGACGAACGCACCGAGGATGTAGAAGACGATCGTGATGGGGATGTCGAAGGGGGCGAGTGCGGTCGTGAGTGAAGTCCAGAATTCTGCCATAGCGCAACGAGTGTAGGCGGACGCGCCTATCCGTCTCGTGTGAGCGACGTGCGAGGAATAGCCGAGCCGCGCATCCGGTTGCCTTCCGTATGAGCCTGAACGTGAACGACATCGAAGTCACCACCATCGACGGCGAGGCCAAGAAGCTCGCGGCCTACGAGCCGGTGAAGCTCGTGGTGAACGTCGCCTCGAAGTGCGGCCTCTCCGGCCAGTACGAGAAGCTGGAGGAGCTGCAGCGTCAGTACGGCGCACAGGGCTTCACCGTGCTGGGCTTCCCCAGCAACCAGTTCCTGCAGGAGTACTCCGACACCGAGAAGATCAAGGAGTACTGCTCGCTGACCTGGGGCGTCAGCTTCCCCATGTTCGAGAAGGTCAAGGTCAACGGCAGGTCGCAGCACCCGCTGTACGCAGAGCTCACGAAGACGCCGGATGCGAACGGCAAAGCGGGTCGCGTCAGCTGGAACTTCGAGAAGTTCCTCATCGGCCGCGACGGCAAGGTCACTCGCTTCCGCCCCACAACCGAACCAGACGCGCCTGAGGTCGTCGCGGCGATCGAGGCCGCGCTCGCCGAGTAACTGCACAGGAGCTGGCGCGGGCGCCAGCCGCAACGCGAAGAGGTCGCCTCCCGTCGGGGTGGCGACCTCTTCGCGTTGCAGGGAACTACTCCGGCTGCGCGTCACGCTCCTGAGCGGCCAGCGCACGCACCACTCCGGCGCGGCCCTCGATGATCAGGCGACGGAAGGCAGGCGCAGCGCCTTCGTTGTTCGCGAGCCACTCGTCGGCGGCATCGCGGATGCGCGCGGTTGCGAGTCCGGCCGGGAAGAAGCCCTCGATGAGCGTCTCCGCGATCTGGAAGCTGCGGTCAGCCCAGATGGTGGAGATGTGGCTGAAGTAGCGGTCGACGAACGGCTCGAGGAGCGCTTCGTCGTTGACCCGGTCGAAGCCGGCGACGGTGGCACGCACGATGGCGTTCGTCGCGTCCGAGCGGTCCATGACGGACGCCCAGGCCGCTTCCTTCCCCTCGGGAGTCGGGAGTGCCGCGCGTGCGTGTGCCGCGCTGCGCTCGCCGTCTGCCGTGCGGTCGGTCTCGAGTCGTGCCGCGATCTCTGCTTCGCCAGCGCGACCGCCAGCGACGAGCGCGTAGAGGAGCTCCCAGCCGAGGTCGGTGTCGATCTCGAGACCGTCGAGCTTGAAGCTGCCGTCGAAGAGCGCGGCGACGGCGTCGAGTTGCGGCGCGGTCGCGGCGAGCGAGGCGAACGACTTCACGAAGCTGAACTGCGCGTCGGAGCCCGCCTCAGCCTGCTTGGCGAGTTCGAAGAGCTCGTCGGTCACGACCTCGACGATCTCGGCGCGGTCTTCCGGAGCCGTGTAGAACTTGGCCGCCGAGGCGAGCTGGCCGAGGACCGTGCGTCGCGTCGTCGACTCGGTCTCGGTGCCGATGACGCCGAGGACGGTGCGGATGAAGTCGCGTGCGCGCAGCTCCCCATCGCGGGTCGCGTCCCAGAGCGAGCTGACGACAAGGGAACGGGAGAGCGGCGCGCGCAGCTTGGGCAGGTGCTGCTGCACCGTCGCGACCGAGTGCGCGTCAAGACGGATCTTCGCGTAGGCGAGGTCGTCGTCGTTCACGATGATGAGGTCGGGGAGCGCGCCGCCGATGAAGCTCGGCACCTCCGTGCGCTCGCCGTCCACATCCAGCTCGAATCGGTGGATGCGCACGAGCTCGTCGCCCTGCACGTTGTAGAGGCCGATCGCCAGACGGTGCGGACGGATCGTCGGGTGCTCGGCGATGGCCGTCTGCTCGATCGCGAACGACGTGAAGTTGCTCTGCTCATCCAGCTCGTAGACGGGGCGCAGCGTGTTGACGCCTGCCGTCTCGAGCCACTTGGAGCTCCATTCGGTGAGGTCGCGACCACTCGTGACCTCGAGCTCGGCAAGCAGATCGCGCAGCTCCGTGTTGCCCCACGCGTGCTTGGAGAAGTACGCGTTGATGCCGGCGAAGAAGGCGTCACGGCCGACCCAGGCGAAGAGCTGCTTGAGGACGGAGCCGCCCTTGGCGTACGTGATGCCGTCGAAGTTGACCTGCACATCGTCCAGGTCGCGGATCTCGGCCACGATCGGGTGCGTGGAGGGCAGCTGATCCTGGCGGTACGCCCACGACTTCTCGCTCGCGTTGAACGTGACCCAGTTCTCGGTCCACTCGGTCGCCTCGGCGGTCGCGAGGGTGGAGATGAACTCCGCGAATGACTCGTTCAGCCACAGGTCGTTCCACCACTTCATGGTGACGAGGTCGCCGAACCACATGTGGGCGAGCTCGTGGAGGATGGTGACGACTCGGCGCTCGCGCACCGCATCCGCGACCTTCGAGCGGAACACGTACGTCTCGGTGAACGTGACGCAGCCCGCGTTCTCCATGGCACCCGCGTTGAACTCGGGGACGAACAGCTGGTCGTACTTCGTGAACGGGTAGGGGACCCCGAAGGCCTTCTCGTAGTACTCGAAGCCCTGCTTCGTGGTGCGGAAGATGTTGTCGGCGTCGAGGTTCGGCGCGAGTGAGGCGCGGCAGTAGACGGCGAGCGGGATGGTACGGCCGTCGATGGAGGTGAGCTCGTCGCGCACGACCGTGTACGGGCCGGCGACGAGCGCCGTGATGTAGCTCGAGATGCGCGGTGTCGTCGCGAAGTGCCAGACGGCGCGGTCCTCGTCGATGGGCTGCGGCGCCTGCGACGGCTCGTTCGAGATGACCTGCCAGGCGGCGGGGGCTGTGACGTGGAACGAGAAGTTCGCCTTCAGGTCGGGCTGCTCGAACACCGCGAACATGCGGCGGGAGTCTGGCACCTCGAACTGCGAGTAGAGGTAGACCTCGCCGTCGGCTGGGTCGACGAAGCGGTGCAGGCCCTCACCCGTGTGCATGTAGATCGCGTCGGAGTCGACGGTCAGCGTGTTGTGCTCGGCGAGGTTCGAGAGCTGGATGCGGACGCCGTCGTTCACGGCGGAGACATCGAGCGCCTCGCCGTTGAGGACGACGCTGTGCACCTGGCGGGTGATGGCGTCGATGAAGGTGGACGCGCCCGGAACCGCGGAGAACGTCACCGTCGTTATCGAACGGAACGTCTCGGGACCCGTCGTGAGGTCGAGGGCGACGTCGTAGTGCTCGACACCGAGCACAACTCCTCGACGCTCGACCGACTCAGCGCGAGTCAGGTTCTCTCCGGGCATTCCAGCTCCTTTGGTGTCAGGGGGCCCAGGTGTTCAGGGCTTGGGGCGCGGCCAGCCTAGTCCTGCGGAGTAGGCTTATGCGTATGCCCGCACCGATCAAAGTAGATTTCTGGTTCGACCCGATCTGCCCATTCGCTTGGATGACCTCGCGGTGGATCGACGAGGTCGCCCGTCAGCGTGACCTCGATGTCACCTGGCACATCATGAGCCTCGAGCTCCTGAACGCCGAGAAGGACATCCCGCAGTCGTACCGCGACATGCTGCAGGGGACATCCCGCCTCGGCCGCGTCGTCGCCGGTGTCGAGCAAGACCTCGGCAACGAGAAGGTCAAGGCGCTCTACGACGCCCTTGGCACGCGCATCCACCCAGGCGGACGCAAGGACCGCGACGCGGTGCTGCAGGAGGCGATCGCGGAGCTCGAGATCCCAGAGTCGATCGTCGAGCGCGCTGACGCCGGTGAGTTCGATGAGCGCTACCGCGCGAGCCACCTCTCCGGCATGGAGCGTGTGGGCGATGAGGTCGGAACGCCGATCATCGCGATCGACGGCGTCGCGTTCTTCGGCCCGGTCATCTCCCCGGCGCCGAAGGGCGAAGAGGCACTGCGCCTCTTCGACGGCGTCGTCATGGCCGCGTCGGTCGACGGGTTCTTCGAGCTCAAGCGCAGCCGCACCCGCGGACCGGTGTTCGACTGATGCGCATCCACGTCGCCACGGATCACGCCGGACTCGAGTTCTCGCAGCAGCTGCAGGAGCACCTGCGCGATCAGGGCCACGAGGTCGTCGATCACGGGCCGGCCGAGTACGACGCGCTCGACGACTACCCCTCGTTCTGCATCAATGCCGCTCAGGCGGTTGCCAACGACTGGGCGAACGGCTCGAAGTCGCTCGGCGTGGTCTTCGGCGGCTCGGGCAATGGCGAGCAGATCGCCGCCAACAAGGTCACCGGCGTCCGCGCAGCGCTGGCGTGGAGCGACGCCACGGCGCAGCTCGCACGCGAGCACAACAACGCCAACGTCATCTCGATCGGTGCGCGGCAGCACGAGATCGTCGACGTGCTCCGCTTCATCGACATCTTCATCGCCGAGCCGTTCCCCGGTGACGAGCGGCATCTGCGTCGGATCTCGCAGCTGGCCGAGTACGAGCAGACCGGCAAGATCGCCGGAAAGTCGGTGCTCGGTGCGGTGGGCACCGTCGTGCCCTCGATGGTGGAGTCGGAGACGCCGGCGGGGAATGCCTGAGGGTCACTCCGTCCACCGAATCGCCCGCCAGTTCACTGCGAACTTCGCGGGACGGGCGGTCGCCGCCTCGTCGCCCCAAGGCAGATTCGCGGAGGGCGCTGGAGAGATCGACGGCCGCGAGATGCTCGAGACGTTCGCCGTGGGCAAGCACATGTTCTCTCGCTTCGACGGCGGCATCTGGCTGCGGGTGCACCTCGGCATCTACGGCGCGTGGGACTTCTCCGGTCAGGTCTCGACAACGCTCGGCCAGACGGGGGAGTACTCGCGGAAGCGCCCCGGCGTGACGATCGAGGACTCACGCGGTGAGACTTCGCTGTCGAGCATCGGCGCCCCGCGACGCACGCGTCTGAAGATGGCGGAGGCGGAGCGCGAGCAGGAGCTCTCGCAGTGGCCGCCGGAACCGGTGGGTGCCGTGCGACTCCGCCTCCTCACTTCGGAGACGTGCGCGGACCTGCGTGGCCCGACGGCGTGCGAGCTCATGACCGGCGACGAGGTCGCTGCCCGCATCGAGAAGCTCGGCCCCGATCCGCTCGTCGACCGGGGCGCGAAAGCAGAAGCACGGTTCCTCGCGCGCGCGAGGGGCAAGCGAACGCCGATCGGCATCGTGCTCATGGACCAGCAGATCGTGAGCGGGATCGGCAACGTCTACCGAGCCGAGATGCTCTACCGGGCTGGGATCAACCCGCACACGCCGACCTCGCAGCTCACCGACGAACAGCTCAGGGAGCTGTGGCGCGACTGGACGAAGCTCCTCAAGATCGGCGTCGAGGTGGGCCAGATGATGACGATCGATGGCCTCCGCGGCAAGGCCAAGGCGGCGGCCCTCGAGAACCGCGAGGACCGGCACTGGGTCTACGGGCGGGCCGGGGAGCCGTGTCGCGTCTGCGGCACGCCTATCGCGCTCGAGGAGATGCAGGCCCGCAAGCTGTACTGGTGTCCTGGCTGCCAGCTCTGACCGTCAGGCGGAGCGGCTCCGGCTGAGGAGCTGACGGCCGGGAGCGTCACCGCAGCGAGCGGATGGACGCTGCGGCGCGCTTGGCATCACGCAGTCGGGCCTCGTAGGTGGTTGCGATGACCACGAGCACCGTGCCGGCGAGCGCGAGCCACACCCACCAGGGCACGACGCCAGCGACCACGGCAAGCTGTTGCCGGAACGCGGTCATTGCGTGGAGCACGGTGACGATCGCACCGACGACCAGCGGAGCCTGAAGGCGGCCGACGGCCCCCCAGATCGTCACGGCCACGGCGACGAGCCCGAGTGCGATGAGCCGCCACGGGGCCGGGTCGGCGAACTGGGCCAGGTAGCTGGGCACGAGAAGCAGCGTCAGACCGGGGGCCAATGCTGGCCAGCTCCGCAGCATCGGACGCCTGGACAGGAGGTGCGCCCCACCCACGAGGAGGGTCGCCGCGAGCGGCACCGTCGCGAGTTCAAGCCAGCGCACGGGTCCTTCGCTCTGCACGACGCCGATGATGGCGACGAGGGCGGCCGAGGCGAGCGCGAGAACGGAGACACGCAGCGACGGCCGGCTGCCAGGCGCATCCTTGGCTCCCGACAGCGTCGGCAGGAGCTCCGGCCGCAGGAGCGCGGTGAGTGCGAGGGCGCACAGTGCGACGACCCAGGCGAGTGCGAGGGCCTGGGTGTTCGAGACTTCTCCGCGGAGGATGCTCGGGAGCGAGGACACCACGAGCGCGGCGACGGCGAGGGGCACGAGCACCGTCGACGCGAGGGACGCGAGCCGCGGGTTCTCGAGCTGATGCTGGCGACGCCAGAGTGCGCTCGCGAAGAGCAGCAGGAGGCAGGCGGGGAGCACGCCCCAGATCGGCAGCGCGATGGGACTCAGTGGTCCTTGGGCCGCGAGGACGAGCGCTGGGCCGAGAATGGCCGCTGCGATCGACGCGCCGACGCCCAGCGCATTGACGGAGGAGCGCAGCCACCCGGCGACGGGCACGAAGGCGCAGACGACGACGAGCGAGAGGGTGAGGAGTGCGAGGGCGAACTCAGGGACCGACAGCGCCAGGATGCGTGTCCCGGCGGCGTCGAACGGCTGAGCGACTGCGGCGATCGCTCCAGCGCTGAGCCAGATGCCTGGGGCGGCGGCGAGCCAGATCAGGTTCTCGACGCTGGAAGCTCGTCTCTCGTCCCGTCGTCGGTCGAAGCCTGCCGTCGCGATGCCCGCTGCGAGGAGCACGAGGAAGGCCCCGCCGAAGGCGACGAAGATGGATGCTCCGTCCCAGTTCGCGAGCACCTCCCACACCCAGGCGAGCGCGAGGGTCGGAACGCCGAGGTAGCGGAGCAGCGCGTAGGGAGTTCGAGCGCCGATCTCGACGCTCGAGACGATCGCCGTCAGGGCGAGGAGCGCGATCGCGAGGGGGAGCGGGGTCCAGCGCTCGAAGGCGTCGCCGGGCACGGCCGAGGCCGCCCCCGGTGCGAGCACGGTTCCGAGGAGTGCCGTGCCGAGCCCCAGTGCGCGGAGCGCTACCCCGTCGCCTCGACGGGTCCCGGTTGGCGCCACGAGCACACCGAGCGTCGCGGTGAGCGCTCCGATCACGCCGGCGGTTGCGACGAGTTGTACCGGGCTCGTGCTCTCGAGGTCGATGAGCTGCGCGTGGTGGACGAGCATCCAGGTCGCCAGCACTCCGGCGGCGTAGCCCGGGAGCCTCAGGAGGAGACTCGCTTCTGGGAGCAGACGGGCGACCTGCAGGACCACAGTCGCGACGATGCCGAGCAAGAGCACCGTGATGCCCGTCTCCTGGGCGACCCAGATGTTCGCGGAAGCGCTCGGGGTCCAGAGCACGACGGAGAGGCTCTGCGATGCGAGGGCAAGGAACGCCACGAGCGAGATGCCGGCGCGTCCGGCCGGGGTGACGAGTCTGACGGGGAGTCCAGCGGCGCCGAACGAGGCCACCAGCGCGAGCCCGAGGAGCAGGAGACTGCCCTCGAAGCGAGCGGTGAGGAGGAGACCGATGACGACGGCGACACCGGGCGCAGCGAGCAGCGCGACGAGCAGTCTGCGACGGGCCATGACCTCGTCAGCGGCCCAGCCCGGGCGGAGCAGCAGGCCGGTGACTGCGCCAGCGAGCAGGACGCATGCCGTGAGCCAGATCAGGGCTTCCACGCTCGTGAGCAGCCCTGGGAGCAGCCCGTTGCTGTTCACGTCACCGGTCAGGTTCGCCGCGATGTGCGCGAGGGCCGCGAGCACGGCCACTCCGCTGGCTGTGGCGCTGAGCGAGACGAGCAGCGGGCGAGCGTGAGCCGGGACGTCGCCGCGGCTCGCCGCCACGGCGACGGCAAGCGCGAGGGCGGCACCGGTGATGAAGTACACCAGAGTGCCCTCTGGCGTATCTGCCGAGGTGATCGCGGGGACGAAGAGCGCGAGAGCGAGTCCTCCCGCGAGGATGCAGGCGGCGGCACGGGCGGGTTCGCCAGCCGCTCGTGCCCTCCCGAACCACCAGACGAGCAGTGCCGCGACGATGAGCGGAGCCCCGGCTGGAAGGTGGAACGCCTCGGGGGTGCTGATGCTCGGCGTCGCGATGGCGAACACGTACCAGGCGGCGGTGAAGAGCCCGACGCCGATCCAGGCAAGGAACGCTCGGCCCCTGGCTTGGAAGAGGCCGGCCGGCGAGAGTGCGAGCAGGACGGGAATGGACGCGGCGACCACGATCGTCGCAGCGAAGTACTGGGCACCGGCCGGCTGGCCGAAGGCGCTCGTGAAGATCGGCGTGCTCGCGAGCGAAAGGACCGCGACGGCCGCCACCGCGACTTCGGCGGGGAGCATCCGAGCGGCCGGTGCGCCGCGAAGTCTCGCGGTCAGAGTTCCGCCCGCGGTGAGAGCGCCGGCGACGACGCCGAGCGAGGCCGCGACGGTCGGGAGGTGCTGGGCGGTCACGAACGAGGTGGCGAGCGCTGCGAGCGTCGCCCACAGCATCGGGGCGAGGACTGCGAGGAGCGGCGCGACTGTCGGCACATCCTGCCCTCCCTTGCGGCGCAGGGCGACGACGACGATCGCCGCACAGAGCACGGCACCGAACACGGCGCTGAGGAGCCAGAGCGTGCCGAGCGGCCAAGCGGCGGCGGTCAGCAGGGCACCGTCGTCGGCGCGGATCGCGGTGGTCGTGACGAGGACGAGCAGGGCACACGATGCGACGAGGGCAGGGATCGCCGCCGAGTAGGCCAGCAGCGTGCGTTCCGCGGCGGTGAGCCATGGCCGCGGAAGCAGGAGCGTTCCGGTGAGGAGCACCACGATGCCGAGGTACGCGCAGGTGACGGCGAGGTTGGTGCCGGATGCGCTTGACGCGCTCCACGCGTCCCGCACGAAGGCGATGAGGAGCGGGACGGCGAGCAGCTGAAGGGCCGTGAGGCCGGTCAGGATCGGCCGGAGCGGCGTCGTCGCGGTCCGCGTGGAGAATCGCAGGCAGAAGGTGAGCGCCGCGGCGGCGACCAGCGCAGCGATCTCGAGCGGCGGCGTCGCGAGCCCCGAGCCGACGGCAGCGAGGATGGCCACGGCGGCGACGCACTGCAGGACTCCGAGCAACGCGGCTCCGGGGTGCGCGTGCACGGCACCGTTCGCGGCAGCGGGGCCCTTCGCGAGCGTGATCGCGACGAGCACTGCGGCTGCGGCGATCACCAGATTCGCGAGGGTGACGCCGAGCGAACCGGGAACGCTGGCGGCGGCGCACAGGGCGAGGAACGATCCGGCCGCCGTGAGCGCGGGAGTGAGCTGCTGCATCCGCCCAGGAACGAGCTGGAGGATGCCGGCGGCGAGCGCGAGGCCCACCGTGCCGGTTGCTATGGCCCACCAGACGCCGCCTTCTGCTCCCGCGAAGGCCTCTGACATTCTCGCCTGGTCGGCGCTGGCCAGCGCGAGGAGGGCGTCGACGTGCACGACACTGATGGCAAGCGACATGACGGGGACCGCGGCGGCGGCGATGGTCGTCCAAGTCCAGGCGGTGACCGCGAGCTGGAGCGATGCGGCCTGTGGTTGCGCCGAGGAGGCGAGACGCGCCCGGAGCACCTGTACCGCGGCCAGTGCCACCGGGATGAGGGCAAGCGAGAGGGCTAGGCGGATCGGCCCCACGAATCCGAGCGGCACGGCGCCGAGCGCGAGGGCGGCGAGGATCCCGAAGGCGATGAGCAGGCTGCGGCTGCCGAGCGCTCCTCGCTCACGGCTGATGAGCCAGGCCAGCAGAACCGCGGACGCCGCGGCGAGGGCGAAGAGCAGGACGTAGCCGAGCCACGGTTCGTTGCCCGTCGCGGCGGCGGCTCCGGCGAGTACGCCCGCGCTCAGCGCGACGACGCCGGTAACGGCCAGTATCCAGCGCTCGAGCGAGCGTGGCGTGGCGTCGCTGAACGAGTCGGGGATGGCCCCCGGGGTGGGTTGTGGTGGCTGCCCGACGCGCAAGAGCACATGCAGACCAGATGCCGCGCCCGCGAGCACGAGGGCGAGCACAAGCCGCTGGACGGGAGTGAGGATCCCAGGGGTCGCCCCAGCGGCAGTGAGCGCGATGGCGGGCAGCACCGTGAGGCTCGCGGCGACGCCAGGGGCTCGAAGGTGGGCGAGGCGATGCCACGCCTCGAAGGCTGCGGTTGCGACGAGCAGGCCCACACCCCAGTACAGCGTCCCTGAGACGCGATCCGCGCCGAACAGGCCCGTGGCCTGCACCGCCCACACGTCGAGGATCACGAGGACGATGCCGAGCGCGGCGATGCCCTCGGCCGTGGCCGCGAGCCTTCGACGCTTCAGGATGCTCGCGGTTGCGATCACCGCGAGAGTCACCCCCGCGGTGATGGCCGCCTTGACCTCGACCCCGAACACGACCCAAGCGAAGGTGAGGAAGACGATCGCGGCGATGCTGAGGAGCCCGATGCCGAGCACGAGAAGAAGCAGCTGCACACTCGAGCGGCGAGGCCGCGATGGCTGTGACTGCCGCGAAGGAGGCAGCTGCTGGGGCGGCGGTGCCTGGCGTGCGGCGGGTACGTGCTGAGCCGCCCACCGTTCGACTGGCGACTGTGCGGGTTGGGTCGGATGCGTGCTCCGGGCCGGGTGCGAGTTCTGCTGCGGCTGCTGTGGAGCTCGACGCTCTGGCGCCGGAGCGGCGGTCTGAGCCGCGCTGGAAGCCGCCTCCGCGCCAAGATGGCCTGCGGCGCCCTCGAGGAGCCTCGCGTGGTCGGCCGCGAGCAGTGCCTCGCTGCCCGATCGCTGCTGCTGGTTCTCGAGCTGGCGACGGTGCTGCTCGGCGCGGGCGATCTGGGCCTGGTGCGCCGCGAAGGCCTCGGCCCGTGCCCGCTCGTTGGCTGCGACGATGAACTCGCCGCGGGCGAGCAACGGCTCGCGCGCTTGAGCGCCGAGGTCGAGGAGGTGGCTGATGACGGCCTGATCGCGGGTGAAGCCGCAGTGCGCGCAGGCAGATCCCGGTGCACCGTAGGTCTCGAAGCACGAGGGGCATTTGCTCGGGTCGGTGAGATCGCCCAGCGTCTTCGGGAACCGTGGCCTCTGGGCTTGTCGGCCCGTTCCTGCTTCAGTCACTCTGCGTATCCCCCCGGGGTTGTCTGGCCGTCAGCCTAGCGAGGGTGCCGCCGCGATGCCGGTTTTCAGACAGGAGTTGGGGAGGACTGCCCCGCAGTGGGGGCAGTCGTGAGCGCAGTCTCCGAGCTCAGGCGGAGACGAGGGGGAGGCGCTTGCGCCAGTTGCTGATGGAGATCGCAATACGGCTCGAGGCCTGCTCATCCCAGTCGACGGTGAGTCCGTTGCTGCGCATCGTCGTCGCGATGAGGCGACCGAGTTGGCGCTCGGCTCCGGCGCGTTCGTCCGCAGTCTCCGGGGAGTTCGCGGCGAAGAGGCCGAACGCGAGGAAGAGCTGCGCATCGTCACCGGCCAGGCGCTCAGCATCCTGCTGGTGGAAGAAGACGTAGCCGGTCTGTCCCGTGGTCTTCTCGGACTCGATCTCGGCGTGCCCGCAGTCCTGGCAGCAGGCGAAGTTCATGCGGGCGACGACACCTGCGTGCTCGAGGTCGCTGAAGGCGGCCCGGAGCTTCTCGTAGTCGCCCTCGCTTGACCAGTCGCGCTGGCAGTCGGCGAGGTCGTCCCAGGTGGCGGTGACGATGCGCTCGATCTCGTCGGCGCGGACGGGCAGGGCCTCGTCCTCGGCGAACGAGCCGGCGGTCTCCAGGGCCTCGTCGAGGGAGACGAAGCCTGGCCTGATGAGTTCGACGGTCTTGGCGCGGAGGGTCTCCCGCGGGTTGTGAACGCCGTGCGGCTGGTGCTCGGCCTGGGGTGTGGTCGAGGCTGGGCGGAGGTACTTGAACAGATCCACGGCGGAGACTCTACGTCTCCGCGACTGGTACGTCCAACCGTGAGCTGTTCAGGGTCGCCTTCATACCCGACCGACTTCCGCGCGCAGCCTCGGCGGGTGGAGACTTGGGGCATGACTGAGTGGAACGTGCGCCCTGTGATTTCGTCGGACGAGCCCGCGTGGCGTGAGCTGTATCGCGGCTACCGGGAGTTCTACGGGGTGCCGTCCGACGAGTCGAAGCTCGACGTCATCTGGTCGTGGTTGAGCGATGAGGCCCACGAGACGCACGGTTTCGTCGCCGTCGACGAAGCAGGGCGGCTGGGCGGGATCGCGCACGTGCGTCGGTTCGCGCGTCCGCTGTCCGCGACGACGGGGCTCTACCTCGACGACCTCTTCACATCGCCTGCCGTGCGGGGAGGGGGCGCAGGGAAGGCGCTGCTGCTCCACCTCGGCGAGTACGCGCGGGCGTCCGGCTTGAGCGTCGTGCGCTGGATCACGGCCGAAGACAACGCGACCGCGAGGCGTCTCTACGACGCTGTCGCGAAGCAGACCCCCTGGGTGACCTACGACATCGTGTCGTGACGGTCAGACGCGGGGCGGTCGCTGCGTCTATCGGCGTTCACCGAATCACGACAGACTGAGGCGCAACGAGCTGGAGCTCGACACTCCGACGAGGAAGGCCCTCCCCGATGCCGTCACATCTCAGCCGCCTGCAGCGCGACCGCGCACCTCGCCCGACTCGCGATGAGCTGTACGCCGCGGGCAAGGCTCTCCGCAAGACGCAGCCGCACGTCGAGCACGCCATCTTCGTCGCGGGGGAGCGCGACCCTGGAGCTATCCTCGCCGAGCAGAACGCGGCACGCCTCCAGGACCTCGTCTCGCTGCGCATGGGGCGGATGCTCGCGAGCCCCTTCACCTTCTACCGCGGGACCGCCGCGGTCATGGCGCACGACCTTGCGCAGGGAGTCAGCACGGGCATCCAGGTGGTGGCCTGCGGCGACGCGCACCTCAGCAACTTCGGACTCTTCGCCTCGCCGCAGCGCACGCTCGTCTTCGACCTCAACGACTTCGACGAGGCTGCCTCCGCGCCGTGGGAGTGGGATCTGAAGCGGCTCGTGGCGAGCGTGGTCATCGGCGCCCGCGACCTCGGCCTGACCGAGGAGAAGACGCGCAAGGCGGCGCGGCGAGCGGCGGCCGCCTACCGGGAGGGGATGCGTGAGATGGTCGGGCACTCGTCGCTCGACCGCTACTACCTGCGTCTCGACACGGATGTCGCGCATCCGTCGTTCCGGACCGAGGCCCAGGACGTCCTCGCGAAGGCGACCAAGAGCGCGAGGAAGCGCACGTCGCAGAAGTTCGTCGACAAGCTGACCGAACGGGCCGCGGACGGGACGAGGCTCATCGTCGAGAACCCGCCGGTGATGACGCACATCGCCCCGGAGCTCGAGGCGAGAGTTGAAGAGCTCTTCGAGCAGTACCGCGCCACCGTCAGCACCGACGTGGCGTTCCTGCTCGGCAACTTCACGCTCACGGACGTGGCGCGTCGCGCTGTCGGAGTGGGGAGCGTCGGCACGAGGTGCTTCATCCTCATCCTGACGGGGCCGGCGGGCGAAGCACTCGTGCTGCAGGTGAAGGAGGCGCCGGCATCGGTGCTCGAGACGTACGGGGACGTCGACCCGAGGCGTCTGTTGCAGGCGCGGTCGCGCCAGGAATACGACGAACTCGGCGAAGGGTATCGCGTCGTGAGCTGCCAGCGCATCCTGCAGGCGGTCTCTGACCCCTTCCTCGGCTACTTGCGCTTCGAGGGGCAGGACGGTGTGGCGCGCGACTACTACGTTCGCCAGTTCCGTGACATGAAGGGCTCTGTCGAGCTCGAACAGCTGACCCCGTCCGAGTTCTCGAAGTACGGGGAGGCCTGCGGGACCCTGCTCGCGAGAGCTCACGCGCAGAGTCCCATCGCGCCCATGATCGCGGGCTACCTCGGAAAGAGCGGCTCGTTTGACGGTGCCATGGCGGAGTGGGCCATCGGCTACGCCGAGCAATCGGCGCTCGACTACGCGGAGCTGCTCGCCGCCCGCGACCGCGGCGAGTTCGAGGCTGTGTCCGACCGGTAGTCGGCCTCAGCGCCCGGCGCGCGCTGCAGCTCGAGCGCCTCGTGGTCCCAGCCGAGTGGCGTCGCGCGTACGAGTAGCCAGCCGGCGCGCGCAGCAAGCGACTCGAGGTCCTGCAGGCTCCTGGGCGGCCTCCCCGTGGCGGCGTAGGCGAGGAGCGCGTGCTCGGCGATGTGGGCTGATGGTGCCGAGCTCTCTGGCGTGACCAGCTCGACGATGACGGCGGCCCCGGCCGATTCGGCCATGTGCGCGAGGAGCGCGACCGCTTCCTCGTCGGTGCGCTGCGCGAGCGCCAGCGCCGCGGCAGCGACCTCCGCGCCTGCCGCGCCGAAGCTCTCGGCAGCGTCGAAATCGCTTCCGGGCTGGGCCCTGCGCGCCGCGTCCAGCTCGAGGAGCGAGCCGACAACCGTGACCCGTGCGGCACCGGCCAGCGCTGTCGTGAAGGCGACGCTTCCGGGCCCCGTGACGGCGACCGCAGGGACTCGCCTCAGCGTCGACAGGTCCTTGACTCCTCTGGCGACGAAGTCGAAGCCGATCGCCGCCTCGACGTGCTCCTGCAGCCGAGCGGAGCTGTCAGCGGAGCGCTCGAAGAGCGTCGCACCGTTGACGGTCGCGTACGGCGACGTCCCCGACCGCAGAGCGTCCGCCAAGGCGGAGAGCGACAGCAGGAGCTCGGTCTCGATGGTGTCGTCGAGGCGCTCGCGGAGGTGCTCGTCCTCCAGGATCACGTCGCCGGCTGGCCCAAGCGCCACGAGGCCCGCGGAGACCCGAACCGCATCGAACGAGGCGAGCACGTGCACGAGCGCCCGGACTCCGCCTTCGTCGAGCCCCAGGTCGACGGCGAGTGCTCCGATGGGGCGCGCGGCACTCGCCACGGCATCCAGGAGTCCCGTCGAGAGCGCGGCCCGTGCGGCGAACCACGGGACAGGAGACAGGAGGGCGTCGAGCTCGAGCTGAGGCGGCGTTGCCGCATCCGTCGACTCGAGCACCGGAACAGCCTCGGCTGTCTGCTCCGTCGTGTGCCAGTACCCGGTGATGTTCACGTGGGTCTTCGGCATGCCCCGGTCGCGAGCACACCAGCGCCGCAGTGGGAGCAGCGAGCGGCTCTCGCCCGCGGCCCACACGTACCCGGTGCCTGCGGGAAGATCGCCCGCCATGACGGCCGACACGAGAGCGCTCTCACCACCCGAGGCGGCGATGACCCACCGCAGCTCGTCTCCGTCGCGGACGCTGAGCTCCTGGATGGCGTCCTCGTCCTGCACCTCCACGATCACGATCGCCGGCACATCGCACGGCCGTTCGTCTAGGTAGCGACCGATGGCTGGGAGTGCGGTCTCGTCACCGGCGAGCAGCATCCACTCGACGTCGGATGGCAGCACGAGCGACGACTTCGGACCGACGATGTGGAGTGAGTCGCCCACGGCGGCGGCCTCAGCCCAGGTCGCCGCTGGGCCATCGCCGTGCCGGACGAAGTCGAGCTCGAGTTCGCCCAGCGCCGCATCGAAGCGGCGGGGAGTGTAGTCGCGCGTGAGCGTGACCTCGCTGTCGGTCCAGTCGATCGAGTGCGCTCGCTGGATGGGCAGCGCCTCGTCGATCGGGCCCCCGTCGGCGAAGACGAGCTTGACGTGATCATCGAACCCCGTGCTCACGAACTCCGGCAGGTCGAAGCCGGAGCTCGTGAACTCCTGGAGCTGCGGGCCGGTGAGCGTGACGCGACGCATCCGCGGGGTCACGTCGACAACTCGGCTCACGGTGAGCTCACGGAGGACAAGGGGATGAGTGACGAAGTTACGCTGCGGCATGGGCCTTCTCGTTGGGGAGGGCGGTCAAGGTGTCTCGAGGGGCTGCCGTTGGCCTAGGCGAACTGCTGCTGAATGTTGTCGAGCAGATCCATCGTGCGGATGTAGTCGGCGCGGTACGCCCAATAGGGGAGCTCGTAGACCTGGCCGCTCTGGAACGCGGGGAGTCCGGCGTAGACGGGGTCGCCAGCGAGCGCTGCCGGGTCGGCGCCTTCATCGACGAAGCTGAAGGCGAACATCATGGGGGCGGTGAAGACCTGGCTCACCTGCTCCGTCGAGAGCTCGAACGAGTCGCCCGTGCCGTAGACCTCGAAGTCGGGGTTGTCGGCGATGACGGGGGCGGGCTCGAAGCCAACCGCCGCGAGGGTCTGTGGCAGCGCGGAGGATTCCGGGAGCGAGTACGGGGTGCCATCGGCCGTGAGCACGAGGTAGTTGACGGGTGTCGCCGGCACCGTGATCGCCTCAGCGACCTCTGCCACCTTGTCGTCGTAGGCCGTCAGCAGCTCCTGCTCCTTCTCGGTCTGGCCGAGCACGTCGTCGGCGATGAAGCCGAGCTGGTCCTGCCAGGTCAGGAGCGCGTTCGAGACGATGACGGTCGGCGCGATCTCCGTCAGTCGGTCGTAGCTCTCGACTGCCTGCATCGACGAGAAGCCCTGACCGCCGGCGATGATGAGGTCGGGATCCTGCTCGAGGATCGCCTCGAAGTCGAAGCCGTCCTCGCCCCATGGCAGGACGACGGTGCCGTCTTCCGTCGCCTCTTCCGCGTAGGCCTCCGGGTAGTCGCCGCCGCCGGGTCCAGGGGTCTCCGGGATGGTCGCGAGCACGGGCACGTCGAGTGCGTAGAGGTAGCCGGAGAGGTTGGCGTTGAGGACGACGATGCGCTCGGCATCGCCGGGGATCGTGACCTCGCCCTGGTCGGTCGTGACGACGCGCTCGGCGGGTGCGGCATCGGCTGTCCCGGTCGAATCGGGCACGGTCGTCGTGCATGCGGCGAGGGAGCCGACTGCCACGAGTGCGGCGAGCAGGGCGATGGGGCGGCGGAGAGTCGTCATGATTCCTTGGTGGGCTGTGAGGGACGGTGGATGCCCGGCTCGGGTCTCCCGTCCCCGCGGCACAAAGCCTTAGGCTAGCCTTGCCTGTGTCATGTCGGACGTCACCAGCATGACATCTCATTCACCAGGGCGACGACTACTGGAGAGCCGTGAACTTCGCTGATCTGGGCCGCGCCGTCGCGCGAGCCAACGCCATCCGCTTCCACGGCCACGAGCCGCACAGCCATGACGTTCCGCACCTCGTCTACATCGTCAGCGGCACCGGGAAGCTCGACGTCGACGGTCGCACCGTGCTGCTGCGCGCGCACCAATCGGCCTGGCTCGCCGCCGATGTCGAGCACTCACTCGAGCTATCCGACGACGGCATGGCCCTCGGCCCCTTTCTCGACCCCGGCGCGGTACCGCCAGGCGGTCGCACGCGCATCCTCGGCCAGATGCGGGACCTCGACGACCTCATGCTCGTGCTGCTGTGCGTCGCACCCGAGAGCGATGAGGAGCGAGACCCGTTCCGCAGTGCGATCGAACAGGTGCTGCGGGCCGTCACACGCGAGCAGTTCCCGCTGACTCTGCCCGAGCATCCGGTCGCGCACTCGATCGCGCTCGAGGCGCCGTACTTCGATGGCACGCTCAGCGAGCTCGCGCGGCGACACTTCACGAGCGTCCGACATGTGCAGCGCTTGTTCCTGGAGGAGACCGGGCTCCCCTTCGCGCGTTGGCGCACCCGAGCCCGCCTGAACGTCGCGATCGTCAACCTGCGCGCGGGCCAGGGGATGCGCACCGCCATGCTCGAATCCGGCTACACGACGAAGCACGGGCTGCTGAAGGCCGTGAGCCGAGAGTGCGGTCTTCCGCTCGAGGAGCTGCTCAGCGCGCCGCAGCGCACCGTCGAGCTGCTCGACGAAGCGGCCTGACGTGACCGCTTCCGTCACACAGACAGACCCGAGCCTCGAGGAGGCGACGGATGCGCGTGCCCTGTCCGGCGGCGTCCGCTTCGGTCTGCTGGCCGCGGCCGTCCTAGTGCTGGCGCTCACGGCCTTCTGCAGCCTCTTCGTCGGCTCGCGCGGGCTCGACCCCGGGGTCGTCATGGCCGCGCTGCTGCACCCGGACGGCTCTCCCGAGCATGTCGTGATCCAGAACCTCCGCCTCCCTCGAACCGTGCTCGGGGTGCTTGTCGGCGCAGCACTGGGAGTGGGCGGCGCACTGATCCAGGCCTTCACGCGCAACCCGCTCGCCGACCCGGGCATCCTCGGCGTCAACGCCGGGGCCGGGTTCGCCATCGTCCTCGGCTCCGCCATCTTCGGCGTCACGAGCGTCGCACTGTACCTGCCGTTCGCGTTCGTCGGCGCCATCGTCACGACCCTCGCGGTCTACGGCATCGCCCGGCGCGGGGGCGGGGGAGCGACGCCGCTCAGGCTCACCCTGGTGGGCATCGCGCTCGCGGCCGTGCTGAACGGCATCTCCTCGACACTCACCCTCATGGACCCGGACACCTTCGACCGGCTCCGCTACTGGGGCGCAGGAACCATCGCCGATCGACCGGACGGGACGATCCAGGCGGTGACGCCCTTCATCGTGGCCGGACTGATCATGGCCCTCCTCCTGGCGCGCTCACTCAACGTCTTCGCCCTCGGCGACGAGCTCGCGCAGTCGCTCGGTGCTCGGGTGACGACGGTGCGGGTGCTGACGATCGTGGCCGTGACGCTCCTGTGCGGCGCCGCAACCGCGGCGGCCGGCCCCATCGCGTTCATCGGCCTCATGATCCCGCACGCCGTCCGCTGGCTCACGGGACCCGACCAGCGGTGGATCCTGCCGTTCTCGCTGGTGCTCGCGCCCGTCCTCCTCCTCGTCTCCGACATGATCGGGCGACTCGTCGTCTACCCGGGGGAACTGCAGGTCGGCATCGTCGCCGCCTTCCTCGGCGCACCGGTGCTCATCTTCCTGGTTCGGCGCACGAGGGGAAGCGCGCTGTGACGCGCGCGGCAGAGCCGGTCGTCATCCGAAGTCGCGGCGACCGCGTCTCATTCACGGTGCGGCCCCGCAGCATGGTCGTCGCCGGCGCGCTGCTGCTGCTCATCGTGGCGTGCTTCCTCGTCTCACTCGCGCTCGGCAAGTACACCGTCGCACTCCCCGATGTCATCGCAGCCCTCGCAGGAGCAGGGAGCGAGCAGATCCGCCTCGTCGTCGTCGACTGGCGACTCCCGCGGGCGCTCCTCTCCGTGCTCTTCGGAGCGGCGCTCGGGCTCAGCGGCGCCATCTTCCAGTCGCTTACACGCAACGCCCTCGGCAGCCCGGACGTCATCGGCTTCAACATGGGCTCCTACAGCGGAGTGCTCATCGTCATGCTGGCCGGAGGCGGCGGGTTCCTGCTCATCGCCAGCGGGGCCGTCGCCGGCGGCCTCATCACGGCGTTCCTCGTCTCCGTCCTCGCCTACAAGCGCGGCGTCCAGGGCTTCCGGCTCATCATCATCGGCATCGCCCTGAGTGCCATGCTCGGGTCGCTCAACACGTGGATCATGGTGAAGGCCGACGTCGCCTTCGCCATGCAGGCGGCCGTCTGGGGAGCCGGGACGCTCAACGGCGTCACCTGGCTGGAGGTGTGGCCCTCGCTGGCGCTCTTCGTGGCCTTCGGCGTGGCGCTCGCGGCGCTGGCCCCCGGCATCCGCCAGCTCGAGCTCGGCGACGAGACCGCGAAGCTCCAGGGGCTTCCCGTCGAACGCTCCAAGGTGTGGATGATCGTGCTCGGCGTCGGCTTTACGGCGCTCGTCACCGCAGCGGCCGGCCCCATCTCGTTCATCGCGCTTGCGGCGCCGCAGCTCGCGCGACGCCTCACCAGGGCAGGCGCATCCATTGATCTGATCACCTCCGCGCTGGTCGGCGCCGCGCTCCTGAGCATCGCCGACCTCATCGCGCAGCACGCGCTTCCAGGCCTCTCGCTCCCGGTCGGCGCGGTCACCGTGAGCATCGGCGGCCTCTACCTCGTGTGGCTGCTCGCCAGGGAGACGAAGACCAGATGATCTCCATCACAACCGACAGGCAGATGTGCACAGGGAAAGCGGTGCCGGCATGACACAGCTCATTGGCTCTCGACTCGAGGTCGGCTACGGCGAACGGGCGGTGATCGACGGCGTCGACGTGTCCATACCACCAGGTTCATTCACGGTCATCGTCGGTCCGAATGCGTGCGGCAAGTCGACACTCCTGAAAGCGCTCGCCCGGCTCATCCCGGCGAACGCGGGTCAGGTGACGCTCGACGGAAAGTCCATCCACGAGCTGCCGTCCAAGGAACTCGCCCGGCGCCTCGGCCTGCTGCCCCAGGCGTCGCTGGCACCCGATGGCATCACCGTGCAGGACCTCGTATCGCGCGGCCGCTTCCCGCACCAGTCGCTCCTCTCGCGCTGGTCGCGTGAAGACGAGCGCGTCGTCGCGGACGCGATGGCGGCAACTGGGGTCACTGATCTCAGTGGTCGTCTCCTGGACGAGCTCTCCGGCGGGCAGAGGCAACGCGTGTGGGTGTCTATGGTGCTTGCGCAGGAGACGCCCCTGCTGCTCCTCGATGAGCCCACGACCTTCCTCGACATCGCCCACCAGGTGGAACTGCTCGACCTCATCGAGCGGCTGCGTGGCGAGGGGAGGACCGTGGTGGCCGTGCTGCACGAGATCAATCTCGCCGCCAGGTACGCCTCGCACCTCATCGCGATGCGCGATGGCAGGATCGTGGCGGAGGGGCGCCCGAGCGAGGTCGTCACGGAGGAGCTCGTGGAGCGGGTGTTCGACCTGCCCTGCCGGGTCATCCCCGATCCGGACACGGACACGCCCGTCGTCCTTCCGAGACGGCGCCGGGCCGCGGCGCCGACGCTCTAGGAGGCGCGACGCTCCTGGCTGCTGCTGACCCCGTCCGAAGTCGCGAACGTCGGCGTCGGCTGCGCAGGAAGCCAGCCGTGCTCCCGGAGCGCGGACGCGGCGGCCTCACGAGCGGAGTAGGGCACGATCCGACCCTCGACCTCGACATCTGCGCGATGCCCGTGGCCGCCGACGAAGATCAGGTCTCCGACCTCGGCCATCGCGACGGCATGGGTGATGCCGGTCGCCGAGTCGGGGATCTCGTAGAGCTCTCGCTCGGGGAAATCCGCGCGGATCGTCTCGACCAGGGTTCGGCGGATGCCGTCTGGGTCCTCCGTGCGCGGGTTGTAGTCGGTCACGATGACGACGTCGGATTCCTCGCTCGCGGCGCGGGCCATCTCAGGTCGCTTGCCCTTGTCTCGGTCTCCATCGGCGCCGAAGATCATGAAGAGTCGTCCCGGTGTGAAGGGGCGAAGCGCGTGGAGCACGGCGCGGAAGGATGCGGCCGTGTGGCCGTAATCGACGTACACGCGCAGCTCGGACTCGCCGGACACGAGGTCGAGACGGCCCGGGACCACCGGGTGCAGGCCATCGCTGGCGTCGAGCGCAACGCGGATCTGGTCAAGCGATGCCAGACCGGCTCCGATGACCGAGACGATCGCGAGCGACAGGTCGAGCGCGGTGAAGGCGCCGGGGAGGCTGATGCTGGAGCTCAGCTCTTCACCATCCGGTCCTCGCAGCGTGAAGTCGGTGCGTTCGATGCCTTCCGCGTCGATGTGCACCACCCAGTCGGCGTCGTCGGAACCGTCCGCCGTGTCCCGCGCGACGGTGACGACGGGAATCAGAGCCTCGCGTGCGGCGCGGCGACCCCATTCGTCCTCGATCGCGATGACGCCGCGCTTCGCGTGCCTGGGTGTGAAGAGCGTGAGCTTCGACGCGAAGTAGTTCTCGAGCGTGCCGTAGACGTCGAGGTGGTCCTGCGAGAGGTTCGTGAAGATGGCGCTCTCGAACGGCAGGCCGTCGACACGTCCCCCGTCGAGTCCATGGGAGGAGACCTCGATGGCTGCGGCCTCGACGCCGTCTTCGGTCATGCGTGCAACGAGCCCATGGAGATAGTCCGACTCGGGGGTCGTGAGACGCCCTGAGAGCCGAGTCTCGAGCCTGGCATCGCCCACGATGCGCTCCACTGTTCCCGAGAGCCCCGCCTTGATGCCGAGCGAGAGGAAGAGCGCGTGCAGCAGGTAGCTCGTGGTCGTCTTGCCGTTGGTCCCGGTCACCGCGAACAGCGTGGGGGTTGCCGCTTCGGTGCCGAAGACGGTGGCTGCGGCGAGGCTCATCACCTCGCGGGGGTTCTCGACGATGATCGCGGGGAGCTCGTATTCCGCGGCTCGTGCCGCCCCTGCGGCGTCGGAGAGCACGGCGACTGCGCCGGCCCGAGCGGCGGCGGGGAGGAAGTCGGCTCCGTGCAGGTGCGCTCCTGGGATCGCAACGTAGAGGTCACCCGGTCGGATGCGTCGAGAGTCGCTGGAGACGCCCGTCACCAGGACCTGCGCGGTCACAGGAGGTGTGCTGCCACCGGTCGCGTCGGCGACAGCCGCGAGGGGAACTGCGTGCGGGCTGTTGGGGCGTGCCAGGTCTGACTGCAATGGTGTTCCTCTCGGAGTGCGCTCGGGCGCCGCGGATAGCCTTTACTGCAACGCCTCGGCCGACGCCGGGGCGACGAACCTCAGTCACGCCAGCGTGCAGATAACAAGAAGATAACGACGGCTTCTATGTGGACAACGTGGCAAACATGTGAGTGGTCTATGCACCTGGCCTGAGGGAACGCGAAAGGCCCCCTCGAGAGGGGGCCTTCGGTGGCATCTGCATGCCTTCAGATCGTCTGTCGGGGTGACAGGATTCGAACCTGCGACTTCCCGCTCCCAAAGCGGGCGCTCTACCAAGCTGAGCTACACCCCGGTGCCGATCGCTCGGCGAACCGCAGGTAATGCTACCGGACTCACGGGGTCGTGCTGACCACATGCGCCGATCCGACGCGCGGACCGCCGCCCGAGTTCACGGACAGGGCTGAGATGGGGTAGCATTCTCTTCGTCCCGATTCGGGGCTGTAGCTTAGTGGTAAAGCCTCTGTCTTCCAAACAGATGATGCGAGTTCGATTCTCGTCAGCCCCTCCAAGGAAAAGCCCGGCCAGAGCAAGTTGCTCAGGTCGGGCTTTTCGGTATATCGCATTTCTCAGTGCAGAGCGGCGTCGGGCCTGGCTCCTAGAGCAGCAGGCCTCGGATATCGTCGGCGGAGAGTTCGGTGCTGAAGAGCTCGTCGTCGTCGATGACGGCGTCGAAGAGCTTGGACTTGCGCTCCTTCAGCGCCATGACCTTCTCCTCGATCGTGCCCTCGGCGATCATCCGGTAGACCATGACTCGTCGCTCTTGGCCGATTCGATGCGTGCGGTCGATGGCCTGCTCCTCGCTCGCGGGGTTCCACCACGGGTCGAGCAGGAACACGTAGTCGGCCTCGGTCAGGTTCAGCCCGAACCCACCGGCCTTGAGGCTGATGAGGAACACGGGCGCAGTGCCCTCCTTGAAGGAGGCGATGACCTCGGCACGCTTCGTCGTGGCACCGTCGAGGTACACGAACGGGATGCCCTCGGCTTCGAGCCGAGCAGCGACGAGCTTCAGGTACGAGGTGAACTGGCTGAAGACGAGCGCCCTGTGTCCTTCGACGGCGACGTCGGCAAGTTGCTCGAGCAGCGCATCCAGCTTGCTCGAGGGCACGGTACCAGGAGGCATGCCGTCGAGGCTCGCCTGGATGAGCGCGGGATCGAGTGCCAGCAACCGCAGCAGGGTCAGCGAGCGGAACACGGTGAAGCGGTTCCTGTCGAGGTCTTCGAGCAGGCCAAAGAGCTTCTGGCGTTCGCGCTGCAGGTACAGGTCGTAGAGCTCGCGGTGCTCCTCGCTCAACTCGATGAAGAGCGTCTGCTCCTGCTTCTCCGGCAGCTCCGGTGCGACGCGCTGCTTGGTGCGTCGCAGCAGGAAGGGGCGGATGCGTGCCCGCAGCCGCGCGAGTCGCTTGGCTCGCACCTCGGCGCTCGCGGGCTCGCTGAGTCCCGCGCCGACGCCCTCGCTCACCCCTTGCCGCTTCCCCTCGATGGTTCGCACGTACTCCTCGCCGAAGCGCCGCGCCGAGGGAAACAGGCCGGGTGCCGTGATCGCGAGGAGCGCGTGCAGCTCGGTGAGCGAGTTCTCGAGCGGGGTGCCGGTGATCGCCAGCTTGAACGGCACCTCGAGCTCGCGTGCGCATTCGCTCACGAGTGAGTTGGCGTTCTTCACGAACTGGGCTTCGTCGAGCACGAGCCCCGACCATCCGGTGTCTTCCGCCACTGCGCGGTAGGCGTCGAAGTCGAGGCGGAAGAGGGCGTAGCTCGTGACGACGATGCTCGCGCCGGCGGCGACGTCGGCGATGCGGCGCCCGGAGGACGCCTGTGTGGCGTCGATGGTGCGCGTGGTCAGCTCCGGGGTGAACCTCGCTGCCTCGGCAGCCCAATTGGCGACGACCGAGGTGGGGGCCACGACCAGCAGCGGTGGGGGAGTGCTGCCCGCCTGGTCCGCTTCGAGTGCGTGCTGCGCGAGCGCGAGCGTCTGCAGCGTCTTCCCGAGGCCCATGTCGTCGGCGAGGATGCCGCCCAGCTTGTTGCGCCAGAGGAACGCGAGCCAGTTGAGGCCCTCCTGCTGGTAGGGGCGCAGGGACGCCCTCAGTCCGTGCGGAGGCTGGACGGGTGAAGGTGCATCCTCTTGCAGCTCCCTGACCAGCTCGCGCCACTCGACCGCCGGCTTCGCCTCGTCGGCGAGGTCTTCGAAGTCCGACCACAGGCTCGCGTGCCTTCGGCTGATCTGCAGCCTGTTCGGCTCCCACTCGTTCAGCCCCTGCGCTTCACTGATGAGCTCGCGCAGCGGTTCGAAAGCTGGATGCTTGAGGGAGAGGTAGCTGCCGTCGATGAGCAGGAGTCGAGGCCTGCCAAGGGCGAGTGCCTTGAACAGCTTCGTGAAGGGGATCACCTTGCCGTCGACCGTGACGGTGACGCCGAGGTCGAACCAGTCGTGGCGTTCGGTGGGCACGGTCGTGACCGTCAGGTTCGGGGCGCCTCGAAGCTCCCGGTACTCGGGCGGCGTGCCGACGGTCTCGACGCGGACGCCTGGCAGCCGCTCGAGCCGCGGCAGGGTCTCCGCCGCGAAGCGCGCCGCGTCGATCTGCGTGAGCGTCACCCGCGAGGGGAGCGAGCCGGCGACATCAGGGTCTTCTGGCATCCAGTCGCGCGGCAGCATGCCCTCCTCGAGCACGGTGGAGAGCGCGGGCGGCGGCGTGCGCGAGCGGGGATTCGCCCACTTCCAGCGCAGCTCGAGACTGTGGCGTGGGCCGAACGTCGTGGTGAGCACAAGCTCTGGAGGGGTCGGGTCTGGGATGCGCACCGAGTCGTCCGCGCTCCCGAGCCGCACATGGGCCGCGAGTTCGGGCAGGTGCGCACGCTCGAACTCCTCAGCATCGTCGCTCGGCACGGAGAACTCAGCCCTGCGCGCTCGGCCCGGCCTGAGGAGGTCGAGCTGCGCGCGGGTGAGTTTCGTGTCGCTCGGGGCGAGACGGATGCGATCGGGCTCGTCTGCGTGGAAAGAGTAGATGCCGTGGTCGCCGACGGGCCGCGCCGTGTCGAAATCGGCTGCGGTGTCGCCGATGGTCAGGAGGGGGGCGACCACGAGCCCAGCCTCGGTCCTCCGTGCGTCGAGTGAGAGGCTCGAAGACGCCTCGAGCGTGACGCTCGCCCGCTTGCCAGTGCCGACGAACGCGATGTCGAGGCCGAGAGCTTCCTCGAGCATCATCCACATCACGGGGCTCGGCGCCTCGTCGAGGAACACCCACTCGCTGTCCTGGCCCGGTTCCGGTGGCCGGGCGGCGCGGTGCAGCGCGAAGAACTGTGCGAACCAGGCCTGGTGGCGCGGGTCGATGTCTCGGCGTCCGCGCAGGTGCTGCAGTTTCGCCCACGTCAGGTCGCCCTTGACCCATTTGCCGCGGACGCCCTGCATGACGGGCCTCACTCCCAGGCGCAGCTCTTCGAGTCCGACGCCGGCACCCTCCTCGCCGGAGAATGCGCGTCGGGACGTCGGGCCGTTCCAGCGGTACATGGTGCGGGGGATGAGCTCTCGCACCTCGAACTGCAGGGCGAGGGGCACGACCCGTTCTGGCGCGGTCGGTGCCTCGACCGGGTCTGGCTGTTCCAGGAGTCGCCCGAGCGCGTTCCGCCAGGACGCTGGCGCTTGGGGCTCACTCGGATGGGTCACCGGTGCAGTCTACGAACCACCACCCCCAAGCGCGCGCTCTTGAGCGTCACGCCAGGGGCTGCTCGGCGAGGGTGAGTGTGCCCTCGACGCCGAGGAAGGTCGCGTAGCGGTCGAGCTGCGCGTCGATCTCACGCACCGCGGTGGTCGAGAACGCTCCGGAGATCGGACTCGCGACAACTCGTGTGCGCTTCGCTGTGGTCGTCTTCGACCACAGCCCGACGCACTTCCCGTGGCGGACGATCGTCGCGCGGAACATCCCGTTGCCGCCGGGCACGATGAGCGCGGCATGATCCGGACGCACGCTCGCGGAGCGGTCCTGGTACCCGAGGATCCACTCGTCGAAGCCCGGCAGCAGCAGGGTCGGAGCGCTCTTCGGCAGCTCCTGACCTTCCAGCATCTCGGCGTCGAAGAGGTAGCTCGAGCCGTCGACCTGCACCTGCGCGAGTGAATCTCCGAGCTCGTCGATCGCCGCTCTGAGTTCGGAGAGCGGCAGCTTGCACCAGTACTGGAGATCGGCGAGCGTCGCGGGGCCGTGCCCGCGCAGGTAGCGGCTGACGAGCTCACGCACGGCAGCGTCGTGGTCGAGGGCCACGGAATGCGTGATCCACTCCGTGCCGATGACCAGCAACTGCTCGGCGCCCGCGAACGGGCCGTAGACGAGCGTTGCGTCGAGCGAGAGCAGCCACAGCAGGTGCGCGCCGCGCTGGCCGCCCGTCGCGATGCCGTCGCGCTCCCAGGCGGCGAAGAGCTGGGCACGGGTGAGGCGTCTGGACTCCCCGCGCGCATCCATCTCGCGGTGCAGAGAGTCCCGAGCGGCCTGCTCGGCTTCTGCGTCGATGCTCAGGTCCCGGTGCCGCTTGCGCATGGATGCGCGCGTTCGGTCGGCCGTCAGCTGCTGCAACCAGGCGAGGTCGCGGGCTGGCACGACGTGAAGCGTGCAGCGAAGGGGCCAGCAGCGCACGAGCTCTCCGCGGTCGAAGCTCGCTCGGACATCCGCAATTCGTTCACCTGAGCGCAGTCCGAGCGACCAGAGCGCGCCGGGCAGGTCCTGCCCCTGCATGGCCAGCAGTCGCTCGGCGGTTCCAGTCGACGTGGGCCGATCGCCCGTGAGTGCCTGCGCCCGCTGTCGCACCCCGAGCAGCTCTGCCCGCGTGAGTCCCGATGTCATGCGGCCAGTCTTGCGGATGTCTGCGGCATCAGGTTTTCTCTGCAGACGTTGCCGTATCGATGCGTTGAATGAAGTCGTTCGCCCATCCCGCGGCGGCTGCGACATCTGGGAGGACGACCAGCCCTTCACTGGATGCGTCGTACAGGGTGTCCCAATCATCGTTCACGAGCACAACAGGTGGCCACTCGTGCCCGGCGCGGTAGGTGAAGAGGCGCGTGCAGGTGTCGCGCACGAGGGTCAAGTCGAGGTCTTCCGCACGTTCGAGCAGCTGCAGGTCGATGAGGTCGTGTGCTCGCTCGCTACCGGCACCGGTCACGGCGTGGAGCTTCTGCGCGATCTGATGGTCGCTGCGCATCACGCTGACCGGCTGCGGGCGGGGAAGCCCGACAGCCTCGAAGAGGTCCGCAAGATCATCCGCAAGCGCTGTGTCCGGTTCGTCAGCGTCGCCAATCTCGTTGTGCCCCAGCTCGAATCGGACGGTGCACCACGGCTTGCCGAGGTAATCGAGCTTCACGTCAAAAGGCTGCATGATGTACACCGTCGGGACGCCGACGGGCTTTGGCGCTGCGCGTTCAATGAGTCGCCCAGTGAAACCCGCCCACCCATCGCGGAGTCGCTCCTCGAGGCTGCCTGTGAAGGCCGCCATCGTACCTGCGCGTGTCGCATCGAGGTCTCTCGTGAATCGGGTGGAATGGCCATAGCGGAGCGCCATGGCGCTGCCTCCCTTAATGGCGCCAGCCGGGAGCATCTGGCCCACCACCACGAGCGCCATCCCGACGGTGCGTCGGTTCACGAGTTCTTCGTCGCCCTCGATGTTCGAGAGGCGCTGGCGGAGTGAGCCGAGGGTCTTCGGCGGTGTGCTGTATTTCACGCGGCGAGTGCCTCACGTACTCGAGTGATCTCTGCACCCGTGAGGTAGCCTTCCGCGCGAGCCTGAGCGGCCGCTTCGAGGAGCCGTCCGGCAGGTAGGCGCCCCTGGCATTCGAGAAGGGCATCCACCACAGGTTGCGCCGCAATCCCCTCGTACACGGTTGGCTTCGCGGCCCTCGGAGCCCGGGTGAGTGCGATGTGGGTGGGCACGCTGCGTCGCGTGCGCTTGGGGGTGGCGACCGTGATGATGCGGGGGTTTGCGTCCGCGAGTCCGAGGAGGGCAAGTACGGCCTCGCCTCGCAGAAACGCGCCCTCTCCCGCCCGCAATGTCGCCTCAGCGTACTCGTCGCGAGCGGTGTGCGGGATCGTCTCGTCGCGGTACAACCCGTACGCGATGTGAGCGAACCGGTTGCGCGTGGCGAGCTTCACCAACTCGATCTTGGGGACGCCAGCCTCCTCCGCATCACGCGTGGTGACATACCCGTAGTTGTCAGCTGCTATCTCATGCACGATGTCTCGGTAGGTTGTTCTCCTCATGTCAAAACTATACCGCTTTGGGTATAGTTTTGGCAGGTTCCGATGAGATGAGTGGCAACTCAGGTTGTGTGAGGGCTGGCTACTTGTATAAGTCCAGGATCGGACGTAACGTACAACCAAATGGTTACACGACAGTTCACGGACGACGAGGTCAGCCGCATCTTCCAGGCCCTGGCGGATGCGACGAGACGCGACATCCTCACGCGCGTGCTCCACGAGGAGCAGTCCGTGACGAGTCTCGCCGAGTCGTACGCCATGAGCTTCGCAGCCGTGCAGAAGCACGTCGCCGTGCTCACGAGAGCCGGCCTCACGCAGAAGCGAAGGCAGGGCAGGGAGCAGCTCGTTCAGGCCAACAGCGCCACGATCGGGGCCGCGACCCGGCTCCTCGAGTCCTACGAGCGACTGTGGCGCGAACGTGCCTCGCGCATCGACGAGCTGCTCACAGAAGACGACCACACCAGAGCACCAACCACGCGCGCCGACCCCGGCGCGCGCTGATCGAGAGGAACGACCATGCCTGTCATCTCAACGCAGAAGGATCCGGATCGGCTCACGCTGACGGTCGTCACCGAGCACGCAGCGACACCGGAGCGCGTCTGGCAGCTGTGGGAGGACCCGCGGCAGCTCGAACGCTGGTGGGGACCGCCGACCTGGCCATCGACCGTCGACTCGTTCGAGTTCGAGCCTGGAGGCAACGTGTCCTCGCACATGACGGGCCCTGATGGCAGCACTGCGGGCGAGTGGTGGGAGTTCCTCAGCATCGAACCGCACCACACGCTGTCGTTCGACAACGGCTTCGCGCATGACAACGGATCGCGCAACCTCGACCTGCCTGTCACCCGCTGCACCGTCACGATCGAGGGCATGGGCGACGTGACCCGCATGACCATCGTCTCCGTCTTCTCGTCGCCGGCCGACTTCGACAGCGTCATGGAGATGGGCATGGATGAGGGGATGACCGAGGCCATGGGCCAGATCGACGGCGTCCTCGCAGGCTAGAGGCTCCTACTTGTTGACCTTGCCGACGAGGTGCTCGCCGGCCGCGATGCGCTCGGAGTCGTCGCTGCCGGGGATGACGTTGCCGCGCAGTGAACGCCCGGCTGTCTCCTTGAAGGTGAGCACCGAGATGAGTCCGATCAGGCCGGCACCGGCGAGATAGAAGCCCGGGATGAGCACGTTTCCGGTCGAATCGATGAGCGCCTCGTTGATGGAGGCAGCGGTGCCGCCGAAGACCGCCGTCGAGATGTTGTAGCCGATCGCGAAGCCCGAGTACCGAACCGCGGTCGGGAACAGGGCGGGCAGCGTCGAGGAGATCGTCGAGATGATCATGACGAGGAACAGCCCGAGGATGCCGAGCCCGGCGATCTGCGCGATGACGGATCCGGTCTGGATGAGCATGACGGCGGGGATCGAGAACACCGTGAAGCCGATGCTCGCGGCGATGAGCTGCGGTTTTCGGCCGATGCGATCCGAGAGCGCCCCGAACGGCACGATCACGGCCATCATGATCAGCTGGATGATGACGAGCGAGAACGTGGACTCGGCCGTTCCCTGGTTGAGGGTCGTCGAGAGGTACGTCGGCATGTACGTGAGCACGAGGTAGAAGGCCACGTTGATGAGGATCACGAAGCCGAAGAGCTTGAGCACCTGCAGCGGGTAGTTCTTGAGCAGCGACCAGAGCGCACCCGTCGCTGTCTGCTTTTCGCCAGGCTCCTTGACGTCGTCGACGAAGGTCTCGGATTCGCTCAGGTGGCGACGCATCCACAGCGCGACGAGGCCGAGGGGGAGTGTGAGCAGGAACGGCAGGCGCCACCAGCCATCGAGCATCCCGTCCTCGCCGACGACGAACGTCAGCGTCGTGCAGAGGATGGCGGCGGCACTCGCGCCGGCCAGGGTGCCGAACTCGAGGAACGAGCCGAAGAAGCCGCGCTTGTCGTCTGGCGCGTGCTCGGACATGAAGATCGCGGCGCCGGCGTATTCGCCGCCGGCGGAGAATCCCTGCAGCATGCGAAGCAGGATCAGCAGCACCGGGGCGGCGAAGCCGATCGAATCGAAGGAAGGAAGGAGTCCGATCGCCGCCGTCGAGAGGCTGATCATGATGATCGTGAAGACGAGCACCTTCTGGCGGCCGATGCGGTCACCGAGAGGCCCGAGGACGATGCCGCCGAGTGGGCGCACGAGGAACGACACGGCGAAGGTCGCGAACGTCAGGATGAGCGGGAGCGCGCTGTCGGAGTCGCCATCGAACGTGAAGAACAGCTGCGAGATGTAGATGGCCAGGTAGCCGTAGATGCCGTAGTCGAACCACTCGATGGCGTTGCCGATCGCGGAGCCGGCAACCGACTTGCGGGCTGTCTTGCGCTGGATCGGCGTGAGGTCGATCTCGCGGGTCAGGGGCGGCAGAGTGGCAGCTGCACCGCCATTGCTGGACTGATCAGAGGACATGGGGGTGCTCCTTGCTGAAAGTTCCACACGGGTAATGGCCCAGTGCAACGCGCCCACCTGGGTATTACCGGGACGCCTCCGGCAGGCGTAGCGCTATCAACGCGTATGCGCGCGCGGCTACCAGGAGGTCGGCGACCTCGACGCGCTCCTCCGGCTGGTGGGCTTGCGTCTTCACGTCGCCCGGGCCGAGGATCACGACGGGCACCTCGTGGTGGCGCGCGATGAAGCCGCCCTCACAGGCAGCGCTCCACCCGCCGATGCTCGACGCGCCGCCGGCGTCGGCGACGGCCCGCACGGCGGTGGCAGGCACGACGGAGTCTGGCGGCGTCAGGAAGCCGGGCATGGCCATGTCGAGGTGGCCGGTCACGGTGATGCGCTCGCCGTTCAGCATCCCGCTCGCCGAAATCGCGGAGCGGATGCGATCGAGCACGTCCGCGAGGATCTCCTCCGGTTCCTCGTCGGGCAGCACCCGCCGATCCACGTAGAGCGTGCACTCCTCGGCGACGATCGAGGTGCCGTGGCCGCCGGCGATCATGCCGACGTTCCAGCTGCCGGTGCCGATGAGGCCGGGGACGGCCGCGGACTGCTGGGCGATACGTCTGGCGTCGTCCTCGATGGCCTGCACGGCGATCGCCGCCGCGGCGATCGCGCTCGCGCCGTCCGCCGGGTTGCCGGCGTGGGCGGCGGCGCCGCGGAGCGTGATGATGAAGTTCGTGGCGCCCCGGCAGGCGACCACGGTGTCGAGGCCAGTCGGCTCGGCGACGACGCAGGCAGAGTACGGCGGCGCGTCTCCCGCGGCCCGCAGCTCGCGCGCGGTCGGCGCATCAGCGATGTGGCGGAGCGCGCCGGTGGCAGTGTCCTCTTCGTCGACCGTGCAGAGGAGGGCGAGGGGAATCTCCGGCCGCTCGGCGTGAACGGCGGACATCGCGGCGACGACGGCGGCGAGGCCGCCCTTCATGTCGACCGCGCCGCGCCCGATGAGCATCCCGTCGACCAGGCGCGGCTCGAACGGGTCGCCGAGCCAGCCGGCGCCGGCGGGGACGACGTCGCTGTGGCCGAGGAACAGGAGCGCTGGTCCTGCTCCGTCGCCGATCTGGGCAAGGAGATTGTGCCTTCCGGGGGCGACCTCGGTCAGCGTGACCTGGGCTCCGGCCCGCTCGCAGAGCGACGCGAGGACCTCGACGGTCGCAGCTTCAGTCTCGCCGGGGTTCTCGCCTCGCGCGCGGATGAGCTCGGCGGTATCGGCGACGATGCCTTCGAGGTCGAGACGCTCGAGCACGCGAAGCTCTGCGGTGCTAGGACTGCTCACGCGTCACCCTTCACGATGAGCTCACGCGGCGCGCTCGTCAGCACCTCGACGCCGGTCTCCGTGATGCGGATCGACTCGGACACCTCGAAGCCGAACCCCGTCATCCACATGCCCGCGATGAGGTGGAAGGTCATGTTGGGGGCCAGCACCGTCTCCTCGCCTGAGCGGATGCTCACGGTGTGCTCGCCCCAGTCCGGTGGGTAGCCGATGCCGATCGAGTAACCGAGACGCGAGGCCTTGGTGAGCCCCTGCTGCGCGAGCACTGCATCCCAGGCCGCGACGGCCGCCTCGGGAGTCTGGCCTGGGCGGAGGAGGTCGAGGGCTGCCGCAAACCCGTCGAGGGTCGTCCCGGCCACCCGCTGCAGCTCAGCGCTCGGTTGGCCGAGGCTCACGGTGCGGGCGAGCGGGGCGTGGTAGCGCCGGTGCGCGCCCGCGAGCTCGAGCGAGACGGCCTCCCCGGCGACGATCTGCGCGCTCGACCACGTGAGGTGAGGCGTGTCGGCGGCTTCGCCGGCCAGCATCATCGGCACGATGGACGGGTAGTCGCCCTCCGCGTCTCCGGTTCCTGAGGCCTGCGCCGCCTGGATCTCCGCGGCGACGTCGCTCTGCCGCCTGCCCCCTCGGAGCGCCTCGATGCCGACCGCCATGGCGTTCGAGCTGATGGCGGCCGCGGTCCGCATGAGCGAGATCTCGGCGTCCGACTTCACGAGACGCACCCAGTTGACGAGCTCCCCGCTGTCGACGAGGTCCCATTCCGGCAGTCGCCGCTGGAGCGTCAAGAAGGAGCGAACCGAGAAGAAGTGCGCCTCCGACTCGTAGCCCACTCGCATCCGCCGATCCGCCTGGCCCCGTTCGCGCAGCTCGGTGGCCGCCCAGTCCATGGGATGCACCTCAGCCCGGTGCACGAGGCTCTCCGGGTAGCCAGCGACTTGGGCGCTCGGCAGCCAGGTCGTGTGGTGCGCGCCGTGCGCATCCATCGCCCGCATGACGAGGAGGAGATCTCCGTCGGCCGGCACGTACAGGAACTGCGGCATGTAGAACGACCACGCGTTGTAGCCCGTGAGGTAGTGGAGGTTGGCGGGGTCGGTGACGAGCAGCGCGTCGAGGCCGGCATCCTGCATCCGCACCCTCGTGTTCGCGAGCCTGACGTCGAACTCCTCACGGCTGAAACCGGCCTTCTCCTGGCTGAAGTCTGCGAGCTGCGACATCTGGCTCCTCACTCTCTTGCGGCGGTCCCGAGAATCTACTCGCTCGCGGAGCGGGGCGACTGCATGTAGTTCAATGGACAGGCGATCACCACCCCCGTTCATCGCCCAGGGAGTTCACGTGCCAGACAACTCGACGCCAGAAGACTCCGAGAAGGACGACGGAGCTGTCGACTACTCGCAGCGCGACTACCAGGCGCCGACCGGCTACCGCGCGCCCGACTTCGTGTCGAAGTGGGCGGCGCAGGACAGCAGGGGCGACGCTCAGCGGCTCGCCGACGAGCAGCGAGAGGCGGAGCGGGAGGCCAAGGAAGCGGCACAGGATCCCTACGACGCACATCACGTGTGGGAAGACGGCGGCACCCCGGCAGGGCTGCCCGACCCGCCTCGCACACTCGAGGAACTCGACGCGAGCATCCGGCGCGACGCGGATTCTCTCGTGCCAGGCGTCGTTGTCCCCGGTGCCGGTCAGGGGGAGGAGCTCACCCAGGACCTCGATCGCCACGAGCTCCTGACGCGCGTCGCCACCGACAGCAGTGCCCTCCTCGGCAAGCGCGCCCGGGATGTGCAGAATGCGCTCGTCGGCGGCCGGTCCGGGAGCGGCGCAGCTCGATCGGGAGACGCGGCCTGGACCCCGTCGAAGCGGCTTCCCGTGCCACCGCCCGCCGCCTCGTCTGCGCTGAAGACGGATGCCAAGCCCGCGAGGAGGGGCGGCGGCGGCTGGTTCGGGTTGATCGCCGCTATCCTCGCCCTCACCTTCGCCATCTCGGGGATCTCGTTCATCGCCTGGGCCCTCATCGTGGTCTCGCTCATCTCGAGCATCGGACTGCTGCGCGCCGGCGGCGGACGACGCGCGGTCGGCGTCATCACGCTGGTCATGACGATCGTGGCGCTCGTGATCCAGCTCATCGGCTCCACCGGCGGATCTCTGCGCGGCGCCGTCACCGAACTGTCCGGCGGCACCGGGACGCTCGATCTCAACGGCACAGCCAGCGTCTCGGGGTCGGGCAACGCGAGGTTCGACGTGGTCCTGCCAGGGGGCGCGGAGGATATCGGCCTGCTGCAGGTCGAGTTCGAGGGCGAACGGCTCCGCATCTACGACGTCGACGCGGATGGTGAGCAGATGGGCGGCTCGTCCCTCTCCGCCTACGACGAGTACTCGGGCATCGCGGTCATCAACGAATGGACGGACGACGAGTTCCGCGCCATCGACATCGAGGCGGAGGGGGATTGGACGGTGACGCTCGTCGCCCTGGAGACCCTGCCGTCCTTCGACTCCGAGTACGCGGGTTCAGGTTCGGACGTCATCCTCTACACGGGTGAGGGCGGCGATGCGACCTTCACGTTCGAGCCAGACCAGAGCGTCTCGATCGACACGTTCGGAGCGGACAGCTGGTACCAGAGCACGAGCGAGGTCACCTCGCTCACCCGGCCATTCGATGCAGGCCCAACGATCATCCGGATCGAGCCGTACGACGAGACGAGCTGGAGCGTCCGCTTCGATGGAACCGCGCCCACGCCGACAAGCTGAGCGCGTGCGGGGTCAAGCTGAGCGGCGGTAGCGGAGCTCTGGGCGGCCGCGCTTCCCGTAGACCGGCTCGACCTGGGCAAGACCGCGAGCGCAGAGGTGGTCGAGGTAGCGGCGCGCGGTGACGCGTGACAGGCCGCACACCTCGGCGACCTCGAGGGCAGACTGCCACTCGGGGCGCAGATGTGCGAGGACGAGCTTCACCGTCGGCTCCGAGAGTCCCTTCGGCAGGGGCCTGCCTCGTCCCGTCTGCGGGTGCGTGGCCTGCGCGCCCGATCGGTCGATGGTCGCGGCCGGCGTTCCGAGTGCGCGGCGGGCGAGCATCCCGTCGATGTCCTGCTGTCGAAGCGGAGACGTGGGCGTGCCGGTCGCGTGCTTCGCCGGCGACGGGACGCGCGTGTCGCGGTAGTTGGTGAGCCTGGCCTCGAAGTTGGCCCTCGAGAAGGGCTTCACGAGGTAGTCCGAGATGCTCGCCGTCGCGAGCTGCGCGACGGAGAGCCGGTCGTTTGCCGACGAGATGACGATGGCGTCGAAGGCGTCGTTGAGCAGCAGGCGGAGGCGGCGCAGCACTTCGACGCCGCTGAAGTCGGGCAGGTGCACGTCGAGCAGCACGAGGTCGAAGTCCATGTTCGCGGCGACGTCGAGCGCTTCTTCGCCTGAGCCGGCGGTGGCGACCACCTCGAAGCCGTCGACGCCTGCGAGCATGCGCTCGTGCAGGCGCCTCACGGCGGTCTCGTCGTCGACGATGAGGGTGCGGATGGCAGTCACGGTGTCATCTTCTCAGCGCGCGCGGGTGGGGTGCTCGAGTCTGACGGTGGGCGACGGCTCGGCAGGGTCGCGACGAAGCGCGCTCCACCGAGCTCGCTCTCCGAGATGACGAGGTCGCCGCCGTGCTCGTCGGTGATGCGGCGGACGAGCCCGAGGCCGACACCGCGCGGGATCTCGAGGCCGTCTCGCGATTCGGTCTGCTTGGTGGAGAACCCGGTCTCGGTGACTTGGGCGCGAAGCTCCGGCGCGACTCCGGGGCCGGTGTCGTCCACCTGCATGCGCAACGCTGCGGGCTCTGCTTCCACGGCGACGCGGACGATTCCCTGCGGGCCCTGCGATTCGACCGCGTCGATGGCATTCCCGACGAGATTGCTGAGCACGGTGGCGGCGTCGTCGTCGAAGGCGACTTCGAGGTGCGCGCGGTCGTCGCCGTCTATGTCTGCGTGCAGCTGCCCACCGTGCTCGCACAGTCGGGTGCTCGCGGCAGCGAGAATCGCGCGAAGGCGAACGGGCGCCTCCGCGAGCGCCGCTTCGAGGTCGGGGTCGGCGGCGAGCGAATCCACCGGGGTCAGCGTGCGGATGTAGTCGAGTGCCTCGTCGTGCTCGTCGACCTCGATGAGCCCGAACAGCACGTGCAGGCGGTTCGAGAACTCGTGGGTCTGCTCGCGGAGCGCGGCGGCGAGGCGGCGCTGTGTCTCGAGCTCCTGGGCAGCGACGGCGAGCCGTTCGAAACGGCGCCCGAGCATGACCGAGACGCCAGCTGCTGCTGCGAGTCCGAAGAGCGCCGCTCCTGAGACCCAGGGGGCGAGCTGCCAGACGCGATCTTCAAGCTGTGCGGAGATCGAAGATTCAAGGATGCCCACAGATGCGGTGCCGACAACGCTCCCATCGCGCCACACGGGCACCTTGGCGCGCAGCGTCGCTCCCACGGTGCCGACTTCAGTGCCGACGAAGGTCTCGCCGCCCAGCGCGATGCTGGGGTCGGTGGAGACCATTTCGCCGCGCCGCTCCGGCACCGGGTGGGTGATGCGGATGCCAGCTTCGTCGGTGATGACGACGTAGTCGACGCCCGCGGACTTCGCTACGAGGTCGGCGATCGGCTGCAACGTGACTCCGGCATCGGGGTCCCCGACCGCTTCGATGACCGCAGGCAGCTCGGCGAGGCTCATAGCGACGTCGAGCGCGCGCTCCCCGGTCTCTTCGCGGAGAGAGGAATGCTGGACTTGGAGTGCGACGAGCAGCGTCGTGAGTATGCAGACCAGCACGATCGAGAACTGCACGAGGACCAGCGTGAGAACCCGCGGGGTGGCGACGTGCGAGCGTGAGGTCGTCATGCCCCGGCCTCCTTGCCGCATCTCGATTGTGGAACTGTGCTCCCGGCAATATATCGCCGCTCGCGGGACGGCTAACGGGAGGTGTGCGCTCCGGGACGTGCTGAAACTCTGTTTCAGGGGATCGGATGAAGTGATATTTCATCTCGTGTTCACCTGAGGAACCCGATTCATTCAGCCCGACACGGTTACCTCCTCTTGTGACGAACAAGAGTTTCAGCGAGAACGTGAGCGCGGATGCGGTGACCAGCATCGGGGTCGCAGAGCGCATCCGAGCGGCCCTGCCGTCCTTCAGCCCAGCCGAGCGACGTGTGGCCGACGCGGTGCTGCGCGACCCGAGCGCCGTGATCCACCTGTCGGTGACCGAGCTCGCAAGCGAGGCCGGCAGCTCGCCCGCCACGGTCGTGCGCCTCTGCACGACGATCGGCCTCCGCGGGTACCAGGACCTCAAGATCACGCTGGCCAGCGAGTCGATCCCGGGGGAGCGGCGTGTACTCGGAGCCATCACCGCTGACGACTCGGTCGCCGACATCACATCGAAGGTCATGGATGCGACGGCACGGGCCGTGGACAGCGCTGCAAACGCGCTCGAGGCGACCTCGCTCGAGGCGATGGTCGACGCGCTGAGAGGAGCGAGGCGGATCGTGTTCGGCGCGGTGGGCACCTCCGCACCTCTGGCGCTTGATACCGCCTACCGCTTCGTCTCGCTGGGGCTCGACGCCTCGTTCGCCCCTGACGTCCACACTCAGCACGTCACGGCCCGCATGCTGCGCCCCGGCGACGCATTCTTTGCCATCAGCCACACGGGGTCCACGTTCGAGACACTCGCGACGACGCGCGCCGCGAAGGCCGCTGGAGCGACCACGCTTGCGTTGACGAGCTTCTCGGCGTCGCCTCTCACGGAACTCGTCGACGTCACCGTAGTGGCCGGCAGCGCCGAGACGAGCTACCGGATCGAGGCCATGGCGAGCCGCATCGTCCATCTGGCCGTGCTCGACGCGCTCTTCGTGAACCTCTCCCGCGGCAGCGACGACCGTCGTGACGCCCTAGCGCTCGCCGAGGATGTGCTCATCGAGCACAGGATCTAACCCCGCGCACTTCGCCTTCCCCTTCTTCCCGACGCCCCCTCGCGCAACCCCACCGGACGAGCCCCGCCAGCGCGGCTGCTCGCCCGCGCCCGAAACACCCCAAGCACTGCCCGAACCTGCCCACATTCAAGGAGCCCCCATGCACGGCAGAGTCCTCCACCCAGACGGTTCCCCGGCCGTCGGTATCCCCGTCTCGACGGGTGCCGTCGTCACGGTCACCGATACCGAAGGCCGATTCGAACTCCCCAGGCAGGAAGCCTGGGGCGACTTCGTCGTCATCACGCGTCCGACCGGATTCTCCGCGACCACGTGGTGGCAACGAGTCCCAGACAACGAGGCAGACGAGCTCGTCTTCTCCCTCGCCGTCGAGGAGCAGCCCCTCCCATACGAGTTCCTGCACCTCACCGACACGCACATGACCACGCGCGGTCTCGTCGACGCCGGCCTGTACGACCACGGGCTGTACGCGGAGGGGAGCCTCCCCGATCAGCTCTCCGGTTTCTTCGGCAGGCTCGCCGAGCTGGCCCCCGCGGCCAGGCGGGTCATGATCACCGGCGATCTCGTCGACCACGGGCTCCCCGAGGAATTCGAGGCCTACAGGCGGGCCATCGGCACGAGCCCGATCCCCGTCGACCTGGTGCCAGGCAACCATGACCACATGAACGGCCAGCACGGCAGTCTCATCAGCCGCAACAACTACCTCACCAACACCGCTGACCCGACCGAGTACGAACGGCACCTCGGGCCACGCTGGTACAGCTTCGACGTCGCTGGCCTGCACGTCGTCGCTCTCGATTGGCACACCCACGAAGTCGGCATCGATCACGAGACGCAGAACGCCTGGGTCAAGGCCGACCTCGCACTGCTGGAGACGGGTTCGCCGTACATCCTGCTGTTCCACGATCAGCCGAGCGCCTCCATCCTCGACGAGCTGCCCTGGCAGCCGATCGCCGCGTTCTCCGGCCACTGGCACACGAGCAGAGTTGTCGAGGTTGGAGGCACACTGCACGTCAACAGCCCCACGACATTCTTCGCGAACCTCGACTACAGCCCGCCGGCCTTCCGCCACGTGACCTGGGACGGCTCCCGCATCACCCTGCGCACGCAGACGCTCACACCCGGTGACTCGCAGCACGCGCTTCCCGAGGTCGGAACTTCGACGTACGCCGCTGGCAAGGCTCGTTCTGAATCGCCAGCGATCAGGTGGCAGGCCCAGACGAGCGGCGCAGGCCACCGCCAGCCAGTCGCCGTTCACGACGGCGTCGTCTACGTCGGAGGGCAGATCGAAGACAGAGCAGCGGGTACGGTCGAGGCGATCGACCTGGCCTCCGGCGCCCTCCTCTGGCGTGCCGAGACACGCTCCTCCGTCAAGACCACCCCTGTTGTCACGGACGGACTCGTCATCGCCGCGGAGGTCTCCGGCGACCTCGTCGCGTTCGACGCCGCGACCGGAACCCAGCGGTGGCGGACGCCGTCCAGCGACCCGCTGCGTCGCTTCGCCTGGGGTGCGCCGGCCCTCGCGGACGGCGTTGTGTACCTCGGCGACCAGTCTGACCTTCGAGCGGTGGATGCGGCGACCGGCACCCACCTCTGGCACCGAACCGACCTCTCGCCCCACCACAACCTCGTCAACCACGCCGCCCCGCTCCTCGTCGGAGACATGCTCGTCATGGGATTCTGGCCGACCCCGACCGACCCCATCGCACTGGACGCGCGCACCGGGGAGAGCCTCTGGAATCGTTCAGAACGCAACGGGGAAGACCCGTTTGTCGCGCTCAAGCGCCTGCTCATCATGGGCACGGCCGCCTACGACGAAGCACACGACCTCGTCCTCATGCCCGCCCACAACCGCACGGCGGCGATCGACCGGGCAACCGGGCAAGTGGCCTGGAGCGCGCACCACGAGGGAGCGTTCAGCCCTGCGACGCCCCTCGTCACGGAGGCCGGCATCGTCGTCACGGTGACGGGGCACGGTCTGCGTCTCCTCGACCCGTTGACGGGCGAGACGATCTGGGATCTGCCGATCAGCGGCCATGCGCCATTCCCGATGTCCTCCTACTCGAAGCGCGCGCATCCCGTGATCGCACCTCCCGTGCGGGTGGACGGCGAGCTGCTGCTGCCGGGACTCGACGGGGTGATCCGCCGCGTCTCCCTCGGTGGGCGCCTGCTCGGCGAGACGCAGCTCTCCTCGCCGCTCGCCGCGCCCCTTGCCTCCGCTGGCGACACCGTCATCGCGGTCACCACGGACGGCGCCGTCATCGCTCTCGACCCCGCAGCGCTCGGAAGGAACCGCGCATGACCGCAACGGTCGCCGCCAGGGAACCGCTCCCTGCCGCCCTCCCATCGAACATCGACCCGTCCTCGCCTCCACGGCAACGCTCACCTCGCCGCCGTCTCCGCGGCGAGCGCCTCATGCCAACGTTCCTGCTGCTTCCAGCCGGCATCGCCATGGCCCTCTTCGTGGTCGTGCCCACACTGCTCTCGCTCGTCGCGAGCTTCTTCCAAGTGCCGCTTGCCGGCGGCACCTGGCAGTTCGTCGGATTCGCGAACTTCGAGCGCATCGCCACCGATCCGGCCGTGCAGCGCTCGATCATCAACACGATCGTCTACTCAGTGCTCACGATCATCCCGAGCCTCTGCATCGGCCTCGCACTCGCCCTCCTCGCCGAATCCGTCAGCCGTGGACGCGCGTTCGTGCGCACGGCGCTCTTTCTCCCCATGACAGCCAACCTCGTCGCCATGGCGGTGGTCTTCCGCTGGCTCTTCGCCTACCAGGGAGGGTTCGTGAACCAGGCCCTCGGGTTCGTGGGCTTCGCTCCGCTCAACTGGCTCGGGGACGCCGACACGGCACTGCTCACCGTCGCCCTCGTCGGGGTCTGGCGCGGCGCGTCCTTCAGCATGATGATCTTCATCGCGGGGCTCGCGACCATCCCGACAACCGTGCAGGAGGCGTCCCGCGCCGAGGGCATCCGCGGATTCCCGAGGCTGTTCCGGATCACGCTGCCCATGATGCAGCCGACAGTCGTCTTCGCGACCGTCGTCGCCGTGCTCGGCTCCGTGCAGGTGTTCGACACGATCAACGTCATGACGCAGGGCGGCCCGCTCAACTCCACGGAGACGATCCTCACCCAGTCCTACAAGCTCGGGTTCGGCTACTACGACCTCGGAGCGGCCTCAGCGCTCTCGTTCCTGCTGCTTGTCGTCCTGATCGGCGTCGGCATCTTCCAGCGACGCTTCCTTATGGGAGGCTCACGATGAAGCACGTCGTCCGCATCTCGCAGTGGCTGCTGCTGGCAGTCGCCATCACCATCAGCCTCTTCCCGTTCTACTGGATGCTCAGGACGGCGCTCGCCCCCGCCTCGCAGGTCAACGCCAACGGCATTCCCCTGCTCCCGACAGAGATCGACTTCTCCGCGTTTGCCAGGGCCTGGAACGACGCGGGTCTCGGGCAGGCCGTGCTCACGGGAACCATCGTCACGCTTGCCATCCTCGCCCTGCAACTCCTGACCTGCATCCCTGCCGCATACGTGCTCGCCAAGGTGCGCACCAAGGGCACAACCGTCGTGTTCGGGATCGTGCTGGCCTGCCTCCTCGTTCCCTCGCAGGTCACGTTGATCCCGACGTTCATCGGCATCAACGTCGTCGGTCTCTCGAACAGCTACGCGGGGCTGGTCCTTCCGTTCGCGACAAGCGCCTTCGGCATCTTCCTCCTGCGGCAGCAGATGCTCTCCATCCCGGATGCGCTCCTCGAGGCTGCACGCACCGACGGGCTCGGCCACCTGCAGATCCTCCGAAAAGTGGTGCTCCCGCTCGCCGGCCCCGGCATCGCGGCGTTCTCGGTGTTCTCCGTGTTCACGCACTGGAACGAGTACCTCTGGCCGCTGCTCGTCGCCAGGAGCCCCGACCTCGTGACGCCGCCCCTCGCGCTCGCGGTCTTCCAGCAGGCGGACGTCGGCTTCGACTACGCGGCCCTGTCCGCCGGTGCCGTCATCGTGACGGCGCCCGTCGTCCTCCTGTTCCTCTTCGCCCAGCGCCGATTCGTGCAGGGCATGAGCGGCGCTGAGATCCCCGGCTGATCCGAACTCCGAACTTCACCACGCACCTGTCTCACTACCCCACCCCAAGCACTTCTCAAGGAGCTCATCCCTCATGCGTACTCTTCGTCTCTCCGGCGCTGCCGGCCTTCTCACCGTGGGCGTCTTCGCCCTCACCGCCTGCAGCGCAGGGCCCCAGGCTCCCCAGCCGACCGTTGCCGCTGCTGCCAGTATCGACAGCTGCGTCGCCGCTGAGAACACCATCAATGTGACCTTCGGATCGCAGGCCGCTGCCGCGATGGAAGTGGCCGTCGCGGCCGTCAAGGAGGCCCACCCAGGTCTCACCATCAACGCGGAGCCGCAGGCCACTTCGAGCTACGACGAGCTCACGAACCAGATCGTCGCCGACATCGCGGTGGGCAATCGCCCCGACCTCGTCATGAGTGGCCTCGGCCAGCTCAAGTTCTGGGTCGAGGAGTACAGCCCGGCTGTGATCGACACCGAGAGCCTGCCTGACACCTACCAGAGCCAGTTCCTGTCAGCAGGAACCGTGGACGGCGAGGTCTACCTCGCCCCCGCCCAGGTCTCGGCCCCCGTCGCGCTGGTCAACCAGGACATGCTCGACGCGGCCGGGGCTGGCGATGCAGCCGACATCACGACGTTCGACGACGTCGTCGCCGCGGCCGAGCTCGTCACGGCGAAGACCGGTTCGCCGTCCGTCTCGCTCCCCACACAAGGCCTCCCTGACTGGTTCGCCCAGGGCTTCGTCCAGGGTGCGGGGGAGACCTTCGTGAACGAGGACGGCACGGCCGCCTTCGGGTCGGACGGCGGCGTCGAGGCGCTCTCGCTCTGGTCGGACCTCTCCGCTGCGGGCCTTGAAGCAGGCATCAGCGACATGGACGCGATCTCGGCGTTCGCCAGCCAGAACACGGCGATCTCCTTCACGACCACCTCGCTCATCGCATCCATGACCACAACCGTCGACGGCGCGTTCGACTGGACCGCCATCGACTTCCCGACCGTGAACGGCGGAGACGGTGCGCTTCCCGCCGGCGGGAACGGCTGGGTCGTGCTGAGCGACGACGCGTGCCGGGCGGCCTACGCCAACGCGATCGTGGCCGAGCTGCTCTCGACCGAGGCGGTGCTGGCCGCAAGCGGTACCGACTACTCCTACATCCCCGTCGACACGGCTGCAGCTGAGCAGCTGCTCGCGACCGAAGGGCTCATCCAGCCGCAGCAGTACGCGTGGACCTACGACAAGGAGCTCTCCCCGTGGGGCGGCTTCTCCGGCGCGGTCACGAAGCAGGTCAACGACGCACTGCGCCAGATGACGCAGGGCCTCCAGTCCGGCGCAGAGCTGGCGCCGACGGTCGAACAGGGTGTCGCCCAGGTCGACTCCATCGTCGGGCAGGCCTGACCATGGCGCGCGTGCAGCTCCACGACATCCGCAAGAGCTTCGGCTCGGTCACGGCGCTCGACGGCATCAACCTCGACATCGCCGACGGCGAGCAGGTCGCCATCCTCGGGCCATCCGGATCCGGCAAGTCGACGCTGCTGCGTGTCATCGCAGGGCTCGAGGCTCAGACGTCCGGGAGCGTCCTGTTCGACGGGGTGACGCAGGAAGGAGTCGAGCCACACGAGCGCGACGCCGCCATCGTCTTCCAGCACTTCGCCCTCTACCCGCACCTCACAGCGCTCGAGAACATCACGCTCGGTCTCCGGCACGGTCTGGGCCTCGGCAAGCGGGAGGCAGCCGAACGCGCCCACGACATCGCGACTCGCATGCGGGTCGACGGCCTGCTGGAGCGCAAGCCGAAGGAGATGTCCGGCGGGCAGCGTCAGCGCATCGCACTCGCGAGGGCACTCGCCAGGCGCAGCGGCATCGTGCTGCTCGACGAGCCGCTCTCCGGGCTCGACGCCCAGCTCCACGCCGCCCTCCGACTCGAGATCGCATCCCTGCTCCGCGAGGTCGGCGCGACCGGGATCAATGTCACCCACGACCAGCTCGACGCCATGGCCATGTCCGATCGCATCGCGGTCATCAACCACGGTCGCATCGAGCAGGTCGGGACACCAGACGAGCTCTACGCCGAGCCCGCGACGCTCTTCGTCGCCGGTTTCATCGGCAGCCCGCCGATGAACCTCCTGCCGGTTGCGGAAGACGGCAGCTCGTCGTTTGGCGACCTCCTCGGGTTCGACGAGCAGGTGACGCTCGGGTTCAGACCTGAGCACCTGCGCCTTCGCACATCGTCGTCGGACTGGACTGTCGCGGGAAGGGTCGCACTCATCGAACCGACCGGGCACGACCGAGTCGTGCAGATCCAACTCGGCGACGGAACCACCTGCGCGTTCCGCTGTTCGATCGCGGATGCTCCGTCGCTCGGCCAGACCGCGACGGTCGGGGTCTCCGCCGACTCGATTCACGTCTACTCGACGGCGACGGGAGCACGCCTCGGGTCGAGCGCCGAGCTCGGTCTCCTCGTGGGAACGCAGGCGGGAGCCCTTGTATGAGCGGAGCTGCAGCCGCCGTCGCGGGGCAGAGCACTGCGCCGATGATCGTGTTCGACTGGAACGGCACGATCGTGCTTGACGCGGAGCGCGCGAGGAACGCGCTCAACTGGGTGCTCGCGTCGCACGGCGCAGCCGACCTCGATCGGGCTGCCTTCTCCACCTCGTTCAAGCTCCCGATGTCGGTGATGTTCGATGACCTCGGACTCCCCGCCTCTGCGGCCGAGGACGCCGAACGTTCCTGGAACGAACGCATGACAACCGCGGAGACCGAGCTGCGCGCTGGCGCAGCCTCGGCGCTCGCCGAGCTGCACGCCGAGGGAGTCTGGCTCGGTGTCGTCTCCGCTGCCGCGGCGGAAGCGGTTGCCTTCGATCGCGTGACACTCGGAGTTCCGGAGGTCTGGAGTTCGGTTCTTGCCCCCGCGACCGACAAGACCGCCATCCTCAGGGCGCTCAGACACACAAGGAGGGTCGCGTACTACGTCGGGGACACCGTCTACGACATGACCTGCGCGCGACTGGCCGGGTACATCCCGGTCGCCGTGACCGGAGGATACGCGTCGGAAGACGCGCTCCGGAACGCAGGGGCCGACCACGTCATCACCTCGCTCGCCGAGCTCCACGCGGTGCTCGCCCCGCAAGCGGCAGCCTGACCGCAGCCGACTCGAGCCCCTCCGCGCTTCTCCACGAAGCGGGGAGGGGCTCTTGGCGTCTGCTGCGAGACCGCAAAGACCACAAAGGCCAGAAGGCCTCGGCGCTCTCCGCCGGTGCAATCGTAGACAGCAGCGCAGACCAGCGCGGCGACAGAGTCGTTGCCAACGGAAGGAATACTCCATTGAGTAGAACAAGACTCCCGAACAAGCTGCTCGCCTCTCTCTTCGCCATCGTCACGGTCGCTGTTCTCGGCTTCGCGGTCGTGGATGCGAGCAGTGCGGGTGCCGGAGCCTCAGCGAGGAGCAAGCTCACGATCATGGCGCCAGCAGCGCCGGGCGGCGGTTGGGACGCGTTCGCCCGCGAAGCGCAGCAGGCCCTGAGGGCGAACGGAATCGTCAACAACGCCCAGGTCGTGAACGTGCCAGGCGCCGGTGGGACCATCGGGCTCAGCCAGCTCCTGCAGATGCAGGGGCGCGACGACATGCTCATGGTCACCGGCGGTGTCATGGTCGGTGCGACCGTGCTGTCCAACACGGGTGAATCCCTCGCGGACACGGTGCCGATCGCCCGCCTCGCCGACGACTACAACGCGCTGGTCGTGCCAGGCTCGTCGCCCTACAACACCCTCGACGAGTTCGTCGAGGGCATGAAGAAGGACCCGGGCGGCCACTCGATCGCTGGCGGCTCCCTCGGCGGCATCGACCACCTGCTGAGCGGAATGCTGGGGAAAGCCATCGGGGTCGACCCGAAGGACGTCAACTACGTCGCCTACTCCGGTGGTGGCGAGGTGCTCTCCTCGCTGCTCTCGAGCACAACTGCGGCGGGCCTGTCCGGCTACAACGAATTCAGGGACCAGATCGAGGCGGGCACGCTCAAGGCCCTCGCGATCTCGGCCCCAGAGCCCGTCGACGGCATCGACATCCCCACCTTCAAGCAGGAGGGCGTCGACGTCGCGATGGTCAACTGGCGAGGGGTCGTCGCACCTCCCGGCATCGACGACGCGACACGCGACGAGCTCGTCGACATCGTGACGGAGCTCGAGAACAGCCCGGAGTGGGCGGAAGCGCTCGACCGCAACAACTGGACCGACAGCTTCCAACCAGGCACCGATTTCGAAGAATTCCTCGTCGGCGAGACCGATCAGGTCACCGCACTCGTGAAGGAGCTCGGACTATGAGTCAGCTACAGAATCCGCGCGCTGCCAGAGGCTCCCAGGAGTCGAGCGCGCCCGCCACCAACAGCATCCAGACGGAGCCGCGCTCCTGGTGGCACGGCAGGAGCGAGCTCGGCGTCGCCGCCTTCGTCTTCCTCCTCGCCGTCGTCTTCGCGATCGGCACGGCCACCATGGAGGTGCCCGCCACGGCGGGCGTCCCCGGCCCCCAGTTCTTCCCGACGATCGTCGTCATCCTCCTCTTCATCGTCTCGATAGCGCTCGCTGTCACCGTCATCCGCAGGCCAGCCCGCGATGACGAGGACGAAGCCGACCAGATGCTCGAGATCTCCCCAGAGCTGCTCGAGGACATCGGGCAGATCGACACGACCTCCGAGATCCGCGTCGTCGCCGCGGCAGCGGGGGAGGAGCGCAAGAAGCGTGACGGCACCGACTGGAAGACCCTCGGGATCGTCTTCGCGGCGCTCGCCGGCACCGCACTGCTGCTGGAGCCCCTCGGCTGGATCATCACGGCCGCCGCGCTGTTCTGGGTTGTCGCCTACGCCCTCGGCAGCAAGCGCTACCTCTTCGACATCGGGGTCGCGTTCCTCTTCTCCTCACTCGTGCAGCTGTCGTTCTCGGCGGGCCTCGGCCTGACGCTGCCCTCCGGAATCCTGAGCGGAGTCCTCCCATGGATCAGCTGACCCACCTCCTCGAGGGCTTCTCGGTCGCCCTCACCCCGATCAACCTCCTCTGGCTCCTCATCGGCGCCGTCCTCGGCACCGCCGTCGGTGTCCTCCCAGGACTCGGCTCGGCCATGGCCGTCGCGCTCCTGCTTCCGGTCACGTTCAGTCTCGACCCGACCGGCGCGTTCATCATGTTCGCGAGCATCTACTTCGGCGGGCTCTTCGGGGACTCGACGTCTGGCATCCTCCTCAACACCCCCGGAAACTCGTCGGCAATCGCGACGACATTCGAGGGCCACCGGATGGCGAAGGACGGTCGCGCGGCGAAGGCCCTCGGAACCTCGGCCATCGGTGCCTTCATCGGCGGCACGATCGCGACGGCCCTCGTCGTCTTCTTCTCGCCGTTCCTCGTGCAGCTCGCCACGCAGTTCGGCCCCGCCGAGTACTTCGCGCTCGCAGCGTTCGCGTTCGTCGCGATTTCATCGGTCGTCGCCGACTCCGTCATCCGCGGCCTCATCGCGCTCGGCATCGGCCTCGCCATCGCGCTGGTCGGCGTCGACGGCCCATCCGGAGCCTCACGGTTCACGATGGACCTGCCGCAGTTCTTCGACGGCATCTCGATCATCGTCGTGACCGTCGGCCTGCTCGCGATCGGCGAGGTGCTCCACGTCGCCAGCCGCATCCACCGCGAGGGCGGGCTCACGAAGATCCCAGCATCCGGTTCGCCGTACCTCAACCTTCGTGAGATCCGTCAGGCGCTTCCTGCATGGCTCCGCGGCACGGCGTACGGTGTGCCGTTCGGTGCGATTCCCGTCGGAGGGTCGGAGGTTCCGACCTTCCTCGCCTACGGCACGGAAAAGCGACTCGCGAAGCGCCGAGGCGACCCCGACTTCGGCACGCGCGGCTCGATCCAGGGTGTGGCTGCGCCGGAGGCGGCAGGCAATGCCACAGCGGGCACCGCGATGGGCGCCCTGCTCGCGCTCGGTCTGCCCACCTCGGCGACGGCGGCCATGATGCTCGCCGCCTTCCAGCAGTACGGGATGCAGCCCGGCCCGCTCCTCTTCGAGCGCAGCGGCGACCTCGTCTGGCCACTCCTCGCGAGCCTCTTCGTCGGACTCGTCATCCTGCTCATCATCAACCTGCCGTTCGCTGCAGTCTGGGCGAAGCTGCTCCTCATCCCTCGTCACTACCTGTACGCGGGCATCACGGGCTTCGCGATGCTGGGCGTCTACGCGATCGCCTCCTCGGCGGTCGACCTGTGGCTCGCGCTCGCCATCGGCGTCTTCGGGTTCGTGATGCGTCGCTACGCGATCCCGCTCGCTCCCGTGCTGATCGCGGCGATCCTGGGGCCACTCGCGGAGACCGAGCTGCGTCGTGCGCTCGCGGTCAGCGAAGGCGACATGGGTATCCTGATCGACTCGCCCATCACGATCGCCATCTACGTGCTCATGGTCGGGGCCATCGTCATCAGCGCCGTCCAGCACCTGCGTACTCGCACCCGCGAGAAGCAGGTCCTCAAGGCGAAGACGGAAGCCGTCGCCGTGCAGGCCGCCGCGAGAGAAGACGCCAACACGTAATCGGCCGGCGCGGGGACACGCCGAGGCGGGCGGGTGGATGCGCGATGCGCGCCCACCCGCCCGCCTCGCCCGTCCCTCACCCACAGGAATCCTGATTGCCGGTAGAGTGCTGTCGTTTGTGGGTGCCGTAGGCTGTTCGCAGCCGCATCAGTGCGGCGATACGCCCATCTGGGTGGTGCGCGGCGTGCAGTCGCACCCCGCTCCACGCGCGAATCCGCGCAGTCACCCCACGTATCTCAGGAGATGCCCCACGTGAAGACCTCGGTCGAACAGATCAACCCGACCCGCGTCAAGCTGACGATCAACGTAGAACCGGCTGAACTCAAGCCGTACGTCGACTCGGCCTACCGCACCATCGCAGAGCAGATCCAGGTGCCCGGCTTCCGCCGTGGCAAGGTTCCGACGCCGATCATCGACCAGCGCGTCGGTCGTGCCGCGGTTCTCGACCAGGCGATCTCCGATGGTCTCGACGTGTTCTTCAACCAGGCCGTAGCAGAGTCCGACGTCCAGCCCCTCGGTCGCCCGAAGGCCGACATCATCGAGACGCCGAACGTCGCGGACTTCGCCGGCGACCTCGTCGTCGAGGTCGAGGTCGACTCGCGTCCCTCGATCGAGCTCCCCTCGTACGACGGCATCAAGGTCGAGGTCGAGGCAGCAGCCGTCGACGCGGCTGACGTCGACGCTGAGCTCGAAGAGCTCCGCAAGCGCTTCGGCACGCTCGTCACGGCCGACCGCCCGATCGAGGACGGCGACTTCGTGACGCTCGACCTCATCGCGACGGTCGACGGCGAGAAGGTCGACGAGGCCGAAGGAATCTCGTACGAGCTCGGTTCCGGCCAGCTCCTCGAGGGCACCGACGAGGCGCTCCTCACGCTCACGGCGGGCGAGGAGACCACCTTCCGCTCCACGCTGCTCGGAGGCGAGCACGAGGGCAAGGAAGCCGAGATCACTGTGACCGTGCAGTCGGTCAAGGACCGCGAGCTGCCCGAGATCGACGACGAGTTCGCGCAGATCGCAAGCGAGTTCGACACGATCGACGAGCTCCGCGCTGACCTCGAGACGCAGGCCAAGAGCAAGAAGACGTTCGCGCAGGTGGATGCCGCCCGCGAGAAGATCGTCGAGCAGCTCCTCGAGCTCGTCGAGATCCCGCTCCCCGAGACGCTCATCAACGACGAGGTCACGCGCCACCTCGAGCAGGAGGGCCTCCAGCCCGACGACGAGCACGGCGTCGAGGTTCGCGCCAACGCCGAGAAGTCCTTCCGCCAGCAGGTGCTGCTCGACGAGGTCATCAAGGCTGAGGGCGTCGAGGTCGAGCAGGACGAGCTCACGCAGTTCCTCATCCAGTCGGCAGCCCAGTACGGCATGGCTCCGCAGGAGTTCATCGGTGTGCTGCAGGAGAACAACCAGCTCCCCGGCATGATCGGTGAAGTCGCCCGCTCGAAGGCGATCCTCTTCGTCCTCGACAAGGCAGAGGTCGTTGACACCAACGGCGACGCCGTCGACATCTCCGAGTTCACGGTCGCCGTCCAGCGCGCCAAGGACAAGGCGGCAGCAGCCGAGGCAGAGGCGCCAGCCGACGAGACCGAAGAGGTCGCCTCCGACGAGGCCAAGGACGACGAGGCCAAGTAGTCCCTCGTTCCGCTTCGTGCATGGTGCGACGGATGCGCGGCACCGTGTGCCGTGGGCGAACAGGCCAGCGCTGGCCTCGTAGCTCTACTAGATTCGGTGACGACCGTTAGGGAAATGGAGCGACCGTGGCTGATATTCAACTGCCGAACAGCGTCTTCGACAGGCTTTTGAAAGACCGCATCATCTGGCTCGGGTCCGAGGTGCGCGACGAGAACGCGAACGAGATCTGCGCGAAGATCCTGCTGCTTGCTGCAGAGGACCCTGAGCGGGACATCTACCTCTACATCAACTCGCCGGGTGGATCGATCACCGCAGGTATGGCGATCTTCGACACGATGGAGTTCGTGCCGAACGACATCGTCACCGTGGGAATCGGCATGGCGGCCTCGATGGGCCAGCTGCTGCTGACCGCCGGGGCACCTGGCAAGCGCTACATCACGCCGAACGCGCGAGTGCTGCTGCACCAGCCGCACGGCGGTTTCGGTGGCACGGCGAGTGACATCCAGACCCAGGCGCAGCTGATCCTCGACATGAAGGCGCGCCTCGCGTCGATCACGGCTCAGCGCACTGGCAAGAGCCTCGAGCAGATCAACGAGGACGGTGACCGCGACCGCTGGTTCAACGCCGACGAGGCGCTGGCCTACGGCTTCGTCGACCACATCCGTTCCTCGGCAACCGAGGTCACGGGCGGCGGCGGCACCAAGCGCGACGCCGAGACCACGTCCGAGTCGGCAGAGTAAGGAAGCCACAGCATATGAACACCCCATTTCTGACCGGCGGCTCGCCGGCAGGCGTCCAGAGCCCCTCGTCGCGGTACATCCTGCCGACGTTCGAGGAGCGCACGGCCTACGGCTACAAGCGCCAGGACCCGTACGCGAAGCTCTTCGAGGATCGCATCATCTTCCTCGGCGTGCAGGTCGACGACGCATCGGCTGACGACATCATGGCCCAGCTCCTCGTGCTCGAGAGCCAGGACCCTGACCGCGACATCACGCTGTACATCAACTCGCCCGGCGGCTCGTTCACCGCCATGACGGCGATCTACGACACGATGCAGTACATCCGTCCGGAGGTCTCCACGGTGTGCCTCGGCCAGGCGGCCTCCGCAGCCGCCGTGCTGCTCGCAGCCGGACAGCCCGGCAAGCGCCTGGCTCTGCCGAACGCTCGGGTCCTGATCCACCAGCCCTCGACCGGCGGCGCCGGCCAGGGCCAGGCTTCCGACATCGAGATCCAGGCGCAGGAAGTGCTCCGGATGCGCACGTGGCTCGAGGAGGCGCTCTCGCGTCACTCCGGCACGTCGCTCGACAAGGTCAACCGCGACATCGAGCGCGACAAGATCCTGTCGGCGGGCGAGGCCCTCGAGTACGGCCTCATCGACCAGGTGCTCACGAGCCGCAAGGGCGCTGAGCCGGTCATCATCGACTAGTTCGAATCGACCGGACTGCGACACGCAACACCGAGATGGCCGCGTCGGGGGAGTCACCCCTGGCGCGGCCATCCGGGCAATGTCGGCGGTTCGGGTTAGTCTTGGCAGACCGCGAAGGAGGTCCTCATGGCACGTATCGGTGAAAGCAGCGAGTTGCTGAAATGCTCGTTCTGCGCCAAGAGCCAGAAGCAGGTCAAGCAGCTCATCGCTGGTCCTGGCGTCTACATCTGCGACGAATGCGTCGAGCTCTGCAACGAGATCATCGAAGAGCGCATGGCCGACTCCGAGACCAGTGAGGTCAAGGATTTCGAGCTCCCGAAGCCGCGTGAGATCTTCGCCTTCCTCGAGGAGTACGTCATCGGGCAGGAGCCCGCGAAGAAGGCACTCGCCGTCGCGGTCTACAACCACTACAAGCGCGTGCGTGCGCTTGGCCAGATCACCTCGGCGGAAGATCGGGTCGACGAGGTCGAGATCTCGAAGAGCAACATCATGCTCATCGGTCCGACGGGGTGCGGCAAGACCTACCTCGCGCAGTCGCTCGCGAAGCGCCTCAACGTTCCGTTCGCAGTCGCCGACGCGACGGCGCTGACCGAAGCGGGCTACGTCGGCGAAGACGTAGAGAACATCCTGCTGAAGCTCCTCCAGGCTGCCGACTTCGATGTGAAGCGCGCGGAGACGGGCATCATCTACATCGACGAGATCGACAAGATCGCGCGCAAGGCGGAGAACCCGTCCATCACGCGCGACGTCTCCGGCGAGGGCGTCCAGCAGGCTCTGCTGAAGATCCTCGAGGGAACCGTCGCCTCCGTTCCGCCGCAGGGGGGACGCAAGCATCCGCAGCAGGAGTTCATCCAGATCGACACGACGAACGTGCTGTTCATCGTCGCCGGTGCTTTTGCCGGTCTCGAGGAGATCATCTCGCAGCGTTCGGGGAAGAAGGGCATCGGCTTCGGCGCTCCGATCCACTCGAAGAACGATGACCTCGACCTCTACAGCGAGGTGCTGCCGGAAGACCTGCACAAATTCGGTCTCATCCCCGAGTTCATCGGCCGCCTGCCCGTCATCACGACGGTCTCGCCGCTCGACCGTGGCGCGCTCATCGACATCCTCACGCAGCCGCGCAACGCACTCGTGAAGCAGTACCAGAAGATGTTCGAACTCGACGGTGTCGAGCTCGTCTTCGACGAGGGCGCGCTCGAGGAGATCGCTGACCTCGCTGTGCTGCGCCAGACGGGTGCTCGCGGGCTCCGCGCGATCCTCGAAGAGACCCTCGGGCCCGTGATGTTCGAGGTGCCGTCGCTCGACGACGCGAGCCGCGTCGAGATCACGCGCGACGTCGTGCTGAAGAACGCTGCACCGACGATCATCCCGCGACCAGAGCTGCGCGCCGAGAAATCGGCCTAGCTCGCCCGCGATCGACCTTGTCGAACGAGTCCGGAAGCCCCGCGTGCACGCACGCGGGGCTTCCGCCGTTCACCCGTAGCTGCAGCTCATCTGTTGCCGCAGCTCGCACGCTGCCTGCGGCGCCCCGGAGCTGCCCTGCTCTGGACGGGCGTGCCGCGGGACCGGCGCTTGCCGGTGTGCCTCTGCTCGCGGGCGGACCACGGCGAGGGGCGGCAACGGGGTCGACTTCGGGAAGGCCAGGCGCAGCATGCGCGTGACTGAGTTGCGGTTCGGCGAGGTGCTCGTTCTGCACGCCGCCTCTCCTGCGCTGACCGGCGAGCAACGTCGTCGGGCGGTCGAGGCCCTGTCGGCGTCCGATCGCGTTCGCCTCCGTCAGATGCGCGACGCCCGGGCTGACGCGTTTCTGACGGGTCGCCTGCTCGTCAGCCTGAGCCTCGAGCATCCGGCCTTCGACCTCGATCTTGGCCGGTCCGCATCCCCAACTCGCGAATCGGTGGGGCAGGACCGAGAGCGCGGTTTCGAGGCAGTTCCAGGCCGAGCGCGCGCGGGAGCGGTCGAGGTGGTCTGCGCGCACTGCGGTTCGACGGGCCACGGCAAGCCGAGCATCCCAGGCCTGCCGGTGCTCACGAGCATCACCTACGCGGGCGGCGCGGTCTTCGTCGCGCTTGCCGGGACCGACGACGTCAGCGCGCTTGGCATCGATGCCGAGGAGCGGCGTCTCGAGGCTGACCCGAGCCCCGCGCTGCCACCTGCTCGGCTGAGCGCGAGCGACCCCGCCCGTGACCTCGAACGCTGGACAGCCGTCGAGGCGATCCTCAAAGCCGACGGTCGGGGCCTCAGGATCGACCCAGGCGAGGTGCAGTTCGACGCCGAGGGCTCGGCGCGAATCGCGGGGGACACGGACGGCTACCGCATCCACCGGACGGTCGTCGACGATCGCTTCCTCGTAGCGGTCGCCACGAGGAAGCCAGGACTGGCGGGCAGCTAGCGGAGCAGGCGCGTGACGTTCGCCCTCGTTGGCGCAGCTGCCGGGAGCTCCGGGAGCGCCAGCTGGTAGAGCCAGGCGTCGAAGAGCTCCTGGAGCGGGGCATCCGGGACCACGGCTGCGGCATGTTCGAGGAACTCCGCTGTCGAGGCGACGGAGGAGCGCTTCTCCCGCGTCCAGGTCGTGAGGATCTCGAAGAACGACGAGTCGCCGATCGTGACGCGCAGCGCGTGGAGGGTGAGGGCACCTCGCTTGTAGACCCGGTCGTCGAACATGTCGGCGGCGCCAGGGTCGCCGAGGAGCAGATCTTGCGGCAGCCCGGACAGCGAGCGCCAGTAGTGCCTGGCCAGCTGGTCGGCGCTCTCTGCACCGCTCGCCTCCGACCAGATCCACTCCGCGTAGCAGGCGAAGCCCTCGTTGAGCCAGATGTGCTGCCACCCGGCCACGCCGACGCTGTTGCCGAACCACTGGTGCGCGAGCTCGTGAGCGACGAGGCGTTCCTGGCTGCGAGCTCCGTCGATCTGGTTCGCGCCGAAGATGGCCATGCCCTGGGCTTCCAGCGGGATCTCGAGGTCGTCCGCGGTCACGATCACGGCGTACGTGTCGAAGGGGTACGGGCCGAAGGTCAGCTCGAACGTGCCCATCATCCTCGCGAGGTCGGCGAGGTCCGTTCCGACTCGGCGGGCGAGAGCGGGCGGGTAGTGCAGGTGACCGGCGACCCCGGCGAGCTGAACGTCTTCGCGCTGGTACCTGCCGATCTGGAGCGTCACGAGGTAGCTGGCGGTTGGGGCCGCCTCCTCGTAGATCCACGTCGTCAGGCCGCCGGACGAGCGCTTCGAGGTGAGCGAGCCGGTCGCGACGACGTCGTAGTTGCTGTCGACCGAGACCTGGATGCGGTAGCTCGCCTTGTCGGCGGGGTGGTCGTTGCACGGGAACCAGGTCGGGGCACCGGTTGGCTGCGAGGCGACGATGATGCCGTCTTCGAGCTCTTCCCAGCCGATGGCTCCCCACCGGGAGCGGCGGGGGCGTGGCGCTCCTTCGTAGACGACCTCGAGTGCGATGGCATCGCCCGCTTCGACTCGTCTCGAGAGCGTCACCTTGAGCTTGCGGTCGCTCTGCTTGAAGCGTGCCTGCTTGTCACCGCGCACGTTGACCTTGCTCGCACGGAGGCCGACGAGGTCGAGCGAGAACGCGGTGAGCGGCACGGTCGTGCGGATGCTGAGGGTCGCGATGCCGGAGAGCCGGTTGTTCTGCATCCGGTACTTGAGCGCCAGCTCGTAGCGCTCGACCCGGATGCTGACATCACCGCTCTGCGGCGTGTAGGGGTTGCCGGGCAGTGGCTCTGGTGCCGCCGCGCGGATCATGAAGCCTTCGACTGGTAGGCGCGCAGCTTGACGGCTCGCCATGGGCCGATGGGGTTGCCGCTCCAGCGGCTGCCGACGGGAACCGACTCGCCGCGCATGACGAGGGAGGCTGGCCCCACGGTGGCGTGTGCGCCGATCGTGGCGGCGGGGAGGATCACGCTGTGCGGTCCGAGCGTTGCGCCTGCTTCGAGGGTGACGGTGTCCATGCTCATTATTCGATCATGGAATAGGTGAGTCTGGACCACGCAGCCCCGGTTGACGGTCGCTCCGTCGCCGAGAGTGACGAGATCGGCCTCCGGCAGCCAGTACGAATCGCACCAGACGCCCTTGCCGATCTTCGCGCCGAGCGAGCGAAGCCACATCGCGAGGGCGGGCGTTCCTGCGGCGCCTCGTGCGAACCAGGGGGCCGCGACCATCTCGACGAACGTGTCAGCGACCTCGGTGCGCCATACGAAGCTCGACCACAGGGGCTGCTCGGAGACGCGGATTCGCCCCACGATGACCCACTTGGCGAGGGTCGACACGGCGGCGGAAGCTGCTGCCGCGCCCAGTAGCACGAACCCAGACAGCACGATGCTCCAGGCGACGCCGACGGCGGTCTCGATCGCCGCGAGGCTGAAGAGGACGCCGAGCCCCAGGCCGCACGTCACGATGACGGGGACGATGCGGCACAGCTCCCAGAGGGCTCGCGCGACTCGGAGTGCCTGCGGCGGGTTGTAGGTGCGGGATTCGTCGCCGTCGACGGTGACGCGGCGGAGACGCACTGGCGGGGAGCCGAGCCAGGACGAGCCGGGCTTCGCCTTGGCCGGGGCGGCCGACAGCACGGCGACGAGGCCGTCACGGGGGACGGAGTGGCCGGCGGCGGCCATGCCAGAGTTGCCGAGGAAGGCTCGCGCGCCGATGCGGGCGCGCTCGATGCGCATCCACCCGTTGTGCAGCTCGTAGGAGGCGACCATCGTGTCGTCGGCGAGGAACGCGCCGTCGTCGATCTGCGTCATCGAGGGGAGGAGGAGCACGGTTGACGCTTCCACGTCGCGCCCGACCTTGGCGCCGAGCATGCGCAGCCAGACGGGGGTGAAGAGGCTCGCGTAGAACGGGAAGAGCATGGTGCGGGCCGCGTCGAGGAGGCGCTCGATGCACCAGGCCTGCCAGGCGATGCGGGAGCGGACCGGATGCGTGCCCTCGGTGAGGCCGATCGAGAGGAGGCGGACGAAGACAACGACGAGGCCCGCGAAGGTCACTCCGGCGGCGAGCACCGCGGGTGCGAGCCAGGCGAGCGCAGCGAGCGCGGCGTCCCCGAGGGATTCGGCGCCGCGTATCCCGGCCGACACGACGATCCCGCCCACGGCGAAGGAGAAGAGGGGGAGGAGCGCGAGTGCGACGGAGGCGACGGCGTAGACGGCTGCCCAGCCGAAGGGTTCTGGCGGGCGTTCGGCCGGCCAGTCGCTTGCGCGCACCTTGCCGACCCGAACGGCGGGCGATCCAGCCCAGCTCTTGCCGGATCGGACCCTGCCGAACACCGCGGAGCCGGGCGCGATCTCTGCACCCTGGCCGATCTTGGTGCCAGGCGCGAGCGTGCTGCGCGCGCCGACCGTTGCGCCTGCGCCGATGCGGATGCCGCCGATGCGCACGAGCGCGCCGTCGATCCAGTAGCCCGTGAGGTCGACTTCCGGCTCGATGGCGGCGCCGTCGCCGAGCTGCAGCATTCCTGTGACGGGCGGGAGCGAGTGCAGGTCGACGTTGTTGCCGACCTTGGCGCCCAGTGCGCGGGCGTAGTAGACAACCCAGGGGGCTCCCGCGAGGCCGACGGCGTCGATCTGGGTGGCGACCTGCTCGGCGAGCCACAGCCGCATGTGCGTGGAGCCGCCTCGTCGGTAGTCGCCTGGCTTCACCCGGAAGAGCAGGATGCGCGCGGCGGCGACCGAGATGGCCATCTTCCCGAACGGGGTCACGAAGACGACGAGCATCACGATGATGAGCCAGAGCGGCGCATCCGGGAGCACGTCGAACCCGGGGAGGAGCTGCAGGAGGGCGCTCGCTGCGAGCAGGTACGTGACCCACCGTGCGCCAGCCAGGATGTGCAGGGGGAGACCTGCGACGAGTTGCAGGATGCGTGCCGAGAGGGGAGTGGGGCCCGGTGTGCTGAACGAGGTCGGCAGTTCGTCCTCGTCGTCGAGGGCCTCGGCGATCGATTCGGTCATGGCGCCGAGGCGCGGGTGGTCGTAGACGTCTGCGACGGTGAACTCGGGCACTCTGGCGCGCACTCGAGTGACGAGCTGGGCGGCCGAGAGCGAGCCTCCGCCGAGGTCGAAGAAGTCAGCGTCCTCGCTGCCGATGGGCAGTCCGAGGACGGCCTGCCACTGCTCGGCGAGCCAGGCGACGTGGCCGTCGAGGTCACCGGAGACCTCGTCGGCCCCCGGCAGCGGCCAGGGGAGGGCGTTCTTGTCGACTTTCCCTGAGGTGCGGGTTGGCAGGGACTCGACCTCGGCGAGGAGCGGAACAAGCGCTTTCGGGAGCTGCTCGCCGAGTTCGGTGCGGGCGAGCTGGCGTTCGTAGCCTGGCCCCGTCACGATGTATCCGACGAGGATGGAGACGCCTGCTGAGGTCTTGCGGACGGCGACGGCAGAGCCGGTCACTCCGGTCACGGCCTGCAGGGCGGCCTCGACTTCACCGAGTTCGATGCGTCGGCCGCCGATCTTGACTTGGTCGTCGGCACGGCCGAGGAACACGAGTCCCTCGGCTTCGTACTTGACGAGGTCGCCTGAGCGGTACGCGCGCTCCCAGCCGAGGCTCTCCATGGGGGCGTACTTCTCGGCGTCCTTGGCAGGGTCGAGGTAGCGCGCGAGGCCCACGCCGCCGATGATGAGCTCGCCGGACTCGCCTTCCGCTACACGCTTGCCCTCGGCGTCGACCACCGCGAGCTCCCAGCCGTCGAGTGGCAGGCCGATGCGGATGGGCGGGGAGCCGTCGAGCAGCGCGGCGCAGGCCACGACGGTCGCTTCGGTGGGGCCGTAGGTGTTCCAGACCTCGCGGCCTTCGCCGACGAGGCGCTGTGTGAGCTCGAGGGGGCAGGCCTCGCCGCCGAAGATGAGGAGCCTGACCTGCTCGATCGTCTCGCTCGGCCAGAGCGCGGCGAGGGTGGGCACTGTGGAGACGATGGAGATCTGGTGCCTGAGCAGCCAGGGGCCCAGGTCTTCCCCGGACCGCACGAGCGAACGCGGTGCTGGGACGAGGCACGCGCCGTAGCGCCAGGCGAGCCACATCTCCTCGCACGAGGCGTCGAACGCGACGGAGAGGCCGGCAAGCACGCGGTCTCCCGGCCCGATGGGATCTTGCTGGAGGAAGAGCTTCGCCTCTGCGTCGACGAACGCTGCGGCTGAGCGGTGCGAGACGGCGACGCCTTTTGGCACCCCTGTCGACCCTGACGTGAAGATCACCCAGGTGTCGTCGTCGAGGTGTGGTCCTTCGAGCTCGTCGAGGCTGTTGCTCTCCGGGTGCGGTGCGCCGTCTCCGAAGAGGAGCACGGGCGCGCTCGCTGGCTGGCCCTCGTCGGGCGCGAGCACGAACTCGCCGTCGCCCTGGATGGTGCCGCGCACCCTGGCCTCGCCGAAGACGAGGACGGCTCGCTCGTCGGGGTCGTCGACGTCGACGGGTACGTAGGCGGCACCCGCGGCGATGATCGAGAGGATCGCGATGTACAGCTCTCGTGTGCCGGAGACGAGGCGCACGCCGACCTTGTCGCCGCGTCGCACTCCCGCATCCTGCAGCCGCTTGGCTGTCCGGGCGACGTAGGCCGTCAGGTCCTGGTAGCTGAGCGGAGCGTCGCCGTCATCGATCGCGATGGCGTCGGGATGCGCGGCGGCCGTCGCCGAGAGCACGTCGATGAGCGTGCGGGGCGTGGGGGCTGCCGCGGATCGGTCCAGAGGGGATTGCACGGAGCAACGCTACCGGGCGAAGGTAACGCGGTGGTTGCCGAGGTCAGCAGGCGGCGGTGCGCGCGTTTGCTCCGGACCGTTGTCGAACCTGAAAATCTCCCGTAAGGTAACCCTAGCCTTACTTAGCGTTACCTAACCGGTTCCACCGGGTGGCGCCCCCAACGTGAGGCTTTCGGTACACGGCACTCGCCGCGCATCTGCGCGCGTGTCGGGGAGCCGTGGCTTCTACTCAGGAGAACTCATGACAGCAGTGCAAGAACGGACGGCTGGTCGGTCGTCTGTGCTGGCTCGCGGTGGCGCAACACTCGCCGCAGCAGGCCTCATCGCGGCGGGCCTCGGCCTCGGCGCGGCCCCCGCGTCCGCCGCTGAAGGCGACGCAGCCGTTGAGAACGTCTCGTTCTCGTGGCAGCTCAACGACGAGACCGGCGGCGGTGCCTACTTCGGCGGCTGCAACTTCCTCGTCGCGGGAGCGGCCGGAGACAGCGGCTCCTCGCGCCTCTGGACCGAGGCCGACGGCTTCTACAAGGCATCCGAAGGCAACGTGAGCATCACGAAGCCGAACGCCGCTGGCGAGCAGGTCGCTCCCACCTGGGGAACCAAGTGCCAGAACGCCGCAGGTGGCAGCGTCTCGCCGAGCGCAGGCTCGACGAGCGCCAACCGCGTCAACTTCGCGGCGGGCACGGGAACGGTCAATCCAGCGACCGACACCGGCACCATCTCGTGGGATGGCGACTTCACGATCGTCTTCTACGGCGGTCTGACGTACTGGACGGTCTCCGACCCAGTGCTCGACGTCGTCAACGGCGTCGGAACGCTCAAGGGAACGGCCTCCGGCTACGGCACATCGATGGAAGACATGACGCAGTGGGTGCCGATCGCCCCCGAGGTGATCGACCTCGCCACGTTCGACGGCGTCGACGTCACCGCTACCGGTGTCTCGGTCACCCCCGATTACGCGGGCGTCGAGGTCACCACGGCAGGCACGCCGCAGAACCGCACGTCCACGAGCTGGGGCTCGTTCCCGCAGTCGTTCGTCGACTTCAACAACAAGACCGGCCAGTCGTCCTACTGGTACTCATCGGGCGGCGCGGCTGACCCGAAGAAGGTCGCCAAGGGCTTCTCCGCGAGCTACGCGGAGATCGTCACCCCCGAGGTGCCCGCCACGCCAGAGGGCAACGTCGACGTGATCATCCCCGAGTTCGAAGAGCCCGTCGAGCCAGTGAGCGGTTCCTTCTCGTGGGCGTGGGCCGACGAGAACGGCGCCAACCTCGGCACCGCGGCGCAGACCGGTGACAGCTTCGTCGCGAACGGCTCGATCAGCGACGTCGCAGTGACCGACACGCGTACGGGTGGCACGGCACCGTACGGCTGGACGGTCTCCGGACAGTCCACCGACTTCAGCAACGGCACCGACACGATCTCGGCCGCCAACCTCGGCTGGGCTCCGAAGCTCGCAGACGGCACGAGCCCCAGCGTCACCGCCGGAGCCAGCGTGACCGGCCTCGACACCGCTCAGCAGCTCGCGAAGTCGACCGCGGCCGCCAACGCAACGCTCGGTGCTGACCTCACACTGACGGTCCCCACCACCACGAAGCAGGGCGCGTACTCCGCAACCCTCACCATCTCGGCGATCTCCTAGGCGCTGAGGAGTGCGCGGGAGCCCACGAGGCTCCCGCGCACTCGCACACCGCTGCACGCGCATCCACTCGGGCAGCACCCACCTCGCTTCACTGCATCTCTCGCTCCGTCGCGGCCCCGCCGCGAGGGCCCCACGTTAGGGACCACATGGCTCTCCCCATCCGTCTCCGCACCCGCGCCACAGCATCCGCCGTCCTCGCGGCGTCGCTGCTGGCGCTGCTGTCGTTCGTCGCCCCGAGCGCCGCGCACGCCGACACGGCGGAGCCTCCCGCCTGGAGCATCGACACCGTCGACAGCGACCGAGGTACCGGTCGCCCGAACTTCACGTACGACGTCAACCCCGGCGACGTCATAACCGACGCGTTCACCGTCACCAACACGGGCGCCGGCGCCCTCACCCTGACGATCTACGCGGCTGACGCGTTCACCACCGCCACGGGTGCCGTCGACATCCTCGAGAACGGCGAGCCGTCAGTGGATGCGGGGACGTGGGTCGCCCCGAGCGCTGGTGCGGTCTCGCTCGAGCCCGGCGCGAGCATCGATGTCCCCTTCACCCTCACAGTGCCGGCAGATACGACGCCGGGCGACCACTCGGCCGCGATCGTCGCCTCGCTCCTGCCCGGCGACTCCACCGACCAGGTCAAGGTCGAGCGACGCCTCGGGCTGCGCATCGACATGCGCGTGAGCGGCGAGCTCGCGCCCACCGCCGAGATCCGCAGCCTCACGACCGACTGGGGCGCAGCGGGCCTCAACCCCTTCGGCGGCGGCACGACGACGGTCAGCTACGAGCTCGTGAACACGGGCAACGTGCGTCTCTCATCGCTCGAGGACCTGCGCCTGAGCGGCATCGGCGGCGCCTCCGGAGTCGCGCTGACCGGTGGCGAGATCCCGGAGCTCCTGCCCGGCTCTGCGGTCACGATCACACGCGAGGTCACGTCGAGTGCCCTCGGCCCCCTCAACGGCGCCCTGACCATCTACCTGCAGCCAGTGGGTGCCTTCACCGACGTGCCAGTCGCGGTGACCGCCGAACTCTCGGCGTTCGCGCTGCCCTGGTCGCTTGTCGTGCTGATTGTCGTCCTGCTCCTGCTGGTCGCAGGGATCGTCTTCTGGGTCTGGCGCCGTCGGCGACTCGACCTCCTCATGGCCGGCTACGGCTCCGAAGTGGGATCCGCTGCCGAGCAACTCACGCCGCCGCGAGCGGGAGGCGCCGCCCTCGCGCTCCTCGCGGGACTCGCGCTTGCCCTCGGCGTCGGCCTCGCGAGCCCGACACCAGCCGTCGCCGAGCCAGCTCCGACGCCGCCGTCCGGAATCGTCGAGGTGACCATCCCCGCGCCGACTGCCGTGCCAACGACAACGACCGCGCCGTCGACCACCGTGGCCCCCACCGCAGCCCCGAGCGCCGCGCAGACCGCCGCCCCGACGACGAGCACGCGGCCCAGTGCTGGCTCGGGCTCGGGCGCGGCTGGCAGCGGATCCGGCCTCATCTCCACCGGCAACGAGATGCTCGCGATCGCTCTCGGCGTTGGCGCGCTCGCGCTCGTCGCCGGGATCGTCCTCCTGCTCCGCCGGAGGGGGCGGACGGGCTGAGCCCGCCCACACGACCGCCCGCGCGCATTTGCGCTCAGACCGACCAGCACCGAGGACTCCATGCCACTGCCACGCACGCTCCGCCGCTTCCGCCGCTCGACGATTCGTCGTGCCGGCTGGGCGGCGCTCGCCGTAGTCGTCGTGTCGGTGCTCTGGGTGAACGGGTTCCACAACATCGGCACCGCCGATGGTGCTGGCAACGGGCAGTGCGTCTCGCAGCCAGTGCAGACCGACCCGGTGGCACCCGTGCTGCCCTCGGTCACCTCCGCAGAACTGCCCGAACCGCGCAGCATCACGGGACCGACCACCGCGTACACGCAGACCGCGGCCATCAACCCCATCACCGACGCGGCGACGGCGGTGCAGCAGCTCCCGTCGACGTTCACGAGCTCCGACGGCGCTGAGACGACCGTGACGGACACGACCCGCATCCTCGCGATCAACCAGAACGGCGGCCTCGCCGCCGCCGTCATCGGTCTGGGCTTCGGCTGCAACCTCATCGGGCGGGATACCGCCACCGACATCACGAAGCTCATGCCAGGCAACGAGCAGCTGCCGCTCGTGACGCAGAACGGGCACGAGCTCAACGCCGAGTCGATCCTGCAGCTCGCGCCCACCGTCGTCGTGACCGACGCATCCATCGGCCCGTACGACGTGCAGCTGCAGCTGCGGCAGGCCGGCATCCCCGTGGTCATGGTGCCCATCGCCTACGAGGACGGAGTCGAGGGCGTGTCGCCACAGATCCAGTTCGTCGCGGATGCGCTCGGCGTGCCGGCCCTGGGGGAGAAGCTCTCGCAGCGCACGCAGGCCGAGATCGGGACGACGATCCAGCAGCTCGGCACGATGGCGCCGACCGACCCGGAGAAGAAGCCGCGCGTCGTGTTCCTGTACCTGCGCGGCAGCGTCTACTACTGGTTCGGCGCGGGCTCAGGCGCCGACTCCATCATCCAGAGCATAGGAGCGCGCGACGTCGCGACCGAGGTCGGATTCGCCGGCATGTCGCCGACCAATGCGGAGGCCCTCGTCCGCGCCGCTCCAGATGTGATCATCGTCATGACCCTCGGCCTCGCCTCCGTCGGGGGTATCGACGAGGCCGTCCAGCTCCCCGGCATCGGGCAGACGCCGGCGGGCGCGAACAAGCGCATCGTCGATATGAGCGACTACGAGGTCATGAGCTTCGGACCCAGATCAGCTGCAGTCCTCGCGGCGCTCGGCACCGCGATCTACGCACCAGACCTCGCCTACGTGCCGGGGGCCGATTCCGCCGGGAACCCAGCGGACGGCACGGAGGAGAGCAGCGAATGATGAGAGACGCGAACGTGACAACCGCAACACCCCCAAGCACCACCCCGCGGGCACACGGGGAAGAGCCGAGGCAGCGCACCCTCGTCGACCGCGTCGAGGAACGCGCGCGCCGCCGCCCCGAGCCCGTTGCAGAGCCCACGGATGCGCCCCCGCGCTCCAAGAAGGCGCGGGCGTCGCTGCTCGCGGCCGTCCTCACGATCCTCCTCATCGCCGGCTGCCTCGTCTCCGCCATGATCGGTCAGCTGTACATTCCGCCGCTCGAGGTGCTGGGCTTCCTGCTGAACCAGGTCGGCATCGACTGGCTCCCTGGCCCCAGCCACGAATTCGGGGCTGCCGCGCTCGCCGAGGTCCGCTTCCCGCGCCTCGTGCTCACCGTGCTCGTGGGCGCGGCGCTCGCCGTCGCCGGCGCGCTCATGCAGGGCATCTTCGGCAACCCGCTCGCCGAGCCCGGCTCTGTCGGCGTCTCCGCCGGCGCGGCCGTCGGGGCCAGCTTCTCCATCCTCTTCAGCCTCACGTTCCTCGGACCCTTCACGACTCCCACGTTCGCGTTCGTTGCAGGCCTCATCACGACCTTCGTCGTCTACTCGCTGTCCCGCTCCGGCAGACGCACCGACGTCATCACGCTCATCCTCACCGGCGTCGCCGTCAACGCCGTGTGCGGTGCGCTCATCGCGTTCATCACGTTCAGCGCTCCGACGCAGGCGCGCGAGCAGATCGTGTTCTGGCAGATGGGCAGCATGAACGGATCCCGCTGGGAGCAGGTCTGGCTCGTCGCGCCGCTCATCGTCGTGGGATGCATCCTCGCCATCGGGATCGGCCGCCAGCTCGACCTGCTGTCGCTCGGCGAGAAGGCAGCCAGGCACGTCGGCGTCAACGTCGAACGCGTGCGCCTCCTCGTCATGATCTACGTCGCCCTGCTCGTCTCCGCGGCCGTGGCCTTCGCCGGAATCATCGCGTTCGTCGGGCTCGTCGTGCCGCACATCATCCGCATGATCATCGGCCCATCGCACCGTCCGCTCCTGCTCTGCTCAGTGCTCGGCGGCGCCCTGCTGCTGACGATCGCCGACCTCGGCGCCAGAACCCTCGTCGAGTACGCGGACCTCCCCATCGGCATGCTGACCTCGCTCATCGGCGGGCCCTTCTTCTTCTACCTGATCCGGCGAAGCCGGGCGAAGGGTGGTGCATGGTCGTGATCGGCTCCATCCTCAGGAACCCCATCCGCAAGCCCCGAGCCACGACCCCCGGAGAGGTCGTCCTCTCGGTGCGCAACGTGACCGTCGACTTCGGCGAGCGCACCGTGCTCGAGGGCCTCGACCTCGACATCCGCGCCGGTGAGGTGCTCGCGCTCGTCGGGCCCAACGGAGCGGGCAAGTCGACGCTCATCAACGTCATCACGTCCGACGTGGATGCGCGCAGCGGCACCGTCGAGATCGACGGCCTCCCGAGCTACGCCTGGACCAACACGGAGCTCGCCATGCGCCGCGCCGTGCTCCTGCAGCAGGTCGATATCGCCTTCCCGTTCTCGGTCGAGGAAGTCGTGGACATGGGACGCGCGCCATGGCAGCAGGTGAGCGAGCGGGACCGCGACGACCTCATCACCGCCGGCGCGATGCGCCGCACCGACATCGATCGCTTCGCCGACCGCCACTACCCGTCGCTCTCCGGCGGCGAACGCGCCAGAGCGGCACTCGCCCGCGTCCTCGCCCAGACCGCGTCGGTCATGCTCCTCGACGAACCCACCGCCGCGATGGACATCAAGCACCAGGAGATGGTGCTCGACCTCGTCCGCAGCTACGCGAGTACCGGATGCGCGGTCGTCATCATCGTGCACAACCTCGACCTCGCAGCCGCCTACGCCGACCGCATCGCGCTCCTCAGCCGCGGACGAATCGTCGCCGACGGGCCGCCCGCAGAGGTGCTGACGGCCGAGCTCATCTCGCAGGTCTACGAGCATCCCGTGCACATCCTCGAGGACCCGCTCACGGGCGCACCGATCGTCGTGCCCAAGCGCGCGTCCCCTCGCTCAGCCTCATCGACCCCCGCCGCAGAAGGGCAGAACGCATGACCGCCACCATCTCCAAGGCGCCACGTCGCTCCAGAGCTCGCTGGGCCGTCGCCTTCCTCTCAGCCGCCGTGATCGCTCTGGGCTTCGCCGTCGTCGGGATCTCCGCCGCACCAGCCCACGCAGCCGGTCAGGTGACGATCTCCGGACAGCCCACAGCTGATGCGCAGAGCGAGATCCAGGTGTCGGGCTCAGGCTTCCAGTCCGTGCAGGGCGGGTTCGGCGGCATCTACGTGCTGTTCGGCTGGGTCGACGATGCGAGCGGTGGCTCGTGGAAGCCGAGCTCGGGAGGTGTGACAGGCGAGGACTACCGCTATGTCTACGACGACGAGACCAACCCCGTCGGCTACCAGCTGTTCGTCGCCTTCCCCGGCGGTTCCACCTCCTACGCGGCGAACGGCGGCGAGGTGGCAGCCGACGGAACGTGGTCGGGCACGCTGCGCATCCCAGGAGCCGTCTTCCAGACCTACGACCGCAACCAGAACGCCACCTCCGTCGACTGCAGCACCGTCCAGTGCGGCATCATCACCATCGGCGCGCACGGCGTGAAGAACACCAACAACGAGTCGTTCACGCCGCTCACCTTCGCGGGTGGTGCCGCGGCAGCGGCCCCGCAGGCAGCGGCCACCGCCCAGCAGCCGGAGGCGGCAGCCCCTGCCGCGTCGGCCGAGCAGGCGCCTCCGTCAGACGCTGCGCCAGTCGCGACATCCGCCCCAGTCGGGGCGACCACCCAGAACACGGCATCGTCGCAGGGCCTCGGCTCGGTCGGCGACGCCCTGGCCTGGCTTGTGGTGCTCGCGCCCGTCATGCTGCTCGTCGGCCTCACCGTCGTCGCGCTGGCCGTCGGCATCGGCGCGTACCTCGCCGCGAAGAGCCTTCTGCTCGGAGTCAATCCCGCGGCGCTCGAGAAAGTACGCGGGCAACGCGAACGCAAAGCGCTGCAGGAACGCGAGAAGCAGCGCAGGAAGACCGCGTCGGTCCGGCTCGCGCAGGAGCAGCGGGAGGCGCGCGCCCGCCGCCGGCTCGGGGCCGCAGCCGCACCGCAAGGTCTCGCGAACCTCCCCGCGGCCCCCGCACCGCTCGAGAACGACAAGCTCGTCGACTTCTTCGCCATGGACGCTCCCGCTCCGCGACACCCGAGCCCACTCGGCGACGGAGGAGCAGAGGCTGGTGCCGACGAGCGAGACGCTCCGACCCTCATCCTGTCGAGCGCTGCTGGGCGCAGAGAGGACGCACGGTGATGTCCGAAGCGCATGAGCTGCGCCGCCCGCGCACGGACAGTTTCCCCATGCCAGGCATCGGCACGCGCATTCTGGCCGGCATCGGCATCGTCGGCCTCCTCGCGGGCTTCGGCCTCATGGCAGCAGACTCGGCCGAAGCCGCCTCGACTCAGGTCACCGGTGTCGACCTCTCGTGGACGATGAATGACGAGGTCGGCGGTGGTGCTTACTTCGGGGGTTGCAACTTCCTCTCCGCCGGAGCCTCCGGCGACAACGGCAAGTCCGCCGTCTGGACCGACGACAGCCTGTACTCGGCGAGCGAAGGCACGGTGTCCATCACGAAGCCAGACGCCGCGGGCAACCAGGTACCCGTCACCTGGGACACGAAGTGCCTCGATGCAAGCGGCACCAGAGTAGGGACGGCCGCCGGATCCACCAGCGGCAACCAGGTCAACCTCGCGGACGGTGCTGGAACCGTCGACCTCCAGACCGGCACGGCCAGCATCTCCTGGGACGGTGCCTTCACCGTCGTCTTCTACGGAGGCATGACGTACTGGTCCGTCGAAGACCTCACACTCGAACTCACCAACGGCAAAGGCACGTTCAAGGGCACCGCTGGCGGCTACGGCGCCGACATGGACGACCCCTCCAAGTGGCAGGAGCTCGACCAGCGTCGCGTCACCCTCGCCACGATCGAGGCCACCCCTGCCGAGCTCACCGCATCCGGTGCCACCATCGCCCCCGACTACCGCGAGGTGGATGCGGGCAGCGTCGGCACCCCGCAGTCGCGAACCGGTGAGTGGGGATCATGGCCGAAGGACTTCGTCGCGTTCCACGCCGAGACCGGCCAGTCGAGCTATTGGTACTCGTCCGGCGGCATGGCCGATCCGAAGAAAGTCGCGGCACCCCTGACGCTGCGCTTCGACACCTCCCCCTCGGCAACGCCCGCATTCGACCGAGTGCCCCTCGGCCATGCGGACGGCCTGCGAGTCGGGATCGCGAACCTCGGCGCCGATATCGCTGGCAAGGCGGTGCTGCTCGCTGGCGACGGCACTGAACTGCCCCTTCGCGCTGGCGAAGGAGCCCCGATCGTGAACGGCGGAGGCGCCGGCGTCTGGGACGTGTCCTCGCTCCCACTCGGCGTCCACACCTTCACCCTCGCCGTCCGCAACGGGGAGACGCAGACGCCCATCGCGCTGGCCGACGGCCAGCCGATACGGGTCGACGTCGTCGAGCCGCTCGGAGTCGCCGCCCAACCCGGCGTGACGATCGTCGAGCCCAAGAGCGCATCCTTCGGCGTCAACCTCACCTGGCCAATTGGGGCGGGAGGCCCGCCGACCTCGTACCAGGTGCAGGTCGGGCAGGGCGGCGCGCCGATCGGTGCGGTTGTGCAGGCCCCCGCATCCGCGGACGGCTCGGCGATGGCAACCATCTCAAGTGGCTTGATCGCCGACACCGAGTACACGGTCACCGTGACCCCGTACCTCGCAACTTCCTCGGGCGCATCCGTGACCCAGTCCGTGCATACGGCGACGGAGCCGATCCCGACGCCTGCACCGACCGCGGAACCCACAACCCCGCCGACCACGGTACCGACGACCCCGACCGACGGTGGGAACGCCTCCACCGATGGAGCGACCTTCTATTGGGGCCTCAACAAGGAAGCGACGAGCGGCGCGTTCTACGGCGGGTGCAACTTCCTCTCAGCAGGCAAGGCGGGTGATACCGGCTCTTCGCGCCTCTGGAACGCCGGCGAGTACCAGTCGGCCGACGGCAACGTGACGATCATCAAGCCGAACGGGAACGACTTCCAGCAGGCGAGCTGGGCTACGAAGTGCGTTGATCGAACCGGCACCAGCGTCTCGACAGGCCGCCTCGGCTCGTACACGGAGTCGCAGGTGCGCATCACTGGCGGCAAGACGACGCGTTCTGGGTCCGAGGTCACCGTGCAATGGAGTGGCAGCTTCACCATCGCCTTCTACGGTGGCCTCTCCTACTGGACCGCGACCGACCCCGTCCTCAAGGTCGACGGGAGCGGCAAGGGGACGATCACCGCCACAGCTTCCGGATTCGGGGCCTCCATGACCGACTCATCGAAGTGGGTGCCGCTCACCGATCGCACGGTCACGCTGGCCACGCTCTCGGGGGTCGACGCGAGCAGCGACGTCATCACGACGACTCCTGACTACCTGGGCGTCGCCTACAGCGGTACCGGCCAGTCGCAGGGGGTCGTGGGCGGCGACCAGGGCACCGCGAGCGGGCAGGCGCCACGCACAGCTGCGAACTCGAGCTACTGGGGTGCGTTCCCGTCCGACTTCATCGACTTCCAGAAGGAGACCGGGCTCTTCTCCTACTGGTTCACGTCGAACGGGGCTCGCGACGTCTACAAGCCGACCCTGCCGCTCACCGTGAGCCTCGAAGGCGACCACTCGCCGACGGTGGGCGCCTACAACGCGCCGGCCGCGCCGACGCTCACGCAGAGCAACTCGACGAGCGGCTCGCGCACCCCGAACGCGGCTGCACCCGTGCCGACCACCACGGCGCCGGCGGCCGGTGTCGCGACGAGCAGCGGGGGAGCGGCGCAGTCCGGAGCTGGTCCGGTGGCCAGTGCTGGCGAGGCGTCCGGCCTGCAGATCGGCGAGATCAGCGCACCCATGGTGCTCGGTGGGGGAGCAGGCATGCTCGCAATCGCCGGCCTGAACTGGTCGATCTCGCTCCTGGTCCGACGAAAGCTCGGCCTCGACCCGAACCTCTTCGGGTAGCCGCGGCTTCTCGAGGAGCGAGGCCAGCACGGCGCTCGATTCGAGCTGCCGCGCGTGCAGGCGGTCGAAGTCGAACGGCCCGCGTCCGGGTGGATGCGGGCCGTTCTCGCGCGGTCAACGCAGGGTGGCTAGAAGCGTGCGTCGAGCTCTTCGAAGATGCGCTCGTTGCAGGTGAAGCTCGCATTCGCCTCGTCGAGGAGGCGCACGATGGCGGCCTCGTCGAAGGCGAGCTCGTCGAGCTGCGTGCGGTAGGTGCGCTTGAACGGCACGATCGCCGGGATCTCCGCGAAGTCGAAGAACGCCGCCTCGTCTGCGGGGAGCCCGTAGGTGCGGTCGAGCATGACGCGCATCGCCTGGCCACCGGAGAGGTCCCCGAGGTAGCGGGTGTAGTGGTGCGCGAGGTAGCGTGCCGGGTCGGCGGCGGACGCGGTGATGCGGTCCGCGTACTCGCGAGTCGCCGGCAGCTCGCCAGGGAGCGCCTGCGTGAGGCGGGGCGCGAGGGCTTCGAGGTCGGCGGCGATCGATGCGGCACGGTCGAGCTCGATCGCGGGGATCGCGCCCAGCTGGCCGCCTTCGCGCACGGGAACCGCGGCGCTCTCAAGTGCCTCGTACATGAAGCCGTACTGCTGGAGCAGCGCGGCCCAGGCATCGATGCCGAGCTCACCGCCGAGGAGCCGCTCGAGGAAGCGCGAGCGCTCGGCGCTCTCGTGGGCCTGCGAGGTGCGTTCGCGCAGGCGTGCGCTGATGGTCGTCGCGGTGTCAGTGACGATGGTCATGGAGATCCCTTCTGGCGGGAACGGTGCGAGGTGATCGCACCGAAAGCTGAATGTACATAGCTTAGGTCACCCTTACTTCCGCTGGGAATCCTCTCCGGGAAGATTTCACTCTCTTGTTACACCCAGAACGCACGGTGTTCCGCAGCGAAGCGCGTCCCTCGCTCGAAGCCGGCCTTGGCGGCGGCAGGCCGGAGCGAGAAGTCCATGGCGTTGGCCCCGAAGAGATGGTCGAACTCGACGCCGGGGACAATCATCTCGACGTGGCTCCCGGATGCGCGCAGCTCGGCGACCTGCGCGTCCAACTGCAGCCCCCACTCGGGTGGCGTGAAGCTGTGCCCGGAGAAGGGCGCGAGGATCAGCACGCTGTCGGCCCCTGCGGCGAGGTCGGCGTTCTCGTTGCGGCGGAAGCCTCCGTCGATGAGCCACCGGTCACCAATCCGGTAGGGAAGCCCACTCGAGGTACTGGCTGCGACCGCCTCGGCGAGGTCGACGCCGCTGTGGACGTCGAGCACGACAGCATCCCCGGTCGCGGCATCTACCGCGGTGAGCAGCACTTCGTGCTTCGGCCAGTCGAGAACGGGGAGGCGCGCGGCGACCGTGGCGCGCCAGCGGTCCTGCCAGGCACCGTCGGACTCCGCAAGACGTTCGAGTGCGGCTGCGCCGAGCCGGCGACGGAGATCGCTCGCGTCCGAGGACTCGGCGATGATCCGGTGCATCCGCTCCAGATGGTCGACGACTGGCGTGTTGGCTTGCCCTGTCGACTGAGCCGGACGCGCGGCCGCTTCGGCGGTGGCGGACCGGGCGTGCGCGCTCAGGATTGCGTCGAGCAGCTCGGCGGGAGTCGCGCCAGCGAGCTGAGCGGCGGCGGTCGCACCCGCGGAGGTGCCGATGACCCGGTCAGCCCCAGTCGGATCGACGCCCGAACCAGCGAGTCCGGCGAGCACGCCGATGAGCCAGGCATTGCCGGTCGAGCCGCCGCCACCGAGCACAAGGGCGCGTCGGGCACGGTTCGTCTCGGACGAAGAGGGAAGAGGAGAAGAGGTTGTGTTCATGGGCGGTGCCTTTCGCGACGTGCGTGGCGGGCGCTCCCTGACGCGACGCCGCTAGTCGCGGGCTCGTGAGCCGCTGGGAGCACCCACTGTGGATCCTGTGTTCATGGGTGTCACCTCCTGGCTTCGAATCACGATGGGAACCACCCTACGCCTGCCGCGGCTGATCGCGTGGAGGGCTGCGACGGCCAGGAGAGCGTCTCAGCTCTCTGCGGCGCCTTGGACTATGGCGCGCGGGAGGCGGAGCTCCATCGCCAACAGGTCGACGGTCAACCCTTCTTCGATGAGCGCGCGGAGTCCCGCTGTGAGGTCTTCCAGGTGCTGCAGCGGTAGGGCGTGACCTGTTGTTGGGATGAACTCCTGCAGTTGCGTCATCCGCGTGCGTTGCTCCTCGGTCGGCGTCGCCGGCCCGGGTTGGCCTGGGTCGAACTGAAACTCCCAATCTGTGGCCAAGCCGGCAGGGACCTGGTCGTCGTCGCTCTGCATGGCGCCGACGATACCGGCCGAAGTTCGACGTACGCTCGGTCAGATGGACGCCATGCGTGAACCACTGGAAGCTGCTCTCGAAGTGCTCGCCCCTGCCGACGGCGATCCACTGGCCCGAGTGACGTCGACGCGCGACGCGGCTCGGTGGTTCGAGGAGGTAGGCCTCGTACAGGAGGTCGAGCGGGCCCGCGCGGCCGGATCGACGTGGGCGCAGATCGGGGCGGCACTCGGCGTCACGGGTGCGACGGCGACGACCAGATTCGGTGGCACCGCGGAAGAACGTGAAGCGCGGGCACAGCAGTCGCGCGAGCGGGCGGCGGAGCGAAATAGGGCGGCATCGGAGGCCATCGGTGCGACGCCGCGCGACGAGCTCCCCGGCATTTCGGTCGCCGATGCGGCGGAGAAACTCGACGTCCAGTTGGGCACATTCCGCAGGCGCATCCAGGTCGCTCGCGATCGGGACAGCGACGCCTTCCGGGCGGCTATCAAGCTGGTGCAGCTCTCGCCCAAGCGCGAGGTCATGCGAGTGGTCGACCTCGAAGCTGCGGCCAAGATCTAACCAGCGAGTCCTGCTGCGGTGGCAGCCAAGCGAAGTTCTCAGCCCAGGTACACGCCAGCTTCGAACCTCACGTGTTGGATGATCAGGATGGCGCCGATCTCGAGGACTACTACGACCGTGATGATGCCGAGAGACCACCAGACCGATTTATGTGTGCAGGCCGCTGTGATTGCCGCCGCCGCAAGGCTCACGATCCAGACCAGGAAGTGCGCCATAGCCGAGAAGCCGGTCGTGACGACGGCCTCCTCGTAGTGCCCCTTGGGTACGGTCCAGGTGTCGCTTGAGGTGGCGTAGCCGTAGTGGAGCATCTCACCGACGCTCAGGCCAAGGAATACGCCGATCACGAGCGTCACTGCTGCCGTGACGAGGGTTATCCCAGCTGCGATGCACCAGCCGAGGACGGGGCGCCAGACTGAGCGGCGAGGCAGTTCCGCGGGTGCCCTTCGCACAGCGGGTGCGAGAGGTTTCATCGCCACGAGTGCTCGAGAACGGGCCAGGCGACCGGAACAGTGATGACGACCACTGAGAGAAGGAAGAGCATCCCGAACGTGCGGCCGAACGAACGTGTGCCGTTGCTGGCAACGCTGACGGCGGTGCCGACGTACGCGAGCCAGGTGGCGCCGAGGACGAGGATCGTCAAATCAGCGATGGACTTGGCTTCGCCGGAGTGCAGTGCTGGGGTCGAACGCGGATCGCTGTCGCCGCGGGACGAATCCACTAGTGCGTCGGTGCTCTGGAAGTCCGCTTTCACCACTGACATCTCACGAGCATAGGTCCAGCCTCGAGGCTGAGGTCTGGATGCGCGGAACCGTTACGCAGTCCTTCTGGGCGGCAGACATGTGTGCCGAGTCCTAGGCTCGTGTCATGGAGCCAGCCGAGGTCGCCGCCGTCTTCGTCGCGGAGCGCTTCCCGCGCGCCGAGATCGCCGTCATGGCAGGCAGCTCGGCTACAGGCCGACGCACCGCGACGAGCGACATCGACCTGCTGCTTATCGGACCGGACGCCATGTTCAACGACGGCCGCACGAGCCTGGCGGCGAGTTTCGCTTATGCGGGCGAGGCCATCGAGCTCTTCTCTTATACAGGGGCCGACTTCCCCAAGTGGGTCAGGAGCGATTTGTCCGGTCACCGGCCGGTTCTGCTCAACATGCTCCTTGAGGGTCTGCCCGTCCGAGGAGGTGCTCAGCTCAGAGTGCTCCGCGATCACTGGCGACCCGTCTTCGAACAGGGCCCGCGGGTGTCTGAGCACGAGCTCGCAACTCGGCGCTACGAGGTGACGGACCTCCTCGACGACCTGCGAGATGCTAGCGATCTCTTAGAGCAGCGCGTGACCGCCGGCCTGCTGTTCGACAAGACTGCCGAACTCATCCTGCTGGCCAACGGGCACTGGCTCGCGACAAGCAAACACCTGGTTCGAGCCTTGCGGGCATGGGACTCCCATCGGGCGGCCGCTCTGGCGGCCCCGTTCCTTGCTCTCGAGTTCCTCATCTTCGCTGATCAGGTTGAAGCGGAGCTACGACTGGTTGGCGGACGAATGCAGGCTGGGTTCATCCGCTAGACCAGCGCCGAGCTCACTTCGGAATCTTGTCGAGCTCTTCGTGGGTGGGTGGTGTCGCGACCGCTGCGACGCGCCGGTTGTGGGCGATGAGCACGCAGAGCGCAGGTACGGCGATGGCCACCACTGGGACGACGGCAGCGATCCACGGGGCGATACCAGCGGCCCTCCACAACAGATTGATGCCGCCCATAATCGCGAAGACCATGACGAGGCGAGGGAGAATCCACCATTTGGGCAAGCGTGGTGGGTTGCCAAGCCAGGGGATCTTCTGGCCGGGGTTGGCTCTCGATTGGCGAACGACGTCGACGAGAGACGCCGCTCCGGCGATCACCAGGAGCAGAAGAGCCCAGAAAAGTTCCATACGTCCCACACGAACATGCCACTCTGGGCGGCGCCTCGGAGGATTTCTCGACCCGTCTGACGAGTCCCATCTCGGAGGTCCCGGGTAGGGTCAGGCCATGCCCGCCATGATCTTCCTCACGGCTTTGCTCTTCGTAGCCGCTGCCGTCATCATGTTCGCGCTCGTAGCCCTCATCGGACGCTTGCCGTCCTGGCGGGCGTTGATGTCGCGAGAGGTGCGCGCCTCGAGAGACACCGAAGCCTGGCGCATCGAGCAGCGGGTGGCAGCACCGTGGTGGATTGCGGGCGGCTTCTGCTTCGCGGCCGCGATCGTCTGGATCCTCGCCGTTCCCGATGTCGACGAGAACAGGGCCATCGGAGCGCTCGGCTTCGTGTGCATGACGTCCTCAGGAAGTCTCGGCAGCTACCTGGGTGGCCGGGCGGCGAGACGATACCTGAAGCAGTCCATCCGGTGACCGTCCGGCGTAGACGGTGTCGAACATGCGCCAACTCTGCCGAGGAACTGGCGTCCGAAGACCTCGGCTCCCGTCGCGACCTGGCACCGATCGCGCTTCGCAGGCTCTCTGCTGTTCTGAGAGACGCCCGGTGGCCTACTGCAGCCCGCGGCGCTTCAGCAGCGGCTCGATGGGGGCAGGCCCGCCGAGGAGGTCGCTGACGATCGACATCGCGTCGCGGGAGCCGCCTGGTTCGAGGATCTTCCGGCGGAACTGTTCGCCCGCCGCGCGGAGGTCTGGCTGCTCCGCGAACCAGTCGACCGTCGCCGCGTCGAGCACCTCGCTCCAGATGTAGCCGTAGTAGCCGGCGCTGTAGCCGCCAGCGAAGATGTGCTGGAAATAGGGGAGCGTGTAGCGCGGCGGTACGGCGGGCAGGTCGAGCCCGTAGCGGCGCAGGACTTCCTGCTCGAACGCCTGCACATCGGTGACCTCGGCCGCCGCCTCCGGTGACAGCGAATGCCACTCGAGGTCGATGACCGACGCCGCCAGGTACTCGCTGGTGCCGAACCCCTCGTTGAACGACGCCGAATCGAGGAGACGCTCGACGAGCTCCTCCGACAGCTGCTCGCCGGTCACGTGGTGCTTCGCGTAGTTGCGCAGCACCTCGGGCCACAGCATCCACATCTCGTTGACCTGGCTGGGGTACTCCACGAAGTCGCGCGGGACGTTCGTGCCGCCGAGACTCGGGTAGCCCACCAGCGCGAAGAGCCCGTGCAGGGCGTGCCCGAACTCGTGGAACAGCGTTTCCACCTCGTCGAACGTGAGCAAGGTTGGCGACCCCTCGGCTGGCTTCGACACATTGAGCGTGTTGAGCACCACCGTCGGCTCGCCGAGCAGGCGATTCTGCTGGATCACCGAGTTCATCCACGCGCCGCCGCGCTTCGAGTCGCGCGTGTAGAGGTCAAGCGAGAACAGGCCGACCTCGGTGCCGTCCTCATTGCTCACCTCGTAGACGACCGCGTCTGCGTGGTGGCCGCGCAGCTCGGGTCGCTCCGTGAACGTGACCCCGAACAGGCGGTTGGCGGCGTAGAAGACGCCGTTCTCAAGCACGGCCTTCGCCTCGAAGAATGGGCGCATCTGCGAGGTGTCGACCGCGTAGTCGCGGGCTCGCACCTTCTCGGTGTAGAAGGCCCAGTCCCACGGCTCGAGAGCGAAGCTCGGTTCGCCAAGCGCTGCCTGCTCGGCGTCGATCGAGGCCTGCAGCACCTCCTGCTCGCGCCGCGCATTCGCTGCAGCCGGGGTGGAGAGCTGCTCGAGGCGCGCTCGAATCGCGGAGGCGCTGCCCGCCGTCGACTTCGCGGCCGCGGCTTCAGCGTGATTCTCGAAGCCGAGCAGCTGCGCCCGCTCGGCGCGAACTCGCACCATCTCGAGCGCCGTCGCCCTGGTGTCGTGGTCGCCGCCGCGGCTGCCGCGTGCGGATGAGGCCTCGAAAAGCCTGCGCCGCGTCTCGCGGTTCGTGAGCGTCGACAGCAGCGGGTGACCGGTGAAGAGCACCAGCGAGATCAGGAACTTGCCGTGCTGGCCACGGGCCTCAGCGGCAGTGGATGCGGCAGCGATGGCGCTCTCGTCGAGACCCGTGAGTTCCTCGGCAGAGTCGACGACAAGCGCGAGCGCGTTGCTGTCGGCCTGCAACTTCTGATCGAACTGCACCTCGAGCTCCGAGAGGCGCCCGTTCAGCTCACGGAGGCGCGCCGACGACGCGTCGTCGAGACCAGCGCCCGCGAGGCTCGAGTTGCGGTGCAGCTTCTCGACGAGGAACTTCTGCTCATCGGTCAGTCCGGCCGCGTCGCGGCCGTCGAACACCGACTGGATGCGCGCGAACAGCTCACGGTTGAGCGTGATGGAGTCTTCGTGGGCGGTCAGGCGGGGCCCGATCTCGGCCTCGATCCTGTCGATGCCAGGGGTCGCGTCGCCGGAGCTCAGCGTGAAGAAGACCGCGGCAGTGCGCTCGAGGAGCTGCCCGGAGCGCTCGAGCGCCTCGACCGTGTTCGCGAACGAGGGCGCCTCGGCGTTCGCGACGATCGCATCCACCTCAGCAAGCTGCTCTGCCATACCCGCCTCGAACGCGGGGAGGAAATGCTCCTCGCGTACCTCTCCGAACGGCGGCAACTGGTAGGGGAGCGCGCTGGGGGTGGCGAACGGGTTCTCGGCGTCGAGCTGCACGGTCTGGGTCATGCCTTCAACCCTAGGCGCGACCACCGACGCGGCACGCGCATCCACCTTCCGCGCAGAGCGAAAGGTGCCGTCACGCGCGGGGCGCGGGCTCCGGGAAGAGGTCGTCGTCGTCTTCGTCGAGGAAGTCGTGTTCGTTCCCAGCGGCGATGCCCACCCCGGCACCGGCAGGCTCGTCTGCGCCGCTCACGTGCACCGAGCCGTCGGCTCGCAGAGCCACGCGCGGGCCATGCTCGAGCTCGGCGACGGGTCGCCCCTCGAGCCAGGTCAGCGTCCACCACAGCTTCGACACATCGCCGAGGCTCTGGGCGTGAAGTTGCTCCTGCATTGAGCAGGCCTCACCGAACTCCGGGTACCGCTCGAGCGAGCGGGGCGGGCGCGTCCCGCCGCGCCACCGCTCGCCGATGAGCATGCCTAGCCCTCGCTCTGCTGACGCGAGTCGACGGAGATCTCGAAGCGCACCTCGTCGCTGCGGCTGCCCATGCGGGCCGACTGCTGCAGGCCGACTTCGTCTTCGGCGTCGACGAGCCACGAGATGGCGTCGAAGCCGCGCTTCGCGGCCGCGGCGAACACCGCACCGAGGAGCTCCTCGTTGACGGCTGCACGGTTCGAATCGGCACCCGAGTACTTGGCCTCGATGTTCAGCACGGTGCGGGCACCGCGGATGTCCAGCCGCTCTCGGAAGAGCACGTAGCCGCGGGGCTCGCCCTCGACGAACGCGATCATGCCCTCGAGGTTGCCGGTCTTGCTCGCCACGTGACGCCACACGCCGAGTGCGCGGCCGTCGTTCGAGCTCTCGCCCAGCGCATCCACGTGCTGCGCGAACAGCGGCTGCCAGACGAAGTAGTCGGTGGGGCCCATAGACCGGACTTCGATGCTCGGGCGTGCCGCGCCGCGGTCTCGTGTGCGTTTGCGCGGCTTAGCCTGCTCGGGAACTGTCATGCCGGCACTGACTCCTCTTCTGTCACTGACTTAGCTGCTGCGGCAGCAAGACTTGGGGGAACCCCCAGCCTACGACGGCGCCTCTGTCTGTGGGACGACAAGAAGTTCGATATCCCGCACTTCGAGCTGATCTGCGACCTCGAAGTCGAGCTGCTCGATACGGCCCACGTGGCGGAGATCCGCGGTAGCGAGGCGAAGCAGGGCCACCGAATCCTCGGGAGCCGCGATGACGGCGCTCGCCACGGGAGTCTTCTGAGAAGCTTTCGCAGCGGTCTTCGCGCCACGGATGCTCGTGAGCGCGGTGCTCGTCAGCGCGAGCAGCGAGCCATCCGCGTCGCCGGCTGCAGCGAGGTCGGCGGACGTCGGCCAGGTGGCCGTGTGCAGCTCGGAGTCGTGCCACCACGACCACGACTCGGCGGTCGCGAACGGGATGAACGGGGCGAAGAGGCGCAGCAGCACGTCGATCGCGGCGCGCATGGCCGTGACGGCGGAAGCCTGGGCCGCAGCGTCGTCGCCTGCGCCGTACGCGCGCTCCTTCACGAGCTCGAGGTAGTCGTCGCAGAACGTCCAGAAGAACGTCTCGGTAACCTCGAGCGCGCGGGCGTGGTTGTACTCAGAGAACGCCTTGGTCGCCTCTCCGACGACGCGGTCCAGCTCAGCCAGCATGGAGCGGTCGAGGGGCTCGGTGACCTCGCCGACGTGGTCGCCGTAGCCGAGCACGAGCTTCGACGCGTTGAGCACCTTGATCGCGAGGCGACGGCCGATCTTGATCTGCGTCGGATTCTTCGGGTCGAACGCGGCGTCCGTCCCGAGGCGGCTCGAGGCAGCCCAGTAACGGACCGCGTCAGAGCCGTGCGCCTCGAGCATGTCAGCGGGTGTGACCACGTTGCCCTTCGACTTCGACATCTTCTTGCGGTCGGGGTCGACGATGAAGCCGGAGATCGTGGCGTTCGACCAGGGCGCGACTCCGTGCTCGAGCTGCGCGCGGAGCACGGTCGAGAAGAGCCACGTGCGGATGATGTCCTGGCCCTGCGGGCGCAGGTCGTAGGGGAAGACGAGCCCGAAGAGCTCCTCGTCCGACTCCCAGCCACCTGCGAGCTGCGGCGTGAGGGAGGACGTCATCCACGTGTCCATGACGTCGACTTCCCCGAGGAAGCCGCCTGCTTCGCCACGCTGCGCCTCGGTGTAGCCGTTCGGCACGTCGGACGACGGGTCGACCGGCAGCTGCGCCGCATCCGGAGTGATGGGCGACTCGTACTGCACTTCGCCGTCGGCGTCGATGGGGTACCAGACGGGGATCGGCACGCCGAAGAAGCGCTGGCGCGAGATGAGCCAGTCGCCTGACAGGCCTTCGACCCAGTTCTCGTAGCGCACGCGCATGAAGTCGGGCCAGAACGCGATCTCACGGCCGAGCTCGATGAGGCGTGCCTTCAGCTGGGGGTCGGTCGCGCCGTTCTTCACGTACCACTGACGGGTCGAGACGATCTCGAGTGGGCGGTCGCCCTTCTCGAAGAACTTGACGGGGTGCTGGATCGGCTTCGGGTCGCCGACCAGGTCGCCGGATGCCTGGAGCAGCTCCACGACGGCCTTCTTGGCGCTGAACACCGTCTTGCCTGCGAGCTCGGCGTACGCGGCCTTGCCTGCCTCGCTCGTGATGACGTCAGGGGCGTCGGCGATGAGGCGGCCGTCCTTGCCGAGGACCGTGCGGTTCGGGAGCTTCAGCTCGCGCCACCAGACGACGTCGGTGACGTCGCCGAAGGTGCAGATCATCGCGATGCCGCTTCCCTTGTCCTTCTGGGCGAGCGGATGCGCGAGCACGGGCACCTCGACGCCGAAGAGCGGCGTCGTGACGGTCGTGCCGAAGAGCGGCTGGTAGCGCTCGTCGTCCGGATGCGCGACCAGGGCGACGCAGGCGGGGAGCAGTTCGGGGCGGGTCGTCTCGATGAAGATGGGCTCGCCGCCCTCACGGGCGAAGCCGATGCGGTGGTAGGCGCCCGGCTGCTCGCGGTCCTCGAGTTCCGCCTGCGCGACGGCTGTGCGGAACGTGATGTCCCAGAGCGTCGGGGCCTGGTCCTGGTACGCCTCGCCGCGCTCGAGGTTGCGGAGGAACCCGAGCTGGCTCTTGCGGCGCGACGAGTCGTCGATCGTCCGGTAGCTCTGCGTCCAGTCGACGGAGAGGCCAAGCTGGCGCCAGAGCTCCTCGAAGGCCTTCTCGTCTTCGATCGTGAGCTGCTCGCAGAGCTCGATGAAGTTGCGGCGGGAGATGGGCTGCTGGTCGGCCGCCTTGATGCTCTTGCCGTCGCCACCCTCGTGGGGAGGCGTGAAGTCGGCGACGTAGGGCAGCGACGGGTCGCAGCGCACGCCGTAGTAGTTCTGCACGCGGCGCTCGGTCGGGAGACCGTTGTCGTCCCAGCCCATCGGGTAGAAGACGCGCTTGCCGCTCATGCGCTGGAAGCGTGCGACGACGTCCGTGTGCGTGTAGGAGAAGACGTGGCCGACGTGGAGCGAGCCGGAAGCTGTTGGCGGAGGCGTGTCGATCGAGTAGATGTCGCCTCGCGTCGCACCGTCGCGGTCGAAGCGGTAGGTGCCGGAGTTCTCCCAGCGCTCACCCCACTTGACTTCGAGGCCTTCGAGGACGGGCTTGTCTGGAATGCCCTGAGTCGAAGAAGAAGAGGGAACTGAGGGCGAGCTGGACATGCACACTCCGTGTCGATGTGGGCGGCACCGAGTCTGGGGTGCCTGTTGTGAACCCATCTAGGGTAGCCGCTTCCGGGGTGACGCGGGTTGCCGGGCGGGTCGCCTGCGAGGGCACGGAAAAGCCCCTCAAGGGCGCATCCTTGAGGGGCTCAGCTACGGGCACAGGGGCTCGAGCTGCCAGGAGTTGTGCGCCCCTCCGCGCCACGCGCGCGCGGAGGGGCACATCTTGCGGCGAGTGGTCGGAGTCCCTCCCGCCGCCGTCTGTCAGGCCCCGATGGGGGCCTTGGTCTGGGTGGATGCGGCAGCCGCATCCAGGGCGCCGTGGACGGCGTCGAGCTCGGTGTAGAGGGCAGCTGGCACCTTCTCGCCGATGCTGTCGAAGTACTCGCGCGTCACGCCGACCTCGACGAGCCACGACGCCGGGTCGACCGTGAAGATCTCCTCGAGCGCTGCTGGCTCGAAGCCCTCGAGGCCCGAGATGTCGATGTCGCTCGTCACGGGCAGCTGGCCGATGGGGCTCTCGATCGACTCGGCACGGTCCTCGAGCCGGTCGACGATCCACTTCACGGCGCGCACGTTCTCGCCGAAGCCCGGCCAGAGGAACTTGCCGTCCTGATCCTTGCGGAACCAGTTGACCTGGAAGATGCGCGGTGCCTTGTCGCCGAGGTCGGCGCCGATGTCGAGCCAGTGGCCCCAGTAGTCGGCCATGTGGTACCCGGCGAACGGCTGCATGGCGAACGGGTCGCGGCGCAGGATGCCGACGGGCCCCTCGGCTGCGGCGGTCTGCTCGCTTGCGAGCGTCGCACCGAGGAAGCAGCCGTGCTTCCAGTCCTTCGACTCGAAGACGAGAGGGACATTGCTCGCGCGTCGACCGCCGAAGAGGATCGCGTCCACCGGCACGCCGTCCGGCGCCTCCCAGGCAGGGGAGAGGGTCGGGCACTGGGAAGCGCGCACCGTGAAGCGGGCGTTGGGGTGCGCGGCCTTGGTCCCGGATTCGGGAGTCCAGTCGTTACCCTCCCAGTCGATGAGGTGCGCGGGCACCTCGTCGGTCATGCCTTCCCACCACACGTCGCCGTCGTCGGTGAGCGCCACGTTCGTGAAGATCGTGTTCGTCTTGATGGTCTCCATGGCAACCGGGTTCGTGTCGTACCCCGTGCCGGGAGCTACGCCGAAGAACCCGAACTCGGGGTTGATGGCGTTGAGGCGACCGTCCGCGGCCTTGCGCATCCACACGATGTCGTCGCCGAGCGTCTCGACCTTCCAGCCGTCGAGCTTGGGCTTCATCATCGCGAAGTTCGTCTTGCCCGTCGCGGAGGGGAACGCACCCGTGAGCGTGTAGGTCTTCCCCTCGGGGCTCGTGACCTGGATGAGGAGCATGTGCTCGGCCATCCACCCCTCGTCGTGTCCCATGGCGGAGGCGATGCGCAGCGCGAAGCACTTCTTGCCGAGCAGTGCGTTGCCGCCGTAGCCGGAGCCGAAGGAGATGATCTCCCGCGTCTCGGGGAAGTGGGTGATGTACTTCGACTCGTTGTGCGGCCAGGCGACGTCCGGACGGCTTGCGCCGTCTTCGAACTCGAGCGGGAAGCCGACGCTGTGCAGGGCCTTGACCCAGTCGCGGCCAGGAGTGAGGTGCTCGAGTGCGCCGTCGCCGGAACGGGTCATGAGCGCCATCGACAGCACGACGTAGGGGGAATCGGTGATCTCGACGCCGTACTGCGTGATCGCGCCGCCGAGAGGGCCCATCGCGAACGGAACGACGTACATGGGGCGTCCGCGCATGGAGCCGTCGAAGAGGCCGCTGAGTTCGGCCTTCATCTCGGCGGGCGCGCGCCAGTTGTTCGTCGGGCCTGCGTCCTCCTCGTTCTCCGAGCAGATGTAGGTGCGGCTCTCGACGCGGGCGACATCGCCGGCATCGGACCTGGCCAGGTAGGAGCCCGGGCGCAGCTCTTCGTTGAGCTTGATGAGCGTGCCTGCCTCGACCATCTCAGCGGTGAGCGCGTCGATCTCTGCCTGGGAGCCGTCGCACCACACGATGCGGCTCGGCTTGGTCAGCGCTGCGATCTCGCGCACCCAGTCGTTGACTTCCGGGTTCGCGGCCCGCTGCGGGACGTCGAGGTGGTCAAGTGCCTGTTCAGTCATTTCGATGCTGCTTTCACGGTTCTGCATGCGAGCTATCTCCGGCTCTCATGCGTACATGGCGTCGTACATCCAGTGTTGACCCGCCTGGCGCACCTCAGGATGGAGATTGACCGAGAAAAATGGCAAAATTTCGCACATCAGCAATTCAGATGCCCGGAGGCACCCATGAGCGGACTCGGTCCTTTCCCCGCTGCGCAAAAATCGTCACCATCCAAAGGGAAAGGTGGCGCAGTGGACTCCCTCCTGCTCGGGCGTCGCATCCGCTTCTACCGCAAGGAACGCTCGCTGACGTTGGAAGCGCTCGGCGAGAAGACCGGTCTGCTCGCAAGCCAGCTCTCGCTCATCGAGAACGGCAAGCGCGAGCCGAAGCTCTCGGTGCTGCAGCAGCTCGCAGAGGCTTTCGATGTCGAGCTCAGCGACATGCTCACGAACACGCCTCCTGACGATCGCTCGCGCCTCGAGATCGAGGTCGAACGCGCCCAGTCGTCCAGCGTCTACCGGGAACTCGGCCTACCTCAGATTCCATCGACCAAGTCACTCTCCGACGAGGTGCTCCGCGCGCTCGCGGGAATGCACAGCGAGATCGTGCGTCGTCAGACCGAGGCGAGTGCGACGCCGGAGGAGGCTCGCCGCGCCAACACCGAGCTGCGCCTCGCGATGCGCGCCCACGACAACTACATGCCAGACCTCGACAAGCTCGCCGACGAGCTCCTCAGCCGCGTCGACCACACCAGAGGCGCGCTCATGCACCACTCGGTGGGCAAGATGGCCGACCACCTCGGCTTCCAGCTCATCTACGTCAACGACCTGCCCAGGTCGACGCGATCGATCACCGACCTCGAGAACGGACGCATCTACCTGCCGCCGGCCTCCATCCCCGGCGGCCACGGACTGCGAGCGATGGCCCTGCAGGCCATGGCCCACCGCGTGCTCGGGCACCGGCGGCCAGAGGACTACGCCGACTTCCTGCGCCAGCGCCTCGAGATCAACTACTTCGCGGCTGCCTGCCTCATGCCGGAGGCACGCTCCGTCGCGTTCCTCCGCGATGCGAAGGAACGCCGCGACATGGCAGTGGAGGACTTCCGAGACGCGTTCGGGGTGACGCACGAGGCTGCGGCGCTGCGCATGACGAACCTGCTGACCTCCCACCTGGACATCAAGCTGCACTTCCTTCGCGTGGACGACAAGGGTTCGATCTCAAAGGCCTACGAAAACGATGGGCTCCCGCTCCCGCAAGACGTCACTGGGTCAGTGGAGGGCCAGTTCGTGTGCCGCAAGTTCTCTGCGGTGAGCGCCCTCGCCCGCACGAACCGGACGACGGAGACCTACCAGTACACCGACACCCCGGCTGGAACCTACTGGTGCTCCACGCAGACCGGGCACGCCGACGCGGGGGAGTTCTCCATCACCATCGGGGTGCCGTTCGATGAGGCGCGCTGGTTCCGCGGACGCGACACCAAGCAGCGTGCATCCTCGACCTGCCCAGACGGCGCGTGCTGCCGGACGCCCGGCGCCGACCTCAGCGAGCGCTGGTCGGCGAAGGCCTGGCCGAGCGCACGCGTGCACGCGCACGTCTTCTCGCCGCTGCCCACTGGCGACTTCCCCGGCGTGGACCAGCGGGAGGTGTTCGAGTTCCTCGAGCGGCACGACATCGACGCCGAGAGGGCGACCGCCGACGCCTAGGAGGGGACGACCTCCCCGGTGCGTGCGTCGCGCAGTTCGACTCGCAGCAGCTGACCCGCGTGCGCCCGAGCTGTGAGGAAAGTCACACGGGGCTGGCGACGCCGGTCGGTGGGGGAACCCGGGTTGAGCAGGCGTAGGCCGTGCGGTGTCGTGCTGTCCCACGGGATGTGGCTGTGGCCGAAGATCAGGACATCGACATCGGGGAAGTCCGCGTCCATGCGGCGCTCGCGGCCGGCCTTCTGTCCCGTCTCGTGCGTCATGGCGAACCGGACGCCCTCGAGCTCGACGTTGGCGATCTCCGGGAGGCGCTCCCGCAGCTCCGGCCCGTCGTTGTTGCCCCAGACGCCGACGACCCTGCGCGACCTCGCCTCCAGATCGTCGAGCGTGGCCAGATCGACCCAGTCGCCCGCATGGAAGACGACATCCGCGGCCGTGATCGCCCGCCAGAGGGCGTCGGGGAGCGCCTTCGCGCGCTTCGGGAGGTGGGTGTCGGCGACGAGCACGAGATCCAGGGACATGCCTCCATGCTCGCAGCCTGCACGCGTCGGCACCCGTTCTGGGGGAAAACCCCCGCTCAGGTGTGAGGGATGCTCCGTGTTGCGGCGCGACGCGCGACCATAGCGTTGTGGACATGAAGAACAACGTCAAGCAGCTGAGTCTGACCTCGCTGCACCTCGCCGCTGGCGGCGTCGTCGCGCCGCTCCTCCTCTCACTCCTCTTCGGCCTCCTCGGTCTCGGAGTGGGGCTCCTCTTCGTCTTGGGCGTCGGCGTCTTCTTCCTGGCCGGCCTCGCGTTCTCGTTCCGCGGGATCTCCGCGTTCGAGCGCCGCCGTATCGCCGGACTCTACGATCGCCCGCTCGACGACTCTGGGATGCGCCGCTCGCGTCGCCGAGACGGCTGGCGCTTCGTGCTCACGCCGCTTGTGCAGTTCGCCGACGGCGCCAACTGGAAGGCCATGCTGCACCTCGTGATCGTCGCCGTCCTCGGCACGCTGACGCTCGGTGCGCTCCAGCTCGGGGTCTCCGGCGTCTTCGCGCTCTTCTCGCCGCTGCAGAATCGCGAGACGATCAACGTCTGGGGAATGGACTTCGCCGTCACCCCGTTCATCGGCGTGCTGATCGGCATCGGGATGCTGCTGGTCGCCATCGCCCTCATCGTCGCCTTCGCCTACGTGCAGCGTGCCGCCTCCATCAGCCTCCTCTCCCGTGATCGGGAGCAGCAGCTCGAGGAGGAAGTGCGAGATGCGGGTCGCCGCCGCACCGTCGCAGTGCGTGGTGCCGCCACGGAGCGCGACCGCATCGAGCGCGATCTGCACGACAGCGTGCAGCCTCGGCTCGTGTCGATCGGCATGACGCTTGGCATGGCCAAGCAGAAGCTCGACGCCGACCCTGCTCGCGCTGCGGAGCTCATCGATGAAGCGCACGCCTCGACGAAGGAGGCGGTCACGGAGCTGCGTCAGCTCGCCCGTGGATTCCAGCCGGCTGTCCTCACCGATCGGGGCCTCGACGCTGCGCTCTCCGGCCTCGCGGCTCGATCCCACATCCCCGTGGTGCTCGACGCGCAGCTGCCGGGCCGCTGCTCGAAGGATGCCGAGGCGGCCGTGTACTTCGCGGTCGCCGAGTCTCTCGGCAACGCGGCGAAGCACTCCGGAGCATCGGAGATCTCGGTGCAGGTCCGCATGCGCGGCTCGATGCTGTGGGCCCGCATCCAGGACGACGGTCGTGGCGGTGCACGCCTCATCCCGGGCGGCGGACTCGACGGGGTCACCGACCGCATCGAGGCCGCAGGCGGAGGAATCACGATCTCCAGCCCGCCAGAGGGGCCGACGACCATCGAGGTGAGCGTGCCATGCGCATCCTGATCTGCGAGGACTCGGCCCTGCTGCGGGAAGGCATCGCCCGACTGCTGGAGGACGCCGGACACACCATGGTCGGCATTCTCGCCGACGACGGACGCCTCGATCGGCTCGTCGCCGACACCGACCCTGAACTCGTCATCCTCGATGTCCGCCTTCCTCCCGGGTTCACCGACGAGGGAATCCGCGCGGCGCTCCGGCTCCGCGCTACCGACCCTGGCCTCGCGGTCCTGGTGCTCTCGCAGTACGTCGAGGAGCGGTACGCGTCCGAGCTCATCTCGAGTTCGCGTGGTGGCCTCGGCTACCTCCTCAAAGACCGGGTGGCGGATGTCGAGCAGTTCCTCGCGGGCGTCGACAACGTCGCTGCCGGTGGCACGGTGCTCGACCCTGAGGTCGTCGCCCAGCTCCTCGCCAGGAAGACCAGGGATGCGCGCTTCGAGCGGCTCACGCCCCGCGAGTCCGAGGTGCTCGGGCTCATGGCAGAGGGCCGCTCGAACCACGCGATCGCCGAGGCGCTCCACGTGAGCGCGGGGAGCGTCGAGAAGCACATCTCGGCGGTCTTCCAGAAGCTCGAACTCGATCCGGGCGACGGCGGCAACCGCAGGGTGCTGGCCGTGCTCGCCCACCTCGACGGGCAGGGGCATACGCCTCGCCCATACCCGCAGACACACCTCGATGGACAGGGCCCCGCGGCCCGCGCCACGAACGGAGAACTCCGATGACCACGCCAATTCTCGAACCGGACACTCGCTCTGACACCAGCGGCGACAGCACGAAGCGCTTCGGCTGGATCACGATCTCGGTCGCCATCATCGGCGGCATCGTGGTCGCCGGCACCGTGACGAGCTCCTTCTTCAGCAACCTCAGCAGCGTCATGCGCGACGAGACCACGATCACGCAGTCCGTCGCGGGCGTCACCTCGCTGCGGGTCGACGCGGAATCCGTCGGCATGCAGATCCGATTCGGCGACGTCGGCGAGGCGCAGCTGCGTGTCGAGACGCGCGGATTCAAGCCAGCGAGCGACTGGCAGCTCGTGACGGAAGGAGGCGTGCTCTCCGTCGAGCGGGCGAGTGGCGCTCGGGGCGGAGCTCCCTTCGGCGACGAGGAGCTCTCACTGATGCTCCCGAACAGCCTCGAGGGCGACGACTTCGACGCTCAGATCACGGTCAGCTCTGGCGCCGCGACCATCGAGGGCGACTTCGGTGACCTCGTGATCGAGACGAGCTCCGGTGCAAGCAATTTCGATGGCTCGGCTGCGAACCTCACGGCAACGACCGGGTCCGGTGCTTCCAATGTCGACGCGGAGGTCCCAGGCGACGTCGTGCTCTCCGCGAGCTCTGGCGCGCTCAACGTCGAACTCGGGGATGTGACGCCGAAGAGCACGGAGATCACACTCGAGTCCGGCTTCGCGTCGATCTCGATGCCGGACGGGCCCTACAAGGTCGAGAAGAACCTCTCCGAGTCGGGGGCCGCCGACATCGGCGTTCGACAGGCCGACTCGGCCAAGAGCACGCTCGCCATCAGCGTCGGCTCTGGGTACCTTCGCATCGAGTAGCTGCTCCTGGCGCGCAGCACGAGGACCCGGTGACCCGGTCGGCTCAGCGCACCTCGAGACTCCTGTGAGCCTCGAGGAGTGCGCGGCTGGCCGGGTGCTTCGGCGTCGTGAAGAGCTCGGAGACGGGCGCGGTCTCGACCACCTCGCCTCGGCTCATGACGGCGACCCGGTGGGAGAGCTGGGCGACGACGGCGAGGTTGTGCGAGATGAAGAGGCAGGCGAGGCCCAGCTCGTCGACAAGTCCCTGGATGAGCGCGAGGACCTGCGCCTGCACGGTCACGTCGAGCGAGGACACGGGTTCATCGCACAGCAGCACCTCGGGCTTCGGTGCGAGAGCACGAGCGATGGCGATGCGCTGTCGCTGTCCGCCGCTCAGGTGAAGCGGGCGGAGCTCCGCGACCGAGGGGTCGAGCCCAACCTGCTCGAGGGCCGCGTCAATGGCGGCGCGGTTGGAGCGCACCGAGCTCGAGCGTCCGCTCGTGAGCGCGTCGGCGAGGATCTCACCCGCCGTGCGCCTCGGATCGAAGCTCGAGAGCGCATCCTGCGGCACGTAGCCGAGCCTCGACCGCCTTGGCCTGCGAAGGCGCTCGGCCACCGGGCTCCACTGCTCGCCGAGGAAGACGACCGATCCTGAGTCTGGACGCTCGAGGCCGAGCGCGATCCGCGCCAGGGTCGACTTCCCGGAGCCGGAGCTGCCGACGACGCCGAGGGTCTCTCCTCGTGAGATCGACAACGAGACTTCCCTGACGGCCCGCACGGGTGCGCCCCCGATATTCCGGAAGGTCTTCGAGACGCCCCGGACGTCGAGGAGCGGTAGAGGCTCATCCGCGCCTGCATCAGCGCCGTTCGAGGCTGTGGACGGCTTGGGCTGCGCATCCAGCAGCGCTCGAGTGACGGCATGCTGTGGCACGTCGAAGAGCTGCGCGGTCGGGGCCGTCTCCACGATGAGCCCCTCGCTCATGACGGCGACGCGGTCGGCGAGCCGCTGCACGACACCGAGGTCGTGCGTGATGAAGAGCATCGTCATGCCGTCCGACTTGAGCTGCCTGAAGAGCTCGATGAGCTGCGCCTGCACTGCCTGGTCGACGGAGCTCGTCGGCTCGTCGGCGATGAGCAACTCAGGGTCGCCCGCCAAGGCTGCCGCGATGAGCACACGCTGGCGCTGCCCGCCCGAGAGCTGCCCGCTGCGGCGCCTCGCGATCATGGCGGGGTCCTCGAGCCCGACACGTTCGAGCAACTCGAGCACTCGCATCCGCCTCGCCTCACGCCCAAGGCCCGTGTGCAGCCGGAGGGCGTCGTCGACTTCCCTCCAGACGGGGCGGAGCGGGTCGAGCGCGACGAGCGCATCCTGGTGGACAAGCCCGACGCGGCCGCCGCGGATCGCGCGCCAATCGCTGTCACCGCTGCGCTTGGGCAGCTCTTCGCCGCCGAGGAGCAGCGCGCGCGCTTCACTGCGCGCGCCGTCGCCGCTCAGCCCGAGCAGCGCCCGGGCTGTGACCGACTTCCCCGACCCGGACTCGCCGACGAGCGCGAGGCATTCGCCGCGCCGCACCTCGAAGGTGACGCCGCGAACGGCCTCGAAGTCGCCGAACGAGATCCGCAGGGCCTGAACCTCGGCAACAGGCTGTGCGCTCTCAGGCCCGATCGGGCCGGTCCCGCTCACGACGCCTGCCTTGTGCGTTGCTGCATGATGCGTCCGAGCATCGTCGCTGTGACCGCCGCTCCGACGATGGCGGTGCCTGGGAAGATCGTGAGCCACCAACTGCCCGTCGGCAGGTAGAGGCGGCCTGCTGAGAGCATCGAGCCCCACTCCGGGCTGGGCGGCGGCTCGCCGAGGCCGAGGTAGCTGAGCGCTGCGGCCCAGACGATCGCCTGTCCGAGGCCGAGCGTCGCGAGCGCGAAGAGCGGCCAGGCGACGTTCGGCAGCAGCGTCCTCGTGAACGTGTGCCAGCGCGACCGGCCGAGCACGAGGTCAGCTTCCACGTACGCACTCGCCCGCACCCGCAGCACCTGAGAGCGGATGAGCCGCGCATACCCGGGAGCCGTCGAGAGTCCGACCGCGATGGTCGTCGTGACCACACCGGGCCCCGCCAGGACGATGAGCAGGAGTGCGAGCAGGATGCCTGGGAAGGCGAAGAACACCTCGACGATCCGCGTCGTGCCGAAATCGAGCCACTTCGGCCCGAGGCCAGCCGCGAGACCGAACACAGCCCCGAGTGTCAGCCCGATCGCGGTCGCGAGCGCTCCGATCGTGAGCGACGACGCCGCGCCGTGCACGACGCGCGTGTACACACCCCGCCCGGACTCGTCGGTGCCGAACGGATGCTCTGGGCTGGGTGGCGAGAACGCGTCGGACGGATTCACGGAGAGCGGGTCGCCTGGGGCGAGCAGCTGGGGGAGCAGCGCTGCGAGCACGTAGAGAGCCGCGACCGCGAGCCACACGGCAAGCGACAGCTGACGGCCAGAACGGCTGCGGGGGCGCCCATCTCGCCGACCGGTCGTGCCGGCACGCGCATCGCGGATCGCGGCTGCCTCGAGACTCATGCGCCAGCCCCGATGCGGTCCCGAGCGCGAGGGTCGACGAGCGGCTCGATCAGGTCGGTGAGCGCGGTGACGACCATGTAGGCAGCCGCGACGACGATGAGCACGCCGATCACGTACGGAACATCGCGTGCCCCCACCGCGTACAGCAGCGAGCGGCCGAGGCCGGGTCTCGCGAAGATCGTCTCGACGACCACAGCGCCGGAGACGAGCGAGCCGAGGGCCCAGCCGCTGAGTCCGACGGCGGGGATGGCCGCGTGACGCAGCACGTGCCGCCAGAAGATGCCGCTCCGTCCCTCGCCGCGTGCCCGAGCTGCGAGCACGAACGGCGACTCGAGGGCGTCCAGCATCTGCTCTCGCATGACCTGTCCCAGGTAGCCGGCAAGGGGGAGCGCCAGGGTGATGCTCGGCAGGATGAGGCCGAGGAACCCCGGGCCCGACACCGCGACGGGGAGACCGAGCATCCCGGCGAAGAGCAGCACGAGCACTGCGGCGAGCCAGAAGTGCGGCACTGCGGCCGCGATGACCTCGAGCGTCGAGGCGATGCCCCACGCGAGCCGGCCGCCCCCGGTCGACCACCACGCGACGGCGAGCGCGATGACCCACGCGAGCGCCAGCGACCGCGCGGCGAGGGCAAGCGTGCCTGGGAGCTGTTCGCCGATGAGCCCCGCCACGCTCTCGCGCTGCGCGTAGCTGAAACCGAGGTCGCCCGTCGCGGTGCGCCACAGCTGCGCGAGGTACTGCATGAGGAGCGGCTGGTCGAGCCCGTTGTCGGCCCGCGCCTGCGCGACCGCCTCAGCGCTTGCGTTCGAGCCCGGGCCACCGAGAATGGCGAGAACCGGGTCGCCCGGTACGGCGCGGACTGCGAAGAACGTGACTGTGATGACCGCCCACAGCACGAAGATCACGCCTCCGAGCCGAAGGAGGATGCGCGGGATCAGCGGCACCAGCAGTGCCGCGCGACCCCGCGCATCCGTCGTCACTCGTCGATTGTCTCGTGTGCTGCCCTCTGCTGCCGCGCCCGTCTACTCGACGGTCACGTTCACGAGCGATGGCACGTTGACGTTCGGCTGCAGCCGGAAGCCGTGCACGTTGTCGCCGTACGCGAACTGCACCGTCTGGTCGTAGAGCGGGATGACGGTGCCGCTGTCGATGATGAGCTGCTGGGCTTCACCGTAGAGTCGCTCGCGTTCAGCCTCGTCGGTCGTCTTCACTGCCGCGTCGAGGGTCTCATCGAGCGCGGGCAGCGAGAGGCCCGTGTTGTTGGCGTGGTATCCGCTCGGCGCTGGGGTGATGCTGTCGGTCGAGTAGACGATGCGCAGCACGTCCGCTGAGTTCTTCGAGTAGGGCGCGACGATGGCGTCGAACTCCCACGTGCCGCTGCGCTCGTACCAGGTCGAGAGGTCGAGCAGCTCGAGCTGCACATCGAAGCCGACCTCGGCGCTTGTCGCCTTGATCTGCTCGAGCACCGAGATCTCGGCGGGGATCGACTGGTTCGTGGAGACGGGGAACGCGACCTCGAGTCGTTCGCCGTTCTTGGTGCGCACGCCATCGGCGTCGCGCTCGGTCCAGCCCGCTTCGTCGAGCAGCGTGGAGGCGCGCGCCGCGTCGAACCGGAACGCGTCGGGATGCGAGGTCGCGAATGGAGTGGCGCTCGAGAGCACCGAGGTGGAGCGTTCGAGCGTGCCGAAGTAGAGGGACTCCACGGCCGCGTCGATGTCCGCGGAGGCCGCGAACGCCTCGCGCACCTTGGGGTCGTCGAAGGGTGCTCGCGTCGTGTTGAGCTCGATGCGCGCAGTCACGCCTGGGCGCGCGCCGATGAGGGTCTCCTCGGTGCCATTGGCCTGGAACTGAGAGAGCGCGTCCGGCTGCACGGAGTCGATGATGTCGGCCTGGCCGGATTGGAGCGCGGCGAGGCGGGTCGCGGCGTCGGGGATGAACTTCCACTCGATGGTGCCGACCCTCGCGCCCGGCTGTCCCTCAGTCGAGACGCCGTCCTCCGGGGCTGTCGTGTGGTTCTCGTTGCGGGTCAGCACCACCTGCGACTGCTTCTCCCAGGTCTCGACCTTGAATGCGCCGGTTCCGATCGGTGCGAGGCAGTTCTCGTCGGTGCCACGCTCGAGACCGGCAGGCGATTCGATGGCGAGCCAGGTCTGCGCGAGCGATTCGACGAGGGCGCTGTCTGGTTCGCTGAGGTCGAAGCGCACCGTGTGCTCGTCGACGGCCACGGCCTCCGAGACCTTGCCGAGGGCGAGGATCGCCGTCGAGGAGGCGGTGTCGGGGTTCTTGATGTGCTCGACGTTGGCGACGACGGCGTCTGCGTCGAATGGGGTTCCGTCGGTAAAGGTCACTCCCTCCTTCAGCGAGACCGTCCAGCTGAGCTGGTCGTCTGCCGGCTCGGCGTCTGTCGCGAGCCATGGGATGATTTGGCCGGCGTCGTTCTTCGAGAAGAGCGACTCCAGGAACTGGTTGGCGAGGATCGCCTGAGGCCAGTTGCCGCCGACGTGCGGGTCGAGGCAGGTGGGTTCGGCGTCTCCGGACGCGTACCTGAGGGTTTGCGGCTCATCGGACGAAGTGGCCTCGCTCGAACACGCGGCAAGTGGCACGATGAGGGCTGCGGAGAGGGCGAGGAGCGCGACTGGCTTCGCAGCGCGTCGGGTTGCTGATGCTGGCACCCGGAGAGTGTAACCGTTTATTTGAACGCCATGCAGAAATGAGTAAAAGATGACGGAATACGAGGAACGGGCCGCGCGCCGAGGTCGACCATCCGCGTCGAGTCGCGAGACGCTCGAAGAGGCGGCCCTCGAGCTGTTCCTCGAGCAGGGGTACGAGCAGACGAGCGCGAGCGATATCGCGCGCCGAGCCGGTGTCGCGAGAAGCTCGTTCTTCAACTACTTCACAGCCAAGGCAGACGTGCTGTGGGTCGGGCTCGACCCGCTGCTCGCCGAGGTGCCCGCGAAGCTCGAGGCCGCGGCTTCCGAGGTCGTCGCGCACGGCGCGCCTGAGAAGGGGGCGGGGCTCATCGCGCTCAGGAGCGTGCTGCTGGACATCGCCGACACGGTGCAACCCGAGTCGGTGCGATGGGCGGGCTCGCTCCGCAACGTCGCAGGGACAGGCGCCGATCTGGCTGCCACCGGCACCAAGCGCACGCTCACCCAGCATGCCGCTCTCATGGACTTCCTTGCCAGGACCGAACCCGGCCTGAACCCCCTTCAGCGGACCGTCTGCTCAGGCTCCATCATCTCGGCGACCATCGCCGCGACGATGTTCTGGATAGAGGCGGGGCCGACTCGCGGGAGCTTCGCTCGCGTGGTCGACGAGGCGACCGCACCCATCCTGCGCGCCTACTCGGCCGAGCTCTAGCTCGTCTGCAGCTCGCAATACGCCGTCAGCGACGACAGGGCCGACTCGACCTCTCCCAGCTGCGTGAGGATGCTCGCGGCGGCGGCGAACCCGCCCTCGCCGTTCGCGAGCTCCCCGGCCGTGGCCTGCAGTTCGGTCACCTCGGTCACGAGCGTGTCCACGTGGGTCTTCAGGGTCGGGTCCGTGACGCTCTGCTGCAGCGTCGTGAGGCTCGCGCCGATGGTCGCGAGCGTCGTCACGGCGCCGGGGATGTCGCCAGGTACCTGATCGGCGATGCTCTGGATGCTCGTGTTGATCGAGTCGATCTCCGCCTGCACGTCCGCGCACGTGCCCCCGCCGTCTGCCGTTGTGCTCTCGGCAGACGCGGCCGCTGTCGGGGACGGTGTGCCGGCCTCGCCGCCGCCGAGCGCCGAGCAGCCGGTGAGCGCGATCGCGGCGATCGCGCAGATCGCTGCGAGCCTGGGAAGGCGAGAGGTGAGCATGAGGTGGTCCGTTCGTTTCGCACGCGACTGCTGGGCGCGTACCATGATGGCAGCACGACTTTGATCCGCCTATCAGCGGGGAGTCCCCGGAAGAACGGCACGCGAACCTCTCGAGGCGCGAGTGCCAAGTAGAACCGGGCGGGTGAGCCCGTCACAGCTCGGAACGAGTGGCGAGCGCCAACGGATGCCTTCCTCAGCGGAAGACGTTCGGGGGAGCGCGCAATCGGGGTGGTACCGCGCCGGAAGGCGTCCCTGAAGCAGACCAAGCACATCCACTTACTGCCAGGAGTTCCACCGCATGAGCTACCCGAAGGCTTCGTTCGGACCAGCCGCCGCCCCCGCCGGTTCGACCAGGGACAGCGTCGCCGCTTCCCCCTCGTTCCCGCGCCTCGAAGAGCGGGTCCTCGACTTCTGGCGCGAAGACGGCACCTTCCAGGCGTCCATCGACCAGCGTGAGGGCGCCGAGGAATGGGTCTTCTACGACGGCCCTCCCTTCGCCAACGGCCTCCCGCACTACGGCCACCTGCTGACCGGCTACGCGAAGGATGTCTTCCCCCGCTACTTCACGATGCGCGGTCGCCAGGTGCACCGCCGCTTCGGATGGGACACCCACGGCCTTCCCGCCGAACTCGAGGCCATGCGCCAGCTCGGCATCCAGTCGAAGGCCGAGATCGAGGCCATGGGCATCGACACCTTCAACGACGCCGCCCGCGAGTCGGTGCTGAAGTACACGCGCGAGTGGCAGGAGTACGTGACCCGCCAGGCCCGCTGGGTCGACTTCGAGAACGACTACAAGACGCTCGACATCTCGTACATGGAGTCGGTGCTCTGGGCCTTCAAGAAACTCTACGACGACGGCCTCGCCTACGAGGGCTTCCGCGTGCTGCCGTACTGCTGGAACGACGAGACGCCGCTCTCCAACCACGAGCTGCGCATGGACGACGACGTCTACCAGATGCGTCAGGACCAGACCGTCACGGTCACGTTCCCTCTCGAGGGCGAGCGGGCGGATGCGCTTGGTCTCGCTGGCGTGAAGGCGCTCGCCTGGACGACGACCCCGTGGACCCTCCCCACCAACTTGGCCCTCGCGGTCGGCCCCGAGATCGACTACGCCCTCGTGCCTGCCGGCCCGCTCGGCGCCGCCGACGGAACCGCGGTGGGCGATGGCTCCTACCTCCTCGCGAGCGCCCGGGTGGGGGCTCATGCCAAGGAGCTCGGCTACGAGAGCGCGGAGGACGCGACCGCCGCGACGACGCGCACCCTCCAGGGTGCCGAGCTCGCAGGCGTGCGCTACCGCCGCCTCTGGGACTTCTACGCCGACACCGAGACGTACGGCACGGAGAACGCCTGGCAGTTCCTGCTCGGCGACTACGTCACGACGAGCGACGGCACCGGGATCGTGCACCAGGCACCCGCCTACGGTGAGGACGACAAGGTGCTCAGCGACGCCGCCGGCATCCCGACGATCCTCTCGGTCGACGAGGGCGGCAAGTTCCTCGCCGCCGTCGAGCCCGTCGCAGGTCTGCAGGTCTTCGACGCCAACAAGCCGCTCACGCAGCTCCTCAAGGCAGATGGTCGCCTCTTCAAGCAGGCCAGTTACGAGCACTCCTACCCGCACTGCTGGCGCTGCCGCAAGCCCCTCATCTACAAGGCCGTCTCGAGCTGGTTCGTGCGCGTCACGCAGTTCCGCGACGAGCTCGTCGAGCTCAACCAGCAGATCGACTGGGTGCCGGACAACGTCAAGGACGGTCAGTTCGGCAAGTGGCTCGAAGGCGCCCGCGACTGGTCGATCAGCCGAAACCGCTACTGGGGCAGCCCCATCCCCGTGTGGAAGAGCGATGACCCCAACTACCCCCGCATCGACGTGTACGGTTCGCTCGACGACATCGAGCGCGACTTCGGCGTGCGCCCCACCGACCTGCATCGTCCGTACATCGACGAACTCACGAGGCCCAACCCCGACGACCCGACGGGCGCATCAACCATGCGACGCATCCCCGACGTGCTCGACGTGTGGTTCGATTCCGGCTCGATGCCGTACGCGCAGGTGCACTACCCGTTCGAGAATCGCGAGTGGTTCGACTCGCACTCGCCAGCTGACTTCATCGTCGAGTACATCGGGCAGACGCGTGGCTGGTTCTACGTCATGCACGTGCTCTCGACGGCCCTCTTCCACCGCCCGGCCTTCAAGCGGGTCGTGAGCCACGGCATCGTCCTCGGCAACGACGGTCGCAAGATGTCGAAGAGCCTTCGCAACTACCCGGACGTGCAGGAGGTGTTCGACCGCGATGGCTCGGACGCCATGCGCTGGTTCCTCATGGCGAGCCCCGTGCTGCGCGGCGGCAACCTCATCGTGACCGAGGAGACGATCCGCGAGGGCGTTCGACAGTTCCTGCTGCCGCTCTGGTCGACGTACTACTTCTTCACGACCTACGCGAACACCGCGGTCGACTCGTCGGAGGCCTACGACGCGAAGTTCCGCACCGACTCGAGCGATGTGCTCGACCAGTACATCCTCGCGAAGCTCGGCGTGCTCGTCTCCGACGTGCAGGCCGACCTGGAAGCGCTCGACTCGACGACCGCCGCATCCCGCCTGCGGGACTTCGGCGACGTGCTCACCAACTGGTACGTGCGTCGATCGCGTGACCGCTTCTGGCGCGGCGTGACCGACGATGCCAAGAGCACAGAGGCCTTCGACACGCTCTACACGGTGCTCGAGACGCTCACGCGCGTCGCGGCTCCGCTCACACCGCTCATCTCGGAGACCGTGTGGCGCGGGCTCACGGGTGGCCGCAGCGTGCACCTCACCGATTGGCCAGAGGCGTCGGAGTTCCCCAGCGACCAGACGCTCGTCGACTCCATGGACGCTGTCCGTCGCGTCACGAGCTCGGCCCTGTCGCTGCGCAAGCAGGCGGGACGCCGCGTGCGCCTTCCGCTTGCGAGCCTGACCGTCGTCGCGCCGAACACCGACGCGCTCGAGCCCTTCGCGGGCATCCTGCGCGACGAACTCAATGTGAAGGCCGTCGAGTTCGAGCAGCTGGTCGACGAATCGGAAGCCAAGTACGGCATCGACCGAGTCCTGCAGGTCAACGCGCGAGCAGCTGGACCGCGCCTCGGCAAGCAGGTGCAGCTGGCGATCAAGGCGTCCAAGTCCGGCGACTGGAGCGAGGTCGACGGCGTCGTCACGGCAGGCGGGCTGCAGCTCGAAGCCGGCGAGTACGAGGTCAAGCTCGTCACCGCTGGCGAGAGCGAAGATCGCGCGATCACCCTGCTGCCGAGCGGTGGCATCCTCGTGCTCGACACCAACGTGAGCCCTGAGCTCGCCGCCGAGGGCCTCGCCCGCGACGTCGTGCGCGCTGTGCAGGATGCACGCAAGGAGGCCGGACTCGAGGTCTCCGACCGCATCAGCCTCACCCTGCGCGCCGATGAGGCATCGATCGCAGCGATCGAGGCGCACCGGGAGCTCATCGCGGGTGAGACGCTCGCCGTCGAGTTCCAGGTGACGGGCGGACTCGCGGTGCCAGCGGACGCCGAGGTGAGCGCCGACACGTATGGTGCACTTGAGATCGACGTGGAGGTAGTGGCGTGAGCGAACGCGACCAGCAGGATTCCGGCGACGGGGAGGACCAGTTCGAAGGGGCGGACGGGTCGGCGAACGCCGAGTCGGGCGACTTCGAGCTCGAGCCGAAGGACATCGCCGAGACGTTCATGCCGGCGGTCTCCGATGACGAGGAGGAAGTCCTCACGGAGCGCGAGGAGGACGAGCGCCTGCTCCTCGAGGGCACAGACTGGGCCAGCGAGGGCGAGCGCGTCTTCGACGAGCTCATGGAGCGCGTGGGGGAGGCGGCTCCCGAGCCGCGCCTCCATGCCACCCGTCGCGCGGTCGAGCTGCTCGGCGACGTGCACACGGCGTACCCCGTCATCCACCTCACCGGGACAAACGGCAAGAGCTCGACCGCTCGTATCATCGAGACGGTGCTGCGTGCACACGGCCTGCGCACGGGCCTCCTGACGAGCCCGCACCTCGAGCGCATCAACGAGCGCATCGCGGTCGACGGGAGCCCCATCAGCGATGAGCGACTCGTCGCGAACTGGGAGGACATCACCCCGTTCCTGTCGATCGTCGACGCCGAGCTCGAGGCCGCTGGCGAGACCCGCCTCACGTTCTTCGAGGCCCTCACGGTGCTCGCCTACGCGTGCTTCGCGGACGCCCCGGTCGATGTAGCGGTCGTGGAGGTCGGGATGGGCGGAGAGTGGGACTCCACGAATGTCGCCGACGGCGAGGTGGCCGTCTTCACACCCATCGCGCTCGACCACACGCAGCGTCTCGGCAGGACCCTCGCCGAGATCGCGCGCACCAAGGCCGGCATCATCAAGCCTGCAGCTCGCGTGGTCACAGCGGAGCAGCAGCCTGCTGTGCTCGCCGAGATCGAGCGGGCCGCCGAGATGTCCGAGGCGCAGGTGTTCGCCGAGCCGAAGGACTTCTCGGTCGTCGACAACCAGCTTGCGGTCGGCGGGCGCCTCGTGACCGTGCGCGGCATCGCCGGGAAGTACGAGGATCTCCTGCTTCCGCTCGACGGCGAGTACCAGGCCCACAACGCGGCCGTCGCCCTCGCGGCGGTCGAAGCCTTCTTCGGCGCGAACCGAAGCCTCCGCGACGAGCTCGTCGAGGCGGCGTTCGCCGAGGTGAAGTCGCCCGGCCGTCTCGAACGCATCGGTGTCACCCCTCCCATGCTCATCGACGCGGCCCACAACCCGCACGGCGCCGAAGCACTTGCACGGGCCGTGACGGAGTCATTCGACTTCTCCCGAGTCGTCGTGGTCCTCGGCGTGCTCGAGGACAAGGATGCAGAAGGCATCGTCCGCGCCCTGCTGCCCATCGCCGAGCGCTTCGTCGTCACCCAGTCCGACTCCGCGCGCGCCATCGATGCCGAGACGCTCGGGGACATCGTGCGTGATGTCACGGGTGGCGAACCCGAGGTGCTCGAGCGGGCCGAGGACGCCATCGAGCGCGCCCGCGAGATCGCGCTCGACCTGCTGGCTGAAGGCGCAGACGAGGGCAAGAACGCAGCGGTGCTCATCACGGGCTCCGTCACGCTCATCGGCACGGCGCTCACCCTGTCGCGCGACGAAGGCTGGGCGCAGGAGTCGTGAGTCCGCGGAACCGCACCCGTCTTCCTCGCCAGCGCAGCATCCGCGAGGTCATCGGCTCCATCTTCCTGGGCTTCGAGCTCTTCGTCGTCTTCCTGGGCACGCTCCTCGTGTTCGGGATGCGCGTCCTCGATCCGCTCCCGGCGTTCGCGCTCGGTGCCGCCTTCGCAGCGCTCATCCTCGTCACGATCCGGTTCCTCCGCTACGAGTGGGGCATCTGGCTCGGCTGGGCAGTTCAGGTGCTGCTGGTCGCCGCCGGTTTCCTCCACCCGGGTATGTTCATCGTCGGGGCGCTGTTCCTCGCATCCTGGACGTACTTCATGTGGAAGGGGAGCCAGATCGACAGGCAGCGCGCGCCGATCATCGCGGAGTACAACCGCCGTCTCGCGGCGGGGGAGATCGGCATCGATGGGCAGCCCATCGACCAGACCGACACACCGAGCAGCTGACCTGGGCTCGGATCACCGACCTGGCCCTCGCGGGCCGAACACCACGACCAATGGAGGAATCATGGCAACCATCGAAGAGACGCTCGTGCTCGTGAAGCCGGACGGAGTCCAGCGCGGTCTCACGGGCGAAGTGCTCCGCCGCATCGAGACGAAGGGGTACTCGCTCGTCGACATCCGCCTCGTCCACGCCGACCGCGCACTCCTGTCGGCGCATTACGCCGAGCACGAGGGAAAGCCGTTCTACGAGGGACTCCTCGAGTTCATGCAGTCTGGGCCGACCGTCGCGATCCGCGTCGCGGGCCACCGCGTCATCGAGGGCTTCCGTTCGCTTGCCGGCACGACCGACCCCACGACGGCGGCACCAGGCACGATCCGCGGAGACCTCGGTCGCGACTGGGACGCCGGCGTGCTGCTGAACATCGTCCACGGATCCGACTCGGTGGAGTCCGCCGAGCGAGAGCTCGCCATCTGGTTCGCGGCCTGACCGACACGACCGAGCGGGGAGCGGCGGAGTCGTAGGCTTCGCGGTACGTGGACCTGCGGGTCCGACACAAGGGATTTCGGGGGCGAGGCACGGGATGAAGGCTGGGAGAGCGTCGTCTGCGACGTCACACGGTGATCGGCTCGACGAGCTGGCGGCGGCGTGGCGCTCTGCGCTGCGCGCGGAGTTGCCCTCCGCCGTCCGCCTCCGGCAGGAACTGCACGCCGACCCCAGACTCTCCGGGAGCGAGAACGACACGGCCGCCCGTCTCGAGGCCGAGCTCGGCGACCGCGTCGCGATGCATCGCATCGCCGACTCGGGACGCATCGGGCGCCTCGGTCCGAGCACGGGTGGCGCGGTCGGAGTCCGTGCCGAGCTGGATGCGCTGCCGCTGACCGAGCTCACGGGAGTGCCGTTCGCAGCCACGAACGGGGCCATGCACGCGTGCGGGCACGACGTGCACCAGGCTGCGCTCGTCGCCTTCATCCGCGCCGCCGATCACCTCGAGCTGCCCGTGGGGCTCGTGCCGATCCTCCAGCCTCGGGAGGAGACCTATCCGTCCGGCGCTCACCAGATCGTCCAGGAGGGCGGTCTCGAGCGCTTCCAGGTCCACCACGTCATCGGCGCGCATGTGCACCCGGGGGTGCCGCGCGGCGCGGTCGCGATCGGAGGCGGCTACATCAATGCCGCCGCTGATGAGATCGAGATCTCGCTCCAGGGGCGCGGCGGGCACGGCGCCTACCCGCACCAGGCTGCAGACCCCGTCGCGGCGATCGCCCAGATCGCCCTCGGTCTTCCCGAGGTCGTCCGACGCACGATCTCGCCCATGAATCCGGCAGTCATCAGCGTGGGCACGCTGAGCGCGGGGGAGGGGGCCGCGAACGTGCTGCCCTCGAGCGCACGACTGCTCGCCTCGATGCGAACAACTGCGCCCAAGGATCGAGAGCTGCTGTTCTCAGCCGTGCAGCACCTCGCGATGCGAACTGCGGAGGCCTACGGGACCGAAGCCGTGGTCCACATGCATCAGAACATGCCGGTGCTCATCAACGATGCCCACCTCGCCTCGGACGCCGATGACTGGCTCGCGCGCCTCGGGGTCGACGGTGCGGAGCCCATGCGCTCGCTCGGCGGCGACGACTTCTCGTACTACTGCGACGAGGTGCCGTCGATCATGTGCTTCGCCGGTGTCGAGACAGCGGGCCTCCCCGGCCCAGACGGGGCCTACGCGCCGACGCTCCACCATCCGCGCTTCCTCCCGACCGAGGACGCGGTCGGGCTCGTCGCCAGTGCGTTCCTCGCCGGGTACTGCGCGGCAGCCGAGCGGATTCTGGGGATCGCGCACCACAGGCGCGTCGTTCCCTGACCGTTGGCCCACAGCCGAATCAGGGCCTGAATGCGATGGCCGTGCGATAATAGGCAGGTCGAGCGGGGAGAGTCCCACGGCACCCGAAGTTTTTCAGGCACGAGCCACGAGCAGAGCAACGCATCGCCGCCCGCGCCGCAGGCAGGATCGCCGCAACCGCGGCACACCACGTACAACATTTCCGCCGAACGGGCGGAGACCATTTTCGGTGAGGATGCTTGGCATCCTCATCGCCCGGAGGGGTGGGCGCACGCTTTGCGCCACGCCGGAGTAGGAGCACACCAGAAATGGTGACCACAAACGAATCAGACCAGAACACCAACACGGAGGGCATCGGCGGCGAGGGACAGCTCGACGCAAGCCAGAGCCAGGAGTTCGCGAACGCGGCCGAGGTGAGTGTCGAAGAGCAGAACCAGGTCGAGGAGCCAGCCGAGGCGAAGGACGCGCCGCCGGAACCTGGCGCATCGCCGATCCCGGCCGTCATCTCGTCGACGACGCTCTTCTTCCTGCAGCCGGACCTGCCCCCCGTCCTCGAGCGAGCTCCACGCGACGACCGCGGGCGCGCGCGCCGCCAGGACGACGAGCCGTATGAGCGCCAGGAGCGAACCGACCGCTCTGATCGCTACGACCGCCAGGAGCGCACCGATCGCAATGAGCGAGCTGATCGCTCCGATCGTGGAGAGCGCTCGCGCGAGTCGTCGCGAGACGACCGCCGTCAGGCTCCGGCTGAGCGCACGCAGTCCACAACGCGTCGCCGCCAGCCTCGCGAGGAGCAGCCGGCCGAAGAGCCAGTGCTCATCACCGAGCCGCAGAAGATCAAGGGCTCCACCCGTCTCGAGGCGAAGCGTCAGCGCCGTCGTGAGGGCCGGGAGAGCGGACGCCGTCGTCAGGTCATCACCGAGTCCGAGTTCCTCGCTCGCCGCGAGGCGGTCGACCGCGTCATGCTCGTCCGGGCCAAGGACGACCGCGTGCAGATCGGCGTGCTCGAGGACAAGGTGCTCGTGGAGCACTACGTCGCCCGCTCGCAGGAGTCGTCGCTCATCGGCAACGTCTACCTCGGTCGTGTGCAGAACGTGCTCCCGAGCATGGAAGCTGCCTTCATCGACATCGGACGCGGCCGCAACGCGGTGCTCTACTCCGGCGAGGTCGACTGGGCCGCAGCCGAGGTCGGCGGGAAGTCGCGTCGCATCGAGAACGCGCTCAAGCCCGGTGACCGCGTGCTCGTTCAGGTCACGAAGGACCCGATCGGACACAAGGGAGCCCGCCTCACGAGCCAGGTCTCGCTTCCTGGTCGCTACCTGGTCTACGTGCCTGGCAACTCGATGAACGGCATCTCGCGCAAGCTGCCCGACACCGAGCGTGCCCGCCTCAAGAAGATCCTCAAGGAGACGCTGCCTGCAGGCGTCGGGGTCATCGTCCGCACGGCCGCGGAGGGGGCGACTCAGGACCAGCTCGAGCGCGACGTGAACCGCCTCACCGCGCAGTGGGCGGACATCTCCTCGCGCATCGAGGCGGGGCCCGCTCCCGCGCTCCTCCACTCGGAGCCCGACCTGCTCATCAAGATCATCCGCGACGTCTTCAACGAGGACTTCCACAAGATCGTGATCCAGGGCAGCGAAGAGCTCGAGACCATCACGAACTACCTTCGTCAGGTTGCGCCTGATCTCGTCGACCGGGTCGAGGCGTTCCAGGGCGGCGACGTCTTCGCCGAGTACCGTGCGACCGAGCACATCGAGAAGGCCCTCGACCGCAAGGTCTGGCTGCCCTCGGGCGGCTCGCTGGTCATCGACCGCACCGAGGC
>JBQDTF010000007.1:0-162147 GCA_052099095.1 Pseudoclavibacter sp.
CGGGGTTGCTGACCTCGAACCCACGCTGCAGCTGGGCCAAGCGCTCCGCGCCAGCATCCGCACGCTCGATGTTGCGCACACCCCACGTGTCTCCGGAATCCCACTCCAGGAAAAGTACCGTCGCGGCGGTCGCTGACGTGCCGCGGTCAGCTAACTCCGTTTGGAGCGTTGTTTGCATCGTGGAGGCAGTCTTGCCCCAGTCCGTGACGTTTTCCATGTCGGTGTTGATGCCGTGGGTCACGGTCGTGACCTGGTCAGCCGTGTCTACGTCGCCGAAGCCGACGGTCGCGCGCGGGCTGCCGTCGTCTGTGTCGAGGAACAGGGACAACAGAGTCAGGGGTTGCTCACCTCCAGCAGACCCCTTGAGGAGATCGTCCAGCTGCTCCAGCTGCCCCCGCTGCTCCTTCGTCAGGTCGTCCCGCGCAAGCAGCTGCTTCAGCGTCTCCTTGTTGAATTCTTCCCGGTCTGCGGCCTTCGGCCCGTTGAGGTTGCCGACCGCGAACGGGGCCAGCATGAACAGCTGCGCGAGGGGGCCCGTCACCCACCCCTCATCGCCGGAACCAGTCGGGCCGCGCTCGGACTGCGCTGCGAGCTGCTCCCACAGCGCGGATGCCCGCTTCGGCTCCACGAACCCCACGGTCCCCGCGAAATCAGGATGCTGCGCCACCCAGTACGCGGCTTCCCCCGGGGGTGCGGAGCTCAGCCACCGCACCCGATCGAAGACCGCCTCAGACAGCTCCGCCCCCAGGTGCTCCGTCAAGGGAGAACTCACCATCGGCCCGCCAGGGTAGACGGGCTCCGAGATGCCCCACGACGGCTGCGGATCGCGCACTTCCCGGCCGTGCGCGCCGAGGACCTTGTCTCCGTCCAGGATCATGCCCAACGCGTCCGCAACGGACTGCTCAGCCTCAAGCACATCCAACCGGAACTGCTCGATCTCCTCGTTGAGCGCGTTCAGTGCGTTCTCGGCACTCACCAGGTCCCGGTTCGCGGTCTCGATACCTTCGAAACTCGTCTTGGACGCCGTGGGATGCAGGTAGGACGACGACGAACCAGCCCCCGTCGCCCCATACGCGTCGAATGCCGCCGTCTGCGCCGCGACCGCGTCCTCGTACGCGGCCAGGATGCCCGGAGCGCGGGCCACGAGACCGTCACGAACCACGTGCAGCTGCGCAAACGTGTACGAGGCAGCATCCGACAAGGTCGAGGCTGACGTGCGCATCGCGATCGCGAAGGCGTCCGTCGCAGCAACAGCGCGATCGAGCAGAAACGGCGCACCTTCCGCGCCGAACACGTCGAACACTGCCGGCACGCTCGCCCACCGGTCAGCGGCCGCCTGCATCGGCGTCGAGAGGTCCGCTGCCGTGTTCGCGAGCTCGGCGAGCCCTTCAAGTGCGCTCACCTCGACCACGTTCACGATCGTGTCCACGCTCAGATCGCTCATCGATTCATACCCCCGCGTATGCGCTCGGCACTGCGATGCCCCAGGCGTCAAACGCGTGAGCGCTCGCCGCAGTCGTCTCCGCGGACATCAGCTCCGCGCCGGCGACTACCGCCGAGGTCGCCTCGGCAAGACTCTGCGCTGCATCACACACCGAGAACATCACCTTGCCGGGCACCGTGCTCCGCTCCGTCATGAATGACGACCAGGCCTCTGACATGACCGGACGCGCGTCCACCACCAGAGACGACGAACCGCTCGCAGCATCCGCAGCTGCCGTCGAAGCCGCCTCGAAAGATGCCCCCAACTCGTCGAGACCAGCAAGGACCCCCATGACCCCGTCCGGGTCTACCCGCCATTCAGCCAAAACTCTCCCCCCCGGATGATCTGGACCCTCCCATCCCCGGACGGGAGGCGTCAGAGCATTCAAGCGGAATTGGACCGGGACATCCACCCCGAGGGAAGTTCTCCCCGCTCCACCAGGCACAACACAAAATCTCGGGATGGGTCCCTCGCCTCCGGATGGGAAGCTTCCCATCTCGAAGTGAGGAACCCATCCCGAGATCAGTGGGACGGGGTGGAGCGCCTGGCTACGCGGCGTCAGCCTTGCCGCGGAGCTCCGCGAGTTCGCGCCCGGATTCCGTCGCCTTGGTCTCGGCGTCCGCCTTCAGATCGGCGGCGAGGTCAGCGAACTGGTCGAGTGCCGGGTTCACGCCAACAAGCGTGAAGGGGCGCTGCACGACGCGGAGGTCGAGGCCCCAGGCGTCCTGGAGGAGGCGAGTGAGGTAGGGCGTGGAGTGGTCCCAGCCCTCCTTGGGGGTTCCCTCGTCGTAGTTGCCGCCGAGGACGGTCGCGAGCGTCGCAGGCTTTCCGGCGAGCGTCGTGCTTCCCGCGTTGGTGCGTGGGTCGGTGTAGGCGAGGTCGAACCAGAGCTTGAAGTGCTGGGAGATGCCGTAGTTGTAGAGCGGCACGGTGAAGAGCAGGGCGTCGGCCCCGATGATCTCGTCGGCCAGCTGTGCTGCGAGGGCGACGGCTGCGCGCTGCTCCTCGGTGCGGTCTTCTTCTGGCGTGAACCCCGCGTAGACGGCGTTCTGCCAGGCGTCGGCCGGGATGGGGGACTCGATCAGGTTGCGGCGGGTGACGACGGAGTCGGGGTGAGCCTCTGTCCACTCGGCCTCGACGAGGTCACCGAGGGCTCGGCTGGCGGACGTGGCGGGGAGGAGGCTTGCATCGATACGAAGAAGGGACATACGGGGGCTCCTTGCACATTCTCGGAGTCGCTCTGAAAACCAGAGTGACTCCGCGCAGATTAGCACGGGTACACTGGCGGCATGGCCGAGAAGACGCACGAGCACGTGAGAGCAGAGTGCGATGGTGCCGTCTCGCTTGCCTTCACCCTGCTCGGCAAGCGCTGGAACGGCATGATCATCGACGTGCTCGGCGCTCAGGCGCTCTCGTTCGTAGAGCTCCGGCGCGCGGTCACGGGCATCAGCGATGCCGTCCTCTCCGACCGCCTCAGTGAGCTGGCTGCAGCTGGTCTCGTCGCGCGCACAGTCAACACCGGGCCACCCGTCTCGGTCAGCTATGAACTCACGACGGCCGGTCAGCGCCTCATTCCCGTGCTCAAGCAGCTCGGCAGCTGGGCCTCAGAGAACCTCGAGCACGCCGCCAAGAGCTGCTGAGCGGCGGCGGGGTCGCCCAGCGCATCGGACGAGCTCAGATGTCTCCCCTGACGCGGACGACCGTCCGGCCTCGCACCTTGCCGCTGAGGATGGGCTTCGCGTACTCGGACGCCTCCTCGAGGGCGATGACTTCCGTCATCGCCTCCAGCAGCTCGCTGTCGAGTTCGAGGAGCCGATTCCAGGCCTCCGCCCGCACCTCCACGCTCTGCACGACCGAGTTGATGCCCCGAAGCGTCACGCCCCGCAGGATGAACGGCATGACCGTGGTCGGGAGGTCGGTGCCCTGCGCGAGCCCACACGAGGTCACGAGACCCTCGCGCTTCGTCTGGGCGAGCACGTTCGCGAGGGTCGTCGAGCCGACGGCATCCACCGCGCCCGCCCACCTCTCCGTCTGAAGCGGCTTGCCAGCGGCGTCCGAAAGCTCGTGCCGGTCGAGTATCTCGGCGGCTCCGAGTCGTCGAAGATAGTCGCCCTCCTGTTCCCCGCGTCCGGTGGAGGCGACAACCCGGTAGCCGAGGCCCGCCAGCAAGGCGATCGCCACACTGCCGACGCCACCCGCCGCGCCCGTCACGAGCACATCACCGTCGCCGGGCTCGACCTGCTTCTCGAGTGCGAGCACCGAGAGCATCGCCGTGTAGCCGGCAGTGCCGATGGCCGCGCCCTCGACGAGTGACATCGCCTCAGGCAGGTGGATGAGGGACTCGTCGTCGACGAGGCACAGCTCGGCGAGCCCGCCGTGCCGCGTCTCGCCCAGTCCAGCACCGTTCAGCACCACTCGGTCGCCCGGGACGAAGTTCTGGGTGCTCGACTCCCGCACGACCCCCACGACGTCGATCCCCGGCACAAGCACGTCAGCTCGACTCACCCCCGGCTTGCCCGCGAGCAGCAGGGCGTCCTTGTAGTTCAGGCTCGAGTAGGCGACATCGACCAGCACCTGGCCTCGCCGGAGATGACCATCGCCGAAGAGGTCATCGTCGAGCTCGTCGAAAGCGACATCGATGCGAGGCTTCCCCGCGTCATCGGTGGACTTCGTTGTCAGGTATCCGCGAACCATTCCGTCATCGTAGGTTGCCAGGCTCGGAGCTCCCACCATCCGCCCGAATCACGACGCGACCCACCCGGCTTCGCCTCTGTCACACTGACTGGCATGATCACGGTTCGCACCTTCGCAGAACTCAGCGCGGCCGAGCTCTGGGGCATCCTGCACCTGCGCTCGAGCATCTTCGTCGTCGAGCAGGACTGCGTGTACCTCGACCCCGACACGGCCGACTTCGCCGAAGGCACACTCCACGCCTACATCGGCGACGACCCGCTCTACCCGCACAGCTACGCGCGGCTGCTCCCGCTCGGCTGGCCAGACGAGCACCTCCCAACCGACGCGTCGCGCCCCATCGGCAGGGTCGTCACCGCCGAGAACTCGCGAGGGCTCGGCTACTCGGCCCAGATCATCCGTCACCTCATCGAGATCGCCGAGAACGAGGGCGTCGCGACCTCCCTCAACGGACAGGCGCACCTCGAATCCTGGTACGCCAGATTCGGTTATCTCCGCTGCGGAGACAACTTCATCGAGGACGACATTCCCCACGTGCCGATGGTGAGATACACATCGGAGCCTGACTCATGATTTACTCGCTCGTAACAAGCATGAATCAGTTAGTCGCAGTGCCGCGGCTAGCTTGAGATCCGGGCGCCGCTGCGCGGCGCTCGCTCTCTGCTTACGTATAAAGGAGCACCATGAGTAACTTTGCCAAGTCGTCTCCCTCCAGGAAGTTGCGCATCACCACAGGAATCGCCGCCATGAGCGTCGGCGTCTTCATGCTGGCTGCGTGCTCGTCGACGACAGATGGTGGCGAGCCCTCCGCGGAAGGCGACGCAGCCGCTGCGGTCTGTGGCCCTGACACGGCTGAGACCGTAACGGAGGTCTCGCCAGTCGAGGCGCCGACCGCCCAGGAGCGCTCCGAAGCGCTCAAGATCGGCTCTCTGCTGCCGCAGACCGGAACCCTCGCGTTCCTCGGCCCGCCCGAGATCGCTGGTGTCGACCTCGCCGTCGCCGAGATCAACGCTTCGCCGTCCGGTGTGCTCGGCGGCAACATCAGCGTCGTCCACCGCGACTCGGGTGACACGTCGACCGACATCGCGACGCAGTCGGTCACCGACCTGCTCAGCCAGAACGTGTCCGCCATCATCGGTGCCGCATCCTCCGGCGTCTCGATGACGGTCATCGACCAGATCACGGGTGCAGGCGTCGTGCAGATCTCCCCGGCCAACACGTCGGCAGAGTTCTCCACGTACGACGACAAGGGCTTCTACTTCCGCACCGCCCCCTCTGACATCCTCCAGGGCCGGGTCAACGGAAACACGATCGTCAACGACGGCAACGCATCCGTCGGCATCATCTACCTGAACGACGCTTACGGTTCCGGGCTCTCCGAGAGCATCACCACGGCAGTCGAGGCAGCCGGCGGCGAAGTTGTCGCATCGGAAGCCTTCAACGAAGGTGACAGCCAGTTCTCCGCCCAGATCGACGCCGTCACGGCAGCCGACCCGGACGCGATCGCGCTCGTCGCGTTCGACCAGACGGCAACCATCGTTCCGCAGCTCATCGGCACCAAGGGCTTCCCCTCCGACAAGCTCTACATGGTTGACGGCAACATGGCCGACTACTCCGCCGACTTCGAAGAGGGCACGCTGAACTGCGCCAAGGGCACCATCCCCGGCGTCGTCGCCTCCGACGACTTCCGCGCGAAGCTGCTCGGCATCGACCCCGAGCTGAAGGACTACACCTACGGCGCCGAGTCGTACGACGCAGTCATCCTCGCCGCACTCGCAGCGCAGGCAGGCGGCGCAGCCGACCCGGCCACCATCAAGGACAACATGCAGAAGGTCTCCGCAGATGGTGAGAAGTGCACCACCTACGCCGACTGCGTCGCGCTCCTCGAAGCTGGTACCGACATCGACTACGACGGCGTCTCCGGCCCGATCTCGTTCGACGAGAACGGCGACCCGTCCGAAGCGACGATCGGCATCTACCAGTACGGCAACGGCAACACCTACTCCAACATCGGAGAAGAGGCAGGCCAGCTCTAAGCTGACTCGCTGAACTGAGGGCCCGGGATGCACGCATCCCGGGCCCTCTTGCGTGCGCCCCTTCCCGCATCCGCTCTCACCCCTCACCCCCGCCCCAGCCCCCGCGGCAAACGTCAAACGCTGCCTGCGTTTCCAACCTCTACGAGTCGCTTTGAGGTTGGAAACACAGGCAGCGTTGGAGTGTGCCGGTGCGTGCGGGGCTACGACTGTGGTGCGTCGTCCTTCGCCTGCTCGTCGGCCGCGAGGGTGCCGAGGTAGAGCGCGATGACCTTCGGGTCGTTGAGGAGCTCACGACCGGTGCCCGTGTACGCGTCCTTGCCCTGGTCGAGCACGTAGGCGCGGTCGCAGATCTGCAGGCAGCGGCGCGCGTTCTGCTCGACCATGATGACGGAGACACCGGCACGGTTGATCTGGCGCACGCGGAGGAACGTCTCGTCCTGTCGCACGGGCGAGAGGCCAGCGGAGGGCTCGTCGAGCAGCAGCACCGACGGGTCCATCATGAGGGCGCGCGCCATGGCAACCATCTGCCGTTCACCGCCGGAGAGCGAGCTCGCGCGCTGCTTGCGACGCTTCCCGAGCTCGGGGAAGAGGTCGGCGACGAACTCGAATCGTTCATTGAAGACCTTCGGCCGCAGGAAGAGCCCCATCTCGAGGTTCTCCTCGATCGTGAGGGAAGGGAAGACGTTGTTGTTCTGCGGCACGAGTCCGACGCCCTTGGCGACGAGCTTGTCGGCGCGCAGGCCCGTGATGTCCTCTCCCTTCAGGATGACGCTGCCGCCACGGATCTTGATCTGTCCGAAGATGGCCTTCAGCACGGTCGACTTGCCGGCGCCATTCGGCCCGATGATGCCGATGAGCTCACCCGGATAGGCGTCGATCGAGCATCCGTTGAGGATGTTCACGCCTGGCAGGTAGCCGCCGACGAGGTCGATCGTCGAGAGCACCGCGTCGCCCCTGGGGGCCGTTGCGGCCGTCGACGCGGATGCGCTTGGCTGCGTCTCGCTCATTTGCTGTCACTCTCCGTCGTCTCTGGCGTCGTGTCGCTCTTCGTCTCTGCGAGCTCCTCGGCGATCGTGGTCGTTCCGAGCACTTCGGCCTCGTATTCGGCCGCAGCTGCGACGCCCTGCTCCTCTGCGATGCGTTCGACTTCCAGCTCCTGGATGTCGAGATCGCCGAGGTCCTGGTCGTGGTGCGCGCCGAGGTAGGCGTCGATGACGGCCTGGTCCTTCATGACCGTCTCGGGCGGGCCCTCTGCGACGATCTGCCCTTCAGCCATGACCACAACCCAGTCGGAGATGTTCGTGACCATGTGCATGTCGTGCTCGACGAAGAGCACCGTGGTGCCGTCGTTCTTGAGCTCCTTGACGTGGCCGAGCAGCGACTGCACGAGCGCCGGGTTCACGCCGGCCATGGGCTCGTCGAGCATGATCAGCTTGGGGCTGCTCATGAGGGCGCGCGCCATCTCGAGCAACTTGCGCTGGCCGCCCGAGAGCGATGCCGCGTAGTCCTCGCGCTTCGCGTCGAGCTTGAAGCGAGCGAGGAGCTCGTCGGCTTTCGCCGTGATCTCGGTCTCGCGGTCGCGCCACAGCGGCTTGAAGAGCGCGCGCAGCATGCCCTCTCCGCCCTGCTGATCTGCGCCGAGCAGCATATTGTCGAGCACCGTCATGCGACCGAGCGACTTCGTCAGCTGGAAGGTGCGGACCATGCCCGAGCGTGCCACCTTGAAGGCGGGCACGTTCGCGAGTGAGGTGCCGTCGAACGACCAGGTCCCCGTGTTGGGCTTGTCGAAGCCCGTCAGCAGGTTGAACATGGTCGTCTTGCCCGCACCGTTCGGGCCGATGAGCGCGGTGATCTTGCCGCGCGGGATCTCGAGGTGCTGCACATCCACTGCCGTGTTGCCGCCGAACTGGCGGGTGACGCCGTCGGCGATGACGATCGGGTCGACCTTCTTGCAGCCGGGACCGACCTTGCCGTCGACGAACTCGTGGGTGGGGAGGATGCCCGTTGGTGGGCTCGTCTGCTCAGGCACTGAAGCTCAGCTCCTTCTTGTTTCCGAAGATGCCCTGGGGTCTGAAGACCACCAGCAGCATGAGCGCGATTCCGACGATGATGAAGCGGAGCTGGGCGCCCTGCGTCATGGAGAGGAAGGTGATCGCGCCGGATTCGATGAGCCCGTTGATCACGCCCTGCGTGAGGGAGAGGACGACCCAGAAGATCATGGCGCCCACGATGGGGCCGAAGATCGTCGCGGCTCCACCGAGGAGCATGATCGTCCAGATGAAGAACGTGAGGCCCGTCGTGTAGTTGGCGGGTTGCACGGCTCTCGGCAGGATGAAGATGATGCCGGCGAGGGAGCCGAGGAGGCCACCCGTGATGAGGGCCTGCATCTTGTACGCGAAGACGTTCTTGCCGAGGCTGCGCACGGCGTCCTCGTCTTCGCGGATACCGCGGACGACGCGACCCCACGGGCTGCGCATGAGCGCCCACACGAGGAGCGTCGCGAGGATGACGATGCCCCAGCCGACGATGCGGGTCCACCAGTCGTACGCGTTGTACGTGAATGGACCAAAGCCGTACGTGCCGTCCGGGATCGGGTTGATCGCCGCGAAGGTGCCCTTGAAGCCGTTGAGGCCGTTGGCGGCGCCCGTGACCGGGGTGAGGCCGGTTGTCGTCACGATGTACCGCAGGATCTCGGCGGAGGCGATCGTCACGATGGCCAGGTAGTCAGCTCGCAGCCGCAACGTTGGTACGCCGAGGATGAACGAGAAGATCACCGAGACCACGATGACGCACAGCACGGCGGCCCAGAGCGGCCAGCCGAGGCTGATCGTCGGGATCGCGAACGCGTACGCGCCGAGCAGCATGTACGCGGCCTGACCGAAGTTGAGGAGGCCCGTGTAGCCGAAGTGGATTCCGAGGCCGATCGCGGCGAGCGCGTAGGCAGCGGTGGTGGGGCTGAGGAGCTCGCCGACGGCGTTGCTCAGGATGTTTGACCAGTCCATGTTCGTCTCCTAGCCGACTCGCTCGCGGCGGCCGAGAATGCCCTGGGGCCTGACGAGCAGGACCAGGATGAGGATGAGGAGCGCCGCCGCGTACTTGAGGTCGGCGGGGATGAAGAGGGTCGAGAGCTCGACGAAGATGCCGACGACGAGCGATCCGACAAGCGCGCCGTACGCGGAGCCGAGGCCACCGAGGGTGACGGCCGCGAACATGAGCAGCAGCACCTGGAAGCCCATGTCCCACGACGACTGGCGGTACAGGGCGAGCATGACGCCGGCGAGGGCGGCGAGGCCACCTGCCGTGGTCCAGACGATGCGGATGATCCGGTCGACGTTGATACCGGATGCGCTTGCGAGCGACGGGTTGTCGGAGACCGCGCGGGTCGCCTTGCCGACGCGTGTTCGTGTGAGGAACAGACCGACGAGCACCAGAGTGACGATGGAGATGGTCATGCTCAGCAGGGAGCCGACGGTGATGCGAACCGGACCGAACTCGATCGCGCCGCTCAGGCCCACCGAGCTCATTGGGAGGATCGCGCCCCCGAAGAACAGCTGGTAGATGTAGCGCAGCGCGAGGCCGAGGCCGATGCTCACGATCATGGCGGGCACGAGGCGCACACCGCGCTTGCGCAGCGGCTTCCAGAGCGCCGCATCCTGGACCCACCCGAAGGCGGCACCGAGGATGACGACGATGATGATGGCCACGAAGATGTTGAGGCCCATGACGACGGCGAAGAGCCAGGCCATGAGGCCACCGAACGTGACCAGCTCGCCGTGCGAGAAGTTGTTCAGGCCAGTCGTGCCGAAGATCAGGGTGATGCCGATGGCGCCGAGCGCGATGAGCAGACCGAAGTTGAGCCCGGCCACGAGGCGTTCGATGAGCTGCGAGCCGAAGTTGCTGCTCTGCCTCGTGTCTTCACCGAGCGCGAAGAGGCGTCCGACGTTGGTCGTCGACCACTCGTCCTCCGTGACCTCTGCGGTTGCGCCGTCCTCGTTTCGGAGGTCGACGCCGTCTGGCAGCGACTCCGTGTCGAGGGTCACGGTGTAGTTGCCCGGGCCGGGGACCGGGATGCGCCAGCGGCCGTCCTCACCCGACTCGACCGTCTCGGTGTAGCCGTCGCCTTCGACGGTGAGGGTGACGCCCTCGACAGGTTCGCCCTCGAAGTTGAGGATGCCGCTGATCGAGTACGCCGACTCTTCTGGGGGCTCGGCCTCCGCGTTTGCGGGTCCGGCCATCGCGAAGACGCCGAGGAACGCGAAGAGCGACATGGCGAGCGCCGCGAGCATTCGGTGCGTTTGGGTGAGCCGGGAACGCCGGGCGGTCGCTGAGCGCGATCCTGCTGGCGGAAGCGGACTGAGAAGAAGGGGCACGGAGTACCTCCAGTGCGAGTCGGGCTGGGCACGACGACTGAACGAGATTCTGGAACTGCTATTTCTGCAAGCGAGGATTCGCCACTCTGCGAATCTACGGATGGTTTGTATCGGCAATGTTTCTATGCCGCTACACACGATAGCGGTGCTGGAGTGCCTCCGCTCGCAGCCAGGAGCTGGGAGGCGCAATTTTGTTCCACGTCACCACAAATCTGTGGGTGTGGCGGGTTGCAGTGTGCCGCCACAAACAAGATCTCAGTTTGTGAAGACGAGTTTCTCTCCCGGCGTGTCACCAACCGGAAGGTGACGCGCGCAGAAGAGCTCGCGCTCACCGCAGCTCTCGCAGGCCACGAATCGTTCGCGGCAGGACGCGTCGCTGCAGTTCTGTGTGCGGTGCGTCGGCGTCTCGCACTCGCGGCAGCGTCCGAGCTTCTCCGTGTTCGGGCCGAACTCGAGGTGCTCACGTGCGTCGAAGACGGCAAGCGAGCCCTTCCAGAGCCCTTCGTCGCCGAACTGCTCGGCATAGCGGACGATGCCGCCGTCGAGCTGATACACCTCGGTGAAGCCGCGCTTGACCATGAGGGCTGAGAGGACCTCGCAGCGCACGCCGCCGGTGCAGTAGGTCACGACCGGCTTCGATTTGAGGTCGTCGTACTTGCCGGAATCGAGTTCGGCGATGAAGTCGCGCGTTGTGCCCGTCTCGGGCACGATGGCGCCTTCGAATCGGCCGATCTGGGCCTCGATCGCGTTGCGTCCGTCGAAGAAGACGACGTCCTCTCGCGACGCGACGAGCGAGTGCACCTCGTCGGGGGCGAGGTGGGTTCCGCCGCCGATCACGCCGCTGGAGTCGACCTCCAGTTCGCCTGGCGCCCCGAAGCTGACGATCTCGTCGCGCACCTTCACGCTGAGGCGTGGGAAGTCGAGGCTCTGCCCACGCTCGTCGAGTCCCGTTCCCTCTGACCACTTGTAGTCGGCGTCCTTGAAGGCCGGATACTCGCGGGTCGTTCGGACGTAGCGCTTGAGCGCGTTCAGCTCTCCACCCAGGGTGCCGTTGATGCCGTCCTTCGAGATCAGGATGCGTCCGCGCAGTCCCAGCGACGCCGCGAGGTCGCGCTGCCAGAGGCGGATCGCCTCCGGGTCGGCGAGGGGCGCGAAGGCGTAGTAGAGCACGATCTTAGGGACAGCCATGGGCTCGATTTTACGGGCAGGGGATGGTGTCCCGACGTTCGAGCGGCCGAATGTCCGTGGGTCTGCGTACCCTTGCCGCATGCCAGATCGGGTCATGACGCTCTATCGGCCGGTGGAGCCGGTCGATGTGCTGCAGACCCTGTTTCCGCTCATGCGAGGCCGGCGGGACCCGACCTGCTGGGTGCATCCGATGTCTCGAGACGTGTGGCGCACATCGCACGCGCTCGCGGGAGGCGCCACGACCGTGTTCCGGCAGGCGCGTGACGGCGTTCGCATCGTGTCATGGGGCGAGGCCGCCGAGATCGCGGTTGCTGAGGCCCCGGCCCTGCTGGGTCGCGACGACGACTGGAGCGATCTCCGTCTGGATGCGCTGCCTGAGCTGGCCGACGTGCGACGCCGCAACGAGGGACTCCGCCTCCCGAAGACGGGCGCGGTCTTCGAGGCGCTGAGCGCCGCGATCATCGAGCAGAAGATCACAGGCCTCGAAGCGCACCGGGCATGGGACATCCTGCATCGCGACTACGCCGACGCAGCCCCTGGTCCCGTTGGCCTCATCCCCACGCACCTGCGGCTGCCGCTGACTCCCGAGCAGTGGCGGCGCATTCCGAGCTGGGACTGGCACAGGGCGGGCGTCGACCACTCGCGCACGGGCACGGTCCTCCGATCTGCCGCGGTCGCTTCGGCGATCGAGCGCACGAGGAGCCTGCCGACGGGGTCGGAGGAGCCGCTTCGCCGCCTGCGCTCGATCGTCGGCGTCGGAGTGTGGACGGCCAATGAGACGGTGCAGCGTTCCCACGGAGACCCAGATGCGCCGAGCTTCAGCGATTACCACATCCCCAACATGGTGGGGTGGGCGCTCGCGGGCTGCGATGTCGACGACGACGGCATGCGGGAGCTGCTCGAGCCGTGGCGGGGCCACCGCGAACGCGTCGTGAGGCTCATCAAGCTCGCGGGCAACCCGCGTCCGAAGCATGGCGCACGCATGACGGTGCAAGACCACCGCTTCCATTGAGGTGGTGCCAATGGGGCATCGCCGATGGTGTCGTTCGCCCACGGCTGACGCGGTTCTCAGCAATTTTTCTGGCACTCACCCGTGGTGAGTGCTAATTTTTTCAGCAAGGAAGTTGACATCAGTCGACTCAAGTTCACCGCGAACGCTCGCCGAGTCGAGCTCGCGTACAAGGAAGGGAAAACGACATGGCACGCGTCTTCGATCCGTTCCAGGAGATGGAACGACTTTTCCAGGGAGCACCGAACAGCCCGCGTTCGATGCCCATCGACCTCTACCGTGAGGCCGACCACTACATCCTCACCGCCGACCTTCCCGGCATCGACCCCAGCTCGATCGACGTCGACCTCGATGGTCAGCAGCTCACGATCCGCGCCGAGCGCAGCACCGTGAACGCGGAGGGCGCCAAGTGGCTCGTGCGAGAGCGCAACGGAGGCAGCTACCTGCGCCAGTTCACGCTCGGACAGGGCCTCGACACCGAGCGGATCGCCGCGAGCTACGAGCACGGGGTCCTGACCGTGACGGTTCCTGTCAGCGAGCGCGCGAAGCCGCGCAAGATCGAGGTCGAGACCGGGACGAAGGTCGAAGCCGTGGAGACGATCCAGGCCTAGTCCGCTGGTTCCGGTCGGCCGAACCGGCTCCGCCTGAACACGGCCGGGTCGAGCTGGGCTCAGTCACGTGGAACCGAATGGAGGGCGGTGCGAGTTCGCACCGCCCTCCATTCGCGTCTGGTCGTGGCAGCCTTCCCCGATCCGGATTCGGGCCCGGATCCGGACCTCACACCGCGTGGAGTCCGCTCCCGGTCTCCTCGGTCTCGCGCGCCAGCGAGGCTGCTGCGGCGTAGCGGGCGCGCAACGCGGCGTCCGGTGCGGGCTCGAGGTGTGCGATCGTCTCGACGGGCCAGCTGGGCCGTTCGCCGGTCGCCACCCACGCGGCCTGACGCGCTGCTCCGTCCGCGACGTACTCGCCGGGCGCGGGAATCTCGACGGGGACCTCGAAGAGGGTCGGGGCGACCGCGCGAACGCCCTCGCTGAGCGCGGCTCCGCCGATGAGCATGACGCGCTTGGCTTCGACGCCGAGCGCACGGTGGGCGTCGAGCGCGTGCGCGAGACTGCCGAGCATGCCCTCGACTGCTGCGCGGGCCAGGTTCTCACGGGTGAAGGATCCGCGAGTCATGCCGAGCAGCGATGCGGTCGCGTCCGGCAGGTCCGGGGTGCGCTCGCCGTCGAGATACGGCACGAATGCGAGCCCGCCCGAGCCGATCGGGGCGGATGCGGCGAGGCGCCCGAACTCCTCATGGTCGACGCCGAGCACCTCAGCGGTCGTGTCGATGACGCGTGCTGCGTTGAGGGTCGCGGAGAGGGGGAGGAACTCGCCGGTCGCATCCGCGAAGCCGGCCAGCCCACCTTGCGGGTCGACGACGGGGCGGTCTGCGACCGAGAAGACGGTGCCTGAGGTGCCGATGGACACGACGACGTCGCCAGCGCGGGCGTTGAGGCCAAGCGCGGCACCAGCATTGTCGCCAGCCCCGGCTGCGACGAGCGCTCCCGCCGGCGTCTTGCCTGCCAGCTCGGACGGGCCGAGCACGCGCGGGAGGATCACGTCGTGGCCGAGCGCCGCGATGAGCAGCTCGCGGTCGTATGCGCCAGTGAACGGCGACCAGTAGCCGGTCCCCGACGCGTCGGAGCGGTCGGTGGTCAGCTTTGCCAGGTCAGGGCCGAGCGGGCTCTCGCCGGCGGGGCCGTAGCCGAGGAGTCGCCACGTGAGCCAGTCGTGCGGGAGCGCGACGGCCGCGACACGGGCTGCGTTCTCGGGCTCCGCATCCCGCAGCCATCGAAGCTTCGTGATGGTGAACGACGCGACGGGCACAAGCCCGGTGCGCTCGACGAGCGTCTCCTGGCCGAACTCCTCGATGAGGTCGCGGGCGGCGCCTGCGCTTCGCGTGTCGTTCCAGAGCAGGGCGTCGCGCACCACGTTGCCGTCGGAATCCAGTGCGACCATGCCGTGCTGCTGGCCGGCGACGGAGATCGCGGCGACGTCGTCGATTCCTCCGGCAGCGGCGGTCGCGCCCTGGACGGCGGCCCACCAGTTCTCCGGATGCACCTCGGTGCCTGGCAGGTGGGGCGCGCGCCCCTGGCGGATGAGCTCGCCCGTCTCCGCGTCGCGGATGACGAGCTTGCAGCTCTGCGTACTCGAATCGAAGCCGGCGACGAGCATGGTGGTCTGCTTTCTGTGGGGCGAGTGCTGTGTTGAGATTCGGGTGTTGCTTGAGGATGCACGACAGAGCTGGGGCGGATGCACGCGCGTGGTGAGTGCATCCGCCGCAGCTCTGCGCGGGGGACGGGGGACCCGTCAGTGGTCGGGGCGCGTGCTAGCCGCGGGCGCCCATGAGGTGCTCGAGTGCGAGCTGCTGCAGGCGCACGAAGCCGAAGCCCTTGCCGTTGAAGTAGGCGTTCGCGTCGAAGTCCTCGAACGCGGAGCGGTCGGCGAGGAAGTCGTCGTACGTCTCGCCCTCGCCGAGCGTGGTCGCGGACAGCTCGTCGACGCGGGACGCGGCGAGCGCTTCCTGCACCTCGGGGTCGGCGCGGAAGGCCGCCGCGCGCTCCTTGAGGAGCAGGTAGGTGCGCATGTTCGCCGCCGCCGACTCCCACACGCCCGTCTCGTCCTCGGTGCGGGAGGGCTTGTAGTCGAAGTGGCGCGGGCCCGTGTAGGTCTGGCCGCCGTTCGGGCCGCCGTTCTCGAGCAGGTCGACGAGCGCGAACGCGTTCTGCAGATCGCCGTGCCCGAACACGAGGTCCTGGTCGTACTTGATGCCGCGCTGCCCGTTGAGGTCGATGTGGAAGAGCTTGCCCTGGTAGAGGGCCTGCGCGATGCCTGCCGCGAAGTTGAGGCCCGCCATCTGCTCGTGTCCGACCTCGGGGTTGACGCCGACGAGCTCTGGCCGCTCGAGGGTCTCGATGAACGCGAGCGCGTGGCCGACGGTGGGGAGCAGGATGTCGCCGCGGGGCTCGTTCGGCTTCGGCTCGATCGCGAAGCGAATGTTGTAGCCCTTGTCGGTGACGTAGTCGCCGAGGAGGTTCACGGCCTCGCGGTAGCGCTCGAGCGCCTGGCGGATGTCCTTCGCGGAGTCGTACTCCGCGCCCTCGCGCCCGCCCCACATCACGAACGTCTCGGCGCCGAGGGACGCGGCGAGGTCGAGGTTGCGCAGGACCTTGCGCAGCGCGAAGCGGCGCACGTCGCGGTCGTTGGAGGTGAAGCCGCCGTCCTTGAAGACGGGTGCGGAGAAGAGGTTCGTCGTGACCATGGGAACCACGAGGCCCGTCGCATCCAGCGCCCCACGGAGGCGGGAGATCTGCGAATCGCGCACCTCGTCACTCGAGCCGAACGGGAAGAGGTCGTCGTCGTGGAAGGTGAGTCCGTAGGCCCCGGCCTCGGCGAGCTTCTCCACGACGTGCACCACGTCGAGGTCGGCGCGCGTCGGGCCACCGAACGGGTCGGCCCCGTTGTAGCCGACGGTCCACAGACCAAAGGAGAACTTGTCTGCGGGGGTGGGAGTCAGAGACATGAGAGTCCGTTCTAGGTATCGTCGTTGATAAGTTCCAGAAAGCAACATATAGCACCTTGTTGTGTCACTTCCACCACGAGTTGCGGGTGCATCCGGCTTCGGATGGCGCACCGAGCCAGTTTTGTCACGAATCTGACACGAGGTTGCGCAACCCGGCCCAAGTGGGTATATGTTTGGCGCGACAACTTAGGGCAAGACATTTCAGAGAGGAAATGACCTTCATGTCAGCAACGAAGAAGTTGCTCGGTCTCGCAGTCGTTGGAGGCCTCGCACTCGGTCTCACCGCATGCGACGCGCCAGCAGACCCAGCAGCAACCGGCGAAGCAGGAGCAGCAGTCGAGGTCGAGAGCGTTGGCATCTCGATGCCGACTCGCGAGCTCGAGCGTTGGATCAACGACGGCGCCCAGCTCCAGAGCAAGCTCGACGAGGCCGGTTTCACGACCGACCTCCAGTACGCCGAGAACGACCCGGACACGCAGATCTCGCAGATCCAGAACCAGATCGCCTCCGGAGTCGACGTCATCGTCGTCGCCGCCATCGACGGCTCGGTGCTCGCACCGGTCCTGCAGGACGCGGCTGACGAAGGCATCACGATCATCGCCTACGACCGCCTCATCAACGACACCGAGAACGTCGACTACTACGCGACGTTCGACAACTACGCGGTCGGCAAGCTCCAGGGCGAGTACATCGTCGACACCCTCGACCTCGAGAACCAGCCGGGCCCGTTCTACCTCGAGCCCTTCGCCGGCAGCCCCGACGACAACAACGCCAAGTTCTTCTTCTCCGGCGCGTGGGATGTCCTCAAGCCGTACATCGACGAAGGCAAGCTCGTCGTCGCCTCAGGCAAGGCACCAGCGTCGAACGACGACTGGGCCTCCGTCGGCATCCAGGGCTGGGAGAGCGCTGGCGCTCAGGACGAGATGGAGAACCGTCTCGCCTCGAACTACAGCGACAAGAAGGTCGACGTCGTCCTCTCGCCGAACGACAGCCTCGCGCAGGGCATCGCCGAGGCGCTCGTCTCCTCCGGCTACACCCCGGGCTCCGAGTGGCCGATCCTCACGGGTCAGGACGCTGACAAGGCATCCGTCGTCAACATCCTCGCCGACAAGCAGTCCATGACGGTCTGGAAGGACACGCGCCTCCTCGGAGACCAGGTCTTCGCCATGATCGAGTCGCTCAAGGCCGGCACCGAGGTCGAAGTCAACGACACCGAGAGCTACGACAACGGCGTCAAGGTCGTCCCCTCGTACCTCCTCGACCCCGAGGTCGTCACGAAGGACACCGTGCAGGAGAAGCTCATCGACAGCGGCTTCCTCAAGGCATCGGACGTCGGACTCTAACGAGTCGCCGACACCACACTGAACGCGCTCGGGCTGGCTGTGCCCCCACACCAGCCCGAGCGCGATTCTGTGGCAGCTCGCGCACAGGCGCGCAGAGCAATGCCGGGCAGCGATGCTCGGAAAGTGAGACGGAGCAATGGTGCAAGACGACACAATCCTGAAGATGTCGAACATCGTGAAGGAATTCAGCGGTGTTCGTGCCCTGTCGGGCGTCAACATCGAAGTTCAGCGCGGCGAGGTGCACGGCATCTGCGGCGAGAACGGCGCGGGCAAGTCGACGCTCATGAAGGTCCTGAGCGGCGTCTACCCCCACGGCACCTTCGAAGGGACCATCGAGTTCGATGGTCGCGAGGTGCGGTACAAGAACATCAACGACAGCGAGCACGACGGCATCGTCATCATCCACCAGGAGCTCGCCCTCAGCCCCTACCTGTCGATCGCGGAGAACATCTTCCTCGGCAACGAGGTGCAGCGCTTCGGCATCATCGACTGGGATGAGACCAACCGCCGCGCGGCGGAGCTCCTCAAGCGGGTCGGCCTGAACGAGAACCCCGCAACGGTGATCCGCGAGATCGGCGTCGGCAAGCAGCAGCTCGTGGAGATCGCGAAGGCGCTCTCCAAGGACGTCAAGCTGCTCATCCTCGACGAGCCAACCGCTGCGCTCAACGACGAGGACTCCGCACACCTGCTCGGCCTCATCGAGCAGCTGCGCGACCAGGGCATCACGTCAATCATCATCTCCCACAAGCTCAAGGAGATCAGGCGCATCGCAAACCGCGTCACGATCATCCGCGACGGGGCGACGATCGACTCCATCGACATGCGCGAAGAGGATGCGACAGAGGGGCGCATCATCCGCGCCATGGTCGGCCGCGAGCTCAGCTCCATGTTCCCGCCGCGCGACGCGGTCATCGGCGAGGAGAAGCTCCGGGTGGAGAACTGGACGGTCCACCACCCGGCAGACCCGAGCCGCAAGGTCGTCGACGACGTGTCGTTCCACGTGCGCGCCGGCGAGATCATCGGCTTCGCAGGCCTCATGGGTGCTGGCCGCACGGAGCTCGCCATGAGCATCTTCGGGCGCAGCTACGGCACGAACATCTCCGGCGAGGTGTACAAGTCAGGGCAGCGCATCTCCACGAAGACCATCGACGAGTCGATCAAGAACGGCCTCGCCTACACGACCGAGGACCGCAAGCACCTCGGCCTCAACCTCATCGGCGACATCCAGGCGAACATCTCCGCCGCAGCCGCCAGGAAGGTCGCCCGCTGGGGCATCGTCGACGGCATCAAGGAGAACGGCGTCGCCGAGGGCTACCGCAAGTCCATGAACATCAAGACGGCAAGCGTCGCGACGCTCACGGGGAAGCTCTCCGGAGGCAACCAGCAGAAGGTCGTGCTCAGCAAGTGGCTGCAGACCGACCCCGACGTGCTGTTCCTCGACGAGCCCACGCGAGGCATCGACGTCGGCGCCAAGTACGAGATCTACGGACTCATCAACAAGCTCGTCGAGCAGGGCAGGGCGGTCGTCGTGATCTCCTCCGAACTCCCGGAACTGCTTGGGCTCGCCGACCGCATCTACACGATCTCCGAAGGCCGCCTCACCGGTGAGGTGTCCAAGGAGAACGCAACACAGGAACTCCTCATGCAGTACATGACCGCTGGAAAGGACGAGTCGTGACCACCACGAACACCGAGGCCGCGAACGAGGCAGGCACCCGCAAAGTGAGGATGTCCGTCGACGTCCGCCAGTACGGGATCCTCGGCGCACTCGCCGTCATCATCATCCTGTTCCAGATCCTCACCGGCGGAAAGCTGCTGCTGCCCGCCAACATCAACAACCTCATCCAGCAGAACGCATACGTGCTGATCCTCGCGGTCGGCATGATCATCGTGATCATCGCGGGCCACATCGACCTGTCGGTCGGATCGGTGGTCGCCGTCGTCGGCGCCATCACGGCCATCGCCATCACCCAGTGGGGGCTGCCGTGGTTCGCGGCAGTGCTCATCGGGCTCGCGGCCGGGGCGGTGATCGGCATCTGGCAGGGATTCTGGATCGCCTACGTGGGCATACCGGCGTTCATCGTGACGCTCGCGGGCATGCTGCTCTTCCGAGGCCTCACGCTCGTGCTCCTCACCGGCGGCACGATCAACGCGCTGCCTGACGAGTTCGTCGCCATCGGCAAGGGATCACTGCCGCAATCGCTCGGCACGATGCTCGGCGGACATGACGTCGTCACGATGCTCATCGCGCTCGTCGTCGTCGCTGCGGTCATCGGAAGCCAGCTGCGCACCCGCGCCCGCCGCAAGAAGCTGGACCTCCCCGTCGAACCGGGGGCCGCGCTCATCGCGAAGCTCGCGATCGTCGCGATCGCGGTCCTCGCCTTCGCGTGGCTGCTCTCCGCGCACAAGGGCCTCCCGATCATCCTGATCATCCTGGCCGTGCTCATCATGCTCTACACGTTCATCCTGCAGCGCACCGTCTTCGGCCGGAACGTCTACGCCATGGGCGGCAACCTCTTCGCAGCGAAGATGAGCGGTGTGCGCACCGAGCGCGTCAACTTCCTCATCTTCGTCAACATGGGTGTGCTCGCGGCCCTCGCCGGCATCGTCACGACAGCCCGAGCAGGTGGTGCCGTCGCCTCAGCGGGAAACACGTACGAGCTGGACGCGATCGCCGCGGCCTTCATCGGCGGAGCGGCCGTGACCGGCGGTGTTGGTACGGTTATCGGCGCAGTCATCGGTGCGATGATCATGGGCGTCCTGAACATGGGACTCTCGATCCTCTCGGTCGACTCGGCCTGGCAGTCGGTCATCAAGGGCCTCGTGCTGCTGCTGGCCGTCGCGATCGACGTGCTCGGCAAGCGCCGAGGCGGACGCAGCTGATCGACCTTCGTCGCCCGTGCTGAGCCAAGTACGGGCGACGAAGCCGCTCGGCCGAGCGTCAGCCTGCCCAGAACCGGGCCAGGCTCGGCAGGGCAAAGGCCACCACGAACTTCAAACTTGCAAGGCCGGAACGACTGAGAGGAGAGAACAGGCATGCCCACCGACCGCGTCGCCTCGTCGAACCTGTCGCTCATCCTCGAGCGCCTCCACCGCGGTGGGCAGGCGTCCCGCGCTGAGCTGACCCGTGAGACGGGCCTCAACCGCTCGACCATCGCGGCGCTCGTCTCCGAGCTCGCCGACCGCGGCATCGTCGAAGAGCAGGAACCGGTCGCCACCAACCTCGTCGGACGACCGAGTCCCATCGTCGGACTGTGCGACAAGATCGTCGCAGTTGCGGTCGTGCCGGAAGTGGATGCGCTCAACGTCGGAGTCGTGAGCTTCCGCGGCGAGCTGCTGAAGCGCATCCGGTTCGAGACCGAGAAGCCGCCGACCGCGAAAGAGGCGGTCGCGATCGTGAAGGCGCTCGTCGAGGGGCTCAGCGAGAGCCTCGACACCCTCTACGACTGCGTCGGCATCGGCGTCGCGGTGCCAGGCCTCGTTCGCGCTTCCGACGGGTTCGTGCGCTGGGTCCCCCATTTCGAGTGGCGCGACGTGCCACTCGCGGAGCAGCTGCAGAAGGCGACGGGCCTGCCCGTGCTCGCCGCGAACGACGCGAACCTCGGCGCCGTCGCCGAGCACATCTTCGGCGCGGGCCGTGGCATCAGCAACATGCTCTACATGAACGGCGGCGCGAGCGGAATCGGTGGCGGCATCATCGCCGATGACCGGCTCCTGCACGGCGTCGCCGGGTACGCGGGCGAGTTCGGGCACAACCTGGTGGCGACACCCGCGGCACTCGGCAACTCGGGCGACGACGAACTCGAGCGGGTCGTCAGCAGGCGTCGGCTGCTGGCCGCGCTCGGCACGAAGAGCGCCAGCGACGACGAGCTCGAGCGCATGCTGCAGCAGAACATCGACCCGGCCGTCAAGCTCGAGACGCACCGCCAGCTCGGCGTCCTGAGCGTCGGCGTGCGCAACATGATCAACATCCTGAACCCCGAGCGCGTGGTGCTCGGAGGGTTCCTCGGGGTGCTGCTCGACCTCGAACGCGACTACTTCCTCGAGATCCTCGCCGAGCACACCCTCGCCCCGAACTACGGCGAGGTCGAGGTCGTGCGGGCCGGCCTCGGCAGCGACCTGCTGTTCATCGGCGCTGCCGAGCTGCAGTTCCAGGCGCTCATCGAGCGCGCCCACCTGCAGCGCTAGCCTCCGCGCGCCGGTTTCGGGATGGGTTTCTTGCTGTATGGCGGGAAATTTCACGCAACGAAGTAAGTTTTCCATCCCGAGATTGCCTGCTTGGAGCCGAGACTGCCTGTTTGGAGCCGAGACTGCTTGCAACCCATTCCGGGTGAGAAACCCATCCGCAGACTTCGTTGGTGGCGTCCACGTATGGCTGCATCCACGTATGGCTGCGTCCATGCAAGGCGGTGTCCGTGTCACGCGGTGTCCGTGGACGAGGGTGTCCGTCGATGAGTCTGGCCCTTGCCGCCCTTCGTTTCGGGATGGGTTTCTCGCTGTATCGCGGGAAACTTCTCGCAACGAAGTGAGTTTTCCATCCCGAGATTGCCTGCTCGGGTCGTCGCAACAGCTCCCGCTGTCGCGCGTCAGTTTCGGGATGGGTTTCTCGCTGTATTGCGGGAAATTTCGCGCAACGAAGTGAGTTTTCCATCCCGAGATTGCTTGCTCGGGTCGTCGCAACAGCTCTCGCTGTCGCGCGCCGGTTTCGGGATGGGTTTCTCGCTGTATCGCGGGAAATTTCGCGCAACGAAGTGAGTTTTCCATCCTGAGAGAGGCGGGCAGGCCTGAGGCAGGCGGGCAGGCCTGAGAGCGGTGGGCAGGCCGAGAGCATGCGCAAGCGGGGCGCAAAGGGGTGCGCCGGTCCGGCTAGGCGGGGTTGCGGACTTCCGGGAACGCGATGACCTGGCCCGAGTAGCAGAATCCGCCGCCGAAGCCGAGGAGCAGTGCTGGGCCGCCAGGCTCGGCGATGCCAGCCTCGACCTGCTTGGCGAGGGCGATCGGGATGGATGCGGCCGACGTGTTGCCGGAGTAGACGACGTCGCGAGCGACAACCTCGTCCGCGAGGCCGAGCTGCTTGCCCAGGGCATCGATGATGCGCAGGTTCGCCTGGTGTGGGACGAACGCGACCAGTTCATCGGCTCGCACTCCGCCCTTGGCGAGGGCGTCGATCGCGACATGCTGTGCCTGCGTGATGGCCCAGCGGAACACGCTGCGGCCCTCCTGCTCGAAGCGGCCTGACGGCTGCTGGATGCGCACCAGGTTGCCGAGCTCGGGCTGCGAACCCCAGGCGACAGGGGCGACGCCAGCGGTCTCGCTGCGTTCGAGGACAACCGCGCCAGCACCGTCTGCCATGAGGATGGCGGTGGTGCGGTCGGTCCAGTCCATGAAGTCGCTCATGCGTTCCGCGCCGATGATGAGTGCGCGGCTCGCGGAGCCAGCCCTGATTGCCTGATCGGCGACAGCAAGCGCCTGCGAGAATCCGGCGCACGCGGCGTTGAGGTCGAAGGCGACGGGGTGGGTTGCGCCGATGCGGGTCGCGACCTGGGCGGCCGTCGACGGCGAACGGTCCATCGCGGTCATCGTCGCGACGATGACCATGTCGATGTCAGTGCCCTGCACATCCGCAGAGAGCAGCGCCTTGACGCCGGCAGCCGCGGCGAGATCGGTGACGCTCTGCCCCTCTGCTGCCAGTCGGCGCTCGCGGATGCCGACACGCGACGTGATCCATTCGTCGCTCGTGTCGAGGGTCAGCGACAGTTCGTCGTTGGTCACGACGCGCTCTGGCGACTCGTAGCCGACTCCGACGATGCGCGAGTGCACTGGCTGAGGCTGGGAGAAGGAAAGCATGATCAACGCAGAATCCTACCCTCCGGTCAGTGTCTCTCTCTGTGGGGGTATTCGGAGCGTGCCGGTCTGCCGGATTGCGGTGCTGGCGGGACTCGCATCTGCACCAAATCCAGCTGGGCGTCAGCTTCGGGGGAGGGTCCCGATCTGGTCGCCGGCCTCGTTGAAGATCACGAGCGATTCGCCGTCCACTTCGGCGGCGGTTGCGCCGACGAGCCACGTGTCGACCCCCTCGCAGAACATCATCGTCGAGGCGAGTGCCCCGAATTCGACCTTCCCGTCCGTCTCGGTCCAGTCGCCCATGAGGCGGTTGCAGCCGTCGTTGCCCGTGACCCTGCCGTCGTCGGAGAGCTTCAGGCCGGGCTCGCCCTGTCCGCTTGAGTCCGGGGTGCCCCAACTGCCTGCTGCGGATGCGGCGGGACCCGCGCATCCGGTGAGGAACAGGAGAGTTGCTGCCGCGACCGCGATGGTGACGCCGATTGTCTTCACGAGGGCTCCGATGCTCAGGGGATGGCCACATCGTAGCGACCAGAACGGGTCCTCGTGGGCCCCAAGTTTCAGGATGGGTTGGAGGGCCTCCCAGCAGCGAATTCAGCTCGAGTGCGGGTGAGAGTAGTGGGTACATCCGTTCAGAGTCGACGCGACAACTCGAGTCGCGTGAACCTGCCAGACGTCGGCGGACATCACTTTCTGGAGGCTGATGAGCGTCGAGAGCACCTCGCGCAGGAAATCAGCCACCGCCACCGACTCGGTGTGAAGTGTGACGTCGAGTGGTGGGCGCTGTCTAGATAAGCGAGATTGAGGGCGATATGAAACGAACAAGTGCGATCGGCAGTGTCCTGTTGGCGCTGTCTTTGAGCCTGCTGGCTCCGAGCGTGGCGCTGGCGCAGGAGAGTGATCCGTATCCGACACCGCCTCCCGGTAGCGGTGAGTCGACTTCGATGGTTGCTCCAGAAGTTGAGGTCACCAACGAGCGGGCTGTGGTGGCAGGCTTCGCGCCGAATTGCAACGGCTTCATTGACGACGTTCACAAGTCCGGGGGCATGGCTTCCGTTCATGGCAGAACGGTCTGCAAGACATCTGGCCGCAACTTCATCTCGCTCTCCATCGGCTACATCGGCTGGGCTGGAGAAAGATATGCGGTGAGTGGTGGAAGTGCCACCGCGCTGGGTGGCAAAACGGCGAACGGCTTTGCGAAGAGTGTATGTAGCGGCAAGGGTAATCAGACGTGGCGTGCATTTGGCTACCACAGTGCAACCATCCGAGGAACTGTCTACTACGGCAATACCATGAAAGATGACGCTTTCTGGTGCTAGGTGGTCGCGTGCTGGGGCTGTCATCGCTGCTATGACAGCCCTAGTGGTGTTGGCTGCCTGTTCATCAAATGCATCCCCTGAGCCTGTCGGGGAGAAGCTCGACATGCGACTCTACGGAGCTCCGGAAGACGCGCCCCCATCCGCAGAATTCGATGGCCTGCCGCTGCAGATCGCCAGTGCGAGTTGGCGAGTCGGTGGTGAGATGGAACACTTCGGAGCTCCCGACCAATCCGAAACGAAAATAAACGATGTGCGAGAGCAAAGAAGCGTTCTTGACCTGGAAATTCATTCGACAGTTGTGCCGATGCTGGTCTCGGTGAGAAACTTCGTTGATGTCGATGATCAGGGATTACCTACAAGTGATGTACCCACTAGGGAGATCACCTGCGAGGCAGACCCGGCATCCCTCTGTGCTATATCGATGACCTCCACCTCAACGCTTCTTGTCTTCCAGGGTGGTGTCCTCGTCAAGGGTATGAATGTCATCGAGGCGTACTATGCGACACAGGGTGACGCAGATGTCGAGGAGGGGATCAACCACTATGCGATTTCTTGGGCTCTCCGCATCCGGTGAACCAGCTCTGGCGTCGGACTTCATTCCAACTTCTCACGCCCATCTCCGCGTGCTGCGCCTGTTCCTGCCCTGGGGGTCTGAGCGGGGTCTCGTGCGCTGGTCCAGCGAGCTCGCTGGAGTTGCAAGTCTGAATGCATCAACAACATGGGCAGACTTGAAGGCCACGACATCCTCGGTTCGGGCCCCTCTTCTGTTGCCTCGCCCTGGGCTTCCCGGCGATCAAGTCGCGTCTGCGCTTCGGCAGTGTATTGGTTCTTTGTCGCTGACCGCGGCTTCGTGGATCGGCTACGGGGAGGTCGAGGAGGCCGCCGAGTTGTCGGGAGTTGACGACTTCATGTTCGAGTCGTTTACTGCCGAGCGAGTCTTTGGGGACGCTCGCCTTCCCGAGTTCGTGTGGGATGACCAGGGGGAGTTTGCTTGGGGTTCGCGAATCTATGCTGACTCGCTCGTCATTGCTGCTGATGCGGCTCGATTCCGAGCATTGCACCGCGATCCACGGCTCGATGTGGTCAGCGTGATTCGGCAGCAAGACATGCTTCCGGGGAGTGCGTTTGATTGACGCGAGCCTGTCAAACAGGCGGGACCTTGCGTGGGAGCTTGTATCTATGACTGTCGATTATCTCACTTAAGGTAGTTCTTCGCCTAGCTCGTCGCGCCCGAAGAGAAGTGTCGCCTCATCCCGGTTCCCTCGAAATGGTTTGTGAATTTTCTTTTCGCTCCTCACGGGACATTCGTGTGCGTATGTCACATTGACCCGGTATTGAGAGTACAGGAGCGTATGCTCCTTATGTGGTCGGGGTACAAAATTAGACGAGGCGCTTTGGTTGGAAGCTATAGCCGGGAACCGGCCGTTCGTTTGCTGTGCTCTACGATCGATATCGTGTGCAGATCTTCCGCTCGGCTTACAGGAAGGTCGGTTCAGTGGCGGATGCGGAGGAAGTAGTTGCGATTGTATTTCTGGAGTGCTGGCGTTTGCGGAATAAGGTGCGTCTAGTAGAGGGTTCGGTGCTCCCGTGGTTGCTGTCTGTCACGACCCACACCTCTTTGAACTTCACCCGTTCCCAGCGGAGGTACCGGCGAATGGTCGACACGCTACCTCCGGCTCTTGACGAGGCGGATCACGCAGAAAGCACGGAAGAGCGGCTCGACAACAGCAAGCGATGCGACGCACTGAGGCGCGCGTTGTGCGTACTGTCTTCGGGGGATCGAGCGGTTGTCAACTTGTGTTTGGTCGAGGAGCTCCCCCAGTCGATTGTCGCCAGGGCGCTTGACATCCCGGAGGGTACTGTGAAGTCGCGGCTGCATCGAGCTCGACGTCAGCTCGTGCGAGCAGTTGAGGCTGACGTTGCTGCCGAGCGAACCGAGATCGACGTGCAAAAGTGACGGAGCGGATCCGGCCCGGTTTCGGCTTGCTGACGTGTGCGGGGATGCTGCGCTTGGTGCCCCTGTGGTGCCGGAATCGCGAGGAGAGTTGTGGTTCTGCGGCGGGGAACTTGTCTTCGAAAGGCACCTGAGCGAGCGGATACGCTGGTGGCATGCCCGAACTGACCCCAGATCAAGTTGTGGCGCTGACGGAACTCGCGATGGGCTGCGCTCGGCGCGGGGAGAGCCAGACGCTGCTGGATCTCGTCGACCAGGGCATGCCCGTCGACCTGCAGGATGGGGGCGGCAATACTGCGCTGATGCTCGCCGCGTACAGCGGTCACGCTGACACCGTGAGCGCGCTCATCGGTCGCGGCGCGGATGTCGATCTGCGCAACGCGCGAGACCAGTCGCCCATCGCCGGTGCGCTCTTCAAGGGCGAGGACGAGATCGTGCGAATGCTCCGGGATGCGGGTGCGGACCTCGATGCGGGAACGCCGACGGCACGCGCGACGGCGGAGATGTTCGGGCAGACGCACCTGCTGACCTGACCGCCTCAGCCAAAAGTGCAATCGGGCGCTGAGTATGCTGCGCGCTCGAACCGAGCGCTTCTGCAGGTGCGCTCGCTGAAGAGTCGTGTGAGTGTCAGGCTGGGGGCATGTCCGCAACCGTTCCGCAGGCTCTCACGCACCCTCGTCTCGACGAGTGGCGGCCTGGTGCGGTGCCGTTCCGGCGGTTCGAGAAGACGGTCGCACTCGGAGAAGGCGACGCGCTGTGGGAACGCGTGGCGGCGGATGTGCTGCTCTGGAAGGTGAAGACGCGCAGCGGGTTCGAGGTGCATCCCGCGCAGGTACCTGTTGTGGTGGGGGCGAGGCCGACGATCGTGGCCGGATGGGCCGGGGTGCGCATCCTGGAACCCGTCGAGGTGGTGGCTGTCGTCGAGCAGCCGGACAGGGTCGGTTTCGCGTACCGAACACTGTCGGGGCACCCCGTTCGCGGTGAGGAGGCGTTCGTTGTGCGGCGAGTGGATGATCGTGTCGAGTTCCTGATCCGCTCGCTGACGCGCCCGGCACCGTCTGGCCTGTGGCGTGCGCTGTTTCCGCTGCTCCGGGTGGCGCAGCTCGTGGCTCGGCGGCGGTACCTGCGCGCGCTTCGGTGAGCCGCGGAACAAGCGCCGTGGCTCGAGCGTTCGACTGAAGGTGACCACGACGACGCTGCACGCACCCCCGAGCGATGCGCTCGACCGCGCCCTCGCTTCACTCGAGTGGAGGCTCGTCGGTTCGCATCGCCACCAGCTCAGCCCCGGCGAGCCATCGGTTCGGCGTCACCCCGGACCGGGGTTCGTGTTCGTCTTCCGCGGCGTCGCGAGGCTCGCGGGCCCGAATGCTCCGAGCCTGGACTTGACGGCGGGCGATCTCGTGTTCTTCCCGCGCGGGCACACGACCTCGGTGCTGGCGGGCGAACACGTCGAGTTCATCGACGTCGGATTCGAGGAGGCGCCGCTCGGGAACGCCGCAGCTGAAACGCTGCCGGCATCACTCGTCGTGCGGGATTTCGCGGGGCAGGAGCCTTCGATGGTGGCTCTCATCGACGGCATGGCCTGCGCGTGGACGACCGACGTCGATCTCGCCGGCGCCGGTCCCGCTGTCAGCGGGGCCAGAAGTGCGGGAACTCGACCGGGGGACGCCGTGATCTGCAGTCGGATCGCGACGACGATTGTGTCGACGGCGCTTCGGGCGTGGAACGAGGCGGGCTGCGCCCCAGCTGGGTGGCTGCGTGACGTCGCAGAGCCGCAGCTCGCGGCGGCTCTCGAGGCGCTGCACCAGAAGCCCGGTCAGGCGTGGACGCTCGACGAGCTCGCGCGAGTCGCGAGGATGTCCCGTTCCGTCTTCGCCGCGCGCTTCCAGGAGTCGGTGGGGGAGACGCCCATCGGCTACCTGACGCGCGTGCGAATCGAGACGTCGAAGGGGATGCTGCTGCGGAGCGAGCTGACGATCGCCGCCGTCGCGAGCGGTCTTGGCTACGAATCCCCGGCAGGCTTCAGCCGCGCCTTCCGTCGCCACACCGGGACGACGCCGGGTCGGTGGCGTGCCGAAGCCAAGTCGCGCGCGGCGCGAGGGATGCGCGCTGGGTCCTGACGCGCATCCCTCGAGCCGTTGGGTCTGTTCGTTCGAACGTTCCCTAATCGCTTCGACCGGGGAACCGCGCGCTGCCGAAGATGAGGCCGCCGACGATCGCCGAGGCTGAGGCGACGACAAGCGCGGGCGTGACCCCGATGAGGTCGATGAGGAGCCCGCCCACGCCGGCTCCCAGGGTGATGGCGAGCTGGAAGCCGGCGACGGAGAGGCCGCCGCCAGACTCCATGCGGTCGGGGACGAGCCTGCCCATCCACGTGCCGAGCGTGGTGAGCCAGCCGCCGAAGCCGATGCCCCACGTGGTGACGGCGATGGCGACGAGCCAGAGCTGGCCTGGTGCAAGCGCGACGATGCCGATCGAGACGCCGATGAGGAGCGGGACGGCGAAGCGGAGCACGGCGAGGTGACGGTCGACGAGGAGGCCGACGAGGAAGTTGCCGACGACCCCGCCGATGCCGAAGGCGACGAGCAGCGCTGCGACGCCGACGCTGTCGAGTCCTGGCACGCGGTCGATCGCGAGGCGGATGTACGTGAACGCGACGAAGTGGCCGAGGACGGTGAGGATGTGCCCCGTCAGTCCGACGCGGATGCCGGGGACGCGGAGCGTGTCGACGAGCGAGCGCAGGCCGCCGCTGGATGCGGTCGGGGGCACGTGCGGAAGGGCGAGGCGCAGGGCGACCGCGACGAGCACGGTGACGATGGCGACGCACGCGAAGATGAGGCGCCAATCCATGATCGTGCCGAGGTAGCTGCCGAGCGGGACGCCGGCGACGGTCGCGACGGTGGTGCCCGTGTTGACGAGCATGATGGCGCGGCCCAGGTGTCGCGGTTCCGAGAGGCTGGCCGCGATGGCGATCGACATGGCCCAGAACGCGCCGAGCGCCGCACCGAGGAGGAGGCGCGCGATGAGCAGGAGCACGAACCCGGGGGCGAGGGCGACGATGGCGCTCGAGAGTGCTGCGGCCCCGGCGAGCACGACGAGCAGGGTGCGTCGGTCGAGACGGGGGACGAGGATGCCGATGGTCGGCGCCGTGAGGAACCCGACGAACGCGGTCACGGTCACGGTCTGGCCCGCCTGCCCCTCGGTGATGCCGAGGGAAGCGGCCATCGACGGCAGGAGGCTCGGCGGGAGGAACTCGGCCACGACGAGGACGAAGCTCGTGGCCATCATGGCTGCGATGGCGGCCCACGCCGTCTTCGGGGGGATCTGCGTCTGCGGGGTCTGCGTCGCAGCGACGGTGGGGATGCTTCCGGTGGTCATGGCCTCAAGCCTGGCCGACGACAGTGCCCAGTGGTTGACCGTGCGTCCACGGGAGGTAACCGAACGTCCGTCTTCCGGTCGCTCTGGTCCCGCGCGGCGAAGCCCACGAGGAGACGGTTGCGCGTGGGCGGTTCCCTGCTCGGCCGCAGCTGCGCGGAACCGTTAGCTGCGGTCTTCGTCGACGGAGACCAGTTGAAGGCTCAGTGAGGCCTGGATCGCTTCCGTGCGGGTCGAGCAGTTCAGCTTCCTGTAGATCGACCTGAGCTGCGACTTGATGGTGTTCGGTGAGACGTGGAGCTGCCCGGCGATCTCCGCGGTCGTGAGCTGTCTCCGCAGCGCGGTGAGGACACGCAGTTCGCCGTTGGTGAGCGTCGGGCGGGTGTGCACGGTGACGTGCGTGATCCCGGTCACGGCATCGTCGAATGCCATGCGCATGGAGTCATCGAGTTCGCAGCGCACGCTTGCGAGCACCTCCTGGGGAATCTGCGTCAGTATTCGCCTGGAGTTCCCGCGTTCCACGATGTGCGCCACTCGGTGGGCTGTCGTGGGGTCGATCGAGTCCGCCCTGGCGACGGAGAGCCAGGCGGAGAGGATGATCCGCTCCGTGTGCTGGACTGGTGCGAGCGTTCGTCGCTCGGCGAGGCGCCTGAGGTGCGTCTCCGCGAAGTCGAGGTTGTCGTCGGCAAGGGCAAGGCGAATGGACGCGGTCGTCTCGAGGAACCCTTTTCGTTCGCTGCGGGATGCTGCGGAGCGGGCCTGGCTCTTCGCTCCGAGCGCCCAGAGCGCGTCGATGGCGGCGGCGTTCATGACATCGATGGCGAGGGACCCGTGCTGCTCTGTGTGCGCATCTCGTGACAGGTGCACGCACTCGAGTGCCTCATCCGGGCGCCTGCGGGCGAGGAGCGAACGAGTTCGCGCGAGCAGCCCGTACGGCCAGGTGACCTGCAGGCTCCCGAAGGAGTCGAGTTTCGCGAGGAACGGATCGATGTCGTCGATCATGCGCTCGACGCCGATGAGGGCCGCTGCGGTGTGTTCTGCGAACCGGGTGGGCTCACTGTAGGGCGCGGTCGGCTCGGCGAGGCGCGGGAGCTCTCCGAGGATGCGCTCGGCCTCTTCCAGCGAGCCGCGTTTCGCGTGTGCCAGGGCTATTCGAGAAAGGGCGAGGCGTTCGGCGTCTGGTCGATTCGCGATCTGTCCTATGTGGGCTGAGGCTGCCAGCTCGGTGAGAGCCGGACCGGTTTCTCCGGCGGCGAGCATGGTCGAGCCGATTTGCTGGTGATAGAACCACAGCGGCCCGTCAGCCTGCTCGCGAAAGCCTGTTCCCTTCGCCCGTATTCGCTCGGCAAGGCGACTTGCGTAGGCAAGTGCGGCCGTGATGTCTCCGCTGTAGCGGAAGGCGATCATCTGAGCGAGTGTGAGCATATCGACTTCGTCGGTGGACATGTTTCGGACGGTGTCGGGGTTGAGATGCGGTTTGAAGGGTGTTCTCTTGTGTGCCAGAACAGGGTTCACCCGGTGAAGGATCCAAAGAACCGGGTAATTCTCGAGAAGTGACACCGGAATCTTTTCGATCGCGCAGATGAGTTCCTTGTAGTGCTTGTCGAAGAGCAGCCAGATGTGCGCCATGGCCGTCTGCGCGATCTTGCGTGGGTTCCCGGTCTCGAGGGCGGCATTCAGCTTCTGCACTGGGTCTGCAACAGTCGCTGTCGTCATGAATCGCCATTCTCTGAGTGGGGGAACTACCTTGTCGTTCGCGGTGCGCAAACCTGCCATCGTCGGGTTAAAAGATGTTTATCGACAAGGTCGACCCAGACCCTTTCGGGTTACCAAAAAACTCTCGCGGGGGCAAGAGCTGCATCTTTGCGGATTGGAACTGGTGTCCGTGAAACCTATCCTGAAACGCGCGCGCCACGCGAGTCCCGAGCGTGTCTCGCGGAAGAACGTTATCGACGGTCGTGGAGCGAGGGTGATGCCCTGGGTGACGGCCCGGGTTATGTGACAGGTTACGCATCGGGTGAAATTGGAACCCACCAAGAACGCTTTTTTCCTATCGAGATACTGTGGCTCTCATGCCTCAGGAATTGGAAAGCCACTCTCGAATTATCATTCGAAACGCCAGGCTTTTCGACGGAACAAGCGAGTACATCCAAGATGGTGTGGACGTGCTCATCGAGGGGGCTCGTGTGCTTGCTGTCTCTGCGTCGCCGCTGGCCAGGAATGCCTTTGACGGCGCGCGTGAGATCGACGCCGATGGGAAGTTCCTCATGCCGGGGCTCACGGACGCCCACGTTCACCTCATGGGAAACGCCAACAGCATGGTCGACCTTCTCCAGGCTGCGACGGGTGAGCTCTACGGGAACACGATCGCGGAAGCCAAACGGATGCTGCTTCGGGGATTCACGACCGTGCGCGATATGGGCGGTGACACCAGCCCGATCAAGTCGCTCATTGACAGGGGGGTGCTCGAGGGGCCGCGCATCTTCCCGAGCCAGGCCATGATCTCGCAGACCTCGGGTCACGCTGACTTCTCGTTCGTGTACGAGAAGCCGAGCGAGTTCGGCGGCCGGGCAGCGCGCACCGAGGACATCCATTTCACGAAGGTCGCGGATGGAGTCCCGCAGGTGCTCACCGCCGTGCGGGAGCAGCTGAAGACGGGGGCGAGCCAGATCAAGCTGACCCTCGGCGGCGGGGCCGCTTCCCTCTACGATCCGCTCAGCACCCTGCAGTACACGCCGGATGAGATCCGGGCAGCCGTCCAGGCTGCGGCCGACTACGGCACCTACGTCGCGGCTCACGTATACACCTCCGATGGTGTTGCTCGGGCACTCGAGTGCGGGGTGAGGTCGATCGAGCACGGGCACCTCATGGACGAGGTCACCCTCAAGCTCATTCGGGATGCGGGGGCGTGGCTCTCCGTGCAGCCGTTCGCGGAAGACGACCATCACTACCCGGATCGGGTTCGCGCGCAGAAGAACGCCGAGATCTGCGCTGGGACCGCGCAGGTCTACGCGTGGGCGAAGCGGTACGGCGTGAAGACCGCGTGGGGCACCGATCTCCTGCTGGAACCGCAATCCGCCGGACGCCAGAGCATCATGGCGGCTCGCCTGGGCGAGCACTACAGCACGACCGAAGCGCTCACCATGCTGACGTCCGGGAACGCCAGCCTCTTCGAGATGGCGGGCGAGCGGAACACCTACCGCGAGGCGCGGCTCGGCGTCATCGAGGAGGGGGCGTGGGCCGACCTCATCCTCGTCGACGGCGACCCGATCGCCGATCTCTCCGTGATCGCCGACCCGGAGTCGAACTTCCTCCTCATCGTCAAAGACGGTCGCATCGTGAAGAACGACCTCTGACCTTGCCGTCCCTTCCCCTACAGACCATGGAGTGCGTGACTTGAGCGATCTCACACAGCTATTCGGCGATCAGCCCCTCCCGAGCACACGAGCAGAGGAAGCGGCGTCTCTGGGGGACGTCATCATGGTCGCGGAGGGCATCAAAGTCAAAGCCTCATGGGGGCACATCTACGGGCCTGTCGAACTGACGCTCCGCTCGGGCGGCGTCACCGTGCTCATCGGCGCCGGCGGGCGGGGACGCACAGCCCTGCTGTTGACGTTGGCCGGCCGGATGAAGCCGTCGAGCGGACAGCTCGAAGCGTTCGGGCGGGTCAACGACGCGCATCACCTGTTCAAGCAGGCAGCGCTCGCGAACATCGACGAGGTCGACGGAATCGGGCAGACGATCAGGGTGCACGACATCATCACCGAGCAGATCCGCTGGGCCGCCCGCGGCGCTCGCTGGGTGCGGCAGTCGAAGCAGGCCGACCTCGAACGCATCTGCGCTCCCGTCTTCGGGGAGTACACCCTGCCGACGATGGATGCCATGGTCGAGGAACTCCCGGAACTCCCGGAGCTCACCGGCGCCCTCCTGCGCATCGCGGTCGCCAACATCCGCAAGCCCCCAGTGCTCGTCGTGGGCGGAATCGACACGCTGGCGAGCGTCGAGAGCTCCCGCAAGCTGCTCGGACGACTCGTGGAGCTCGGGAAGGACCAGACCGTCATCACCGCCGACGTCAACGGCGTCGACCCCAGCTCAGGGATTCGCGAGCAGTTCCTCGTGGAGAACCTGACGAACAAGGAGTTCGCTGTGCTCGAGCGAGAGGCGGATGCGCGATGATCGCCGCGTTCTCACCAGGGAGCGACTTCAAGCGCTACTACCGGGGCCGGATGCCGAGGCTCGCGCTCGCGGTCGTGATCCTCATGCCGCTGCTCTACGGAGCCCTCTACCTGTGGGCGTTCTGGAACCCGTTCGGCAACGTCGACAAGATTCCCGTCGCGATCATCAATCTCGACGAGGGGGCAACGGTCGAGGGTGCCCCGCTCAACGCCGGCGACTCGGTCGTGCAGGGCCTCATCGACTCCAAGCAGCTGGACCTCACCGAGACCAGCGAACAGGATGGCGTGGACGGTCTCGCCCACGGCAAGTACTACTTCACGATCACGGTGCCCGCCGACTTCAGCGAAGCCGTGGCGTCGGTGACCACCAACGAGTCGCGTTCCGCTGAACTGGAGTTCACCTACAACGACTCCAACAACTACCTCTCCACGATCATCGGCCAGGACGCGGCTGAAGAGGTCATCGTCATGGTCAACCAACAGGTCTCCGCGCAGATGTTCGACCAGGCACTGGCAGCCGTCAGAGCCGAGATCCCGACGCTCAAGGAGGCCGTCAGCAGCGTCGAGGAGCTCAACTCCGGCATGCAGACGGCCAATAGCGGTGCGAAGGAGATCGCGGACAACCTCGTGACGGCGAAGGACGGTTCGGCAACCCTGGCCGGGGCGATCGACACGCTCGACGAGGCAGTCCAGGGGGCGGTGACTCGCGTCGACAGCGCAATCGCGGCATCCGGAATCACTGGCGCCGAGCTGCGCGAGCTGTCCGCGGATGTCGTCACGAGCACGGACACCATCGCGACCGCGCTCAACGAAGCAGCAGCAGCCCAAGCGCGAGCCGACAGCGAGCTCACGACCCTCATGACCGAACTCGCAGCGAGCGACAACCCGGTCGAGCAGGCGATCGCCGCCCGGCTGGAGAGCGTGCACACGCACATCGAGGACTCACGCCTCACGGAGGAGTTCGTCACGGTCTTCGACGCCCTGCACGCCGACATGGACCTGCTCGCCGGGGAATTCAACGATCCAGAGAGCCGGGTCAACGTCATCATGACGGCCATCGAAGACGGCGCCGTCCAGCGGGACCTCGCGACAGCCTCCTCCGATGCAGAACAGCTCCGCTCAGGAGCGGACCAGCTCGACACGGGACTCGGTGAGCTCTCCGCCGGTGCCACACAGCTCTCGTCGGGCACGAACCAGCTCGCGGCTGGCACGATCGAGTTGGCCGACGCCGCCGACACCGCACTCAACCTCTTCCCCGACTGGGACGAAGACCAGCAGTCCAACTTCGTGCAGGCGCTCGCGGAACCGGTGAAACTCACCGAGACGACGAACAACGCCGCCAAGACCTTCGGCTACGGGTTCGCACCGTTCTTCCTGGGGCTCGCGCTGTTCGTCGGCGGCATCATCGCCTGGATGCTCTTCACACCCCTGCAGGCGCGTCCGCTCGCCCAGGGTCTCGGCTCGTTCCGCGTGATCCTCGCCTCCTACGTGCCCACCGTGTTCGTCGGATTCCTGCAAGCCACGATCCTGTACCTCGTCATCTACTTCGGCATCGGCCTGCATCCGGAGCACACGTGGGGCACCTACGGCTTCCTGCTGCTCATGGTGATGATGTTCATGGCCATGATCCAGATGTTCAACGCCGTCTTCGGGCCCGCCGTCGGGCGAGTCTTCACGCTCGCCTTCCTCATGGTCCAGCTCACCTCCGCCGGTGGCATCTATCCCGTCCCGACAACCACCAACGTGTTCCAATACATCAACGTCGTCGATCCGATGACGTACACGAACACCGGACTGAGACAGCTGATCCTGGGCGGCATCGACGACCGCCTGCTCACGGCGATCATCGTCATCGTCTCCCTGACCGTGGCCTTCATCGCGATTTCGACCTGGGCGGCTCGAAGGAACCGGCAGTACAACATGGACCGCCTGTATCCGCCCGTCGAGGTCTGATCGGCCCAGAGGCCAACCGGCCCCACATTCCACGAAGTCCCAGACAGAACGAGAAAGAGAGTTCCCATGGAGAAAAACTCGAGCGGCGCACGCAAGTCCCGGAACATCAGCCCGGATCTCGACGTGAATCCCGTCTTCGTCCGGCCGGGGGAGGCCACGGTCTTCGACAAGTTCAAGATTCCAGAAGATCAGAGCCTGCCAGAGACGGCCTACCAGATCGTGCACGACGAGGCCATGCTCGACGGCAACTCGCGACTCAACCTCGCGACGTTCGTCTCGACGTGGATGGACGACGAAGCGAAGAAGCTCTACGCCGAAGCCGCAGACAAGAACATGATCGACAAGGACGAGTACCCGGGAACAGCGGCGATCGAAGACCGTTGCTGGCGGATGCTCGCCGACCTCTGGAACGTGCCGAATGCCGAAGACACGATCGGCACATCCACGATCGGCTCATCTGAAGCCTGCATGCTCGGCGGGTTGGCGCTCAAGCGGCTCTGGCAGGAGAAGCGGAGAGCAGACGGCAAGTCCACCGAGAAGCCGAACCTCATCATGTCGGCTGCCGTGCAGGTCGTCTGGGAGAAGTTCTGCAACTACTGGGACATCGAAGCGCGCTACGTGCCCGTCTCGCCCGAGCACCTGGTGCTCGACGGCCACCAGCTCGAGCAGTACGTCGACGAGAACACGATCGGCGTGGTCGCGATTCTCGGGCAGACCTTCACGGGTCTCTACGATGACGTCGTGGCCATCGCCGCGAAGCTCGACGAGATCCAGGCCGCCACCGGCAACGACGTCAAGATCCACGTCGACGGCGCCTCAGGGGCGATGGTGGCGCCTTTCTGCCAGCCCGACCTGGGCTGGGACTTCAAGATCGACCGCGTGAACTCGATCAGCACCTCCGGGCACAAGTACGGGCTCGTCTACCCCGGCGTCGGCTGGGTCGTCTGGCGCGACACGGCCGTGCTCCCCGAGAGCATGATCTTCCACGTCAGCTACCTCGGCGGCGACATGCCAACGCTTGCACTGAACTTCTCGCGCCCGGGAGCGCAGGTGCTCCTGCAGTACTACCAGTTCCTCCGACTCGGTCGCGAGGGGTACCGGCTCGTGCAGCAGAACTCGATCGACGTCGCCACCTACCTGTCCTCGGAGATCGAGAAGATGGGACCGTTCGAGCTCGTGAGCCGAGGCGACACCATCCCGGTCTTCGCCTGGGTGCTGAAGGACGGCCACACGAAGAACTGGAGCCTCTACGACCTCGCGGATCGGCTCCGGATGAAGGGCTGGCTCGTGCCCGCCTACCCGATGGCGGACAACATGAGCGATGTCGTCCTGCAGCGCATCGTCGTCAAGGTCGGGCTCAGCCGCGACCTCGCGACCTCGCTGCTCGCCGACATCCGCGGCGACGTCGACTACCTCGACTCCCTCGAATCGCCGTTGCCGCGTGAAGCCGGCCGCGGGGTGCACTTCCACCACTGACCGTGCTGCTGGGCGGGGAGCCGGACCACGCTCCCCGCCCTCTTCGGCGACCGAACACCATCCCCAGGAGAACCGGACATGACGAGCGCTGCCCTTCCCCTCGAACGCACCGGATCCTTCCTCGTGCCCACAGTCGCCAAGCAGTGCTGGCTGTTCATGATCGGCTCGGCTCTTTTCGCGCTCGGATCCGCACCGGTGCTGAGCGAGCAGATGGGCTCCCAGCTCTCGAACCTGTTCTTCTTCGTCGGCGCCTGGTTCTTCACCTCGGCCGGACTCATCCAGCTGTTCCTGAGCGGTGCCGTCGCCGTCCCCGTGTCCTACGCGCCAGGTCGCATGGTGCGCGCCGAGTGGCTGACCGCTTCGACGCAGTCATTCGGAACGCTGCTCTTCAACGTGAGCACAACGGCCGCCCTGCACGCCAAGAGCCTCACAGCACAGGAGCGGCTCGTGTGGAACCCGGACGCCGGAGGCTCGGTCGCGTTCCTCATCAGCGGATGCGTTGCCTTCATCGCGTTCGCGCATACCCGCCAGAAGTGGAGCGTCCGCTCGAGCGCGTGCTGGTCCGTCGTCATCAACTTCATCGGGTGCGTCGCCTTCGGAGCCTCAGCGGTCGGGGCCTACATCCTGCCCGGCGGCGCCACGATCGATGCCGGTCTCGCGACGTGGGGCACCTTCATCGGAGCCCTCTGCTTCTTCCTGGCGTCGCTCGTCGTCCTCCCGGGCGCGCGCAAGGCCCGCGGGGCCGCTGCTGGTCGAACTGCGCCGAGTGCCGAGCGGATCGGCTAGCCACATGCTCGTCGGCATCGCGCTCGCCCTCGCCGCTGCGGCGTTCATGGCCGTCGGCAACCTGCTCCAGTCTCGCGGTGTGCACCTCGCTGAGACGAGATCCAGTGGTCGCAAGGATGCGGCGATCCACGTGCTGCGCAACCGCATCTGGCTCTTCGGCAGCATCGCCCTCGTCGTCGCCATGCTGGTGCAGGTCGGCAGCCTCGCGTTCGCACCGCTCATCGTCGTGCAGCCGATCGGGGTCGCAGCGCTCGTCTTCTCGGTCGTGCTGACGAGCATCTTCCGCAAGACGAGGCCCTCGAGGGCCATCGTGCGTTCGATCCTGCTGTGTGTCATCGGCGTCGGCGGATTCGTCGCGGTCGCCGCGATCGTGAGCACCCAGCACCCCATCGCAGACGCCCAGCTCATCGCGGTGCTCGCCACGCTCGGCTGCGTCCTCCTCGCGACGGGAATCGTGGAGCTGCTCGGCAAGGGGCGCCCGACTCCTGCGCTGCTCTGGGTTGTGCTCGGCGGGGTCTACTCGGCCTTCGTCGCGACCCTCGGCAAGACCGTCATCCTCCGGGTTCAGGCGATTCTGAAAGCACACGAGATGCCGTTCAACTCGGCAGACATCCTCACGATCGCGAGCATCATCGGCATCGGCATCGCCGGCGGGCTCTCGGTGATCTTCGTGCAGCGTGCCCACCTCGACAACCCGCCAGAGGTGGTCGTCGCGGGGCTCACGGTGATCGATCCGACGATCGCGGTGATCCTGGGGATCGTCATCCTCCGGGAGGCCACGGATGCGCCCCTCTGGGCCGTCCTCGCGTTCGTCGCAGCCGGGGCCGTCGCGGTCATCGGAGTGCTGCAACTCGCCCGAGCTGAGAAGGACCCGGAGAACGCGCCCCGGATTCCATCATCCTCGGGTGAAGAAGGGGGTTAGGCATCGGGTGAAATAGCAACGCTTATCTGCGGGCCGAAAATCGAGCAAACATATACTTGAGAAACGTCGGACATAAACGAGGGTGTCGAATCCCTGCCATTCACGGGCCGGCGAGAAATGGGTTTACTATGCATTACAGCAGTGGAAACTACGAAGCATTCGCACGCCCCCGCAAGCCTCTCGGTGTCGACGAAAAGAGTGCGTGGCTTGTCGGTGCCGGCCTCGGAAGTCTCGCGGCGGCTATCTTCCTTATTCGCGACGGGCAGATGAGTGGTGATCGCATCACCATTCTCGAAGAGCTCAATATCGCGGGCGGTGCCCTCGACGGCATCAAGTATCCCGAGAAGGGCTTCGTCATCCGCGGGGGTCGCGAGCTCGAGGACCACATGGAGTGCCTGTGGGACCTCCTGCGCACCGTCCCGTCGCTCGAGATCGAAGACGCGAGTGTCCTCGACGAGTTCTACTGGCTGAACCTCGACGACCCGAACTCCTCGAAGCGCCGCGTGACCGAGAAGCAGGGGCAGGACGCCGGTACGAACTTCAAGTTCGGCCTCTCCGAGAAGGCCCAGAAGGAGATCGTCGCGGTCTTCCTCGCCACGCGCGAGCAGATGGAAGACAAGCGCATCGACGAGGTGTTCAGCCAGGAGTTCCTCGGCAGCAACTTCTGGTTGTACTGGCGCACCATGTTCGCCTTCGAGGAGTGGCACTCCGCGCTCGAGATGAAGCTCTACCTCCACCGTTTCGTGCACCAGCTCGGCGGGTTCCCCGACATGTCGGCGCTCAAGTTCACCAAGTACAACCAGTACGAGTCGTTCGTGCTGCCCATGCAGAAGTGGCTCCTCGAGCGAGGCGTCACGTTCCAGTACGGGACGAAGGTCACCGACGTCCAGTTCGACCTCACCGGCGGCAAGAAGCAGGCGACGAGGATCGACTGGGTCCGCGACGGCCAGGAAGGCGGCGTCGACCTCAGCCCGAACGACCTGGCCTACATCACCATCGGCTCGCTGACGGAGAACTCAGACCAGGGCGATCACGCGACCGCCGCCAAGCTCAACACCGGACCGGCGCCAGCCTGGGATCTGTGGCGAAAGATCGCAGCACGGGACGAGGCCTTCGGCCGCCCGGAGGTCTTCTGCGGCGACATCCAGAAGTCAAAATGGGAGTCGGCGACCGCGACGACCCTCGACGAGCGCGTTCCCAAGTACATCGAGCGCATCGCCGAGCGAGACCCCTTCTCCGGCAAGGTCGTCACCGGCGGGATCGTGACCGTACGGGACTCGCCGTGGCTCATGAGCTGGACCGTCAATCGCCAGCCCCACTTCAAGGCGCAGAAGCCGACGGAGATCGTCGTCTGGATCTACGGACTGTTCGTCGATGTTCCCGGCGCCTTCGTGAAGAAGAGCATGCAGGAGTGCACCGGCGAGGAGATCACGCAGGAGTGGCTCTTCCACATGGGCGTGCCGGTCGACGAGATCGCGGAGCTCGCATCCACTGGCGTGAAGACCGTGCCCGTCATGATGCCGTACGTCACCTCGTTCTTCATGCCGAGAAAGGCCGGGGACCGCCCTGCCGTCGTACCCGAGGGGAGCGTGAACTTCGCGTTCATCGGCCAATTCGCCGAGACGACGCGAGACTGCATCTTCACCACGGAGTACTCGGTGCGCACGGCGATGGAAGCCACCTACGAGCTCCTCGGAGTCGAGCGCGGCGTGCCGGAGGTCTTCAACTCCACGTACGACCTCCGATTCCTGCTGCACTCCACGAACATCCTCCGCGACGGGGAGCAGCTCGACGTTCCCGGTCCGAGCTTCGTCAAGCGGCATCTCGTCAACCGCTTCGACAAGACCGAACTCGGTCAGCTCCTCACCGACTTCAGCCTCATCCCGGCAACACAGAACGCGCACGTGCACACCCGGAGCGATGACGCCATCGCCTGACGGACCGACCCCGCTGTTCAACACAGCAGCCACCGTCGTAGACGCGCCGGTGAGCTGAGCAGTTCCCTACGAAAGGACGTGTCAAGAAGATGTGCACTCGAATTGTGTGGCCAGACGCCAACGGGTCTGTCATCGTCGGCCGAAACATGGATTTCCACATGGATCTCCTCACGAATCTCTGGAAGTACCCGCGCGGGATCCAACGAGCCGACGGTGTCGAGGGCAAGCTCACCTGGACTTCGAAGTACGGCAGCATCGTCGCGACGGCCTTCGACCTCATCGCCACGGACGGGATGAACGAGGAGGGCTTCGCGGGCCACATCCTGTGGCTCGCCGAGTCGGAGTACGGAACGCCGAAGCCGACCGCGACCCAGCTGAGTCAAGCGGTCTGGCTGCAGTACTACCTGGACAACTTCGCGACCGTCGAGGAAGCGGTCGCGTGGACGAAGAAGACGCATGTGCAGATCGCGCAGCTCTTCGACCCCACGGGTCACCTGGTTCCCACGCTGCACCTCGCCATCAACGATGCGACGGGCGACTCAGCCATCATCGAGTACACGGATGGCAAGCCGAGCGTCTACCACAGCCGCGACTACAAGGTCATGACGAACTCTCCCACCTATGACAAGCAGCTCGAGCTGGTGAAGCAGATCGAAGGACTCGGTGGGGACCAGCCGCTGCCAGGATCGACCCTGGCCAGCGACCGGTTCGCCCGCGCGTCCTTCTACGTCGAGCACCAGGTGCAGCCCAAGACGCAGCTCGACGCGATCGCCGCGATGTTCAGCATGATCCGCAACGCAGCGCAGCCGTTCCGAACTCCAGAGCCCGGCAAGCCAGACGCATCGCAGACGATCTGGCAGGTCGTGCTCGACCTGACGAACAAGCGCTACGTCTTCGAGTCCACGACTCGACCGAACATCGTCTGGGTGGATTTCGACGAGGTCAGCTTCGCCGAGGGATCCAAGGTGCTCAAGCTCGATCTCGTCGGTCAGCTCGCGCTCGAAGGAGGCCTCGCCGGAAACGTGAGCCACAAGTTCACCGACGTGGGCGAGGAGGCCACCGAGGTGCTCGCGACCGGTGTCAAGGCGCTGGAGTTCGTCGCGAACAAGAAGGACGAGTTCCTCGCCGTGAAGACCCTCGTGCAGGACCTCGTCGGCAAGAAGGACTAGCCAAGGAACAGCGGCGGGCACCTCGAGATCGGGGGCGCCCGCCGTTGTCATCTCAGCAGTCGAGACGTGGGGTGCAGCACCGGACGACCAGTGTCGGGTCCAGAGAAAGCGAAGAGCAGCGTGTCGGAGACAAACAGAGGTGCTGACCGCGCGGTCAACGCGTCCCTCTCGCCGAGGCAGCTGCTGGTCGCGGTCGCGCTGGTGGCCGTCGCAGCTGTCGTGCTCGGCGGCAGCCAGCTGCTCATCGGCCCGAACACTGCCGCGTCCGGCTACCTGACGATCCTCTTCCTGCTCTCCGTCGTGCGAGCAGGAAGCTGGCGTGTGCGCCTGCTCTGTGTGGGATGGTCGCTCACCGTGGCCACGCTCGGGTTCGCTGTCGGGGGCATGGGCCTCTGGGTCACCCTGTCGGCAGTCGTCGTCGTCTCGATCATCCAGGCCTTCGTGACCGTCGGCGAAGCGGCCTTCCTGACGCGCTCCCCGGTCAACCTCCTGGCGTTCGCCGCGCTCTCGCAGTCAGGCGCAGAGCTGTGGCAGGCCATGCTCGGGTCGGCGATAGGGGCGTGCGTCATCCTGGCGTTCGCGACCCTCGTCAAGACTCGCTCCGGGGCTGGGAGCGCGGACCGGCCCCTTGTCGAACGGATCGGCTACGGAGCAGTGACCGCGGCCGGGGCATTCCTCATCGTCTTCGCCTCCGAGCTTCTCGAGTTCCCCTACCGAGACTGGACGCTGCTGTCGTTCAGCGTGATCCTCGCCGTGGGCGCAGACCAGCGAGCCAAGCGCGGCTACCTCAGAGTGCTCGGGTCCGTCGCAGGCGTCGTGGTGGCGATGCTCGCATCCATGCTGCCGCAGCCGGTTCCTCTGGTGCTCGCAGCGCTCTTCCTCGTGCTCTGCGTCGCGTATGTCAACGCCGGGAACTACGCCCTCTTCGTGCTGTTCCTCACGCCCGCGATCCTCCTCACGACGACTGCAGAGGTCTCCACGTTCACGCTTGGCCTCTACCGCCTCGAATCCGTGCTGTTCGCGACGGTGATCGCGCTGCTCGGCAGCCTCGCCATCGCCAGGCTGCCTAGCTCCGAGCCTTCTTCGGGATGACGACCTCGCGGACAAGCAGCACGATGCCGGCCGCCAGGGGGATCGCGACGAGCGCGCCCACGAGTCCGAGCAGGGTGCCTCCGGCCAGGGCGGCGATCAGGACCAGCGAGCCAGGGATCTGCACGGCCTTCGACATGACGCGCGGCGTGAGGATGTACGCCTCGACCTGCATGTAGACGAGCATCGCGACGAGCACGATGAGCGCTGCGAGAGGAGAGGCGAACAGGGCGATCACGGTCATGAAGATCGTGGTGATGATCGTTCCGATGAGCGGGATGAGCGTGATGAAGAAGCAGATCACGGCGATGATGAACGGGTACGGGGCTCCGACGATCCACAGCAGCAGGCCACTGAAGACCGCGTTGATGAACGCAAGCACCACCATGCCGTTGAGGTAGGAGCCGACGGACGCCATGATCCGCTCGGCGTACTCCTCGAAGCGCGGGCGAACCGACGCGTTGATGAGCGAGTAGCCCGCCTGCTTGATACTGCCGAGGGTGGCGATGAAGTTGAGCGTCAGGATGAACACGAACAGGCCGGTGCTGACGCCGTTGACGATCGTCGTCCCCACCTTGAGGGCTCCACCGCCGACGGTGGCCCAGGTGTTCGGGTCGGTCGCCGTCTTCTGAGCCCATTCGAGGGCGTTGGTGGCCGCACCATTCGTGGCCTTGTTGACCGTATCGAACCAGCCCTCATTGTTGATTCTGTTGATTTCTTGAGGGACGGTCGTCGCGAGTGAGGTGATCTGGTTGACCAGAATGGGGACAACGATCCAGATGAGCCCGACGACAATGAGGATAAAGACCACGATGACCGTCACGATAGCCATGCCACGCTTCAACCCGAGGCGCTGCAGCAATCGAATCAGCGGGTCGAGTCCAAGCGTGATGAAGAACGCGATAAACACCGAGAGCACGACGGATTGCAGTTGAATGACCGTCGTGGCGAGCAGTGCCGCCAGGAGGAGTCCTATAGCTACTGAGAATGCCCACATAACGGGGTTGCGGCGAAACAAGTCGGTCGCGGTGGCGCGCATATCGGGCATCAAAAAGCCTTCTTCTGAGGGGATTTCTCCTCAGGTTAGAGCAATCCTCCGGCCGACGGTGGCGCTGGCCATCGGCCACGGATGCGCCGGGCCCCGGTCGCGCGCGGCCGCCGACGCGGCGTCGTGCGCGTATGTATGCATAGGCTGGCAGTTTCCATGGATCCATTGCCCATGAGCGCCTCAGTGCATACATTGGGGATGTCCGAACGAGGAGGTTCCATGCTCGCCAGCGATCGCGTCTACGCAGTGCTCCGCGAGGAGATCCTCGCGGGCGCCCTCCCGCCCGGAACCGTGCTGACCGAGGTCGAGCAGGGCAGCCGCCTTGCCGTATCCCGCACGCCCGTTCGTGGTGCGTTCACGCGTCTGCTCGCCGACGGCCTCATCCGCAGCCAGTCACCGCGCGTCCTGGTCGTCTCCGAGATCAGCGCCGAGCGGGTCGTGCAGCTCTACGAGCTCCGCGAGGCACTCGAGACACAGGCTGCGGCCCTCGCCGCGATGCGCCGACACCCCGCGCAGTTCGAGCACATCCGAATGCGCCTGCTCCACGCCCACCAGCTCCTCGAGCTGGGCGAAGAGGGCATCGCCGACTACTTCGCCCTCGTGGACGCCCTCGACCGCGCCATCGACGAGGCGGCGGCGAGCGAGTACCTGAGCATCGCGCTCGAATCGTGCCGCCTGCATTCCTCCAGAGTGCGCAGGCTCTCCCGCCACAACCCGGAGCGCCTGCGCGAAGCAGCGAGCGAGCACCTCGGCGTCGTCGACGCGATTCTCGCGAAGGACCCCCGCCTCGCATCGCACGCGACCCACTTCCACCTGCACCGAAGCCTCACGACAGCGCTCGCCTCCCTGCAGCCGAGCGCATCACCGTCAACTGCCCCCGAAGGGATCCTCTCCACGTGAACCTCCACGACGTCCGAGTCCACCGCAGCGATGAGAACCTGCAGCGCCACGACCAGCTGGCGTGGAAGATCGCCGAAGTCGCCGCCGACCCCGTTCCAGTTCAGGCCGAGGTGACCGACATGGTAATCAACCGTGTGATCGACAATGCCGCCGTCGCAGCCGCCTCCCTCACGCGCGCCCCGATCGTCGCCGCCCGCGACCAGGCGCTGGCGCACGGCGTCTCCCGCCACGGCGCCGGCTCCACGCTCTTCGGCCTCGAGGACGCACAGCGCACGTCCCCCGAGTGGGCGGCCTGGGCGAACGGCGTCGCCGTGCGCGAGCTCGACTACCACGACACGTTCCTCGCGGCCGAGTACTCGCATCCGGGCGACAACATCCCGCCGATCCTGGCCGTCGCCCAGCACCTCGCCGGACAGCGGGCGATCTCGGGCGAGCAGCTCGTGCGCGGCATCGCGACGGGGTACGAGATCCAGATCGACCTCGCCAAGGGCATCTGCCTCCACAAGCACAAGATCGATCACGTCGCGCACCTCGGCCCATCGGCCGCGGCCGGCATCGGAACGCTCCTCGGGCTCGACGCCGAGACGATCTTCCAGGCCGTGGGTCAGGCGCTCCACACGACCACGGCGACGCGACAGTCGCGCAAGGGCGAGATCTCGACGTGGAAGGCGCACGCGCCGGCCTTCGCGGGCAAGATGGCGGTCGAGGCCGTCGACCGAGCCATGCGCGGGCAGACGAGCCCCACGCCGATCTACGAGGGCGAAGACGGGGTCATCGCCTGGCTCCTGGGTGGCGTCGATGCGCGATACCAGGTTCCGCTCCCCGCAGCCGGCGAGGCGAAGGCCGCGATACTCGACAGCTACACGAAGGAGCACTCGGCCGAATACCAGGCGCAGGCCTGGATCGACCTCGCCCGCAAGCTGCACAACGAGCACCCGCAGCTCGCCACGGCCCCCGATCGGATCGAGCGCATCCTCATCCGCTCCTCGCACCACACGCACTTCGTGATCGGCACAGGGGCGAACGACCCGCAGAAGTACGACCCGACGGCGAGCCGGGAGACGCTCGACCACTCGATCCCCTACATCTTCACGGTCGCCCTGCAGGACGGTGCCTGGCATCACGTCGGCTCCTACGCACCCGAGCGAGCGGCGAGGCCAGACACCGTCGAGCTCTGGAAGCGCGTCGTGACCGAGGAGGACCCGGAGTGGACGCGCCGCTACCACTCGCTCGACATCGCCGAGAAGGCGTTCGGCGGGAGCGTCGAGATCCTGCTCACCGACGGCACCGTCATCCGGGACGAGATCGCGGTCGCCGACGCGCATCCGCTCGGCGCGAGGCCCTTCGCGCGGGCCGAGTACATCGACAAGTTCCGCACCCTCGCCGCGGGAGTCGTGGACGACCACGAGATCGAGCGGTTCCTCGACACCGCGCAGCGGCTCCCCGAGCTCGCGCCCGGTGAGCTCGGGCAGCTCGGCTTCGTGGCGCTGCCAGGCGTCGTCGAGTTCAACGAGGGCGGGGGAATCTTCTGATGCTGTACGCCAAGACCAGCCCCGCCGCCAAGCGAGCCGCCTTCCGGGCGAGCCTCGCGAGCGGTGAGCTGCTTCGCTTCCCCGGTGCCTTCAACCCGCTCTCCGCCCGCCTCATCGAGCAGAAGGGCTTCGAAGGGGTCTATATCTCGGGTGCCGTCCTCTCGGCCGAGCTGGGACTGCCCGACATCGGCCTCACGACGCTCACCGAGGTCGCCGGCCGCGGGAAGCAGATCGCCCGAATGACCGAGCTGCCCGCCATCATCGATGCGGACACCGGCTTCGGCGAGCCCATGAACGTCGCCCGCACCGTGCAGGAGCTCGAAGACGCCGGCCTCGCCGGCATGCACATCGAAGACCAGGTCAACCCGAAGCGCTGCGGGCACCTCGACGGCAAGCAGGTCGTCGACGAGGAGACGGCCCTCAAGCGCATCAGGGCGGCCGTGGATGCGCGGCGAGATGAGAACTTCCTCGTCATGGCGCGCACCGACATCCGCGCGGTCGAGGGGCTCGACGCCTCCATCGACCGCGCGAAGAAGCTCGTCGACGCTGGAGCTGACGCCATCTTCCCCGAGGCAATGGCGACCCTCGAGGAGTTCGCGGCCATGCGCGCCGCCGTCGACGTGCCGTTGCTCGCCAACATGACCGAGTTCGGCAAGAGCGAGCTCTTCACCGTGCAGCAGCTCGCCGACGTCGGCATGAACCTCGTCATCTGGCCCGTCTCCACGCTCCGCATCTCCATGGGGGCCACTGCCGGCGCGCTCGACGAGCTCATCGAGCACGGCACGCTCACTGGCAAGCTCGACGAGATGCAGCACCGCTCGGAGCTGTACGAGCTTGTCGACTACGAGGGGTATAACCACTTCGACAGCGGAGTCTTCAACTTCACCGTCGCACGCTGACACTCGCAGCACCCGTCTCACCAGGACATGTCGAAGTCCCACCAGGACACCATCACAGGAAGGCCAGGTCAACGATGACTGAGCAGGAGATCTACAAGGGGCTCGCAGGGGTGCCCGTCGACTACAGCGCCATCTCGAAGGTCAACCCCGAGACCAACTCTCTCCTGTACCGGGGTTACCCGGTGCAGGAGCTCGCGGCAGGGAAGAGCTTCGAGGAGGTCGCCCTGCTGCTGTGGGGCGGCGAGCTGCCGACCGAGGAGGACCTCGCCGAGTTCGTGACGCAGGAGCGTGCTGGTCGCGCGCTCGCGGACAACGTCCGGGCCGTGATCGACGCACTTCCGGCAAGCGCGCATCCCATGGATGTCGTGCGCACGGCAGTGAGCATCATCGGCGCCAACGACCCGGACGCGGAGGACCCGACGCCTGAGGCGGAGCTCTCGAAGGCGAAGGCGCTCTTCGCGGCCCTGCCAGCCATCGTCGCCTACGACCAGCGCCGCAGGCACGGGCTCGAGCTGGTCGAGCCTCGTGACGACCTCGACTATTCGCAGAACTTCCTCTGGATGACCTTTGGTGAGGAGGCGGAGCCAGAGGTCGTCGACGCCTTCCGCGTCTCGATGGTGCTCTACGCCGAGCACTCCTTCAACGCCTCGACGTTCACCGCCCGAGTGATCACGTCGACGAACGCCGACCTCTACTCGGCCGTCGTCGGTGCGGTCGGCGCCCTCAAGGGGGCCCTGCACGGTGGTGCCAACGAGGCCGTCATGCACACGTTCGCGGAGATCGGAGAGGCCGCGAACGTCGAAGCATGGCTCGACGACGCGCTCGCGAGCAAGAAGAAGATCATGGGCTTCGGGCATCGCGTCTACAAGAACGGGGATTCGCGCGTGCCCACCATGCGCGCCGCCCTCGAACGCCTCGTCGATCACTACAACCGGCCAGACCTGCTCGAGCTCTCCGAGGCGCTCGAGAAGAGCTTCGGCGAGCGGAAGGGCATCAAGCCGAACCTCGACTACCCAGCCGGCCCGGTGTACCACCTCATGGGCTTCGATACCCCGACGTTCACGCCCCTCTTCGCGGCGGCACGCATCACCGGTTGGACGGCGCACATCATGGAGCAGGCCGCCGCGAACTCGCTCATCCGCCCGCTTGCGGTCTACAACGGCGTCGACGAGCGTCACCTCGACGGCTGAACCCGCTGCCGGCTCGAGCCTGGCACGGGTCTCGGGGTGGGAACATCACTTCGTGTTGGGGAACTTCCCGCAACGACGGGAGGTTTCCAGCCAGAGAGTCGAAGGGCAGCGCTCAGCGGGGGCGGATGCTGGCTGAGGTCTCGAAGAGCCTGTGCGCCTCGAGTCGGTACAGCCCCCACGTGCCGCTGCGCTCGTAGCTGAGGTAGCCGCCGTCGACGAGGATCCGCAGGTGGTGCGAGGCCGTCGACTGCGCGCATCCGAGTGCCGAGACGAGTTCGGTCACGGTCGTCGGTCGGTCGGGGTTCGTGGCGACGAGCGAGAGGATGCGGAGCCGCGTCGGGTCCGCGAGGACCTGGAGTCCGTGCGCGATCGCGTTGGCGGCTGCCGCATCGAGTGGGGCGGGGGAGGCGTCACCAGCCCACGCGAAGTCAGGCGTCGTAGTCACGTCCGCGCCCGCCCGTCTGCCCGAGGCGGAGCTTCGTGCACAGGTACTGCAGGGTGCGCAGCTCGTCGGGGTCGAGCGCGCCCGTCATCCGCTCCTGAATGTTGCGCATGTGGGTTCGCGCCGCACGCGTGAACTCCGCACGGCCGTCTGGGGTGATCTCGATGAGGGTGGAGCGGAGGTCGAGCCGGTCATCGATCTTCACGAGGAGGCCGCGCTGCACGAGCCGGTCGACGAGCCGGGAAACGGAAGACTGCGTGATGAGCACATTCCGGTTCAGGTCGCGCAGGCGGATGCGTCCCTGGGGTTCGCGAACCACGTTGAAGAGCACGTCGTACTCGTTCATCGACATCGAATTGCTGGAGAACTCGCCGCGCAACTCGCGCATGATCGAGACCTGTGCCCGAAACAGGGACTCCCAGGCTTCTACCGGATTGCTTGTCTGCGGCATCGGGCCTCCAGCTTCTTCGTCTCGGCAGCTTCCGTCGAGTGTACTGGCCAGTACATCAAGCGACGGAATCCGGCGCGAAGAGGCTGCAGGAGTGTCCGGATCCCCTTGGCCTTTGCGGGAAATGGGCCTTCTGGGATGAAGGAGGTTCGAGTGCGGGGGAGGCACCCCGCCAGCCGACGCCTTGAGCCTCAGAGACGGTCAGGCGACTGCGCGTTCGGGTAGAGCACGTCGACGTCGGCGTGGCGGTCGAAACGGTAGCCGGTGCCTCGGACTGTGCGCACGATGTCGCCGTACGCGCCGAGCTTCGAACGGAGGCGACGAACGTGCACGTCGATGGTGCGCTCGTTCGGACGCTCCTCGTCGCTGTCGCGCCAGAGGATGTCGATGATCTCCGTGCGGTCGACCGTGCGCCCCTCGCGGAGTACGAGCGCCTGGAGGAGCTCGAACTCCTTGTACGTGAGGCCAGCATTCTCGCCGGAGACGCTGACGCGCTTGCGGGTCGTGTCGATCGTGACGCCCTCGGCAGAGTCCGGCTGGTCGTCCTCCTCGACGCCTCTGGCGGCGAGCGCCTGCGGGTCCTGGAGTGCGAGGCGGACAACCTCGACGTCGCGGCCCCCTGCACCCTTCGGGGCGAGCGCGACGGCGGCGTGCGTCTCGGCGTGCGGCGCGACTTCAGCGGTCACGCGCTTGAGCGCTTCGACGAGCTCGGTGAGCGTCGTCCCGTCGAGGTTCGCCTTGGTCTCATCGAGGCCGACGTAGAGGACGAAGCCGCGCGCTTCAGGCGCGGCAGGGACCGCCTGGACGTAGGCGGGGCGGGGGGTTTCTGGAATCTGAGTCACGGCATTCAGGGTGCGGGGGCGGCGGAAGTCGGTTGCGAGAGACATGGGATGAAGTCCTTGGAGGTGATGATGCTCATGGCACCCGACTGAGTGCGGGTGCGGTTCGCGACGGTTCGCGAACGGTGTCGAGGGGCTGGAGCCTCGACGGGGTGCGGTGAAGTGCACTGCTTCGACAAGCAGAGGGCACCTTGACCACGCTGGCCCAGAGGGCTCAGGTTTCCTTCTTCACGGGAGGGCTTCACGAGAGAGAAGGGGGCGGAAAGGCGGCGACTCGACGGAAGGGGTCCGGAGTCAGCGGCACATTCGACAGCACATCGCGTTGCTGGGCATCATCATGCCAGCTGTTCCCGTCGCCGAAATGGCGGTTAGGGGTCGCGAGATGTTCGTCATGCCGCCAGTATGTTTCCTCGTGACGGCACATGTCAACAGGTGACGCGAAGTTTATTCCGCGACGCCGTAGAGGCGGTCTCCCGCGTCGCCGAGGCCAGGAACGATGAAGCCTTCCTCGTTGAGGCCCTCATCGAGCGCACCTACGACCACCGTGACGTTCTTGTCAGCGAAGGCCTCGCGCATCCGCTCGATACCCTCGGGGGAGGCCACGATGCAGATGGCGGTCACATCGACCGCCCCTGCGTCGAAGAGGAAATCGATAGCGGCGACAAGTGAACCGCCTGTTGCCAGCATGGGATCGAGTGCGAAGCACTGCCGGTTCGCGAGATTCTCTGGAAGTCGCTTCGCGTAGGTCTCCGGCTGCAGCGTCTCTTCGTTGCGCCGCATGCCGAGGAAGCCCACCTCGACGTTCGGGACGAGCTTCAGGAAGCCGTCGAGCATGCCGAGCCCGGCGCGGATGATCGGCACGACCAGCGGAACAGGGTCGGTCATGCGCAGACCCGTCGTCTTCGCGACGGGGGTCTGCAGCTCGTACGACTCGGTGCGAACGTCGCGCGTCGCCTCGTAGCTGAGCAGCGTCACCAGCTCCTCGACCAGCGAGCGGAACTGCTGCGACGAAGTCTTCTCGTCCCGCAGCACCGAGAGCTTGTGGGTGATGAGCGGGTGGTCGGCTACGTGCAGGCGCATGAAATACAGAGTAACGAAGCCGGAGGCGTCCCGGCGACATCCGCGTGCCAGGGGAGGCGCGCAATGCGAAGATGGGCCGCGTGCCACTTCATGTCGACGAGCGCCTCCGCGAGCTGATGGGCATCGCCCTCGGCGAAGCCGAGCTGGCGCTCGCGAGCCGTGACGTGCCAATCGGGGCTGTCGTGACCGACGCATCCGGCACCATCATCGCGACGGCGCACAACGAGCGCGAACTGACCGGTGACCCCACCGGCCACGCCGAGGTGCTGGCGCTGAGGCGGGCGGCCGATGAGCTCGGCACCTGGCGGCTCGACGGCTGCACGCTGGTGGTCACCCTCGAGCCCTGCGCCATGTGCGCGGGAGCGATCCTCTCCTCCCGCATCAGCACCCTCGTCTACGGGGCTTGGGACGACAAGGCCGGCGCGGTCGGCTCTCGCTACGACCTCGTCAGGGACCGCAGGCTGCCAGAGCGAGCAGTTGTCATCGCCGGGGTCCGCGAAGCGGAGTGCGCCGCGCTCGTGCGGGGCTTCTTTCGCGACTGAGGTGACCTAGTCGACGGACCGGATGACGATCGACTCGGTGCTCACGTGCACGTTGTGACGCTCGGTCACGTCCGGCTCCACGAAGATCGACTCCGCGTGCGGGGCAGCTTCGCGCACGAGGGCGCGAAGCTGAGCGAGCACGGGCGGGAGGTCGAGCACCTGCGGGAGGTTCAGCACCGAGACGCGCACGCCGACGAGCGTGACTCGGTCGTCGACTTCCACGCTGCGCACCTGGAGCACTTCACCCACGTGCGGGTTTTCGAGCAGCAGTTCGCGAATGTGTGCGGCGAGTTCCGGATTCGGCACGAGTTCCCCTTCGACGGCGACGAGTAACCGCCAGCATACCGACGCCACCCTGACGGCTCTCAGAGCAGGTGCTGCATTCGGCGACTGTCGGTGGTGCATCCGTACAATCCGGGTATGACGGCTCTGACATATGCGTTCCTCGGCGGCGGCAACATGAACGGCGCGATCCTGCGCGGGCTGCTCGATGCGCCCCTCGGCGACGGCGTGCGCGTGCGCGTGACGACGAGGTCGGCGGCTTCCGCTGCCGCGTCTGAGCACGACGACCGGGTCACGACCACGGCGCTCGAGAACGATCCCCGCGCGAACCTCGTTGCGGTCGACGGTGCCGACGTCGTTGTCCTCGGCGTTAAGCCGTACCTCATCGGGGAGCTGCTCGACGAGATCGCGCCGTCTCTCAAGCCGGATGCCGTGGTCATCTCAGTGGCGGCGGGCGTGCGCCTCGAGAGCCTCGCGGCTCGGCTGCCCGCCGGCGCCCAGATCGTCCGGTCGATGCCGAACACGCCCGCGAGCATAGGGCTCGGTGTGACGGGCCTCGCGGCCAACGAGTCGACGAGCGAGGAGTCGCTCGCGGTCGCGGTCGCGCTCTTCGAGAGCGTCGGACGCGTCGCCGCGATCGACGAGGAGCGCATCGACGCCCTCGCGGCGGTCTCTGGATCTGGGCCCGCGCACGTCTTCCTGCTCATCGAGCAGTACCTCGAGGCGACCAAGCGCCTCGGTTTCGACGAGGAGCTCGCGAAGCAGCTCGTCGTCGGCACATTCGAGGGCGCTGTCGGAATGGTCGTGCGCGACCCGGAGACGGAGCCGTCCGAGCTGCGTCGCCGCGTGACGAGCCCGAACGGCACCACCGAGCGCTCAGTCGCGGTCCTGCAGGATGCAGATCTCGCGAGCCACTTCGAGCGGGCCTTCGACGCCAACCAGCGCCGCTCGGCGGAGCTCGCAGCCGAGAACTCCTGAGCTGAGGGACGGCGTTCTTCCGCACGGCGACGGGCGGCGGCGTGATCGATGCGTAGTCTTGGAAACTTGAACCAGCAGCGGGAGGGGCGGCCATGAGCGGTCGGAGGCACGTCTTCACGGAAGACCTGTACCTCGTGCTCGGCGTCTCACGCACCGCATCCCTCGAGGAGATCCGCCGGGTCGGCCGCGCGAGGCAGCGAGAATCGCATCCAGACCTCGGCGGAAGCTCGGACGACTTCGTCAGGGTGCGCCTCGCCGTCGAAGTGCTCACCGAGGAGACCACGCGTCGTGAGCACGACGCCTGGCTCGCCGGTGGCGGCGCGCGACGCGTGCGCTCGCAGCAGCGCACCCAGTGGGCGCCGACCAGCAGGCGCTCGGCAGGCGGGGGCGGTCGCTTCCGAACGCCCCCTCGTTCAGGGGCGACGAAAGATGCCCCAGCCGCCGCACCGCGCCGCAGCGCGCACGGCGAGCCTGCCACGAGGGACGCCCCGCCACCCGCGCGCATCCCCGCCCAGGTCTTCGACGTCCGGCGGATGGCGTGGTTCCGCACGCGCTGGCCGGAGCGGCCCGTCTACTGGCCGCCGGCTGTCGCAGCGAAGCGCCCCTTCACGCGCCGCGAGCTGACAGCGGTCGCCGTGCACGCGGCGATCGTCGTCATCGGCGCGCTCCTGCTCCTGCTCGACTTCTCCTTCGCACGCCTCACCGTCCCGACCTTCGGGCCGGGAGACGAGCCGACGATGTGGCCGGCCGTCCTCTTCTACGTCGCGTTGAGCGCAGCCTGGCTGACGCTCCGGCTGAGGGTTCGTGCCCAGCGCTGGGCGCTTGTGCTGTGGCTCGCGACGCTCGTGATCGCCGTCGTGGCTGGCGTCCTGTCGGCAACGCTCGGCGTCATGTCGCTGTTCGCCACGACCAGCGGCATGCAGAACCCTGCCTTCGCGAGCCTCCTCGTGCAGGCGGCCATCTACCTCGCCGCGGCGGTGTCCGGCTACTTCGCGTGGTCGAGCCTCGCGCAGCGTCGCGTCGCTGTGACCCGCGAGCGACTGCTCGTGCAGCTCGCGAACGAGTCGGCCCCGCCGGCAGGTGCCGGCAAGCGCGTCTGGGGCGAGCCCGGTCAGACGGCGATGGATGCGGGTGGCACGGCAGGCGGGACGAACCCGATGCGCGCGTTCCTCGCGCAGCGCTCCGTCGGCGAACCGCTCGCCCAGCTCCTTCGCATCCCTGGCGTCCGCATCGTGCACGGTCTGCGCGTTCCAGGCCAGGGCGCAGGTGCCATAGCCCACGCCGTCATCAGCGGCCGCCGAGTGGCGCTCATCAACGACGAGCTGTGGGCGCCAGGCACGTACGGCATCTCGCGCGACGGCGAGCTCACCCACGACGGCGTCGCCTTCTCTTCTCCCGCCGCCGAGTTCCCGCACGCCGTCGAGCGCTTCCACGAGCTGTTCGGTGAGATGTCCGTGGTCCGCGGCTGGATGACGGTCGTCGCGGAACGCGAGGGTCCCCTCGAGGTCGACAACGCGCTCACGTGGCAGCGTGTGCGCCTCGCCACCACGGAGTCCCTGCTGCGCGAGGTCGGCGATTGGCTCGCCGGCGACGGCAACCGGGTCGACCGGCTCCTCTTGCGCGACCTGGTCTCCCACAAGCGCTGACATGCGGTGCTCAGCGCCTCCCTCTCGCAGCCGAGCGGCGTGGCGACGGAATCATTCCTGCGGCCGATCCCCGGGCATCCGCCGCTGAGTAGCGTCGAGGCATGAGCAACCACAGCATGACTCCGACCCCGACCGGCAGTGCTCCGCTCACCGCGCAGCCAACCGGCAGCAGCAGACTCACCTACGACCACGCACTCAGCCCGATCGGGCGTGGAAAGGCATGGTGGAGGGGCCTCCTCTTCATCGTGTTCCTCATCGCCGGGTTCTTCGTCACATCGATGACGATCGGCGGCCTTGGCATCCTCATCTCTACGCTCACCGGCGAACTCAGCCAGGAAGCGCTCGGTGAAGCCGTCGAGAGCGGCGTGATCCCCATGACGCCAGCGATCTTCGTCACCAACAACCTCGCCCTCGCGGCGCTCCTCCCGCTCGCCTACCTCGGCCAGCGGATGCTCTTCGGCGTCAAGCCGGGCACACTCTCGTCGGTCGCCGGTCGGTTCCGCTGGGCGTGGTTCCGCAAGCTCGCGATCGTCATCGTCCCGGTGTTCGCGGTCTACTCGGCGGGTCTCTTCCTGCTCGAGCCGGCTGAAATCAACATCGACAGCACGGCGCTCCTCATGCTCGCGTTCGTGCTGCTCACGACCCCGTTCCAGGCCGCATCCGAGGAGTACGTGGCGCGCGGCGCCTTCCAGCGCGCCGCAGGCTCCTGGGTGTCCTCACCTCAGCTGTCGTTCCTCGTCGGCACGGCCGTCTCGGCGACGCTGTTCTGCCTCGCGCACGGTGCGGGCGACTGGTGGCTCATCGGCTACTACTTCTTCTTCGGCGTCATCATGTCGGTCACCGTCAAGTACACGGGTGGCCTCGAGAGCGCTGTGCTGATCCACGCCGCGAACAACGTCATGCTGTTCATCCCCTCAGTGCTCACGGGGCAGCTCAGTGAGGGCATCGACCGTTCGGAGGGCGCTGGCGGCCCGATCATGCTCCTGCCCGCCGTGTTCCTGGCGATCGTCGCCGCGTTCGTCATCTGGCGCGCAAAGAAGGAGGGCATCGAGACGACGACCGCCCCGCTCGTCACCGCGAAGCAGCGTCGCGAGGAAGAGGCCCGAGCCGCGTACGACGTGCACCTGCAGCAGCAGGCGCAGCTCGCACAGCAGGCGGCGCAGCAGCCGATGCAGACGTACGGTCAGGTGCCGGGCCAGCCTTACGGCCAGGCGCCCGGGCAGCCGTACGGTCAGGTGCCCGGCCAGCCGCAGCCGCCGCAGCAGCCCTCCTCGCCGCCGCCCACGCCGCGCGACTAGCGCCGAGCATCCTCAACGCACGAACGCTGCCAGCCGATGTGCCCGAATCGGGAAGTCATTCGGGCACATCGGCTGGCAGCGATCTTCGCTCGGGGCGTCTCGGCTGGCGGTGCTCAGCGTGCGTCGAACGCGCGCTTCGCCTCCTCGGCGAGGCTCGGCTCGCGGAACACGGCGAGGGCCGTGGCGGCGAGCATGGCCGCACCGTCCGCGATCGTCGCCGAGGCGTTCGGGCCAGCGGCTGCCTCGGCGAACTCGCGCGTGTGCGCGACGCCGTCCGGGATGAGCTGGATCATCGGGTGGATGGACGGCACGACGTGGCTGACGTTGCCCATGTCGGTCGAGCCGGTGATGGGCTCCTCGCCGACCTCACGTCCGAGGCGGTCGTACGCCGATTGCGCGAGTTGCGCCAGCACGGGATTCGAGATGAGCGAGAAGTAGGCGGGCGTCCGCTCCTCGATCAAGACGGAGCAGCCGGTGGCGATCGCGGCACCCTCGAAGCAGGCGCGCACCCGCGGCACGATGTTCTCGAGCAGGTGGTCGCGTTCCGCGGCGCGGATGAAGATCCGCAGGGCCGTGTGCTCCGGGATGATGTTGGGCGCCTGGCCGCCATCGGTGACGATGGCGTGCACGCGGGTATCGTCGGTGAGCTGCTGTCGGAGCAGCCCGATCGCGGTCAGCGACAGGGTCGAGGCGTCGAGCGCGTTGACGCCCGTCTCGGGACTGGCGGCGGCGTGGCTGGCGCGCCCGGTGAATTCGACGTCCAGCGCCACGCGCGACAGTGTCGACCCGCCGACGGTGTTCGTCGCGGCCGGATGCACCATGAGCGCGAGGTCGATGCCGTCGAGCACGCCTCCCTCGATCATCGGCACCTTCCCCGCGGCGCCCTCCTCTCCTGGGCTGCCGATGACGACGACATGCGCCGGGGTCCCCGGGGCCGCGGTCAGCGCATCCTTCAGCAGGATCCCCGCGCCGAGCCCGCTCGCCGCGATGATGTTGTGGCCGCACGCGTGGCCGATGCCCTCGAGCGCGTCGTACTCGCAGAACACGGCGATCGTCGGGGTGTCCTCGCCTGCATCCGGGGTCGACCAGCGGCCGACGAAGGCCGTCTCGAGGCCCGCGAAGCCGCGCTGGACGGCGAAGCCGGCCGACTCGAGCTCTGACGTGAGCCTCGCCGCGGCGTGCACTTCGGTGAAGCGGATCTCCGGGTTGGCGTGCAGGTCGGCGGCGACGTCCACCAGCAGGGGGAGACGAGCGGGCAGGTGGGCGCCGAGTTCGTCGACGATGGTGGGCACGTTGTCTGTGCGGATGTTCATGGGCAGTGTTCCTCCACTGGGTTGGGTTCGGGTTCGGGAGACTTGTGCGGGGCCGACAGGTATCAGCCGCCCATCATGAGGGTGTGGCCGGGGCCGACGGGGAGGTCGAAGATGCCCCACACGAGAAGCTGCAGGAGCCAGACGCCCCAGATCGCGATCGTGAACGGCATGACGAGGCTGAAGAGGGTGCCGAGGCCGCCCTTCGGCGCCCACTTCTGCATGAGGCCGAGGACGACGGGAAGCATCGGGTTCATGGGCACGAGGGGGTTCGAGGCCGAGTCGGTGATGCGGAACGCGGCCTGCACGTAGGCCGGGTCGACGCCGTTCAGCATGAACATGGGCACGAAGATCGGCGCGAGGAGCGTCCAGAGCGCGGATCCGCTTGCGAGCAGCAGCGCAGGAAGGAAGACGAAGAGGCTGAAGATCATGAGTCCGCCGATGCCGCCGAGCCCCGTCGCCTCCATCGCGGTGGCGCCTCCCGTTGCGATGAGGAGGCCGAGCTCCGACCAGGAGAACCAGGCGATCGCCTGCGCGGCCGTGAAGATGACGACGATGAACGGGACGAGCTCCTTCACGGCGTCCGTCATCATGCTCGGCACCTGGCCCCAGGTCGTGAGCGTGCCTGAGGCGACGCCGTAGGTCACCCCGCCGATGAGGAACAGGAACAGGATGAAGATCGGGATGCTCGACATGAACGGCGAGCGGAGGATCTCCCCACCCTCGCCCTGGAGCGCCGAGCCTGGAAGCAGCAGGAGGATCGCGAGGATGGCGAGGTAGGTGACGATGGCGAACGCTGCGACGAACAGCGCCCGGCGCTCCTTGCGGGTCACGGGCTGCGGGTCGGTGTCCGGGGTCAGCGCGCTGGGCAGGGCGTCGGTGTTCGGTACGAAGGTGCCGAGCTTGGGTTCGAGGAACCGCTGGCAGACGAAGGTGATGACAACCGAGAGGATGATCGTCGAGGTCGCGAAGAAGTAGTAGTTCGCGACGACGGAGACCTCGGCGCCTGGATCGACGATCTGAGCGGCGCTCGTCGTGATTCCGGACATGAGCACGTCCGTGCCTGCCGGGACGATGTTCGCGCTGAAGCCAGCGACGACGGCCGCGTAGGACGTGATGAAGCCGGCGAGGGGGTGCCTGCCTGCAGCGAGGAAGGCCGCGGCGGCGAGCGGGGGCAGGATCACCATGGCCGAGTCTGAAGCCAGGTTGCCCATGAGGCTCACGAACACGACGACGAACGTCACCGACCACTTCGGGGCGGAGAGGACTGCCGCGCGCATGAAGGTGCTGAGCAGGCCCGTGCGCTCGGCGACGCCGATGCCGAGCATGACGGTGATGATGAGGCCGAACGGCGGGAACGTGACGAAGTTCTCGATCGCGCTCGAGACCGCGTAGACGAGTCCTTCCGGCGAGAGGATGCTGCGAATCGGCACGATCTCGTCGGTCGCCGGGTCGAGGGTCGTCGCCCCGAGGCCCGCGGCGATGGCGGAGGCGACGGCGACGAGGCCGGCGAGGATGAGGAAGAGGAAGAACGGATGTGGAAGGCGATTGCCGACGCGCTCAACGCCGCGCAGCATCCTTCCGCTGAGTCCTGGCGCCTCCGCGAGCGTGAGCTCCGTGGTGTCAGTCCGAGGCATGTGCACTCCGATGTTCGAGGGGACTTCGTTGTCCTGAGTGTTGAGATTCTGCTTTACGGTCCTGTTACGACGGCTGCATCGGGCCAGAATTGGGTCCAAGATGTTCGATATGGATCTTAAGCCGGTTGAAGTCGCCCCCGTGCTGTCCGAAACGGACCTCGCGCTCATCGACGTCATGCAAGAGGATCCCCGGGCTCCGTGGGCGCAGATCGGGCAGTCCCTCGGCGTCAGCGCGCCCACCGCTCGTCGCAGATGGGAGCGGCTCCAAGCAACCGATGCCGCGTGGGTGACGACGCACATCGGATGGAACTCCGGAGTGGTCACGGCCATCATCGCCGTGCAGTGCCGACCTGGCACGGTCGAGACGGTCGTGGAGACGCTCGTCGAGCATCCGCGCGTCGTCACGATCGCTGGAATCACCGGCGACCACGACCTCATGCTGACGGTGCTCGTGCCCGACGTCCAGGAGCTGCGACGGTTCCTCCGCGTCGGCCTCACGTCCCACGGCGACGTGGTGCGGATGCGCTCCATGCTCGTGACTCGGATGTTCCTGGACGGCTCGCACTGGCGCTCCGGCCTCGGCGGGGCGCCGAGGCACGTCGAGGCGCGCGAGCCTGGCGCCCCCACGCCTTCCCCGACGCCCGCGCTGGCGAAGGCGATCAGCGTCCTCGAGCGCAACGGCCGTGCTGCGAGCAGCGAGCTCGCCGCAGCCCTCGGCGTCTCCGAGGCGCACGCGAGACGCTTCGTCCACCGCGCGGTCCGCTCGGGGCACATCGTGCAGCGCATCGACGTGCAGCTCGAGCAGCCGCGCTGGCCATACTCGCTCGTGCTGTGGATGGTCGTGCCAGCGGGCCGGCTCTACGCGGCCGCGTCGCGCATCAGCCAGCGGCAGTCGGTGCGGGCGTGCGCCGCGCTCGCGGGCGGCAGCGCGAACCTGTATGCCATCGTCTGGCTGAGCTCACTCGCCGAGGCGCCCGAGGTGGAGATGCAGATCGTGCAGGACTCCGACGTGCGAGTGGTCGAGCGGAGCATCATGCTGCACTACAGCAAGCGCATGGGCCATGTGTTCGACGGGCGCCAGCGCCGCACCGGCCACGTTCCGTGGGTCGATGCGGGCGCAGGAGCGACCCTGGATGGCGGTGCGTCGGAGCCGAGGGGCTAGGTGAGGGCCGCGAAGCGCTCCACGTCGGAGGCCGAGCCGGAGACGATGACGAGGTCGTGGTTCGAGACCACGGTGTCTGCCATCGCGTAGGTGAACGGCTTGCCTGGGCTCTTCACGCCCACGACCGTCACGCGGTACTTCGTGCGCACGCCGGACTCCATGAGCGGAACGCCGCGGATCGCCTTCGGCGGGTACAGCTTCACGAGCACGAAGTCGTCGTCGAACTGGATGAAGTCGAGCATCCGCCCCGAGAGGAGGTGCGCGATGCGCTCGCCCGCTTCGCGCTCAGGGTAGATGACGTGGTGCGCGCCGATGCGGCCCAGGATCTTGCCGTGCGTCGCCGACATGGCCTTCGCCCAGATCTGCGGCACCTTCAGGTCGGAGAGGTTGGCCGTGACGAGGACGCTCGACTCGAGCGAGGTGCCGACGGCGACGACCGCGACCGCGAACTCGTGCGCGCCGATCTGCCGAAGGGCCTCGATGTTGCGCGCATCCGCCTGAACGGCGTGCGTCACGCGCTCCGCCCACTTCTGGACGAGCCCCTCGTCGGTGTCTACCGCGAGCACCTCGCGGCCCTGCCGCTGCAGCTGGCCTGCAGTCGCAGCGCCGAACCGGCCGAGGCCGATGACAAGCACCGGCGCATTGTGTGGAATCGGCTCACCCAACGATGATCCTTTCTTCTGGCAGCCTGAAGAGCTGCTTGTGCTCGCTGGATGCGAGGGCTGCGGCCATGGTGACCGTGCCGACGCGGCCGAGCCACATGGTGATGGAGAGAATGTACGCGCCCTGCTCCGGCAAGTCACCGGTCAGGCCCGTCGACAGGCCGCAGGTCGCGAACGCGCTGATGGCTTCGAAGAGCGCCTCGTCGAAGGGCACGGAAGCGAAGTGCATGAGGGAGATGGAGGAGACGGCCACGATCGTCGCCCCCCAGAGCGTCACGCTGACGGCGAGGCGGAGCACGTCGTTCGGGATGCGACGACCGAACGCCTGGATGTCGTTGACGCCCTTGGCTTCGGCGAACGCCGCGAGGAAGAGGATGGCGAGCGTCGTGACCTTGATGCCGCCGGCCGTCGATGCGCTGCCGCCGCCCACGAACATGAGCATCTGCATCGCGAGCATGGTCGCTGGGTCGGCGTCCGCGAGGTCGATCGTCGAGAATCCGCCAGAGCGGGTCATGGCCGACATGAAGCCGGCTGTCACTGGCCGGAACCACGGGTTCTGCGCACCGATGGTCTCAGGGTTGTCACCCTCGAGGAAGTAGATCGCCACGGCGCCGAGGACGAAGAGCAGCACGGTCGTCGAGAGGGTCAGCTTCACGTGCACGGAGATGCGCTGCTTCGTCTTGACCCAGCGCGTGAGCGCGAAGATGACGGGGAAGCCGAGGCTGCCGAGGAAGACGGCGGTTGCGAGGCACGTGAGCATCCACGCGTCGGTCGCGAAGGGTGCGATGCCGGTGCTCGTCGGCATGAAGCCCGTGTTGGTGAAGGCCGATGTCGCCCAGAAGAACCCGTCGAGGATCGCATCCCACAGGGGCTCGCCCGCGATGAGCAGGCGCGGGATGATGAGGAGCGCGATGCACGTCTCGATGATGACCAGCGAGATCGCGACGGTCGTGAGGATGCCGCCGATGTCGCCGAGCTTCACCGCCTGCGATTCCGAGACGGGCCCGGCGTGCGTGCGCAGCGCGTTGCTGTCGCTTGCCGCGACGAGCTTCTGCCTGAGGCCGAGGCGCCGCGTGACGATGGCGCCCATGATGCTCGCGAGCGTGAGCACTCCGATGGCGCCGACCTGCATGCCGAGGAACACCATGAAGTGGCCGAAGCCGGACCAGTGGGTCGCCATGTCGACGACCGAGAGGCCCGTCACGCAGATCGTCGAGACGGCGGTGAAGAGCGCCTCGTGGAACGGCGTGACCGTTCCGTCCGCCGAGGAGATCGGCAGCATGTAGATCGTCGTCCAGAGCAGGATGATGCTCGTGAAGATGATCACCGCGAAGCGCGACGGCGTGTGGTGCGCGAAGTCGTCGATCTTGCGGCCGACGGCTGCGACGATGCGCCGCAGCAGCCCATCCGTGTCCACGGGTGCGGGGATGCTCGAGGCCCGCGGAGTGCGCATCACATCCCCAATTCACAGCACAGTCGTCGATGCCTCACGTGCGCGAGGCGTCGGTCATGCTACTCCTCGCGGGTGGAATCGCGAATCCGTGGCACAGGATGATTGGCTCTGCACCTTGTTTCTGCAGTGCTCTGGGCCATAAGGTATTCAATTGACACTCACTTCACTTCCGTAACGCGCGGATCATCCTGTCACCTTGGAGCTGCAACACATGGCAAACGACCTGTCTGATGTGCGGTTCCTGACCGTTGCCGAGGTGGCAGAACTCATGCGGGTCTCGAAGATGACGGTGTACCGACTTGTGCACTCCGGTGAACTTCCCGCGGTGCGCTTCGGCCGCTCGTTCCGGGTGCCGGAGTCGGCTGTCTCCGAAGCCATCAAGCAGTCCGGCCGCGGGGACGAGCTCGGTCAGCACACCGCCTGAGTCTCGCTGGACTCAGGGTTACCGGCAGGTGACGTGTAAGCTGACGCCAGCGATGCCGCAGCCCACCGCTGCGTGCACCTCGTACTTGTAGATAAAGGATGTTCCTATGGGTTCAGTAGTCAAGAAGCGCCGCAAGCGCATGGCGAAGAAGAAGCACCGCAAGCTGCTTCGCAAGACTCGCCACCAGCGTCGCAACAAGAAGTAGTCGCGACGACGCAGAGCGCCGGGCCCTCGGGTCAGGCGTTTTCTGCGTTAAGGCGGGCAGTTCCGGGTCGGGCGGTGGCGTCCGGGGGTCTGCGAGACTCGAGGCATGACGGATGCACGAGTTCCGAAGGTCACGTTCCTCGGCAAGCCAGGCTGCCACCTGTGTGAGGAGGCAGAGCCTCTCGTGCGGGATGCCGCGGCGCGCCACGGAGCTGAGCTGATGGTGCTGAACATCCTCGACGATGAGGTGCTGCAGCAGCAGTACGGCGAGCTCATCCCGGTGGTGCTTGTCGACGGGGTGCAGCACTCGCAGTGGTTCGTCGAAGCGCCGCGACTGGATGCAGCGCTTGCGCTGGCGGGTCGAGCCTCCTGAGCCGAGTCCTCACAGCTCAGCACGCATGGTTCAGTCCTCGCTGTATAGTCAGTGCATGCTGACCATTGCCCCGCGAATCGACGTCATGAACCGCCTCGGCCGCGCGATGGCCGACCCGACTCGCTCCCGCATCCTCCTCGAACTGCTTGAGGCGCCTGCCTACCCTGTTCGCCTCGCAGAGCGCCTGGAGCTGACGAGGCCGAACGTCTCGAACCACCTGGCCTGCCTCCGGGGGTGCGGCCTCGTCGTCGCGGTCCCCGAGGGCAGGAAGACGCGCTACGAGATCGCGGACCCTCACCTGGCCCAAGCCATCTCGCTGCTGCTCGAGACCGTCCTCGCCTACGACGACGGCGCGCGCTGTCTCGACCAGGACTGCGCCGATGAGCTCTGCTGCGGCGCGGGCGCTGACCGGTGAGCGCTGAATGCTGCGGCGCGGATGAGCCCACATCGCTCGCCCCACCGCTGAAGAGCGATCGCTCGGCGCCAGAGGACGGGCATGCGGAGCTCGATGGCTGCTGCGGGCCGACGACACGCGCATCATCGCCGTCCTCGAGCCCGGAGAACCGCGATCCGAGGCGGCCCTGGTGGAAGGACGCTGCGCTGCTGCCGTCAGGCATCTCCGGGGTGACCCTGCTTGTCGGCTACCTCCTCGAGTGGTCGGGTGCTGGGGGTGCGGCCATACCCCTGCACGCTGCCTCGCTGCTCGCCGGTGCCTCCACCTTCGTTCCAGGAACCGTGCGGCGTCTGCTGCGCGGCCGGCTCGGGGTCGGCTTGCTCATGACGATCGCGGCGGTCGGCGCGCTGCTCTTGGGGCATGTCGGCGAGGCAGCGGCGCTGGCGTTCCTGTTCTCGCTCGCGGAAGCCCTCGAAGACAGGGCCATGGACCGCGCGAAGGAAGGCCTACGCGCGCTGCTCTCGCTGCTTCCAGACACCGTGCGGGTCGATGATGACGGCGTGGATTCGACCATCCCGGCCTCCGAGGTGCGCGTCGGCCGCCTCCTCGTCGTCGCCGCTGGCGACCGCGTCGCGACCGACGGTCTTGTCATGTCAGGGCGTTCGAGTGTCGACGCGTCAGCCGTGACCGGCGAGTCGATTCCGCGTGAAGTCGGGCCAGGTGACGCGGTACCCGCGGGCGTTGTGAACGGAGCGGCGACGCTGCGCATCCGAGCCACGGCCGATGGGCGAGACAACTCGCTCACGCAGATCGTCGCTCTTGTCCAGCAGGCACACGCAAGGAAGGGAGAACGTGCGCGCCTCGCGGACAGGATCGCACGCCCTCTCGTGCCGGTTGTCCTCATCGTGGCGGCGATGGTCGCAGCGTTCGGCTTCGTCGCCGGTGACCCCACGCTGTGGCTCGAGCGCGCGCTTGTCGTGCTCGTCGCCGCATCGCCGTGCGCGCTGGCTATCGCCGTCCCTGTCACGGTGATCAGCGCCATCGGAACAGCGTCGAAGCTCGGCGTCGTCATCAAGTCCGGTGCCGCGTTCGAGGAACTCGGTTCGATTCGCACGATCGCGCTCGACAAGACGGGGACGCTCACGCGCAACGAGCCTCGCGTGGTCGAGGTCGTCCTGGCTGCGCACGCGAGTGCCGACCTCACCCGCGAGCGGGTGCTGAGCCTGGCCGCCGCGCTCGAGCGCTCGAGCTCACATCCGCTCGCAGCCGCCGTCGTGGCCGCCGCGCCCGTCACGATGACTGCGACGGGCGTGGAGGAGCACGCGGGGCGCGGAATCGTGGGGGAGGTCGGAGGCGCTCGGCTGCGAGTGGGGAACGACCGGTGGGTCGATCCCGGCGCGCTCTCGGGCGCTTCCCTGGCGATGACCGAGAAGGGGATGAGCGTGGTCGTGGTCGAGATCGACGGCGCGATCGCCGCGGTCATCGGCATTCGCGACGAGCTGCGTCCCGAGGCCGCAGAGACGATCGAGCAGCTTCACGCGCTCGGCATCACTCCCGTCATGATCACCGGTGACAACTCGCACACCGCTACCGCCCTGGCCCGACAGGCCGGGATCAGCGAGGTGCACGCCGAGCAGCTCCCCGCGGACAAGGCGGCAGCAGTGGCGGCGCTCTCGGCCGCAGCTCCCACGGCGATGGTCGGCGACGGCATCAACGATGCCCCGGCGCTGGCGACGGCGAGCGTTGGCATCGCGATCGGGGTGGGTGGGTCCGCCGCGGCGATCGAGGCGGCAGACATCGCCTTCACGGGCAACGACCTGAGGCTCCTCCCGGCGGTCCTCGCGCATGCGAGGCGTGGTCGAGCGATCATGAGCGTGAACATCGTCCTCGCGCTCGCCATCATCCTCGTGCTGTTCCCGCTTGCCCTCTTCGGCGTGCTCGGCCTGGCCGGGGTGGTCCTCGTGCACGAGATCGCGGAACTCGTCGTCATCGCCAACGGGGTGAGAGCAGCTCGCTTCCCTGGCGGACTCCCGGTCAGCCCCAGTGCACCCGTCCCCACCAGTCGTCTGGAGTTCACACGATGAAGCTGCCCACGAAGATCATTCTCGTCGCCGTCGCGGCGCTGATCGTGTACGTCGGCGTCAGCCTCTTCGCCACGTCCACCGCGAGACAGGAGGCCACCGGCATGGAGACCTCGCAGGGGAGCCTCCCCGGAACCGCCGAGAACACGCACCTGCTCGACGATGCCGGCCCGGACGCCCCGACGCTGGTCGAGTACCTCGACTTCGAGTGCGAGGCGTGTGGCGCGTTCTACCCGTACATCGAGGAGATCCGTGCTGAGTACGACGGCCAGATCAACTACGCGGTCCGCTACTTCCCGCTCCCCGGCCACAAGAACTCCATGAATGCGGCGCTCGCGGTGGAGGCCGCGGCTCAGCAGGGGAAGTTCGAGGACATGTACCAGGTCATGTTCGAGACGCAGGCCTCATGGGGTGAGCAGCAGACCTCGCAGGCCGACGTCTTCCGCGGGTACGCGCAGGCGCTGGGCTTGGACATGGACGCCTACGACGCTGCCGTCGTGGATCCCGCCACAGAGGCGCGGATCGCGGGCGATTTCCGGGAGGGACAGCGGCTCGGCATCCAGGGGACCCCGACGTTCCTCCTCGAAGGCCAGCCACTCGAGCTGACCTCGCTCGACGACCTCACGAGCGCGCTCGACGCGGCCATCGCGGGCTCCTGATCGCGATCCGGGAGCACCTACGGGTGCGGGGCCCGGGGCTCCGCTCTGCTCGGCCGATCCGTTCGGGCAGTGGAGGTCGTGAGGCGACAGAGGACATCGCCGAGGCGCAGCTCTGTGCCACTCGGCACGCGGTAGACGACTCCGGGTGAGAGGGTCGAGGTGCGTCTGCCGCTGAGGTGCACCCCGTGCGTCGAGTGGTAGTCGGTGACGAGGATTCGGCCGGCGTGGTCGAGATCGACGAGCGCGTGTGTCCGCGACACCGTGTTGTCGCGGCTGGCGACGTTGACCGGGATGCGGCCACCAACGGCTGACGGGTTGCGGCCGACCGCCGCCCCGCCGGCGAGCACCGCGCGAGACTCGTCCTCGAACTCGATGATGAGAGACCGAGGTGCGGCTGGCTTTCGCGGCTCGCGGCGGGACAGGGGCCTTGGTGCTGGTGCTGGTGTTGGTGCTGGTGCTGGTGTTGGCGCAGGTGCCGGCTCGGCGTCGCGCAGGAGCGCTCGACGCCCGGAACGCGGTCGTCCATCAGCGCCGCGCTGCTCGCTTGTCGCCTCGGTCTTGGCGACCCGACGAGGGAGGCCACCCGTTCGGCTGAGTGGCTCCAGTGCATTGCAGACCTGGCACGACGCCGCGGCCGCGCTCGCGGGAGCCGAGCAGGCGCGGCAGGTGCCGAGCACGACATGGCCTTCACGTCCTGCTCCGGAGCTGGCTTCGGGTACGCCGTGGGCGTCGATCGTCTCCACGGCTCCAGTTGGGTGCACGGCGAGCGCGCGCATCCGGTGGCCGTCGATGAGGTCGAGCCGCACGGGGCGCTCGATGGTCTGGGCGAGGCGCGTGCACCGCGCGACGATGGCGGCGTGGGCTGCGTCACCGTCGTTCGCCGAGATGTCTTCCGTGATCGAATTCCATGACAGCTCCCCTCGACCGCTGCCATCGAGGCTCGCGGTGATGCGCGGCCACGTGGGAACGGCCATGCCGGGGTCCGGTGCGCCCCGCATGCGGCTCCCTGCCATCAGAATCCCACCCCGCGTGCGGCGAGGAAAGCGAGTGGATCGACGCGGCTGCCATCGACGACCACCTCGAAGTGCAGATGACAGCCGGTCGACTGGCCGCTTGTTCCCGTGACGCCGATCTGCTGACCGGCCGTCACCGTCGCGCCCACTTCCACGAGGTACCCATCCGCTTCCATGTGCAGGTACTTCGTCACGAGGCCTCCGCCGTGGTCGATCCGAATCGTCCCGTTTCCCGAGCTGTCGGGGGCTGCGCCGACGACGGTCCCGGCCTGCGCGGCCCAGATCTGACCTCCACAGCCGCCTGCTGCGAGGTCGATGCCGTTGTGCATCCGCCACTCGAGATCGGTGGGGTGGAACCTGTTCCCATACGTGTCCGTGATCCCGCCCGAGCCAGGCGTCGCCCAGCCGCCAGGGCCCACGGACGTGGCGGCCCCGCCTCCGGCAGCGGCACTCGCGCTCCCGCATCCGCTTCCAGCGCCGACCGGCGCGTGGACGAGGTCGATGCCCTGTCCGCTGATCGTCTCGCTGACGCCGACAGCTGCCTGCCAGTACTTCGCGTAATGCAGTGGATCGGCGTTGCCTTGCACACGGTGCGCCGCCTCGGACGGCGTCAGCGCATCACGTTCGGCCACGGCAAGCAGCGCGGCGAAGAAGTTGCTGGCACTGACACGCGGGTCCATCCTGTCGGAGTAGCTTCCCCACGCGCCGTTGTCCCGTTGCTGGAAGAGTCCGCGCGAGTCGGGACCGGCCGTGTCGCCGTGATCGAGCACCTGCAGCGTCGACTCGCCGATCGCCGTCATGACTCCGATGACCTGGTCGCGTGCACCGAGGCCGGCATCGCGGCCCGCACCGAGGATGTGCGCCGCGTTCGAGAGCTGCGCACCCGTGAACTCGACCGACTCTCCATCGATCAGCACGCTGGTGCTCAGCTTCGCAGCCGCGACCGGGTCGGCTTCCAGCGCCCCATTCGATGCCGCCCGCACGTCGCCCCCAGGAGCCGAGAATGGCATCGAGAACCCGGTGGTCGCGCACGCGGCCACGCTCGCGAGCGAGCTGCTGGCGATGGTCGCCGTCACGATGGCTCCAAGCAGCAGGCCCGGTGCGAGCAGGATCACGATCGCGACACCCCACCAGAGTCGGTTTCGCGAGCTCACGGGCTCCCCACCTCTGGCTGGAGGATCTCGCTGACGAGCCATTGCCCAGACGTCTCCCGCCCGAGGAGGAGGACGTACGCTCCCGCGCCTGTCTGCGCCGTTGCCCGTGCGAGGTACCCGCTTGCGTCGCGTTCGAGCACGATCGGGCCGCTCACCGATGTTGGGACAACGGCACTCGGGTCGACCGAGCTCAGCCGGACGATGGCCGCCGGGGTGAGGTGGGGTTCCAAGCCTGAGAGCCAGGCACGCCGCGGCAGGTCGTGTCGCAGGTAGGCCGTCAACGCGGCGGATGCGACGGCCAGCGCCTCGGCATCTGACACGTCGTCGTGCGTCGGTGAGGGCTCGGTGGCCTCCGCTTCGAGGGGCTCCTCCTGCGCGCCGCGAGCGAGGGGCGACGGTGCCGCCGGCACGTCTGACTCGGCTGTGCTCGCCCGGCTCGGCCTCTCGGCCGGCGAGCATCCGCACACGCCGAGGGCAAGCGAAGCAACCGCGATCGCGGCGATTCTCCGGCGCATTGAGCACCCCCCTTCTCGCCACAGCCTGGCTGTGGCGAGCACCAATCTAGGTCGCCGGGGACACCACGAATCGAGGCTGTGGATAACTCCGGGTCGCCGGGTCCGTCGTGCGTAGAGTCCATTCCTGTGCCGAGCTGGTGCACCAGGCGATGCCCCATCTGAGGCGTCAGCGCACCGGCTCAAGCCCCGGAACGGCGCGCCGTGAGCCGACTCGAGTGCTCGCGGTTCGGCGCCGGTGGCGGCCCGACCCCGCCGTGCGCGGGGCCGCTCTTCGGTGCGCATCCTCGCGCCCTCATCTCGACAGGAGACCACTGACCATGACGACCGCCGCACTTGCCGACCTGCTGCTCGCCGCTTCATCGCACTTGGCGACGTTGCCTGACCCGGACCCCGTGCAGCCTCCTGGTACCGAGGGGCTGACAACGCTGCTCGGCTGGGTGAAGTGGATCGGCCTCGCCGTGTGCGTGCTCGGCCTCATCGCGGCCGGCACCATGATGGCGATCCAGTCCCGGAGGGGCGAGGGTGGTGAGCATGCCGGGAAGATCGGCATGGCGCTTGGCGGCGTCATCATCATCTCGGCGGCGACGAGCCTTGTCGGCTTCTTCGTCTGAGCGGCGGGCGATCATCGTGCGCTTCAGATCCAGTCGGCGAGGTCCCACCAGGCCGCGCTTCAGGCCTCGCGGCTCTGCGACGTCGCTCGAGCGCCCCGGATTCGTCGCGGCCACGTTCGGAGTCGCGCTCTTGGTCTTGGCGGGCATCGTCGTCTCGATCATCGCTGCGGTCGACGGCGATGGGCCGGGCGACGCCGATGTCCGAGAACACGCGCAGACGCCGGTTCACGCGTCCGCGGCGACGGCACCTTCAGACCCCGTCGGCGGACAAGCGCCGAGCATCGTGGCGCCGAGCACCTGCGGGCTGCCCGAGATCGCGCTGGATCCCGGCGCGGACACCTCGGGCTGGAAGCTCGCGCTCGCACCGGAGACCAGCTGGCGCGAGGTCGACGTGAACCTCGCGCCGAACGGGCCGGAAGCGGGGCCGGCAGCCGTGCACCCCGACGGCTTCGCCTACTGCTTCCAACGCTCTCCCGAGGGCGCGCTGCTCGCCGCAGCGAACTTCCTCGTGCAGTCGAACACCCCGGGGCTCCGAGCCCCGCTGCTCGACTACGCGCTCGCGCCGGGCGGTCACCGGGAGACTCTCCTGGTCGACGCTGGTGCGGCGGTCGGTGTCGTCCGCCTCCAGATCGTGGGCTACCGGATGCTCGCCTTCGACGGCGAGGCAGTCAGGGTCGACGTCGCCCAGCGGGTCACGGTCGATGGGGCGACGAACTTCATCGCGGCCGTCGTCGACCTCCAGTGGGTGGACGGCGATTGGCGGATCCCGACCGACGGCCCGCATCCAGTGCGCATGCAGGCGCTCAGCGACGTCGGCGGCTATACGAGATGGGGTGCCTGATGGCCGACTGCGGACTCGGCGACTTCGACTGCTATTCGAAGGAGATCGCCTCCACGGTGTGGACACGGACACGGGAGGCGCTCCAGAACGAGGTCAACGAATGGGTCGCCGCGCAGATCTCGACGCTCGGCACGATGTGGGTCGATGTGCCGACGCCCGATCTCGGGACGACGGGTGCCGCGGCGGGCGCGGGGGCACCTGCGCCGACGAGCGATGTCGCAGCTCACCTCGGGACGGTGCTCGGCTACGTGAGCTGGATCTCCGGCACGGTCGCCGTCATTGGGCTCGTCTTCCTCGCCATCATGGTGGGGCTGCGCATTCGCTCGGGTGACGGGATTCCGTTCCACGGCAGGCTGTTCGCGGTGCTCGCCGGCGGGGTGCTCATCGCGGGAGCCTCCTCACTGGTCTCCGCGCTGATTCCGACTGCTCCCGCCTCGTCGACCAACACGGCGACGTTCTTGCAGTCGTCGACGTGGTGGCTCGCCGGAGTGTGCGCCATCGTGTCGGTCATGATCGGTGGTGCGCGTATGGCCTGGGAGCAGCGCGCGAGACCGGGCCAGGAGCTGCTGAAGAGCCTCTTGACGCTTGTCGTCGTCGGCAGCGTCGGCCTCACGATCGTGTGGCTCCTCGTCCGCGCGGGCGACTCGTTCTCGACTTGGATCATCGACGAGTCGCTCGAGTGCGATCTCGATGGGGCCCCGAACTGCTTCAAGGACAACGTCGGCGTGATGCTCGGCAGCTCCGCCGCTGGTCTCGCGGGTGGGGCCGCCGGCAGCTCGGGCGCGGCCATCGTCTCAGGAGTCGGCAACGGACTCTTCATCGGGGTGATCGTTGGCCTCGTCTCGGTGGTGCAGGTGCTCCTCATGATCGTCCGCGGCGGGATGCTCGTCATCCTCGCCGGCATCCTGCCGCTCGCGGCTTCTGCGACCAACACCGAGCTCGGCAGAGGTTGGTTCCAGCGCTGTGTCGCCTGGCTCACCGCCTTCATCCTCTACAAGCCCGCCGCCGCCATCGTCTACGCCGCGGGCTTCCACATGAGCGGAACGGCCCCGAGCACAGAGAGCAACGCCGTGCTGACCACGTACACGGGGCTCGTGGTCCTCGCGTTGGCCATTGTCGCGTTGCCCGCGCTCATGCGCTTCGTCACGCCCATGGTCGGCGCACTCGCCTCAAGCGGCGGGGGTGCGACGATCGCCAACTCGGTTGCCGATCGAGTGCCTGAGGGCGCGCGCCCGCGGCCTGGCGCCGGTCCTCAGGGGAGCGGTGGATCTCCGGGTTCTCCAGCTGTGGTGAGGAACCGAGCACATGCGCCCGCTGCCAAGTCTGGAGCGAGCACCCCCGTCTCCGTGGGGGCTGGCAAGGCCCTCGTCGGGCCATACGGGGCGGCAGCCATCGCCGCGGTGCAGCCCCTCAGGAAGAGCATCCAGCACGGAACGGACGCCGCGATCGCGATCGCCGAACGAACAACAGGAGAGGACCCGACCGGTGGCCGATAGCTTGATCGCACGACAGGTGCGTACCTATGGAAACTGGCGCAAGCCGACTTCGGCCGGGCTCCTCGGGCTCGGATCCATCGGCACTGCGCTGCTCTTGGGAGGGCTGGTGCTCGTCGTCATCGCCGTCATGATCTCCGGCATCGTCGCGGCCCTGATCGTCGCCGCAGTGGTCGGCATCGCACTGCTGCTGCTCGTCGTACGAGACGCTCACGGCAAGAACGCACTCTCTCGCATCGGCGCACGTTCAGGGTGGGCCCTGTCTCGGGCAAGGGGCGAGTCGAGCTACCGCTCCGGCCCGATCGGACGTGCGCCAAGCGCGACCTTCCAGCTGCCCGGACTCGCGGCACCGACCAGGCTCAGCGAGCATCTCGATTCGCACGGTCGCGCGTTCGCCCTCCTCCTCACGCCCGCCGCCGGCAGCTACACGGTCGTCTTCGGCACGGAACCTGACGGGGCAGCCCTCGTCGACCAGGACCAGATCGACTCGTGGGTCGCGGAATGGGGGCACTGGCTCTCGAGCCTCGGCGACGAGCAGGGGATCGAGGCAGCGTCGGTCACGATCGAGACGGCCCCCGACTCGGGCACACGCCTCAGACGAGAAGTCGTCATGAACCTCGACCCGAACGCGCCCGCCTTCGCGAGGGCCATGCTCGAGGAGACCGTCGCCGACTACCCGGAAGGCTCGTCGACCGTGAAGGCCTTCGTCGCGATCACCTTCCAAGGCGCTCTTCGCGCGGGAGGCAGGCGTCGGGCACCGGACGAGATGGCGCGCGAGCTCGCAGCGCGCCTCCCTGGCCTCAGCGCCGGCCTCCAGTCGACCGGCGCCGGTGCCGCCGCGCCACTCACAGCGCAGGAAGTGTGTGAGATCGTCCGAGTCGCCTACGACCCTGCCGTGGCCGTGCTGATCGACGAGGCCCACGCCGGTGGCGAGACCCCGGAGCTCACCTGGAGCGACGTGGGGCCAGCCGCCGCGCGGACCACCTGGGACGGCTACCGGCACGACTCCGCATACTCGACCACCTGGGCGATGACCGTTGCGCCGAGGGGCAGCGTGCAGTCGAGCGTGCTCGCTCGGTTGCTCGCCCCGCACCGCGATATCGCCCGGAAGCGGGTGACGCTGCTCTACCGGCCGATCGACGCCGCCCGCGCGGCGGCACTCGTCGAAGCTGACCTCAGCGCAGCCCAGTTCAGGCAGACGTCGACCTCCAAACCAGCCGCACGAGACACCCTCGCCGTCCGCGCGGCAGCGGCGACCGCCACCGAGGAGGCCGCCGGCGCAGGCCTCATCAACTTCGGTGCGCTGGTCACCGCGACAGTGCTCGACGCCGAACACGAGCTGGACGCACGGGCGGCCATCGACAATCTCGCCGCGACAGCACGCCTCCGCCTGCGGCCCGTCTACGGCTCCCAGGACTCGGCCTTCGCGGCGGCGCTGCCCCTCGGCATCGTCCTCAGCAAGCACCTTCGAGTACCGAGCGAACTGCGAGAGAAACTGTGAAGCGAACAACACGCCAGCGGGCAGCGCGACGACCCGAGACAGCGCAGCCCCGCTCCCCGGAACGACCAGGGACGCGGGGATGGAGAGGAGCCGGACGGGGCGCATCCACCTACGTCCAGGCGCCAGATGAGTGGCGCGGCACGACCGTTCAGGTGTGCGGGCTGTGGCCGTTTGCCGTCGGCACGGGAACACCCATGATCGGGGTGCCGCTCGGACGACACACGCAGACTGGCGCGACCCTCTGCTGCGACCCCATCTCGTGGTTCCAGCGGGCGAAGCTCATCAGCAACCCTTCGGCGTTCATCCTCGGCAAGCCCGGACTCGGGAAGTCGTCGCTCGTGCGCCGCATGGCCACCGGACTCGCGGGCTACGGCGTCATGCCGCTGGTGCTCGGCGACCTCAAGCCAGACCACGTCGACATGATCACGGCGCTCGGGGGACAGGTCATCCCGCTCGGACGGGGACGCGGTTATCTCAACGTGCTGGACCCTGGCGAAGCGACCGCTGCCGCGAACACGCTCAGAGCGCACGGCTTCACCGCCGAGGCCGGACAAGTGCTCGCCGACGCGCACGGTCGCAGGCACACGATGGTGTCCGCTCTCCTCACGATCATGCGCCTCCAACCGCCGAGCGACCGCGAGGAGACGATCATCGACCGCGCCCTCAAATGGCTCGACGAGCACCACGACGGGGTGCCGGTGCTCGGCGACCTCCTCGAAGTCGTCCGAGCAGGGCCAGCCGAAGTTCGCGCGGTTGCACTCGACCGAGGTGACGACAACAGGTACAAGGCCATCACGGAGGACCTCGAAGCGTCACTCATCGGGCTCGTCGGGGGCGGGCGTCTCGGCGAGACCTTCTCGAAGCAGACCACGAACCCCATGCGTCGCGACGCTCCCGTCGTGTACGACGTCTCGTCGATCGACGACTCCGACGTCGACCTGCAGGCGGCAGCGCTCCTGGCCTGCTGGTCAGCCGGGTTCGGCACCGTGAACGTCGCCAACGTGCTCGCGGATGCCGGGCTCGAGCCCCGCAGGCACTACTTCGTGATCCTCGACGAGCTCTGGCGCGCGCTGCGCGCGGGCAAGGGCATGGTCGACCGCGTCGACGCGCTCACTCGCCTCAACAGGCAGCGCGGCGTCGGAATGGCCATGATCTCGCACACCATGAGCGACCTGCTCGCGCTCCCCACCGAGTCAGAGCGGATGAAGGCGAAAGGCTTCGTCGAACGCGCCGGCATGGTCATCTGCGGCGGATTGCCAGGCGCCGAGATGACGCGCCTCACCTCCGCGGTCCCGCTGTCGCTCGCAGAACAGGAACTCCTCATCGGCTGGCAGGACCCACCAGCCTGGGACCCGGTGAGCGGCAGAGAGACCGAACCACCCGGGCGGGGAAAATTCCTCGTCAAAGTCGGCGGCAGGCCCGGCATCCCGGTCGATGTGCAACTCACGGCCGCAGAGGCGAGCATCAACGACACCAACAAGCTCTGGCACGAGGCGAGTCGCGTGTCCGCCCACGCAGCAGAACCGGCGATCGACGCCGACGCTGGCTGGGAGCGGCGATGAGCGCCCCTCGGAAGCGTGGACCAGGTGGCCTAGCAGCAGAAGCTCTGCTGCTGTGGGCCGCGCTCGCCGCCGCCGTGATCGGCATCGGCGGGGTCAACCTGTGCGTGCGGGTCGCTGCCGAGTTGGATGGAGTGAGCTTCCCGTTGCCTGACGATGCCTTCACGCTGTTCTTCGGGGTGCTCCGGGGGAGCCTCCACTGGAGCCGGACAGCGACGGCACTCGCGATAGCGCTTGGCGTCGGTCTCGTGCTCGTGGCCCTCGCCGCCGTCCTGAGCGCCCGCGGGCGTCGAGCAGGAAACCGCAGGCTCGACCGCGCCGCGACGCTGCTAGGCCGCGGGAAGGAGATCGCCGCCATCAGCGCTCACGGGGCCCGGGCCAGCAGCCTTCGCCTCGGCGTCGAGGGGTCGATAGGTGTGCAGCTCGGCACGACCCTCCCGGGCGGATCACCCGTCTATGGCGGGTGGGAGGACATGCAGATCAACGTCAGCGGCCCGCGCACCGGCAAGTCGACCGCCTTCGCTATCCCCGCCATCGTCGAGGCGCCCGGGGCAGTTGTCGTCACCTCAAACAAGCGCGACGTCCTCGATGCGACCCGTGGCGTGCGCGCAGCTTCAGGTCGCGTCTGGGTGTTCGACCCGCAGGCGGTGGCAGGCGAGGACCCCGCCTGGTGGTGGGACCCCCTGAGCTACGTCACGGACGAGGTGCAGGCGGGCAAGCTCGCCGACCACTTCGCGAGCGGTTCGCGAGAACCAGGTGCCAGGTCCGACGCGTTCTTCGACCCCGCGGCCAAGGACCTCCTCGCGGCCCTCATGCTTGCGGGCGCGCTCGCCCGCAAGCCCATCACCGAGGTGTACCGGTGGGTGACTCGGCCGGGTGACGATGAGGCCGTCGGCATCCTGCAGGACGCCGGATACCGCCTCGTCGCCGACCAGCTCGAGGGGGTCATCGGCGCCCCGGACCGGCAACGAGGCGGGATCTACGGCACCGCCCAGCAGATGGCCTCCTGCCTGACCAGCAGGGCACTCGCGCCGTGGATCACCCCGGCAGTGGACCGCGACGCTCGGCCGCAGTTCGACCCCCGCGAGTTCGTGCGCGGCACCGACACGCTCTACTCGCTCTCGCGTGAGGGGCAGGGGACCGCAGGCCCGCTCGTCACCGCACTCACGGTCGCCGTTGCCGAGGCTGCGGAGGAGCTGGCGTCCGCTGCGCCGGCCGGCCGTCTCACCACTCCGCTGCTCGGCGTCCTCGACGAGGCCGCGAACGTCTGCCGCTGGCGCAACCTCCCGGACCTGTACAGCCACTACGGCTCGAGAGGCATCGTGCTCATCACCATCCTCCAGTCCTGGTCGCAGGGCGTCGAGGTCTGGGGTGAGGGCGGCATGCGAAAGCTCTGGTCGGCGGCGAACATCAAGGTCTACGGCGGTGGCGTGAGCGAAGCGGGCTTCCTCGACGAGCTCTCGAAGCTCGTCGGAGACCACGACCGGGAGCTCTCGTCGCTGAGTTATGGGCGAGGCCACAGAACCGTCTCGAAGCAGCTGAACCGGGAACGGATCCTCGACGTCGCCGAACTCGCGGCGCTCCCGCGTGGGCGCGCGCTCGTGCTCGCCTCCGGATGCCGCCCGACCCTCATCAAGACCAGGGCATGGATGCAGGGACCACACGCGTCCCGCATCCGCGCGTCGCTCGCGGACCACGCTCCGGGCGGAGGCGGCTCCTCCGTCCAGGGCGCGCCCGCGAGGGAGAGGACACCGCGATGATCGCGGATGACGCTCCCACGAGCACCGAAGAAGCGCACTCGCGCCAGTTCGAGTGCCTCGACGACTTCGTGCGCGAGTTCATCGGCCGCTCGTGTGCGCGCCGAGTGGATGGACGCACGCGCGTCTGGTCTGCCCGGTGGTGGGACTCGCCAGAAGCCGTGCTGCGCCTCGGCGGGCTCTGGCAGGCGTGGGAGGAGTTGAAGGACGTGCCAGGCGGTGCCTCGCTCTGGTTCCGAGATCACGCCGACTACCACCTCGCGGTGCTCTTCAGCCCGGACGGGCCGTTCGAATCGAGCCCGGACACGCGCGACAGCACGAGCCGCCGCGGCGACGGCCTACCCTGCGCGCCGCCGCCACCCGGCCACGAGGTGACGCGGCGCGGATGACGCGATGGGCGTTGCTCCTACTTGGCAATACCCATTGCCGGCATACGTCTAGAGGGGTGGACAACGTTGTGCAACGATCGGACCTGATGAAGAGACTTCGCGCCACCAGGCGAGGGAACGAGGCGTCGAGATGGTGCTGACTGAGGGTGCAAAGCACACCGAAGTCGTCATCGGGGAGGCCAGGACCGTCGAGCAGCATGAGGTCTGCGGTCGCACGACTCCGCGACGAGCACCTCACCATGCGGGACATCGCAACCGTGCTCGGCATCAGTCATCAGCGTGTCTCGCAGCTGGCACGAGCCGGTCATGCCCAGGAGCCCGCCTGATCCCGGTCAAGCCCAGCGGGGTGCCAGACGCAGCAGAGCCGCCCGCGAGTGCTCGCGGGCGGCTCTGAGAGAACGCCACCGGTCAGGCGCAGGTCAGCCTTACGGCTGCAGGCGGTTCGGGCCGCGGAACAGGTACGTGACCTCGCGAAGCGTCGTCTGGTGCAGCATCAACATGAGGATGCGCGCGAAGCCCATGCCGAACCCACCGTGGGGCGGGGCGCCGTAGCGGAAGAAGTCGAGGTAGAAGCCGAGCTCGTCGACCTCCATGCCCTTCTGCTTCGCCTGCTCCTCGAGCACGTCGACGCGGTGCTCACGCTGGGCACCCGTCGAGATCTCGACGCCGTTCCAGATGAGGTCGTAGCTCTTCGTGAGCGACTCGTCGCCCTCGTGACGCATGTGGTAGAACGGCCGGATCGACGCCGGGTAGTCCGTGAGGAACACGAACTCGTGGCCGAACGTCTCCTGCACGTGGGCCGCGATCTGACGCTCGCCCTCAGGGTCGAGGTCCAGGTCGTTGCGCTCCAGCTTGTGGCCACGCGCCTCGACGATCTCGCGCGCCTCGAGCAGCGGGATGCGCGGGAACGGCAGGGAAGGCACGACGATGTCGACGTCGAAGAGCGCCTTGATCTCCTCGCCGTGCGCATCCTTGACCGCCTGCAGGCCGGCGACCATGAGCTGCTCCTGCATCTGCATGACATCCTCGTGCGACTCGATCCAGCTCACCTCGGCGTCGATGCCGGTGAACTCGGTGGCGTGGCGCGACGTGAACGACGGGTCGGCGCGGAACACCGGCCCGATCTCGAAGATCTTCCCGAGGCCAGAGCTCATCGCCATCTGCTTGAAGAACTGCGGGCTCTGCGCGAGGTAGGCGCTCGTCTCGAAGTAGTCGACCTTGAAGAGCTCAGCCTTCGACTCGGAAGCCGACGCCATGAGCTTCGGCGTGAACAGCTCCACGAATCCGTTCTCGACCCAGTACGTGCGGAACGCGTGGGCGAACGTCGTCTGGATGCGGAAGATGAGCGCGTTGCGGGGAATGCGCAGGTCGAGGAAGCGCCAGTCGAGGCGCTTGTCGATCGACGTGTCCTCGGCGATGGGCGTCTCGGGGAGCGCCGCGGTCTCGACGACGATCTCGTCGACCTTGACCTCGAGCCCGCCGAGCTTGACCCGCTCGTCGGCCTTCTTCTGGCCGCGCACGGAGATGAAGCTGCCCTGCGCCAGCGCGGAGATGGTGTCGGAGATCGCCTCACGGCCGTCGGCGCGCGGGTTCACGAGCTGGACGGCGCCGCTCTCGTCGCGGAGGACGACGAACTGCACCTTCTTCTGGTCTCGAACCGTATCGACCCACCCCTGCACAAGCACGGGGCCGTCTTCGAGCGTGGAAAGGGAGGAGATGAGGGCGCGATCAGTCACCGGACAAGGGTACCCGAGGCGCAGGCGCGTGCGAGCGGCAAGAGAACAAGGCACAGCTTGGGCCCCGGATGCGCATCCTGTGCCCCAGCGTCGGTGGCGGTTCGTAGACTGGAACGCATGGCGGCACAGCGAATCCACCTCGTCCGCCACGGCGAGGTCGAAAACCCCAACGGGCTCCTCTACGGACGGCTCCCCGGCTTCGGGCTCTCCGAGCTCGGCGCCCGCATGGCCCGCGCTACCGCGGAAGACCTGCACGCGCGCGCGGTGCCGGCGACGCGCCTCGTCGTCTCGCCGCTGCAGCGCACACGCGAATCGGCGGCACCGATCGCCGAGCTGTTCGGGCTCGAGCCCGTCATCGACGAGCGCGTCATCGAGCCGACGAACGCCTTCGAGGGGCGGCGGATGACGGGCAAGTACGGCGCGCTGCGTCGCCCCGGTTCGTGGCCGAAACTCGTCAACCCCCTGCGCCCCAGCTGGGGTGAGGCCTACAAGTCCATCGTCGCTCGCATGCGCGAGGCGGTGCTCGATGGGGCGGAGCTCGCCGACGGCGGCGATGTTATCGTGGTCTCTCACCAGCTGCCGATCTGGATGGTGCACCGAGCGCTCTCGAAGGAGCCGCTCGCGCACAACCCGAAGCACAGGCGTTGCTCGCTCTCGAGCATCACCACGCTGGAGTACCACCCCGCAACCGGCTTCGTGGAAGCCGATTACCGCGAACCGGCGGCGCACGAACTCGGCGCAGCCACCGATGAGGGAGCCGTGTGACCATCCGCTCAGAGAGCGTGAAGACGTCGCGCTTTCCCCGAACCCTTCGAGCTGCCCTCGCGTCAGCGGGCTTGGCCGGCTTGCTCGTGCTGACCGCGTGCTCCGGGGACGATCCGCTCACGAAGGTCTCCTACGGAGACGGCGGATCCGGCACCGTCGCAAGTGACGGCAGCTACGAGCTCTTCCCCGAGGGCGAGCGCCAGGCGCCGATCGAGTTCGGCGGCGTCACGGAGTTCGGGGATGAGCTCTCGAGCGAAGACCTCGTGGGCTCGGTCACCGTCGTGAACTTCTGGTACGCCTCCTGCCCGCCGTGCCGTCTCGAGGCGCCGGACCTGCAGGCGGCGTGGGAAGAGCACGAAGACGATGGCGTCGAGTTCGTGGGCGTCAACATCTACGATCAGGCGGCGACCGCCAAGACCTTCGCAGAGACGCAGGGCATCACGTACCCGTCGATCCTCGACGTCAATGACGCGAGCGTTCGCCTCGCGTTCGCCGACAACGTGCCGCCGCAGGCCATCCCGTCGACGCTCGTGCTCGACGCCGAGGGTCGCGTGGCCTCCGTCATCCGCGGACCCGTCGACCCGTCGATCCTTCGATCGATGATCACAGACACCCTCGCAGAGAGCAGCAAGTGACCACTGCCCTGCTCGCCTCCTCTGCGATGACGGCCATCGCCTCGGGGAATGCCGTAGGCGAGACCATCGTGAGCGGGCAGCTGCTCGTCGCGATCCCGCTCGCGCTCCTCGCGGGCCTCATCTCGTTCGCGTCGCCCTGCGTGCTCCCCGTCGTGCCCGGCTACCTCGGGCTCGTCGGCGCGGTGGCGCAGGATGCGCCTGCGAAGGCCCCAGCGCGGCAGGCTGTCTCGGCGGGCGGGCCGTCAGCCGGAACCGGAGCGGCGGCCAGCCACGAGAGCACAACGGCAGCCGCCCCAGCATCCGCACGGCAGCGCTTCGGCGCGTGGCTCACCCGAGGCCGTGGACGAGTCGCCTTCGGGGCCACGCTCTTTGTCCTCGGCTTCTCGGTCATCTACGTCGCGTTCGGCGCCGCCTCGGGCCTGCTCGGGGTCTGGCTGCTCCGCTACCAGAGCATCATCACGCCTATCCTCGGCGTCGTCGTCATGCTCATGGGGGTCGTCTTCATCGGCCAGGTGTCGTTCATGCAGCGCACGACCCGCATGCGCTTCGCACCAGCGGGTCTGCTCGGAGCCCCGATTCTCGGCGTCGTCTTCGGTGTCGGCTGGATGCCGTGCGTCGGCCCGACGCTCGCCACCATCCAGGCTCTGAGCTACAACCTCGCTGACCCCGGCCGGGGAGCGCTGCTCGCGTTCTTCTACTGCATCGGGCTCGGGCTGCCGTTCATCCTCGTGGCGCTCGGCATCGGTCGCGTCACGACGGGCATCAACTGGGTGCGCAAGCACATCCGCACCATCAACCTCATCGGGGGCGGCATCCTCATCCTCGTCGGATTCCTCATGCTCATCGGCGTCTGGCAGCAGATGATGTCGGCGTTCCAAGCAACACTGCTGAACTATGTCCCGGCCCTCTGACCACTTCGACGCGGGCAAGGACGGCTTCGAAGCCCGCGATCGCGAACCGAAGAAGACCGCGGCCGGCGGTGCCCGCGCGAGCATGCCGAACAAGCCGGCAGGCGCCAAGAAGCCCGGGCGCGCGTCCGCGCTCGTCGCCTGGCTGCGCACCGCCTGGCGGCAGCTCACGAGCATGCGCACAGCGCTGCTCCTGCTGCTGCTCCTGGCGATAGCGGCCGTGCCGGGTTCGCTCGTGCCGCAGCGATCGAGCGACCCGAACGGCGTCATCGTCTACCAGGACACGTACCCTGATATCGCGCCGTTCCTCGACGACATCGGCATGTTCGACGTCTACAGCTCGCCGTGGTTCACGGCCATCTACCTGCTGCTGTTCGTCTCGCTCATCGGCTGCATCATCCCCCGCATCAAGCACCACTGGGATGCGCTCCGCTCGAAGCCGCCGAAGACCCCGGCCCGCCTCTCAAGGCTCGACGCCTACTCCACGCAGGTGCTCGACGCCTCCCTCGACCCGAAGCGCGGCGCCGTCATCGACGAGGCAGCCAAGGTGCTCCGCGACAAGAAGTACCGCACCGTCATCTTCGATGACGGGAAGCGCGGCGTCTCCGTCTCGGCGGAGCGCGGGTACATGCGCGAGACCGGCAACCTCGTCTTCCACTCGGCCATGGTCGGCATCATCGTCGCCGTGGGCATCGGCGGCGGCTTCACCTGGTCGGGGCAGCGTGTGCTCGTCGAGGGCCAGACCTTCGTCAACGGGCTCGTCAGCTATTCGTCGTTCAACCCGGGCAGGTTCTTCACTCCTGACGTGCTCGCGCCGTTCTCCATGCGCCTCGACTCCTTCGACATCACCTACGAGGAAGAGAACCAGAACGCCATCGGGCAGGCCACCGATTACGCGGCGAATGTGACCGTGACAACCCCGGGAGGTGAGCCGCAGACTCAGACGGTCCGGGTCAACGACCCCCTCCGCTTCGCGGGAACCGACAGCTACCTTCTCGGCAACGGATACGCCCCCGAGATCACGGTGCGCGACCCGGAGGGCAACGCGGTCTTCTCCGACTTCGTGCCGTTCCTCCCGCAGGACGCGTTCCTGACGTCCATGGGCGTCGTCAAGGTGCCGGATGGGCTCGACGAGCAGATTGGGATGCTCGGCTTCTTCTACCCGTCGGCCGTCGAACTCGAGTCGGGTGCGCTCACCTCGAACCACCCCGACCTGCGCGACCCGATGCTGACGCTCAACGTCTACTCGGGCGACCTCGGTCTCGACGAGGGAGTGCCGAAGTCGGTCTACACGCTCGACACCGACACGCTCACGCCCATCGCCGCGCGCGACCTCGACTTCAAGCCCATCGAGCTGCGACCTGGCGAGACGGCCGAGCTGCCGAACGGGCTCGGCACGATCGAGCTCGGCGAGGTTCCCCGCTACGCGTCCTTCGATGTGCACGAGGACCCCACGCAGATCCCGGTGCTCATCTTCGCCGTGCTCATCATCGGCGGCCTCTTCACCTCACTGCTCGTGCCGAGGCGCCGCCTCTGGGTGAAAGCCACCACGCGCACCGACGGCACGGTGCTCGTCGAATACGCGGGCCTCGCCCGAGGAGACGATCCTCAACTGGCCGCGGCAGTCAACGATCTCCTCGACGTGCACACGAGAAAAATCGTAGGCTTAGCCGAACCCGCGTCGCCAGCCCGCGACTCCCGAGGTGCCAGTCACCCCGAGGACGATGCCGGTGACCAAGGCGCGTCGCTCGCCTCTTCTCCCACTCAGGAAGCTCCATGATCGAAACGCTGTCCAGCTGGTCGAACCTGCTCCTCTACGTCGCCATGGCGGTGTACTCGATCGCGTTCATCGCGTTCTCCATGGACCTGGCGGGTCGCAGCGCGAGAGCTGCCGAACGCTCCGAACGCCAATCGGCCGTCGGCGCGACCGCCGCCCGCCGCAATGCGCTCGTCGGCGCGGGTGCGGGCGCCGCAGCCTCGACTGCCGCGGGAGCCTACGACCCCGCGACCCGCGACCGCGAACTGTCCGAGCCTGCGTCGTACACGACCGAGGACCCCGCGAGCTCCGTGTCGATCGCCTCCACGCGCACCGAGTCTGGTGACGCCTGGCGAGACACCCGAGCGACGCCTTCGCTGCGCATCGCCATGTGGCTGACTGTCGCGGCGTTCCTCGTGCACCTCGCCGCCACCGTCCTCCGCGGTATCGCCGCGGAGCGAGTGCCGTGGTCGAACATGTTCGAGTACTCGATGACCTCGACGCTGCTCATCGTGCTCGTCTTCCTCCTCGCCCGCTTCTGGGCCGACGTGCGCTTCCTCGGCACCTTCATCACGGGCTTCACCGTCATCACGCTCGGCATCGCCTCTCTCGGGTTCTACGTCGACGTCGTGCCCCTCGCGCCCGCGCTGCAGTCCGTGTGGCTTGTCATCCACGTCTTCGTCGCGTCCCTCGCGACCGGCTGTCTCGCGATCGGCGCTGGCCTGAGCGCAGCGCAGCTGCTGCAGACGCGCCGCGTCGCCCGCGTTCGCGCCGGCCTGCCGTCGCGCCTCAAGCTGCTCTCGGCGCTGCCGGACGCAGTTCGACTCGAGAACCTCGCCTACCGCATCAACATCGTTGGCTTCATCCTCTGGACCTTCACCCTCATGGCCGGCGCCATCTGGGCAGAGCGCGCCTGGGGTCGGTACTGGGGCTGGGACACCAAGGAGGTGTGGACCTTCATCATCTGGGTGGTCTACGCCGGCTACATCCACGCCCGCGCGACCCGCGGCTGGCGCGGCACCCCGTCGGCCTGGCTCGCCATCGCCGGCTTCGCGACGGTCATGTTCAACTTCGGCATCGTCAACGTCTTCTTCAAGGGTCTGCACGCCTACTCCGGCATCTGAGCCGATGCCGCCTGAGTGACCTGGCGGCCTCTCAGGCAGTCGAGGCGATGACCTCGTGGCAGCGGCGGATGCGGCCGTGCCACCAGTCCTGGCGGTCTGCGGGCGATGCGAGGCGAGCGAGCGCGGCTTCGTCGACCGTGACAGGGGCGAGCGGAATGCGCCCGGCCCGTGGGCGGAGGGGTTCGAGCACGACGTCCTCGGCGAGCAGCGACGCCGTGCCGAGGCCGGCATCGTGTCGGGGCTCTGGCAGGGCTGCCGCCAGCTGTGCTCCCATCGCGATGCCCACGGAGGAGTCGAGGGCACTCGAGACCGTCGTGGGCAGGCCCGCGGCTTCGACGATGTCAGTCGCACGGCGAACTCCGCCGAGCGGCTGCATCTTCACGACGACCACGTCCGCCGCACCCAGCCTGGCGACCTCGAGGGGATCGTCAGCCTTCCGGATGGACTCATCGGCGGCTATCCGCACCGGGATGCCGGCCTCGGCCAGGCGGCCCCGGAGGTCCACGAGTTCTGCGGTGGAGGCGCACGGCTGCTCCGCGTACTCGAGCCCGAAGCGTGAGAGCTCGCGCAGGGCATCGAGGGCCTCGTCGACCGACCAGCCGCCGTTCGCGTCGACCCGCAGCCGAGCATCCGTCCCAAGACGGTGGCGAACGCCGGCGACCCTGGCCACGTCGTCTGCCAGCGTCTGGCCCCGCTCGGCGACCTTGATCTTCGCGGTCCGGCAGCCGTCGAAGCGTGCCAGCACGCCGTCGAGGGCGGACGGGTCGACGGCGGGCACCGTCGCGTTGACCCAGATCTCACCCTCGGAGCGCCGGGGGAGGGAGGCGTCGAACCCGAACTCGAGCGCGGCGCGCAGCCAGCTCGCGGCCTCCGCGTCCTCGTACTCGAGGAACGGGGAGAACTCGCTCCAGGCCACGGTGCCCCGGATGATCGCGACCTCGCGCGCCTCCACGCCCCTGAACCTCGTCACGAGGGGGAGCGTCACGACGTGCGTGCGGGCGAGGAGGTCGTCGATGTCGGGCAGCTGCATCCGACTATTGTCTCGCGCAGCCCGAGCAAGCCGGAGCGTCTCGGGATGGCTTTCCCACCTGCGGATGGCTTCCAACCCATCCGGAGAGCTGAATGCGATCTGGCCGGATCGCGCTAGGCTGAGGCATCGATCGGTCACACCGGACGCGAAACCCTTATGTCTACGAATCTCTCCAGCCCCGCACCTCGCTTCAGCCCCCCGCCGGCCGACGAGGAGTTCGACGACGGCCTGCTCGGCGCCGCTCCCGGGACTCGGCGGCCTGCTCGCCTCGTCTCGACTGGTGGCAGGCCCGGCTTTGACACGCCCCAGCACCGGCACGGGACGGTCGTCCAGCGCACCTGGTACGAGATCGCATTCAACCCGCGCCGCTGGTCTGCAGGGCACTGGGCGCTCCTCGGCGTGCTCATCACGGTGCTCGCCGACGTGTTCGTGTTCTTCTACGCCTCGAACCTGTTCGGCATCGACCGCAAGTTCGAGATCGAGATGTGGCTGCTGACGGCTGGCATCGCGGGGTTCCTGACCATCGCGCTCGCCCTGTGGGGCATCATCTTCAACAGCGCACGCGGGGCCGCGATCTTCGCGCTGATCCTCGGCTTTCCGTTCGGCGCGCCGCCGGCATGGCTCGTGGGCAATACGCTCGTCCAGCTCATGGCGAACGGCGGCACGCTGCCTGTCGCGCCGCCGCTCTGGTAGCTCACCGCGACTCGCGCTCCAGCGTGTGATCGGCTGCGAGTCGGCTAGCGTTGTGGCATGACTGCCTTCGTCTCCGAACTCTTCGACGCCGAGCGCTGGCGCACCGTCGAAGGCTTCGAGGAGCTCACCGACCTCACCTACCACCAGGACGTCACGGGCCGCATCGCCCGTATCGCCTTCAACCGCCCCGAGGTTCGCAACGCGTTCCGACCGCAGACGGTCGATGAGCTTGCGCGCGCCCTCGACGATGCGCGCATGAACCCGCGTATCGGCGTCGTCCTGCTGACCGGCAACGGGCCGAGCCCGAAGGACGGCGGCTGGGCGTTCTGCTCGGGCGGCGACCAGCGCATCCGCGGCCGTGACGGCTACAAGTACGCTGACGGCGAGACGCGGGACACGATCGACTCGGCCCGCAACGGACGCCTCCACATCCTCGAGGTGCAGCGCCTCATCCGCTTCATGCCGAAGGTCGTCATCGCGGTCGTTCCCGGCTGGGCGGCCGGCGGCGGACACTCGCTGCACGTGGTCTGCGACCTGTCGATCGCGTCGCGTGAGCACGCGAAGTTCAAGCAGACCGATGCGGATGTCGGTTCGTTCGACGCCGGGTACGGTTCCGCGTATTTCGCGAAGCAGGTCGGCCAGAAGTTCGCTCGCGAGGTGTTCTTCCTCGCCGAGGAGTACTCCGCGGATCGCGCCATGGAGATGGGCACCGTGAACCGGGTTGTGCCGCACGCGGAGCTGGAGGTCGAGGCCGTGCGCATGGCGGAGACGATCCTGACGAAATCCCCGACGGCTATCCGCATGTTGAAGTTCGCGTTCAACGCCGTCGATGACGGCCTCGTGGGGCAGCAGGTCTTCGCCGGTGAGGCGACGCGACTCGCATACGGTACGGATGAGGCTGTCGAGGGCCGCGACTCGTTCCTCGAGAAGCGCGAGCCGGACTGGTCGCCGTTCCCGTGGCAGTTCTAGAGCCGACGATCTTGCTCGTCGCATCGGCGAGCGTCGGGCCGTGAGCGCGGCCAGACTGGACGGCAAAGGAACCCGTCCGCTGATCCGAGTGGATGCACGTGACTCGTTCGCGGTCACGCAGGCGCTGGTCCGCGCGCTGAGCGGTGACGGTCCAGCCGTACTGCCAACTGCGGGCGAGGCTGCGCCGTCTCCCTCCGGGGGCTCGGACTCAGGGGGGTCGGACGATCCGCTCGGCCCCGTGCCAAGCGACGTGATGCTGGTGATCGAGACGAGCGGATCGACCGCGGAGCCGAAGCGCGTCATGCTGAGCGCCGCCGCCCTGCGCGCATCCGCCGCGGCGACGTACGCCAGGTTCGATGAGCTCTTCAGCGACGGGCAGCCGGCCGACTCCACCCGCCAGTGGCTGCTCACGCTGCCAGCGTCGTACGTCGCCGGCGCTCAGGTGGTGATGCGGTCGATCCTCGCGGACACCGAGCCGGTGGTGCTCCGCGACGACCACTTCACGGCTGAGGGGTTTGCTCGTGCGGCCGGCGAGCTGATCGCTGACCGGCGCTACGTGTCGCTTGTGCCCGCGCAGCTGGCGCGTCTGCTCGACGCCGCCGACTCGGAGGCCGGCACCGGCCTCGTCGCGCAGGCCGTCGCCCGCTTCGACGCGATCCTCGTCGGCGGGCAGTCGCTGCCACCCACGCTTCGGTCGCGGGCGAAGGCCCATGGCTGGAACCTCGCGACGAGCTACGGCTCGAGTGAGACGAGCGGCGGGAGCCTCTACAACGGGGAGCCGCTCGACGGGGTCAAGGTGCGCATCCGCGACGGGGAGGTGCAGCTAGCGGGCCCGGTACTCGCCACCGGCTACTTGGGCGACCCGATCCGAACCGCGGCGTCCTTCATCGAGGAAGACGGGGAGCGCTGGTACCGCACCAGCGATGGCGGGCGCCTCGAGCTCGACGAGGCTACTGGCCGCGAGCGGCTCGTGGTGACGGGGCGGCTCGACAACGTCATCGTCTCCGGGGGCGAGAAGGTGCTGCTCGACAGGGTCGAAGGCATCGTCAGGCAACTCGAGGGGCTGGAGGGTGCGGTGGTCGTGGCGGCGCCGTCCGAGGAGTGGGGGCAGGTGCCTGCGCTTGTCGTCGAGACCACGGCCTGGGGCCTGAGCGAGGGCCCGTCTCGCGCGCCCGCAGCTGAGAGCGACCCGGACGGCTCGACCGAGCACGTCGTTCACGACGACAAGAGCCGCGCGGTGCTCGTGGACGCTCGTGAGCTGAGCGCGGACGCGCGCTGGTCGGAGGTGCGAGCGGCGACCGCCGCGGCTGGTCGGGCGGCGCGTCCGGCAGTGCTGGTTCTGGTGGCGCGCATCCCGCACCTCGCGAGCGGCAAGCCAGACCGACGAGCGCTCGAGCAGCTGGTGCGCACCCTCGCCTGACCCTAATCGCCTGAGTGGCGGCGGCGGAGCAGCATCGTCGTGCCGAGTCCGGCACCGAGGAGCACGAGCACGCCGGCGATGATCAGCGGTGCGATCGGTTCGCCGCCGGTCGTCGCGAGAGCGCCAGGGGGTGTCTTGCCGCCCGTTGCTGGGGCCGTGGTGGCGGTTGTCACCGGTGTCGGTGTCGTGGTGGCGGTGGGCTCTGCGGTGGTGGTCGCGGACGGAACCGGAGTGCTCGTCTCGGTTGCGCTCGGGTCGGTCTGCGTCGGCTCTGGGGTGCCCGGTTCGAGGATCGCCTGCAGTTCAGCGCCGACGGTCGCCGCGAGGTAGGCGACGCCTGCCTCGTTGGGGTGCAGGGCGCCCAGCTTGAGGGACGTGCCCGGCGTGCTCGGGGTTCCGGTGCCCGGCTCGAGGGTGATGCCGTTCACGTAGGGCTCGGTCGTCGAGCAGGCGGAGTTGGCGGCGGTCTCCTCGAAGGTGGACACGAAGGTCGCGCCGTTGAGTTCAGCCGCCGTCTTGATGGCCGCGTCGAGGCGAGCCTCGGTCTCGTGCAGGTAGGCGGTGTCGACGTCGGTGAACGGGAACGAGTTCTCGGTGTACCCCGTCGGCGTGACAGCGGGAGTGAAGCATCCGCCTGCTGGGGTGTTCGCGGCGTTGGGCGTGATGGCGGGGTAGCCGACGACGACGACGTCGGCGTTCGGTGCCTTCTCTGCGATGAGCGCGAACGTCGGGTCGAGTGCTGGGGCGACGATCGTGTCGATGCGGTCCTTCAGGATGTCGACCTCGAAGCCGCCGGCGTCAGCGACGTAGAGGGAGCGGCAGTTGGCTGCGGAGTCGTCGAGGAGCAGCGGGCCGACCGGGCTCGCTGCCACGCAGGAGGTCGCGATGTCCGCGAAGCCCAGGTCGTTGCCGCCGATGGTGAGGGTGACGACGTCCGTCGTCTCGGAGAGGCTAGCCGACTGCACGGGGGCGCTGGCGCCGGTCGCGGTGACCTGCTCGACGTCGCGGATGTTCGCGGTCACCGCACCGCTGCACGTGCGGTCGTCGAGCGTCAGGCCAAGCGACTCGGCGATGCGGTGCGGGTAGTTGGCGAGCGCCTGGAAGCATCCGGCCGCGGGTTCGTCGCTGAATGGCACGAGTCCGAAGCCGGCGGAATAGGAGTCACCGAGGGCCACGTATTCGGGGGCGGCGGCTGCGCCTGCTGAGGAGTCGTCGGTGGGGGCTGCGAAGGCGGCGGGGGCTGCGAGCAGGGCGATGCCCGCGGCTGCGATGCCGACAGCTGTCGCGCGCACGCGTGAGCGAGAGCTGGAGCGAGAGGTCATGGTTCTCCTTTGAAACGGACGTTGCTCGGATCGGGGATCGCTGCACTCATACTGCCTGCATCCGCTCGCCAGGGGAATGGGTTGACTGGGTCGTTTCTGTGTCTCGTCGGTCGTCGCTGAAGGGATGCGCACCCGCGTCGCCCTCTAGAATCGCTCCGTGGCGCAGAAACAGAAGCAGAAGCAGCGGAAGCAGCAGCGAGTGAACCCGACTCAACGGCCCCGGCCGAAGGCGAGTGAGGTGCGCAAGCTGGATGCTCGTGCCTGGATCTCGGGCGCTCGCCTGCGCACGCTCCCGCTCGCGATCGCCCCCGTGCTGCTCGGCACGGCGGGTGCCATCGTCGACGGGGCACCCGGCGAGTACCACTGGGTGCGCGCGCTCGCGTGCCTCGCGGTCGCCCTGTGCCTGCAGATCGGCGTGAACTACGCCAACGACTACTCCGACGGCATCCGAGGCACGGATGCGTACCGTGTGGGACCCGCCCGCCTGACGGGCTCCGGTCTCGTCGACCCGAAGCGCGTGCGACTCGTCGCGTTCATCTTCTTCGGCCTGGGCGCCCTCGCCGGCCTGTTCCTGGTCATAACGTCCGGCCACTGGTGGCTGCTGGCCGTCGGCGCGGCCGCGATCCTCGCCGCCTGGTTCTACACGGGAGGCAAGCGCCCGTACGGCTACGCGGGGCTCGGCGAGGTCTTCGTCTTCGTGTTCTTCGGGCTCGTCGCGACGGCGGGCACGACGTTCGTGCAGATCGGCAGCGTCTCCACCAACGTGTGGATCATGGCGACTGCGGTCGGCTTGTTCGCCTGCGCTGTGCTCATGGTCAACAACATCCGGGACATCGAGCAGGATCGCCTCGCGGGCAAGCGCACGCTCGCGGTGCTCGTCGGGCCGGTTGTGGCGCGGTGGCTGTTCGGCGTCTTCACGCTCGCCCCGTTTGTGCTCGCCATCCTGTTCGCGATCTCGTATCGGAACGCGATCTTCACGTTCTTCGCACTGCTTCTCGCTGCTCCCGCCGTGCTCATCGCGTCGACGGCTCGCAAGCCGAGAGAGCTCATCCTCGCGCTCATGCTGACGAGCTTCGCGACGCTCGCCTACGCCCTGCTGCTCGGGCTCGGCATCGTCTTCAGCGGGTACGTGCGCTAACGCTGCGGAGCGGAGGGCGCGGAGTCGGCACGCGGCTCGTCGAGCGGGTCGGCGTCGGTTGAGTCGGCGTCGGCTGTGCTCGCCTCGGTCGGCTCGACCGTGGCCGGTTCCGCCTCGATGGGCGAGACGTCCTCGCTCGAGTCCAGGGCGGCGTCCTCGTCCTTGTCGTCGGCCGTCCGTGCGTCCTTGCGTTCGCTGAGGCGCTGGAGGTCGGCACCCATCTGCTGGCGAGTCCCGCGGAGGAAGATCACCGAGATGCAGGCGCTGATGATGGCGCCGACGGCGGCCCCGGCGAGCCAGTTCCACTGCCAGGCGGGCAGGGCCAGCATGACCACCGCGAACGGCACCGCGAACGCGAGCAGTCTGATGACGGTGTAGACGAGCCAGGCGCGCTTCGAGTTCATCCCCCAAGTCTACGAGCGGGGCGGAGGTCCCGGTTCGCGGTCGGAGGCAGCGGTGCCGCCCGATCTTGGCGAATCGGTTGGTTGGCTGGCCCTGGATCCGTCAGCTCCGCTTTCCATGCTGGCCACGACCTAGAGCAAATGCCAGCAATTGCGTTGAGTAGTAGCCGTCGAGACCGAGAAGTTGGTTCAGGCGCGACTGGAGCAATCCTGCAAAAATGCAACCTTCTAGTCCGTGTCCGGCAGCGTTCAGCGCCTGAGTTGGTCAAGTCCTTGGGTTGCATTCACCGACCCTTGCCAGCCGTTGTTTTTTCATGAATAAATTGTGGATTGTTCCACGACTTCGGGGAATTCGGACGTAAATTATTGTCATATACGGGTTTCGACGTGCCTGTCGCAGGCAGGAGATCTACTCGGCCACTTGTCCAGGATGAGCTTCTGGCCTAGTTTGGTGAAGGACGGTCAGGTCGACCGTCGATATTCCCCGACCAGGACGCCTAATTCGCGATGTCTTGAAGATGTTGTGTTCAGCTTCGGCGGGATGAGTGTGTGGCACATGAGAACGTGCCAATGCGTTGACGCTTTCGTGGCGCAAGTGTCGGGCATCGATACCGGAAGGGCTGGAACGTCTGAAATGTCAGCTAGCAATAAGAGTGCCCATGGGTTGTCGAGTTCGGCCGTAGTTCAAGTCGAAGAGGTGGGAAAGTCCTACGCCGGTCGTTCGGTCCTGAAGGGAGTCACATTCCAAGTGAACCGAGGCGAAATATTCGGTTTGCTGGGCCCCAACGGTGCCGGAAAGTCAACTCTTCTTGAGAGCATCGTCGGTTTAAGGCGAATCAGCGGCGGCTCTATTGCTGTTCTGGGTAAGGATCCAAGATCTTGCCGTGAGTACGTGACATCCGTTGTTTCTGTGCAGCCTCAGTCCGCTAGTTTGTTTGAAACCCTATCCGTTCTCGAGACGCTTCGACTCTACGCTTCGTTCTACAAACATCCGCGCCCAATAATGGAGATTATTTCGGAGGTGGGCCTCGGTGAGCAGGCGATGACTGAATCTCGCAATCTATCGGGCGGACAGCTTCGCCGGCTCTTGCTTGGTGCTGCTCTCGTGGGGAATCCGGAGATAGTCGTGCTCGACGAACCGTCCGCTGGACTAGATCCACGCGCCAAGCAAGGTCTACTTGCAGAGATTCGCTCCTTGCGTGGTGCCGGAGTTACGGTGGTCCTTTCAACTCATGACATGCAAGAGGCAACACAAGTATGTGACCGAGTTGCGATCCTCGTGGAGGGAGTTGTCCGAGCCCTCGACTCTCCCGAGGAATTGGTTCGACTTAGCGGTCGAATAAGCACTATCACGTTCGTTGTTCCGGGAGAGGCTGACATAAGCAAACTGCGCGAGTCAGTTCCAGTCACTTCTTTCGAAACAGAGCTTGTCAGTGATGGGGTGAAAGTGAGAATAGAAACTGAGGATCCAGATACCGTCATGCGGGCTGTCACTTTTCGGGGCGGAATCAGGGCGCGGGACTTCTCAGTGCAGCGTGGCACGCTCGAGAGTTACTTCCTCGATATTGTTGCTAGGAATTCAGGCGCGACCGAGTTGGGTGAAGTCTGATGGATCCTACAGTTGCTCGTAAGAAAGCTAAGCCGCAGGGTCCTGTGCATGTGCGATCGGCGTTCGTTGAGCTTAGTTCATGGAATGCCAAGGACCTATATCGCAACAAAAAAGGATTGTTTTCGATTCTTTTTATGTTCTTGTTCTTTCTCGCTCTTATCGTTCTCCTGAACTTCGCAATCAACTACGGCAACCGTCCAGAACCAGTCGTCGTAGTGAGTGGGGATTACGCCTCGGTCGAAAAAGTCATCGGGGCTCTTGCCAAAGAGAACATCTCTGCCACAACGGGTGAGTCGGCAGAGATCGATTCCAAAGCCAATGTCCACATTCTCGTGGGGGAGGACCAGGCACTGATTACCCTGAACTCAGTCGACTCACCTCGGTGGATTGCCCTCGCCGCTACTGTGTCCGGAGTCGGCTATGAGGCTAGTAACGTTAAGGTTGTGGATGACGCGGGGTCAGTCATGGTCGATTTGCTCCGGGAGAATCTTGCTGGCGTTGTTGCCATCGGTTTCATGGCAATCACGTTCATGGGAACGTCAGTGCCACTTGTTGCACTTCGACAGAAGGGGACGCTTCGTCTACTTGGGACGACCCCCGTTCGAAAATTGACGTTTATCGCTGCCCAGACTCCGGTCAGATTCGCCCTCGGTGCAGTTGTAAGTATTCTGCTTGTAAGCTTTGCGACTGCGCTTGGGTACCTTGACTTCTTTCAGGTGCTGCGACTCGCGTTTACGCTATTTCTTGGCTTAACGATGTTTTTCGCCTTTGCGTATCTTCTGGCTTCTCGCTCCCGCAACACCGAGTTTATTAGCCAAATTAGTGCACTGATTCCGATCTTTGCGTTGTTTGCCTCGGGGAGTGTTTTGCCGAAAGGAATTTTGCCGGACTGGGTGGCCGTTGCTCTGAATCTTCTCCCGACAACGTGGTTCATTCAGGCTGCGGGGAATGACCTCGTTGGTGTAGAAGGCTTCACGAGTGTCTACGTGTTGTGGGCGATGATGATCTGTATTGCTCTATGCTCAGCTGCCCTCGCCGCAAGGCTCTTTGTATGGGATGACCGCGAGCGATGATCCGGTCATCAGATATGAGTGGCTCGGAGCCTCGTGCGAAATCGGGATAGCGAGACCCGGCCGGGTTCTGATTTGTCTTCACGGGCGCTGACATTGCTTGATGCCGTTGTCTCTTCCGAGGGAGGCCTTACCGAGTCTGTAGGGCGGATCTCCTCTGACGATGCGGCCTTTGCTATCTTTGGAACCGTGCTTGGCAGTATTGGAAATGTACACGGAAACACTGATCGGTTCGCTTCGCGGGCCTTGGCGGTTGAAATCAGTGGCACCGGTGGTGGAGTTGAGCCCGGGCTGGCTAGAGCGATAGCGATCGTCGAGGCAATTGAGCGTCATGCGAACTGTGTGCCATCTCGGCGGCTGCACTGGAGTTCGCTAAATGACCTGGAGGGGCGCTCTCGTCGCCTGATGATTCCTGGCGTTCGCTTGCAGGGCTTCACCATTAGCGTCGTACCGGGTTGCGGCTGACATCGCATGGGGTTCGTCCTGAGGGCGCTCGTTATCGCACATTAGTGCGTGTGGCACGCAGCAGCCTGCGCCAAGCGACTGGTGGTGTACGCGCTAGCCTGGCTCGCCCACAGCCACGTGCGTGGTGAAGCAGGTTCGCGCAGAGCGCAGGCATCACCAGGTCGGGCGGAGGCAAGTCGCGTATCCTCGGGGGACCATGTCTCGCCTCCTCATTACTGCCGCAGTCATCGTCGTCGCGGTGACCATCTTCGCCGTGGTCGATTGCGCGATGACAGACGCCAAGCGCACTCGTGCACTGCCGAAGCCCGTCTGGGTCGTCGTCGTGCTGCTGGTCCCCGTGGTCGGTCCGCTCCTGTGGCTCTTCTTCGGCAAGGTCCGTGGGAACGCGGCTGCAGCGAAGGTCGTGCAGACCACACCGGATGACGACGAGACGTTCCTGCGTTCGATCGGCATCGAGTCCGACAGCGAGGAGCGCATCCGCAAGCTCGAGGAGGAGCTGAAGGCGCTCGATGACGTGGACTTCCCGGCGGCGGCGCCGAAGGGCCCCGTCGCGGACGGGGGCACGGCAACGGCCCTCGAGGACGCGGCCGACGAGCCGTCGAACGGTGACAAGCCCTCGAAGTCCGACAAGTCCCCGAAGTCCGATTTCGGTGGGAAGAAGCCTCGCAAGGGCGAGGCGAAGGACGTCGGCCACGAGGAAGAGCCCATCGAGCACAAGGACGACAGGACGCAGGGCGACGGGTCGCCTCGTGCCTGAGCGGCACACCCACCCAGAAGCTCCCAACTCTCCGCGTCTCGCACCGCGCGCTCAATCTCGCGCGTCAGCGTCGGTCGCCAGTCCGATGCCGCGCACCGGCAACCCGGCGACCGACTTCAGCGCAGACTTCCTCGGAGGGCTCGTCTGCTTCGGGGTCACCGATCTCGTGGTCTGCCCGGGCTCTCGCTCGCAGGCGCTCGCACTGGTCGCGGCGGAGCTGGAGCGTGTCGGCGCGGTGCGCCTGCACGTTCGCATCGACGAGCGCTCAGCTGGCTTCTTCGCGCTCGGTCTCGCGGCGGAGACGGGCCGCGCGGTCCCTGTCATCACGACGTCGGGCACGGCGGTCGCGAACCTGCACCCCGCGATGCTCGAGGCGTTCCACTCGGGCGTTCCGCTGATCGCAGTCACCGCCGATCGTCCCGAGGAGCTCCTCGGTATCGGGGCGAACCAGGCGACGACGCAACCGGGCATCTTCGGCCCGAAGATCCCGTTCGAAGCGGTGGATGCGCCGAGCGGGGCACCAGCGGAGGTTCCCCTTGCGGAGGGCCTCGCGCTCCGCGCCGCCTTGTCGGCGGGGCCCCTGCACCTGAACCTCGCCTTCCGCGACCCGCTGAGTGTCGCGGTCCCTCCGCTGGAAGAGTGGGCGTCCGGTGTCGACGTCGAGGAGATCCCGGCGACAGGCCCTGATGCCCCGGCCGCGGACATACTGGACATCGATGCGGCCGCCTGGCCGCGCACGATCGTCATCGCAGGCGCTGCTGCCGGTCCCGAAGCTGAGAAGGTGGCGCACGAGGGCGGCTGGCCGCTCATCGCCGAGGCGACGAGCGGGTCGCGGTACGGACGCAACCTCGTCCTCGCCTACCGGCGGCTGCTCGGTGCCGACTCCCCACGGGCTGACCTCCGCGACGCGATCGAGCGCGTCCTGGTGTTCGGCCATCCGACGCTCAGCCGGCAGGTTCCGCAGCTGGTCGCGCGCGAGGGTGTGCACGCGGTTGTCGTGGGCCCCACGGGTGGCGAGCCGTACAACCCTGGGCACGCGGTCGCGACGCACGTCGACGCGGTGCGCGTGCATCCGGTGTCCGCTGCTGACGCGGACGAGCGCGCCGAGTCGCGCGGCTGGCTTCGCGAGTGGGTGCTCGCGAGCCGGGAGCTCGTCGAAGCTGAGGCAGAGCACACCCCCGCACCCGACATCGAAGCCTCCCGATCGACCGACAAGGTCATGCGGAGCCGCTTCGCGAGGCAGGAACTGGCCGTCGCCCGCACGAAGGTCGACCGACGGATGCTGGTCGACGCCGTGTGGAGTGCGACGTGGCCGCACGACCGGCTGGTGCTCGGCGCATCCACCCTCATCCGCGTGCTCGACGCGCATGTGCAGGGCAAGCCCGTTCGGGTGCACTCGAACCGTGGCCTCGCGGGTATCGATGGCACGGTCGCGACGGCACTCGGCATCGCGGTGGGCAGTCAGCTCGGGGGCCCCGTGTCGGCGCAGGGAGGCGTGACCCGGGCGCTGATCGGTGACCTCACGTTCCTGCACGATGCGTCGTCGCTGCTGGTCGGGCAGGGCGGGGAGTGGGCGCCGCGTGTGCAGCTCATCGTCGGCAACGACGGCGGGGGCACGATCTTCGACGACCTCGAGGTGGCACGCACGGCGACCGCCGCTGCGCACTCGCGCGTGCTGTACACGCCGGCATCGATCGACCTCGAAGCGCTGGCAACGGCCTACGGGTGGAGCTACGTCCGAGCCGGGACACGCGCGGACCTCGAACGGGCGCTCGTCTCGCGCGAACATGAGCGTGTGCTCATCGAGGTGCCGTTGCCTCGTGGCTAGCGCGGTGCGGGCCGCAGGAGCCCGCTAGGAAGGCGGAAGCTCGCCGTCCATGACAACCGACTGCGTCGCCGCATCCCATGCGTACGTCGCGACCGCCTCACCGCTCGGTGCGGCGTTGGGTTCACCGGGCAGCGGGTAGCGGTAGGTCACGGTGATCAATGTGTCCGAGAGCTGCTGGACTTCGGGGAAGAAGCCGTAGGCGTCCGTGGTGGCCGTGCCGACGAACTCGCCGCCGTGGAACAGCAGGATGTGGTTCGGGGTCGACGCCGTCCCGCCCTCGAGGGTGGCGACCGCGTACGAAAGTGGTGCGCAGGAGTTCCAGGTCTCGCGGTCGGGCTCGGCGGCCACCCATGGCAGATCGGGGAAGTCAGGGAAGGGAGCGAGCTGCGGCAGGGCGCTTTCGAGGGCGGCTGCCTGCGTGGAATCGGTGCAGGCTGTCCCCGTCTCGGGTGCCGGGGATCCGGGGGTGCTTGGGGGCGTCGTCTCCGTGGCGGTCACGGTGACGGTTGCTGCTGGGGGAGCGCCGGTCGCCTGCGGAGATGCGGCAGTCGTGCATCCGCTGAATCCCAGCGTCGCCACGGCGAGCGCCGCGATGGCCGTGGATGTGCGTGCCGGTCGTGAGAATCGCATGATGGAGGCTCCCTCTGTCGACGTTCCTGAAGGCTAGTCAGCGAGTCTTGGCGCAGCCCGGGAGGGTTAATGTCAGGACATAAACTGGGTCGACAGCTGTGCCCGATGACACCCGCGGAGGAACGATGGCCCCCTCATCCACTAACCCTGAGACGCTCGCGGCAGCCGAGGGAGACATGAACTTCCACACCCGCAAGTGGGTGCGCCCCGAAGACCTGAACGCGAACGGAACGCTCTTCGGCGGCAGCCTGCTGCGGTGGATCGACGAAGAGGCGGCGATCTACGCCATCATCCAGCTCGGCAACTACCGGTGCGTGACGAAGTACATCTCCGAGATCAACTTCGAGGCGTCGGCGGAGCAGGGCGACCTCATCGAGATGGGACTCGTCGCAACGCACTTCGGCCGCACGTCGATGACCATGCGAGCCGTGGTGCGCAACATGATCACGCGCCGCACGATCCTCTCGATCGAGAAGATCGTCTTCGTCAGCCTCGGCGAAGACGGCACCCCAGAGCCGCACGGCTACTCGAGCATCACTTACGCCAGAGATCGGATGCCGACGACGCACCCGAAGACCGGCACCATCGCGGTGCCCCGCGTGAACGAGTAGCCACGCCTGGACCCTCGACGGGCGCTCTCCAGAACCGATCCGACCGAGCCTCGGGAGGGAGGCGTCATCGCGGGGTGAAGACGAAGGTCGAATCGCCGATCAGCGAGGTCTCGACGGTCTGCACCCGACAGCCGTTGCCTCCCGCGGCACCACTCGCCGCGAACTCGGCGGCGAAGGGGACCTGCGTGCTGGTTCCCCAGTTCCGTGCGGTATCGCGCACCCAGGGGCTGTTCGCGGCATCGACGGTGCCGGTGAAGATGGGCTGCACGATCTGCCGGGCGTCTGGCAGGCCAGCGGACACGTCCGTATCGCTGGGGATCACCTCGGACGTGAAGTCCGTGAGTGCAGGGTCCTGCCTGCTGATCTTGTACGCGAAGAGCTGCACTCCGCTGAAGCCCGGTGCGCTGCTCGCCCTGTTCTTGGCGGAGTCGTAGGCGATCGACCAGCCATTCGTCGCCGAGCTGCGGAAGTTCACCCGGTATGGCACGAGCACCCAGTACTCGACGGCGGTCGTCGTGGCCGTCAGCGGACTCGTGGCCCCGCTCGGGGATGTTGAGCTGAGGTAGGTCAGCAGGGCGAGGGTCGGCTCGCCGATGGTCACCTCGCCTCGTGTCCCGGCGACCCAGTCGCCAGTCCCCGCTGCGGGGTTCCGCACCAGCAGGTAGGTGTACATCCACGGGTATCCCCGCACTTCGGCGCAGGTGGTCGATGCGGCCCGGGCGGGTGTGGCCACGGCCAGCCCGACGACCGGCGCGGCCCAAACGCTGCCCCTCAGGAGCGCTCGGCGGCTGGCCATGTCCGGTTGTGAGCTGCCGGCTGGCCGACTGAGCGTCGCATGAGCGTCGTGATCGTGCATGAGGGGGGGTGTCCCTATGGTTCTTGTCAAGCGGCAAGGGCTAGGGGTGGTTGGTAGATGGTGCCGTCGCGGAGCATTGCGTAGAGGACGTCGCATCGTCGTCTCGCGAGGGCAATGAGCGCTTGGTTGTGACGTTTGCCTTGCGCTCGTTTCTGGTCGTAGTAGGACCGCGAAACTGGGTCTCTGAGCGCTGCGAAGGCTGACAGGAACAAGGCCCGTTTCAGGATCTTGTTCCCGCGCCGGGAAGCGTGCTCGCCCCGTATCGAGGACCCGGAGCGTCTCGTGACGGGCGCGAGGCCTGCGTAAGACGCGAGGTGACCGGCTGACGCGAACGACTTCCCGGCGACCTCGGTGAGGAGCCTCGCTGCGGTCCTGACGCCGACTCCCGGCATGCTCGTCAGGACCGGCTGAAGAGGGTGCGCGTCAACGAGCCGCTCGACCTCGACCGCGATCTCCGCCCGCTGCGTGCGGAGATCCTCGAGCTGCTTCGCGAGGCGCGGCAGGACGACGCTCGCGGCGTTCGTGCCGACAACCACGACCGTCTGCTCAGAGAGCGCCTGCATGATCTCGCCGGCGAGGCGCTTGCCCATGCGCGGCGCGAGCTTCACGAGCCGGTTGCCGAGACGCGCGGGTCCCAGCTTCGCGAGATCGGATGGAGCGGGATGACGTTGCAGGAGATCAACGACCGCGGGGTGATCGAGATGTGGACCCAGGACCCGCTCGAGCGCCGGGTGGATCTGCGTCAGCAGACCTCGGATGCGGTTGCTCGTCGCGGTCACTTGCCCGGCGAGATCGTCATCGAACCCGCAGAGCATGGAGAGTTCCGCGACGTGCTCGTCCGCGAGCTGAATCGACCGGAGGGCGTGCGGAAGCGAACGAGCGGCCTCCGCGATGATGGCCGCGTCTCTCGCGTCCGTCTTCGCTTCTCCCGCGTGAAGGTCCGCGATGCGGCGCATCGCGAGCCCCGGCAAGTAGCCGACCAGGACACCCGCGTCCTGCGCGATCGCGATCGGCAGCGCCCCGATCGTGGCCGGCTGATCGACCACGAACAGCAGCGTCCCGTGGTCCTTCAGGCCGTCTATGAGCGCGCGCAGCTTGCTCTCGTCGTTGGGCAGCGCCTTGTCGAACAAGCGCTTCCCGGCGCGGTCGATCGCGACCGCGTGATGCTCACCTTTGCCGACATCGACACCGATGAACACGTCGACGTTGTCGTGCCCGATGATGCTTGTTTCCATCAGCCCTTCCCCTTTTCGAACTCGGTTGCAGTGCTGGCCGAACCAAGAAGCGGCGGAGCTCAACATCCACGTTACGAACGACACTCGGACGAGTCCGGGCCCTGTCCCTATCAGCGATTCCCCTGCCGCCAAACCAGGCTCGGTGACAACACCCCCCAGATCATCAACGACAGGGGGCAGAGAATCATGCCGGGCCCGGGGTGGCCAACACCCTCCAAGGATCACTCCTCAACCGGGTAGGAAGAAAGTAACGGGGCTCCAGGCCTCGAGGAGGAGAATCGGGGGCGGTGCCGCTGTTCCACTGGGAGGGGCGCGGCACAGCCGAGAAACGTAGCTGAGTGCAGGCGGTTGCGGAGCCCTGGTGCCTGATTGACTCGAATCGGTGGTGGTGCTGTCCAGATTCGTTCACGCCCGTGGCCGATCGGGCCAGCCAGGCTTCGAGAGATTCGTCCGAGACACGACGGAGGGCGCCCGGTCTTCCGGACGCCCTCCGTGCCCTGCTGAGGGCAGCTACTGGTTGCCGACCTGCTTGTCGGCAGCGTCGCGTGCACCCTGGATCTGGTCGGTGAACTTGGCGCCGGTCGCCTTCTGGGCCGCGTCCGCGACACCGTCGAGGATCTTGTCGCTGATGTCCTCGGCCTGCTCGCTCTTGAGCGCTTCGGTGACTCTCGGGTCCTTGAGGAACTCCTGTGCCTTGCCGGTGATGTCTTCGATGCCCATGTGGTTCTCCCTGTGTCGAGCGACGCTCCCGCTTCATCGTGGAAGCCGTTCGCGGGGCCAAAGCCTAGCGTCAGTTGGTGGCGCTAGCCTGTTCTCATGCCTCACTTCACCACTGAAGACGCCGCAGTGCTGCGCGTTGCTCCCGACTTCGATCTGAGCTCGGTCGACCCCGACTCGACGCCCGGTTTCAAGGGCAAGAAGGCCGACGCCGCTGCCCTGTTCACTGAGCACGACGATGAGATCGCGGAACTCCAGGAGCGCATGTTCGCGAACTCGCGGGCAGGGCTCGAAGCCCCGTCCGTGCTCCTCCTCCTGCAGGGCATGGATACGTCCGGCAAGGGCGGAATCGTGCGTCACGTCATCGGCGGTGTCGACCCGCAGGGCGTGCAGATCGCGTCGTTCAAGGCGCCGACCGCCGAGGAGCGCGAGCAGGACTTCCTCGTGCGCATCCGCAAGCAACTGCCGTCCGAGGGCAAGATCGGCGTCTTCGACCGTTCCCACTACGAGGACGTGCTCATCCAGCGTGTCCGTTCGTTCGCCCCGGCTGAGGAGATCGAACGCCGCTACGGGGCCATCATCGACTTCGAGAACGAGCTGGCGGCATCCGGCACCAAGCTCATCAAGGTGATGCTGCACATCTCCAAGGAAGAGCAGGGCGAGCGCCTCGCGGAGCGCCTCGACCGTCCGGACAAGCACTGGAAGTACAACCCAGGCGACATCGACGAGCGGCTGCTGTGGGACCAGTACCAGGAGGCGTACCAGATCGCGCTGCAGCGCACGTCGACGGAGACATCGCCCTGGTACTGCGTGCCCGCCAACAGGAAGTGGTTCTCGCGCCTCGTCGTGAAGGGCGTGCTGCTGGATGCGCTGCGCGGGTTCGACCTGCAGTGGCCTGCCGCCGACTTCGACGTCGAGGCTGAGAAGAAGCGTCTCGCCGAGAGCGCGTAGCCACGGGCGCGCGGTGTCAGGCTGTTCTCCGCCCGCGGGTGATGGTCGGGGAGTTCAGTCGGCGAGCTCGGGCGGCCAGACCACGCTGAACCGCTCGAAGACGACCTCGTGCTCTGGCGTGAACTCGCTGCCCGCGGCTGCCCGAGTGCGCTCCCAGTAGCGGCGGTGCTCATAGCGCCAGCTCTCGAGGCTGCGGTCGTCTTCACCCTCGTCGTAGGCGAACGCGGCATCGCCGCTGTCGAAGGTGCCGATGCGCAACTCGGTGCTGCGGATCACGACGACGGGAGCGCCGCGGCCGTCGCAGGCGATCCAGTGCGATCCGATGCGGGGGAGCGGCTCACCTTCTTCGGCGAACTCCGCGACCAGGCTGGCGGTTGCTCGCTTCGGGCCGTGGGTGACGAGTGCGAGAAGCTCGTCGGCGAGCTCGACGCTGTCGCCGAAGAACTCGACGGTGAAGTCGCCTGCTGCGGCGGCGGCTCCGGGGCGGGCGGCACGGTAGGCCTCCCACATCGCGGCAGCGGCTACGCGGTCGACCTCGGGGAGCTCGGTGCGTCCGAGTGCCTCGTTGCTGTTGGCGGTGTCAGTCACGGCGTCATCCTCCCAGCGTCACGGAACTCGTGTCAGCTGACTCCGCGTCGCCGCGGAGCGCTTCCACGATCGGGCGGAACTTCAGCTGCGTCTCCCGGTACTCGTCCGAAGCATCGGAAGAGGCGACGATGCCGCCGCCTGCGAACGCGGTGATCGCACCGTGCGAATCGATTTCAGCGCCGCGGAGCGCGACGGCCCACTCCCCGTCGCCGCCGGCGCCAACCCAGCCGACCGGGCCCGCGTAGCGCTGGCGATCGAATGGCTCGAGGGTCAGGATCGCGTCGAGGGCCGCTCCGGTGGGGGTGCCGCCGACGGCTGCCGTCGGGTGCAGGGCATCCACGAGGTCGAGCACGGTCACTCCCGCGGGCAGCGTTCCGCGAATATCGCTCGCCAGGTGCCACAGGTTGGGCAGCTTGAGGGTGAACGGGATGCGGCTGCTCGTGAGCCCCGTGCCAGGGTCGTCGTGCGTATCGAGGGTCTCGAGGGAGGCGAGAGCGCTCTCGACGGCGAACCGGTGCTCGGCGAGGTTCTTCTCACTGTGGCGCAGCCGTGCCTCCGCGCGGGCGTCGGCCTCGTCGTCGCCGCCGCGCGGAGCCGTGCCAGCGAGCACACGGGCCGAGACCTGGCGCTCCAGCACACGCACGAGCGTCTCGGGGCTCGTGCCTGTGAGCCCGTCGACGGCGTAGGTCCAGCACTCTGGATACGCGGACGCGAGGCGTGCGAGGAGGCGGCGCCGGTCCGCGCCCTCCGGAAGGGTGCCGTGCTGCTCGCGTGCCAGCACGACCTTCGACAGGTGGCCGGTGTGGATGAGATCGAGGGCTCGGTCGATGGCGCGGCGGTGCTCGTCGGCCGTCATGATGCCGTCTTCGAGCGCCGCGACCGCGTCGACCTGGCCGAGGGGCAGGGGCTCGGGCAGCCGAGGCTCCGGCTCGGACCCGTCCGCTGTGATGGCAGTCACGAAGGAGACGGGTCCGCGACGCCCGACGATGAGCTCAGGGACCTCGAGGACGCTTCGTGCGCCGGACTCCGCCGCGAAGGCGAACGCTCCGAACGCGACGAGGCCTGAGCCCGTGGTTCCGACCTCGTCGTCGATCTCGGCCGCCTCGACGACGTCGCGCCACGCGGCCGCGGAATCGGGGATGCGCGTCTCGCCCGCGAACTCCCCTCGCCAGGCGCTTCCCGTCGCGACGATGCCGTCGCCTTGACGGATCCACACGAGGGGAGAGTTGGACGCCGCGAAACGGAGCAGATCGCCGGAATCCGGCACCTCGATCGTCCGTGCGCGCAGGCGGGGGGTGTTGACAGCTGGCACGACCGCAAGCCTAAACCCGGCGGGGAAGGGGGCCCCAGGAATCCGCCTGAATGCGGCCAGGGCAAGGCGTGCGCCGCAACGTAGGATGATCTGGTGACAAAAGCCGACCTGAACAAGCGACCCGAGCAAGTGTCGTCGATGTTCGACCGTGTTTCCAAGAAATACGACGAGACGAACGACATCCTGAGCATGGGCAACGCGCCGCGTTGGCGTGTGCAGACGCGCCACGCGATCGCCCCGCAGCCGGGCGAGAAGATCCTCGACGTCGCCGCGGGCACCGGCACGGTCAGCAAGGTGCTCGCGGATGCGGGCGCCGAGGTCACGGCTCTCGACTTCTCCGCGGGCATGATCGAGGAGGGCAAGCGCATCCATGGCGCGAACCCGAACATCGAGTTCGTGCAGGGGGACGCCACGAAGCTCCCCTTCGAGGACAACACCTTCGACGCCTCCACCGTGAGCTTCGGGCTGCGCAACGTGCAGCAGCCGAAGATCGCGCTGCAGGAGATGCTGCGCGTCACGAAGCCGGGCGGGCGCCTCGTCATCGCAGAGTTCTCGACGCCGCCGCAGGCGCTCATCCGCACGGGCTACCGCGCCTACATGCAGCTCGCGATGCCGAGCATCGTGAAGCTCGTGAGCAGCGACCCCGAGGCGTACACCTACCTGAACGAGTCGATCATCGCGTGGCCGGCGCAGCGCGAACTCGCGTCATGGCTGCGCGAGGCGGGCTTCGAGCGGGTCAAGTACCGTAACCTCTCCGCCGGTGTTGTCGCACTGCACAAGGGCTTCGTCCCGCTTGCCGAGGCCGGCAGCGCCCCCAGCTAGGGCGAGGCACACCAGCAGCTCCGGCACAGTGCCGGTCTGAACCCCCAACCCAGTTCGTGCGGAGGCCTCCCTTCGAGCGGAACACCTGAACCACCAGGAGACATGAGCGTGGAGCTCCCCAAGACCGAACAGCGCCGGAAGGCGCGAAGCACCGTGGTGCCGGGCGGAACCGACGACCTCTTCGACGGTCCGAAGTCCGACGTGCTGCGCGAGCGTCTCGACGCTGGATTGGCCGCGGTCGAGACTCGTCTCCGCGCCGAGGTGCAGTACGCCGACGAGATCGCCGACGTGACCGCGCGCTACCTGCTCAACGCCGGCGGCAAGCGCCTGCGACCCATGCTCACCGTCCTCGCCTCGCAGTTCGGCGAGACGCCAGGCTCCGATGAGGTCATCACGGCCGCCGCCGCGATCGAGCTCACGCACCTCGCGTCGCTCTATCACGACGACGTCATGGACGAGGCTGAGCTGCGTCGAGGCGTTGCCGCCGCCCACCTGCAGTGGGGCAACTCCATCGCGATCCTCGCCGGCGACCTCCTCTTCGCGCGCTCGAGCCTGCTCTTCTCGGAGCTGGGTCTTCGTGCCGTGCGCCTGCAGGCGACGATCTTCGAGCGGCTCGTGCTCGGGCAGATGCGCGAGACGACGGGGCCTGCAGCCGATGCTGACCGCATCGACCACTACGTCGGTGTCCTCGCGGACAAGACCGGCTCCCTCATCTCCGCCGCCGCCCAGTTCGGTGCGATCGTCTCCAATGCACCCGAGCCTGTCGTCGCGGCGCTCGCCGAGTACGGCGAGCGTGTCGGCGTCGCCTTCCAGCTGGCCGACGATGTCATCGACCTGCAGCAGAACCCGTCCACCACGGGGAAGCTGGCGGGCACCGACCTGCGTGCCGGCGTCGAGACGCTGCCCGTGCTGCTCCTCGAGCGCCAGGCGGCGACCGACGAGGCGAGCCGTGACCTGCTGGAGCGCATCCGCACCCGCGTCGCCGGTGTCAGTGAGCAGCCGGAGGAGACTCGCGCGAGCGAGGAGGAGATCTCGGGCATCATCACCGAGCTCCGCGAGCACCGCGTGACGCAGCTCACGATCGACGAGGCCCAGAACTGGGTGACGCTCGCCGTCGAAGCGCTCCGTCCGCTCAAGGCCGGCCCCGCGAAGAACGCCCTCGAGCGGTTCGCCGCGGAGGTCGTCAGCCGCGACCGCTGACCGGGCGGTCCACGGCCCCCCGATTCCTTCCCGGAGGACAACACCCGCGAGCCTCCACCCCGAACCCGTCCTGGAGGACATGTGACCACGCTCCGCCTTGCCATCGTCGGCGCCGGACCTGCCGGAATCTACGCGGCAGACATCCTGCAGAAGATGGAGCGACAGTTCGACCTCTCCATCGACCTGTTCGACAAGCTGCCGGCACCCTACGGGCTGGTTCGCTACGGTGTGGCCCCTGACCACCCCCGCATCAAGGGCATCATCAACGCCCTGCGTGAGGTGCTCGAGTCCGGTGTCATGCGCGTCTTCGGCGGTGTCGAGTTCGGCAAGGACATCACCCTCGACGATCTGAAGCAGCACTATCACGCGGTGATCTTCTCGACGGGTGCCATCCGTGATGCGTCACTCGACATCCCTGGGATCGAGGCGGAGGGCAGCTACGGCGCCGCCGACTTCGTGAACTGGTACGACGGGCACCCCGACGTGCCGCGCACGTGGCCACTCGACGCACGGGAGGTCGCCGTCATCGGCAACGGCAACGTCGCCCTCGACGTCGCGCGCATGCTCGCGAAGCACCCCAAGGACCTCCTCTCGACCGAGGTCCCGCAGAACGTGGTCGAGGGCCTCGAGGCGAGCCCGGTGACCGACGTGCACGTCTTCGGGCGTCGGGGGCCCGCGCAGGTGAAGTTCACACCGCTCGAGCTGCGTGAGCTCGGCGAGGTGCCAGACGTCGATGTCATCGTCTACGAGGACGACTTCGACCGCGACCCGGCTGCCGCTGAGCTCGCGAAGACCAACAAGCAGCTGATGGTCATCGGGCGCATCATGGGCAAGTGGCGCGGCGAGCGCGAACTCTCGGCTTCGCGTCGTCTGCACCTGCACTTCTACTCGAAGCCGGATGCGGTGCTCACGGAAGAGGGCCCCGTCGGCGAACGCGTGCGCGCGATCCGGATCGAGCGCACGGAACCGGACGCCGAGGGTGGCGTTCGCGGAACCGGCGAGTTCGTCGAGTACCCGGTGCAGGCCGTCTATCGCGCCATCGGCTACTTCGGGTCGCCCCTGCCAGGGGTTCCGTTCGATGAGCACCACGGCGTCATCCCGAACCACGAGGGTCAGGTGTGGGACGACGACAACCAGCAGGTCAACGGCATGTACGCGACCGGGTGGATCAAGCGTGGGCCCATCGGCCTCATCGGCCACACGAAGTCGGATGCTCTGGAGACCGTCACGCACCTCGTCGCGGATCAGGGCAACTGGTGGACCCCCGCTGACGCAAGCGAAGCATCGATCGTCGAACTGCTCGAATCGAGAGAAGTGCGGTTCACTGACCTCGAGGGGTGGCGTCGCCTGGACGCTCACGAGGTCGCCCTCGGTGAAGCGGACGGTCGCGAGCGGATCAAGGTCGTCGACAGGGAAGTGATGACCAGGATTTCACGCGGCGAATAGGGGTTTTGGCCGCGGTTCGGGAAGTGGGGAGTTCTCCCCATCGCGGAACGCCCGTTCACCTCGTACGCTCGAAGTACGCACAGAGAGCGGAAGAGATTTCGGGCCTGAACCGGTCCGAGTCAGACTTCAGCCGGCGGCTGAGCCGCGTCGCAATGGTCGTTCTGACCGCGGCGCGATACTGGGGGAGCTCGCCGTCGGCTGGAGACACTTGGTCGGCTGGAGACCCTTGAGCGGCCAGCGCACGATGAGTGCGGGGGCGGGCAGGGCAGCCGGGGTGCGGAGCCGTCTTCGTTGCTACTGGATGACGCTGGTCAGTCGGGCGACGTTGTCGAGTGCGCGGGTCAAGATCGGGCGCTGTCGCCACTCGTCGAGGGTGAGTTCGAAGCTGCGTTGCCGGTATCCGTTTTCGACCTCGCGCATCCGTGTCACGAATTCCTCGCCGTGCACCATGAGCATGAGCTCGGCGTTGAGGGTGAACGATCGCATGTCCATGTTGCTCGAGCCGATGAGCGTGACGGAGTCGTCGAAGGTGATGTGCTTCGAGTGCAGGATGTAGGGGCGTCGGTAGAGCATGATCTTGACGCCTGCCCGGAGGAGCGCCTCGTAGTAGGAGCGTTGGGCGTGGAAGACGAAGAACTGGTCGGCGATCTCTCCGACGAAGAGCTCGACGTGGACGCCGCGCTGCACTGCGGTCGTGATGGCGTACATGAGTGAGTCGTCTGGCACGAAGTAGGGGCTGACGATGACGATGCGCTCGCGTGCCGCATAGAGCAGCTGGTTGAAGAGGCGCAGGTTGTTCTCGTTTTCGTAGCCTGGTCCGCTCGGCACGAGCTGGCACGGGAACACGTCGTGCTGGTCGCCGGCCTCGACGTCGGCTTCCGCTTCGTCGGGTTCGGGAGTGACCGGGTCGTTCTCGAAGACCTCGGTGAGCAGTTCCTCGGTCTCGGCGTACCAGTCGGAGATGAAGACGGCGTTGACGCCCGTGACCATGGGGCCTTCCATGCGGAGCATGAGGTCTTTCCATTTGAGGGAGTCGCCGCCGGGTTTCTGGCCTCGGTGGTAGTCGCGGGAGATGAGGTTCTGCGAGCCGAGGTAGGCGACGCGGCCGTCGACGACGAGCAGCTTGCGGTGGTTGCGCAGGTCGACGCGCTGCATGCCCCCTTCCCAGGGGTACAGCGACAGCATGCGGTGCCAGTCGGCGCCGATCTCGGTGAGGCGTTCCTTCATCCGCTTGTAGCCGCGGTACCGCATCGACCCGATGTGGTCGAAGAGCACGCGCACGGTCACGCCGCGTTGGACGGCGCGTTCGAGGGCATCGAAGAAGGGCGAGGTGGCGTCGTCGTGGCTCATCGCGTAGAAGAGCACATTGACGTAGCTCTCCGCCTGGTCGATCTCGTTCGCCATGCGTCTGATGGCTCGGTTGTAGGTGCCGTGCAGTTCGAGTCGGTTGCCGTCGGCGAGCGGGATGGCGGTGAGGTGCTCGCCGAGCTTCGTGACCTGCTCGAACCAGGACGGGCTCGTGATGATGCGTTCGGCCGGCGCGATCTGGTCGGTGGCGTCGCGGATGATCCCGTCGACCTTGGCTTGCATGCGTCGCCTGCGGGTGGGCAGCTGGTTGGTGCCGAACAGGAAGAACAGGATGACGCCGAGGTACGGGATGAGGATGATCGTGATGATCCATGCCAGCGCCGTCGTGGGGCGCCGATTGCGGGGGATGACGACGACCGCCGTCACGACGATGAGCACGTAGATCGTCGCGACGGCCGCGAACCAGAACCCGGTCAGTCCGAGCTCCGGGTACCAGGGCATGAGCGCGCCGGCTGCGGCGCTCGGGTCGAATCCGGTTCGCGCGACCCCGCGGGGCACTAGCGGCGGTTGACGAACTGCAGGTCGACCTCGACGTCGGCGCCCTTGAGCAGCGCCATGGTCGCCTGCAGGTCGTCGCGGCTCTTGGAGGAGACGCGGAGCTCGTCGCCCTGGATCTGCGCCTTCACGCTCTTGGGGCCCTCATCGCGGATGAGCTTCGTCAGCTTCTTGGCGCTCGGCTGGTCGATGCCTTCCTTGAGGGAGGCCTCGATGCGGTACTCCTTGCCGGAGGCGTAGGGCTCGCCGACATCGAGCGTCTTCAGTGAGAAGCCGCGCTTGATGAACTTGGTCTGCACGACGTCGAGCACCGCCTTCACGCGCTCTTCGCTGGAGGCCTTGAGGAGGAGCTTTTCGCCAGACCAATCGACCGAGGCGCCAACGCCCTTGAAGTCGTAGCGCGTCTCGAGTTCTTTCTGCGCTTGGTTGACGGCGTTGTCCGCCTCCATCTTGTCGACCTTGTTAACGACGTCAAACGAGGAATCTGCCATGCCGACCATGGTAGCGAGGACCGCCGACAATCTCTCGAGCGAAGCCCAGTGCCGGGTCGTTTCGACAAACCGGGTGGAAGTCGGTAGTCTCTAGCCTGCACGTTTGCGCTTCGCGCTGTGCACTGGCGAGTTACCCAAGCGGCCAAAGGGATCTGACTGTAAATCAGACTGCTCAGCATTCGGGGGTTCGAATCCCTCACTCGCCACTGCCCCGGATTACCGGGAAAGACGGTCCAGGACCGCCCTAGTTCAGGGTGAGTCCGGGGCCGTTTTCTGTTGCTGCGAGCACACCTGCGAGCACACTGCTGCGACGCGGCTGCAACTGCGGAAGCAGGGAGGCGCCGCCCTCGACTGCGCTACGTGCGCGATCACCAACGAGGTGGGCGTACAGGCCCCGCGTGATCTGCGACGTGCTGTGCCCCATGATCTTCAAGACCACGGTGAGGTCTTCGCCGTTCGAGAGCATCAGGCTCGCGTAGAGGTGCCGCAGGTCCGGCGTCGTAAAGCGACTCGTCGAACTCGCAGAAGGCGGCATGAGTCGCAACGACACCGCGCGCGAGCTCGGCATCGGCCCTTCCACGGTGAGTCGTCACGCAGTCAGTGCGGACATCTCCTTCGCGTGCAAGAGCACGAAGGCTGCAACAGCCGCCCGTCAGGTCGACAACGCTGCCAGACGCGCCAAGCTCGCTGGCGCGTTGCTCGCAGACCTTGACCGCACGCGGCGCGGCATCATGAAGGCCGAGACGGAGACACCCAAGGGCTACGAGTAGCACGCGCGGTCCGTGTCGGCTCTCACGCGCGGTTTCTCGGACATTGTGAAGTCCAGCCCCATCGACACCTCCTTGGCTGTTGCAGACGAGATGAGGGCATCTCTCGCGACGTTCACGCGAGGCCTCGCGACGATGTTCGAAGGCGACGACGACTACGGCCGGCCCGACGACGAAGCGTCGCACGCTGCTCGTTGAGAAGAGTGACGCGGGCAGGGCGCCCGCCGCCTGCGAGTGGTCGCGTTTCGAATCCGACTGTGTCCGCGACTCGAGGCTGTCGACGGCTCTGCGAATCGCATGAAGCAGAGTGTTTTTCCTGCGCCATGTGTATCCGCGATTTCGGGACATCTAGCCTGGCGCGGACGCCTCCAGGACGAGGAGCAGCCGGCACTGTCCTTCCGGCGCTCGCCCGAGCTTTCTCCAGCGTCTGTGCTCAAAGCGGTCGACCGCGCTGCTCTGCATCGCGCATCGAGACACCCACAAGAAAGGGCGGTGAGCGCTACGCCCCGGCCCAGCACGGACGACGACGAGCTGAGTTGGCCGAAGTGCCCGCGCTGCCTCGTGCCGTTGAACCTGATACGAACCCGCCGCGGTGCCCTGCCTGCGGGGTCGTCGTGACGGCCTAAATGCAATGATCTTCCGGTGACCATTGACTTGACTCCACTAGCATCAGCATTCTCGGTGGCTTGGCCACCGGCCGTCGTACTCCTCACAGCGCTGGTAACGAACCACTACAACACCAAGAGCAATCGCGAGACTCGCAACCATGAAGCGAAGGTGGAAGCGGCGCGAGCTGAACGAGCATCTGCAGACGCTGTCGCGGCGTCCGACCGTGAGTTGCAACACGAGCGGGAAGCTGCAAGCGTCAGGGCTGCCGAGGATGCGGTCGTCCTTCTTCGCCTCATGCATGAGGAATTTGTCGAGAGCGAGAGCTCTCACGACTTCGAGGCGAGGTCAAAATGGCAGAGTCTGTGGTCGTCCCGCACCTTCCACTTGCGACTGTTAGCACTTCGCTCACCCAACGATGAGTACAGAGGGGATGCCATCAGAGCTTTCGCGGCGTCCAGCACACCTTGGATGGCTCCTGCAGACTCCGGCTTCAGCTACGACGAGCTGGCCTACCTTGACTTGTTCTCCGAGCTCTTCGCCGCCCAACTGCGCGGCGGACCCCTCGGGCCCGAAGCCAAGTTGAAACTCGCAGCTTTCACCAACGAGAAGCGACGCCGTTCGACCCCGCCGACCAGTGACCAGCAATCCGTGCATAACCCCTAGAAACCGCCCCACCTCCCGAAGGCGCGGGGGCGACTCGCCGACGCGACGCTGACTCGAACCCCCAGAGCGGAGCTCTTCGCGAGGGATCGTGCCCGAACGAGTGTTGGCGAAGCTGCACCGCGGACACTCAACCGGACAACATGGTGGACAGCATTGCGGACACTAGACTGGACAATCTAAGTATAACTTTGTACGATTAGCCATGCCCGAAACCCGAACCGCTTCCCCAACGCACCCGTGGATCGACTTCAAGTTCGCAACAGCGGAGGTTCCCGCTTCCACATGGATGCAACTGGGAGAGTCGTACTCCAAATGCCAGCACATGATCGGTGCACCCCTGCAACCAGGAGTAGCGACCTTTCTGAGCTCGGTCTACATGAGACGCGGCGCATTGGCGTCAGCGCAGATCGAGGGCAACACGCTAAACGAAGACGAGGTCAAGGAGATCTTCGTTAACAACAAGTCGCTTCCGGAGTCCCAACAGTACCTCGAGCAAGAGATCGAGAACGTGCTGTATGTGCTCGAGTCTGTTCGAGGCGAGGCTGCCAGTGGGGCGAACTTCCGCCTCACGGAGGGGTGGCTAAAGGCTGTTCACTTCGAGCTCATGCAGGGATTGGAGCTACCAGAGCACGTGGTCCCCGGTGAGTACCGTGATACATCAGTCGGTGTTGGGAGCTACAGAGGACCCAACTGGGGCGAAGTGCCGGAGCTCATGGAATCCGCCATCTCGTGGATCAACGACATCCTGGACGACGCGTCTAAGCAAGAGCGCAGGGACTTGCAGTTCGCGTTTACCTTCTACGCAGCGGCGCTCGCGCATCTCTACGTTGCGTGGGTTCATCCTTTCGGTGACGGCAACGGTCGCACGGCGAGGATCGTAGAGTCCGCGATCCTTGCAAACAGCGGCCTTGTTCCCTGGATCAGCACCAGCTTGCTGTCGGACTACTACAACCGCACTCGAACGCGTTACTACGAGAAGCTCTCCGCGGCGTCCACGAAGGGCGACGTTGTCGGCTTCATTGCGTACAGTGCGCTCGGACTTCGTGACGAGTTGCGTTCTCAAGTCGAGGAAGTGCAGCGGAATCAGAAGCGTGTGGCGTGGATCAATTACGTCCACGAAAGGTTCCAAGACGAGCCTCAGGGCGATACGGCGAAGCGCCGGCGTCAAGTGGCGCTGGACTTGCCTCCGGACAAGGCGCATACGCGTATGGAGATTCGCAGGTTGAATCCCCTGATCGCTGAGATGTACGCCGGTTCGAGCGATCGCCTATTCCGGAGAGACATGACCAAGCTCATAGAACTGGGGTTGGTGGCAGAACCCTCGAAGAGTCGTTTCGTGTCGCGACAAGACCGCATGGATGCGTTCACTCCAAGCCAGGAAAATGGCGCCGACACTGTGGTTCTTCAGCGTCTCAAGGAACGCAGGCTTCGCGGACCAGCGGCCACTAGCAACGACGAATAGCCAGAACGCACGAAACTACCCCCTCCCGCGAAGCGTCGTCCTGGGCGTCCGGGGATCGCCTCAGTGAGAGAGCGGCGTGCTCCGTGGATGGATTCTCGGGGGCTTTGTGTCCGCTGTCTCCGGGAACCGGCCGCGGTCGAGACCATCGACCGATCAGGGAGTGGGTTGAACCAAGAATTCACCAAGTTCCCGAGGCCGTGTCCCGATGCGGATTACGGGAGGTCGGGTACGTTGTCGCCCACCCACCAAAGATCGCCCGTCCCGAACGACATCGAGTCCTGGTATTGGTCGTAGGGGAGCGTATTCGCGCCCGTTGCGAGCACCTGATTGTAGAGAGCATCTAGAGCGCGTTCGGTGACCCTGGCTATCGCTGCGAGCCCCTCAAGGTGGAGTCTGCTCGTGAAGGGCATCTGATGCGGGTAGCTGCTGAGGAACTTCTCGTAGGGCTCCTCACGCTCTCCCCGGGACCTGTGGACGCCACCCTCGACGTGCGCGAAGTACTTGATGACTTCGAGCACGGAGACTGGCTGCTCGCGATAGAAGGCAGCCGGCACCTTCAGGAACTCGTCCAAGTTGAACGACTCGCTCCGCTCTGCGAACTCCGCCCGGGCCGGTCGCAGGATCGCCGTCATTTGTGCGCCGTGCTCGTCGACATGGTCTAGCTGGGGTTCGACTGGCTTGCACTCGAAGCGGATGCGAGTTCGGCGGAACTGCGCACGCACCGTGGGAAGCAACGTATCTGGCCCGTCGCTGAGGAGCTTCCTAAGCAACGGGGAGAGACCAAGCAACTCGTAGCGAGATGGTCCTGACTTGTTGATGCGCTCCCGAATGTCGCTGACCGTCATGAGGAACAACCACCGGTCGTAGCGGAGCCGCCCGTAGTCTTCACGGTCAAGGGGCTGCAGTCCGCTCCCACGGCTCTGAATATCCATGTGGAGAACCTACTGGGTTGCAATCGTGCGCCGCAGCGCCTGCAGCGTCAGGCATCCACGGCCAGCTGGGGTCTGACAGGCTTGTGCCTTATTGTCCCCACTATGGACGAACAGAAGCCCCGCAACGCAGCTCGTGAAGCAGTCCGTCTGTACTCCGTACCGGACGCAGCGGAGCATCTCGGCGTCTCGGACTCCTACGTCTACAAGCGCATCGCGGCAGGTGACATTCGTGTCGTCGAGCTCGGCGACGCCGGTCGGTCCAAGCGTCGCATCCGCCAGGACGATCTGGACTCGTTCATAGAGTCACGCACGCACCCTTAGGGTCGACGGGAAGTACTCTAGGCCCTTCGCCTTCGTAGCTCGCGGGCTAGTTGCTCAGACTCCGACGTGGAGCCGATGATCGCCTAGCTGGCACGCTGGACGGGTTCGCTCTCGTATCTGTGCCACCAGGTGCCGGAGCTGTCGCGGAAGATGATTCGAGCATGTAGTTCTACGACCTCTGTCCGCCAGCGGTCCACGAGCACGGCTCCGTATCGAACCTCGCCGCCGGGCTCGATGTACGGGATAGTGCCTTCTACGTTGGCGATTAGTTCGCCCGTTTTCGGGTCAACGAGGTTCAGCCGCACTGGCCCGATCACTTCGTCGCTGTGGTTCACGATCTTGTACGTGCAGCGCACGACCGGGCCGGCGATGGAGATCGTCATCGACCCATCTGGGTTCCTGTCCCCTTGAACGCCCATCTCCTCCTCGAACGTGTAGCCGACGGCATCCAGGGGCAGAAGCTCTCGGGCATCAGCATTCACCCCGCCCGGATACAGGTCGTACCCGGCGTAGTTGGCGTAGACCCGTCGGGCCTGCGCTTTTCGGTCCCTCGAAACGCTCCACGCATATCCGATGGCGGCAATGATGAACGCGGCAGCTGTGCTGATCGCACCTACCCATTCGGCCAGTTCTCCACTGGCTGTCGCGCTCGCCGCAATCGCTAGAATCATGGTCGAACCCTATAGCTGTCGTGGTTTTCCGCTGTCGCAGCTACCCTCCTCGCATGACCCGAAGTGACGACAAGCAGCCCCTCACCCTCGACGAACTGCGAGCATCGAAGCTCGCCGTACTCAGCCGACAGCAAGTCGCCGACATCCTCGGCGTCGACCCACGCACCGTGTCAGCCGGTGTCGAGGAAGGGAACATCCCTGCCCTCAAGATCGGGCGCCGAGTCCTGATCCCACGCGACCGGTTCCTCGCGCTCTTCGACGTGCGCGACGAAGACAAGGCCACGACCTAACCTCGCGCGCGTAGGAGACCGGTCCTCAACCTCGGTTGCGAGCACATTGCGAGCACGAACTGGCGGATTCTGAGGGTCAGAGGGGGATTCTCGGTCTGGTCTGGAGGGGGTCGTTTCGTTCTGGCGGTAGGGCAAGGACACTCGTGGAGTGCTGCGGAGATCGGGGCGAGGAAACTGTAAATCAGACTGCTCAGCATTCGGGGGTTCGAATCCCTCACTCGCCACGAACACACTGACGCGAGACATCCACAAGATGTCTCGCGTCATTGCTTTGTCCGCCGGGGTCTTCGGCGCGGCGCTGCGCTCAGTTGCTCGTGGGTACCTCGGCGTGGGTGGTGGCCCAGGTGAGCGCGTACTCGGCGACCTCTTCCCATCCGGTCTGGCTGACGATGCGGTGCGTGCGTCCCGCGAACTCGCGGTACGCGACCGTCGCGGGGCTTCCCGGCTGCGTGTACTTCGTGACGATGGCGCGTCCGATGGCGGGCGGCACGACGTGGTCGATCTCGCCCGTGATGACGAGCAGTGGCGCCCGGTTGCTGCGTGCGTAGTCGACGTGGCTGGCGCCGCCCTTCTCGTTGAAGGCTGCCGCCACTCCTTCGAAGAAGACCCTGTTCACCGAGTTGACGGCGTACTCCTCCCACAGCCTGTCCGACTCGGCACGGCTGAGGTCGTTGCCGAACGTGTAGTGGAAGTGCGCCTTTGAGATGGGGGACGCCCCGTTCTTGTTGAACGGATTGCGGAGGACGAGGAAGCCGGAGCGCACGGTCGAGAAGGGGAGCGTCGTGATGCCGGCGGGCTGGCCGGGCGTGACGCCGACATAGGCGACGCCGAGGTCGCGGTCGGCGAGCATCTGCGTGAGGAGTCCGCCGAAGGAGTGGCCCATGATGATCGGCTTCTCCGGCAGGGCGCGGATGATGCGCTCGTAATGGTCGGCGATCTGCGCGAGCCCGACGCCCTTGAGTGCTGCGGGGTTGCGGCGGATGTCGGCGACGCTGCGGTCGTCAATTCCGGGCCAGCCCGGGACAATCACCTCATGGCCGCGGGCCCTGAAGTACTCGGCCCACGTGTTCCAGCTGGTTGGTGTCATCCAGAGTCCGTGGATGAGGACGATGGGGGTTTTGTGCTGGTCGTTGGTGTTCACTGTGGTCTCCGTTGCTGGTCCGTGATGCTGGTCCGTTATGAGTAGAACGATCGTTCTGTCTTGTGAGGACCATACGGGCGGTCTCGCGGACTTGTCAAGCAAAAAGAGAAAGATCGTTCTACTATGGGTCGTATGGCGAAGCGAATAACCGATGGCGGCGCATCGGCGGCCCGCGAACGACTCCTGGCGACGGCATCCGAGTTGTTCTACCGAGAGGGGATCCACGCGGTCGGTGTCGACCGCATCGTGAACGAGGCGGGCGTGACTCGGGCCACTTTCTACCGGCATTTTCCGGGCAAGGAAGACCTCGTCGAGGCCTACCTCGGGGTGGAGGATGCGAGCATCCGGACCGCGCTCGACGGCGCAGTGGCGGTGGCGGAGAGTCCACCACACCTCCTCGAGCTCGTCATCGGGGGCCTCGCCGAAGATGTCGCACGTCACCACACGCGGGGCTGCCCGTTCATCAACGCGGCAGCGGAGTATCCGGCGGACGACAGTGGAGTGCGGGTCGCGGTCGCTCGCCATCGAGCCTGGTTCAGGAACGAACTGGAGGTCATGCTCAAGGGTGCCGAGCATCCAGATCCGGAGGCTGCCGCGGCGCAGCTCGTGCTGCTCCGCGACGCCGCGATGGTGGGCGGCTACCTCGACGGCTGGGAGCGGGTGAGTCCAGCGTTCACGTCGGCCGCGCGAGCAGCGGCCGGGCTGGCTACAGAGGGGCTGCGGTCTGCCGGCGCAACTCCGGCGTTGCGGGGGACTCACTAGCGCGTCGCCGACGCGGCTTCGTTGCGGGGGCTTCGCGCGGCAGCTGCGCCTCAAGCAGCGGCATCGACTCGATGCGTCCGCGTTCGACGTGCGCGGCTGTCAGCAGCTCTGCCACGTCGACCTGACCCGCGACGATGGCGTCGACGATGTCGCGGTGCTCGATCCACATCGCGGCGGTGTCGCGCTGCGGGGTGAGTCGGAAGAGCCAGCGAACTCGACCGCTCATGAGCTTCGTGACCCGGCGCAGCAGGGCGTGGTCGGCCAGGGCGATGATCTCCTCGTGCAGGTCTGAGTTGCGTGTCGAGGGTGGGGCGTCCGGCTCAGCGTCTGGAGTCGACTCATAGCTCGCCGAACGCAGCGCAGCGAGCATCGGGGCGACATCGGCGCCGGCGGCGGCCCTCCTGGCGGCGAAGGCGGAGGCCATCGGCTCGAGCTGTCGGCGGAGGTCGAACACCTCGATGGCGTCGGTCACGGTGAGGATGTGCACGACCGCGCCGCGCCGCGGCTGCGAGGTGATGAACCCCTCTGATTCGAGGATCGGCAGGGCCTCCCGCACGGGGATGCGGGACACCTCGAGTTGCTCCGCGATCTCGCGCTCGTTGAGCTTCGCCCCCATTGCCAGCTCGCCCGTGATGATCTGCTCACGAAGGGCGTGCGCGATGCGGGTTGGCGTTGGCTCGAGGGTCATGGAGACCATTCTGGCACGAGCCCGAAAGCGACATTTGGGATTCCAAAGGCACCTAACGAGACGCCAGGAGGAGCAAAAACCCACATTTGGTATGCAGAAGTGACGTCAGCGTAAGAACTGTGTGACGAGCGTGTTACTTCCTACCGAAGCGTGGATGCGGTCGCATAGCGTCGCCAACGTGCTCCCCTTCATCGCCCGCCGACTGGCCCTCGCCGTCGCCACCGTGCTCGCCGTGGTGACCATCGCCTTCGCGCTCGGCCGCGCCACCGGTGAGCCCGGTGCGCTGCTCCTGCCCGACAACGCGACACAGTCTGAAGTCGATGCGCTGAACACCGCGCTCGGCTTCGACCGCCCCCTCATCGTGCAGTACCTCGACACCCTCGCTGGTCTCTTCACCGGCGACTTCGGCAGCTCGTACAGGCTGCACGAATCAGCGCTCGGCCTCGTCCTCGAGCGCGTCCCCGCGACGCTCGAGCTGGCCTTCTGGGCCTTCGTCATCGGGCTCGTGCTGGCAGTCGCCGCGGCTCTGGCCATCCAGCTCACCGGCAGCCGGGTACTGCGGGCCGTCGTGGGCTGGGCCGGCGCCGTGCGCCAGTCGGTGCCCGACTTCTTCTTCGCGCTGCTCTTGGTGCTCGTCTTCTCGGTGCTCCTCGGTGCGCTGCCCTCGCTCGGTCGTAACAGCTACGCCAGCCTCGTGCTGCCAGTGCTCACACTCGCCACGGGCCAATTCGTCATGTACCTGCGCCTGCTGGACTCGGCGCTCAGCGAGCAGGCCGGGCAGGACTACGTGCGCACCGCCATCGCACAGGGCCAACGCCGCTCGACCGTGCTGTTCACGCGAATGCTGCCGAACGCAGCGCTGCCCGTGCTCGGCATGGCCGGGCTCAACCTCGGCGGGCTGCTCGGCGGCACCGTCGTCGTCGAGGTCGTGTTCGCCTGGCCCGGCCTCGGCCAGCTCCTCACGACTGCCGTGAGCCAGCGCGACTTCCCCATCGTGCAGGCGGGACTCGTCTTCGTCGCGCTTGCCTTTGTCATCGTCAACACCGCGGTGGACGTGCTCGTCCGCCGAATCGACACGAGGACGGCCGCCGCATGACCACTCAGCTCACTCCCGTCACTGCCGTCGGTCCCATCGACGCTGTCACCGCGGTCCCGCGTCGCGGCCGACTGCGCCTCCGCCCCGGAGCCCTCGTCGGCGCGATCATGATCGGCTCCGTGCTGCTGCTCACTGCAATCGTGCCCCTGCTGCCCGGCTTCGACCCGATGGGGCAGGATCTGCGCGCAGCGCTGCTTCCGCCATTCACGGACCCGGCGCATCCGCTCGGCACCGATGCGCTCGGCCGAGACCTCCTCGACCGGATCGCCCTCGCCTCGGCGGTGACGCTCGGCATGACCGTGCTCATCGTCGTGATGAACGCCCTCATCGGCAGCACCATCGGCATCCTCGCCGGCTACTTCGGCGGGCGCCTCGAAGCGCTCGTCACGCTGCTCAGCAACGTGACGCTGGCCATGCCGGTCGTGTTGCTGCTCATCGCCATCTGCGCCGTCCTGCGGCCGAGCGCGGGGCTCACGATCCTGGTGCTCGGCTGCACCTGGTGGGTCGGCTACGCCCGGGTCACGCGAAACGTCGCGGCCGCGCTGAGGCGACAGGACTTCGTCGTCTCGCCGCTCACCCAGGGTGGAGACACCATCTGGGTGCTCACGCGCCACATCGTGCCCAACATCTGGCCGCACACGCTCATCATCGCCGCCACCGACCTCGCCACGATCGTGCTCATCACCTCGTCGCTCGAGTACCTCGGCCTCGGCGTGCAGCCGCCGGTGCCCAGCTGGGGCGGCATGATCTTCGACGGCCAGCGTCACCTCGGCAGCGACCCGTGGCTGTCGCTCCTGCCAGGGCTCGTGATGCTGCTCGCCGTCGGCGGAGTGCAGTTCCTGAGTCAGCAGTTCACAGCAGAGACCCGCGGCTCGCTGCTGCGGAAGGGAGGCATGCGATGAAGCCGGTACTGCGCATCGAGGATCTGCGCATCGAGACGACGGACGACGAGCCCAGAGCGCTCGTCGACGGGGTCACGCTGCAGGTCGACCGCGGAGAAGCGCTCGGGGTGGTGGGTGAGTCAGGCTCCGGCAAGAGCCTGACCGTGCTCGCCGCGCTCGGCCTGCTTCCGGCCGGTACCCGCATCGCGGCAGGGCGCATCCTGCTCGATGACCGGGTCCTCGTCGATACGGAGGCCGATGTCTGGCTGGGCGAGCGCGAGCTGCGAGCTCTGCGCGGACGCACCGCCGCGATGGTGTTCCAAGACCCGATGTCGTCGCTCGACCCCCTGCGTGCGGTCGGCGCGCAGGTGGCAGCCGCCGTGCGCGTGCACCAGCCCATGGGCCGCAGGGCCGCCCGCGAGCGCGCCGTGGAACTGCTGACCGCCGTCGGCGTCCGGGATGCGGCGGAGCGCGCGACCGCCCGGCCCCATCAGTGGTCAGGCGGGATGCGGCAGCGAGCGATGATCGCGATGGCGATCGCTCACGACCCGCTCCTCCTCATCGCGGACGAGCCCACCACGGCCCTCGACGTGACCGTCCAGGCGCAGGTCATGGACCTGCTGGCCGAGGTGCGCGAGCGCACCGGCTCCGCACTCGTGCTGATCACCCACGACCTGGGCCTGGTGGCGGAGAACAGCGACCGCCTTGCCGTCATGCACCACGGCCGCGTGGTGGAGACCGGCGAGACGCGATCCGTGCTCGATCGCCCCGCAGAGGACTACACCAGGCGCCTCATGGCGGCCATCCCCGCCGAGAGCGAGCGCGCGGCCGGTGCGGTGCGCGTCGGCGAACCCGACGCGCTGGTCGCCGACCGCATCGTGGTCGAGTACCGCGGGCACGGCCGCCGCCAGACGGTGCGCGCCGTCGACGGGGTCTCGCTGCGAATCGCCGCGGGGGAGACCGTCGCCGTCGTCGGGGAATCGGGATGCGGCAAGTCGTCGCTGGCGAAGGCTGTGCTCGGCGTGCACCCGGCCGCAGCAGGGACCATCGAGCTCGGCGGCGTCCAGGTCCACAACGAGCTGGCGGGGCGCAGCGCTGCGGAGCGAGAACGCGCGCAGATCGTCTTCCAGGACCCGTACTCGGCCCTCGACCCGAGGCTGACCGTGCACGACCTCGTGGCCGAGCCCCTGCGCATCCGACACGCGTACGACCGCAGCACCGTGGCCGGGCTACTCGCCGACGTGGGCCTCGACGAGCAGCATGCGGGGCGCCTTCCAGCCCAGCTCTCCGGGGGCCAGCGCCAGCGCGTCGGCATCGCACGCGCTCTGGCGCTGCGTCCGCGGCTCCTCGTGCTCGACGAGCCCGTCTCGGCCCTCGACGTGTCGATCCAGGCTCAGGTGCTCGAACTCCTCGATGGGCTGCAGCGCGAGCACGGGCTCGGCTACCTCTTCATCTCCCACGACCTCGGTGTCGTGCGCAGCATCGCCGACCGCGTGGTCGTGATGCAGGAAGGGCGGGTGGTCGAGGAGGCGCCGACAGCGCAGATCTTCACCGCTCCGAGGCACCCGTTCACACGCCAGCTGCTCGACGCCGTGCCCCGCCTCGACGGGCCGCGCCGCGGCGCGCGTCCGCTTGCCGTGGCCTGACCTCACATCCCTCACGCCCTCACCCGCTCCTCCCTACCCCTCGCTCCCTCACCCCCGAACAGAGGACAACCATGCCCAAGCACACCCTCCGACGTCGCCTCCTCGCGACCGGTGCACTCGCCGCCACCGGCACGCTCCTGCTCACCGGCTGCGCGGGCGGCTTCGACACGGCAAGCGCCGAAGGCGAAGCGCCCACCAAGATCGTCGCCGCCATCCCCACCGACCCGACCTCGATGGACCCGATCCGCTCTGGCGCACTGGTCGTCCTCTCGGTGTTCTTCCACACCTTCGACCAGCTCGTGGCGATCACCGCGGACGGCGAACTGGCTCCGAAACTCGCCACGGAGTGGACTCCGAACGATGACCTCACGCAGTGGGACTTCACCTTGCAGGAGGGCGTCACCGCCAGCAACGGCGAGGCCATCACCGCCGAAGACGTCGCCTTCTCGTACCAGACGATCCTCGACGACCCGACGGGCGAGAACTACGCGTACCTCAGCTCCGTCGCATCGGTCGAGGCCGTGGACGAGCTCACCGTGCGCTTCAACCTCAACTCTCCCTTCTCGGCCTTCCCGCGCAACACGTCGCTGATCTCGATCGTGCCCGCCGACACGTACCAGGAGGTCGGCGCGGACGCCTTCGCCCAGGACCCCATCGGTTCGGGCCCATACGTCTTCGACAGCATCCAGACCGGAGTCTCCTACGACCTGGTCCGCAACGACGACTACTGGGGAGAAGCTCCCGCCATCGAGCAGATCTCGCTGCAGCCCGTCTCGTCCGACGAATCCCGCGTCAACGGCGTGCTCTCCGGAAGCCTCGACGTCGCGCCGATCGGACCAACCCAGGTCTCGTCCGTCGACGGGCAGGGAACAGCGCAGGTGTTCTCAGCGCTGTCGAACGGCGTCGTCTTCCTCGGCGTCAACTCCACCAGCGGCGTGCTCACCGACGTGCGCATCCGGGAGGCAATCGCCTTGGCCATCGACAAGGAGGCCATCACCGGCGGGCTGCTCGGAGGGCTCGCCGAGCCCGCGAGTGCCATGCTCGCACCGGCAGTCGAGGGCTACAGCGACGACGTGACCGACCCCGGCTACAACCAGGAACGGGCTCGCGAACTCCTCGCAGAGGCCGGCTACGCGGGCGAGTCGATCCCCTTCGACTACGCGACCGACGGGCGCATCCCCCTCTCCTCAGAGGTCGCGCAGACCATCCAGGCGTCGCTGGCCGACGTCGGCATCACCATCGAGCTGCGCGGCGCAGACCAGCAGGCCCATACGCTGAAGATCCGCAGCAAGGAGATGGAGGGCATCTACCTCAACACCTGGGCGCCGTCGACCGTCGATGGTGACCTGCCGCTGACCGACTTCTACGAGACGGCCGGCAACAACAACTACGCGCAGGACCCGCGCACGGCCGAACTCGCCGCCGAACAGCGTGCGGTCACCGGAGACGAACGCCTCGACGTCTTCGCCGAACTCCTCAACTACAGCAACGAACAGGGATACTTCGTGCCGCTCTACGTGCCCATGAACAACTACGCAGCCGACCCCGACCTCGAGTGGACGCCGCGGGCTGACGGCCTGTTCGACTTCACGCAGACGAGCTTCCGTTGAGCGCCGCGCTGATCCGCGACGCCCGCCCCTGGGGCGGTGAGCCAGCCGACGTGCGGCTGAGCGAGGGCAAGATCGCGGCCGTGCTGCCAAGCGGCACGACGCCGGAGGCGGGCGAGACGGTCATCGAAGGTCGCGGCCGTATCCTGCTGCCCTCCTTCGCCGACGTGCACGTGCACCTCGACTCCACCCGAATCGGCCTGCCGTTCCGGCCGCACACCGGCCGCCCCGGCGTGTGGGGCATGATGCTCAACGACCGCGTGAACTGGCGCGACGCCGAAGTGTCCATGGCGGAGCGCACGAGCGGCACGCTGGCGCGCATGATCGCCCACGGCACCACGAGCACCCGCAGTTACGCGCAGGTGGATGTGGATGCGGGGCTCGAGCGGTTGGAGGCGGTACTCGCGGCCAAGCAGCAGCACCGCGACCGTGCCACCGTCGAGGTGATCGCCTTCCCACAGGCTGGTCTGCTCCGCGAGGAAGGCTCCTTCGAGCTGCTGGAGGAGGCCATGCGCTCGGGGGCCGACGTGGTCGGCGGCATCGACCCGTGCCAGCTCGACCGGGACCCGGCCCGTCACCTCGACCTCGTCTTCGGCCTCGCCGAGCGGTACGACGCGCCCATCGACATCCACCTGCACGAGCCCGATCAGCTGGCCCGGTTCTCGGCCGAGCTCATCGTGGAGCGCACCCGCGCGCTCGGCATGACCGGGCGGGTGACCATCTCGCACGGGTACGGCCTCGCCGAGCTGCCACGCGAGCAGCTCGTCCCGCTCGTCGAGCAGTTCGCCGAGCTCGACATCGCCTGGGCGACCATCGCACCGGCCAAGCCGCTCCCCACGCTGCTGCTCGCCGAGCGCGGCATCCGGGTCGGCCTCGGCGAAGACGGCCAGCGCGACTACTGGTCCCCGTACGGCAACGCCGACATGCTGGATCGCACCTGGCAGCTGGCCTTCACGAACGGCTTCCGGCGCGACGAGGACATCGAGCACTGCATGGCCATCGCGACGGTCGGCGGACGCTCCGTGCTCGGCACCGCGCCCGCGCTGCGGGGCGCTCTCGACCGCCCCGGCGTCGCCGTCGGCGACCGCGCCGACCTCCAGCTCGTCTCTGGCGAGACCGTGACCAGCGCGGTCATGGATCGCCTCCCTGACCGCACCGTGGTCTTCGGCGGGGTCGTCGTGGCAGACGCGCTCGAACTCGTGGGTACCGCGTGATCGTCCTCACTGCCTCGCAGCTCGAGACGCTGGTGGACCGACCGGCGACCGAGCGAGCGGTGGCGGAGATATTTTCTGAGATCGCCCGTGGCAGCGCCGACCAGCCGCCGCCCACTTCGATGAAGACGAATGCGGGCACTGGCCGCTACGTGCTCATGTCTGCGCTGTCGGAGGGCACCGGCACCGCTGCGGTGAAGCTGCTGGCCGACGTGCCAGACAACTTGGCCAGGGGGCTGCCGACGCAGCGGTCGATGATCACCGTGCTCGACCGCGAGCTGGGAGCTCCGGTCGCGCTGCTGCACGGCGGGGTGCCCACCCGGGTGCGGACGGCTGCCGCGAGCGCCGTGGCGACCCGCGCGCTGGCGCGTGACGACAGCCGGGTCCTCGGCTTGGTCGGCGCTGGCGGACTCGCCCGGGAGCACGTCGAAGCGCTTCGCGGCGTGCGCGACTGGGATCGTCTTGTCATCTGGTCGCGGACCACCGAGCGGGCTGTCGCGCTCGCGGAGTCGCTCGCCTGGCCGGGAGCCATCGAGGTGGTCGACTCGTGCGAGAAGGTCTTTGCGCGGGCCGACACGGTGTGCACGCTCACCCCGTCGGTGCATCCGATCGTGCGGGGTGAGTGGGTGCGCCCGGGTCAGCACCTCAACGTGGTCGGCGCCAGGCCGCGGTCCGACGAGCGCGAGGTGGACGCGCTGACGATGTCGCGCTCCTCCGTGTGGGTCGACGACCTGGCGACGGCGCGCACGAAATCGGGTGACCTCATGCTCGCGGTGGCCGAAGGGGCGCTCCGCCTTGACGACGTGGTCGGGACGCTCGGCGAGGTGCTGGCCGGGTTGCGACCGGGGCGCACGAGCGCCGAGCAGATCACGCTGTTCAACTCGGTGGGCATCGGGGCTCAGGACCTGGCCATCGCGGACCTCCTGGTGCGCGCGGCCCGCTCGCGGGGCGTCGGGATCGAGGTCGATCTCAACAGCTGAGGGGTGGCGGATGGGGGATGTCAGCCGCTCGCCAGGACGGTCGCGTGCCAGTCGTCGAGGAGGCGCGCGACCGTGCGGGTCTGCTCCCAGGGCATCGCACTCGACTCGAGGCGCCCTTCCCTGAGCGCGTTCGAGACCGCATCCGCCTCAACTGCGAACGGGTGGACCTGGGCCACCTCGATCGTGCTCCGCCGCCCGTCGTGGAAGTGCTCGAGGGTCTTCGGCGAGAGATCTCGGTCCCCGTACGCGCTCTCGAGCGTGATCCAGCCGCCCTCCCCGACGATGTCGGCCCGCTTCGACAGCTGCGTGTCGATGGCGCAATCGACGTAGGCGGTGAATCCCTCGGCCTCGAGCTGGGCAGAGGAGTACACGTCGACGCCACCTTCGACCCGCCCGTGCGCGACCGCGAGATGCAGCTGCTCGAGCGCGATGCCAGCTGATGCCGCGGCCGCGACCGCGAAGGAGACGGGGTAGCCGCCGACATCGAAGATCGCCCCGCCCGCCAGCTCCGGGTCGAAGAGGCGACCGTCGCCGCTGCCAGCGGCGAAGCCGAACTGGGTGCGCACCTGGATGGGCGTCGTGACCTGGCCCGACTCGAGCGTTCGGTCGATGGCGCGGGCGAGGGGACTGAAGCGGTGCTTGTAGGCCTCCACGACGGGCAGCCCGGCGCGCGCAGCCGCGGCGAGGACGCGCTCCGTCTCCGCGGCGCTCGGCGCGAGTGGCTTCTCGCAGAGCACGGCCTTGCCTGCCTCGAGCGCCGCTACCGAGAGATCCGCGTGCGTCGTGTGCACGGTGGCGACGTAGACGGCGTCCACGTCGCTCCGCGCCAGGATCTCGGCGTACGTGCCGGAAACGTCCGCGCCGTAGCGGGCCGCGAAGGCGGATGCGCGTGCACGGTCGCGGCTCGCGACCGCTCGCAGCTCGCCGTGTTCCGAGCTCGGCAGCCATTTCGCGAACGACTCCGCGATCGCGCCCGGCCCGAGGATCGCCCACCTGGTCTTCTGCATGACGTGAAACTACCGGAGTCGTTCGCCGCGCATCCACAGGACGAACCCGAATGGCGGTGGTTGCCGGTAGGTTCTGGATTCAGCAGCACGAGGGGAAGGCGGCGACGTGGCCGAGACGAGACAGCAGGCGGTCGCCATCGACCTGTCCAAGCGCGACCTGACCCTCGACCTCGCGCGCGTGTCCTGCGTGCTGCTCGTGGTCCTCATCCATCTCCTCATGGTCGCGATCGGGGTGGATGCGGCTGGGCAGCTGGTCGCGACGCGCCCGCTCGAGGCGCAGCCCTGGTTCGCGCTCGCCACCTGGGCGGGGCAGATCATGCCCCTGTTCTTCGTCGTCGGCGGCTTCGCCTCGATCACGGCGTGGCGCAGCGCCGTTCGGCGCGGGGCGATGCCGAGCGACTACGTGCGCTCGCGGGTGCTCAGGCTGGCCCAGCCCGCCCTGCCCCTCTACGCCTTCTTCCTCGTCGCGCTCGGTGGGGCGACACTCGCGGGGCTCGACCCAGCGCTCGTCGACCTGGCCGCCTCCGGGGCCGGAACTCCCCTGTGGTTCCTCGCCGCGTACACGCTGTGTCAGGCGGTCGTGCCGTGGATGGCGGGTTGGCATGCCCGCGCGCCCCGCGCCACGCTCGTGGTGCTCCTGGCAGGGGTCATCCTCGTCGACGCGGCTCGCTTCGCCACCGGCATCGAGGAAGTCGGGCTCCTCAACCTGTTCTTCGTGTGGGTGCTCGTGCAGCAGCTGGGGTTCTGGTACGCCGACGGGTGGCTCGACCGACGTCACCCGCTCACGCTCGTGGGGCTCGCCGCTCTGGCCTACGCGTCGCTCGTGCCCCTCACGACGGTCGGACCCTACTCGCCGGACATGCTCTTCAACCTCAACCCGGCGACGCTGCCGCTCGTGGTGCTCGCTGTCGCTCAGGCGTGCATCCTGCGCCTCCTGAAACCGGCGTTGGCCAGGCTCATGGAGACGACGGCTGCCCGCGCGGTCGTCTTCCTCGTCGGCTCGCGACTCATGACGATCTACCTCTGGCATCTGCCCGTGATCCTGCTCGTCTCCGGTTTTGCCCTGCTCATCCCCGGTGCGGCGCCAGAGCCCGGGTCGGGGGCCTGGTGGTGGAGCCGCATCCCGTACTTCTTCGTCGTGCTCGTCGCGGTCTATGGTCTGTCGTTCCTCGTGGGGCGCTGGGAGACGCCGCGAGAACTGGGTACGACCCCGCCAGCCGGGGTCGTCGCACTCGCCGTGGTCTGCGCGTTCGTGCCGTCGTTCCTCGTACTCCAGTTCTTCATGGACCTGCCCCTCGCCGCGACGGGAACGGTGCTGTTGAGCGCGGCGATCCTGCTGCTGGGGCGCTGGCCGTCGCGAGCGCCTGTGGATCGGCCCCAGGAGGCCTGAAGGTTTCCCCGGGTGCCCCTTCGCGGTGCGTTGGCCCGCCAGGATTGGCGCACAGCGTTTCGACGAGGACCGGAGATGACCGTGACCGCACCGAAGCAAGGCGAAGACCCCGTCAGCAGCTACCGCCCGCGACCTGTTCCCTGGGCGCTCGGCATCGTGATCGGCGTGGCCATCGGGATCGTGATCTCTGTGATCCTCTCGATGAGCGCCGGCTTCACGATCGCGTTCATCGTCATGGGCGTCTGCATCGGCATCGGTTTCGCGATCGCACTGCAGGCCGCGTTCGACGAGATGGCGAGCAAGAAGAACTAGCCGGCTACAGCGTCGCGGCGAGCGCCAGCGTCGCGAGGGGCACGGTGACCGCGACCCCGACCATCCCGAGGGCCACGAAGCGCAGCCACGAGATCGTCACGCCGAGTGACACGAGCCGCTCGTGCCACAGCAGCGTCGCGAGCGACGCCCACGGGGTGACGAGCGGGCCGAGATTGACTCCGATGAGCAGCGCCACGAGGCGTGCATGGCTGTCGGCCACTGGCTCGAGCGCCAGATACGCAGGCAGGTTGTTGATGCCGTTGGCGCTCGCGGCGCCGATCGCGGCCAGCTGCAGGAGGCTCAGGGCATCGTCGCCGCGTCCCGAGACAGCGGCGAGCAGCTCGCTGAGCCCGTGCGCGTGAGCGGCCTCGACGAGCACGAACAGCGACCCGGCGATGCCGAGTGCCTGCCACGGCACGAGGCTGAAGCGCAGCGACTCGCGCCGGCGCGAGGCGAAGGCGACGAGCAGCAGGGCGGCAGCGACCCCCGCAGGGATCGCCACCTCGATGCCCGTGACGAGCAGCGGCAGCAGGAGCGCGGTGACCACCGCCGAGAAGATGAGCAGCGGGCGGTCCTGGATGCTCGTGGGCACGGGCATCCGGTACCGGCGGTCGAGCTGACGACGGAAGACGAAGGACAGGATGGCGGCGCTTGCGAGCACGCCCACCAGCGCGGGCGCCCACGTGAGGGCCAGGAACTGCAACGGCCCGCCGTTGAAGGATCTGGCCGCGAGCAGGCTCGTGAGGTTCGAGACGGGGAGGAAGAGGGACGCGGTGTTCGCGAGCCACACGGTCGCGAGCGCGAAGGGGATGGGGGAGACGCCGATGTGGACGGCGAGCAGCACGACGACGGGTGTCACGAGCACGGCGGTCGTGTCGAGCGAGAGGAAGGCGGTGCTGATGACGGCGAGGAGCAGGACGAGCATCCACAGCAGCCAGAGTCGGCCGCGTCCGAGCTTCGCGAGGCGGTCGGCGAGCACCGAGAAGACGCCGGCCTCGCTCGCGAGCTCCGCCACGATCGTGATGGCGACGACAAACGCCAGCACTGGCACCACTCGTTCGCCGAGTTCGAGGAGCTTCGGAGCAGGCAGCACGCCGGCGACCGCGACGGCGACCGCCGCGACGACGAGCGCGGCGGTGGCGATGATGGGGGCGACGCGGGACGCGCGGGACTCGGCCATGGCGGAGCAAGTTTAGGCCCGCGACGCACCGCTGATGTCGGCCGCCGCTCGTAGGATGCGAGCATGAGCTCGAACGGTGGTGTTCCGGTGCCTGAGGCGGCCGTCATCGTGCGCGGATTGCGGGTGAATCGCGGGGGCAGGGCGGTGTTCGACGGGCTCGAGCTGTCGATCCCGCGCGGGCAGATCACGGGGCTCCTCGGACCGTCTGGCTGCGGGAAGACGACGCTTATGCGCGCCATCGTGGGAGTGCAGAAGACTGCCGGCGGCACCGTGTCCGTGCTCGGCGAGCCCGCCGGTGCTCGGCAGCTCCGTTCACGCGTCTCGTACGCGACGCAGTCCGCATCCGTCTACGACGACCTGACCGTGGCGCAGAACCTCAGCTACTTCGCGAGTGTGCTCGGCAGCGGGCGTGCCGAGGTGGAAGCGGTGATCGAGCGTGTCGGGCTCACCGCACAGGCGAAGCAGAAGGTCGAGTCGCTGAGCGGAGGGCAGAGGAATCGCGTCTCGCTCGCCGTTGCGATGCTCGGCAACACGGAAGTGCTCGTGCTCGACGAGCCGACGGTTGGGCTCGACCCCGTGCTGCGCGAGGAACTCTGGTCTCTGTTCCGCTCGCTCGCCGACGGCGGCGCGACGCTCTTCGTCAGCAGCCACGTCATGGACGAGGCCATGCGCTGCGACCGCCTCGTCCTCATGCGCGACGGGCACGTCGTCGCCGACACGACCCCGACAGACCTGCTCAGCGAGACGGGCACGAGCGACGCCGACGCTGCGTTCCTCGCGCTCATCGAGCGAGGCACCCCGCACCACGGGCGGCACGCGGGCAACGCGGAAGAAGCGGCCTCATGAGCCCGCGGCGCACCTTGGCGACGGCCGGCCGCGTGCTCCGGCAGATCCGTCACGATTCGCGCTCGATCGTCCTCATGGTGGTCGCCCCGAGCCTGCTCGTCGGGCTCTTCTCGTGGCTCTTCTCCGAGCAGGACGGCGTCTTCCAGCGGCTCGGCCCCGCGATCCTGGCGCTGTTCCCGTTCATCATCATGTTCCTCATCACGAGCATCACGACGCTCCGTGAGCGCCGATCCGGCACCCTCGAGCGGCTCATGACGACACCCCTCGCAAAGGGCGACTTCATCGTCGGCTACGCGCTGGCGTTCGCCGTCGCCGCAGTGGTGCAGGCCGTCGTCAACGTGGCGTTCGCGGTGCTCGTATGCGGCCTGAGCGTCGAGGGGCCGCTGTGGCAGCTCTGCCTCGTCGCTGTCGCGGATGCTCTCCTCGGCACGGCGCTCGGGCTCCTCGCGAGCGCATTCGCCCGCACCGAGTTCCAGGCCGTGCAGTTCATGCCGGTGCTGGTCATCCCGCAGATCCTGCTCGGCGGCATCCTCATGCCTCGCGAGCAGATGCCGGATGCGCTGCAGTCGATCTCCGACTGGCTGCCGCTGAGCTACGGCATCGACGCGATCAACGCAGTCACGGCGGGCGAAGCCGGCTGGGAGCTGTGGTCGCCCATTCTCGTCATCTTCGCCTTCGCGGCCGGCGCGCTCGTGCTCGGCTCGCTCACGCTTCGACGCCGGACCGCCTAGGGCCGACGCGCGGCTCAACTACTTCGCGGCGACGCTGTCGAGGTGCTCGCGGAGAGCGATGATGATGTCGTCGCGCGTCGTGTTGCGGGCGTGCGCGAGCTCCTCGATGAGCCAGTCGAGCGTCATGTAATTGGCGTGCAGCAGGTTCGACAGCTCGATGTTGACCTTCACCTGGTTGGGGCCGCCATCCGCCGGCAGCTCGGCATCCGCATCGGCGTCGAGCCCCTGCCCCTGCTCGACCTTCACGACGAAGGCCCCGACCTCGACAAGACGCTCGTAGGCGAGCGCCGCGGCGTCAGGGGAGACTTCCGTGACGGAGACGGCGTCGAGCAGCACGTGCGCGGCTTCTCGGCTGGTAGCTGGAGTGGACATGCAACGAGGATAAGCGCGCACTTCGAACAGACAGTCAGGGTCCATCCATGCAAGGCACAATCGGGGACATGAGCAGCAAACCCACAGCGAAGGCCCGACCGACTCCCGACGCGCCCGTCGTCGTGATCGGCGACGCCATCGTCACGGAACTGCGAGAGACGGAAGCGCGGGGAGGGCTCACGAGCCGCAGCTACGTGAGCGGATCCGCCCTGAACGTGGCGATGGCCCTGGCCCGCCTTGGCGTTCCGGTTGCCCTCGTCGCGAGCATCGGCGACGACCCAGACGGGCTGCGCATCCGCGACCACCTGCGCAAGCGCGGCATCCAGTTCGCCCCGTCGGTGTCGCTCGCGGGCACCGGGCGCGCGATCGGGGAGCCTGCGGGCGACGAGCCGCTGTACACGTTCGACGACGCGGCACGGGCGCGGCGCATCCGTTTCGACGACGAGCAGGTGGCGCTCATCCGCGCGGCGCCCTTCGTCGCCATCTCGGGATTCGCGTTCGACGACAAGAAGCAGCATCGGCGCCTGCTCGAGGCGGTCATCCGCCCGCAGGAACGGCTCCTCCTCGACCCCAACCCACGCCTCGGGCTTGTCGCGGATCCCGTGGCGTTTCTTGACAACTTCGAGCGGCATGTGTCCAGTGCGCTCTTCACGCACCTCTCCGACAACGATGCCGACCTGCTCTTCGAGGCGCCCCTCGACGAGGCGACGAGCGACATGCTCGACCTCGGGGCGACCCATGTGCTTGCCACGGAGGGCACGCGGGGCGGCCGCTGGGTCAACCGGGCAGGCATCGACGTCGCCGAGCCGATCGTCGAGCTGCCGGGCGACATCGTCGACACCATGGGGGCCGGCGATGCGGTCTTCGCGACGGCCGTCGCGTCGATCGCGCAGGGCGGAGTCCCCAACCAGGTGGCGGATGCGCGACGCATCCTGAAGCGCGCCATGACCGTCGCCGCCGCGACGGTGCGCGTCACGGGGAGCTTCCTCGCCGCGGACGACGACCTGCCGCCCGCCGCCGACGCGTAGCCGCCGCTGCGCGGTATCCGACGGGCTGCGGTATCCGACGGGCCGCATCCTCGTTTCGGGGTGGGAAAGTCGCTTCGTGTTGGGAAAGTTTCCGTAACCAAGTGACGTTCCCATCCCGAGTCGGGAGGAACTACTTCGGCGCGGCCGCGTCGATTCGTCGGGCCGCATCCCCGTTTCGGGGTGGAGAAGTCGCTTCGTGTTGGGGAAGTTCCCGTAACGAAGTGATGTTCCCGTCCCGAGTCGGGCGAGGAACTACTTCGGTGCGGTCGCGTCGATTCGTCGGGCCGCATCTTCGTTTCGGGATGGAAAAGTCGCTTCGTGTTGGGAAAGTCCCCGTAACGAAGTGACGTTCCCGTCCCGAGTCGGGCGAGAAACTTCTTCGGCGCGGCCGCGTCGATTCGACGGGCCGCATCCTCGTTTCGGGGTGGGAAAGTCGCTTCGTGTTGGGAAAGTTTCCGTCACGAAGTGATGTTCCCATCCCGAGTCGGGCGAGGAACTACTTCGACGAGGTCGCCGCTGCGCGCTCGCGCTTCTGCTTGCGCTGCACGTAGACGCCCGCGACGATCGAGATGCCCGCGATGATGAAGCTCGTCGTGACCTCGATGAGGCGCGTCTCGCCCGCGAAGAACATGTAGATGAGCAGCGCCGACAGCGCGACGATGACCACCCAGGTGAGCCACGGGAAGCCCCACATGCGGATGGCGCCCTTTGTTATCTCGTTCGGGTCCTTGCCGGCTGCGGCGGCGTCTTCCGCGAGGATGCGGCGCGAGCGCAGCTGGGAGACGGCGATGACGATCCACACGAAGATCGCGACGGCGCCGGTCGAGTTCACGAGGAACGAGAACACGTACTCGGGGGTCGTGTAGTTGAGGACCACCGAGAGCAGGCCGACGACGGCGGATGCGAGGATCGCGACGTACGGGGTGCCGCGCTTGGAGACCTTGCGAAACGCCTTGGGGGCTTCGCCGCGGCGCGAGAGCGAGAACGCCATGCGGGAGGCCGTGTAGAGGGACGCGTTGAGGGTGGAGAGCAGCGCGGACAGGACGATGATGTCCATCGCGAGGGCCGCCCAGCCGATGCCCGCGGCGTTGAGCATCGTGACGAAGGGGCTCACGCCGGCGGTGATCTGGTCCCAGGGCAGCACGATGAGGACTACGAGGATCGACCCGATGTAGAAGAGCAGGATGCGCCACACGACCGAGTTCACGGCCTTGCGGACGGCCTGCGCTGGCTGTTCGGACTCACCGGCCGCGATGGTCGCGACCTCCGCGCCGAACATCGAGAAGATGACGGGAAGGAGCGCCGCGAGGATGCCCGCGACGCCGAACGGGGCGAAGCCGCCGTCGGCCGGTGCGAGGTTGCCGAACGTCGCCGTGTTGTTCGGGATGACGTGGGCGATGAGGAGGGCGCCGACGATGATGAAGATGATGATCGAGACGATCTTGATCGACGCGAACCAGAACTCGAACTCGCCGAACGACTTCACGCTGATGAGGTTCGCGATGAGGAACACGAGCGTGATGACGAGCGCCGGAATCCACTGGGGGACCTCCGGTAGCCAGCCGCTGATGATGACGGCCGCGGCCGTCGCCTCGATGCCGACGACGACAACCCAGAACCACCAGTAGAGCCAGCCGATGGACAGGCCGGCCCACGGGCCGATGAAGCGCGTCGCGTAGGCCGAGAACGAGCCCGTCTCCGGCGAGATGGACGCCATTTCGCCGAGCATCCGCATGACGAGCACGACGACGACGCCGGCGAGGGCGTAGGCGAGGATCACGGCGGGGCCGGCCGCGAGGATCGCGGTGCTCGAGGCGACGAGCAGGCCGGCGCCGATGACGCCGCCGAGGGCGATCATCGACAGGTGTCGTGGCTTGAGCGTGTTGGCGAGGGCCTCGCCCTGCTCGACGGCCGGGCCGCGGCCGGGCTGGTGGCCGCGTTCGCTCAGATCGCGGCCCTTCTCGGTGAAGACAGCCTCGGTGTGCGGCGCGGCTGCGCCCTCTGGAATCTGGCCGTCAGCGCTTGGGGACGTCATGGATCACGTTTCTCCTGGTGAAGGGGACCCCGGGTGTCGCGCGCTCGCTGAAGACTCAGCACGTGGGGGAGGAACGCGGCGGGCACCTCGGGATCTGTACCGAGCAAGAGTAGGACCCCGCGCGCATCCTGTTCACCTTGTGTTCATAAGTGACGTGGGGAGGGCTCTGGCCGCTCGGCTCGAGAGGTGACGCTTCAGCTGGCTGGCGAGTCGCCGGGGAGGGTCTCTGGGTCGCTCGGCTCGACGTTGCCGCGTGCGTCCCGTTCCGCGGGGGTATCAGCTTCGGCGGCGCTCGTGTCGACCGTGAACCAGCGGATCGCAACCCCGCAGATGGGGCCGATGAGCAGCGCGAACGCGACGGTGCCGATGCCGACGTCGCCGCCGAGCGTCCAGCCGATCGCGAGCACGACGACTTCGAGGCTCGTGCGGACGATCCAGATGCGCCAGCCGGTGACGCGGTGCAGGCCAGTCATGAGGCCGTCGCGCGGGCCCGGCCCGAAGAGCGCTCCGATGTAGAGGCCCGTCGCGAGCCCAAGCGTCAGGATGCCGCCCGCGAGCAGCAGGATGCGCATCCACAGGTCGAGGCCCTCTGGGATGAGCCAGAGGCCGAGGTCGGCGCACGGCCCCACGAAGAGCGCGTTGAAGAGGGTGCCGAAGCCTGGCCGCTGCCTGAGTGGGATCCAGATGAGGAGCACGACGACGCTGATGAGCACCGTGATGAGCCCGAACGGCAGGCCCGACTGCACCTGAATGCCGAGCGTGAGCACGTCCCAGGGGGAGACGCCGAGCTCGCCGCGGACGATCATGGCGATGGCGAGGCCGTAGAGGAAGATGCCGACGACGAGCTGGGTGGCGCGACGGGGCAGGCGGACGATGGAGCGCATCCGCTCATCTCAGCATGAGCGGAGCGGCGCGGCGCGGTCCACTCAGGAAGAGTGGATGTGCCCGGCCGGGCGGCGAGGAAGGCGCGAGCTGGAGGTGTCTCAGCGGTTAGCTGACGGACCGCACGGTCGAGCGGATCTCCTCGGCGGAGGCCAGGAACTTCTCGAGCTCGCTCGGCGACATGGGGGTGTCGAGGATGCGCTCGACGCCCTTGGCGCTCACGATGACGGGCGTGGAGATGGCGACGTCGTCGATGCCCCACTGCCCCTGCAGGAGTGTGGAGACGGGCATGATGGCGTGCTCGTCGTTGATGATCGCCTCGGCGATGCGGGCTCCGGAGAGGCCGATCGCGTAGTTCGTCGCGCCCTTGCCCTCGATGACCTTGTACGCGGCAGTGCGCACGTCGTGGGTGATGCTCTCGAGCGTCTCCTCGGTGAATGGGCGCTCGCCGTCGCGCTCCCAGTCGAGAATGGGGATGGGGCCGATCGTGGCCTGCGACCAGAGCGCGAACTCGCTGTCGCCGTGCTCGCCGACGATCGTGGCGTGCACGCTCGTCGGGGCAAGGCCTCCCGCGAGCTTCGCGATGATCCACCGGAGGCGGGACGTGTCGAGCACCGTGCCGGATGAGATGACGCGGCCGGGCGGGAGGCCGGAGATGCGCTGGGCGACCACCGTGAGCACGTCGCACGGGTTCGTGACGAGCACGAACACGGCGTCGGGGGCGAGCTCCACGAGCTGCGGCATGAGCGACTCGAGGATGCCGACGTTCACGCCGACGAGGTCGAGCCTCGTCTGTCCGGGCTTCTGCTTCGCGCCGGCGGTGATGATGACCACGTCCGCTCCTGCGACGGTCGTGATGTCGCTTGAGCCCGTCATGACGCTGGACCCCGTGAACTGGGTGCCGTGCGCGAGGTCGAGCACTTCGGCTTCGACCTTCTTCGTGTCGATGTCGTAGAGCGTGATCTCTCGGGCGACACCGCGGATCAGGCATGCGTATGCAAGCGATGTGCCGACGCTGCCGGCCCCCACGATCGCGACCTTCGACTGCTTCTGCACGGGCATGGTGCTTCCTTTCGGGAAGATCAGCAACCCTCTGATCGTATGGGCGCGGGCCCGATCTCTGCGGCGTGTCGCGGCGCGGCTCGGGTTGGCCCGAAGGTGCGCTGGTTACGCTCGTTCGCATGCGCATCCCGTCCGAACCAGGTGAAGAATCACGGCACGACGGCGCGACTCCTCCTCCGAGCGGCGCGAGTGGTGGCAGCAGTTCGAACAGTGGGGGCGGCTCGACCGGCCGCGCCTACACGGAACGCCGGGCGCGAGGGCTCGAGGAAGTCGACGCCAGGCGGGTGCAGCGCGCCGACTTCGTGAAGCAGGTGCTCGCGAAGCGCGACGGCGTGACGGATGCCGACGATGCGCCGGCCGCGGATGCGGGGGACGGTGAGGATCGGCCCGTCGACGATGCAGCACGCGATTCGGTGCACGCGGATGCAGCGGACGAGGCCTCGTCGAACGAGACCGTGACCGTCGACGACTCCATCGTGAGCGCACTGCGCGCCGAAGGGCGCACCGCCGCCGGGCCGCGCGCGGAGGAGACCCCGCGCGCCGATGAGACCGTCGCTGTCGACGACTCCATCGTCGCCGCGCTTCGCGCAGAGGGGCGTCTGGCGACGAGCGATCGTGACGAGAGTGACGCATCCGCTGGCCCCTCGGACCGCCCTGCACCTCCTGCGACCCCGCCTGCTCCCGCGGCCACGACCCCCACAGACGCGGCCCCGCCGACAGCCGCGATGCCCGTCGTGACGCAGCTGCGCGACCTCCCGGTCTCCGAGGCGCTCCCCGCGGCCCTCGCCCTGCTGCGCGGCTGGCGCGAGCAGGTCGCGGCCGCCGATGCGCAACGGGCGGCCGCGGTCGAAGCCGCCGCGAGCCGACGCGCGAAGCATCGCGCAGACACGACCCCCGAACTCGACCGGGTCCTCGCAGGGCCCGACGGCGAGGCGTTCCTCCGCTCCCTCATCGACGAGGTCATCCGCCCCGATGACGCCATCGCGGCGGGAAACGGCCTCGGCGATCTCGCCCCGAAGCTCCCCGCGAGCCTCTCGACCGGCACGAAGCGCGCATTCCAGCTCGGTGCCTTCGCAGGTCCCGGCGTGCCGTGGCTCGCCGTCCCGCTCATGCGTCGAGCGACGTCCGCGTTCTTCGGCGACGACACCGTCCGCAACGTGCCGTCCGAGATCGCCGCCGCGACGGACCGGGCCGTGTCTCGGGGAGCCGTCTCGCGCATCCGCCTGCTCGGCGATGCCGTGCTCGGCGAGCGAGGCTCGAACGCGAGCCTCGAGACCTACACGCAGCTGCTCGCCGCGGGCCAGGTTCGCGAGCTCGAGCTGCGGGTCGTCGACATCGAGGCGCAGCCGGCCCTGTGGGACTTCGACGGCACCCTCGAACGTGTCGTCTTCAAGCTCGCGGCGCTCGGTCGGGCCGCGCTCACCGCCCCGACGCCACCGCTCATCATGCTGCGCGCGCAGTCCTCGGCTGATCTCGAGCTGACGGTGCAGGCGTTCATGCGCGCCTTCGAGCAGGAAGAGCTGCGCGGACTGCACGTCGGCATCTCCCTGCCGGCGCAGTTCCCCGAGACACCCGGCCTGCTTCGCCGCATCGGCGGATGGGCGCACATGCGCCGCGAGGATCTCGGCTCGGACATCACGGTCGCCATCACGCGCGACGCGAACCACGAGCTCGAGCGCGCCGACGCCGTCATCAACGGCTGGCGCCTCGCGACCTACGCGTCGGACGCCGACGTCGACGCCAACTTCGCGCGCCTCCTCGACGAGGCCCTCGCCATCGACCACGTCGCCGCGTTCAGGGTCGAGGTCGAAGCGGATGCGCGTCGCGACGTCGCGCTCGCAGCCGCCATCGCGAAGGCGAGGGGTCTGCCGAAGCCCGTGCGGGTCGTCGTGCCCCGCTCGAGCGACGAGGCGACGCTCGCGCGCATCCGCTCGAGCGGAGTCGAGCTCGTCGAGCGCACGCCCGTCGTCGTCGGTCCCACGCAGCGCCACGCGGCCACCTATCTGCAGCACCGAGTCGACGTGCGGGCGAGGCAGCTCGGCGCGGAACCGGCAGACGCCGCCCCCGCCAGCGCTGCGGGCACTGGCACCGACGCCGTGCATCCCGACGACGAGCGGCTTCTCAGCGCCACAGCGCGCATGCGGCAGATCGACTCCGGCCCGAACCGCGAGCAAGACCGAGTGCTCGCCGACGACGCTGCGACCGTGACCGCGAGCATCCAGCTCGAGCTCTTCCCCGAGGGCCTCTTCGAAGACGAGGAGCCCGCAGCGGAGCGACCAGCACGCGTCAAGAAGCTCAAGCCAGCATCGAAGCCCGTCATCGACGACGACGAGGAGATCACCGAGAACCCAGCCGACACGGGCCCGAGCCCGCGCCTCACCGAGGTCGTGCTGGGGCTGAAGCGCGGCAGGCTGCTGCGCAACACCTTCCGCAACGCGCCAGGCACCGACCCGTCACTCGCCAGCAACCGCGAGTGGCTGCTGTCCATCCAGCGCCGCGTGCCGCGCAGCGAGCTCGGCATCGACGAGGTCGAACGGCACCTGCTGCACGAGCCGGGAGACGTGGATGCGCTCCTCTCGCGGGCGGAACGCGCAGCTGGCCCGTGGGCCCAGAAGCCAGGCTGGGAGCGCGCAGCTGTGCTCGAGAAGGTGGCGAAGGCGCTCGAAGCGAACCGGGCGCGCCTCATCGAGGTGGCCGTCTCCGAGACGGGGACCCCGCTCCCCGACGTGGACGCCGACGTGAGCCGCTGCGTCGACCTCGCCAACTACTACGCGCACCTCGCACGCCAGCTCGACCGCATGCAGGGCGCCGACTTCGAGCCCGTCGCCGTGACCGTCGTCACCCCGTCCTGGGTTCCCGCCGTCGCCGGCAGCGCCGGGCACACGGCGCAGGCGCTCGCGGCGGGCAGCGCCGTCGTGCTCAAGCCGTCGCCGCGCACACGCCGCACGGCCGCCGTCTTCGCGGAAGTCCTCTGGGACGCCGACATCCCACGCGACCTCGTGCAGCTCGCGATCTGCGACGAAAGCCTCCTCTCGGACGAGCAGCTCGGCCAGATGCTCATCACCGACGACCGCGTCCAGCGCGTGCTGCTCAGCGGCAACTGGGAGACGGCGCGCTCGTTCCTGCGCTGGCGCCCCGACCTGCCCCTCATCGCTGCGACGAGCGGCAAGAACTCCATGATCATCACGCCGAGCGCCGACCTCGACCGGGCAGCCCTCGACGTCGCCCGCAGTGCATTCCTGAGCGCGGGCCAGCGCCCGGGCCACGCCGGCACGGTCATCCTCGTCGGCTCCGTGGCCCGCTCGAAGCGCTTCCACGAGCAGCTCGCCGACGCTGTCGCGTCGCTGCGCATCGGCTACCCGAGCGACCCCGGCGCGGTTGTCGGCCCCCTCGTCTCACCGCCCGACTCGCAGCTGCGCTTCGCGCTCACCTCCCTCGGCGAGGGGGAGTCGTGGCTCGTCGAGCCCCGGCAGCTCGACGACACCGGCCGCCTCTGGTCGCCGGGCATCCGCGTCGGCGTGAAGCCGGGCAGCTATCAGCACGTCACCGAGTTCTTCGGCCCCGTGCTGAGCGTCATGCACACCCACACCCTCGACGACGCCATCCGCCTGCAGAACTCGACGCAGTACGGGCTGACGGCAGGCATCCACTCGCTCGACCGCACCGAGATCGCAGAGTGGCTGCGACGGGTCGAGGCGGGCAACCTGTACGTGAACCGCGACATCCTCGGCAACACGCCCCAACGGCAGCCGTTCGGCGGCTGGCTCCGCTCCATGGTCGGCACCGCCACGAAGTTCGGCGGCCCCAACTCGCTGCTCTCGCTCGGCACGTGGCGCTCGAACCACGGCGAGCAGTCGCAGACGCTGCACCTGCGCGGCATCGACGAGCAGGCGACGGCGCTCATCGAGTCGGCGGCCCCGTTCATGGACTACGAGACCTTCGACCGCCTCCGCCGCGCCTCCCTCAGCGACCAGATCGCGTGGAACGAGGAGTTCGGCGAGGTCTCCGACGTCTCGAACCTCAAATTCGAACGCAACCTCATGCGATACATCCCCGTCCGCGCCACGATTCGCGCGGCCGAGGACGCGACACTCGCCGACCTCATCCGCGTCATCGTCGCGGCCCGTATCGTGCGCTCGAAGCCCATCATCACCTCCGGTATCGACGTGCCGGATGCGGTGCTCGCCGAACTGCACGCGCAGGACCTCACAGTGCAGCGCGAGACCGACGCCGAGTTCGCGGAGCGTGCCGGTGCTGGCGGCATCGAGACCCTCAGGGTTCGCCTCATCGGGGGGAAGCGGCGCGAGTTCTGCGACGCACTCCAGGGGGATCCGGACATCTCCATCTGGTCGGACGAGGTCACGCCGGCTGGCCGCATCGAGGCGCTCCCGTTCCTGCGCGAGCAGGCGATCTCCATCACGGCGCACAGGAACGGGCACCCTGATTCGCGCATGCAGCAGCTCTTCCCCTACGAGCAGACCTTCGACCCGGACGCGCCGATCACGCAGGGCCCCATCAAGTCCCGCGGGTAGCGCGGCGGCCCCGGGCGGTGCTCGGGCTCCGGCCTCGGGGCGCGCGGACCCGGGCCCCGCTGCCCGCGTTGCTCCTGCTGTCTGCGGCATCGCTGTCCAACATGAGTGCAGAATCGGCGGCTGCCGTCAGTTGGAAGGTTTCAGGCGCGGGTATTGCACTGATGTTGGTCAGCAGCCGGGGCCCTGAGAATCGCTGCCGCCGGGCTGCCGGGCTGCCGGGCTGCCGTGCTCTCTGCTGCCGTGCCGCCGTGGGGCCGTGCTGTCTGCGGCATCGCTGTCCGACATGAGTGCAGAATCGGCGTCTGCCGTCAGTTAGAAGGTTTCAGGCGCGGGTATTGCACTGATGTTGGTCAGTGACTCCGGCGTCTGGTGCGCGGGGGCACGGGCGCGCGCACCCGCACAGACGCGAGCGGGCACGGGTGCCGGCTGCGGGCCTCGTGGCGACGCAGGCGCGTCGCCTACGATCGGGCGCATGTCTGCCGTTGTCGCCGGAGCCCCAAAGTCCCCCGAGTCCTCGAAGTTCGCGCACGCCCTCGACGCCCTCGCTCGCGAGCTGCCGGGACGGGTCGTGACGGAGCAGGCGGCGCTCGAGCCTCTGCGCGTCGACCGCTCCGGTGTGGTCGCGGATGGTGTGCCCTTGGCGCTTGTCGAAGCCGAGTCGGTTGAGGATGTGCAGGCCGTGTGCCGCATCGCGAGCGAGTTCGGGGTCCCGGTTGTCACGCGCGGCGCGGGCACGGGGCTTGCGGGCGGCGGGTCGGCAGGCGACGGCGAGATCGTGCTTTCGACGCTGCGCATGAACCGGATCCTCGAGGTCTCGCCGGCCAACCAGCTCGCGGTCGTGCAGCCTGGCATCCTCAACGGCGCCCTCAACGAGGAGCTCGAGGGGTACGGCTTCTGGTGGGCTCCTGACCCGGCTTCGAAGCACATCTCGACTGTGGGCGGCAACATCGCAACCAACGCCGGTGGCCTGCTCTGCGCGAAGTACGGGGTGACACGAGAGGCGGTGCTCGGGCTCAAGGTCGTGCTCATCGACGGGTCCGTCGTCGAGGTCGGCCACCGCACGGTCAAGGGCGTCACCGGCCTCGACCTGTGCGCGCTCATGGTCGGCTCTGAGGGCACGCTCGGCGTGATCGTGGAGTGCACGCTCAAGCTACGCCCCCTCGTGGCGGGGGTCGTGCCGACGATCGGCGCGTACTTCACCGACGTGGGGAGCGCGGCGCGTGCATCCGCCGCCGTCACCGCGTCGGGCATCCAGCCGGCCATCATGGAGCTGATGGATGCGGGCGTGCTGCGCGCAGTGTCCGCGTACACGGGCGTTGACCTCGCCTCGCACGGTGACTCGTACCTCCTCATCCAGACGGACGGCGCGAACTCGGTCGCCGAGGCCGAGGGCATCGTGGAGGTGCTGCGCGCCAACGGCGGCACGGTCGAGATGACGACTGACCCGCAGTCGGCGCTGACGCTCGTGGATGTGCGGCGCCAGGCGTACGCGGCGAAGGAGGCGCTCGGGAACGTGCTGGTCGAGGACGTGTCCGTGCCCCGCGACAAGCTGCCGGATATGTTCGCGAAGATCGACGAGGTCGCGGCCCGCACCGGAACCACCATCGTGACGGTCGCGCACGCCGGGGACGGCAACCTGCATCCGACGTTCATCTACGACCGGGCCGAGACCGCCGTGCCGCAGGCGGTGTGGGATGCGGCCGACGAGCTCTTCACGTACGCCATCTCGATCGGCGGCACGCTCACGGGCGAGCACGGAGTCGGCCTCCTCAAGCGCCAGTGGCTCGGCGAGGAGCTCGGTGAGCGCCAGTACGAGCTGCAGCGCGGCATCAAGCGCCTCTTCGACCCGCAGGGCCTGCTCAACCCCGGCAAGGTCTTCGCCGAGTAGCCCGCGCCTGCCCGCTGCGCCGCCTTCGTGAGCGATTCTGGCTGGATCCGTCACGCGAGTTGGCCCAGCGCCACCCCGGCAGCGTCCCGATTGACGGGAAATTTTGCGGGACCTCGGGCGTGCCGTTCAGGAGGGCAGTCCGCGAAACAAGAGCGTCACATTCCGTCCACTAGTCTCGGGACATGGGTGACCTCTTCGACGGCTACAGCCAGGCTCTGACCAGGCAATCCCAAGCGGCGCTGTCGCCGCCATTCGACGAGATGTTCATGGGGGAGGCGCCAGAGGGCGAGCTTGATCCGCGCCGCACGTACCGAGATCTCTACGACGTCCTCTCGGGGATGACGCAGGAGCAGATTCGGCACCGTTCCGATTCGCTCGCTGACTCGTACCTCGCTCAGGGCGTCACGTTCGACTTCGCCGGTGAGGAGCGTCCGTTCCCGCTCGACGTGGTCCCGCGCGTCATCGAGCGCGCCGAGTGGCAGAAGACGGAAGCCGGTATCAAGCAGCGCGTGCGCGCTCTCGAAGCCTTCCTCGACGACGTGTACGGGGACCAGCGGGCCATCGCCGACGGCGTCATCCCCGCGAGCCTCATCGCCTCCTCGGTGCACTACCACCGGGTCGCGAAGGGCATCCGCACGGCGAACGGGGTGCGCATCCACGTCTCCGGCATCGACCTGATCCGGGATGAGCACGGCGAGATGCGGGTGCTGGAAGACAACGTGCGCGTGCCGTCCGGTGTCTCGTACGTCATCTCGAACCGCCGCGCCATGGCGCAGACGCTCCCCGAGCTCTTCTCGCGCATGCGCGTGCGCCCCGTCGGCGACTACCCGAACCGCCTGCTCGGGGCGCTTCGCGCCTCGGCACCTGACGGCATCGAGGACCCGACCGTGGTCGTCCTCACACCCGGCGTCTACAACTCGGCGTACTTCGAGCACACGCTGCTCGCCCGCCTCATGGGCGTCGAACTCGTCGAGGGCCGCGACCTCTTCTGCTCCGGCGGCAGGGTGTGGATGCGCACGACGGCCGGTCCGCAGCGCGTCGACGTCATCTACCGCCGCGTCGACGACGACTACCTCGACCCGCTGCAGTTCCGCCGCGACTCGATGCTCGGCTCGCCCGGCCTCATGATGGCGGCCCGCCTCGGCAACGTGACGATCGCGAATGCGGTCGGCAACGGGGTCGCCGACGACAAGCTCGTCTACACGTACATGCCCGACCTCATCCGCTACTACCTGTCGGAGGAGGCGATCCTGCCGAACGTCGACACGTGGCGGCTCGAGGAGCCAGATGCGCTCGAGGAGGTGCTCGACCGCCTCGACGAGCTCGTCGTGAAGCCAGTGGACGGCTCGGGCGGCAAGGGCCTCATGATCGGCCCGAACGCCAACAAGCAGGAGCTCGACGAGATGCGGGTGCGGTTGCTCGCCGACCCGCGCGGCTGGATCGCGCAGCCGGTCGTGCAGCTCTCGACGATCCCGACGCTCGTGGAAGACGGGATGCGGCCGCGTCACGCGGACCTGCGCCCGTTCGCCATCAACGACGGCCACGACGTGTGGGTGCTGCCTGGCGGCCTCACGCGAGTCGCCCTGCCGGAGGGACAGCTGGTCGTGAACTCGAGCCAGGGCGGTGGCTCGAAGGACACCTGGGTGGTCGGCGCCGAGCGCAGCTTCTCGAAGCCAGTGCCGCACGGCGTGGAGGAACTCCTCGACGACCAGGCCGACATGTCGGAGACCCCGCACCCCGTGACGGGCGTGCTGCGGGTCATCCCGCACCGTCAGGACCACATGCCGCAGGACGCTCCCAAGCGCGGCGATCAGCAGCAGGTGCAGCAGCAGACGCAGGGCCGAGCGTCGCAGGCCCAATCGCACTCGCACGCGCAGTCGGAGCAGGTCCAGCAACAGCAGCAGGCGCGCACCGACACGCAGGCTCCATCCGGTGCAGCCGACACGAACCAGAAGGGAACGGACGCATGCTGAGCCGTATCGCCGAGTCGCTCTTCTGGATCGGCCGCTATGTTGAGCGGGCCGATGGCACCGCGCGCATCCTGGATGTGCACCTCCAGCTGCTCCTCGAGGACCCGTGGGTCGACGAGGCGACCGCCTGCCGTTCGCTCCTGAGCGTCATGGGTGCGGCCGACGTGCAGCCGGACGCCGAGCTGACCCGCTCCGACGTGCTGAACCTCATGGCCGTCGACCGCTCGCAGCCGGCCTCCATCGCGTACTCCGTGAACGCGGCCCGCGAGAACGCCCGCCGTGCTCGCGAGATCGTGTCGACGGAGCTGTGGGAGTGCCTCAACGCGACGTACTCGCGGATGCCGTTCAGCGTGCGCCAGGAGAAGGTGCACGACCTGTTCGCGTGGGTTCGCGAGCGCTCGGCGCTCGCGGTCGGCGTCGTGAATTCCGCCGCGAGTCGCGACGACGCGTACCAGTTCATGATGCTGGGCCGCTCGCTCGAGCGCGCGGACATGACGGCTCGCCTCCTGGCGACGCGCTCGCTCACGGAGGCCTCAGGCGCGTCCTGGACGACGATCCTCCGCTCGTGCGGCGCGTACGAGTCGTACCTGCGGACCTACCACGGCATGCCCTCCGCGGCGAACGCGGCGGAGTTCCTGCTCCTCGACCGGCTGTTCCCGCGGTCGATCCAGTACTCGGTGTCGACGGCGCTCTCGTGCCTTTACGACATCCAGCCACGCCATGAGCGCGGCGGTCGCGTGGGAGTCACCGACCAGGCGCAGCGCCTGCTCGGGCAGATCTCGTCCGACCTCGAGTACCGGCCCATCCACGACACGCTCGCCGATCTGCCCCGCTACATGGACGGTGTGCAGGACGCAGTGTCCCGGGCGTCCGAGGCGATCCGCCAGCGCTACTTCCCGTCGATCACAGCCCCGAGCTGGGTGGGAGACAACTCATGAGCCGCATCCGCATCCGCCACTCCACCGGCTTCCGCTACGAGGGCGACGTGACGACCTCGTACAACGAGGCTCGCATGCTGCCGATGGCCAACAACGGCCAGTTCGTGCTGTTCGGGCACCTCGATGTCACGCCGCACTCGTCGACGCACAACTACTCCGACTACTGGGGCACGAAGGTGACGGCGTTCGAGGTGCTCAACCCGCACTCCGAGCTGTCGCTCACGGCGTCGAGCCTCGTCGAGGTGCGCCAGCGTCCCGAGGCGGGGCAGCTGTCGCTGAGCTGGGATGAGCTCGCGCGCGAGCGGCTGCGCAGCGTCGAGCTCGTCGAGCAGACGGCGCAGACGCGCTTGACGATGCCGCCGGATGACGTGAAGGCGCTTGCCGCCGAGGTGAAGGGCGCGAACAGCGGGCCAGCATCCACTGCGATGGAGATCCTGCACCTCGTCTACGAGGCGGTCGCCTACGAGGGCGGCGTGACAGGGGTGCGCACGACGGCCGCCGAGGCCTGGGAGCACAAGCGCGGCGTCTGCCAGGACATCTCGCACATCGCGCTCGGCGCGCTGCGCTCGGCCGGGATCCCGGCCATCTACGTCTCCGGCTACCTGCACCCGCGCCCGAACGCCGAGATCGGCGAGACGGTGAGCGGGGAGTCGCATGCGTGGATCGAGTACTGGGACGGAGAGTGGCGCGGCTGGGACCCGACGAACGACATCCCGATCGGCGAGCGCCACGTGCTCGTCGGCCGCGGCCGCGACTACAACGACGTGCCCCCGCTGCGCGGCGTCTACGCGGGCCCGTTCTCCTCGCAGCTGTTCGTGAAGGTCGACATCACTCGGGAGGCCTGATCATGTCGGGTTCCGGTGGTGGGCAGGGCTCGCGAGACGGTTCGCACGGCGAAGCGGATGCGCGGGGCCACGCCGCCCCTGAGCCCGACCCGTCCGGCGCTCCGGTCACGTTCGTCGTGCCGACGGGGCACGGCGTGGACGTGCACGTCTACGAGTGGGCGTGCGCGTCGCCACGGGGCGTCGTGCACCTGTCGCACGGGTCGGGGGAGCACGCGAAGCGCTACGACGCGTACGCTCGCGACCTCGTCGCCGCCGGATACGCCGTTGTCGCGCACGACCATCTCGGGCACGGTCAGACGGGGCTGAACTCGCACGGGCTGTCGGTGCTGCCGACAACCGAGAACCGGGCGGCCCTCGAAGCGCTCGAGGACATCTCGGCGTGGGTCCGCGACCGCTACCAGCGACTGCCGCTGATCTTGCAGGGGCACTCGTGGGGTTCGCTGCTCGCGCAGCAGCTTCTCGCCCGCGACTCGGCGTTCTTCGCCGCGTGCATCCTCACCGGCACGACGCTCGCGGTGCCCGGCTTCATCAACGCGGGCAACCTCAACAAGCGGTTCGAACCAGACGAGACGGGGCTCATGTGGTTGAGCCGCAACCCGGATGCTCGCCGCGCGTTCGCGTACGACGAGCTGTGCTTCGATATCGCGAAGATGCCCGTCTGGTCGACGCGGGGCGCGCTGCAGCTGGCGCACATCCCGCCGCGTGCCGCTTCGGGGAAGATCGACGACGTACCGGTGCTCATCATGGCCGGCTCTGAGGACTCGATCGGCTACGGGGAGCGGGGCCCTCGTGCGCTCGCTCGGCTGTACCGCAAGCGCTCGAAGTTGAGCGACGTGACGCTCAGGATCTACCCGGAGGCGCGGCACGAGCTGCTCAACGAGATCAACCGCGACGAGGTCATCGCCGACATCATCGCCTGGTTGGATGCCCGCATCCCGCTGCCCGCGTAGCGCGGACGGGAAGCACCACGGTCGCTCATTCGAGCCGCCGCGCATCCACTCGCCGTAGAGTGCTCTCATGCACGGTGAGTACAAGGTTCCTGGCGGGAAGCTCGTCACAGTCGATCTCGAGGTCGAGGGCGGTCGCATTGTCGACGCGCACCTCGCTGGCGATTTCTTCCTCGAGCCGGACGAGGCCCTCGATGACATCAATGGTGCGCTCAACTCTCTGTCGGCGGAGGCGAGCGCCGAGGAGATCACGGCGGCCGTCCGCGACGGTCTGCGGGAGGACGCGCAGCTGCTCGGGGTGACGCCGGAGGCGGTCGGCGTGGTCGTGCGCCGGGCGGTGCTCGGTGCCCGCGATTGGCGCGCGTACGACTGGCAGATCTTGCATCCCGGGCCGTTGTCGCCGCGGGAGCATGTCGCGCTCGACCAGGTGCTGACGGAGGAGGTCGGGGCGGGACATCGCCCCGCGACGCTGCGCCTGTGGGAGTGGGACCAGACGGCTGTGGTGCTCGGCTCGTTCCAGTCGGTGAAGAACGAGGTCGATCAGGCGAATCTCGACAAGTACGGGGTGCAGCTCGTTCGCCGCATCACGGGTGGTGGCGCCATGTTCATGGAGGCGGGCTCGGTGGTGACGTACTCGCTGTACGTGCCGAGCGATCTGGTGCACGGCATGTCGTTCGCGGAGTCCTACGCGTTTCTTGACTCGTGGGTGCTGGATGCGCTGCACGGCTTGGGCATCAACGCCAGGTATGAGCCGCTCAACGACATCGCGAGCCCGTCGGGCAAGATCGGCGGCGCGGCGCAGAAGCGACTCGGTTCCGGGGCGGTGCTGCACCACGCGACGCTCAGCTACGACATCGACGGCGACCGCATGACGGAGGTGCTGCGCATCGGCCGCGAGAAGCTGAGCGACAAGGGCACGCAGTCGGCGAACAAGCGCGTGAGCCCGCTCCGATCGCAGACGGGTCTGGAGCGCTCGGCGATCATCGACCACTTCAAGCAGACGTTCGTGGACCACTACGGTGGCACGCCGGGTGAGCTCACCGAGGACGAGCTGGCGCGTGCTCGCGAGCTGGCGCAGTCGAAGTTCTCTTCACGGGAGTGGACGCACCGGGTTCCGTAGCGCGCGAGGCCTGCAGGGCAGAAGTCCCCATCGCCATGAATGCTATCTATCAGTAGCATGAAGCGCGATTCACTTGGGGGATTCGTGCGCGAGAAGCTGAGGACACATTTCTGTCCGCACCTGCAGACGGATGTGCTTGCGCGCGTCCGTAGTGCCCGTGACCTACCCGGCGTCTCGGCCGCGTGGGCTGGGAGCGCCGTGCGGTCTGGGGCCCCACGGTGAAGCAGTCGCATCCGATCGCCGATGAGTTCACGGCCGAGTTCAACGTGTATCGGGCGTCGTCGTCGAGGGTGACGTTGTCGATGCCGTTGTGGGCGTTCATCATGGACAACCGTTCGGCCGGTTTGCGGCCTGTGCTCGTGACGCGAGCTGACGCGCACGTCTCTCGCTTCGTGTTGGAGGAGGTGCGCGCGGCGAGCGGGCAGTGGGCGGTCGATACGGGCTCGGGGGTGTACGACGCGCGTTCGGGGTACCGTCTGCGCGGCTTCTCGGAGTTGTGGACGGGGGTGCCTGCGGGGCGGCACCGTCTTGAGGGTTTCGAGGTAGAGCGGCCGAATCTGATGGCGGCGCTGAGTTTCGACGTGCACGTGCGTGCGCGTGCGGACAAACACGCTCGGGTGGGACCCGTGCTGCGGCACGTCTTCGCTGGCCTGGGCGGCACGACTCCTGAGCGGTGGGGGCGCCATGATCCGCTGACGCAGCCGTGGTCGGAGGATGCGCTCACTGAGGAGTTGCGCCGCGAGATGCCGGTGGCTCGGCGGCGGTACGTGGAAGGGAGCGGCGGCGCGGTGGGCAGTGTGTCGGCTGCACGTTCCCGTGACGGTGTTCTGGTTCAGGCGCGCGGTGTGGTTCCGATCGGTGCGTACGAGCGGCCTGGAGACGGTGCGGAGCTGTCGTTGGAGGCGTTGCCTGGAGTTCTGCCGACGCTGGTGGAGCTTGCTGAGCGTTTCGTGCCGAACGTCGCGTTGCTCTCCTATGTGCAGGTGGAGGAGCGGCTGGGGTCGGTCGGGCAGTCGGTGGGTCTTCGGCGCGCGGATGTGCCGGTCGCGGCGCTCATCGGGGCTCGGGCGGTGCGGGATCTCCGGATCGACGTGGCGCGCGTGCGTGAGGAGTTCGGCACCGTGCCGGTTGGTTCGCGGCGGGCACCGTCGTTGGTGGTCGGGTTCCGCGAGCTGGCGCCGTTCTGGCATCGCCTGCGGGCAGTTGCGCATGACCTCGACGAGGAACGTCTCGGCGTGGCGCTGTCGGCTGAGCTTGGGGGCGTGTGACGTGCCTCTGGAGTTGGTGATGTTGAGCGATGTGATGCCGTCGCAGGAGGTGCAGTTCGGTGCGGCGAAGGAGCTGCACCCGAATGGGCAGGTGGTGCATTTCCTGGACGGGGCGGTGCTGCAGTACTTCGACGCCGAATGGTGCTCGTTGCTGACGGTGTACGAGACCATGCCGATTTTCGACTCTGTGGGGGCACGGGCGTCGATTCGTGGTGCACCGGCGTCGCTTTCGTTGTGGACGGAGATGACGGTGCCGGCGGGGGAGCTGGCGCGGGGTCGCGAGTTGGCGGAGCGGATCGCGGCGGCGACTGCGGGTGTGCTCAGAGAGCGGGTGTGACGCGGTGACGGAGTGGAAGATCGATCCGGGCGGGGTGAAGACGGTTCTGACGGCAGTGATCGGGGCGGAGTCTGAGGTGCTGCCCACGGTGAGTGCGGAGAACGTGGCCGGGGCGGTGAGCGCGTTGGCGTGGGGTGGCGAGTGGACGGCGTGCGTGGCCTCGGCGGTGCAGGGGCTCGTGACGGACCAGCAGGCGAGCGTCGATGTGATCTGCCAGACGATTTCCGCGGGGGTGGCGGGTGTGTCGAACGCGACGCTTGCGTATGAGGCGGGGCAGACGGACATGGCGGCGTCGTTTCAGTCGGAGATGATGGCGTCGGCTGGGGATGGGGACTTCTCGTTCTTCGATCAGTACGGGTATCAGGGTGCCTGAGGCGCATGGCGCCGACCCGGGCGGGCTCATCGACCCGGCGCTGTTCCCCTGCAAGTCTGCCGATCTGAACACGGAGACGATCGCGTCGGGTGGTGACCAGCTCGCGTCGATGGGGACGACCTTGAAGTCGAAGGTCGAGGCCGTGGAAACGGCGTGGACGCCGATCGCTGAGCCCTACCAGGCGCCCGAGCAGGAAAGTGTCTACGCGTTGATGGCGCCTGCGGTGGATGCGGCGGGCGACGTGTCCTCGCGGTTCGCCTCGGCCCAGGGTCACATCTATACGTACGCGTCGTCGTTGTCGACGATCAAGACGACGCTGTCGGACCTGGAGTCGAGGGCGGCCGACTTCCGGGCTGAGGCGCTCGCTGGGTACAAGAAGTACGTCGACAAGTCGGGCAAGGTGCCCGAGATGTCGCTCAGCTACAACAAGCCGAACGTGCTCGTGGATTGCTCGTGGGAAGAGCATCCGCCCGCAGTCGAGCAGAACGACGCTCTGCTTGCCGAGTACAACGTCGTTCTGGAGTCGATCTCGACGGCCGCGACCACATGCGCGAACAGCATCAACGGCTTGCTCACGGGTGTGTGCGCGGCGCCGTTGGTGCCGGTGACCGCTGGGCAGCTGGATGCGATGGATGGGCCGATGCCGTGGGGTTCTCCGTCAAAGGAGGCGGAGGGGGTCACGCAGTCCATTCAGAAGGGCTTCGACAATTTCGTCGGCGGCACGTTCGAAGGGATCAAGGCTCTGGCGGGGTTCGATCCGGTGACGGGTGACTGGTCGGTGGCGAACATCGTGACCACGCTTGGTGGCACCGCCGATTTCCTGGTGTCGACGGCCGCGCTGACGCTCACGGTGCCAGCGTCGTGGCTCTTGAAGGAAACGACGGGCAAAGGCGAGCTCACCGATTTCTTGGACGACCGCATCAATCTCGCGGCGACGGGCTGGGGCGGGATGGTCGGTTGGGATCATCAGGCGGCGTTGGCCGGTGGTGATGGCTGGGCGAAGTGGAAGGAAGACGGCGTCGCAGCTGGCGCGGAGGTCGCGTTCGGTGGCCTCTCGATGATCATTCCCGGGGTGAATGCGGCGAAGATCGGGACGGTCGCGGCTCGGGTCCCTGGCATGGTCGCGAAGCTCCCTGATGGGGTTGCCGCGGGATCGGCGAAGACTGCGTCGGCGTTGAGCAAGGCGGGGTCGTTGCTGGTCGGGAACAAGCCCGGAGTGACGCCGCTCTCGGACGCGAAGGGGCTGACCTCGCCGGTGTCGTCGGCTGGCGGGCACGGGGCGTTGGATGCGTTGGGTGAGGCCGGGAGCGGACCTGGTCGCGTGCCCGACGCCCCCGAGCGGGCGCCTTCTGGCGGTCCGGTTCGGCAGCCCGAGGGAAGCCCGAGCCCGGCGCCGGGTGATGGGCCTGGGCGCAAACCAGGTGACGATTCGAGTGTGGACGTCCCCGAGGAGGGGCGGGCCCCTGCCTCTCCAAACGGCTCCGGACCTGAGGTTCCCGCGCCGGGCCGAACCCCGGGCTCACCGGGCGGGCTGATTGACGACCACGGGGGAGTACGCGACCCGAGTGGTCGCGGGCCTGACCTAGACGGTGACGGAAAGCCCGACGCGCACGATCCAGGCGTGACGGGCCGGGAGCCAGCACCGGAAGGTGGTCTCGATGATGCGGATGCTGGAGACGTGTGGACGCCGCAGGCCGACGGCAAGCCGGTCGAAGTCCCCGCCGGTGCGTCGGAGAAACCTGTCTTCACCATTGACCCGGACTCTGGTATTCCACCCGAGCATCAAGCCCGCATTGCGCGCTACGAGCACCTGGTGAACTTGCGTGATGGCGACGGCAACTACGTGTATAGCGAGCATCTTCGGACGATGTTCCAGGGCAGCATATTCAACCTTGAGAACTACGGTCGCTATCCCCTCGCGGAACTGCATGTGACGCAGCCGGGCTCGCCCAACTACAGCCGCGTGGACTCGTTCAACCCTGATGGCGAGATCGTCGAGCGCAAGAACACGCAGCTGGCCGAAGTGCATCCCTCGACTTGGAAGTCGTACCTGCAGGACATTGAGGATCAGTACGAGCCAGGCAACGATGAGATCCTTGTGGCCGACACAAAGACGAACCGTGAGGATCTCAGCGCAGCGGGCTACAAACTTGAGGACTTCATCGGGAAGCCACTAGAAGGGCAACTGGTCCTGGAAGTGCCAGTGCAGAACGCTCCGCCGCCGGTTGAGATGCTTGAGCTTGCCAAGCTCAAGTCGACCGAAGTCAAAGACGTGGCGGGAACGCAATGGCTAGTGTCGGAGGACGGTCGTACCATCACAGAGCTTCGCGTGGATGGAATCCACAACGACTACGCAAGGGACGGGACGAAGAAGTGATCGAATGGCGTTTCTGCGGAAGGTTCAACCCGTGGACCCAAGATGCGGCCCCGGACGAGCACTCCTGGATTGACGAGCAAGAGGCGCGAAGGCGCTACCGAACGTCGGGCGAGAGCCTCACGTTGGTGCCGCCCGTGGATGTGAAGACGGGCATCGCGCCGTACTACATCGTCGTAACGCCGCGCGAGCATCCGTCCTTCACCGTCGTGCAGCAGGTGTCCCCTGCGTTTGGCGTTGGAGCGAAAGCTTCTGAGATTTGGTGGAAGAGCCTGGGGGACGGTCGCCTGTTCTCCCACATCGCATCGGTGTACGAGTACGGGGTCTACAACCCACAGTTGCCGCCGCAGGTGTTCAAGCCTGTGGCGAAAGTTCAGTCGCACAGCAACGAGGACGGGACAGGCTGGACTAACTTCGTCGAGTTCAACCCGCCATCGCGGATGCGGGCCGATCGGGACCAGATTCCCGTGGATGAGATGTTCGCCGACGAACCAGCTTGGGGTGAGTGGGACGCGCTGGTCTGAGCGCCGATCACTAACTACGGGGCGGCTCGCTCCAAACCTGTCAGGTGCACGCCAATCGGCTGGTACTTCTGCAGACTAACTGCGACCGCTCCGTCGCTCAGCAACCGAAGGCTACGGACGCTCGTATGAGTGCGACGCCCCGCCTCGACGTGTCGGCGTGAACCGTGGTCAGCGTCGAGGCGGGCAAGAGCCAGCTTGTGGGGCACCCAGCCTAGGGTTTTCCGAACCTGCTCGATATCTCCCGTGCTTTCTCCCTCAAGCTGTGATCACGCCGGTCATACAGGTCGCGAAGGGCGAGCGCCAAGAGGTCCGCGCCTTCCAGGATCAGGTCAAAGGTCACCGTGCTCTCGGAGTGAGACCCTTCGTTGCCGATCCACTTGATGGCCAGGAGCATCCGCCCGCGGTCGAGCAGAACGACGCTCTGCTTGCCGAGTACAACGCCGTTCTGGAGTCGATCTCGACGGCCGAGACCACATGCGCGAACAGCATCAACGGCTTGCTCACGGGAATGTGCGCGGCACCGTTGGTGCCGGTCACCGCTGAGCAGCTCGATTCGTTGGATGGGCCGATGCCGTGGGGTTCTCCGTCAAAGGAGGCGGAAGGGGTTCAACAGTCCATTCAGAAGGGCTTCGACAATTTTGTCGGTGGCACGTTCGAAGGGATCAAGGCGCTGGCGGGGTTCGACCCGGTGACGGGCGACTGGTCGGCGTGGAACATCGTGACGACCCTTGGTGGCACCGCTGATTTCTTGGTGTCGACGGCGGCGCTGACGCTGACGGTGCCCGCGTCGTGGCTGCTGAAGGAAACGACGGGCAAGAGCGAGCTCACCGATTTCCTGGACGACCGCATCAACCTCGCGGCGACGGGCTGGGGCGGCATGGTCGGTTGGGATCATCAGGCGGCGTTGGCTGGAGGGGACGGTTGGGCGAAGTGGAAGGAAGACGGCGTCTTCGTTGTCGACTACAAGATTGATGATGGCGACTGGAAGAAAAAGGAGTATGAGAATGAACGCTGAGCAAGGTTTCTTTGCGGAGAAGATCGCATCGGACGACCTGGCGCGAGCGCTGGCCGGGCAGTTGCGCCAGGGAGATGAAGCCATGGTCATGTTGTGTTCAGCTCTCGCCCCGGTGTCGCTGGAGCAGACGCGTGCGATCCGTCCGGACGCACGCGCTGTCTCGGACGGAGTGCACTACGAGTCGTTGAGGACTCCGGATTCCGTGTCTGACGCGAGGAGGGCGCTTCGTGCTGCGTCGTATAGGGATGGTGCTGGGACGTGGTTTAGTGCGAAGTTCACGGTGACTGCCGCGGGGGCATTCACGGCGGAATACAACTACAACGATGAGCCGGAGTGGGACGTGCCGGTCGATTCGATCGCGTACGTCACGGACCAGAAGCACTTCCCGCGGGACGAGGAGCATCAACCGGAGTGGTTGAAGGCGAAGCTCGCGGAGGGCCGCGTGCGGATTGCTGAGCGGGATGCCCGTGAGGCGCGCGAGCGCGGAGAATGACCGCGTGAGGTGACCCCGCCGACACGCAGGTACACCTCGACGAGGTGGCGCTCCTGTAGGCGTACGCCGATCTCACGCCGGTTCAGATACGGCGAGCGGTGGCCACTGCACGGCACGATGCCCGCCTCAAAGCAGTTACTTGAGGGACGGGCCGCGGGCAAGCTGCGACGGCAGCACCTTGATGCGAACCCAGCACTGGTTGAGGGGCTCGCAAGCGGCAAGATCAAGGTGTCCCATCAGCTCGTCAAGGCGAAGGCTGACGGGACCGTGACTGTGCAGGAAATCGTCCGGAACCCAGGCGCCCTTGACCTCGGACTTGGAAAGTAGGAGAGAACCAATGGTGGAACTGGTGGCGGCGGATGCGGCCCGCGTGCAGGAGATCGTTGCAACGTTCCGGGATGTCGTCTGGCCCCTACAGGTGGCCGATGGGCGCAAGCTCGCGGGCGCACTCGGCTGGCATGTCGTGATGGATCTGAGCAACAGTGCTCACTATTTCTCGGGCATGTTCGAAGCTGAGGACATGAGTCCTGACGCCGTGCTTTCCTACAAGGACGGGCACGTCGTAGAGGTGCGGATCGACCTGTGCAATTTCTCGAAAGAGCACGCACGCAAGGACCTACTGACCGCTCGGAGGCAGATGATCGCGTGTGTTGCCTCAGTCCTCGACGCGTTCTCCGGAAAGCACCGCGGCGACGCCTTCTGGGAGCTACAGAACGGTGGTCGCATCTGGGTGAAAGTGCTTCGCACGACCGTGCTCCTCAAGGTGCTGCACCCCGGATACGCGGACATCGAACGTGCCGAGGAGCGCCTCGGCATTCCGGGCGACCGCGTCCCGGGGACCGGCGACGAGAGCGACTACCTGTAGGCGCCCCTCCTCGTTCTCCTCGGCGCGTGCCGTATTCAGCGACCAGGTGAGGGGAGAAGTACCCATCGCGTGACGGGCGATGCGTGGTTACGCTGGCGATTCATCCGAGATTTCCCCGGAGGATCCCCATGACGCGCTTGCGAACCTTCGCCCCCATCCGGCCAGTGGCCACGCCGTGACCGCGTTCATCGACCCGCTCTCCGACGAGCGAGGCTCAGACGGCGCGGGCGGCGGCTACACCGTCTACTGGGCGTCTGCCGAGCGGGTCACGCTCTCGAGGCCCCTGCAGCGGTTCCTCATCGACGCGCAGTTCTCGAGGCTCCGCCCGATCCTCGTGACGACCGATCAGGCACACGTGTCCAGCTTCGTGGCGGATGCGTTCCAGGCGGCGGGTGGCTACTGGGCCGTGTCGAGCGGGGGCGCGATGTTCGACGCGTTCCGCGGCACGCGCATCCGCAGTTTCGGCGATTTCTGGGCGCCGCGACCCGGCGGTGATGCCGAACCGCATCCGACGCTCTCTCTTCTGCGCGAGCACACGACCCCGTCGTTCGTCTTCGACGTCTACGTTCGTGACCGCGCTGACGACCGCACGCTCGTCGGTGGTGTCGCCGACCTCCTCGTCAGCGGACTCGGCGGCGCAGGGCTCGACCGGTGGGGGCTCGTCGAGCCGCTCGCCCTGCGCTGGTCGCACAGTGCTCTGACCGAGTCGATGCGCAGGCAGATGCCCGTCACCGAGCGGCACTACGCGGCTGGCGACGACGGCTCAGCCGTGAGCTTGGCCGTTTCGCGCACCAAGTCGGGCATCCTCGAGCATGTTCGCGGCGCGGTCCCCATTCGAGACGCAGCCCTCGCCGAGCTTGCGCTCGAACCTGGCGGTTCTCTTGCCGCCCACCCGCGTGTGGTCGATACCTTGCGGGAGCTTGCCGAGCAGAGCCGGGTCAACGTGGCGCTGCTGTCCTGCGGCGAGGTCGAGGAGCGCGGCGGCTCTTCGGGGCGCCTCCCTGGCGTTCGCCGACCGGAGCAGCCACTGGCGGTCCTCCTCGGCGCGCGGGCCGTGCGCGACCTTGCCATCGACGTGGATGCGCTCGCCCAGCACCACGACGTCACGACCGTCGGTCTCCGCCGAGCACCCGCGCTCATCGTCCGGCTCTCGGGGAGCGATCCCCTCTGGTACCAGCTGCGTGCCTTCGCGACGGACCTCGACCAGGAGCGCCTCGCTTCAGCCCTCGCCGTGGAGTTCGCGACGGGCGACGCGAATGCCGGGAGGAGCTGACATGCCCATCGAACTTGTCCTGCTGAGCGAGGTCGCGCCGAGCGACGAGGCCATCGCGCGCGCCATCGCCGACTCGCACCCGGACGGGCAGCTCATCTCCTTCGAGAACGGTGCCGTGCGTCACGCGGTCGACGGCGCAGGGGCGTCGCTGCTGAGCGTGTTCGAGAGCCAGCCCATCGCCGACGCGACGAGCGCGGCGCTCGCGCTCGCGCATCCGCCGACGGCATTCGGGCTGTGGACGGAAGTGACCGTGCCGAGAAGCGAGCCGCAGCGCGGCCGCGAACTGGCAGAACAGATCGCCGCCGCCGTCGGCGGCACCGTGACTGAGAGGGTGTGAGATGGCTGACTGGAAGATCGACCCCACTGGGGTGCAGACGGTGCTCACGAGCGTGCAGACCACGCAGGGTGAGCTCGCGACGGTCATCACGGAGGCCGGCATGAACGGCGTCATGGCGGGCGTCGCGTGGGGCGGCGGCATCACCGTGGGCGTCTCGGAGGCGCTCGCGGGTCTGCTCACGGAGCAGCAGTCGAATGTCACGGCCGTCGGCAACACGGTCAACGCGAGCGTCACGGGCGTCGCGAACGCTGTCTACGCATACAACACCGGGCAGGAGCAGATGGCGCTCGAATTCCAGAGTGCGATCGCGGACGGCTCGGACGGCGACTTCAGCTTCTTCGAGCAGCACGGCTACCGGGGGGACGTATGACCATCGAAGTCTGCACGGGCGACGGGCTCATCGACCCGTCGGCGTTCGTCTGCAAGAGCGCCGACCTCGACACGTCGGCCATCGAGGGCTCGGCGACCTCGCTCGAGGGCATGGGGTCTGGGCTCGTCGAGAAGGTGTCGACGATCAGCTCGACCTGGTCGGGCATCGGCGCCTCCTATCAGGCGCCCGAACAGGAGTCGGTGTACGCGGCGATCGCGCCGGCGAGCAACGCGGCGGCCGACGTCGAGACGAGCTTCTCGAGCGCCGCCGGCTACCTGCGCACGTACGCGGAGGAGCTCCAGGGCGTGAAGGCGACGCTCCAGGACCTCGAGGAGCGTGCCGCGACCTTCCGGCAGGAAGCCCTGCGCGGCTACAACGTGACCATCTGGGATGCGCACGGGTTGTTCTCTTCCGAGTTCTGGACGACCGACGTCACGAAGCTGGGCGACAAGAGCGAGCACATCCCCTGGACCGAGCATGGCCCAGCCATCGAGAAGAACGAGTCGCTGCTCGCCGAGTACGCGGCGATCATCGAGACCGTCTCGGCCGCCGCGACGACGTGCGCGGCTGGCCTCGAGACGCTCAGCACGGGCACGTACGTGACCGAGGACGAGGCCATCACCGCCGAGGCGATCATGGCGTCGACGGAACTGCCGTGGGGATACCCGGCTGACGAGGACCGCAACTGCTCGGAGTCCGTCGCGCACGGCGCCGGCAACTTCTGGCACGGCACGTGGACGGGGGCGGCGTCGCTCATCGGGCGTGACCCGGAGTCCGGCGAGTGGGGCTGGGACAAGGCCGGGGCGGCCTGGGGCGGCCTCGGCAACTTCGCCCTCTCCACGGCCGTCGTCCTGTCGCCCACAACCTGGGCAGTGAAGCTCGTCGCGCCCGGTTCTGAGGCCGACCAGTGGTTCGACGACCGCGTCAACGTCGCCGCGACCGGGTGGGGCAGCCTCATCGGCTGGGACCACCAGGCAGCCCTCGCAGGTGAGAACGGCTTCCACGCGTGGGAAGAGGATGCGGTCGCGACCGGTACCGAGACCATCGCGAACATCGGCACGTTCTTCATCCCCGGCGCGAACATCGCCAAGGGCGTCTCGACGGCCGGCAAGGTCGGTTCGATCGTGACGCGCGTGGGCGGGGTCGCTGCCGACTTCGCGATCCCGGGCGGCTCGCTCGCGGTGGGCCTCGCGACGAAGGGCATCAAGTTCTCGCCGGACGGTCTGAAGATCACGCCGTACGTGGGCGCGACGGGAGTCGTGGATGCGCTCACCCCGACGGGCGGGGTGCCTCCCGTCTCGTCGCACTTCGGGCTGGACGCCCCTGGCACGGTTCCCGGCGGTCCGAAGGGCGGAACGCCCGAGGTGCCGACCGGGCCCGCCGGGCCGGCGGCCGGGCCTCACGGCTCCGGGGCACCGGGAGCCGCTCCGGATGTGCCGACCGGGCCCGCCGGGTCAGCCGCTCCGGATGCGCCCGCTACGTCCGGGACAGCGACCCCGTCAGGCCCGCAGCCGTCGCCGGCTCCCGGTGAGCCCGCTGGCGCTGCGAACAGCGGCGGCGGCAGCGGCACCGGGGGTACGGGCGGCAGCGGCAAGCCGGACGGCGGCTCCGTCATCAACCAGAAGGACGCCCCTCGCACGCCGACTCCCGACGACTACTCGAAGGCGTACGAGAACGCGAAGAACGACGACGGGGTAGCGGTCGATCCTCGAACCGAGGAGCCGCTTCGGGTCGACCCGGAGACGGGGAAGCAAGGCTGGCACCTCAAGTACGACACGGAGACGGACACGTTCGTCGCCCGGAACCCGGGCGCTGGCCACTTCGACCCGAAGCCACCGGCAGCCTCGCTGAGCTTCGACCCCGAGGTCGGCTCCTCGTACTCGTCGGGTGATGCGCATCTGCCTGGAGGGCATCCGCCGACGACGCCAGAGGCGACATGGGACCCGAAGTCTGGTGAGGCGGGGTTCGACCACGTGACGCCGACGTCGCCGAAGGGTATCGACTACCAGGCGCAGATCAGCGGTCTCGAGGTGCTCCCGGACGGACGCCAGCCCGAGTACGTGGTGCCGAGTGACAACCCTGGCGGGTCGGTCAAGTTCGACGGCCACACGATGCGCGGCGACCCGCCAGTTGAGGTCTTCTTGGAGGCGAAGGACGGCTACAGCATTCTCGGCGAAGCGCCGTTCCACCCGAAGGCGCAGAACATGATGGACAGCATCCGCGCCCAGGTGGACCGACAGCTGAACGCGCTCCCAGAAGGTGCTGTACTGGAGTGGCACGTCTCGGATCCGATCGGGGCGGCTGCCATTCAGAAGATCTTCGACGACCTCATGCTCGAGGACGTGCAAGTGTTCTATACCCCGAAGGCGTGAGGTTCGATGACAACGTGGATAGATGGATCCGATTTCGCAGTGCGGGCGGTGTGGGCGCGAACGGGTGCTACTCCGGAATGGATCTCAGAGCGCATTGATCAGCTGCTCACCCGAGTCGGCGAGATTTTGAGTGTCGGGCCGTGGGATGTCGTTGGCGGATCGGGATGGCCCGATACCGCGTCGGACAGAGTCGACTTTGTGCGATCGAGAGTGAACGCGGGGTCGGGGCAGGCGCAGGTGCAGGACGGATATTCCGTGACCGCCAGCGCGCGAAACGCAGCCGTGCACGTGACCTCGCACACGCAGGCCGGGAATGTGAGCGCGGGCCGGCGCGTGCCGTCGCACATCTCCCTCCTCGACGTCGTTCCGACTGGAGCGGGTGCAGTGCGGCCTGAAGCCGCTGACGAACTGGTCCTCGCGCTCGTGCGGGCGTGGTCGCCGCTCCTCGTGACGCTCGGGGTCACCGAGCAGTTCAGGATCGATCGCCGTGGGGGGTGGCGTATTCCTGCTGCGAACCGGGTTTGGCTGTCGGAGGCCGTTGGTCCTGTCCGCTCGGCAGCGCCGGGCATCGGCGTGAGGACGCTCGAGGGTGGCACACTCCTCTCGGCACCAGACGACTGGGATGCGCAGCGCGTCGTCGACGAGATGGCGAAGACTCGAGAGATGAACGGGCTTGACGTGCTGCCCCATCAGCCGTCTGCATCGACGGGATCCGGAACACCACGCGCATGAGTGACTATCGAACGCAGATCACCGGACTCCTCCCGACGGACGATGGCCGGATTCCCCAGTGGAACGTGCCCGATCCGCTGACAGACGGCGGCTTCGTGCCCTTCGACGGGCGAACCATTCGTGGGGCGGAGGAGCACGAGGTGCTGCTGCAGGCTTTCGAGGCGGAGCGGATCCCGGAGCTGAGGCAGTGGCCGGAGACAGCTGAGTCTGTCGAGACCGGGCGCCGTGTGCTCGGGCTGGCCGCCGCGCAGCTGCGGGTGAAGTCTCCCGAATCGACCGTCGAGTGGCACTTCGAGGACGCCGCGACGGGCGACGGGGTGAATCGCCTCTTCTCCGAGGCTGGTCTCGACGGCATCGTCGTCCGGTACACGCCTGCGGTCGCTGACGAGTGAGTCTCGCCTCGCGAGGAGTGAGGACCGAGTTGTGCGCAGCCGAACGCCGTGGCTCCTCGGGACATCACAGATCAGGCTGCAGCCGCCCGGCTGCGTGACGCGCAGGCGTGCATCAGCTGACCTCTGGCGAGCCGGAAGCTGACCGCGACGAAGCGGCGGCGTGCATCCGGTGTCGGATGAACCCCCCCGCTCAACTTAGGCTGGGGATGGGCGTGGCGGGTGTGTGTGAAGGGCTCGACGCGCGGGGCGCCGTGTGGGCGCCGCG
>JBQDTF010000007.1:162157-189742 GCA_052099095.1 Pseudoclavibacter sp.
CGGCCCCCGCCGGGGGGCGTGCCGCGCGGGGGCCCAACCGAGCCCCGGGGGCCCCCGGCACGCGCCCGCCGGCGTGGGGGGGGGGGCCCGGGGGGGGCGGTGCCCCCCCGCCGCTCACGTTCGGCTGCTGATGCGCTGCGCGGGTGTCTAGCTCGGGATCGACGCGCGTGCCGCCGAGAGGGCGCGGCGGGCGACATCGTCGTTCTCCACGAGGGAGTTGCGGATGGCGGCGATGACGTCGCGGACCTGCTGGCCCGCCGAGTTCCACTGCTGCTCGAGGTGCGCGTACTCCTCGGAGACGCCGTCCGCCTGGTAGTCGGCCATGGCCTGCTTCACGTCTGCGTCGCGGCGGTCGAGCGCCGACTCGAGGCGGGAGGCGACCTGCTCGAAGTTCGCCTGCGTCGCCTCGGACGAGCCGATGTTGTAGTCGTTGCGATCCATCTGGTTCGTGAACATTCGTGTTCTCCTGGTTCTCGTCGCGTCTGTCGTCTGAGCGCTCGGGCCTAGGCCTGCGGACGGATGCGCGTCAGGAAGGACTCGGAGCTGAAGTCGGTCGAGTTCGCGGACGCCTCGTGCGTTGCGGCACCGTCGTCGGCTGCGGCGACGAAGGCCTTGTTCTGCCCGCTGATCGAGGTGACGATGCCGGCGAGCGCCGAGTTGAGCGCGTTCGAGATGTCGTCGGTCTTGGCTTTGAAGTTGTTGAAGCTGGCCTTCGCCGGCCCGTTGAAGGTCGAGGCGAGCGGCTCCGCTGCGTCGAAGAGCTGCTTCACGAGCTCGCCGAGGTCGTCCGATTCGGTCTGCGACTTGTTGCCGAGCGTGACCAGTGTCTGGTCTTCCATTGCGAACTTCATGGCATCCTCTCCAGCACCGCGATCGGCGCGCGTCGTACTTCGGAGACGCCAGTCCAGCATGCTCGCCCCGCCTTCGTCCATCTTTTGCCAGGGGAGTTCTCCCCTCCCGGGGTCAGGCCGAGCCGACTAGCCTTGCGACTCGTGTGGAACTCGGCCGATCTCCCAGCGGCGACCTCCCAGCTCGCCTGGTCGGTCGTCGTCGACGTGGCGCTCGGCCTGGCTGTCGTCGCGGGGTTCTCGTTCCTCGCCGCAGGGCACAGCGTGGCGCTCGCGGTGCTGGTCGGTGCATCCGCGGCGCTCGTGGTGCTCGGTGCGTGGTGGTGGATGCGAGCGTCGCTCGGCACCAGCGTGGGCCACACCCTGCTCGGGCTTCGGACGGTGGCTCGTTCGACTGGCATGCCTGCGCATCCGTTTGGGGAGAAGCACGCCACCGTGGACGTCCGTCGAGGGCGCGACCCGCTCAGGCTGGCCCCAGCACTCATCGAGCTCGCCCCGCCGACCCGCGTGCCGCAGCGGTTCTCGAGCCCTGATCTCGAGCTGAGCTTCGACGACGGGTCGCGGCACGTGGTCCGCGGTGTCGTCATCGTCGGGCGGGCGCCGCAGGTCACGTCGCGTGGGCAGCGCCCTGTGGCGGTTCCTGACTTCTCGCGCAGCCTCGCCCCGACGCACGTGCGCCTCGAGCCGAACTTCGACGGCGTGCTCGTCACCGACCTCGGCAGCGTCGGCGGCACGTGGGCGTTCGCGGGCGGCGACCCGAAGCGCCTCCAACCGGAGACCGCCGTCACCGTTCCCTTCGGCACCGTCCTCGCCCTCGGCTCGCGGCGCGTGCGGCTCGGGCGGCCTGGCGTGGCATCGACCGGATCGGGGGTGGCGGCATGAGTGAGGCCGACCGCACCCTCATCGACACGACTCGCGCTCACCGTGAGCGGATGCTCGGCGCGCTCGCGCACGGCCCGCAGGCGACTCGGCGAGCGGTGAGCACCAACGTGGGGCGCATGCTCGGATCGGTCATCCTCGGCGCCGTCATCTGCTGCGCGTGCCTCGGTACGAGCTTCGTCGTGAACCTCCTCGAGGATCGCAAGCAGCAGGAGGCGATCTCCGCGTTCCAGGCCGCCGCGGCCGCCAACCCCGTGCTGCCTGGCGGCACGGTCGTGAAGGACGAGGCGACGGGCTTCCTCCTCGACCAGGCGACGGGGCAGTACACCGACCCGCGCACGGGCTTCGTCGTCGACCCGGCCACCGGCTACGCCACCGACCCGGACGGCAAGCTCATCGACACGAGGATCGGCTGGTACATCGACCCGACGACCGGCTATTACACGAACCCGACGAGCGGCATCACGATCGACCCGCAGACGCTGACTGTGGTCGAGTGAGCAGCCAGCGAGTGAGCAGCCACGATGCGAGCCGTCGAACGAACGCCCGCCGAATGAACCCTGAGGAGCACTGAGTGTCGTACACGCGACTCACCGTCATCGGCAGCGAGCGCAAGGCCGAGCTGGCTCTCCCGAACGGGGAGCCGGTCGGCGCGCTGCTGCCGCTGGTGCTCGAGCTGCTCGAGGAGAAGCCGCGCGGCGGCGACGTGCTGACGCTGACGACGCTCGTCGGCGCAGCCCTCGACGCCGACGCGAGCCTCGAGGAGCAGGGGGTGCGGCCGGGGGCGATGCTGCGCGTCACGACCGTCGACGATGCGCCGCAGGCGCCAGAGGTCATCGACATCACCGACGCCATCACCGAGGCCGGTGCGTCGAGGTCGGACGCCTGGACCGAGGCGCAGACACGCACGACCCTTGCCGTCGCTGCCGGCGTTGCCGCAGCGGGCGCTGCCATGTGGGCGATGGGCGCGTTCGCGCTTCCGGCCCAGTGGATGCTCGCGGCCGTCGCCCTGCTCGCGGCGGCCGGCGCCGCGCTCGCGCGCTCCGACCAGCGGGTCGCGGCTGTCGCCCTCGCGAGCGCCGCGCTCGGGGTCGCTGTCCCTGGTGCGTTCGGACTCGCCGCCGAGATCGCCGCCGCCGGCGGGCAGTGGGCGAGCGGGATGCTCCCGACCACGGTGCTCGTCGTGGCGATGGCCGCGTGGTTCGTGCTCGGCATCGTCTGGGGCGTCGGCTTCAAGCGCAGCTCCGCCAGGTACGGCGCGGCGGTCGGACTCCTGGCCAGCGCCCTGCTCTTCTTCCTCGGCCTGGCCGGCTTCGATCGAGGCGGCGTCGCGGTCGTCGCCTCGGTGCTGAGCGTCGCCGCCCTCGGTCTGCTCCCAGGCGCGGCCCTCTCGCTCAGCGGGCTCACCGCCTACGACGACCGCATCATGCGCGGCGAGCGGGCGGCGTCGCGCGACGTGCGCGCCGCGGTCGCCGAGTCGTTCGCGCAGCTCACCTGGACGGTCATCGCCGTCTCGATCATCATGCTGCTCTCTGTCACCGAGCTCCTGCTCTCGCAGGACCCGTGGCGCCAGGGACTCGCCGCATCCCTCGCCGTCGTCGCGCTGCTCCGCACGCGCACGTTCCCGCTCATCCCGCCCCGTCTTGCGCTGCTTGGCGCCGTCGTCGTGCCGGCCGCCCTCTGGCTGCTGTCGACGGCGCTGTTCGGCGACGGCGAGAAGGCGCTCATCGCCGGCGCCGTCGCGCTCATCGCCGTGGGCGCCGCGGCCTGGCACCCGAGCGAGGTTGTCGCCGCCAGGCTGCGGCGCTGGGCCGACACTGTCGAGCTCCTCGTCGTGCTCACGGTCGTGCCGCTCGCCCTCGGCTCGTTCGGCATCTTCGCCGACCTTCTCGAGGCGTTCCGTTGATCCCATTCAGTGCCTTGATCCTGAGCCTGCGCTCGACGCTCACGGCGCGGGGCGCGTCCGAGCTCCAGGACCTCCGCGAGCGAGCAGCCGCACCGCTCGCCCTCCGCCGGCGCGTCGGGGTCGCCTCGCTGGCGGTCGGTTCCGGAGGCACGACGATCGCCGTCGAACTCGCCAGGTTCCTCGCCTCGGTGCGCGGCGACCGCGTGCGCTTCGTCAGCGCGCAGGGCGAGAGCCCTCGCCCCGAGCGCGGCCTCGACGGGACGGACGTGGAAGCACTCGAGCTCGGGAGGTCGGAGTGGCCCGCCGACGTCGACGCCTGGTGGCGGCTGCACCGCGCATCCAGTGACGCCTTCGACCTCACCGTCACGGACTGGGGTGCAACGCCGCTCGCGCGCATCCGCGACCTCGCCGAGCACTCGCACGTGCTCTGCCTCGTGACGCCGGCCGACCGGGCGAACGTCCAGCGTGCACTCGATGTCGCTGCCGCCGTCGGGACGAACACCCGCGTCGTGCTCGTCGCCGTCGACGTGCAGGGCGTCGCGGGCCTGGCGACGGAGAAGCTCGTCGACAACCTGCCGTTCCCCTCGGTGCTCGTCCGCCACGACCGGACGAGGGGCGCTGGCACGCAGCGGGGCCTCGACGGCGTGCGAATGCTGCGCCTCGGCGCCAGAGTCATCGACGCCGCCGCGGGAGTGGCGGCGCCGCCAGTTCCAGTGCCCGCTTCGCTTCCTGATGCACCGCGGGCTCAGGTGCGGACTCCCGCGCAGGCTCCGGTGCAGGCTCCGGTGTTCCCGCCAGCACCGAACCCGCCAGCACCGGCCCGACCCGCACCGAATGCCGAACGACCATGGAGGCGAACGTGAGCATCCGCGACGCCCACCGGCCCACCCGCACCGTCTTCCCGGCCCAGAAGCCAGAGCCTCGGCAGCTCGCGTCACCGCCAACCTTGAGCGACGAGGCGAGCGCGACGCCGTTCCAGTTCCTCCTGCCGGTCGTGGGCGCGCTGACGTCCGTCACCATGATGGTCGTCATGCGCAACGGGCAGCCGCTGTTCCTCTTCATCGCGGGAATCGTGTTCGTCGTCGCGATCGTCTCCGGCGTCGGCTTCGCCGTCTCGGCACGCGGCCGAGCCGGTCGTGCGCTGCGCATCCGTCGAAAGCGCTACCTCGACTACCTCGAACGCCAGCGCACGGAGCTGCGCGACGAAGCTGCGCGGGCGGCGCAGGCCGCGCGGCTCGTGCATCCCGACCGGAGCGGACTCACCTCGCTTGTGCACGACCCCGCACGCCTCTGGGACCGGCGGCGAGGCGACCCCGACCACCTGCAGGCCCGCGTGGGCACGGCGACCGTGCCGTGGTTCCAGCTCGGCGTCTCAGCGGAGGACTCGCCGACCGAGCCAGCCGACCCCATCCTGTTGCGTGAAGCGCAGCTGCTCACGGAGACGCACAGCGAGATCCCCGGCATGCCCGCGATCGCTGACCTCCTCGGCGCATCCGTCGTCGCCGTCATCGGCCCGCGAGAGCGCACCGTGCCCCTCGCGCGCGGGCTCGTCGCGCAGCTCGCGAGCCACCAGCTGCCCGACGACGTGCAGCTCGCCGCGGCCTTCGCGTCAGACCGTGGGGACGACTGGCGCGGATTCGACCTGCTGCCGCACGCCCAGAACCCAAGGCTCTTCGACGGCCCCGTGCCAGCGCGTCGAGTCGCATCGGATCTGCGCCAACTCGCGGCCGTGGTCGGGAGCGAGCTCCTCGACCGCACCCAGACGGCAGCCGCCGCGAGGCGACGCGGCAGCAAGACGGTCAGCCTGTCGAGCCTCGTCGTGATCGACGACCGTCACGGCGAGCCTGCGCGCCCGCTGCAGCTGCCGGACCGCAGCTACACGCCGGGTGAGATCGGCGTGACGGTCGTCCATCTCATCGACAAGCGCCTCGACGAACCAGACGACGTCGATGTGCGCATCGAGCTCGACGCGAACGGCGGTGCCGCCGGTGGTGGCGCAACCATCACCCACCGCGCGGGCGGCGCCGAGCAGCGCACCCTCCGATTCGACGCGGACGAACTGACCTCGACGTCCTTCGAGGCGCTCGCCCGCACGCTCGCCGCGAAGCGCACCTTCGCAGCCGTGGGCACCCGCGACGACGAGGGCCCCGCCGCCGACATCGCCGAGATCCTCGGCGTGCCCCTCGAGAAGCCCGTCGCGCTCGACCGCGTCTGGGCGCCGCGACAGCCAGCGGAGTTCCTGCGCGTCGCGTTCGGCGTCAACGACCAGGGCCGCCCCGTGCACCTCGACCTCAAGGAGAGCGCGCAGCAGGGCATGGGCCCACACGGCATCTGCATCGGCGCCACAGGCTCCGGCAAATCGGAGATGCTGCGCACCCTCATCCTGTCGCTCGCCGTCTCGCACCCGCCCGAAGACCTCGCCATGATCCTCGTCGACTACAAGGGCGGTGCCGCGTTCGCACCGTTCGAGGGCCTGCCGCACCTTGCGGGCCTCATCGACAACCTCGCCGACGACCCGCAGCTCACCGTGCGAGCCAAGGCCTCGCTCCAGGGCGAGGTCGTGCGGCGGCAGCAGCTCCTCAAAGCCGCCGATTCGTCGCCGTCCATCTCGCACTATCGGGAGCTGCGACGCACCAGGCCAGAACTCGCGCCCATGCCGCACCTGTTCGTCGTCATCGACGAGTTCGGCGAGCTGCTCACGGCAGAGCCCGACTTCATCGACCTCTTCCTGCAGATCGGCCGCATCGGCCGCTCCATCGGCGTGCACCTGCTGCTCTCCAGTCAGCGCATCGAGGGCGGCAAGCTGCGCGGACTCGACACGTACCTCTCCTACCGGCTCGGCCTGCGCACCTTCAGCGAGGCCGAGTCGCAGGTCGTGCTCGGCTCAGGGGACGCGTTCCACCTGCCCCCGATCCCCGGCTACGGCTACCTCAAGGTCGACACGAGCGTCTACCAGCGCTTCCACGCCGGCTACGTCTCCGGGCCCATCGACGAGCTCACCGAGGCCCGCCCCGTGACCGAGGACGAGCATCCCGGCATCGTCGAGATCCCCGTGTACAACGGCATCGAGAGCGGGGGAGACCCGGACGCGCCGCTCGTGCTGCGGGCGCCGGAGACCCGCCGCACCCTCATCGACGACCTCGTCGCCCAGCTCGACAGCCCGAAGAGGGTGAGGCCCGTCTGGCTGCCGCCGCTCGCCGAACGCATCTCGCTCGGCGAGGCGTTCGCCGCGGGGACGGAACCCGCGACCGCCCCGGCGTCCAGCTCCGACGGCACACGGGGAGGGCCACGCGACGCGACGCTCCCGGGGGACGGTCATCCACTGCGCATCGTCGTGGGCGTCGAAGACGAGCCCGCCAGCCAGCGCCAGGAGCCGTGGGTGCTGGATCTCACGAAGTCTGGCGGCCACGTCGCAATCATCGGCGGCCCGCAGTCCGGTCGCAGCACCGCCCTGCGCACGATCGCAGCGTCGCTCGCCCTGAGCGGCGCGCCGGGCGCCGTCGGCATCTACGGCATGGACCTCACAGGAGGCGGCCTCCGCAGGCTCGAGGCGTTCCCGCACGTCGGTGGCGTCGCCGCGCGGGGCGACGACTCGAGGCTCGTGCGCCTCGTCGAGGAACTCACGGCCATGCTCCGGATGCGCGAGGAGCTGTTCAAGCGGCACAGCATCGACAGCACGGCTCAACTGCGCGCCATGCACGCGGCAGGCAGGTTGCCCGAGCTGCCGACGGCGGACATCGTGCTGCTCGTCGACGGCTACGGTGCGCTGCGCCAGGACTTCGAGCACCTCGACGGCCCCTTCACGAAGCTCATGCTGCAAGCGTCGAGCTACGGCATCCACCTCGTCGTGACGCTGGGGCGCTGGAGCGAGCTGCGCATGGCGCACCAGTCGCTGTTCGGGACGCGCATCGAGCTCCGCCTCAACGACCCCGCCGACTCGGCCATCGACCGCAAGCTCGCGAAGTCCGTCCCCCCGGACTCGCGAGGACGCGCGCTCACCGATGCGAAGACCCTCGCCCAGTTCGCGCTGCCGACTCTCGAGTCCGTCGACCCAGACCAGGTCGGCGAGGCCCTCGAGGAGCTCGCTGCTCGTGCCGCTGAGTCGTGGAGTGGACCCGCAGCAGCCCCCATCCGCCTCCTCCCGAGCATCATCGACCCGTCGAGCCTGCCGGACGCGGCAGATGAGCCGACCGCAGTGCCCCTCGGCCTCCGCCAGGACACCATGGACAGCGCGCTCTGGGACTTCCTCGACGCTGACCAGCACCTGGTCGTGCTCGGTGACGCGAAGAGCGGGAAGTCGACGGCGCTGCGCGTCATCGCGAAGGGCCTCATCGAGCGATTCACGCCAGACGAGCTCGCGATCGCCGTGGTCGATCCGCGTGGCAAGGTGCCGAGCGTCATCCCCGAGGAGTACCTCGCCGCGCACGCCAAGTCGGCGGCGCAGGCGAGCGGCCTCGCCGCCTCGATCGCGAGCGAGCTCGCCGAGCGTCCGGGACGCACCGCCGAGCAGCTGCGCAAGACGCCGCGGGTCGTGCTCCTCGTCGACGACTACGACATCGTCGCCGCTGGCGGCACCGATCCGCTCGCCGCGCTTGTGCCGCACCTGCCAGCGGCCCGCGACCTCGGCATCCACATCGTCGTCACGAGGCCCGTCGCAGGATCGACTCGGGCGATGTACGCGCCGTTCCTGCAGAGCACCCGCGACACGGGAGGGGCGTTGCTGCTGCTCTCCGGTGACCGAAGCGAGGGCCAGATCGCGCCTCGCCTGTACGCCGAGCGCATGCCCCCTGGACGGGGCAAGTACGTGCGCCGCGGCGAGGCCCCCGCCGTCGTGCAGCTCGCCAACCTGCCGGAACGCTCCTGACGGTCCGCCCGCATGGCCAGGTGGACGGTGACGTCCGACGCGTGACAGCCACCGGAACGGCACCACACCACGGGGCTCGACCGCCGCAACGTGAGCTCAGCGGGCTGTGAGCGGCTGGAACTCGGGGTGCTTGCGGATGAACGCGGCCACATACGGGCACTGCGGAACGATCGTGAGCGCCGACTGCTCACCGAGCGTCGTGAGCGCCGCATCCGTCAGCACGGCCGCGAGGCCCTGCCCCTGGTAGGCGGGGTCGACGACCGTGTGATCGATGACGATCGCGTCGGGAGTCGTGACGTAGCTCAGGTAGCCGAGCTCGTTGCCGTCGTCATCGTTGAGTGCGAAGCGGGAGCGGTCATGCTGATGCTGAACGGTGTGTGACATGCGGAGAGGCTACGCCGTGCCGCGGGCAGATGGCTCAGTGTTTGCCTCCTCCTCACCGCTACCAGTGTGCGCCGACCACGGCCAGCCCCGGATGGTGCCGCCCGCGCCTGTGCGAGGGTTGACGGGTGACTGAGGAGCAGCAGGTTCAACCGCCGGACGATGAGGGGCGTCGTGCCGAGCGCACCGGGCGCACCAAGCGCCGGGCGTCCGCGCGTGTGCGCCGGAACCGGAAGATCGCGGCGGCCGGTCTCGCGGTTGTCGTGCTCCTCGGCGGCGGGTTCATCTACTGGGCCGTCACGGCGGCGTCGAACGGCGAGGCGAACGTGCCGACCATCGCATCCACGTCGACCCCCGCGATGCCAACACCCACGGCGACGCCGACTGCGACACCAACGCAGACTCCCACGGCCGAACCCACGCCGACGCAGACGCAGCCCTCCGCGGCCACGCTCAACATCACGGACCCCGACAGCATCGCGGTGCTCGTGAACAAGCAGACGCCGCTCTCTCCCGCCGACTACGCCCCCGCCGACCTCGTCGCCATGTCGGACATCGGCGTCCCATCCGCGAACGGCCACTCCCTCCGCTCAGAGGCGGCGACCGCCGTCCAGACGATGTTCGCAGCGGCCAGCGCGGAGGCCGGGCTCACGCTCGACATGACCAGCGGATACCGCGACTACGGGCTCCAGACCGAGCTGTACAACGGCTACGTCGCCGACCTCGGGCAGGAGGCGGCCGACCTCACCTCTGCCCGCCCGGGCTACAGCGAGCACCAGACCGGGCTCGCAGCAGACATCTCCTCGCAGGGTGAGGGATGTGTGCTCGAGCAGTGCTTCTCGACGACGGCTGGAGGTCAGTGGCTGGCAGCGAACGCGCACAGGTTCGGGTTCATCCTGCGCTTCCCAGACGGCGGAACGGCCACCACCGGGTACGAGTTCGAGCCGTGGCACTACCGCTACGTCGGGACCGACACCTCCGCCGCCATGCAGGCGTCAGGCGCCAGCACATACGAGGAATTCCTCGGCGCTCCCGCGGCGCCAGGCTACTGAATAGGCGAGGCTCGGTAGAGTTCTGCCAGAGCTTTGAAAGCAGAAGCACTCCAAGACCAGGAGGTCGAGATGGCAACGTGCCCCACGTGTGGTGCCGAAGCGCAGGTCGGACAGAGATTCTGCGCCGAGTGCGGTACCAAGCTGACGGCCGGGCGCCCTCGCGCAACTGAGGGCGACGGCAGCAACGCGGCCCCGCGGCGCCCCGCTGATATCGGTGCGGGAGGGTTCCGCTGGAACGCCTCTGCGCCCACCCCGCCCTCCGAGGTCGTCGGGCGCGCCCGCGAGGAGGCGAAGCCCACGGCAACACCAGGCGACGGCGACGACTTCTTCGCTCGCTACCGCCCCAAGGCAGCCTCGCCCAGCGCTCCCGAGGTCGACGAGGGCGACGGCGAGGCCGAAGCGGCCGCTCCCGAGCCGCAGTCCTTCCTCCGATCGCGCCGCCGGTTCAACCCTGACCTCCGGGCCACCGGCGAGCGCAACGTCGTCACGCCTGAGACGGTCATCCCACCGGCTCCCGTCCGGCCGCGCACACCGGCGGCCCCCGCGCAGCCGGCAGGCCCCGTCGAGACGCCAGCCGCTGGCGCCGTCGCCGGCGCGTCGGCTCCACAGTCGGATGCCCCTGACACGCCGGACGCACCCGCCGCCGCGGTCCCGTCTGCACCAGTCCGCGACGCGTTCGCGTTCGAGCCGCCGACCACCGAGTTCGACGTGCTCCCCATGAACTCCCCATCCACGCGCTCTGCGGCTCCCGCCGGGGTTCCCTCCGGCGAAGAGGACGAGTCCCGTGGCCAGGTCCCGAGCTGGTTCTCGGACCTCGACGGCACAGGAGACCCCGCGCCGGAGGCTCCCGCCGCGTCCACCTCGGCGAGCCAAGCCGCAGAGGCCTCCGCGGCACCGCAGTTCGGGCGGCCGCCTGAGCGGAATGACGCAGCACCCGGTGCGGATGCACCCCCCGTCTCGAACGAGGGCGCCGAGGAGACCCAGGCGACGTACGCTCCGGCACCCGGTGCGCCTCGGATCCCCGCCTTCCGCGCGGACCCGCCGGCCGTCCCGACGCCCCGCGTCGTGCCGTCCCCGCCGCCGATGCCCGCAACCGGAGACCCGTTCCGCGGCGCATCCGCTGCCCCCGTCTTCCCGAGCGGGCCTGCGGTCGTGCCGGGCGAGCCCCCTCGCTCCGCGCCGGCCGCGAGCAGCGCCTTCGACGAGCTCCTCGCCGGGGAGCGCAGCGACGGCAGCGTCCTCGACGACTCCGACCGCCCGATCGTCTCGCGCGATTTCGAGCAGACCGGCATCGTGCCCCTGCCGTCGCGAACGCGCGAGAGCTTCGGCGAGGCACGTGATTCCGAGCGGCGGGATGCCGCTGACCTGTTCGGCGCACCCGGCGCCGCCGCGGCCCCTCCTGCAGCTTCGGCTCCAGCAGCTCCTTCCGCTCCCGCCGTTCCTTCCGCTGGGCAGGTGCCGAGCGCGTCCGAGGCCGAGCCGGCGACTCGTGCACTGCCGAGGCAGGACACTGGGCCCGCGTTCGGCCACGCCGACGACCGTGAACGGGACCAGAGCGAAGGCTCTGGTGCCGCAGGAGCAGGTGTCGCGGCCGGAGCGGGCGTCGCGGGAGCGGCCGCTGCCGTTCCGTCTGCCTCGGACTCCGCCGCACCGGCGTCCGCGCCGCATGCACCGGCTGATCAGGACCCCGCGAGGGAACTGCTCTCCAGCTGGTTCGATGAGGACGACGCCGGCGAGCAGCCGTCGACGCCAGCATCCACCCGCACACGTGCGTCCCGCGCGCCTCGCCGTCCGGCGCCCGCAGCTCAAGCCCCAGGTACGGCCACTGGGGCGCCACCCACGTCGACTGGGCCTGGTTCGTCTGGCTCTGGTTCGTCTGGGCCCGTCGGCGCGGAACCGGACCTGGAGCCGTCCGACCGCAACCCATTCGACCGGGTCGGTGCTGCGCTCGGTGGCGGCAGCGGGGGTGGAGGAGGACGCGTCGGCGCGGCCGTCCGCGGCCTCGACAACCGCAACCGTCGGCGCCTCGGCATCATCGCGCTCTCCGTGGTCGGCTCGATCCTGCTGATCCTCTCGGCCATCATGATCGGCAACGTCGTCGGCGCGAACCGTGACGATCCGGTGGCCGGCGGAGAGACGGCAACTGAGCAGCCAGCTACCGAGGATCCCGTGACCCCCGCGGCTCCCGCGGCGGTCGCAGACCCCAACTTCGCCCCGGTCACCTTCACGAGCGAGACGGGCAACATCCGCTGCCAGATCACGCCAGAGACCGGCGTCGCCTGCCAGCAGTACACCGTCGACTTCCCTGTTCCAGAGCAGGCCTGTGAGGCGGGGGCGACGGGCGTCGTGGTCGGTCTCGACTCGAACGGCTACACGTTCCCGTGCCTCACGACCGACATCCCGCTCGAGGGCGCTGTCGTGCAGCCTTACGATTCGCCTGTCGCGCTCGGCGAGTTCGTGTGCGAGATCACGTTCGAGACAGGCGTGACCTGCTTCAACGCATCTGGTGACATCGTGAGCGTCGAGTACTCGGCCGGAGTCGGCCAGGCCGGTCGCCTCAGCGCAACCAACCCGACCCCCGCGGAAGGTCAGTAGGCCGCATCCCCGCATCCCGGCCACAGACGCTGGCAGCGTCTGTGGCCGGGGCGGCTCACTTCAACGCTGCCAGTGCAATGGCCCGTCATGGCTCCTCCGATGGCCATTTCGGCTGGCAGCGTTCCAGGTGACCGCTCGTGGCGGCACCTCGCGGGGACGCGTCCTCCACGCACAACGCTGCCTGCGTCTCCAATCCGAGTGGGCTTCGGAGCTTGGAAACGCAGGCAGCGTTCGTGTGCGCGGGCGGCGCCGCGGCTAGGAGCCGAGCGCCGCGTCGACGATGGCCTTGGCCTCCGCCTGCACGAGCTTCAAGTGCTCAGGGCCCTTGAACGACTCGGCGTAGATCTTGTAGACGTCCTCGGTGCCGGATGGGCGAGCCGCGAACCAGGCGTTCTCGGTCGTGACCTTCACGCCGCCGATCGCCGCACCGTTGCCCGGCGCGTGGCTGAGGCGCGCCGTGATGGGGTCTCCGGCGACCTCGACAGCAGAGATGGCGTCGCCGTCGAGCTTGCCGAGGACGGCCTTCTGTGCCGGGGAAGCGGGGGCATCGACTCGTTCGTAGGCGGGGCGACCGAACTCGGCGACGAGCTCTTCGTATCGCTGCGACGGCGTCTTGCCCGTGACGGCGATGATCTCGGCGGCGAGCAGCGCAAGGAGGATGCCGTCCTTGTCGGTGGTCCAGACGGTGCCGTCCTTGCGAAGGAACGATGCTCCGGCGGACTCTTCGCCGCCGAACACGATGGATCCGTCGATGAGGCCGGGCACGAACCACTTGAAGCCGACAGGCACCTCGACGAGCGTGCGGCCGAGCGAGGCCGCGACGAAGTCGATCATCGTGCTCGAGACGAGCGTCTTGCCGATGCCGGCTGTCTCCGACCACTCGGGGCGGTTCGCGCACAGGTAGTCGATGGCGACGGCCAGATAGTGGTTGGGGTTCATGAGCCCCGCGTCAGGGGTGACGATGCCGTGGCGGTCGGCGTCGGCGTCGTTGCCCGTGAGGATGTCGTAGTCGTGGCGGCGCGCGAGCACGGAGGCCATGGCCGACTGCGATGACGGGTCCATGCGGATCTTGCCGTCCCAGTCGAGTGTCATGAAGGGCCAGCGCGCATCCACATCCGGGTTGACGACCGTGAGGTCGAGGTCGTACTCGTCTGCGATGGCCTGCCAGTATCGGACGCTCGCGCCGCCGAGGGGATCTGCGCCGATGCGCACTCCCTCTCGCTTGATGGCGTCGACGTCGATGATGTTCTTCAGGTCGCGCACGTAGTCGCCCTTGAAGTCGTGGCGGCCCACGTTGCTCGCGTCTGGGGTGCCGCGCTTCACGCCTTCGAGCCCGGCTTCGATGAGCTCGTTCGCGCGGTTCGCGATCCAACCGGTCGCGTCGCTGTCTGCAGGTCCGCCGTGTGGGGGGTTGTACTTGAAGCCGCCGTCCTGGGGAGGGTTGTGGCTCGGGGTGACGACGATGCCGTCTGCGTGTTCGGTGTGCGCTGGGTCCGCGTTGTAGCGGATGATCGCGTGCGAGAGCGCTGGGGTCGGCACCCACTCGTCGTCGAGGTCGGCGAGCACCGTGACGCCGTTGCCGACGAGCACCTCGAGGGCGCTGCGCTCTGCTGGTTCGCTGAGGCCGTGCGTGTCGCGTCCGATGAACAGAGGGCCGGTGATGCCCTGCGCTGCACGGTACTCGACGATCGCCTGGGTGATGGCGAGGATGTGCGTCTCGTTGAATGAGGAGTTCAGGCTCGAGCCGCGGTGGCCGCTCGTGCCGAACGCGACGCGCTGCGTCGAGACGGCGGGGTCGGGGATCTTCTCGGCGTACGCAGCGATGAGTGCGTCGAGATCGATGAGGTCAGATTCAAGGGCGAGGCTGCCAGCGCGATCGTGCATGTCCACAGTCTGGCACCGCGAGGTGTCTCGTGGGGAGGAACTCGTGCATCGGCATAGGCTGATCTCCATGACCGATGCCAGTGCCGTGCCAGATGAGCGAGTGACCTTCTCCTACCTCGGGCCGGCCGGCACCTTCACGGAGGCGGCGCTCAGCCAGGTCGAGGCTGCACAGGGGCAGATCTGGCGCCCCGTGAGCAACGTCGGCGAGGCGCTCGCCGATGTCACGTCCGGGCGCAGCGTTGCAGCCATGATCGCGATCGAGAACAGCATCGAGGGCGGCGTCACGGCGTCGCAGGATGCGCTCGCCACGATCCCGGGGCTGCGGATCGCGGGCGAGTACGAGGTGTCGATCTCGTTCAGCCTCGTCGTTCGGCCTGGCACGCGGCTGGAGGACGTGCGCACGATCTCGGCGCATCCGGTTGCCTACGGCCAGTGCCGCAGGTGGCTGCACCTCAACATCCCGGGTCACGAGCACGTCGCGGCGAACTCGAACATCTCGAGTGTCAACGCGCTGTTCGACGAACGAGGCGACATCGATGCGGCGATCGCGCCGCTCGGGGTGGAGGACCGCTTCGAGGTGTCGGTGCTCGGCGAGAGCATCCAGGACAACAAGACGGCGCGCACGCGCTTCGCCCTCGTGAGCTTGAGCCGCGAGCTTCCTGCCAGGACGGGCGCTGACAAGACGAGTCTCATCGTGGAGCTGCCTGAAGAGTTCCCCGGCTCGCTCATGGTCATGCTCGAGCAGTTCGCGACGCGTGGCGTGAACCTCTCGATGATCACGTCGCGTCCGCTGCCCGACCGCATCGGCTCGTACCGGTTCGTGCTGGACCTCGACGGGCACATCGATGACGCGCGGGTGGCGGATGCGCTGCTCGGGCTTCGCCGGTTCAGCCCGCACGTGATTTTCCTCGGCTCGTACCCGCGAGCAGACCGGAAGCCGGTGGTCGTCGACCCCAAGTGGGGCGATGAGCACTTCGGTGAGGCGGTCGACTGGCTGAGCTCGTTGCGCAGCTGAGCGGTCATCGCTCATGGCCCGCGAGCAGGCCCGCGCCGAGGCGTCGCGCACTGTCGACCGTGATGTCGAGCAGTGGCCCGTTCTTCAGCAAGAGCGCGAGCCACGGGACGTGTTCGTCGCTCTCCTGGTGCTGCACGAGCACAAGCGTCTCCACCGCGAACGCGTGCGGAGTCCTGCCGCGTGATGCTGGTGCGGGCACACGCGATATCACCGAGACCTCTCGGCTGACGCTGTAGTGCAGCGTTTCGTCGGCGTCGAGGTGCAGGGCGATGCACCATTCTGGGCATCTCTGCGTGCCGGGTCGTAGGTCCATGCGCGGGCTCCCTGGTTCTGTGCGCGGTGGTAGCTCCCCGGTCCGGCACAGCAGGGGCAGTCATCTCGCGTGGCGGATGAGTTCGGTTCGGACAGCGTAGAAGTGACCGCCGACATTCCGCGTCGAGGGTCTCGGCGGTGTCCCCGAATCCTCTGCTGCGGTCGTGCTAGCGCACTCATCGCTCGAAAGCCAGGGGAGAAGTACCCGAATTCCGTCCTTCGAATGAGGTCACGGTCCTGTTACGTTGGACAAGCACTTTGCTGATTCCCACCTGCTCGTGCTACTGGCCTTCGGCGTCGGCAGCGCTTCTTGTCTGGGTGGCGGGAATCCGCCTCGGCGTCGCGGTGCGAGGATGCCCGGCCGTCTTCCACGGCTGCCCCTCGCGAAGCAGCGCCTCGCAGCACCGAGATGACCTGTAACCAACGAAGGGGCCCACGCTTGAAGAAGCAGCTCGAACAGCTTGAGTCGGAGACGGGCTCGCGCCCGAAGTACGCTCGCGGTGGCGTCCGCAAGACGCTCGCATCCATCGGCATCGTCGGCGGACTGGTCGCCATCTCAGCCGGCCTCGGCTCGGCTCCTGCGCTCGCAGACACCCCGAGCGAGGACCTCACGGGCTCGCGCACGGAGCCCGTGGCCGCACCTTCGCGGCACGGAGACGACACCCGCGCGCACCTCTCACGCTCGACCCTGCCGGTGCGCGACTACGTCATCCAGCCGGGAGCCGTGCTCTCGCCCGGTGCCACGGCCGACGAGGTCGCTATCTGGGAGATCTACGTCAAGATCGCGACGCCGGCATTCATCAACGAGCACATGTCGACATACGAGACCTACAACAACCCGAGCAGCAATGTCGCAGCTTCGGTCAGCCAGGACACCGCCGACCCGTCGAAGTGGCAGCTCGAGGTCAACCTCGCCTGGGCATCAGACAAGGATCTGCTCACCGAGACGCTCATCCACGAGTTCGCCCACGTCCTCTCGCTCAACACCGACGAGGTCGACCTCACGTACGCGTCCTGCGAGAAGCTCGAGCTCTGGGAGGGCTGCCCGCAGCCCGACTCGCAGATCCTCGGCTTCTACGAGAACTTCTGGGAGCCATATGGCGACGCAGCACCTCCGCAGGACAACTACGACTGGGAGGTGGCCAACGCCTGGTACGCGACCCACGAGTCGGACTACGTCAGCAACTACGCAGCGATGAACATCGTCGAGGACTACGCGGAGACCTGGGCGGCGTTCGTCGTCACCGACGTGCAGCCCACTGGCGACACGGTCCTCGCCGACAAGTTCGAGTTCCTATGGACCGACGCGGAGCAGCTCGAGCTGCGGAAGAACATCCGCATCGCGCTTGGCTTCGACGTGGCACCGACGCCCACGCCTGGCACGACCGTGACGCCGACGGCGACGCCGACTGCCACGGCGACTCCGACGCCCACAGCGACGGCAACCGCCGAGCCGACCGCGACCGCAACGACTGAGCCGACGGCAACTGCTGAGCCGACGGCGACCGCCGAGCCGACCGCGACGGCAACTGCTGAGCCGACTGCGACTGCGACCACGACCGCGACCGCAACGGCTGAGCCGACGGCGACCTCGACGCCAGGGACGACCATCACGGTCACGCCTGCGCCGTCCGCCTCCGCTTCCGCTTCGACGTCGGCGACCCCGACGGAGACGGCAGTTGCTGTCGGTGACGACACGCTCGCCACCACCGGCGGAGAGTTTGACGCGACGCTCGCGTTCGGCATCGCAGGCTCGGTGCTGCTCGCCGGAACCGTGCTCCTTCTCGCGCAGAAGAAGCGCAAGCAGGACGCCTAGGCACACGCAGGTTCAGGTCCGACTGACACGGGTCTGAGAGACTGAGCGGCCTACCCCGAGTGTGGGGTAGGTCGCTCTTCTGCGCGCGGGATGTGCGCAGCCATGTCTGGAGAACCGACCGTCGTGACGTCCGCCACCCGCCACCGTCCCAGCTCGTACACCCGTCCCGCGGGGATCTTCCTGGTCGCTGCCCTCGCCGCGCCGTTCATTCCATGGGAGGCGGCGCAGGCGCGGGCGGCCGAGACCGAGAACTCCAGAAGCTACGTCGTCGGAGACTCCGCTGCCCTCTCACCCGCCCCGACTGCGGGGGACGCTGCGGCCTGGGAGACGTTCGTGAAGATCGCGACGCCGGAGACCGCGTCTGAGCTCCTGACGAGCTACACGGTGTTCGACGACCCGGAAAGCGAGACGCACGCCTCCGTCGGACAATCCGCGGAGGACCCTGCGCTCTGGGCGCTCGAGGTGAATGCGGCCGGCGAAGGAGGCCTCGAGCTCGAGCAGACGATGGTGCACGAGTACGCCCACCTGCTCTCTCTCAACCCGGACGAGGTGGCGCTCGACCGACCCAGCTGCACGACGCTCGTCCTGGCTGAGGGATGCGCCCTCCCGGGGTCCATGCTCGTCTCGTTCCACGAGCAGTTCTGGGCTGCGTACGGAAGCGAGGCGCCAAGCGCGGACAACGCGGACGTCGAGGTGGCTGAGGCGTTCTACGAGCAGCACGAGGAGGCGTTTGTCGACGACTACGCGGCGACCAACGTCGTCGAGGACTTCGCGGAGACGTACATGGTCTTTGTCGTCGAGGAGCGCCCCGGTTCCGACTCTGCGGTCGCAGAGAAGCTCGACTTCTTCTGGGACCGACCGTCAGAGGTCGAGCGCCGCGACCGCATTCGCGCCGCCCTCGGCTGGGAGGGGAGCATGACGGTCGAGCCGTCAGCCGCGGGTTCCGCGGAGGTCGAGGTCGGCACCGGCACGACGGAGGCGACCGAACAGTCCATTCCGAGGGCCGCCATCGTCACGATCGCGGTGCTGTCTGCGCTCATCATCGTGCTGCTCGTCGCCTTCGTCGTGTGGATGCGGAGGCGGGCGCACGCTGAGGCGGCTGAAGGCGACGTGTCTGCGGGCGGCGGCACCGAGTCGAGCTGACGGCACCGAGTCGAGCTGATACGGGCGGCTCGGGGCGAGGTGAGGCGGTACTGCTGCTGAGTGCATCCGCTGGTCTCAGCGCGCTGCGTCTGGTGCGAGCTCCAGCAGGGCCGTGCCGAAGCGGGCGGCGCTTTCCGCGGTGAGGTCAAGCACTGCAGTGCCCTCGTGCAGCACGGCGACCCACGGGGTGGGCTCTCCTGTCTCCTGGTGCGTGACGAGCTCGAGGGTGATGGGCGTCGCTGCCAGCTCGGGGCGAAACAGGCGCTCGCCCGTCGTCGGGCGTCGACTCAGGGCGAGTTCGACGCTCTGGCTGTAGTGCAGGGTCTCGCCGTCGAGGTGCAGGGAGATGCACCAGGTCGGGCAGGTACGTGTGCCGGTGGGCTGCGTCATCGATCGCTCCTAGTGTCAGCGAGTCAGCGGGTGGGCAACGAGGGGACCCGGCACAGATCTGGTCTCGTTGGACTGCGGAAGCAGGCTATGGTCGACCGCCGACATTGTTGACGCTGCGCTGACGCGCTAGGTGCTGGACGCTGCGCTCGGCTCGGCCCGGTCGGCGTCTGCAAGGAGCTCCATGGGTGGGACGCCGAGGAGCTCGGCCATTCCCTCGAGCGTCTGCAGCGTGATGTTTCGCTCGCCCCGCTCGACGCCGCCGATGTAGGTGCGGTGGAGCCCGACCACGGCTCCGAGCGCCTCCTGGCTGATGCCACGTGAGAGCCGAATTCGACGGATGTTCTTGCCCACACTTCGCTGGAGTTCACCGACCATGTCCCAAATACTGGATGACTGCTACTCATGAGTCTACAGAGTTATAAGTAGCATTCTGGTGCCCGGTGGGACGGCGGTCAAGCATCGCGCCGCCTGTGGCCGATGAAGTGATCGCGCAGACGCCTGCGCGGCGTTCCCGAGTCGCTCTTCGGGCGTGTCGTCCCTACCGCGCCCTGAGCGGCTTCGGCGCGCTCTCGTCCGGCGCCAGTCCGAGGCGGCGTGCCAGCGTGCGGAGCCCCTCGTTCTCAGGAATGGGCTTGGGGGTGCGCACCGTGAGGCTTGCCGGTTCGATCCAGATGCGCGCCGCCGTGACCTGGCCAGCGGCGTCGCCGTCGACCTCGAACTCCTCGGGGCCGGAGTCGAGGCGGAACGTGACCTCCTCGACCTGCGCGTAGGTGAGGGCGCGCACGCGCTTGCGGCCCTGCAGCAGGATGCGCCTGCCGACGTCGGTGCGACGCATGATCCCCGACTGCACGACGATCCGTCCGTAGATCTGCAGCCAGCCGATGAACCCGTTGGGGCGCATGATGGCGAGGTCGAGTCGGCCGTCATCGATCTCCGCATCTGGGAGCAGGTGCAGGCCGCCGGGCATGAGCCCGCAGTTGCCGACCATGAGCGTCGCCGCTCGCAGGGATCGAGCGTGCGCCTTGCCGTCGACGCGCAGTCGCAGGTGGAAGTTGGGGCCGTTCGCGACGGAGCGGGCGATGCCACCGAGGTACGCGACCCAGCCGACCTTCTTCTTGAGATCCTCCGAGGTGTTGGCGATCATGCCGGCGTCGACGCCGACTCCGCCCATGACGGTGAAGGCCATGCGCTCGCGGGTCTTGTCCTCGCGTTCGACGGCGGCCCAGCCGAGGTCGATGCGCGCATCCACGCCGCCGAAGGCGACCTCGACCGCGCGGGCGAGGGTTGTCATGGGAAGTGCCGCGGGCTTCGGGCCAGGCAGGAGCGTGGACGCGTTCTGCACCATCTCAGAGACCGTGTCGGTGACGCCGCCGGCGACTTCGATGCCGATGTTGCGGGCGAGGAGGTTGCCAGTGCCGCCTGGGACGACTCCGAGAGCGACGTCGCCTCCCGCGAGGGTCTCGGCGACGAGCCTCACGGTGCCGTCGCCTCCCGCGGCGATGACCATCGTCGCGCCAGCGGCAACGGCCTCCTTGGTCTGGCCGGCTCCTGGGTCGTCGACGGTCGTCTCGAACCAGAGCGCTTCGGGCCAGCCGTACCGCTCTGCGCTGTCTGCAACGGCTGCGCGAAGCGCCTTCGTGTCGACCTTAACTGGGTTGACGACGATGGCGGCGAGCTTGTCTGAACCCTGTCGGGCGGTTTGCGGCATGGAGTGAGCCTAGGTCAGTCAGGGTGAACGTCTGCGGCGAACTCTTCTCCCCGCCCGCGGCACCCGCGCCAGCTAGGCTTGGAGCGTGATCGACGCCCAGCTTCTCCGTGACCAGCCCGACCTCCTCAAGCGCTCGCAGATCTCGCGCGGCAACGACCCGGCGACGGTCGATGTGGCCCTCGAGGCGGATGCGGCTCGCAGGTCGGCGATCTCCGAGTTCGAGCGGCTGCGCGCCGAGCAGAACGCAGCTTCGAAGCTCGTCGCGAAGGCCAGCAAGGAGGAGAAGCCCGGGATCCTCGCGTCGGTCAAGGAGCTGGCCGCGAGCGTGAAGGCCGCGAGCCAGGCCGCGAACGACGCGAGCGCCGCCGCAGACGTGGCGATCGGTCGCATCCAGAACCTGGTCATCGATGGGGTTCCCGCCGGTGGCGAGGAGAACTTCGAAGTGCTCAAGACGGTCGGCGAGCGTCCAGCGTTCGACTTCGAGCCGCGCGACCACCTGGAGATCGGCGAGCTGCTCGGCGCGATCGACATGCAGCGCGGGGCGAAGGTCTCCGGCGCGCGCTTCTACTTCCTTCGCGGCATCGGCGCACGCCTCGAGCTCGCCCTCATGACGTACGCGCTCGATGTCGCGATTCGCAACGGCTTCGTGATGCTCACGACTCCGACGCTCGTGAAGCCCGAGATCATGCGGGGCACGGGGTTCCTCGGTGAGCACGCCGACGAGGTGTACCACCTGCAGGACGACGACCTGTATCTGACGGGTACCAGCGAGGTCGCGCTCGCGGGCTACCACTCCGACGAGATCCTCGACCTCGAGGCCGCGCCGCTGCGCTACGCGGGCTGGTCGACCTGCTACCGCCGCGAGGCCGGCTCTCACGGCAAGGACACCCGCGGCATCATCCGCGTGCACCAGTTCAACAAGCTCGAGATGTTCGTGTATGCGAAGCCGGAGGACGCGGAGGCGGAGCACGAGCGTCTCCTCGGCTGGCAGGAGGAGGTGCTGCAGTCGCTCGGTCTGAGCTACCGCGTCATCGACACCGCGGCGGGCGACCTCGGATCGTCGGCTGCACGCAAGTTCGACGTCGAGGCGTGGGTGCCGACGCAGGACGCGTACCGCGAGCTCACGTCGACCTCGAACTGCACGACCTACCAGGCGCGTCGACTGTCGACGCGTCACCGCACCGAATCAGGCAAGACGACGCCGGTCGCGACGCTCAACGGCACGCTCGCGACGACTCGCTGGCTTGTCGCCCTGCTCGAGACGCATCAGCGCGCGGATGGCTCGGTGGTCGTCCCTGAGCCGCTTCGCCCGTACCTCGGCGGCCTCGAGGTCATGGAGCCCGTCGCATGAGCGGGGAGCACCTGACCGAGGGCGTCGTCGCGGGCGAGCGGATGCTCGTCGCGCTTGACATCGACGGCACCATCCTCGGCATCGACGGCGCGATTCCGGAGGCAACGCTCGAGCAGGTCCGTCGCCTGCGGGCCGCAGGTCACGAGGTCATGCTCGCGACGGGCCGCAGCTGGGCGGACACACGACCCATCGCGGAGCGGCTCGGCCTCGACTCGCAGTTCCACGTCTCGGCGAACGGCGCGATGACGCTGGAGCGGGATGCGGATGCCCAGGGCGGCTACGCGACACGCTGGATCGAGACGTTCGACCCCACCGAAGTGCTGCTCAGCCTCCGTGGAGCGCTGGAGAACGCGATGTTCGCGGTCGAGGACCCGCAGGGTGTGTTCAAGTACAGCGGTCATTTCCCTGACGGCAGCTTCGAGGCGCGAGGTCAGGAGGTCCCCTTCGATCAGCTCCTGAACGCCGAGGCGACGCGTCTTGTCGTCATCTCGCCCGACCACTCGATCGAGGAGTTCACGGCCGTCATCGAGCGCCTCGGCCTCCACGAGGTCAGCTACTCGGTCGGCTGGACGGCGTGGCTCGACATCGCGCCTGACGGCGTCAACAAGGGCACGGCGCTCGAGCGCGTGCGCCGCGCACTCGGCATCCCCATGGAGCGGGTCGTCGTCGCCGGCGACGGGCGCAACGACATCGAGATGCTGCAGTGGGCGTCGAAGGGCGGCACGGCGATCGCGATGGGCGATGCTCCCCAGGAGGTCATCGACGCGGGCACGGTCCTCGCGCCGGACTTCGCGCACGACGGCCTCGGCGTAGCGCTCAGCAGGCTCAGCTAGGGCCGTCGTGACCGTCGACGTGCCACCGAGGCGGAGGCGACCGCTTGCCGCACTCGGGCAGGGGCTCGACGGTTTCTTCTTCGTCTTCGCGGGGCTCGCGGCGATCTGGCTCGCCGTGCTGGTGGCCGACGACTCTCTGCAGGTCGGCTGGTGGGGGATCCTGCTGCTCGTCACCTTCTGGGGGCTGCTCGCGTATCTCGTGCTGCCGCGGATCCACCGCATCCTGACGACCGTGTACGTGCCCGACTACTTCATCGGGCGGGCGCGCACGAGCGATGGCCTGCTCGGCGACCCCATCAATCTCGGGCTGCTCGGGCACGAGGAGGAGCTGCACGACGCCATGCGTGCGGCGGGCTGGACGCGGGCCGACGACATCTCGTTGCGCACGAGCCTCGGGATCATCTCGTCGACGCTCACGCGCAGAAGCTACGACGAGGCGCCGGTGAGCCCGCTGTTCCTCTTCGGGCGACAGCAGGATTTCGCCTACCAGCAGGAGGTCGCAGGCAATCCGGCGAAGCGGCACCACGTGCGCTTCTGGAAGTGCCCCGAGGGCTGGCTGCTCCCGGGAGGCACGAGGGTCGACTGGCTCGCGGCCGGCACCTTCGACCGTGCCGTCGGCTTCTCGCTCTTCACGCTGCAGGTGACGCACAAGATCGACGCGGACACCGACATCGAGCGCGACCACATCGTCGCGACGGTGCTCGAGGGCACGCCGACGGCATCGGTCTCGGTGCTCAAGGACTTCTCGACGGGCTACCACTCGCGTAACGGCGGTGGCGACTCGATCCGCACCGACGGCAACCTCCCGGTGCTCCAGCTGCCGAGCGCATCGGCTGCCCCGCTGAGCGTCTCCGCCCCCGTGCTGGTGCCCCTCGCGGGCGAAGCAGCCGTGGGGCACGCCGCGCATGCGCCTCACCAGCGTTCGACGAGGAAGCGCGCAGCCTTCGAGGCCATGAGCGCCTCCGGCCCGGTGGAGAGCTCGGTCGCGGAAGAGGTGCGCAGGCACGGGCGACCGATCACCACGACCTTCGGGGCGCTCGTCGTCTTCGGTCGGGGCCTGCTCGCGCTGCTCTTCTTCGGCGTCCTGGCGCTGGTCGGGCCGGACGGGATGCAGGAGGTGCTCAAGGAGTTCGAGGTCGGGGACGCGGATGCGGCGACGCTCTCCCAGCCGGTGTGGATCGCGACCATGGCCGTCGGCGCCTTCATCGTGCTGACGTCCTTCCTGCTTGGCGTGCTGGTGCTCCGCGGTGTGAACTGGGCGCGCATGACGCTGCTGCTGTATGCGGCCTGCTCGATCGCGGTGCAGTTCGGCGGCTGGTGGGCTGGAGACGAGGAAATCAGGTTCAGCACTACCCTCGCGTTCACGGCTCTGGATATCCTGTCCTTGCTGGCTCTGTCAGGGAAGCCAGCTCGTCAGTACTCACGGCGGCGTTCGTGAGTGCGAGATGGGGTTCGTGAGGTCGCAACGAACGCCGGGTAACCAGAGATTTCACTTTCGGTTACCATGGACACGCGACAAGCTCGAAAACGATACTGAATCGTTGTGAGCAATCCTGGAGGGCTGTCCGAGCGGCCGATGGAGCTGGTCTTGAAAACCAGTGGGCAGCAATGTCTCGTGGGTTCGAATCCCACGCCCTCCGCCACCAAGCCCCTGACGTGAGGAACACCGCCTGTGACGCACTCCGGACCTTCCCGCGCACGCCGCGGCTTCGTTCCGGGCCAGGGCGTCAAGGAGGAAACGCCGAAGGTCACGTCTGCTCGCCACGGCAAGCTGCACGTGACGACGCCGACGAACTCCGTCGTGAAGACGGGCACGATCGCCCTGTGCGTCGCGCTTGTCAGCGTCATGTTCGTGGGTGCGCTCGCCTGGATCAACCTGCAGGCCAAGGTCACGACCTTCGACATCGCCGACCCGTCCGGCTCCGAGGAGCCCGCGAGCTTCGCCGAGATCGAGGGCGGCATCAACGTGCTGCTCGTCGGCAGTGACGACCGCACGGGCCAGGGCGCGGAGTTCGGCGAGGGTGAAGCGGACGCGGACGGCGTGCTCAACGACGTGAACATGCTGCTGCACATCGCGGAGGACCGCTCGAGCGCATCCGTCGTCAGCATCCCGCGCGACACGATCGTGAACCAGCCTGCCTGCACCAACGACCAGGGCGTGGCCATGGACGAGGCCTTCGAGGTCCCCATGAACAGCATCCTCGGCGAGGGCGGCATGAACTGCGTCGTCTCCACCGTCGAGGCGATGAGCGGTATCGAGATCCCGTACGCGGCGATGGTGAAGTTCCGTGGCGTCATCGAGATGTCGAACGCCGTCGGTGGCGTCGAGGTCTGCGTCGCGAACGAGATCAGCGACGACTACGTCGGGCTCTACCTGCAGCCGGGCAACTACACGCTCCAGGGTGAGGATGCGCTGAAGTTCCTGCGCACCCGCCACGGGGTCGGAGACGGCAGCGACCTGACCCGCATCGCGAACCAGCAGGTGTTCCTGTCGTCGCTCATCCGCGAGGTCAAGAGCGCGGGAACCCTCACGAACCCCGTGAAGCTCTACGGCCTCGGCGTCGCGGCGACGCAGAACATGACGATGTCGAGCTCGCTCACCGACCCGAACACCCTGGTCAGCATGGCCATGGCGCTCTCGCAGGTGCCGCTCGACAAGATCACGTTCGTGCAGCTGCCAACCGCCGCCTACGACTCGGCCCGCGTGCAGCCGCTCGAGCCGGACGCGAGCGCCATGTGGGAGCTGCTGCGCACCGACCAGTCCCTGGAGGTCGCGGGTGCTCCAGAGCCGACGGGAACACCGGATCCGACCGCGACGGTCAACATCGACCCGGCCACGGGCTGGCAGATCGACCCGGCCACGGGCTTCCCGATCGACCCCGCGACCGGAATCCCCGTCGACCCCGCGACCGGGCTCCCGGTCGAGACCGTGCCGACGACGGCCGCGCCGCAGCCCACGCTCGCCGGCCAGCGTGCCGATGAGGAGTCCTGCTCGAACGCGAGCACCTCGCTGTTCTGAGCCCGAAGGGCAAGCACCAGCTGCTTCCTGGGCATGATCAGGTGATCCACGTTCGCGCGGCCTATGCTGACGAACTCGACGTACGCTCCGGGGGAGGCCCGCACCTGTGACGACTTCTCGACGACGGGGAAGCAGCGCGAAGCGCTTCGACCGAGCCGGTGACGACGGCATCCTCCATCCGGATGCCCGCGGCGGGGTCGCCCAGCACGGCCGGCTGCCGGTTACCACGGCCGCTGGTTCGCTTGGCAAGGGCGCCCTGGTGGCGCTCTCGGTGGTGCTCGTGAGCGTGCTCGCCGTCGGAGGCATCGCGTTCGCCGGTCTCCTCGGCAATCTCGACGTGATCCGCGACCCGGGCGGGGACAATCCCCCCGTGGCGTTCGATGAGATCGAGGGCGGCTTCAACGTGCTGCTCGTCGGCAGCGACGACCGCACGGGCCAGGGGGCCGCATTCGGCGAGGGAGACGAGGACGCGTCCGGAGTGCTCAACGACGTCAACATGCTGCTGCACGTCTCGGCCGACCGAACGCACGCATCCGTGGTCAGCATCCCTCGCGACACGATGGTCGACCAGCCTGTCTGCACCAACGACCAGGGTGAGCAGATGGAGGAGCGCTACGAGGTGCCGATGAACAGCATCCTCGGCGAGGGCGGCATGGGCTGCGTCGTGGAGACGGTCGAGGCGATGAGCGGCCTCGACATCCCGTACGCGGCGATGGTGAAGTTCCTCGGCGTCATCGAGATGTCGAATGCCGTGGGCGGCGTCGACGTGTGCGTTGCCAACGAGATCAGCGATGACTACGTCGGGCTCTACCTGCAGCCGGGCAACTACTCGCTGCAGGGTGAGGACGCGCTGAAGTTCCTCCGCACCCGCCACGGCGTCGGCGGCAGCGACCTGCAGCGCATCGCGAACCAGCAGGTCTTCCTCTCCTCGCTCATCCGCGAGGTCAAGAGCGCAGGCACGCTCGCGAACCCGACCAAGCTCTACGGCCTCGGGGTCGCAGCGACGCAGAACATGAAGATGACGAAGTCGCTTGCGGACGTGCCCACGCTCATGGGAATGGCGTCGGCACTCAACCAGGTCGACTTGTCGAAGATCTCGTTCGTGCAGCTGCCCACGGCCGACTACGACGGTTCGCGGGTCATCCCGCTTGAGCCGGAGGCGACAGCCATGTGGGATCTGCTCGCGGCCGACAAGCCGCTCACGGTCGCTGGCGCGCCCACGGGCGAAGACGGCGCGGCCGCCGACGACGGCACACCCGGCGAAGACGCAGCGACGGAGGGTCCGGTCGATCCGGGAGCACCCGTCGACCCGAGCGCCGCCCCGGCTCCCACGTTCGCGGGCCAGGCGGCGGATCAGGAATCCTGCTCCAACCCGACCACCCTCTTCGGGTAGCGGCCCGCGCCCGCGAGTGGGTCAGTTTCACCCCATCTCGGGGCCCGAGACGGGGCGAAAATGACCCATCGGCCGGGGTTGTCCCGGCGAATCGCAGGCTCGGTTCGGAAGTTGCGCCGCGACCCGCTACGATGGATGAGTCTTGGAGACGTCGCATAGTCCGGCCGAGTGCACCACCCTGCTAAGGTGGAGTCCC
>JBQDTF010000008.1:0-12726 GCA_052099095.1 Pseudoclavibacter sp.
CACCCCAAGCGGCAAACTCCTCACCGACCGACCCGAACACCACGACATCCACTTCCGGCTCAGCGAAGATGTGCCGACAGCGGAGGCGCTGATCCAAGACGCCGCTCCTGCGACCGAGCAGCCCCGAGCCGCAACTCCGACGGAAGCTCCCGGTGACCCGCCGCCGTTCTGAAGCCTGCAGCGAGGCGGCGCACGCCGAAGAGACGCACACGCACCGCCCACCGCCCACTGCCCACCGAAGCGACACCAGCACCGGCGCTCACGCAGCGAGCACCGAAACCGCGCCTACTCACGAACTGCGAACTGCGAACTGCGAACTGCGAAGCACTGCAAGGCACTGGACTGCACGGCACGGCATTGCGCGGCACGGCACGGCACGGCATTGCGCGGCGCGGCGCGGCACGGCACGGCACGACACGACACTGCGTGGCACGACACGACACTGCACCGCACCGCACCGCACTGCACTGCACGACACGACACGGCTCTGGCCCATGGCTGGAAGCGCACCCTGACAGTGCGTGCGCTCCCTAGTCGCCGTCGAGAGGTCGCGCCTCATGGTGGCGTGCCCCGTGTGTGCGCCGCTCCTCCTTCATGCCTGCCTCGGCGAGGTGACGGCGGCCCCCGACGAGCTGTTCCCTCGTTTCCCGCTCGGCGGCGCGGAACGGTCCCCAGTAGGTGTCGTCGTAGTCCTCGACGATCTGGAACGTCCACCGTCCCTCGATCACGTTCCGGCCCACGAGCTCGGCGTCGAGCCGATCGGCGATTCCCGCGTGGCCAGCATCGCGCAGCGCCTCGGATGCCTCACCCAGGGCGAGGTCGGCCGCACCCGTCAGCCGGTGGAATCCGTAGAGCAGCCCCCGCGCCTGATCGACCATCTCGAGGGCCTCAGTGAGCTTGCCCACGGCGGCGACCGTCGCCTCATCGACGCCAGCCGGCGGGAGGTGTTGGGTACTCGGATGCTCGCGCGGATCGCCTTCGGCTGCCGGCATACCTCTGTCGTCACTCATGTCGCGATTGTGGCGGCCTCACCTGGGTGGCCCGTGCGCTCGCTCGCAGATTCCGCCGCCGACTCGCCTCGCCTCGCCTCGCTTCGCCGCGGAGAGGAGAGGAGAGGAGGCCACACAAACCGAATTGGGCCGCAAGTCCACCGGCTCGAAATTGGCACGAGCGCTCCCCGACGCCTCAGCCCTACGGTGACGGGACGCGCGTCGCTCTCGCGCCGCATCCAGTTCGAAAGGCCCGCATCGTGACCATCTCGCGCCCCTTCTCCCAAGTCGACGTGTTCTCGGAGACTCCCTACCTCGGCAACCCTGTCGCGGTCATCCTCGACGGCAGCGACCTCACGACCGACGACATGCAGCGCATCGCGCGGTGGACGAACCTCTCCGAGACGACATTCGTGCTGCCGGCGACCGATGAATCGGCGGACTACCGGCTGCGCATCTTCACACCGGGCGGGGAGCTGCCCTTCGCGGGACACCCGACGCTCGGTTCGGCGCACGCATGGCTCGAGCACGGTGGCGCGCCGAAGACGGAGGGACGCATTGTCCAGGAGTGCGGGGCGGGGCTCGTGGAGGTCCGTATCGCCGCCGGCCGCCTGTCGTTCGCGGCTCCGCCGACGATCCGCACGGGCCCGCTCGAGCCGGAGCTCCTCGCCCGCATCGTCGCCGCGTACGGCATCACCGCCGAGCAGGTCATCGACCACCAGTGGATCGACAACGGGCCGGGCTGGGCGATCGTGCAGCTCGCATCCGCTCAGGAAGTGCTCGACCTCGAACCGGACTTCTCCCTGCTGAAGAACGATCCGGTCGGCGCCGTGGGCGCATACCCGCCCGGCTCGCCCCACGCGTTCGAGCTGCGGAGCTTCGCGCCGGGCGCCGGAGTTCACGAGGACCCGGTCTGCGGCAGCATGAACGCCTCGACAGCACAGTGGATGCACCGCACGGGCACCGCACTAGGCTCGAGTTGGCGAGTCTCCCAAGGCGCGCGCCTCGGCCGCGCCGGCGACATCACGGTGACCGTCGACGATTCCGACACCGTCTGGGTCGGCGGCGCCACGACAACCCTCTTCACGGGGACAGCGCTGGCGTAACCTCGCACCCTCGCCCGCCCATCGTCGCCGAGTCAGCACCCGACCCCGAAACCCGGCACCGAGCGTGGAGTTGAGGTCGTCGACCCGCCCGCGACGACCTCAACTCCGCCCGGCTCACGCGGGCAGCGCGCGAGCCCCAAGCACCTCCGGATCTTCAAGAGAGCGCCCCAAGCGACCCCGATTCCTTCTTGCCGACGCGGGTGCGGCGCGGAAGGCCTCGACGTCAGCCCTGCGGGGCCTTGCACAAGCAGAACGGGTGGCCCGCCGGGTCGGCGTAGACGACGAACTCGTCTGGACTCCCGGGTTTGTCGCTCGCCTTGAGGAGGCGGCCGCCGAGTTCGAGGACCCGCGCGTGCCCCTCGTCGAGGTCATCGATGTAGAGATCGAGGTGCAGTTGCTGCGGCGGCTGCTCGTCGGGCCACTGCGGCGGCACGTGGTCGGGGGCGAGCTGAACGCCGAGCCGCCACTCCCCGTCGGCGTAGATGCTGTGCCAGTCATCATCCTTCTCGATCGTGCCTTCCAACAGCGACGCCCAGAACGCGCTCTCGGCCTCGATGTCAGCAGCGTCGAACACGACGACCGTGCGGCGAATCTTCATGGCTCCTCCACGGATCTCAGTCCTGCGGGACAGGGCCAAGCTACGAGAGAACACTGACCGGCTTCTGCCAACGGACGCAGGCCAGCGGACGGATGCACTCACCAGCGAGCGGGCCAGCGACTGGGCCTGAGCCACGTCCACACGTCAGCCCCAGTGGCGTGGCCGCGACAGCGACTCAGGCAGCTTTGTGTGCGCGTCGCCGAACGCCGCCGCGAGCTGCGTCTGCGTGAGGTGCAGCACGTGGCGCAGGTCAGCGCCATGCAGCTCTGCATCGCGCAGGTCCGCTCCGAGAAGATCGGCCCAGCGCAGGTCCGCTCCGCGCAGCTTCGCCGCGATGAGCAGCGCGCCTCGCAGCTCGACGGCTCTCAAGTCGCCGCCCGAGAAATCGGTACCGAGGTAGACCCCGCGCGGCTCAACCCTCGACCAGGCACCGGACGCGCGGCGCCGGGGCGCGTGCATCCGCCGCACCTCGCGACTCACGGCCCCGAACAGCTCACCAGCGGCGGGCCTGCTCGACTCGACGGCGGCGCGAAGGACGGCGACGTCAGGGGACGCGGCCCGCGCATCGACCTGCGCGAAGAGTGCGTCGATGCGTCGGAGCAGACGCCCATCGGTGGTGCGCCGCCTTGCCGCGCTGAGGAGCCACAGCACCTCGTGCAACTGACGAACGAGCGGGAACACGGCGAACATGGCGTCCCGCAGCTGGTCACCCTCGCGCCAGTCGGCGCCACCGAACGTCTCCTGCGTCACCCGCTGCCCCGCGCCATTGCACTCGAAGACGGTGCAGCCGCGGTAGCCGCGCTCGAGCAGCACCGCGTGAATGCTGCAGCCGAGGTTCGCGTCGAGGTTGCGGCAGGGCTTCCCCGCCGGTTTCTCGTGCGCGAAGTCGTCGCCGCGGGAGAAGCCAAGGGCCGAGCAGCAGAGCGCCACGCAGTTGGCGCAGTCGCTCCGGAAACGCGCCTCGTCGCCGACCGCGCCGCTGCTCGCGCCTGAACCGCCGACGCCGGCGCTCCGCCCGGAACCGCGCTCGCCGACGGCCGGCATCGGCACGATCGGCCGGCGCCGCAACTGCTCGCGGGGGTCGTCAGGTGACATCGTGGCCACAGCCTACGTTCGCACGCGCCCAGGCTCGCTGTACGCCTTTCACCCTGTGGATCACTCCGAGGCGTCAGCCCGGACGAGGCACCTCCGCAAAAGTTCGGTGCACCGAACATTGTTCTTCTGCCCACCGTAGAGCTATGCTCAGGTCATGCTGACCCCCGTGCTGCACACAGCCAGACGGAAGACTCACCGCATTGTCGCGGCGGGCCTTGCCCTCGTCGCGCTCGCATCCCTCACCGCCTGCTCGCCCGCCGCCGAAGACGATGACCGTCCCGTCGTCCTCACGACGTTCACGGTGCTCGCTGACATCGCACGGCAAGTCGCCGGCGATGAGCTCCGCGTCGAATCGATCACGAAGGTCGGCGCCGAGATCCACGGCTACGAGCCGACGCCGCTCGACATCGCGAAGGCGTCCGAAGCCGACCTGATCCTCGACAACGGCATGAACCTCGAGGCCTGGTTCGAGCAGTTCGTCGCGAGCATGGACGTGCCGCACGCCGTCGTCAGCGACGGCGTCGACGAGGTCCCCATAGCGGGTGACGCCTACGCGGGGCTCCCCAACCCGCACGCCTGGATGTCTCCCCTCAACGTGCAGCTCTACGTCGACAACATGGTCACGGCGTTCTCGGAGCTCGCCCCGCAGAGCGCCAGCACCTTCGAGGAGAACGCCTCCGCATACAAGGCAGAGCTGCAGGCCGTGCACGACGAACTCGTCGCCGCCATCGAGCCGCTGCCCGCCTCGCAGCGCGCTCTCGTGACCTGCGAGGGAGCATTCTCCTACCTCACCCGCGACGCGGGGCTCGAGGAGGTCTACATCTGGCCCGTCAACGCCGAGCAGCAGGCCACCCCGCAGCAGATCGCCGGCGTCATCGACCACGTGCGCGACAACGATGTTCCGGCCGTCTTCTGCGAGTCGACCGTGTCGGATGCGCCGATGCGGCAGGTCGTCGACGCCACCGACGCCGAGTTCGGCGGCACCCTCTACGTCGACTCCCTCAGCGAGGCAGACGGGCCCGTTCCCAGCTACCTCGACCTCATCAGGCACGACGTCGACACGATCGTCGCGGGCCTCACCGGCAAGAAGGGAAGCGAGTCATGAGCACCGCATCCGGCACCGCGTCCACGTCGGCCGTCTCGTCGCCCGCGATCGAGGTCGAGGCCCTGACGGTGCACTATGGCGAGGTCCTTGCCCTCGACGCCGCCAGCCTCTCCATCTCGCCGGGGCGCGTATGCGGCCTCATCGGCATGAACGGCTCCGGCAAGTCGACGCTCTTCAAATCGATCATGGGCGTCGTGCGCCCAGACGCCGGCACAGTCCGCATCCTCGGCGGCACGTCGGCGGATGCACGAAAGCGGGGCAGCGTCAGCTACGTCCCACAGAGCGAGCAGGTCGACTGGGACTTCCCCCTCTCCGTGCGCGACGTCGTCATGACGGGCCGCTACGGGCACCTCGGCATCACCAGGCGGCCGAGGGCCGCCGACCACGACGCCGTCGACGCCGCCCTCGAGCGGGTCGAGCTCACCGAGCTCGCCACTCGCCAGATCGGGCAGCTCTCCGGCGGGCAGCGCAAGCGCGCCTTCGTGGCCCGCGGCATCGCGCAGGAAGCCCAGGTGCTTCTCCTTGACGAGCCGTTCGCCGGTGTCGACACCCGCTCTCAGGCGACCATGACCAGGCTCCTCCGCGAGCTCGCAGCACAGGGCGTCTGCATCCTCATCGCCACCCACGACCTCGGCTCCCTGCCGGAGCTCGCCGATGAGGCGGTCCTCTTCAACCGGCGCGTGCTGCTGCACGCGAGCCCCGAGGAGATCATCCGCCCCGAGAATCTCGCGCTCGCCTTCGGCATCGACACCGGCAAGGGGGCAGCCGCATGACCCTCGTCGACCTCCTCCTCGAGCCCCTCGGCTACGAGTTCATGGTGCGCGCCCTCATCACGACCATCATCACGGCCATCGTCTGCGCCCTCCTCAGCTGCTGGCTCGTGCTCATCGGCTGGTCCCTCATGGGCGACGCCGTCTCGCACGCCGTCCTCCCCGGAGTTGTGCTCGCCTACATAGTCGGGGCGCCCTTCGCGCTCGGCGCCCTCGTGTTCGGGCTCCTCGCCGTCGGACTCATCGGCGTCATCCGCGACACCAGCAGGGTCAAGGAGGATGCGGCCATCGGCATCGTCTTCACAACCCTCTTCGCGTTCGGGCTCGTGCTCATCTCGGTCACACCCAGCCAGACCGACCTCAGCCACATCCTCTTCGGCAACCTGCTCGGCGTGAGCAACGCCGATCTGATCCAGATCGGCATACTCGCCGCGATCGTCGCCGTGGTGCTCCTCGTGAAGCGTCGCGACTTCACGCTCGTCGCCTTCGATGCCACCCACGCCCACGCGATCGGCCTCAACCCGCGCGTCCTGCGGGGTGCCCTCCTCGGGCTCCTCGCGCTGACCGCGGTCGTCGCCCTGCAGACCGTCGGCGTCATCCTCGTCGTCGCGATGCTCATCATCCCGGGAGCGACCGCGACCGTGCTCACGCGGAGCTTCGCGCGCATGCTCGTGATCGCCCCCATCGTCTCCGTCGTCTGCTCGGCGATCGGCCTCTACGCCAGCTACTACCTCGACGCCGCGTCCGGCGGCATGATCGTGCTCGCCCAGGGCGTCGCGTTCCTGCTCGCCTACCTGCTCTCGCCCACGCAGGGACTCGTCACGTCGCGCCTCGTCGCGAGGCGCCGCGCCAAGGCCGCCTGAGAGAGTTGCAACCCGCGCCCGCGAGCGCGACGTTCTAGGCCACCGTCACCCAGACGGCGCGCGCAGCGACCGGGCCGAGCGCGAACGGGGTCGCGAGCGAGGGCGAAGCGGAACTCGCGGCCGGGGCGTGAGCGTCGCTCCCCGCATCCACGACACTCAGCAGCATCGACTCGGAGTACGGATCGCTCTCGCCGATCGCGAGGCGCGCACCGACCGTGAGCCCTTGAGCTGCGAAGTACTTGAGGAGCTCCGGGTCGGAGTCGGAGATGCGTTCCACGACGACCAGCACACCCGAGCCGAGGCTGCTCAGCAGCACTGCCTGCGGGATGCGCACCTCGCCCGCGGCAGACGGAATCGGGTCGCCGTGCGGGTCGCGTTCCGGATGCCCGAGCATGACGTCGATGCGCTCCACCATGAGGTCGGAGACGGAGTGCTCGAGGTTCTCGGCCTCGTCGTGCACCTCATCCCAGCCATAGTGCAGCACCTCCACGAGGAACGTCTCGAGCAGGCGGTGCCTGCGGATCATGGTGAGCGCGTGCGAGCGCCCCTCAGACGTGAGGGAGATGCTGCCGTAGCGCGCATGCTCGAGGAGGCCCTGGTCGGCGAGCTTGCGGATGCCCTCCGACACGGTCGAGAGCCGAAGCTGCAGGCGCTCGGCGACGATCGTTGCCGTCACCGGCGCATCCGACCACTCCTGGAGGCTCCAGACCACCTTGAGGTAGTTCTGCGCGCTCACCGAGAGTTCTGACACCGACATGCCGACAAGCCTACGGGCAGGGGATGCGTCACCGGGCTGCGCCCCCTCCCGGCGCCGGGAACCACGAGGCACGAGCTCGCGGGACGGGGCAGCGAGGCCGGGGTCAGCGGGGCAGGTGGGGGTCAGGGGGTCAGGCGTCCCAGCGGTCCCCGAAGCGGCTCTTGCCGGCCAGCATCGTCCACACGGTGGGGCCCAACGGAGGGTACTCGGTCGCAATGCGGCGCATGAGCCGCGCATCATGGGCACCGCTCTCCGGGGCCTCGTCGCCGCCCCGCTCGAGCGCCTCTGCGCGCATGAGCAGCACAACGAGCTCGTCGACGGTCGGCAGCTCCTGCATGAAGCGCCATGGGTCCTCGCCGCGGCGGGCACGGCCGTAGATCATGGTCTCGCGCTCGTCCTGCGCTTCGGCGCGCAGGACTTCGAGGCTGGCTCGCCTGGTCAGTTCGTAGCGCTCGGTTTCCACTCGACGAGCCTACGCGCCACCTCGCCATCCCGCTGGAACTTGTGGAGAGAGGCCGCGCTACCCTGTGAAGAGCAGCGTCTCCGGAGCTCTCCGCGTGAGAGTCTTCTCACCTACCAGGCTCTGGACTCCTCCGCCTCGGATAATCAGTGAATGCGGGTGACCACGGCGGGCGAGGAACGGCAGGAGGTGCGCCCGCGCGCCTCCGTGCGGGTTCGCATCCTCGCGTCGATCCTGCTCGTCACCATGCTCGGCATGATCGTCGCGGGCGCCACGAGCTACGTCGCCGCCCGCGAGCGTGTGCTCGGAGGGGTGGACGAGCGCCTCGTCGCGGTAGCCGAGAGCGTGCGCGGACTCGTCGGCGGGCAGGAGCTCGCCGTGCCGACGACGCCGAACCCTGCTGCCCCGTCGGCCTCGCCCACGACCCCAGCCCCCGATGCAGCCCGCACCTTCGCCAGCAGCACCGAGGCGCTCGAGCTCGTCATGCAGCGCCTCATCCCGGAACGCAACGAAGGCGCTCTCGGGCTTGTCGACGGAATACCCACGTTCATCCCATCGACCGCCACGCCGTTCTCGCTCGCCGAGATGCCCGGCCTCGTCGAACGCGCCGTCGCCGAGACCGCAGACGGCTCGGTTCGCCTGGGCACATTCGTCGATGCAGTGCACGCCCTCCGCTACGTCGCCATTCCGTTCACGGTGGGCGACGGGACGAGTACGGCCCTCTACCTCGCCGCCTACGACCTGCGGGCCGAGCTCGCTGACACGGACAGCACCTTCCAGACCTACTCGCTGGTCGCCGTCGCAGCCCTCACCGTCGTCGGCCTCGTCGGCTGGTTCGTCGCCGGGCGCCTCCTCAGGCCGCTGCGCGAGCTGCGGGAGACCGCGGCGTCGATCACGGGCAGCAACCGCTCGGCGCGCATCCCCGTGGTCGGCAACGACGACGTCTCAGCTCTCACCGCCACGATCAACGGGATGCTCGACCGCCTCGACGGCTCCCTCACGGCGCAGCGGCAGCTCCTCGACGACGTGCGTCACGAGCTGAAGACGCCCATCACGATTGTCCGCGGGCACTTCGAGATCCTCGACCCGAACGACCCCGCCGAGACCCGCGAGACGGTTGCCCTCGCCCTCGATGAGCTCGACCGCATGAGCGAGCTGATCGACGACATCGAGGCCCTCGCCGTGAGCGAGCAGCAGGGGCTCCTGAGCCTCGCACCGTGCGACGTGTTCGAGCTGAGCGAGCAGGTGCACACCAAGGCGAGCGCCCTCTCCGGCCACAACTGGGTGCTCGAGCAGGCTGCGCCCGTCGTCGCCGAGCTCGACGCGCGCCGCATCACGCAGGCCTGGCTGCAGCTCGCCGACAACGCCGCGAAGTACTCCCCCTCGGGCTCCACGGTGAGGCTCGGCAGCCTCGTGGATGCGCGTGGCGAGCTGCGCCTGTGGGTGCGCGACGAGGGTGTCGGCATTCCCGCTTCGGCTCAGGAACGCATCTTCGACCGCTTCGGACGGGCCGAGACGGGCCGCAGCCAGACGGGGTCCGGCCTCGGGCTTTCCATCGTGCAGTCCATCGTGCGCGGTCACGGCGGCCGCGTCGAGCTCGAGAGCCTGCCGGGCGACGGGGCGACGTTCACGATCGTGCTGCCCGGCGACCTCGGAGACAGCACCAGCACCAGCACCAGCACCAGCACCAGCAAGGGAACGAGCACGGGCACCGCCGGCCCGACTCACGAACCCCAGCGGAAGGACATCGCATGAGCAGCATCCTGGTCGTCGAGGACGAGGCCCGTATCGCCTCGTTCGTCGAGAAGGGCCTGAAGTCTGCCGGCTACACGGTGACGGTCGCGACGACCGGCACCGATGGACTCGAGCTCGCCCGCGGCGGTGACTTCGATCTCGTGCTCCTCGATGTGGGCCTCCCCGGCTTCGACGGCTTCGAGGTCCTCGACCGGTTGCGCGCGGAGGGCCAGACCGTTCCCGTCATCATGCTCACGGCCCGCACCTCCGTCGAGGCGACCGTGCGAGGTCTCGACGGCGGCGCGAACGACTACCTCGCGAAGCCGTTCAAGTTCGACGAGCTGCTCGCACGCATCCGCCTCAGGCTTCGGGATGCGGGGCAGGCAGCGACCACGGAACTCGTCCACGACGATCTGGTCCTCGACCTGCGCACGCGGCGCGTGCGCGTCAACGGAGCGGACATCGACCTCTCGGCGCGGGAGTTCGGGCTCGCCGAGCAGTTCTTCGCCAATCCTGGCCAGGTGCTCAGCCGCGAGCAGCTGCTGAGCCGCGTATGGGGCTTCGACTTCGATCCCGGCTCGAACGTCGTGGACGTGTACGTGCGATACCTGCGCGGCAAGATCGGCTCTGATCGCATCGAGACGGTGCGCGGCATGGGCTACCGGCTTCGCTGAGACGCGGCCCGCAGCCCGCCTGCCTGGCTGCGTGGCTAGCTGGCTAGCAGTTCTGGATGGATGGATGGCTCGCCTGGCTAGCTGCGGGCGACTCTCCCACGGGGCTGGGGCGGAGGCCCGGAGGTCAGTCCGCGTCGTCACCGTCGTCGTCATCGTCATCGTCATCGTCATCGTCATCGTCGTCGATCTGGGATGGTCCGACCGGGTCGACCGGCACGGGCGCCTGGATGCTGCCCGTCGGCAGCGAGGGCTGAACCGGGTTCGGCCCCGCGCTCGGTGATGGCGAACCGGTCGAGACGGGACCGGTCGGCGTGGGCGTCACGCTGACTGTCGTCGCCGGCGATTGGGCCCCGACGATGGGACCGAGGTCGACGGCCTCGCCTGGCGAGGACCGCAGCGACATGGCCTGAGCGAAGGAGACACCGGCGAGCACTATGGCGAGCGCTCCCGCACCGGCGAGGGCCACGACGAGCCAGCGCGGGCGTGGCTTCATGGTGGTCATCGTCGTGGCTCCTTCGAGAGTGCGACCGCGAAGTCCAGGATGCGGTCCGGCAGAGCGTCGAGCCCGACACCTCCGCGCACCGCGGCACCGAAGGCGTGCGAGAGGAGGTGCGTCAGGGCGACGGCATTCGCGCGGATGCTCAGGTCGGGGTCGTCGGTCAGGCGCCCTGAGCCGCTCGGATCGTTCCAGGTGTTGGCGAACTCGCCCCAGGCGAGCCGCACGAGCTCAGCGAGCTCGAACGTCGAGGTGCGCAGCTCGGGTCTCCCGCCCAGGTCGTGCGTGAGGGCCGTAACGATGGCGTGCGCGTAGAGACCGCCCAGGTCGTCGGCGAGGTCGCCGACGCCGGCAGTGTCGATGTCGACGACGCCCGTTATGGCGACCCCGCCAGCTGCCTGAGTGTTCGGTTCCACGAAGATCTGTCCGAGGTGCAGGTCGCCGTGCACGGTGCGAGTCGGACCCGGTCGGGCTGCCGCGAGCGCCCCGCGGATGCTCGCAGCAACGCCGTCGATGTCGGGACCACGCGCCGGGAGGAGATCGTGGAGGCGGAGCAGATACCAGTCGAGTCCGGTCGTCAGGCTCGCCCTGGCGCCTCGCGAGACTCTGGCAGAGCCGATGGATGCGACGAGGGACTGCAGCTCACGCAGGAACCCGAGCCGAGCATCCGGAGTGCCTGGCACGTGGGAGTCGGCGGGGAGGCCTGGCATGCGCTCGAGGGCGACGAGCCCCGCCTCGCTCCAGCCCCTGCTCCTCGGAACCGCAACACCGGCCCCGACCAGCTCCTCGTGGATACGGTGGAGCGGCTCCGCGTGCCCGGGGCGCACGACCTTGAAGAACAGGGTCCCTTCCGGACCGGCAAGCCGCAGGACGGCTCGGCGCCCAGGGCGATACGCGAGCATCTCGAGCCGCCCCTCGCCGACGGCGCCGAATCGTGCCGCCGTTTCACGCGCCGAGTCGGGGAACGCCGTCGCCGGGAGTGCGGGCAGGGCGGGATCATGCGGGTAGCGCCACACGCGCACCTGCTCGCGCGTGGCGGGGTTCTGCACGGTGGTCCACTGCTGCGCCTCGCCAGAGGGGGCCGCCGCCGTCGGGTTGGTCGCCGTGTCGATGAAGAGGCGGATGCGCTCGTCCGGCCCCTGCAGCGAGGCGAGCTCGACGTCGTAGCCGGCGAGCACCCCGTCGCCGCTCGGCTCAGCGCAGGCGAGGGTGACCGAGGCCACCTCGCGGCCGGTGCCCGTGGCGACAGCCTCGATCACCTGCCTGGCTGCTGCGAACATGTGCTTTTCCTCCGGCGCTGTCGTGTGGCGTGCTGTCGTCGTGCGTGATCTCGAACCTACCGGGGCTGATCGAGGCCGCCCCGGGAAGCTGCCAGGCTGTGGAAAGAACCGGAGCTATGCGCTCGGCACCGACGGCGGCGTCTGCGCGCTGACGGGGCTCTGCACGGAGACGGGGCTCTGCGCGGAGACGGGGCTCTGCGCGGTCGGTGCGCTCAGCGGGGTCTGGGCCGAGACGGGGCTCGGCGAGCTGAACACGGGTGTCGCGGTGGGCGAAGCGCTGTTGCCGGTGGAAGGCGATGCCGATGGCGAGTCGGAGCTGGTCGGCGTCGACGACGACGCCGGGCTGCTCGTTGCAGACGGCGTCGAGAGGTTCAGCTGCTCGCCGGGCACGTCGCGCACCTCGAGGGCGTTCGCGACGCCGGCCCCGCCGACGGCGAGGATGCCGAGCCCAAGCGCACTCGCTGATCCGACGATGATCCAGGTGTTCTTCTTCTTCTTCATGACTGCTGCCTCCTGTTGGCTGCCGAGCCGCGGGTTCGTCTCGGTAGCCCCAGCTTCGTGAGCGTTCATGAGACGCACAGTGCTCCGCACATGAGAACGGCCTCATGTTCGCCTCGTCGACCCGTCCCATCGCAGCACTCGGGTGTCGACGAGAGGGGCGGGGGGGTGGGGGGCGCCCCCCCCCCCCCCCCACCCCCTCAGGGCCACGGGCGCCACGCCCACCTCCACCCGGTCGCGGGCGGCGAGCTCGCTGTCTCGGGGCGCGCCGCCATAGGGCCGCACCAGAACCCCCCGGTGC
>JBQDTF010000008.1:12736-184180 GCA_052099095.1 Pseudoclavibacter sp.
TTGATACCGGCCTCTTGTGCGCCCCTGCGCCCCCCCCCATCGCCGCCCTGGGGTGTCGCCGTGTGGGGCGGGTGGTGGCGCGCACCCCCCCGCCCCTCGCAAGCCAGGGCGCCCGACCGGGCCCTAGGCCGTCTGGCCGCGGTGCTTGCCCTCGGCGACCTCTTCGACGAGCTTCGCGTTGAATGCTGGCAGGTCGTCGGGTGTTCGGCTCGAGACGAGCCCCTGGTCGACGTGCACTTCCTCGTCGACCCAGGTCGCTCCAGCGTTGACGAGATCGGTCTTGAGGCTCGGGAAACTCGTCAGCGTGCGCCCGTCGAGCACCTTCGCGTCGGTGAGGATCCACGCGCCGTGACAGATGACGGCGACTGGCTTGTGCGCCTCGAAGAAGTCACGCACGAACGAAACGGAGGCCTCGTCGAGCCGAAGGAGGTCGGAGTTGCCGACGCCGCCCGGCAGGACCAACGCGTCGAACTCCGCCGCCCTCGCGTCCTTCGACGCGAGGTCAACCGCCTGCTCGTGTCCGTTCTTGCCCGTGACACTGCCGGACTCGGGCGAGACGAGTGCCGCTGTCGCGCCAGCCTCGGTCACGGCGCCCCACGGACTCGTGAGCTCGCTGTCCTCGAAGTCGTTCGTGAGGAGGAAGGCCACGCGCTTGGTGTCGAGAGTCGTCATTGCTGATCGTCCTTTCGTCTGGGGAAGAATGTGCTGCTCGGTCAGGACCGGCTGCCGGTCGGAAATCGAACAGGCGTCTACGCTCTCGCACCAACCCGCTCGAACCTTGGACGCCCCATGTGCACGGCCTGGTCGTCAGCTGGACGAGCCGAGGAGCAGCTTTCGCAGCGCAGCCTCCCCCGACCCTCTGCCAGCCTCGACGACGCGCCCGTCGTCGTACGCCTCGATGACCCGCGGATCGATGTAGCTCGACCTGGCGACGGCCGGCGTGTTCCCGAGGAGCTCCGCGGTATCCCGCACCGCCTGGGCGACCAGCGACTTCCGCTCCCGCACCGTGCCACCGACGCCCAGCTGGGCCAGGCGCCCCGCCGCGAAGACCGTGCCGTGCAGCGTGCGGAAGTCCTTCGCCGTGAACTCGCCCTTCGTGCGCGCCCTGATGTCGTCATTCACCTCCCTGGCCGAGAGCCGACGCCACGACCGCCCGTCCTTCCACGACAGGATGCGCCTCCCGGGCGACCCGCTCCCCTTGCGCTCCCCGAGGAACGAGACGAGCTCGAGATCCTCGATGAGCGCGCTCCACGGCACCCCGCTCTTGCCCTTGAACTCGAGCATCACGAGCTCATCCTGCATCGAGATATGCCGATTCAGGAGCGTCGTGAGCCCCCTGTGCCCGAACTGCTTCGCCGACCGCTCGCTCCCCACCCGAAGGAACGCAGTGTCGAGGAGCTTGAAGCTCGCCGCGAGCGACGCGTCCCGCCCCTCGTTCGCCGTGCGGAGCGCGCTCGTCGCCGCTCGCCGCGCCGACGGGAGGACCCGTGAGAGCTCGAGAGCCCGGTCGAAGGTCACTATCTGCCGCTTCGCGGTCCAGTCAGGGTGGTAGATGTACTGGGTGCGGCCGAGCGCATCCACCCCGACCGCGAGCACGTGCGCGTTCTCCTGCGGCGCGATGCGCACCTCACGCCAAGCGGGTGGGATCGCGAGCGACGCGAGGCGGGCGCGCACCTCGGCATCGACGATGCGCTCGCCCCGCTCATCCCGGTAGCTGAAGCCGCTTCCGGCCGGATGTCGCGTCCATGCGGCATCAGCCGACGTCCACCTTCGCAGTCGAACCATCCCCTCTGAGTAGCATCCGGCAGCCCCTCGAGGCAAGGCCTGGATGCTGCGGATGCACATGGCGTATTTCTTGGAGGTATCCAGTTTCCAGAGATGCAGTGAGAAGCCTCCACAGATTTCTTGGGAACCTCCCTTCCGCACATGTCCGTGCGCGAGGATGCGACTATCCGTTCGAGACGGTCGCCAACGACGGCAGGAGCCTCATGCCATTCCCCGTTCCACCCCTCACCGCGACGATGCCCGCAGAAGGCCGCGTCGACCGCCTCTCAGAGAACACCTACCGGGTCGTCAAAGACGGGCGCGTTCTCGGTTTCATCAACAAGATCGACGACCTGTGCGTCGTCTCCGCCGGCTCCGACGCCGGTGCCGCCTTCGAAGTGCTGCAGACCCGCGACTTCGCCCGCGCAGTGAAGGAGCTCCAGGACCGAGCCTGAAGCATGTCGTCGCACCACCGTCACTCCCCTGCCCGCTGGAAACCAGCGGGCATCGGGGTCGTGCTCGCTGCCGCCCTCGCGATGAGTGGTTGCTCGCCCGTCTCCGAGAGCGGCCCGCCTGCTGCGACCCCCTCCCAGGCACCCGGCGAGACCCTCACGTTGCCGACGTCGGCTGAAGAGGGCGACGACGTCGAGCTCGAGTTCGCCGCCACCGCTGATGACCGCCACTCGTGGATCACGGCGGAGGCGCGCGTTCTGGGAGTGACGCGTTCTGGGACCTGCGAGTACACCGCGAGCGCGGAGGGCGTCGACACGATCACGCGCACCGCGAAGGCGCTGCCGAGCAACTTCGATACCGTCTGCGGTGACATCTCCTTCGAGCTGGGCACGCCAGGCACCTACACGATCACCGTCGCCGTCTCCGGACTCACCGACGAACCGCTCACCGCGAGCACCGAGGTCGAGTTCCTCGGCGCGTCCGCCGACTGACCGCACCCGCCAGTTCCCGCGACCGAGCGCCAGTCGACATCCACACGGCAGACGCATGCCCTTGCCCGCCCGAAGCCGCGCTTCCCGTGTGCCTGCACCGAGCGAGCGCGATGAGATCCGGGCCGCGCGCCCCTCAGCGGCCGCGGCGCACGAGGTGGCTCGCCCGCGCACCCGCGCCTCGCAGGAGACGCTCGAGCTCGTCTGACCGGTGCCCGAGGCGCGGCGACTCGAGCGAGAAGGCGACCGCGCCGATGACCTCGCCTGAGGCGCTGCGCACCCCGACAGCGGCGCACGTGTGGCCGGGCACGAACTCCTCACGCTCCCAGGCCACACCCCGCAGCCGGACGCGTTCGAGGTGTCGCTCGAGCTCCTCGCGCGACGTGATCGTGGCATCCGTGAACGCCGGCATGCCGTTCGCGTCGAGGAACGAGTCCCGCTCCTCGACGCTCATGCCCGCCAGGATGATCTTGCCGAACGCCGTCGCGTGCGTCGCCTCATGGAAGCCGAACTCGAGGGGGCGGATGCGCTGTGCGCGCGCCGAGTCGGCGACGTGCGCCACGACGACGTCCGTGCCCCGGTAGACCGCGAAGTAGGCGGCCACGTCACCCGCCTCGTGCAGGGCCTGCACGACCGCACGCATGGGCGGCGAGACCCCGAGCTGCTGGTGCAGCGCCCGGCCGAGCTCGTGCACCTTGTAGCCCAGTTCGAAGCGGCGCTCCTCGCGCAGGTGCACGAGGTAGTCCGCATCCACGAGCAGCTGGGCCAGTCGGTACACGGTCGGCAGGGAGAAGCCGAGCGTCTCCTTGATCTCCGTCGCGCTCGCCCCGCCGTTCTGGGCGACCAGCTCGAGCAACGACAGCGCCTTGAGCGTGCTCGAGGAAGGCGCGGCCGACACGTCGGCCAGCATCGGCACTTCCTGCTGTGCGGGGGCATCCACGTCGACACTCACCGCAGCAGTATGCGCAGCCAAGACTGAACCCGCGGTGAGTGTCGCGTGGCTCATGACGCCCCCTTACAGCTCACCGGCGCGCAGCTGCGACGCCAGGTAGTCGGCCTGGCGCATGGCCAGCGCCACGATCGTGAGCGTGGGATTGGCGGCCGCGCTCGTCGTGAACACTGATCCGTCACCCACGAACAGGTTCGGCACGTCGTGGGATGCGCCCCACCTGTCGACGACCCCGTCCTCGGGCCGCTCGCTCATCCGCGCCGTTCCGAGGTTGTGCGTCGATGGGTACGGCGGGGTGCGGTGCACGTGCTCCGCGCCGACCGCCTCGTACAGCAGCGTGCCCCTGTCGTAGCCGTGCTCGCGCATGGCCGCGTCGTTGGGGTGGTCGTCGTAGTGCACGTTCGGGACCGGCAGCCCGTTCGCATCCGTCACCGAGCGGTTCAGGGTGATGCGGTTCGACTCCTGCGGCAGGTCCTCGCCGACGATCCACATGCCAGCCGTGTTCTCGTAGGCGTCGAGCACAGCGGTGAACGACTTGCCCCACGCGCCTGGGTCGGCGAAGCTCGCGAGGAACGCGGGCCCCAGCGACAGCGTCTCCATGAAGTAGCCGCCGACGAAGCCGCGGCTCGGGTTGTGGCCAGACTCGTCGCGGATCACCCCGGCCATCGTCTCACCGCGATACATGCGCACGGGCTTGTCGAAGCGTGCGTAGAGCGAACCGGTCGTGTGGCGCATGTAGTTGCGGCCGACCTGGCCGGAAGAGTTCGCGAGGCCGTCGGGGAACAGCGAGCTCGCGCTCAGGAGCAGGAGCCGGGGCGTCTCGATCGAGTTGCCCGCCACAACCACGACACGCGCCCGCTGGCGGTGCAGGTTGCCGTCCCGATCGAGGTACAGCACCCCATCCGCTCGCCCGTCCACGTCGTGTGTGACCTGCACCGCGTGGCTCTCGGTGCGCAGGTCGAGCAGTCCGGTCTCGAGGGCGCGCGGGATCTCGCGCACCATCGTGCTCCACTTCGAGGTGTTCTTGTCTCCCTGGAAGTTGAAGCCGTCCTGAATGGATGCGGGGCGTCCGTCGTACGGCTCCGCGTTCGTCCCGTACGGGCCCGTCGAGTAGTGCGTGTATCCGGCCCGCTTCGCCCCCTCGGCGAGCACCTTGTAGTTGTTGTTCGCCGGCAGCGGCGCCCGCCCGCCCGTGTGGGTCGAGCCGATCGCGTCCTCAGCCTTCACGTACCAGGGCGCGAGCTCGTCGAGGGTGATCGGCCAGTCGAGGAGGTTCGCGCCGTCGACCCGGCCGTAGGTGCTGCGCGCCTTGAACTCGTGCTCGTAGAAGCGAGGCGTCGCACCAGACCAGTGCGTCGTCGTGCCGCCGACCGCCTTCACGATCCACGCCGGCAGGTTCGGGAAGTCCTTCGCGATGCGCCACGAGCCGCTCGTCGTGCGCGCATCCAGCCAGGCCATCTGGTTGAACGCCTGCCACTCGTTGTTCTCGTAGTCCTCGTTCTTCAGGTAGGGGCCCGCCTCCAGGACGACGACGGGGATGCCCTTCGCGGTGAGCTCGTGCGCGATCGTGCCGCCTCCTGCACCGGACCCGACGACGACGACGACTTCGTCGTCCTGCGAGATGGGCTTGCCGAACTGCGTTGGGCGGGCGGCCGTGTTCTCGGTCATCGCTCGACTCCTTGGTGGCTCGCGGCGAGGTCGCCTGGCTGGTTGGTGGAGATGGGGGCTTGGTCGTCGGACGGGATGGCTGCTCCCGGTGCCGGCGCTGCCGTGGATGCAGTCGGGATGCGCACCGCACCCGTCTGCGGGCGCTGCAGGCCGGGCAGCGGCGAGAAGAGCACATCCGCCGGCTCCTCGATGAGCGGCTCCGGCACCCAGTCGAGGTCGTTGAAGCCACGGTTCACGTAGCCGCCCAGCTCGAACGAGGAACCCTCGTAGCCGACCGCCTTCCACACCTCCGGGTCGTCGTAGAGGTTCAGCACCGTCGTGCGGCGGATGAAGCCGAAGAAGTCGGTGTGCTCGATGCTGCGCAGCACCGCCGTCGCCTGGTCCTCGTCGAGGCCCGTGAAGTCGCCCGCCGACAGCGAATCGAGCGTGAGGAGCCCCTGCGTGAGCGTCACCCTCAGCCACGTCGACGACTTCGACTCCTCGAGGATGATCTGCGCGGTCCGCTCGTACGGCGAATCTGGGAAGGACCGATGCGGGAACGCCACCCTGATCACACGCACAAGGAGGTCTCGCGCGTGCTCGGTGAGCTCCGTCTCGTTGAGTTGGGGGTACTTGGCCGGATAAGCCATGGGTATCGCTCTCCTCTTCGTTGAGGTTTCGGTATTCAGTGGTCCCTGGTAGGCCCATCGAGACCGGGCTCGAGATGCCCGGTGCGGTGGGGCCGGCTTCCGTCTCGTGTCAGCAGTGACGCGAAGCGGGATGCGGTGCTCATACGGTGCCCCGTGCGTCTCTTCCCCCACCACTCGGATTCTCGGCATGCAAGAAACGGCGTTGCCTGGGAGGTGGATGCGGCGGGAGTCTGTGACGAGTCGGGGCGGAAGGAAACCGCCCCGCGTATCCCGCATGCAGCACCCTTCGCGACTGCAGCAACTGAGAACGGAGACAACGATGTCCAAGGTCCTTATCCTCGCCGGTGACTTTTCCGAGACCCTCGAGGTGTTCTACCCGTACGAGCGTCTCCGCGAAGAGGGCTACGAGCCCGTCATCGCCGCCCCGACCAAGAAGCGCCTCCAGTTCGTCGTGCACGACTTCGAGGGCTACGACACGTTCACGGAGAAGCTGGGGCACGGCTGGAATGCCGATATCGCCCTCGCCGACGTGAACCCGTCGGACTACGTCGCCCTTGTCGTGCCAGGCGGACGCGCCCCCGAGTACCTCCGCAACAACGAGGATGTGAAGCGCATCGTGAAGCACTTCTTCGGTGAGGACTCCCCCGTCGCCGTCACCTGCCATGGGCCGATCATCCTCGCGAAAGCCGGCGTGCTCGAGGGCCGCACCACGTCGGGCTTCCCTGAGATCGCCGCCGACATCGAAGCAGGGGGCGGCACCTACGAGAACTCGGAAGCGCTCGTCGACGGCAACCTCGTGAGCGCCCGCGCCTGGAACGACAACGGCCCCTGGTTCGGCAAGTTCATCGCCCTCCTCCGCGAGAAGGCGCCCCTCTCCGCGTAGCCGCCCTCACCCCTCCGCCCCCCGCTCCCTCCCTCCCCGCGTCCTCTCCCTCCCTCCCCGCCTGCAGACCTGGGGCTTGCGCATCTCGTTTGAACCAAACAGATGTGCAAGCCCCAGGTCTGGCGTCTGCGTCGTCTCGCCCGACTTTGGTGTCACAGGTACGCCGCTCTCGCAGCTCTCCCCAAGCGGCTTGCCCGCGCGCATTCCAGCGGCATCAACCCCCTACCGTCACCGTGTGATCGCACCAGATAGGTTTCCGCGCTTTCGGCAGCCGCTGCCGCCCGAGCTCCGGGGGAAGAGCTTCACCGTGGCGGATGCTCGCGCGCTCGGTGTGGGCCGGGGCCGGCTCCAGAATCCGGGCTTGGAAAGACCCTTTCGCGGGATCCGAGTCGACGCCGTGGCGACGGAGCAAGCAGCGCTGCATGAGTCGGCAGCCGCTGTTGCTCGGCGTGTTGCCCGCGCACACGATCTGCACTACTCGCCGCTCCTCAAGGAAGCGCACGCCTTCGGCGCAGTCTCTGCGGCGCGAATACTCGGCCTGCCGCTGCCTCTGCGCCTCCTCCGAGACTCGCGCGTCCATCTCATCGTCCCAGAGGGAACGAATGTCCCGAGGCGCCCGGGCGTCACCACCAGAATCGTCCCCGTAAGGCTCTGGCGCACTTGGAAGTTCGCAGGGGTCTCCCTGCCGCACCCCCTGCTCCTCTACGGGCTGATGGGTCGCGATCTGCTGCGTTCGAACGCCTCCACTGCTCCGTCCGACCTGCTCAGCCTCGGAGATGCGCTCGTGACTGGAGCTCAGAACTACCCGAATCGTCGCTGGCATGGGAGCCTCACGACGCCCGACGCCCTGGAACGCTACGCGGCAGACTGGTCACCCGCATTCGGGGCAGCACTGCTCCGGCAGATGACGCCGCAGATTCGCGAGAACGTGGAGTCGCCGTATGAGACGCTCATGCGATTCGTGCTCCACGAATCCGGGTATCCGGAGCTCACAGTGCAGCATCCCCTGCTTGTCCGAGGCGAGCAACTGGCTCGCTTCGACTGCGCCGATCTCGATGCGAAGATCGGCTACGAGTTCGAGGGGTTCGGGCATCTGGTGAACCCGAAGCAGTGGCGACGCGACATCAAGCGAGTGCGCCAGGTCACCAACCTGGGGTGGCACTCCGAGCGGCTGACTGTTTCAGACCTCTGGCCGGACCCCAGCGAGTTCGTCGCCCACGCTCACGCCTTGCGGTCCCGTCGGCTGCATCTGCTGGTCGAGGGCTGAGGCCCGGCGCAGACCTGGGGCTTGCGCATCCAAGTGGAGCCACAAGGATGCACAAGCCCCAGGTCTGCGCGGGGGTGGGGGTGGGGTGGGGGGCAGCTAGCTGAACTGGATGCCGCCGTCGACGAGGATCGTCTGGCCGGTGACGTAGTCGGAGTCCTCTGAGGAGAGGTAGGAGACGAGCTGCGCGACGTCGTTCGGCACGGACACCCGGCCGAGGAGGATGGACTTCGCGTTCTCCGCGAGCGCTTCACCCTTCGCGAGCCCCTGCTTGGCGCCGAGCTTCTCGTCGATGAGGTCCCACATGGCGGTGCCCACGATGCCCGGGCCGTACGCGTTGACGGTGATCTTGTGCTCGGCCCACTCCATTGCGGCCGCCTGCGTGAGTCCGCGCACGGCCCACTTCGACGCCGAGTACGGGCCGAGCAGTGCGAAGGGGCGGAACGCGACGATCGATGCCGCCCCGATGATCTTGCCGCCGCCACCCTGCTTGATGAACTGCCTTGCCGCCGAGCGGTACTGGTAGAAGACGCCGGTGACGTTGACGTCGAGCACCCGCTGGAAGTCGGCGCTCGAGTAGTCGAGCAGCGACTCGACCTGCGCGATGCCCGCGTTCGCGATGAAGACATCGAGCTTCCCGGCCTTCTGGGCCGTGAACTCGACGAGCGCATCGACGGATGCCTCGTCGGTGACGTCGACGACCGCTCCCGTCGCGCGGCCTCCCGCATGCTCGATGGCGGTGACGGTTTCCTCGACCCCGGCCTGGGCTCCTTCGAGGTCGGCGACGATGACGTGCAGGCCATCCCGGCCGAGACGCTCCGCGATTCCCTTGCCGATGCCCCGTGCTGCTCCCGTGACGATGGCGACGCGCTGTTCGGTGCTCATGAATCCTCCTTGACTCGAGCGGCGCCTGCGCTCCGATGCGCGGCGCTCGCTGCGAGGCTACGAAGCGGGCGGCACGAGCCGAAAGGACCCCTCTCGCTGAGCGAGAACCCGCATCGCGGCAGTCGCCCGGGCGAAACCCGGCTCCACACACAGGAAATGCAGGTTCGTTTCGGAACGAACCTGCATTTCCCGTGTGCTTGTCGCGGCGGCGGGGGGGTGAGCGCTCGCGCGGGGCGGAGTCAGTCCTTCGCGTTGGCGGCCGCCGTCGCGACGATGCGGGAGGCCATCGTCGCGAAGATGAAGCCGTGGAAGGGGAACACCGCGGCCCAGTAGAGGCGGCCGAGCAGCCCCTGCGGGAAGTACACGGCGCGCTGCTCGTAGCGGGAGCGGATGCGTTCTCCGTCCTTCTCCTCGTCGCCACGCGCATCCGACTCGCCCTCACCGTCGCCGACGGGCACAGCCCGCATCTCGAGCCACGCGAGCCCGGGCACGCGCATCTCGGCGCGCAGGCGCAGCAGCGAGCCGTGCTCGCCGCCGCGTTCGATCGTCTCGACGCGCCAGAAGTCGAGCGCGTCACCCTCAGCGAGACGGTCGGGGTGGGTGCGTCCGCGGCGCAGGCCGACTCCGCCGACGAGCTTGTCCATGACGCCTCGCGCGCCCCAGAGGAGCTTCGACGAGTACCAGCCGTTGTCGCCGCCGATTCCCTCGATGACGCGGAACAGCTGCTCTGGCGGCACCGTGCTCTCCTTCGACTGCTCGTCGGTGAAGACCGTCTGCCCCGCCCAGTCCGGGTCGGCGGGCAGCGGGTCGCTCGGCGAGTTGTGGACGTTCGCGTCGCGCCAGCTCGTCTCGGTCGCGCGCTGCTGCTCACGGCCGAGCGCGAGCTCGACGGCCCGCAGGTAGGTGGTGAGGCCGCCCTCTGGCGGCGCGATGAGCGCGTCGACGTCTCGGTTCTTGACGACGCACTCGTTCTGCAGCGACTCGACGAGCGGGCGCGCGATCGACTTGGGGATCGGGGTCACGAGGTTCACCCAGCGGGATGCGAGGCCAGGCGTGAAGACGGGCAGCGAGGCGATGGCACGCTGACGCAGCCCTGCCTTCACGGCGTATCCGTTCATCATCTGCCCGTACCTGAGCACGTCGGGACCACCGATGTCGAGGGGCCTGTTCTCGTCGCCCTCGATGCGGGCCGCCCCGAGGAGGTAGTGGAGCACGTCGCGAACGGCGATCGGCTGGATGCGGTTGCGCACCCATTGCGGGGCCGGCATGTACGGGAGCACCTCCGTGAGGTGCCGCACCATCTCGAAGGACGCAGAGCCCGAGCCGATGACGATGCCCGCCTGCAGCACGATCGTCGGCACTGGCGACTTCAGGAAGACCTCGCCGACCTCCTTGCGGGAGCGCAGGTGCTTCGAGAGCTTCGCGTCGTCGGGGTGCAGGCCGCCGAGGTAGACGATGCGGGAGACGTTCGCCTTCGCGGCCTGCTCCGCGACGTTCTCGGCGAGCTTCAGGTCGGTGCGCTCGAAGTCGGAGCCCGACCCCATGGCGTGCACGAGGTAGTAGACGACGTCCACGTCCTGCATGGCCTCGCCGACCGCCTTCTCATCGTCGGCGTCACCGACGACGACGTCGACTCGGTCGCCCCAGTCGTAGGCGGCGACGCGGCCGGCGTTGCGGGCCAGCACGCGCACGCGGTACCCGGCGGTGAGGAGGCGCGGCACGAGGCGCCCACCGAGGTAGCCGGTCGAGCCGAAGACGAGCACCCGTGGTGCCGACCCGTCCGACCGCGGCACGGCCTTGAGGGCAGGCTCGTTGCCCGTCGGCGCCGGAGTCGCGGGGGTGGTGTTGTTGGCGGGCGCATCGCCCGTCGTGAAGTCGTTGCCGGGCTGGGCGGATGGGGGCGTGCCTGGGGATGCCATGCCCGCGAGGCTATGACGCCAGACTGATTGCAAGGTGATGGGTTGACAAGGCCGTGCGAGCGGGCCGTTCGAAGGGGGACGACGAAGCCCCCGAGCGGTCGTGCCGCTCGGGGGCTTCGTGCTGATTCGCTGGTGGCTTCGCTAGCTCTGCACGACGGCGATCGGATCGGTCGTCGGCAGGCCCGTCTCGGAGCCGCCCTTCTCCTCGACGGTCACGCCGACGGCCATGCCGGGTGCGAACGTGCCGTCGAGCACGCGCACCGCCGGGGAGCCTTCTGCCATGGTCAGGATTCCGGCCGGTGCCGGACCCTCACCGTCGATGTACCAGAGCTCGTAGTCGTTCTCTGCGGGCAGCTGCTCCATGCCGTGGGCGACGACGGCCGACCGGCCGAGTTCCTCCGACCAGTACACGGTGACGGTTCCGCCACCCGCCACCTCGGTGCGGGCGCTGTCCACGTCAGGGGCAGCGAGGATCATCGCGACGTCGCCGTCGGCGACTGGCGCATCCTGCCCGAACCCGCCGAAGGCGAAGCCTCCGCCGATGAACAGGCCGACGGCGACGACGATCGCAGCCGTAGCCGCGAACATCGCCTGCGCGCTGTTCCGGAACCAACGGCCACGGGCGCGAGTCTCGACGGGCCCGAAGTCATCCTCACCGTTACCGGCACTGGATGCTCCGCCGCCGACCGAGACGAGGCGCCGGTCCTCGTCGATATCGTCGTCGTGTCCCTCGAGCTCAGGGACTGCGGAAAGCGTGCGCCGCGTCTCGTTTTCGGCCGCATCTGTCGTCGAAGCGCCACTGTGCGGTGCGCTCGCCGCTGCGGGCACGCCGACACCGGCAGGAGTCTCGCCCTCGTCGCCCACCGGGTTCTGCTGCGGGAAGCTGTCGAGCTTCGCGAACAGCGAGTCCTTCATGGAAGGGGGAGGCTGGATGGGCTGAGCCGCCAGCGCGAGCTGCGCGGCCGCCTCCTGATAGGTCTCGAATTCCTCGGCGAGTTCGCCATCGGCCAGGAGTTTGTTCATGAGCGCCCGGTCAGCGGCATCGTCGAAGTCGTTGGCGGAGAGGGCCTCGGCAGCCAGCAGCTGCTCGAGCTCTTCGCGTTCGCGATCCTGTTCGTTACTCATGACTCCACTCCCAACTCACGTCGCAGTCGATTCATTCCGTCTCTGATTCTTGTCTTCACCGTGCCAAGCGGCACCTCGAGCCGCTCCGCGATCTCACTCTGCGTGAGACCCCCGTAGTAGGCGAGGGTGACCGCTTCACGCTGTTGATCGCTGAGACGTGTGAGCGCCTGCTGCGCCCGCTTGTGCTCGATGCTGATCTCCGCGGACTCGGCGACATCGTCGCGTTCGCCCTCGAAGTCGCGCACCCCGATCTTCAGGTCGCGATCCTTCGACGCCTGGGATGCACGCACCCGGTCAATAGCTCTGCGATGCGCGACGGTCAGCATCCACGTGGTCGCCTTGCCCTTGCTGGGCGAGTACGTCGCAGCGGTCTGCCAGATCTCCAGGAGCACCTCTTGGGCGACTTCTTCGGACTGCGCCTGATCGACGAGTACTCGCCGGATGAGCCCGAGCACACGGGGTGCCATGAGGTCGTAGAGGGTGGAAAAGGCTTCCTTGCTTCCTGTAGCGGTGCGCACGAGAAGGTCCTCGATCTCTCCAATGGCTTCGCTCACCATCTCAGCTTGCCATCTCGCGAAGGTTTCGCGAATTCGGTTGACTTCATCCTCGGTTTCGACGAAGAGCTGTGGGCGTGCAGGGAAGGGCGTGGTTCCGGGGAAGGAGGGGGCTGGGACGTTCTGCCGCGCCTCAACCGAAGGTGAATGAGTAAGCATCCACGCCACCTCCCAGCGTCACCGTCAGCTCGCCCTGCTTGCTCTGGTCTCCCTCGAAGAGGAGGTAGGAGCCCGGGTTGCCTTCGACCTGGATCTCGCGGGGACCGGTGCCGTCATCGACGGTGACCGTTCCTGATCCGCCGAGCACCATTCGGATGGTCGAGGCCGTGTACGAGAGCTTGATCTTGCCGTCCGAGTCGCTTCGGATGCCCTGCGAGTCGAGGTTGAAGTCGCCTTCGAGAGCGAACGTGTCCTTCTGCTGTTCTGCTGGGAACGTGAAGCTGCGGTCGCCCTGGCCGTACTCGCCTTCACCTGCGTAGTTCACGACCTTGGTCGGCATGAGGTACGTCTCCGGGGTCGTGCTGCCGAGCTCAGGGGTCGTGTCGGAGGTGTCGGTCTCGCCGGGGAGCTGCACGTCCGGGTTGGCTTCCTTGAGGAGGTCGCGGATCTGCGCTTCCGTCTCCGCGTATCCGCCTTCACCGAAGTGGATGGCACGCACGGTGCCGCTCGCGTCGATGAGGTAGTGGGCGGGCCAGTAGCGGTTGCGGTAGTTGGTCCAGGTGCCGAGGTTGTTGTCGAGCGCGACCGGGTATTCGATTCCGAACTCGTCGATCGCGTTCGCGACGTTCGATGCTTCCTTCTCGAACGCGTACTCGGGCGAGTGCACGCCGATGACCTGCAGGCCGGAGTCCTTGTACGCCTGGTCCCAGGCGGTGACGTGAGGGATGGAGCGGATGCAGTTGATGCAGGAGTACGCCCAGAAGTCGATGAGCACGACCTTGCCCTCAGCGGCCTGCGCCGCGAGCTGCACTTCTTCGCCGTCGGGCGTGTTCATCCACTCCTGGATGTCGACGAGGTCGGGGGCCGGTCCGCAGTCGCCGAGTTCTGGATCACCTGGCGTGCAGTTCGTGAGCTGCTCGTTCTGGTCGTTGACGAGGCCTCCGAATGCGAGAGCCTCCTCGACCTGCTCGTTTGAGTTGAACTGCTCCTGCAGCCCGGCCGTGTAGTCGGGCACGAGGCGCTGGAGCAGCTGCGGGAGGTTGAAGACGAGGCCGATCGCGAGGGCGATCATGACGACGCCCGCCGTGATGCGGATGCCGCGCTGGTGCTTGCGGAAGGCCTTCACGCGCTCGCCGACTCGACGCCCAGCGAGGGCGAAGATGAGGAGCGGGATAGCGGCGCCGATACCGAAGGTCACCGTGAGGATGACGGTTTCGATGCCGATCTGGCCGGTCGAACCCGCAACCGTGATGGCGGCGAGCACTGGGCCGGCGCACGGGACGTAGACGGCACCGAGCGCGATGCCGAGGAGGAAGCCGCCGCGGTCGGTGTTGACCTGCTTCTGCGGGATCCACGAGAAGGGCTTCTCGAGCAGGTGCTCGAACTTCGGCACGATGAGGCCGATGCCGATGAGCACCAGGACGATGATGCCGGCCCAGCGCAGCACGTCTTGGGGAAGCCCAAGGAGGCTGAGGAGCAGCGAACCCAGCAGCGTGAAGACGCTGAAGCTTGTAACGAGGCCCAGGATGACGAGGTAGGGACGTGCAGATGCGCGCCGCTTCGTCGCCTGCTCGCTCTTGACTCTCGTCTTGAGCGCGCCCTCGTCGGGCCCATCGGCCCCGGGATCCTGGGCCTCGGCCTGCATCTCCTCGTCGCTGCGTGCACCCTGCACGCCGCCCGAGAAGAAGATGACGGGCAGCACCGGGAGGATGCACGGCGATATGCCCGTGATGAGGCCTCCGAGGAAGCCGATGAGTCCTAGCGAGATCATGTTGCGCTCCCTGCAGCGTGGCTGTCAGGCGGTCGTTCATGCCTGTGCACTGCATTCGGAGCGGTGTGCCTTTCGGTTTGGTCTCGCCGCCGTCAATTGCGTGGAACGGTCCGAATTCGACCCCGGAGAGCCCCCTATACGAAGAGGACTCTGCACACGCGATTTCGGCAGCCCAGAATTTATTCCGAACTTTTCCAATCCGCTTCACGAGGGCCTCCGAATGTCTCAGTGAACCGCAACGGATGCGGCTCCGGCCCCCCGGCCGAGAAATGAGGAGTGAAGTTATGCGCACTATCACCAGGAAGGGCTCACTCGCCCTCCTCTCGCTGGCGGCCATCTCGACCTTCGGCCTGGCAGCCTGCTCGAACTCGGCCCCCATGGCTGAGACCGACGCCTCCACGGAAGCCTCCCCAATGGAGACCACGATGGAGTCGCCTATGGAAACCACCATGGAGACGATGGACCCCGCAGCAAACCTCGTTGGCCCCGGCTGCGCCGACTACGCGGCACAGGTGCCGGACGGCGCAGGCTCGGTTCAGGGCATGTCCCAGGACCCGGTCGCGGTTGCGGCTTCCAACAACCCGCTGCTCACGCAGCTCACGGCAGCTGTCTCCGGCCAGCTCAACCCTGATGTTGACCTCGTCTCGACGCTGAACGGCGGCGAGTTCACGGTGTTCGCACCGGTGGATGAGGCCTTCGGCAAGATCGACGCAGGCACCATCGAGACGCTCAAGACCGACGCGGACCTGCTCTCGGGCATCCTGACCTACCACGTCGTCGAGGGACAGATCCTGCCTGACGAGATCGCTGGAGACCACACGACCGTTCAGGGCGAGACCCTGACCGTTGCGGGCTCCGGTGACGACCTGACTGTCGGTGCCGGCGGCGCCAAGGTCATCTGCGGTGGAGTCCAGACCGCGAACGCAACCGTCTACCTGATCGACTCGGTGCTCATGCCGCCGTCGAAGATGTAAGACAGTAGCAACTAGCACGAACAACAGATAAGGCCCCGGATCTTGCATCCGGGGCCTTTCTCTGATTCATTTCCGCGCACCAGGCGGATATGCGCGCGAATATCACAAGTCGGGCACGGCTTTCCGAGGATTTCCACACAGGATTTCGTTATACGGATATCCGGGGGACACAATGGGTTGTCCGGTGAAGAACGCGGTCGCACCAACTGAGCGCCACAAGCGCCACAGGGGAGACCGGCGTCCGACACCGGCGACTACAGTCACCAACGAACTCTGGAGCTCTCATGGGATTCCTCGCATTCCTCCTTCTCGGACTCATCGCCGGGGCCATCGCGAAGCTCATCCTGCCCGGCAAGCAGGGCGGCGGATGGATCGCAACCCTCATCCTCGGCGTCATCGGAGCACTGCTCGGTGGATGGATCGGCACCGCGCTCTTCGGCGCAGACGTCGATGCATTCTTCTCGCTCAGCAGCTGGCTCCTCGCCATCGGCGGATCGCTCATCGTGCTCCTCATCTGGGGATTCATCACGAACCGCGGCAGCAAGAACAGGGCCTAACAGCCTCAGCATGACCTCGACTGCGGGCCCCGGCACATCGCCGGGGCCCGCAGTTGTCGCACTCCCCAAGCCGCACCGGCCCAGCCTCACCCCTCTCGGAGGAGCCCATGAACGACGTGACCGCCGAGCGCTCGCAGCGCGCTTTCCGAGCTGGACATGTCCGAGTCCGCGTCGTCGGTCCGTTCGACCGCGACGTGCGACTCGAAGGGCCCGCCGGTGAGCTCGCCGATGAGGTCGTCCTGCTCGTGTCACGCACAGGCTCCGTCTCGAGCATGCAAGGCGCGAGATCGATGGTCTTGAGCCCGCTGGACGCCACCTTCGTCCTGAATTCCTTGCCGCACGCGCACCGCATCCCGGCAGGTTCGGCACTGTACTGCTTCACCCTCCCCCGCAAGCTGCTCAACGCGGCCACGACGCAGCGACGGATGCTCACGACCTCCCGCGCCGGCGACCGGACGGCCCTCCAGCACTCGGCAGCCGCGTTCCTCACTGCCTACGGCGATTCCCTGATCGCCGGCGCCAACGCCCAGCCAGGCGACGAAGCCACGCTCGTCCGCTTCGCGGCCATGCTCATCCTCGAGGAGCCTTCGAGCGCCTGAAGCCGGGCGAGGAACGCGAGCAGTGCTCGCGCCTTGCCGTCGACATGTGGTTCGCTCGAGGCATGAGCCCGAGCGCGACCCTCCCCCATTCGACCCGTGCCGCAGCCCGCTGGCGAGCCCTCGAACGCTGGGAGCGGCTCGCGGCGCTCCCGATGTTCTTCATCGCTGTCGCCTTCTTCGCCGCGTCGTCGATGCTGCTCATCGACGTGCAGCTGTCGACGGATGCGCAGAGCAAGCTCACAACGCTCGTGTCGGTCAGCTGGATGCTCTTCATCGCCGAGTTCGTCGCACGCCTCGTGATCAGCCCATCCAAGCTCACCTTCGTGCGGACACGCTGGTTCGACCTGCTCTCCGTGTTCGTCGTCGTCCTGCGGCCGTTCCTCATCGTCACCTACCTGTGGCGGCTGCCGTTCTTCCGCAACGGTGGCGCGAGGGCGAAGCGCACCCGCAACGTGCTCGCCGTCTCCATCGCCTCACTCCTGTACGTCTACACGGCCTCACTCGGCGTCTACCTGGTCGAGCACAACACACCCGGCGCGACCATCGTGAGCATGGGCGACGCCCTCTGGTGGGGCTTCACCACCATCACGACCGTCGGCTACGGCGACTTCACGCCCGTCACGATCGCCGGACGGGCGCTCGCCGTCTCGCTCATGGTCTCCGGAGTGCTCATCGTGGGCTTCGTGAGCGCGACGATCATGTCGGCCATCCGCGAAGACGCGCACACGATCGCCGCGAAGCTGACCGCGAAGGCAGCGAGCGAGCCGGAGGCCGCCCACCCGGAACAGACAGCGAGCTGAGCCTCGAGCACCCTCGGCACTCGGAGCGCCCCGGCACTCAGAGCAGCTCGAGTACGCGAGCACCCCGCGAATGCAGAAGACCCGGTTGCCAGAACGGCAACCGGGTCTTCATCGGTAGCTGGAGAGAGATTCGAACTCTCGACCTCACGATTATGAGTCGTGCGCTCTCACCAACTGAGCTACCCAGCCAAGGGTTTCTGCAACATTCAACTGCTCCAGAATGGAGCCCCGAGTCGGGTTTGAACCGACGACCCCTTCCTTACCATGGAAGTGCTCTACCACTGAGCTATCGGGGCAAGATGCCAATCGAGCTTGTGGCTCGGAATGGCACCAGATGAGGATAGCACCTCACGGAACCCCGTGAGAACACCACCCTCGTGGCGTGCCGCGTGTTACGCGCCTGTGCTTTCGCCTGGCATCGTGACGACGGTGGACGTGACGTTGAACTGCGTGAGGAACGCGATCGGGTCGATCTTGTTGCCATCAGCCGTGTGCACCTCGAGGTGCAGGTGAGGGCCAGTGGATGCGCCCGTGTTGCCGACCTTGCCGAGCTCGTCGCCGACCTTGACGACATCGCCGACCTTGACCGCGATGGAACCCGTGAGCATGTGCCCGTAGACGCTCTCGTAGCTCTGGCCGTTGATGACGTGCTGCACGATGACGTGGACGCCGAGGCCGCCGTTGTCGGTCGGGGTGACGCTCGTGACGGTTCCGCCGGCAATCGCGCCGATCGGGGTGCCCTGCGCGGGAGCGAAGTCGATGCCCATGTGGTTCGTGCTTCCGATGCCGCCTGGCGAGACACGAGGACCGAAGTCGTCGGTGATCGCGACGCCGACCGGGAAGGGCCACTGGACCGTCGAGGAGAGGTCGTTCTTGTACGTGCCTCGATCGACGAGGCTCATGAGGTTCGCAGCCGTGGCCGATCCCATCGTGGTGACGGCGTACGCGTCTTCGCGCTCGACCGTCGTGCCTTCGCCGCCCGAGACCGTGAGGGTCTGGCCCGGTACCGAGGAGACGGCATCGGCGAGCGCTGCTGCGCTGTCGCCTGCGACCTGGTCTTCCTGGGTGGACGTGGCGTTCGCGGGCATCGTCGATACGACGGCGATGGTCGCTGCGAAGCCGAGAGCCGTGACACCAGCAGCACCGCGGAGGAGAGCGCCGCGCTTCTTGTGCGACTTCTCGGAGTTCTTGACGCGGACGAGGCCGCGACGACCGGTCTTGCTGTCGACCTCTGGGCGGAGGGCCTCTTCGTTGCGAGCGAAGCTCAGCGGAACCTCGAGAACTGCGACGGATGCCCGCTCGATGCGTGCGGTCGACTCGGTCTCGTCAGAGCGGATCTGTGCGACCTCGGCGATGCTCGGGGTGATGAGAGAAGCGGGAGCGGGGGCAGGGGCCGAAACCACCGCGGAAGCCTTGGCGATGGGAGCCGTCTCGACCACCGACACGACCTTCGGGGCGAGAGCAGCGGTGATGACCGGAGCTGTCGGAGCCGGAGTCGTTGCTCGCTCTGCTTCGCGACGAGCACGACGCGAGCTGAATGCCTCTGGCGTCGCCTCTGGTGCGCTAGCTGCGAGCGATGCGAGACGCTCTGCTTCGCGGAGTTCTCGACGGGTCATGGGCGCCGGCTGAGCCTGCTCCTGGCCCGATGTGAGAAGGGAAGTCAACGATTCAAATCCTTACCGCGGTTTATAACGAACTGGTAAATAGTAACGCGGAGGTCACGGAAACTTCAAGGTCTCCGGAGAATCCACGCGGACGATAGTCCGCTCGGACGTCCGATGCACCCACCGGTTCGCTTGGAAACACTGGGCAGGGCCCCCACATCTCGGTCGAATCGAGATCGCAGTTTTTCACCCCGCACGAGCGCGCGTCGGGCGTGCCGCCGTTACAAACTCAGAGCCCGGCCCCAGGAAGCGCCGTCACCAGACCGGCGAGCTCGAGCTCGAGCCCCGGCTTCGCGGCGATGATCAAGCCGCGCCCTTCTCGCCCGAGCCCCTCGCCGACCACGACGGCGCCCGCCTCGCGGGCGACCAGCGCGGCTCCCGCGTGATCCCACGGATTCAGACCCGACTCGTAGTAGGCATCGAGCCGGTTGATCGCGATGTTGCAGAGATCAAGGGACGCCGCACCGACTCGACGGAGGTCCCGGACGCGACCCGCGAGCGTCTTCCACTGCTCCGCTTGCTGCACTCGACGCTCGGCCGAGTAGCTGAACCCGGTGCCGACGAGTGCGAGCTCGAGGGGCGGGGCAGCATCCACTCGCAACCGGCGGCCATTGCACCAGGACCCCTGCCCGCGCACGGCGGTGAAGGACCCTCGCCCCTCAGGGTTGACGACTGCAGAGGCGAGCGTCGTGAAGCTGGACGGCTCCGACCCCGGGTCCCCGAGAACCACAGCGACACTGACCGCGTAATTGGGGTAGCCGTAGAGGTAGTTGACGGTGCCGTCGATGGGATCGACCACCCAGGTCAACCCCGTCTCGCTCGCCGTCGCATCAGACTCCTCGCCGAAGAAGCCGTCTCCGGGGCGCAGCTCCACGAGGCGACGACGGATATGCGCCTCCGATTCACGGTCTGACGCCGTGACGATGTCGACGGACGACGACTTCGTATCCGCGACCGCCACCCCTTCCTTCCGACGCGCGGCAACGAGGTCGCCGGCCTCCGTCGCAAGCGTGAGCGCGATGTCGAGCAGCTCGCGGAGCTGCTCTGCAGTGAACTGGTCGGCGTCTGGCGTGAGAGAGGAAGCGTCGAGATGGGTCACCGCTGGAGCGTAGCAAGACCGCCCTCCCCGGCCGTTTCTGTGTTTGTGTTTGTTTCTCTTGTTTTGTCTCCGTTTGGCGCGTACGCTCTCCACCAGAACCAACACCCGGATCGCACAGGAGCATCCATGTACGCAACGGAGCGGCACGCGCTCATCCTCGAACGCATCGCGCAGCACGGAAAAGTCGCCGTGCGAGAACTCGCGGGCGACCTCGACGTCACCCCGGAGACCATCCGACGCGACCTCGACCAGCTCGAGCTCGAGAGTCTCGTCAGACGAGTCCACGGTGGCGCCGTCAGCAGCTCCCTCGGCAGCCTCGCCGAGACCGCAGTCGCCGAACGCCAGCCCCTCAACCACGACGCCAAGGTGCGCATCGGCGAGGCCGCAGAGCAGCTCATCCCACGCGGCTTCACCGGCTCGATCCTCATCGACGCCGGCACCACCACCGCTGAGATCGCAGCCGCCCTCGTGCGACGCCCAGCCAGCGAACTGGCGCAGCTGCAGGTCATCAGCAACTCCCTGCCTATTCTGGCGCTCCTCGCGGCACGCAGCGAGCTCACAACCATCGCCATCGGCGGCCGCGTCCGCGGACTCACGAGCGCCGCCGTCGGCCCAAGCGCCCTCGCCCAGCTCGCAGCGCTCCGCCCCGACCTCGCCTTCGTCGGGACCAACGGCATCAGCGCCGAATTCGGGCTCAGCACACCAGACCCGGACGAAGCCGCCGTGAAATCGGCCATGTGCCGAGGAGCCCGCCGCGTCGTCGTCGCCGTCGACGCCTCCAAGTTCGACCAAGACGCCCTCACCCACATCGCGCCCCTCTCGAGCGTCGATGCCCTGGTCACCAACCAGCCCCCGCGTGCGGCACTCGCCGCCGCGCTCACCGAGAACGACGTGGAAGCAGTGCTCGCATGATCGTCACCGTCACCGCCAACCCGGCCATCGACAGAACCCTCGCCCTCCCCCACGAACTCGCCCGCGGCGAAGTCCAGCGACTCACCGGCAGCGAATCGCAGGCAGGCGGCAAAGGCATCAACGTGTCCCGCGCCCTCCGCGCCTCCAAGCTCGACAACCTCGCCGTCTTCCCCGCATCCGCCGAAGACGACTTCACGCACCTCGTCGAAGCAGAAGGACTCCGGATGCTGCCCGTGCGCATCGAGGGCAACGTGCGCACCAACTTCGCCGTCACCGAGACCGACGGCACCACGACCAAGCTCAACGAGCCGGGCCCGCACCTCAGCGCAGACGAAGCCGAAGCCCTCGTCGCCGCCGTCGTCGCCGCGTCCCGGGACGCCGACTGGCTCGTGCTGGCAGGCTCCCTCCCGCTCGGGGTCGACTCCTCCTTCTATGCAGTGCTCATCGAAGCCGTCCGCGCCGAACTCGGCGACGCCGCCCCGCGGGTCGCCGTCGACAGCTCCGACGCTCCGCTCGAGGCGCTCCTCGCATCCGGAACCCGCGTGCAGCTCATCAAGCCCAACGCATTCGAGCTCGCCGAACTGAGCGGCATCGCCGACGGAGACACCCTCGAAGGCGACCCCCAGCTCGCCGCAGACGCCGCAGGCTGGGCACTCGACAACGGCGCAGACGCAGTCCTCGCCACCCTCGGCGGCGCAGGCGCCATCTACCGAGACGCCACCACCAGCCTCTTCGCCACCCCGCCACCCACTCGCGTGCGCAGCACCGTCGGAGCGGGCGACTCGTCGCTCGCCGGCTACCTGCTCGCGAGCGTCACCGGGGCCACCCCCGAACGCGCCCTCGCCCAAGCCGTCGCCCACGGAAGCGCCGCCGCTTCCCTGCCAGGCAGCGGAGTCCCATCCCCCGAGCAGACACAGCCGGACCTCGTCCGCATCACCCACCTCGCCGTACCCGGCGAACACAGCAACAGCATCGCCACCAGCACCAAGGAGAACGCATCATGACCACCTACATCACGCCAGGGCTCGTCGCCCTCGACGTCGACCTGGGTGCGGACAAGACCGATGTCATCCGCAACCTCGCCGAACGCGTCGTCTCGCAGGGCCGCGCGACCGACGCCGCAGGGCTCGCCGCAGACGCCCTCGCCCGCGAAGAACAGGGAGCCACCGGCGTCCCCGGCGGCATCGCAATCCCCCACTGCCGCTCAGGCGCCGTCACCGAAGCCACCCTCGCCATGTCGCGCCTCACCCCGGGGGTCGACTTCGGCGCCCACGACGGCCCAAGCGACCTCGTCTTCTTCATCGCCGCCCCGGACGGCGCCCACGACGAGCACCTCCAGATGCTCTCCAAGCTCGCCCGCTCCCTCATGGTGCCCGAGTTCAACGACTCGCTCCGCGCCGCAACCACGCCGGAAGAGATCGTCGCGATCGTCGAGAAGGCACTCGAGCCCGAGGAAGAGAAGCCCGCAGCGGCTGCCGCACCCGCAGCCCCCGCCGCGAGCGGCGCATCCACCGGCCCCGTCATCGTCGCCGTCACCTCCTGCGCGACCGGCATCGCTCACACCTTCATGTCAGCGGACGCCCTCACCGCGAAGGCCAAGGAGATGGGCATCGAGTTCTACGTCGAACCGCAGGGCTCCTCGAAGGTCACCCCCCTCGACCCCGCCATCATCAAGCGCGCCGACGCCGTCATCTTCGCGAACGACGTCGACGTGCGCGACCGCGGCCGCTTCGCCGGCAAGCCGGTCGTGCAGTCACCCGTGAAGCGCGGCATCGACCACCCGGACGAGCTCCTCAACGAGGCCGTCGCAGCTGCCAAGGACCCGAACGCCAAGCGTGTCCCCGCATCCGACGCCGCCGACTCCTCCGAGAACACCGCCAACGAGAGCGTCGGCGCCCGCATCAAGCGCTGGCTGCTCACCGGTGTCAGCTACATGATCCCGTTCGTCGCAGGTGGCGGACTCCTCATCGCCCTCGGCTTCCTCCTCGGCGGCTACGACATCGTCAGCGACGGCCGCAACACCGACATCATCCTGCAGAACTCCCTCTTCAACCTGCCGCCGGACGAGGCAACCCGCTCGGGCCTCCTCGTCTACCTGGGTGCCGTCGCATCCGCCATCGGGCAGGCATCGATGGGCTTCCTCGTGCCAGCTCTCGCCGGCTACATCGCCTACGCCATCGCAGACCGGCCAGGCATCGCGCCCGGCTTCGTCGCCGGTGCCGTCGCAGGCATCATGGGCGCCGGCTTCATCGGCGGCATCGTCGGTGGCCTCATCGCAGGTGGCGCCGCATACTGGATCGGCTCCTGGAACGTGCCCCGCTGGATGCGCGGACTCATGCCGGTCGTCATCATCCCGCTCGTCGGCTCCATCATCGCCTCTGGCCTCATGGTCATCCTCCTCGGCGGGCCCATCGCGGCCCTCACCAACGGCCTCAACACCTGGCTCACCGGCCTGACCGGCGCAAGCGCTGTCCTCCTCGGCATCATCCTCGGCACCATGATGTGCTTCGACCTCGGAGGCCCCGTCAACAAGGTCGCCTACGCGTTCGCAGTCGCAGGCCTCGGCGCCGGTTCCTTCGACAACCAGGCACCGTGGATGATCATGGCGACCGTCATGGCCGCCGGCATGGTCCCGCCGCTCGCCATGGCACTCGCCACGACGATCGCACCCCGTCTCTTCTCCCCCGTCGAGAAGGAGAACGGCCGCGCGGCATGGCTCCTCGGAGCGGCCTTCATCTCCGAAGGCGCCATCCCCTTCGCGGCAGCCGACCCGCTGCGAGTGATCCCCGCGAGCATCCTCGGCGGCGCGGCCACCGGCGCCCTCACCATGGCGATGGGTGTCACCTCGCAGGCACCCCACGGCGGAATCTTCGTGTTCTTCGCCATCGGCAACCTGCTCTGGTTCGTCCTCGCGATCCTCATCGGAACCGTGATCTCCGGCCTCACCGTCATCGCCCTCAAGAAGTGGGTGCGCAAGGCACCGGTCGACGCCGATGTGCCAGCCGCGGCATCGCTGCAGGGCGAGCTCGCGCACTAGGCACGCACACACGACGCGAACGCCGACGCCTCCACGCCCGGCACGCACTCGATATCTCGGGATGGGTTTCTCGCTCTCGGATGGGTAACTTCCCATCCCGAAGCGAGTTACCCATCCCGAGACTCGTTAACGCGGGACGATTTCTGAGGCCCGTCGCACCAGCGCCGCTCCTCGAGGAGTCCGGCGCGGGGTTCGCGGGCGGCCGCTTCCAACTTGGGTGATAACTCGGCCCCGACCGCTCGATCTGTGAGCTCCTTGAACGAGTTAGCACCGAAGTTCAGCGTGCGCATCCGCGCCGAGCCACGGCCCGGAATCGCCGCGCGCAACCGATACGCCGAAGCCCAACCGATCGGGCGAGTCGGGATGGTCGACGCCGGAAGCCCGCTCAGCGGATGGGGGTCGTGTCGATGTCGGGGACACCGTCCTCGTTCATGTCCGCGCTGCGCGCGCGCCGCGCGTCGAGGCGCAAGGTGACCGCAGCGAGCGTCGCCGCGACAAGCGTGCCGACGAGCACGGCGAGCTTCGCCGCGGCCGTGTGCTCACCGTCGGGGAACGAGAGCTCCGCGATGAGCAGCGACACCGTGAAGCCGATGCCGGTGAGGAAGCCGACGGGGAGCAGGTCGCGGAGGCCGATCGCATCGGGGAGCCGGAGCGGAGTGAGCTTGGTGACGAGTGCCGTCATGCCGAGTACGCCGATCAGCTTGCCGATCACTAGCGCTCCCGCGACGGCGATGAAGACGGGCTGGGCGATGACCTCGCCGACCCCGTCGCCATCGACGACGTTCACACCGGCTGCGAAGAACGCGAACACAGGCAGCGCGAATCCTGCGGAGAGCGGCCCGATGCGCTCGGCGAAGCGATGCGTGCGCGCCGATGCTTCTCCGTGCACGTGCTTCGCCGGCACCGTGAAGCCGAGCAGCACGCCGGCGATCGTGGCGTGCACCCCTGACTCGTGCATGAGCGCCCACGCGATGATCGCGAGCGGCACGAGCAGCCACCAGACGGGCCGCTTCGAGCGCACGACCACCGCGAACACGGCAATCACGGCAAGGGACGAGGCGAGGGCCAGCAGGTTCACGCCCGCCGTGTAGAAGACGGCGATGATGACGATCGCGAGCAGGTCGTCGACGACGGCGAGTGTCAGCAGGAACGTGCGAAGCCCGCGCGGAAGTCCCTTGCCGAAGATGGCGAGCACGCCGACCGCGAAGGCGATGTCGGTCGCGGTCGGGATGGCCCAGCCGCCGACGGCGGCGGGGTCGCCGAGCAGCGTCACCGCGAGTACGAAGAGCAGCGCCGGGGCAGCCATGCCACCGACCGCTGCCAGGACGGGCACCGCCGCTTCCCGCGGGTTGCGGAGACTGCCGGTGACGAACTCCTGCTTGAGCTCGACCCCCACGACGAAGAAGAAGATCGCGAGGAGGCCGTCTGCCGCCCAGGTCGAGAGCGAGAGATCGAGGTGCAGAGATGCGGGGCCGACGACCACTCCGGAGAGCGCCGCGTACCCGTCGCGCCACGGAGAGTTTGCCCACGCGAGTGCAAACGCCGCCGCGAGGAGGAGGAGAATACCGCCCGTCGTCTCGCGTGAGATCCACGCGCTCACCTTGGCGAAAGGCCCGCCGACGGAGACGGGGGCAGCGAGAGGCTTCCGGGCCGCCGCGCTCTCGCCTTGGGAGCCCTGTGCCTGCGAGGGCACTGCCTGCGAGGGCGCGTCCCCGGGGCCCGGCTGGGCTGGTGAGGTCGGTTCATGTGGTGCGTTCAAAGGGTCTCCCTAGGGTTCGGACCCGTCGTATCCCGACCGGGCCGCCGACCAGACTTCCCGGCACACCGTGGTCGATTCTACTCGGTTGGGGGCCCCGCGCGCGGGCGCGCTCTCCGGATCGCCACCAGCCGAAGTGCCGCTCTGAAGCACTGGGAAGGGCCGTTTGACTGGCAGCGATGGCGTCGGGGGCGGCTCGGAGGTCAGCGCAGGTCGGCGCGACGCACTAGAGGCCGCGAGTGAGAACCTCGTCGAGGGCGGCCACGAAGGTGTCGGCGCTTTCCTTCGTGAAGCACAGCGGCGGCTTCACCTTCAGCACGTTCCCACGGTCGCCGGTGGGCTGCACCACGATGCCGAGGGCGAGCATCCGGTCGCAGAGGGCGCGGGTCTCGCTGTCGGCAGCCTCGAGGGTCTCGCGGTCGCGCACCAACTCGATGCCCTGATACAGCCCCCGCCCGTGGATCTTGCCGATGAGCGGCTGTCGTTCCGCGAGCGCCAGCAGCTGCTCGTGCAGGTAGCCTCCGATCTCCCTGGCTTTCTCCTGCAGGCGGTCGTCGCGCATGATGTCGAGCACGGTCACGCCGAGCTTCGCGCTGAGCGTCGAGCCGCCGGCGGATGAGAAGAAGGTGCCCTGGTCGGCGAGCGCCTGGGCGATCTCGGATCGTGTGATGACAGCCCCGAGCGGATGCCCGTTCCCCATGGCCTTCGCGACGGTCACGACGTCCGGCACGATCGCCTCGCCGTTCGGCCCGGAGTGCTGCTCGAAGCCCCAGAACACGTCGCCCTGCCGCCCGTATCCGACCTGGACCTCGTCGGCGATGACAACTGCGCCGCCCGCGCGGACCGCGTCGTAGACCGCGGCCAGGTAACCGGCCGGCACTTCAATGGCCCCGGCGTTGCCGTTGCGTGGCTCGGCGATGAAGGTACCGATGGGTGTGCCGGCGACGGCGAGACGGTCGATCTCGGCGATCGCATCCGCCGCGTACCGCTCGCCTGCTCTTTCGCCGCGGTGGGTTCCGCGGTAGGCGTTCGGGGCGTCGAACGCGTGCACCCAGGGCGCCCGCAGCTCAGCGGCGAGCGGGTTGTCGGAGGTGGACGTGGAGACGGCATCGGCCGCGTGCGACCAGCCGTGGTACGACTCCTCCACGCACGCGACGTCGTCCCGGCCCGTGAACGCCTTCGTGAGCCGGAGCGCGAGGTCGACGGCTTCGGTGCCGCTGTTGACGAGCAGCACGGTGTCGAAGCTGTCCGGCAGCGTCTCGAGGAGCCGCTCGCTGAGCTCGGCGACCGACGAGTAGTTGAAACGCGAGTTGGTGTTGAGCATGCGCCACTGCTGCGCGACCGCGTCGGCGAGCACTGGGTGCCCGTGGCCGAGGGCCGTCACGTTGTTGACCATGTCGAGGTAGTGGCGGCCGTCGGTGTCGATGAGCATCTCGCGCCAGCCTCGCTCGATCTGCGGCGGATGCGCGTAGTAGTGGCCTTGCAGGGGCGCGTAGGCGTCGAGTCGCGCACGCAGCGTCTCCTCTGCTGCTGTTCCACGCACGTCGCTCGGCGCGAGTCCGATGAGCTCGCTCGGGTCGCCGATCACGGAGAGCCAAGAGGGGAACTCCTCGGCCGTCACGAAGCGCGGGACGGGTGCCGCGGCAGCTTCCAGCGCGGACACTTCTCCGAGCTGGAGGGAGACCTGCGCCCAGCCAGCGATCTCGGCGAAGGGTTCCCCCGCTTCGACGTTCGTAGGCGTCGCGATGCTGTCGCCTTCGAGCGAACGACCCTCGATGAGTCCCCTGGCACCCGCGATGACCAGCGTTCGCTCGCCGTCGGTGAGGGTGACATGGCCCTCGACTGCGGACACGAGTCCGGCGAAGGGCGCCGTGAGCGCCAGGTCGCCCTTGCTGTACAGCTCGACGCCGAGAGCGACATTGACGGGCGCGTCATGGGTGACGCCGACGGCACGCGTGAGCCGCGCTTCCCCGAAGCGCGTCGCGGCGAGGCCGGAGGTGCGGGCCGCGAGAAGCAGCATCTGCGCTTCGACCTCGGGCCCCTCGTCGCCGAGCCAGGACCCGTCGCGCAGGGCCGTGCTCGTGTAGTCGAGCGTGACGACGCGGGCGCGACGCGCGAGCTCGGCGCCGAGGAGCGTCGCACCTCCGGCCGGAGAGGATGCGGGGCCGGGAGCGGTGCTGCGCCCGAGGGTTCGCCGGATCGCTGCCGTCGCGACGCGCGAGTCCAGAGCGGCCGGCACCGCGAAGATGGTCCACTCTCGTTCGAGCGCCTCCTCGGCGTAGTCGTTTCCTTCATCGATGGCGACCTGCTGCAGGCCGCTGACCACGAGCGTCGCACCGCGCAGCACGATGAGCGACCAGAGCGCGTCGACCTCGGCGTCGGTGAGGTGCACGACTTCGTCGAACGCGCGGATAAGCGGCAGCACCGCGAGCGGGCGCGCGGGGTCGTGGTGGAACACCGCCGTGCACGCGACGGCCAGCTCGGCGATGCGCCAGCCAGTGCCGACGTCACCGAAGTCGATGATGCCCGAGAGCTGGGGGCGCCCGAGTTCGCCCGCGGTCGCGACGAGGTTGTCGTCGGTCAGGTCGCCGTGGATGGCCTGCAGGGGCAGCGAGTCCTTGAGCGGTGCCAGCACAGCCGTGGCGTCCTCGAGCGCGCCGAGCACAAGCGCACGCCGCTCGGGGTCGGCGACGTAGTTGATGAGCTCATCGACGAGCCGCTCGCCGACTCGCAGGTCCCACTGCAACTCGCGGTCGAGTCCCGGATGGTCGAAGTCGCCGAGCGTCGCGACAACCTGCCCGACGAGTGTGCCCATGGCGGCGATCGTCTCCGCAGAGAAGTGCTCGAAGTCGATGAGCGGCGTGCCCTCGACAAAGGTCAGGAGGCGGATGCTGTGCCGAGCCCCGTCGACCTCGGCCGTCTCGATCTCGCGGCCATGGACGCTCGGGATTGGGGCGGGCGACGGGTGGCCCGCCGCGTGCATCCGCTGCATCGCCTCGTTCTGCGCCTCGATCTCGTCGCGACGCACGGCGCGGTTGCTGATCTTGAACAGCACCCGGCGGCCTTCAGGCTCGGATGCTGAACTCGGCGCGGTGAACAAGAAGTTGCGGTCTTGCTGGCTGCCGAGCTCGCGCACCTCGCCGGAGACGCCGTAGAGCTCGCCCGCGAGGCGACGAACCTCGTCGACGGTGACGTTCGGGCGCGGCAGGCCCTCCGAGAATGATGGAATGCCCTCTGCGAATTCGACCATGACTGCTCCCCCTCGAGTCGCCGACCAGCGACCGGTCGAACCGAGGCAATGGTATCGGCGGCCACCGACATCGCGCGGGCGGCGCCACTCTCACGATTCACGACTCCCGGCTCACGACTCACGCCACGCGGTCGGAACTCGCCGGGCCAACGCTCGTATCGTCCGGGTTGTCGGAGCCGTCGCCACGGTAGAACAGCACGCTTGTCAGGAAAGACGCGACGAACATTCCCGCGCTTATCGACGCAACCGCTGTCCAATCGAGCCCGAAGAGCGACTCTCCGAGGACCCCAGCGGCGAATAGTGCTTGTATGACGGTCTTCAGTGCGCGTTCCCCGGCGTAGTCCAGGAACCCGAGGGACCAGTACTTCAGCATGATGCTCCTTTTATATCTTTGAGATGTTGTGCTCCCGCCTGTTCAGCGCCAGCCTCACTTCGGCAGATGAGACGGCCACTCCGGGGGAGGCGGCTCTTTGCCGTCCCAGATGTGGGCGCGCAGCTCATGGGCGTGCGTGCGGTACCCGTCCACATAGGTGTCGAGCCTGTTGAGGCGCTCGGCATCGGAGGCACGGATAGCGGCCTGCTGCTCGCGGTAGGTGGCGAGCTCCTCCTGCAGCTGGTCGACGAGGGTCTGGGCGTCCGCGCGACGCGCTGACCGAGCAGCCGTCGCGTGCCCGAAGATGGCCCCCACTGCCGTGAACCCTGCAGCGATGGCGATGGCAACTTCGGGCCCCACCCAGCCGATCATGCGCCGCTCCGGATCTTGGCCGCGAGCTCGAGCAGCTCACGTTCGCCGCTCAGCGCACTGTCGTCCGCGTTGCCAGCATTGATCTCTTGCCACATGGCAAAGAACTCTGCGAACCCAAGTTTCACGATGGGTCGGCCAGTCAGTCTGACGATGCCGGATACGGCTTCTGGGCTCCCCGTCCACCTCACGAAGTTCGCGGTGACGATGTACTGGCGCCCGAGTTCGGGCACTTCTGCTATCCACATTTCCTTGTCCTGTTCTGCGTTGCCTCCGGCTCCTTCCTCTCCGCTTGCCCTGTCCGCGGCGCGTGCCTTCGCGAGCTCCACCACGCGATCGAGGTCGATACCACCGGGGCAGACGGTCGCGTAGGAGCGACCGTGCCGCTGGAAGACCTCACGGTGACCGAGCACGGCACCACGATCGATGGGAAATCCGAAGCGCTGCGCGCAGTCGGCGATCAGCATCGCCAACGACGTGGAGCTCGCCTCTGAGATGGGCCAGCCGCTCGCATCCCCCGTGAGCTCGTTGCACACCTCCACGGTGATTGCTCTGGCATCCCATTCGGGACTCGCCAGCGACCAGGAGCGGAATTCCTCTGGTACGACGCCGACGACCTGCTGATCCTTGATCACGTAGTTCGAGCTCACTTCGCGCGATCGGTTTCCCATCATGCTGAGCACAGCCGAGAGGGACGCCGTCGCAGCGTGGTGCACGACGAACCTGTCGACACGGACGGTTCTCGGGCCGAGCTGATCGGCGTGCGAGGAGACATCCGTGATGAGTTCTGAGAAGCTCATGGCATCCTCTCCATTGCTGGGCTCAGCCCAGCGACGCGGGCGATGGCCCGCGGGGGCCGGGGCGATTGCGGCGCCCCGGCCCCCACGAGTTCCGTTCTGCTACTCAGCGGTGCCGAGCTCGCGGTAGACGCTGAACATCCACGCGAGGTTGTCCTTGTGGACGGTCTCGATCGCGTCCTGTCCCGGGATGATCCCGAGGATGTTGAGCGAGCTGAGAGCTGCGGGGCTCGGGATGTGCCAGTAGCCTCCTGCGATCGGGTTGACGGCGTAGATGGCGCCCGTCTGCTCGTTCTTCAGGAGCCGGAACCCCGTGATCTTCTTGATCGCGGCCACGTCAGCCTTGAGCTTGTTCTGTTCTGCGTCGGTCAGTGCCATGAGGAATCCTCCGTTGTTGTTCTGCTGGATGCCGATCGCCAGGTTGACGAGTCGGTCGAGGTTGATGCCACCGGGGCACGCGGTGGCGTACGAGGCGCCGTGGCGCGTGTACACCTCCTTGTGCCCGATGACGGTGTTGCGGTTGATGGGGAACCCGTACCTGGTCGCACAGTCGGCGATCAGTCGTGCGAGCGATTGGTACGAGGCCTCCGAGATCGGCCAGCCGGATGCGTCTCCGGTTGCCGAGTTGCAGGTCTCGACGGTGATCGAGCGCCCATCCCACTCGTCGCTCCCCAGCGACCAGGCCCGGTACTCCTCGGGCACGACGCCGACGATCTGGGCGTCTTTCACCACGTAGTTCGCGCTGACCTCGCGCGAGCCGGACGACATCATCGCGAGCACGTTGGCGAGCGACGAGTCGGCGGCGTGGTGCACGACGAAGTGGTCGACGGCCTGCGAGCGGGCGTTGAACTGGTTGCCGTTACCCGAGGTCGAGGTCGTGAGCTTGGAGAAGGTCATGCGTGGCTCTCCTCTCTCTTCCGCGAGCCGTGCGCCCGCTGGTGGCTTCGGCTCACTCGGGTGTGCCGAGCTCGCGGTAGACGGAGAACATCCAGGCGAGGTTGTCCTTGTGGACCGTCTCGATCGCGTCCGGTCCGGGGATGATCCCGAGCATGTTCAGGGAGCTGAGGACTGCAGGACTCGGAATGTGCCAGTAGCCTCCCGCGATCGGGTTGACCGCGTAGGTCTCCCCGGTCTGCTCGTTGCGCAGGAGCCGGAACCCGGTGATCTTCTTGATCGCGACCACGTCGGCCTTGAGCTTGTTCTGTTCGGCATCGGTAAGTGCCATGAGGAATCCCCCTTCTTCGGGAATGTTGACGAGAGGCGGGCCGACGATTGCGGCGTGCCATGATTCGGATGCGATGGTCTGGCCGAGGCCGGCGAGGCGCATGTACTCGGAGCGGACGGCCATGTTGTTGGTGTCCCAGTCGACGGCTTCGCCGCGACCGTGGGGTGAGGTGCCGGGGTATGCCGCTTCCGGCGTCTCCCCGCGATTCATGCGGCCCCACTGGAACCACTGGTTGGAGCCGCCTGTCGAGGTCTTGGACTCGACGAGGACGTACTGGTCTGCAGGGACCCCGACGGGGCGGTAGCCCTCGGTGATCTTGAGGGTGAATCCCCTCGCGCGGACCTGTGCTGCGACCCAGCGAACTCGGCGTGCGAGATCTCTGGTGAACAGTTGCCCCTCGACGTTGACGAGGGTGGAAATATCCATTGATGCCTCCTTTGGGCATGGGTAGAGATAGGTATGCCGATCGGCCCGTTCGGTCGATCGACGGGACGGGCACGAGTGCCCGGAATCGGTTCGCGAAGTGCGAACGGATGCACGCGAGGGGTGACGCTTCACCCGGCTCTGCGTGGACGTGATCCGTGAGGATCAGTGCGACGGCGGTGGCTTGCACACCGCTGGGGACTTTCCGCGTCGCGGATGCTCGTGCTATCCGGTGGTGGTCAGGTCGTTGCCGACGTCGCTGTGGTGCGGAGTCGGAATCGGATTGGCCTGGTCGTCGTCGGTCATGAACTGACTTGGGGAGACGCCGAGTGCTTCTGCGAGCAGCAGAAGCTCTCGAAGGCTGAAGTGTGCGCCGAACGCGAGTTTTCGAGTGATGGTCGAGTACGGGATTCCGACTTGTTCGGCCACGAATCTCCTGGATCGGCCTGTCTGATCGATCGCCCTCTTGACTCTCACTGCACACCTCCTCGGTTCGTCGTTGCTCATATGAACAATCTACATACCCGAACGAGCATGCGCAAGCCGGATCCGTTATCGGATCGAGCATTGCTGTTGCTGGTTTGGGGACATAGAATGTCCTTATGAACATGCAGCAGCGAGCGGAGACGTTCACGACCTATGTGGGACTCGCGCTCAAGGGCGCCATCGTCGAGCGGGGAATGAGCGCAACGCACGTTGCGACCACGATGAAGCGCTCCCCTGCGGCTTTCAGCCGGTGGCTCAATGGCCACGTGGCCATCCCCCTTGCGGTGCTCTACGAAGCGAGCGAGATCGTCGGTGTCGACCCCGCGCAGCTCGTCGAGAACGCGCACCGTCGGCTCACCGCGACCCTGGGCGCCCCCACAGCCACGGTCACCCCCTTGGCCGCGGCATCCAAGAGGCGCGCGAAACGTGCGAGTGACGACTCTGCCTCCGAACAGCCGTTCGCGGCACACAGCGCCGACATCGGCGGAGACCTCGACGACGACCTGGTGTGAATGTCGGTGGCCAGTCGCACGATGGGCACATGACCAACTGGGAGCCATTCGACTACGCAAGCGAATTGGGAATCAGCGTGCAGTTCTGCGGCGAGCTCGGCGGAGACCTCGGGCGCTGGTACCCAGAGCAGGGCACGATCCTGATCCTCGATTCACTGCCGTTCTTCGTCGAGCGCTCGGTACTGGCACACGAGATCGCCCACGCCGTGCTCGGGCACGAGACGACGACACCGAAGACAGAGCGGCAGGCGGACCGGTGGGCGGCTCGCAGGCTCATCAGCGTCGAGGATTTCCGCACCGTCGCTGCCCGGTCGCCCGATCCGGGGCAGTGGTGCGTCGACCTGCAGGTCACCCCGCGGCTCCTCGTCACCGCAGCCGACCTCTACGCTTCGCGACGCCACGCTCGCCACGACGCTGCCACGAGTGACGCCGGACTCACTGGCTAGGCCAAGTGCCATCCAAGCGAGTCACCGCACGACGAAGACTCGGGATGGGCTTCCCGCGCGAGATCCCCTGTCAGGACGCGCGTTGAATCCAGACCTGAACGTCGACGATCCCGGCTGGCAGGCGGTCTCGCTCGGATACGAAACCGCTTGGGAGTTGGGTCGTCAAGGCATGTACGTACGGCTCACCTCGGCCGGTTGTACCCTCTCCGACCGTCAGTACCTGCTCTGGCTGCAGGGACTCCACGAGAGCTCGCGCCTCATCGAGCTGGGTCGCATCCCATCGACTCTGCAAGACGACGCTGGGACCTGCGGGCCCCCGCGCGAGAAGAGCCTCGACCCTCGCCGGCTCGCGCGACGTCAGTGCACACACGCGGCCGTGCTCGGTCGTGGACACATAAGTCGCCGCGAGCACGGACGGACAATCAGCCAAGGTGGCAACGAAGGCTTCGAACTCGGCATTCTCTGGGTCCCCACCCGAATACGCATCCGCAACTCGCCGAGCAAGCTCTCGGTACGCGGACTCAACCGGATCGACGACATCATCCGCGGCGCAGCGCGAGACCAGAAGTGCTTTTCCACCCCAGACGCCGTCCACCTCCACACGCATCCCGAGAGGAGGAAACTCCGTGTTCGCGCTGCCCTGGAATTGGAGCGGAAGCAGACGCTCATCCCAGACGAAAACTCGCGAGGGGCGAAACGGAGTGAGGTACGCCTGCGCCCACGCCTCGTCATGCACTACCCACCCGCTCGCACGGAATCTGTGGCCGACTTCCAGGCCGGCGGCTGCAGCTGCGTCAGCCACAGCTCACCTTGATCATGACTACTCCTCTGAGTTGGCCTGCCTACTCGCCGAGTCACCCTCTGACACATCGGCGTCCGCGGGCACGCTTCTTGACTCGTTGTACGTAGACAAACTGTCACCCCCTGCCGCAATATATGGGTTACGTCCATAATGTTCACAGTGGGCGACAGGTCGTGCGTTTACCTGGCTGCCGACCAGGCGGCGCGGGGTAGCATCTGGGATGCTTCAGCGAACCCTCGGTCGCACTGACCGCAACGTGTCCATCGTCGGCCTCGGCACCTGGCAGCTCGGCGCCGACTGGGGCGATGTCGACGAAAGGTCGGCGCTCGACGTACTCAGCGCATCCGTCGACGCCGGCGTCACCTTCTTCGACACGGCCGATGTCTACGGTGATGGTCGCAGTGAGGCGATCATCGGCACATTCCGCCGCGAGCGACCAGACGCGGACGTGTTCGTCGCCACGAAGATGGGCCGCCGCGGCCCGCAGGATCCGGCCGAGTTCACGCTCGCCAACTTCCGTGCGTGGACCGACCGGTCGCGAAAGAACCTCGGGGTCGACACCCTCGACCTCGTGCAGCTGCACTGCCCTCCGACGCCGGTGTTCTCCAACGACGCCGTCTACGACGCTCTCGACACGCTCGTCGAAGACGGCGCGATCGCGGCATACGGCGTGAGCGTCGAGACCGAAGCGGAAGCACTCGCGGCCATCGCCCGGCCTGGTACCGCATCCGTGCAGATCGTCTTCAACGCGTTCCGGCTGAAGCCCCTCGACCGTGTGCTCCCCGCGGCGCGGGAGGCAGGGGTCGGCATCATCGCTCGGGTCCCGCTTGCCTCGGGGCTCCTGAGCGCCAAGTACGCGAAAGACACGACATTCGCGGCCGACGACCACCGCACCTACAACCGCGACGGCAGCGCGTTCGACGTGGGAGAGACGTTCGCGGGCGTCGACTTCGCGACGGGGGTCGAGGCGGCGCAGGCCTTCGCAGCCGCGCTTCCCGAGGGCGTCTCGCCTGCCGCAGCCGCCATTGCCTGGGTCGCCGCGCAGGACGGGGTGAGCAGCGTCATCCCCGGTGCTCGCAATCGCCGCCAGGCAGACTCGAACGCCGCGGCCGGATCGCTGGAACTCCCCGAAGGCCTCGACTCGAGCGTGCACCAGATCTACGACGAGTACTTCCGGGGTGCGGTGCACAACCGCTGGTGAACCGAGCGCGGCGGCGCACGCCGGGCCAGGTGAACCGCTCAGCTGATCGCCCGCGCGATCGGCAGCCCTCCGCCGTGCGAGGTGAGGCCGCCGTCGATGGCGAGCTCGGCGCCCGTCACAAACGACGTCGCAGGGGAGAGCAGGCTTACGACGACATCGGCGACCTCGCTCGGTGAGCCCGTGCGGCCGAGGGGTGTCAGCTCCACGTTGATGTCCCGGAACGCCTGCGAAGCGCTCGCGGTCATGGGCGTCTCGATGTAGCCGGGATGCACGATGTTCACGCGGATCCCCCGCGGGCCGAGTTCCATGGCCGCCGTCTTCGTGATGCCGCGCAACGCCCACTTGCTCGCGGCGTAGGCGACCGCGTAGTGGGCGGTCACCGCGGCTGCCGAGCCGACGTTAACGATGGATGCGCCGCTCACCATGAGCGGGGCGAGCGTTTTGATTCCCAGGGCCGGGCCCGTCGCGTTCACGGCGAAGGCCAGCTCGAAATCTTCGGCGCTGACTGTCTCGAGCCTTGCGCGTCTCGTGACGCCGGCGGCGTTGACAAGCCCCGCGAGCGCGCCGGAGGCCGCGACAAGCTCGGCGACGGCCGCCCAGCCCTCTGGGTCGCGCACGTCGAGGGCGACTCGTTCCAGTCCCGGCTGGTCGCGCGCATCCGCTGGCCGCGCCAGGTCTGCTGCAATGACGGAGATGCCGCCCGCGAGGAGCCGCTCGACGACCGCGGCCCCGATGCCCGACGCGGCGCCCGTCACGACAATCGGTGCGACTGCTGGGCCGGTGATCTCTGGCACGAGGCTCCTCTCGGCGCAGCTCTGCGCATCCACCCCAACCCAAGCAGGCGGCACGTGACCTGCAAACGAGAGATTGCTGATCCGCGTATCGGTGAGATCGATACGGCACGCGGGCGGGCGCCGAACAACCGCGGTCTCGAGATGGAAACATCACTTCGTGCTGGAGAACTTCCCAGCACGAAGTGAGAAACCCATCCCGAAACGTGCGAGTGGATGCGAGCCCGGGCAAAACTCAAACCTGCGTCAGGCTAGCCGCGCGTCGCCTCGCCATCGGAGCCAGACGGCGTCAGTGCCAGGCCACGGCGCTGCGGTCGTGTCGAACCCTTCGCGCTGGTAGAAGCCGCGAACCTTTTCGTTGCTTGGCTCGAATTCGGTGACGAGATCGCCACCACGCGCGCGAGCTCGCGCCTTTGCCGCGTCGACCAGGGATCGCCCAACTCCCCGGTGCTGCTGGTCCGGCAAGACGTACAGCTTCCACATCACCAGATCCTCACCGAGCGCTTCCACATGGGTCATGCCGATGATCTCGCCACCTTCTTCTGCGACGTCGATATCCCCACTCTGGATCGCCGCCGAAATCGCCTCAGCGTTCCAATACTCGTCAAGCCCCGCCAGCACGTAGGCGCGCCCCTTGAGCGGCCCGTAGGTTGCTGGCCAGGCGACAAGCCCGACGAATCTCACGTCAGCAACATCTTCAGGCCGAGCGCAACGAACCGTGACTGTCATGGCAGCAGTTTCCAGGGCTTTCGGGCGCCGCGTCCAGAGACTTCCCGAGGCCAGAGATCCATGGCGACGGCACGTGGTCTCGTGGTTGATGGGGCGCGGGCTCGCCAGCCGGGCCAATCACGTCGATGCCTCCAGGCCAGCGACCCTGCCATCTCGGGATGGAAACATCGCTTCGTGCTGGGGAACTTCCCACCACGAAGCGAGAAACCCACCCCAAAACAGAGGAGGGGCAAACCCCCGACATCCGGCACCTCGACGAGCGCACCACGCGAGCCCGGCACCACAAGACCCGACCCCCAGAATCTCGGGGTGGCAACATCACTTCGTGCTGGAGAACTTCCCAGCACGAAGTGAGAAACCCATCGCGAGACGCCCGCGCCGCGCCGCGGCTACACGCGCTCGAAGACCGCCGCGAGGGCTTGGCCGCCGCCGATGCACATGGTCTCGAGGGCGAGGCTGGCGTCGAGGGCGGGGAGTTCGTTCGCGAGGGTCGCGAGCATGCGGATGCCCGTGGCCCCGATGGGGTGGCCGATGGAGATGCCGGAGCCGCGCGGGTTGAGGCGTGGGTCTTCGGCGTCGATGCCCCAGTCGGCGAGGCACGCGAGCACCTGCACCGCGAAGGCCTCGTTGAGTTCGATGACGTCGAGGTCGTCGAGTCCGAGGCCGGCGCGCGACAGGGCAAGCGAGGTCGCAGGCACCGGTGCGACGCCGAACAGCCGCGGGTCGTTGCCGGCGACGGCCCACGAGACCAGTCGAACCGATGGTGTGAGCCCGAGCGAGGCGGCCCGCGAAGGCGTCGTCACGATGCAGGCCGCGGCGGCGTCGTTCTGCCCGCTCGAGTTGCCGGCGGTCACAGTGGATGCTGCATCCTTCTTCCCGAGGATCGGCCGCAGGCGGGCGAGGGCCTCGAGCGTCGAGTCGGCGCGCGGATGCTCGTCCCGGTCGACGAGCACGTCGCCTTTGCGTCCTGGCACGGTGACGGGCACGAGCTCGGCGTCGAACGCGCCGGACTCCTGCGCTGCGACCGCGCGCTGGTGCGACTGCAGGGCGAAGCGGTCCTGCGCGTCGCGGGAGATGCCGTACTCGGTGCGCAGCAGCTCGGCGCTGCCGACGTTGCCGTCTGGGCTCGGGTAGTTGACGCCGCCGACCGTCTCGCGGCCGCGCGCGAGGGCGTCGTGCAGCATGAGGCCGGCCGGCGGGGTGCCGCGGCGACCCTGCTCCGTATAAAGAGGAGCGTTCGACATCGACTCGGCGCCGAGCGCGACGACCACGTCGGCGACGCCCGTCTGCACCTCCATGGCCGCGTTCATGACGGCCTGCAGGCCGGAGCCGCAGCGGCGGTCGAGCTGGTAGCCGGTTGTGGTGATGGGGAAGCCCGCGTCCAGTGCCGCGACCCGACCGAAGGCCGGCGACTCCATGGAGGGGTAGCCCTGCGCGGCGATGACCGAGTCGACGGCGTCGACGTCGAGGCCGGTGCGCGCGACGAGCGCCTCGAGCACGGCGACGCCGAGCGCACGAGCCGAAAGCGGGGCGAGCGATCCGCCGAGCCGCCCGACCGGCGTGCGCAGGGGCGAGCAGATGACAACCTCGCGCAGCTCGGTCACGCGACGGCCTCCTCGAGCGCGGGGGCGACCGTGAACGCGGCGCCGGTCGCATCCCGGACCTCGTCGACCGTCACGCCGGGCGCGAGCTCGACGAGCACGAGCCCCACCTCGGTCACGTCGAGGACGGCGAGGTCGGTGATGATGCGGTCGATGCATCCCTTGCCCGTCAGGGGAAGCGTGCACTGCTCGACGATCTTCGGCGAGCCGTCCTTCGCGACGTGCTCCATGACGACCAGCACGTGCTCGGCGCCGTTGACGAGGTCCATGGCCCCGCCCATGCCCTTCACCATCTTGCCCGGCACGGCCCAGTTGGCGATGTCGCCCGCGGCGGAGACCTGCATGGCGCCGAGGACGGCGTTGGTGACGCGGCCGCCGCGGATCATGCCGAAACTCGCCGCCGAGTCGAAGAACGACGCCCCGGGCAGCACGGTCACGGTCTCCTTGCCGGCGTTGATGAGCTTCGGGTCCGCCTCGCCTTCCCACGGGTAGGGGCCGACGCCGAGGATGCCGTTCTCGGAGTGCAGCACCACCTCGATGCCGTCGTCGATGTAGTTCGGGATGAGCGTCGGCAGCCCGATGCCGAGGTTGACGTACGAGCCGTCCTTGAGCTCCTTCGCGGCGCGAGCCGCCATCTCGTTTCTGGTGAGCGGCATCAGGCCTGTCCCCTCGAGTCGTTGGATGAAGTGGATGCGCCAGCGCCGACGCGCGGCCGCACGGTGGTCTTCTCGATGGGCAGCTCGCCCGCCTGCTCCGGCGAGAGCACGACGACCCGGTCGACGTAGATGCCCGGCAGGTGGATCTCGTCCGGCCCGAGCTCGCCGGGTTCGACGAGCCGGTCGACTTCGGCGATCGTGATGCGCCCGGCCATGCCGGCGAGCGGGTTGAAGTTGCGGGTCGATTTCTCGAAGCGCAGGTTGCCGTGGCGGTCGCCGACCGCGGCGCGCACGAGCCCGTAGTCGGTGCTGATGGCGGTCTCGAGCACGTACTCCTTGGCGGCGCCGAACACGTCGAACGGGCGCTGCTCCTTGGGTTCGCTCACGAGCCCGACGGTGCCGTCGGAGTTGTAGCGGATGGGCATGCCGCCTTCGGAGACCATGGTGCCTGCCCCGGTCGCCGTGTAGAAGGCGGGGATGCCCACGCCGCCGGCGCGGAGGCGTTCGGCGAGCGTGCCCTGCGGGGTGAGCTCGACCTCGATCTCGCCGGACAGGTATTGGCGCGCGAACTCCTTGTTGTCGCCGATGTAGCTCGCGATGACGTGGCGGATGCGTCCCTCGGAGAGCAGCTCGCCGAGGCCCCAGCCGTCGACCCCGCAGTTGTTGGAGACGACCTCGAGGCCGTCGACGCCGAGCGCCTGGATGGCCCGGATGAGGGTGATCGGCACGCCGGAGAGGCCGAAGCCTCCGACGGCGAGCGATGCGCCCGCCGGGATGTCGGCGACGGCGTCCGCCGCGGAGGCGTAGGTCTTATCCACGTTCTGCTCCTTCGTTGGGGCTGGAATCTGGTTCGGCGCCGGTGCCGTCGGCGGGACCGGTCGCGACCTCCGCGTCGAGCTCGGCGAACACGCCGCGAGCGATACCGAGGGCCCCGTTGGCGGGCGGCAGCCCGGCGTAGAGGGCGGTGTGCAGGATGACTTCGGCGATCTCGGCGCGGGTCAGGCCGTTCGTGAGGGCGGCGCGCACGTGCATCCGGATCTCGGCCTCGTGTGATCCGGTGACGAGGCTCGCGAGGGTCGCGATCGACCGCTCGCGGCGGGAGAGCTCGTCGCGCGCCCAAATCTCGCCCCACGCGTAGCGGGTGATGAAGTCCTGGAACGGCGCCGTCTCGGCGGTGGTGCCGGCCACGGCCCGGTCGACGTGGGCGTCGCCGAGCACCTCGCGGCGCACGCGCATCCCCAGCTCGTGGGCGCTTGCCTGCGTCGACGCGCCTTCCGAAGCGGACGCGCGCAGGTGCGTCGTGAGGAGGCGGGCGGCGGCGTCCGGGTCTTCGAGCGCAGCGAGGTGGGCGGTGCCAGCGATGGTCGAGTGGTAGGCATTGGGGATGCGCTCGGTGAGCGCCTGCATGGCCTCGGGCGTCGTGACGACGTCGTGTTCGCCGCTCACGACGAGGGTCGGAGCCGTGAGCGAGCCGAGCGATGCGGTGCGGTCGAAGGCGGCGAGGGCCTCGTTGCAGCGAGCGTACGACTCGTCGTCGATGTCGATGAGCGTCGACAGCGATCGAGCGGCGGCCGAGAGCGGGTTCTGCTCGAGGAAGCCGGGCGCGAACCAGCGCTCGGCGCTGCCCGTGACGAGCGACGCGGTGCCGGATGCGCGCACGGCGGCGGCGCGCTGCTCCCAGCCTTCGGTGGTTCCAATCTTCGAGTCGGTGCAGAAGAGGGCGAGGCTCTTCACGCGGTCGGGGTGCGCGAGGGCGAGCTCGAGCGCGATGGCCCCGCCGAGCGAGAGCCCGGCGAGGTGGAACGCGCCTCCCCCTGCCTCGTCGACAACCCCGAGCACCGCATCCGCGAGCTCGGCGATCGTGAACGCCTCGGCGGCGGCCGGGCTGGAGCCGTGACCTGGCAGGTCGATGCGCAGGATGCGCAGGGAGCTGCCGGGCGTCGAGGCGCGGAGGGCCGCGACGGTGCCGTCCCAGAGCGCCATCGTGGTACCGAGCGAGGGCAGCAGGACAAGGAGATCGTTCTGCTCGGCGGGCTTCGTGCCCGGAGCGAAGGCGCCCCTGAGGCGTGGGATCGTCATGCGGTCTCCTCGCTGTTCGTACTTTCGTCGGAGTCGCCGTCGCGTTCTCGGTCCCCTCGGGAGTCCTGGTACAGGAACCGACTGATGGCCGCGTTCACGACCCGGTTGGCTGCCTGCAGCGTGACCCGGTCGGCACCCGCGATGGCCGAGTCGGCGAGGTGGTGACGGGCCGTCTCTCGCTCGACGCGCACGCCCTCGAGGGATGCGGCGAGGCGTCGCGCGGACACTCCCGCGAGCTCGAGAAGCCGTCGCAGGGCATCCCATTCGGCGTGCCACTCGCCGGCCGGCCGCTCGTCCTGCGAGATCGCGGCGGACGCGACCGTGGCCAGGAGGCCGGGCGCCTGGAGGGCGTTCGAGACGACGACGACGGGGGCGACGGGGTTCTGCTTGTGCGGCATCGCCGACGAGGAGCCACCGCCTGGGAGGCTGATCTCGCCGACTCGCTCGCCCGAGGCGGTCACGAGGTCGCGGCCGATGCGGCCGAGCGCGACCAGCACTGCCGTGGCGGCGCTGGCGACGGCGAGCACGGGGGTGCGCTCGGCGTGCCAGGAGCGGCGGGGGTCGTCGAGGCCGAGACTGTCGGCGAGGTGTGCGCGCAGGATGCTCGTGGTCTGCGCGCCGGACCCGAGCCGGTCTGCGGCTTCGCCGGTGCCGACGGCTCCCCCGAACTGCACGGGGAAGCTGAGGCCGTCGATGGCCGCGATAGCTGAAGTGACGCCGTCGAGCCACCCGGCGAACTGCACACCGATGGTGGTCGCTGCGGCCTGCCGACCGAGCGTGTAGGCGACGCGGGGCGAGCGGCGCTCGGCGTCGGCGAGGCCCTGCAGGCGCGTGCCCGCGGAGACCAGGTCGGCGCGGACTGTCGCGAGCGCGTCGCGTGCGCGGAGCATGCTCGCGGAGTCGACGATGTCCTGGCTCGTCGCGCCGGCGTGCAGGCGCGGGGCATCAATGCCGGAGGCGGCGAGGGAGGCGCGGAGCTGGCGCACGAGCTCAGGGACGACAACCCCGTCGGCTTCGAGGCCGTCGCAGAGCGCGTCAGCATCGAGGTCGGAGGCTTCGACCGCGGCCGCGGCCGCGCGTGCGTCGCGCGTCTCGAGGTCCGCCCATGCTCGCAGCAGCTCGGCCTCGACGACGAGCATGCCCCGCACGAGGTCGCCGACCTCGCCGGAGCCCGCCGAACCTGCCGTCCCCACGCTCACAGCTCCTGCCCGAAGTCGAAGAAGACGGTCTCGCCGTCGCCCTGCAGGCGGATGTCGAAGCGGTAGCTGCCTGGCGCATCCGGTACCGCGATGAGTGTGGGGCGGCGTTCTGCTGCGATGCCCGCGAGCACCGGGTCCGCCGCGTTTTCGTCTGGCTGGTCGCCGAAGTACGCGCGCGTGAAGAGGTGGTGCAGCAGGCCCCGCGCGAAGATCGTGACGAGCAGGTAGGGCGCGGCTCCCGTATCCCGTCGGCCCGGCTTGATGGTCGTGAACGAGTAGTGGCCGTCGCGGTCGGCGGGGGTGCGCCCGAAGCCCGTGAAGGTGTAGCCGTCGCGCTCGAGGCTGCCGCGCTGCGCGACCGGGGCACCGTCGGCGTCGAGGCCCCACAGCTCGAGGATCGCATCCGGAACCGTCTCCCCTGCCCCGTCGGTGACGGTGCCGTGGAGGCGGATCACGTCGGGCCGCCAGGGCGCGGCGATCTCGCCGCCGCGCTCGTATGGGAGCGCGTAGCCGTAGAAGGGGCCGACCGTCTGCGAGGGCGTCTGGCCGAGCGGCGCCTCCGCATCCGCCTCGATCGTCGCGGCCTCGCTTGTCGTGGGTTCAGGCATGATTGTCGTCCTCCGGTTCCATCCACGTGGACTTCGAGCCGGTGAGCACGATGTCCCACTTGTAGCCGATCGCCCACTCGTGCTCGCTGACGTCGTGGTCGTAGTTGGCGACGAGTCTTGCGCGCGCGGCTGGGTCGACGATGGACTGGTAGATCGGGTCAAGCGCGAAGAGCGGGTCGCCGGGGAAGTACATCTGCGTGATGAGGCGCTGCGTGAACTGCGTGCCGAACAGCGAGAAGTGGATGTGCGCGGGCCGCCACGCGTTGCGGTGGTTCTTCCACGGATACGCGCCGGGCTTGATGGTGGTGAGGCGGTACTCGCCGTCGTCGCCTGTGATGATGCGGCCGACGCCCGTGAAGTTCGGGTCGAGCGGGGCGGGGTGCTGGTCGCGCTTGTGCACGTAGCGTCCGGCGGCGTTGGCCTGCCAGATCTCGACGAGCTGGCCGCGCACGGGGCGCCCTTCTCCGTCGAGGATGCGGCCGGAGACGATGATGCGCTCGCCGATGGGTTCGCCGTTGTGCTGGATCGTCAGGTCGGATTCCTCTGCCGCGACGTCCGTGTGCCCGAAGGCTGGCGAGACGAGCTCGATCTCCTCGGGGTCGGCCCGCACGAGCTGATGCGTGGGGTGGCGCAGCGCCACGGAGCGGTAGGGCGCGAAGTCGCGCAGCGGGTGGCTGCGGGCATCGCCGGCGTGCGCCGCGTGGGTGTCGGCGATCTGCTGCGAGATGAACGACTGCGTCACGAGCGATGAGACGGGGCCGTCGAGCTTCTCGGTGGCGTGCACTGGTGGGAAAGTCTCGGCGGCCTTACCGGCGCCACTGTCCTGCGGGGCGTTCATCGTGCATCCACGAACGGGAGGCCGGCGTATTGCTCGGCGAGGCTGACCTGGGCGGCGTGGGAGGAGGTGACGTAGCGGATCTGCCCGAGCTGGCGTTGGAAGTCGAAGGCGCTCTGTTCGGCGGAGCCGTCGGCGGGGTGCACGTGGAGCATGTCGGTCATCCACTGCGAGAAGTGCTGCACCTTCCACTGTCGGTCGAGGGCTTTGTCGCTGTACTGCTCGAGGCCCGTGTCATCGCCGGCGTAGTGGGCTTGGAGGGCTTCGGCGAGGAGGGCGACGTCGGCGATGGCCGAGTTGAGGCCTTTCGCGCCGGTCGGGGGCACGATGTGGCCGGCGTCGCCGACGAGGTAGAGGCGGCCGTGGTTGAGGGTGGAGACGACGAAGCTGCGCATGGGCAGGATCGACTTCTCGGTGATGGGGCCTTCTGTGAGGGTCCAGCCTTCGGTGCCGAGGCGTGTCTGCAGGGCTTCCCAGATGCGTTCGTCGCTCCAGTTGGCGATGTCGTCGTCGGGGCTGACCTGCAGGTAGAGGCGGGAGAGGGTGGTGGAGCGCATGGAGTGCATAGCGAAGCCGTCGTGGTGGAGCGCGTAGATGAGGTCGTCGGTGGAGGGGGCGACGTCGGCGAGGATGCCGAGCCACGCGAAGTCGTAGACGCGTTCGGCGACGTCGAGGGTGCCTTCGGGGAAGCTGCGGCGGCAGACGCCGTGGTAGCCGTCGGCGCCGATGATGTAGTCGCAGTCGAGGGTGATGCGCTCGCCGTTCGGGGCCGTGTAGGTGACGGATGCGCGTGGGCCGTCGATCTCGATCGGCTTGACGTCGGTGGCCTCGAAGACGAGTTGCGAGCCGAGGCGTTCGTGTTCTTCGACGAGGTGGTGGACGAGCGCCTGCTGGCCGTAGATGGTGACGGTGCGGCCGGTGAGCTCGGCGAAGTCGATGTGGTGGCGCTCGCCTTCGTGCTGCAGGTAGATGCCGTGGTGGGTGAGGCCGTTGGCTTTGAGGTCGGCGTCGAGGCCGAACCTAGCGAGGAGGTCGACGGAGTCCTGTTCGAGTACGCCGGCGCGGATGCGGCCGAGCACGTACTCCCTGTCGCGCGCTTCGAGGATGCGGTAGTCGATGCCCGCCTGCCCCAGGATGTGGCCGAGCAGCAGGCCGGCCGGCCCGGCTCCGATGATCGCCACCTGCGTGGACTGGCGGGCGCCGGTGTCGGCGGCCTGGGCGGGGCTCTCGTCGCTCGTCATCGAACGCCTCTCGTCGTTGGGAAGGATGAGACGAGTGTGCGGGGCGAGCGGATGCTGGGGGCGGAGGTTTCCGCTGAGTGGAAGGTTCGAGAAGTTGCGAAGGCAGGCAGATGGCGAGAAGAAGGTGCCCTTCGTGCCAGCTCAGCACTGTCGCAAAACCGACGGCGGCGACACGTTTCCGTCGATGAAGTTGTGACACATAGTTTTGAGAATCGAGCCGCGCGGCCGCGCGCGAGAACTGGGCCGGGTGCCACTCCAGAAGTGAGACGTCTCGAAACCCTAAGGTTGCGAGAACCGCTCGCCCGTCTGACTGGAGATGTGGGCCAACCCGGCGTTCGGTCATCCGAGCGGCATTCTGTCCAGTTTTGTCGGTGGTGGTTGATAGCGTGCCCGGCGTGAAGATCTTGTTGCTTTCTCGCTGTATGGGCGCGATGGCTCCCTTCCTGGCGGAATCGATCGATCCAGGAACCGCGCTTCGCCTTGGCTACGTTGACGACGCCCAGGTGTCCTTTGGAGATGCTCCGTTCGTGCGAGCTGAACGCGACTCGGTGCTGAAGCTCGGTCACGAGGTCGTCGGGATCACCGTCCGAGGGTTGAGCGCCACTGAGTTCGAGCGCACCCTGGGAGGGATTGACGCACTGTACGTTGCCAGCGGCAGTACCTTCGCTCTCCTCGAGGCGCTCCGAGTGTCGGGCTGCGACGTGCCCTTGGTCAAACATGTGCGAGCAGGGCTCCCCTACGTCGGCTCCAGTGCCGGGTCGATCATCGCGGGGCCCGACGTCACGCCTGCATCCTTGATGGACGATCCTGCAGATGGGCCCGCGCTCACTGATCACGATGGCCTCGGATTGATCGACCAAACGGTCATCCCGCATGCGGATGGGAAACTACCGCCGTACCCGCCGGACCTTATTCGCCGGACGTTGGAGGCCTACGGTGCCGACTATCCGCTGGTGCCCCTCTCCGATGACCAGGCCCTGCTGGTTGACGAGACTCACACGAGGGTGATCGACTCAGGCTGCTAAGCGTGGCCGGCTGAGGTCAATGACGGTGCGAAGAATCTGAAATTCTCCTCGTTGTCGTTGTGCAGTGAGACACCTCAAAACCTATGGGTTTCGAGACTCTGTAGAGGCAGCGCTTGGCACGCTGCCCAGGCTTACACACGGTGTTGTCTGCTGCGGGACGGTCCGTTCAGTGGTGAGGGTTGCGTGAAACCCAGACCCAGAACTTCCCTCGCTCTGACTGGGGAGCTGCGCTGAACTCGGTCCCGTCGGGCATCGCAGATCGCCCGTCCTTGCAGGCTTTGAGAAGAACGTCATAACTGACTGGTGTGCGCAGAGCGTTTTCGACGGCCGCGACAGTCTGCTGTCGCGAGGCTTCCGTGGCTGAGGTGGCAGGCCAAGCGCGGCTGGGAGTAAAGGCGGCTCGTCGCACCCTGGCATGTGTCATGGTTGGTGGGTCCCAGCGCGGTGAGCGCTCGGTATCGGCTTCTTCTCGCTGGGGGCCGGTTGCCACCTCCTTCAGATGTCTCGACACCAGCGGGGAACTTTCTTTGGGGGTTGGGTCCATGAGGGTGCGCGTGAAGGCAAGGGGCCTCCTGGTTGAAGTAGTGAAGTGGCCGCTATTCCTCGGAGTGGGGGCGGTTCTGGTCGCATGTGCGCATGTGAGGGGCATGTCGGAGCCTGGCTCAACTCTTGTCGACGCGATGACTTCGGTTGATGTCGTGACTCGAATTGCGCAGGGTTTGGCTGCCTGCCTGCACAATCTGGTCGACGTTTCGGGTTCGCGGTGAAGATCAGTCGTGACGGCTTGGCTTTTCGGCACGTTGGAGTGCTGCGCGGGCTTGGGTCGATGTGACGAATCCGGCAGTGTTGGCGAGTATCGCGAACGCGCGCCGGTTGGCGAGCGCTTCTGTTGTCGCGGTGCTGAGTGCGTCGCGGAGGTCTTGCACGCGTTGGCGTTCGAGCTCGCGCCGTGGGGTGGTGGAGTAGCGCGAGAAGATTCTTTGGAGTCGTCGGTCGGACATGTTGAAGTGGTCGGCGACGTCGCGGACGGTGAAGGCCGGGAGGTGTTTGTTCTGCTCCATGAACGCCATTGCCGCTCTGAAGGCCTGCGAGGTGTCGGTGCGTTCGATGGGAGGTGTTTGTTGTGGTGCGGTTTCGAGGAGCGCCGCGACGAGGTGTTCGAGGGAGCGTGCCGTGTGTAAGGAATTAGTCATGACGGGTTCCGCGGCGAGGAGTGCGTTGCTCAGGGACGTGAGGGGGAGCCAGGCGGGGCGTCGCACAGGGTGTGTGATCCCGACGCCGTGTTGGACGAGCGGGTTGCGGAGGATGCCCGCTTGGAGGTGCCAGAGGTAGCGAACCGTCGGCGTCAACACGGAGAGGCGCGTGGGGATTGCACTGTCCAGGAGTACGACGTGGTTCTCGGTGATCGCGAATTCTCGTGCCCCGTACTGGATGAGGCACGCACCCTCGGTGACCAGGAGCACGGAGAGCCGGCCGGGCGCGGGAATCGAGTCCCAAGTGCCGTGTGGTGACCAGGCCCGGCCGATCTGGAAGTCTCGTGGACCGGTCGTATCGAGGCGGAGGCCGTCGGTGCTGGACGCGTGCCAACCGAGGGCGCTGAGCGCGTCGGCGGTGTCGGTGGGGCGCTGCATTAAGGATGCGTCGCTTTGTTGTCACGGGGGGGGGTGCTGGTGTCGGGGAATTCTGCGTCCCATGCCCACGCCCACGTCGGTATGGTGCGGAGGATTCCGGAGGTCTGAGGCTCCCCAATCCAGAACGTTGTTCTGCGTCGCTCGAATGGGCCTGGCCCGAACGCGCCCCAGACGAGGTACACGCGCCCGGAACGAGGGGTTACGCCGTGAAACCACGCACGCTGGTACGTACCGTCGGTGAACACGACCGCGCAGGATGCCCCTTTGGGGTAGGTGTGGGGCGTGGTGACTACACGGACGAGCGCTCCCCCGCTATCGCGGGCTGCAGCCAAGAGGTCTTGGGAGAATGCAGCTCGCTGTGCCAGCGGAGCGAGTCGCCCCCAGCGAGGTGCCGACGGGAACGGTACCGCGGGGCTCCTATCGATGCGAGCCGACGTGACTCGGCACATTCGAGCCTCCTACTCGGTGTCGCATGATCGAAGGGGAGAACTGGCCCGCTGCTGCGGACGGGCAGGAGCGGACCAGTCGTACTGTCAACCGGGACTCCCCAGAACCGTGATTGACAGGTTGGTGGGTCCGGTGCGTGCCAAGTCCCCCGACTTGGCGCACACCGGACGGGTGTGGGCTCCACGGCCGTGTTCATTGGCGCGTAGCCCAGCCAGCTCTTCATGCTCGCTTCATCGAGCAAACCCGAGGCAGCCTCAAGGAGTGCGGTGTGGGGGCTCGCTCGGAACGTGTCAGAGGATGCCCCGCAGCTCGCAGACGGAGCCGAACTTAAACTGCGGGGCGGCGTCGTCTGGGACTTCTCAGTGCCTCAGGTGACGGTTATGGGTGCCGGTTCGTTCCGTATGCCCCCCGGGCCTAGAACGAACCGGCAAGAGAGCGGAACCACGTAGAGATGGTCCCGCTTCTCGTCTCAGGCGGGTTCCCCAACGCGACCTGAGACGTGCGACGACGAACCAACCGAAACCGATCGGCGTCGCCGAGTCAGTACCCGCAACCCCTACGTGAAGCGGGGGTGGGGCTGCGGGTACGTCTGTGGAAAAGGTGCCAGCTAACCGTGGACGCCCACGTAGGTGCGTGGTGTTTAGCAGGGAACTTCGAAGCCGAAATCACTGAGACGCACGCCGTGCGACACTCCGGTTCCCGAGGCAACCGTTCCTGGCGTGGTGATGTCGATGTTCAGGGAGGTGACGTTTCCGGCAACTACATACTGCACAGTGCCGGCTGGGTCAGTTTCGTCAATCGGATTGTCGGTCAGCGGGCGGTAGGTGTCCGCCGCAGTACTCAACACAACCTGTGCGCCTGGCGTGGCCGTAGCGGTGACTCCGGTGACGGCAACGTACTCGCGGTAGAAGCTGCCTCCGCTGTTGATGCCGTCAACGTCAGCGATGCTGAAGCGGAGGTTCTGGATGGGGGTGTCGAAGGTTATGGTGACGCGCTGCCGGTAGCGCGTGTCGTAGCTGAGATCGGCGGCGGCGACGGTCTGTCGATCCGAGATGAGCAGTCCGGCCGCATTAGTGCCGAGGCTGCTGCCGGCCGGGATGGAGAGGCGTGGCCCGAGTGCCGACGACAAAGTGAATGTGATGACCTCGCCGGCCGGTGTCGTCACGCTGCCTGTGCCGGACACGTTGCTCGTGCGCGTGAAGTTGCTCGCCCAATCGAGGGTGACGTTTGGGTCGCATTGCGAGGCGGCGTGCGCAGGGGCAGCCATGGTTGCCGCGATGACCGGAATGGACCAGGCAGCACCGGCGACGATGGTACGGCGTGAAGGGGCGAGGGTCGTTGGCTCGTCCGTGCCGGGAGTGTTGTGGTGGGCCATGTGTGAATCTCGTTTCGTCTGGGTGAGAGGGGGAACAGATGCGCGATTCGGTGGCTGGGAGTCGCGTCTGATGAGGAGGCGGACGGAGGTGTCCATAAGCGGCTTGCGCTCTTCGCTAACCCCTGTCCTTCCCTGCAACAGCGGCCGAGGTAACTGTGACGTGGGCAGAGTTCCGGTGGCGCTGCTTGGGGCGAAACGTGCACGATTTGGTTTTATGTCTGCACAGAATGGACAGAATCCCCATGCACCCCGAGAGTGTCGCAATATAGAACTCGGGTGGACCCAGATGCGTCGGCCTTAGGCCGCGTGAAGGGGTTTGCCGCGAATGGTGATGGGTGAAGAGGCTGGCGAGAACTGCAACGATTTCGGGTGGACACCTACCGGGAGTGTTGATCCGTCCTTGGTCGCGGAGGTCACACAACACTCCAGATACGGGGCGGGTCGCGCCTGGTCGACGCGAGCGAGCTACACGCTCGCGAAAGCGCCGAAACGCGTGTATCTGGTGCACACAGTCGAGGGTGGGTTCAACTTCACTGTGGACGGGAAAACGGAGGTCACCGAGCCTGGACAACTGGTGCTGCTTGACGGAGATGCGCCGACAACCGCGCGCACTATCGCCGAGACGGCTCGGTTCGTCTGGTACTTCGAACCGACTTTCCTCCAGCCGGGCAAGACCCGCTTCGGGTTCCATGACCCCATCGCAGTGCGCAACGCGTCGATTCGGGCGCTGATGGCGATGACGAACTCCATCCTCAATGCTGAGTCGCCGGTCACTCGCAATGCGCAAGCGCATCTCGGGATCGCCATGGAACACCTCGTCGCCGGGGCGCTCGACGAAACCGGCGTTCTGGAGGATCGCAACGCGTCGATGCACCGTGACGGCCTGTTCACCTCTGCGCAGCTCGTCATCGAGTCGCACTTCCGGAACCCAGGATTCAACGCGCAACAACTTGCGAAAGAACTCTCCGTGAGTACGAGAACGGTCTACGTGGCGTTCAGCGCGTTCGGGACTTCCCCGCGCCGAGAAATCGAGCGTCGACGCCTGAGTGAGGTCGAGCGCCTGGCCGAGCGCGTGCCCTTGACGACACAGAACGCCGAGTCGTTCGGTTTCACGTCCATGCGCCAGTACCGGCGTGCCGTGGACCGGTCGGCGCTCCCCTCCCCCGATCCCGAGGGTTAGTGCCTTTGGATGTTCGACGAGTACGGAGCTGACGGATTCACCCTTGCGACCCAAGGGTCGCAAGGGTGGGCTTCTCAGAAATCATTAGGTTTTCGAGACACGGTGGCCGCTTGGTGGGTGGCGAGACCGCTCCCCGAGCGACTTGCATCTGGTCGGTTCCGGCAGGCGGCATGTCTCAAAATCTCCCTGTCGCGAAACCCATGGGTTTTGCGACGAACCTGGTGGTGGCGGGGAAAGTGGGAGCCTCGCACCCGCAGTACGAGGCTCCACGCGTCTGGCCCGGCTCAAACGGACTGCCACTCTCTCCATACTGCGGGCAGGACGCCCCCGTGAGGATTGGAGGACGCCTTGGGTGGACGCTAGGAGTGGTATCGGTTACTCATCTGCGCTAAGACGCACCCCCGCCTGCCGCGAGAAGGGGCGTCTCGGCGAGCGCCGAAAGAAGCCACCGCGCGCTATCCCGAAGACCCCACAGTCGCGCCCAACCGCCGTAACTATACCTTTCGTAAGGTATAGTTACGGCGTGACGAACCAAACGCATTCCGCTCCCAGGAGCATCTCGAAGACGCACCGCTGGGCACTTCTGGCGACGGTGAGCGCCGGCCTCCTGCTGATCGCACTCGACAACTCGATCCTCTACACCGCCCTCCCGACACTGACGGAAGAACTCGGCGCCTCGCCGACTCAGGGCTTGTGGATCATCAATGCCTACCCGCTCGTGATGGCCGGGCTGCTGCTGGGTTCCGGCACGCTCGGTGATCGCGTCGGCCACCGCAAGATGTTCCTCATCGGGCTTGTTATCTTCGGGCTCGCATCGCTGATGGCGGCGTTCTCTCCGACCGCCGGCCTGCTGATCGCGGCTCGCGCGATCCTGGCTGTCGGGGCCGCGATGATGATGCCGGCGACGCTTGCGCTGCTGCGCGCAACGTTCACGGTCGAGCGGGAGCGCAACATCGCCATCGCGATCTGGGGCATGATCGCGGTCATCGGGTCGGCCCTAGGCCCCATCGTCGGCGGCGCGCTGCTCGAGTTCTTCTGGTGGGGTTCAGTGTTCCTCATCAACGTGCCCGTCGTGATCGCGGCGCTCATCGCCACACCGATCTTCGCTCCGACCAACGACCCCGACCCGTCCAAGAAGTGGGACCTCATCTCCTCGCTGCAGGTGATGGTCGGTCTCGCCGGCACGGTCTTCGCGATCAAGGAGCTCGCGCACATTCCCCAGAACTGGCCGCTCTTTGCGGCGTCCGTCGTGGCAGCCGCCATCGGCTTCACCCTGTTCGTGCGGCGTCAACGGCGCCTGGAGCAGCCACTGCTCGAGTTCTCCGTCTTCAAGAACGCAGCTTTCACCTCCGGGGTGCTCGCGGCGGCGTTCGCGATGTTCGCGATCGGTGGCATGCAGCTCACGACGACGCAGCGTTTCCAGTTCGTGGAGGGCTTCACGCCCCTCGAAGCCGGCTTGCTCGTCGCAGCCGTAGCCGTCGGGTCCCTCCCGATGGCGCTGTTGGGCGGGGCGTTCCTTCACGTCATCGGCCTTCGCATCCTCATCGGCGGCGGCCTGGCGCTGAGCGCGCTGGGTGTCGCCGTCACGATCTTCGGCCTGAACGGCAGCTTCGGCTGGTTCGTGGCGGGGCTCCTCGTGACCGGTGCCGGCGCGGGTGCGGCCATGTCCGTCGCGTCCAGCGCGATCATCGGCAATGTTCCCGTTCGGCGCGCGGGCATGGCTGCATCCGTCGAGGAGGTCTCCTACGAGTTCGGGAGTCTGACCGCGGTCGCCGTCCTCGGCAGTCTCCTGACCCTCATGTACACAGCGACGGTGTCGCTGCCCGAGGGGGCTCCGGATGCCGCCCGTGAGAGCATCGCCGAGGCTCTCGCCAACGGTGACCCGGCCATCATCAACGCCGCTGGCAGCGCGTTCGATGCCGGCTATCTGCTGGTCCTGATCGTCATCGCGGCAGTGCTCGCGGTGGGCGCGACGATCACGACCTGGATGCTCCGCCGCTACGGGCCCGGCAGCCAATCGCAGCTGCACTCCGGCCACTGACACCGAGTCTCGAAAGGACGCACCTATGCGCACCAGCAAGCGAGAGCACATCCTCGACGCCGCCTACCGAGTGATCGAACGCGAGGGCGTGACGGCCCTCACCTACGATTCCGTCGCCGCCGAGGCGGACCTCACGAAGGGCGGCTTGCTCTACCACTTCCCTTCGCGTGAGGCGCTCATCGTCGCGATCCACGAGCACCGCGCGGCCCTGTGGGAGGCTCAGCTCGAGTCGGCGCTCGGCTCGTCGCCAGAAGGGGCGTCGGCGCAGGAGAAGCTCGCCGCGTACGCACGGGTCGCGATCCACTCCTCGCACCGCAGCGAACTTCTTCTCATGCTCGAGACCTCCAACGATCCCGCACTAAACCGCATCTGGACGGACGTGCTCGACCGGTGGGCACCCGACAGCCCGGCCACTCCCCCGACAGGCCCCGAGCTCGAGCAGTTCGTCGCCCGCTTGGCCGCCGACGGCCCCTGGCTCTACGAGGCGCTTACGCACACCCCGCTCCCGCGGGACGTGCGCGAGCACGTGGCCAACCACCTGGCAGATCGGATCCAGGCCGCTGAACGCCAGGAGCCAGCTGACAGGCGAACGCACACTCCCGCGGAAGGGCCGACGTCATGACCACGACGAACGGTTCGGATGCGCCGCTTCACTCCCCCTACTTGCCTTTTGATCCCGAGGTGTCGCTGTACAGCAGCTCTCTCGGTAGCTTCACCCCCTACGAGTTCTCCGATTTCCGAACGGAAGAAGAGTCGTGGAAGACCAGCGCCTACCTCCACGCCGGCCTGAACCCACCCATGCCACATCGACTCAGCGGGCCAGGGGCGCTCGAGCTGCTGCGCGATGCGTGCATCAACGACTTCACCAGGTTCTCCATCGGCGCGTCCAAACACGCGGTCATGTGCAACGAGAACGGTCGGGTCATGGCCGACGGCATGGTGCTGCGCACGGGCGAGGACGAGTTCATCAGCTTCTTCCTGACTCCCTACCTCGACTACCTCGTCGCTGCGGGCCACTACGACGTGGTCGGGGAAGACCTCAGCGCCGACCTGTTCCTGTTCCAGGTCGGCGGCCCAGGTTCGCTCGAGGTCATCCAATCCGCGACGGGTGACGACTTCCGTGACCTCGACTTCATCTGGCACCGCATGGCGAACATCCCGCACCCCGACACGCAGGAGCCGCTGCCCGTGCGCATCTTCCGGCTGGGTGTAGCTGGGACCCTCGCCTATGAAGTACACGGCCGCACCTCGGACGCGCCGGACGTCTACCGGGCGCTGCTCCAGGCAGGCCAGGACATCGAAATCAAGCGCCTCGGGCTCCGCGCATACGGGCTCAATCACACGCAGAACGGATTCGCGCAGTCCTATCTGCACTTTCTGCCCGCGTACACGGAGGACCCGGACTTCATGAACTTCCTCGGCGTCACCTCGGAGACCGCGTTCCCTTCCCTGCCCGGCAGCGCAGGCCCGGATGTCTCGAAGCGATACTTCACCCCCAAGGAGCTCGGCTGGCAGCACATGATCGACACCAGTCGAGATTTCCGCGGGCGAGACGCCCTCGAATCCTCCCCAGCAACCCGCGGACCGGTCACGCTCGTCTGGAATCCGGATGACATCCTCGCGGTCTACGCGTCGCAGTTCCAGCCCGGGAACGAGGCCCAGTTCATGGACTTCCCCGCCAACCCCATCTGGACCGGCCAGAACTCCGTCGTCTTCAGCGACGACGTCCTCGTCGGCGGCGAACTGGTCGGGATCTCCAGCGGACGTGGGTTCAGCAGCACCTACAGCGCGATGCTGTCGCTCGCAATCATCGACCACGCGCATGCCCAAGTCGGCACCGAGGTCGAGGTCATCTGGGGAGATCCGGGCACACGACAGAAGCTGATTCGCGCGACCGTCGCCCAATATCCGATGCTGCATCTCCCCAAAAACCGGAACATCGACACGGCCGGGACCGACTTCCTGCTCCACTGAACAGCGGTCCCCATGTAGAGGGCGATCGGGTAGAGGTTCCGGCGCGGTTGGCTGTTCTGAGGTTCGTGAGACATCTCAAAACCCATGGGTTTCGCGACAACCCTGGCGGCGGTGAAGGTAGGCGGGAGCCTCGCGCCCGCAGCACGAGGCTCCACACATCTGGCCTGGCTCAAACGGGCTGCCACTCTCGCCATGCTGCGGGCAGGACGCCCCCGCACTGGCGAGAAGCACTTTGGGTTGACTCAGGGGCGTTACCGACCACCATCGTGGCGTGGTGCATATACATCGGAGTTTCCGCGCCAATTCGGTGCAGACGAGCAACTCTTCGAGATGCAGTAAGCCGCGCTAGCTGATGATGGGTCAGACGTTTTCTCCACCACTCGAAAGTCCATCGATCTGGTCAAGCACTGCCTCAGTTATCTCTCTGCAACGTGTGGCGTTCTTGAATAGGCTGGCGAGGTAGTTCTCGGCGAATTTCTGTGCGACTACTTGGATCACTACGACGTAAGCAAGTTCCGTTGCCTTGCCGAGATCCTTCAATGCAGTTTGGAACTGTGATTCGTCTCCCCCGATGATGCCGTGGCCCAGGGACCGGAAAGCGAGGTGTGCAATCAGGCGATTGCCATGAATGCCAATAAGTTTCTCACGTCCGTCGAGGCCAGAACGAGTCTCGGCGATTGACTCATCGATGACGCGTAGGCACTGGACCGCGTGCCACAATGTCGTCTCTGAGAGGGCCGAGTTGAACAGCTGTCGATACTGGCTACCGGGCTTGGGGGTCTCTGCGCCCGCCCATAGGCGGCCCACTTCTCGTTTGGCCTGAACTGCATACTCAGGGTCACGTTGGGCGCAGGCCAGTGCAAGCGTCGCCTCTTGGACCGTGAATCCAGATGTGCGCGTAGGTGCCTCTGATCCACTTTTGATCGCATAGGTGATGCCTTCTAAAGCAAGGGCAGACGCCAAGCGCTCTTGTTCGGGGTCGAGGGAAACAAAGTCCCGTCGTTCAACGCGATTTTGAGTGTTCGTGCCACGAGTGACTTCAGCAGCGAATCCGGGAGGACAGTTCTCCAGAGAGATGAAACGCACTGTGACGCGTGCGTCAGCAACGGTTTCGGGGTTTTCTTTCGCAAGTTCGCCAATACTACCCACTGTTTGAGCACCGTTGACCACAGAAACCTCGCGGAACTCGAAGTGGCCACTCTTGCGCGTATTCGCGCCCAAGGCCTTTTTTCCAATGGAATTGCAGAGGACCGTAATTCCGTTGTTGAAGAACCAGAAGTGTTGCGGGTCCTCTTGCAGTGTTTGCCTGATCGAGTCGTTCACTTCTGAGTCGGCTCCGAGAAATTGTCTGATGTTGTCGTCGAAAAGACGTACGCCGTTCTGGTGATACCAGGATGCGACTTGGGATGCCTCGACTTGCCCATAGAAAGCCTGGTAAGGCTCGTTTACCGAGCCCCAGTCGTAGATGTCTGCCGCGATGTTCGGTCGCGGACCGGACGCTGTCTGCCGAAGTAGAGTGTGAATCTCAGCTTGAGAGTAAGTCGAGAAGGAGACTGTCTCGATTGGATCATTCATGTCCCCAAGGAGATTCCTAATTATCGTTTCCGCTTCATTGGATACCTTTTGAGTGCCGGTGTATGCCAGAACCAGTACGATCCTCAAATCAACGTCTTCCAAGGATCGTTCGATGTCAGAACGATGGTTCCTCATCTTAGCGTTGAAGCTATCCCAGTTAGCATTCACCAGGTCCCGGACGCCTTGTACGAACTTGTGGACCTCGCCAAGCGCAGGGGCTTTGGTGCCTCCTTTAGTCCATTTGGTTTGCACTATGTGTATGGTCTTGGCGTCGTGATCTGTCCACACAGCGTCGATGCCGTTGTCACCAAAACCATCTGTGACAGCGCCGGCCGCCTTCTGATCAGTGATGCCGCAGAGGCGGACCAGCATCCAGGCGGCCAGGCCACGCGTAAGTCGAGCGTCCTCAAGGTTCTCGGGTTTGACATCCGTCAAGTCCACTAGCGATCCAACACTGGATCGAATGTTCTTGCTGATTTGGTTTAGTTGCACGTCTCCCATGGTGAGCAGAATACCCACAAGCGAGAGTTCGCGAGACCATGACCGTCCTCGTGTTCCGAGTCACAGAAAATTCCCCGGGTGTAGGCATGGGTGAACACTCGTATTTAAGTATCGTGTTTACGCGCCCTGGCTCTCTGATCCGATGTACTCACATTTTGCACGCACACCCAGGGCACATGTCTCCCTGCGCCATGCGCAGGATTCGACGGCTGCTAGGTACAAGTGCTTTTAGGTCCTACTGAGCGGGCCAGTGTCCGCTAGCCGGGCAGCACTGACATGAACGCCGGCAGTATCAACCACATCAGGCCGACCGTTGCCACTGCGCCCACCAGCGGCAGCACGAGGCCTGCCCGTCTGTTACTTTCACGTCCGGCCTCGACACGATTCGCGTCAATGACGGCATCCGACGCCCGGAGCAGCCCGTCTACGAGCTCCAACGACCTCGCCGCTGACCGGCCCGGCTAGCGAAGACGGCCAGCGGCAATCCCCTTCCGTAAGCCCGCAAGCTCTCCCAGAGGCCTCCCAGCCTGTCCGCGACCGTAGGTCATGCCTGAGAGCACAGTCAACACTTCTGCATCGCTCGCTGTCGCCCTGAGCTGGCCGTTACTCGGGAACACGCGGCCCTCCCAGAACGCACGAGCCCCCCTCTCTCCCTCCGGCTCCCCCCAGGCGCGCGAGCGCATCCGCAAACCTGCCGCGTCCCGTCGCGTCGCTCATCGCGTCATCGCCTCATCCTTCGAGCGCACGTCGAGCTGCTGCACGCGCTGGCGCGTGACGCCGAGCGCCTGCGCGACCGCCTCGACGGGATAGCCCTCGTCGCGGAGCTTGTGTACTGCACCACGGCGGAGCAGCGCTGCACGCTCGAGAACTTGACGTCCCTCAGCCTCGGCCGCGATCCCCTCGGCCCACAGCTTCGTGACTGACTCGGCGGCGTCGATGCGCACCGTCACGTCTACCTCGCTCGGTTCAACGTCGAGCCACACCGACGCGAGTTCGTGGGCTGCTTTCGCGACACCGCGCCAGGTGGTCGCGGAACCCGTCGCGGTGATGGTGCGGCCACCGGGGCCGGCCGATGTGAGCTCAGGAATGCGGATGGTCCACCAGCCATCAGTGTCTCGACTGACGAGCGCTTCGAGAGTGCGTGTGCTCATGGTCAGAACTCCTCTCAGTTCCAATTCTTCGGCGTCTCGGAAAACACCTGCTATAGCTGGCGAACGATCCCCGACGACGTCGACACGACCGCGCAGACGCGGATCGGAGCCACGCCACGGTGCTGACGCCGTCATGTGCATCTGGGGCCGACGCCCAAGGAGTGAGAAACAAACTGCACACGGCGCTACATCCGTATCTGAAAACATAAGGTTTTCGAGACACGGCAGCCGCCAGTTGATGAAGAAACCGCCTCCGAGGAACTCGTGTCTGTGAGATCGGCGCCGGGGCCGGTCTCAGCAGGCGGAATGTCTCAAAACCTCCTTGTCGCGAAACCCATGGGTTGTGAGAATTTCCACCGGTTGTCACGGATTCCGCCGATGTCAGTCGCGGCAATACGCGGCGGAAAATTCGCGACGCTAGATGCGTGCGCCCATGTACCAGGTTGAGGTGTCAGCCCGTCGTGAGATCAGCGTTCCGGGGGCTGTGCGGGATCGCCTTGAGGGGTGTGTCACCGTCGGTAGGGCGAGGTTGTCTCGATCAGGGGTGGATGGTTGGTGGAGTGCCTGTCGAGCCGAGGCGTTCGTTCGCGCCGCGCACGACGAAGGCGACGCTGATGAGCGCGAGGACTCCGGCGGCGATGTTGATGATGGCCCCGATCCCGGCGAGGGGGCTGGGGGCGCCGTGGGTGACTGCGAAGGTGGAGAAGTCCCAGAACCCGTGGAGCAGCATCGGCCAGATCAGGGATCCCGTGACGCGGCGGAGCACGTAGAGGACGGTTCCGGCGAAGAAGGCGAAGATGACCTGCTGGATGGTGGGGCCGAGGTCTTGGCCTGAGGTCGCGTTCAGCAGGTGCATGCCCGCGAAGAGGGCAGTGCTGATGAGCCACACCCAGACTTCGTTGAAGCGGCTGCGGAGCCCGGTGAGGAGGAGTCCTCGGGTGGTGAGTTCTTCGGTGAAACCGACGAGGACGATGACGAAGAGGGCGGCGATGAGGGCGCCGTCGAAGGCACCCCAGTCGGTGGAGACGATGTTGATGATCAGGGCGACGACCATCAGGATGGGCGCGATGATCGGCCAGCGCGTGCTGCGGTGCTGGTCGAAGAGCGCGGGCCGCCACCAGCCGAGGAGTGTCGTCGTGATCGCAAGCAGTACGGCGGCGATGATGAGGGAGAGGCCTGCGCCGAAGAACAGGTTGCTGCCGCTGTCACCGAGCTCGTCGTATCGCACGTTCGAAAATGCCTGGACGGTGTAGACGACGACCAGGTAGCCGACGTAGATCGCCAGGCCGATCCAGACCCTTGGGCGAACCTTCAGTGCTTGATCCATGGACGTTTCCTTTTTCGTGAGTGTGGCGTCAACTGCGGAAGTAGGCATTCGACTTCGCGGTGTCGAGCAGACTGAGACCGTTCACGGCGAAGAAGCCGCGATGTTCGGCGAGACGAGATTGAACGGATGAGCAACGTTGGACCTGATCGGCGAGGGCACGAACGAGTCGTGGCTAACTAGACGGCTGATCGCCGTCTATTTTAGTCTCTGATTCGTCGCCAGCGCGCAGCATGTTTCGAAAGTCAACACAGCAGTGGTGCTCAACCGACAGCTTCTCGCGACTGTGACCGAACGTACCGTGGGACGTCTAGAACCCATCGATTTCGCGATGCTTTACGCGACAATCTTTCTGGATAACTGAGTCGTCTCGGTTGCCGTCGTAGCGCGTCGTGCAGGTCGCCAGTCGCAGGTCTCGGCGCTCTCTGGTCGGCACGGTCATGCCCGCATCGACGGCGTCATCTGGGTGATACTGCAGGTATGCCCTCACGCGACCAGCAGGAACAGAGCAGTGGACCGATTCCTCGAACTTTCTGGGTTGGAGTCGCGGCTGCTTCCTTCTATGTACTGATCGCGGCCGTGGTCGGCAATCTGCTGGATCCTCTTGCGGGTGGCGACGACGCCCTGGATTTCGTCATCGCGACCTGGATCCCGGTCGCCGTGCTCATCATCGTCGGGCTGCTGTTCGCGCGCAGAGCCGGCTGGCTCCGCGAGGCCTGGAGTGCATCGTCGCCCTTCGTCGAACGGCGACGGTGGTGGTTGCTTGCCATTCCGGTTGTGTTGGTAGTGCAGATCATCCTCATACTTGTCGATGTGCCTTGGTCGGAGCGGGCGGTGCCGGTTGTGCTGATCTACCTCGTGGGCTCCCTGCTGATCGGGATCGGTGAGGAGTTCTATTTCCGGGGCATCTTCCGAATCGCGATGCGTGGTCACCACGGCGAGCTTGCTGCCTTGCTGGTCACTTCGATGGCGTTCGGGCTTGCTCACACGGTCGGGTACTTCTTCAACGGGGTTCCCATCGGCGCAACCGCGCTGAGTGTTGCTTTTCTCGCAATGAACGGTGCGCTCTTCTACGGGGCACTCCGAGCGACCGGAACGCTCTGGGTTCCCATCCTGCTCCACGGGCTCGGCGATTTCGCCCGTTTCATGCAGAGCGGCGGTGACGCGCACGAGGAAGCCCAAGGGCTGAGTGGAGATGCCGGGACGGCGGTCGTGGAGTACGTGCTCATCGGACTCTCCATCGCGCTCGTGATCAGCGTCGCGCGCGGCGAGCGCCGTTCGGCACCGGTCGTTCGATGACCAGCAGTGTCCCGATCGCCGCGACGCTGACCAGCACCGCGGTAGCGGCCGGGAACGAGCCGACCGCTGCTGCGAGGCTGACTCCTCCGACCGGGGCGAGCGCGATGGCCGCCGTGATCGGTGCGCTGAACACTCCGTTGAGGGTGCCGAGCCGGTTGGTTCCCCACCGTTCGACGACGGCGGTGGCCTGTACGAGGGTGAGCGAGCCGCGGGCAGCGCCGGCGAGGAGCGCCACGACGACCAGTACGGCCAGAGGGCCGGGAACAAATGCGAACGCGGCCAGCACGAGGATCGCGATCACGCCCACGAGCAGGGGGCGAAGCTGCAGGGAGATCAGTCGGTTGAGGGCGGTGAAGAGGATGCGCCCCACGACCTGTCCCACGCCCACGAGCCCGAGCACAAGGGCCGCGGTTCTCGCGTCGATGCCCCGTTCCGAGAGCAGCGGGATGAGGTTGAGTGTGACGGCGTAGACGCTGAACGACAGCAGCGTCACCCCGACGCAGAGCTTGATGAAGCGACCGCTGCGGATCACCACCGGAGGCGCCGCGCGGTCCGTGTTCCGCGTCCTGGAAGCTGAAGGAGCACGTTTCGGGAGGAGGAAGGTGTGCACTGGAATGGTGACGAGCGCGAAGATCGCCCCGAGCACGAGGTAGGTACCGCGCCAGCCGACGACCTCGGCAAGCATCGTCGCAACGGGGACGTAGAGCGTGGAGGCGAGGCCGGCGACGAGGGTGACCACCAGGAGAGGCTTTCCGGCGGCTGCTCCGTAACGAAGCCCGATGACCGTGAAGGCGGCCTGGTAGAGCACGCCGGCCTGCGCGACACCGATGACTGCCCAGGCGACGACGAATATGGGGAAGGTGCTGGCTGTGGAGACGAGGGCGATGCCGGCTGTGGCGAGTACGGACGACCAGGCCATGACGACGCGGCCCCCGAAGCGGTCGAGTAGCCGCCCCGACCCGATGCCGACGCCGGCCGAGACGAGGAGCCCAGCGGAAAAGGCGGCCATGACGGCCACCAGGCTCCATCCGGTGTCGGTGACGATGTGCGCGGCGATCGCGGGGAGCGTGTAGTACAGCGTGCCCCAGCTGATGATCTGTGTCACGCAGAGCGCGATCAGCACCCGGTCAGGCCGCCCCGGCTTCGTGGCCGGTTGGGAATTCGCCTGAGCTGTGGCCGTGGGTGAGCTCATCCGAGACGGCTGGGCGCGCTCGGCGCGCGAGTGTCCTGCCAGTCGTGGTGCGCATCCGCGCCACGGGCTGGTGGCGCAAGGTCGATGCCGACGCGGATGGGCCCGCCGTCGGCGGCCAGCGCGACGCCGTCGCTGAGCTTGTCGAGGGGGAACGTCGCCCCGACGAGCTCCCTGAACGGCCACCGTGCGGAGCTCGTCGTGACGAACTCAACCGCCGCCGAGAGATCAGCTGCCGTGTAGTTGTGCACGCCGCGGACGGTGACGAGGCCTCGGACGAGGTGCTCCGGATCGAGGGCGATGGGTTCGGTGGGGAAGACGCTGCCGACGAGCACGACGGCGCCGCCGATCTCCACGGCGTCGAGGGCGCTGGCCACGGCAACGCGTGACCCCGAGGCCTCGATGACGATGTCCGGACCCGACCGGCCGAGTCTCACCCACGCTTCCTCCGCGGCATCGGAAGCACCTGGGTCGATGGTCGCGTGCGCGCCGAAGCGTTCGGCGAGGTCTCGTCGCGCACCGTCTGGGTCGGCGACGATGACCGTGCAGCCCCGGTCGCGAGCGAGGGCCGCGACGGTGAGGCCGATCAGGCCGGCGCCGGAGACCAGGACCGCGGGTGCGTCGATGTCGACCATGTGCAGCGCGGCGCGAAGGGCGGCGACCGCGGTCGCCGTACCGCAGGTGACGGGCGCCAGGGCAGCAGCCGGGGTCGTCTCGTCGACCGCGACGATGTCCGTCCCCGGGCGCAGGTGCATGTGCGTCGCGAACCCTCCGCTGAGCTCCCACCTCGTGGTGAGGCGCTCGTGTCCGTACTTGAGCAGCGTCCGGCATTTCTGCGTCAGCCCGCGTGCGCATCGGTCGCAGTCACCGCAGCTCGCCATCACCGACCACACGACGCGAGCCCCCGGCGCGAGGGGCTCCCCGTTGATCGTGTGCGCGCCGCCAGCCCCGATCGCGATCACCCGGCCCACGTACTCGTGCCCGAGCACGCCCGGTGTCGGCGACTGCCGATGCCCGAGCATCGTGTGCACGTCCGATCCGCAGATCGTCGCGAACTCGAGGGCCACAAGCACTTCCCCCTGCCCCAGCAGGACGTCGGGGACGGCGACGGCTTCAAGGGGCTTGCCGACACCGAGCCACACCATGGCCGTCGCGGCTGGCCGCAGTTGGATGGGCCGCGCCGAGGTGGTCTCCGCGCGCGACGGCGCGACCGGGCTCATGATGCGGAGCGCTGGAAGGCCGGCAGTCCGCGCAGCGCGGCGACGCTGTCGATGACGGCGTGGGCGCCGCTGGCCTCGAGCGTGTCCCGGTCGTGGGCGCCGCTGAGGACACCGACTGTGAGGCCGACGCCGGCGCGGAGCCCGGACTGCACGTCGCTCGCGGTGTCGCCGACGACGGCGACAGCCTCGACGCTCGACGCTCCGGTGCGGAGGATGGCTCCGAGCACGAGGTCGGGCGCGGGGCGGCCTCGGCCGACATCGATGGGCGACAGTGCGAGGTCGACGAGCTGCTCCCAGCCGAGGGCGCGCAGGATCGCGTCTCGGGTCACGGGAGCGAAGCCCGTCGTCAGCACGACCGCGATGCCTGCCTCGCGCAGCGCCTCGATGGTTCCGCGTGCGCCGGGAACCTCCTGCACTCCCTCTTCTTCGACGAGCTCCGCATAGGCGTCTTCGAAGGCTGCGGTCGCCGCTGTAGCCGCCTCGACGTCGCCGTTCGCGAGGTGCGTGAACACGTCGAGCTTCGACTGCCCCATGGTTTCGCGCACGTAGGCGAGCGCTTCCGGCCAGGGCAGGTGCGCGGCGACGCCTGTGCGGTTGGCGGCGCGCTCGAACGCGCGCTCGACAACGCCGTCGTCGAGCACCGTGGTGCCTGCCATGTCCAGCACGACGAGCTCGAGCGGGATGCTCGCGGACGTGGTGGGCTGCGAGGGGGTTGGGACGGTGGTGGTCATCTCAGGCCTTTCGAGGTTGCAGCGTGTGGGGTCGGAGCGGACACAGCGTCCAGCTCAAGAGCAAGGTGGTGTTCGGCGAGGCCGAGGCCGGTGGTCATGCCGATGCCGGTGGTCGCGGCGATCGCGAGGACGCCCGGCTGCGGTCGTTCGACGAGGAACTCGTTCGGTGCGGCCGCGTAGACGCCCTGCCAGCGTTCGCGTACCAGCAGCGGGCCGGTCTGCAGGAGGCGCTCGGCTTCGGCGAGCATGAGGTTCGCTGCGGCCTCAGATTGGAAGGGCGAGACGGAGATGCCTCGCCAGTGGGTGTCGCCCACGAGAAGCGAGCCGTCCGGCAGCTGCGTGAGCATCTGGTTCAGGTCGATCGCCGCGAGGTCGGGGCGATCACCGTGCAGGCGCTCGCGCACCGCTGCGGCTTCGGGGAGCCCGGCGAACCCGCGGTAGCGGATGAGCGACCAGCCCGTGAGCATCGGCGCGCTGAGAGGAGTTGCGAGCGGAGCGTCCACGCGCAGCATGTCGAGCGCGCACCGCTCGACGCCGTGCCGTTCCGCGATATCGGGGAGCAGCTGGTCGATGTCGTGGTTGACGGCGACCACCGTGAGGCCCGTCGCGATGTCGCCGCGGCTGGTTTCGACGAGGCCGCTGCGGACGCGGCCGACGGCCGTGCGCATCCGGAACTCGACGCCCATGCGCTGCAGGTGGCGGACGATCGCCGCGGCGGCCGTGCGTGGGTCGGTCTGCAGATCGGCCGGAAGGAGCGCACCGCCGGTCGCGACGCCGTTCCTGACCGGGACACGTGCGGCGACCTCGGCCGCGGTGAGCAGCTGGATCTCCTCGTCGACGGGCAGCTGGGCGTTGTCGCCCGGCGGAGTGTGGCGAGCGGCGTCGAGGAGCGCGAGCTCATCGTCGTGGCGGGCCACGACGACAGTCCCGGATTCGCGTAGCCAGAACCCCGCATCGGTGGCGAGCTGCAGCCACAGTTCGCGGGCCAGGACTCCGTAGGTGCGGGCGTCGCCCGTCTGCGGCGTGAAGCACAGGTGCCCGAAGTTGCGGATGCTCGCACCGGCCGGCTCGCTCGTGCGGTCGAGTACGACGACCGAGAGTCCGCGCTTGGCTGCAGCGTAGGCGGCACCGAGACCGACGATGCCGGAGCCGACGACGGTGACGTCGAAGCCGCGGCTCATCGGAACACCCGGCGCATCCACATCGCGATGCCCTCGACCAGGAGCACGGTCGTGAGGATCATGAGGACGATCGCCGTGACTAGCGGGTAGTTCGAGCCCTGGCCGGCGTTGAGGAGGTAGTAGCCGACGCCACCGCCTCCGACGATGCCGAGCAGCGTCGCCGCGCGGATGTTCGTGTCGAGCAGGTAGAAGGTGTGGCCGATGAGGGCGGGAGCGCCCTGCGGGAGCGTCGCGCTGGCATAGGTCTGCAGGCGGGTTGCGCCAGTGGCTCGGAGGGCCGTCTCGGGTCCGCGGCGTACTTCTTCGAAGGAGTCGGCGATGAGCTTGCCGAGGAGGCCGATGCCGCCGATGGCGAGCGCGATGGTGCCCGCCTGCGTGCCGAGCCCCGTGATGATGATGAGCACGATCGCGAGGATCACCTCGGGGATGCCGCGGATGCCGACCAGCAGCAGGCGCATGCCGCCTTGGGTGGAGCGGGTCGGGGCGACGTTGCGTGCCGCGAGTGAGCCGATCACGAGCGACACGACGAACGTGAGGAGCGTGGCCGCGAACGCGATGGCGATCGTGTCGCGCATCGCCTCGAGCATGGTCGCGAGGTCGTAGACGCCGAACGACGGCGGCCAGAACTGCACGGCGATCTCGGGGATGCGAGCCCAGAACGTGAGGAAGTCGAGCCAGTTGATGTCAGCGAACGTGACCGCCGCGACCACGACGAGGGCGGCAACCCAGCCCCACACGACGTGACCGAGACGGGTCGAGTTCCAGGGGCGCTTGATCGCGTCCCTCGGGGACTTGAAGCGCGGTGCCCCGCCGATCTGGCGGCTCGTCGCGGAACCGCGGTTGCCCCGCATCCGGTCGACGAGCTTGTCGATGGGGTTGCGGCTGCCCTCGTGCCCGCCGAGCATCGCGGCGCGCACCAGGCTCGAGACCACCTCCATCGCGACGCACAGGACGAAGATGATCAGCGCGATGCCAAGGCCCAGCGAGTAGTCGAGCGACTTGAACGCGGTCGACATCTCGAGGCCTAGGCCGGCGACGCCGACGTAACCGAGGATCACGGAGCCGCGGAGGTTGATGTCGTTACGGTGGAGCACGGTCGCAACCCAGGAGGGCAACACCTGCGGGAGCACCCCGGATGTGAATTCCTGCAGCTTCGAGCCGCCTGCGGCCCGGATCGCGAGCCGCGGTCCTTCGTCGATCTGCTCGATGGCGTCGGCGAACATCTTGGAGATCATGCCGATCGAGTGGATGCCGATCGCGAGGATTCCGGGCAGGGAGCCGAGCGAGAACATGAGCACGAACACCATGGCGAGGACCACATCGGGAAGTGCGCGGGTGAAGACGCCGATGAAGCGAGCAGCGCCGCGCCAGGCGTGGCCCGGAGTGGTGTTCGCGGCGGCGAGGTACGCGAGGGGCACGGAGACGACGGCGGCGAACAGGGTGCCGCAGAGCACGAGGCCCAGGGTGAGGCCGGTGAGCTCGAGCAGCTCGGGCCATTCGGGGAAGCTCAGGCCCCCGACGCGGGTGAAGAATCGTTCGGCGTTGGACCAGCTCTCGATCATTGCCGGCACCGAGATATCGATCTCGATGAGGGCGGCGACCGCGATGCCGGCAAGTGCGAGGAGCGTGAGGACGGCCGCGATGCGCTCTGGGGCTCGGCGCTGTCGAGGCGCGCGCGCCTCGACCCCCGTCTGGTGCGGGGTGGATGCGTGCGGGGGCGCGGGGGCGACGGTCGCGGTCATCGTGCCGACTCCGCGGCCAGAAGTTCGTTCTGCACGGCTTCGAGTTCGGCGGTGCTGGTCGCGACGCGACCGTAGATCTCCATCACCTCGGCCTTGGTGAGGCCCTCCACGGGGGTGTCGAGCACGACTGCCCCGTGGCGGAGCCCGACGATACGGTCGGCCCAGGAGATGGCGAGGTCAACCTGGTGGAGGCTGCACACGACGGTGAGACCGTCGGCGGCCGCGATCTCCCGGATGAGCCGCATGACTTGTTCACTAGATTCCGGGTCGAGGGAGGCGACGGGCTCGTCGGCGAGGAGAATGTCGGGGCGTTGCATGAGGGCGCGGGCTATGGCGACGCGCTGCTGTTGGCCACCGGAAAGGGTATCAGCGCGCTGGTAGGCGCGGTCGAGCAGGCCGACGCGGTCGAGGTGTCCGAGCGCCTCGAGCTTGTTCGCCTTGGAGTAGCCGAACAACCCGAGCCGCGGACCTCGGATGGTGGCGAGCGCTCCCGTCAGAACGTTCTCGAGCACCGTCAGCGACGGCACGAGCTCGAACTGCTGGAAGATGAACCCAACCCTGCTGCGCAGCCGCCGGAGCGGGCGGCCGCGCAGTCGCGACACCTCGTGGCCGAGCACGTTCACGTCACCGGACGTGGGCAGCTCGAGCGCGTTGAGGTGGCGCAGCAGGGTGGACTTGCCGGAACCGGAGAGGCCGAGCAGCACGACCATCTCACCGCGAGCCACCTCGAGGTTCACGCCGTCGAGCGCAGTGGTCTCGCCGAAGCGCTTGGTGACGTCGGCAAGCGAGATCACTGGGGACGTGGTGTCAGCGGTGGTGCTCATGTCGGTGCTCATCTCTGGTGTCGGCTGATCAGACGGGTCAGTCGTGGGTCAGCTCTGGCACTGCGTGGCGTTGGTCGCCTCGCAGATGTCGCGGACCGTGTCGTAGTACTGGTCGTCGACCGGCTTCGTCTCGAAGAAGACGCTCCGGAACCCCTCGCTGTCGGCGCTCTCCACGCCGGCGGCGATGATGTCGTCGATCGTGACCTCGGAGAGGATGTCGCGCAGCTGCTGCTTCAGGTCGTCCGGCAGCTTGTCCGACTCGACGATGGGGGCACCGGGGACCATGGTCTCGGCGATGACCTTCACCTTGTCGGACTTCTCGACCTCGCTGTCTTCGGCGAAGCCTGCCTCGCACTCGACGCCTTCGCCGACCTTCTGCACGCTGACGTCGTGCTTGCCCGCCATGACGGGAATGATGTCCGCTTCGGGGTCGATGCCTGCTTCGAGGAGGTTGTAGCTCGGGAACAGGTAGCCGGAGGTGGAGGAGGGGTCGACGAAGCAGACCTTCTTGCCTGCGAGGTCTTCGATCGATGCGATGTCGCTGTCAACGGGCACGATGGCCTGCGAGTAGTAGCCGGGCTCCTGACCCTCGGACGTCACGATGGAGGAGATCGGGGTGAGCTCGGCACCGTTGTTCGTGGCGGTGACGTAGGTGAACCCGGAGAAGGAGGCCACGTCGACCTTGCCGGCGATCGCGGCTTCGATGAGCGCCGCGTAGTCCGTGGACTCGTGGTACTCGACGGTCTTGCCCGTCTCGAGCGCGATGTAGTCCATGAGTGGCTGGTAGTTGGTCTCGGTGTCGACGGAGTCGGGGACGACGCCGAAGACGAGGGTGTTCGAGTCGACGGCGAAGCCTGACGAGTCATCTGATCCGGATGCGTCTGCGGCGGGGGTCGAGCAGGCGGCGAGGCTGAGTGCGAGGATGCCGGCGCCTGCGAGGGCGATCGCGGGCTTGAGGGCGCGGGTCATGTGCTGTGCCTTTCGGGCGGGGGTGTCGGAGCGGGACGTGAAGAGACTGCCAGAAGTGAGAGCACTTGTATGCCTATCTTGTCAGGATTCACGAGTTGTTCACCTACGTAGGTCGGGGAGTTCGGAAGAACCGCGATCAGCCACGCCGGTTTTCGTCGGAAACGGGTGACAATGCCCGTGAGGCCACGAAGGCAAGTAGTATTCCTATGTGACCGACGTTATGTACAAGCAGATCGCCGACGACCTCCGACGTCGCATCGCGAGCGGTCAATTAGCCCCTGGCTCGGACGTGCCCTCCGAAGGCGAGCTTGCAGAGCGCTGGAGCACCTCCCGGGGTCCGATTCGCAACGCCCTGGCTGCCCTGCGCAGTGAGGGGCTCATCGAGACGGGGCGCGGGCGGCCCGCTCGCGTCGTTGAGCGCAAGGCGCATCAGGCGGTGGATGTGTCGATCCCCTTCACGAAGTGGGCGAAGGAGATCGGGACGGTGCCGGGCGCTGAGACGCAGGAGATAAGCCTGCGCCGCCCCGATCCAGCCCAGGCGGAGATCTTCGGCATCGAGCCGACGCAGCTCGTCGTGCACGTACTCCGACTCCGCAGCCTCGATGGGCGGCCGACGATGCTGGAGCGCCTCACCTTCACGGAGGACGTCGGCCGGCACCTCTTCGATGTCGACCTCAACACGATCTCGATCACCGAGTTCCTCGACAGCCGCGGCTACGGCTACACGGACATCGACCACGAGATCGATGCGAAGGCCGCCGACGACCTCGACGCGCGACTGCTGCAGATCGAGGAGGGCTCCCCCGTGCTCCGGCTGCGACGCGTCACGCGAGACGACGATGGCCGTGTATTCGAGGTATCAGATGACCGCTACCGCAGCGACATCGTCCGCTTTACCGTCTCAGCATCCGGCCGGTCACAGCGGGGCTCACACTACGTGCGGCCCATCGCGTTCTGAGGGAGTCGACCGCGCCCGGCGGGACAGATGACACCAACTCAGCACCCTAGAAAACACTAGGTTTCGAGACGCGGTGGCCGCTAGTTGGCGACAAGAACGCCCTCCCGAGCGACTTGGGTCTATGAGATCTGGGCCAGTTCCGGCAGGAGGCCTGCCTCAAACCTCCGCCTCGCGAAACCCATGGGTTTCGAGACTGAGCGCATAGGCATCAATTTCATGGGCATCAGTTCCGTAGGCTGTTGCGCCATGGTCAAGACGTACGTGGGCGTGGAGCAGGGCCGCCTTGAGGATGTGGCGGCTGTGCGGGTTCTGATCGGAGAGGCTGGGGGCTGGCTCCGATCTCAGGGGATCGACCAGTGGCAGGACTCGGTGCCGGAGTCTCTGCTGCGAAGTGATGCTGAGGCCGGCCGCCTTCTCGTTGTTCGGGAGGCGGGGACTGTTGTAGCAAGCGTCACTCTCCACGACACGGACCCAGAAATTTGGGGGATCAGTGACTCTCCGGCCACATATGTACATCACCTGGTTGTGGCGCAGTCCCACCGAGGGCAGCAGATGGGAGCAAGAATCTTGGGCTGGGTTACTTCTCACGCGCTGCAGCAGGGAGTTCTGGCGGTCCGCCTCGATTGTGCGACTGAGAATCAGGCGCTTCGGCGCTTCTACGAGTGCCAGGGTTTCCGGCATCTTCGGGATGTCCTCGTCGCTTCCCCGGACGGCGCGCGCGAACTGCGTTCGAGCCTTTATGAGCGGAATGCCCGATTGAGTCCCGCTGGTGGCGCTACTGAGCATCGAGGAACTGTTTGAGTGCGCTGGACCACGCTTCAAAGGCGTCGAGATGGGCGTCGTGCGAGGCATTGAAGAGATCGACTCTGCGAACATTACGGCCTCGTCGGACGAACTCGTCCTTCTGGGCTTCCGTGAACATGCCGCCGTCCGCGTAGATGACGAGCGTGGAAGCAGTGACATTCTCCCAGTCCGCCCAGCGCAGCTCGGTCATGCTCTCCGCGATTGCTTGCATCACGTCTGGATCGAAGGGCGGGCGGAGCCCGTCTGAGTGCGGTTGGAGGTCTTCTATCCAGGCTGTTTGGAGTGGCCCGTCTCCTAACGCGGCGGCGGCAGCGGCACGATCCGGGAATGGAACCGGCCACGATCGAAAGAAATCTCCGAGCGCGCGCGCTTCGTCGGCGCTACCGCCTCCCTGGTTTCCTTCGAGCATGACAAGGCTCTTCACGAGGTCGGGACGCGTGGCCGCAACGAGCATCGCGGTGTGCGCACCCATCGATTGACCGACCAGAGTCACGGGTTCCGTGGAGACCGCTTCGATCACGAGCGCGACGTCTTCGACGAACGCCCTGCGGGAGGTATCTCCCGGACGAGTGGTGCTGCACCCATGTCCGCGCTGATCGACGAGGACAACCCGATGCTGGTCCAGGACGTCGGCGGTTCGTTGCATTTCGCGGCTGCTACCGGCGAGACCGTGCAGAAGGACGACGGTCTCACCCTCACTTGGTGTGACGGTGTACGAGATCGTCACGCCGTCGGGCGCTACAAGCTGCTCCCTCATGGGTGACACTCTCGCACTGATGGATAGCGAAACACGCTGGCGTTCCTCTCCCGACCGTCCAGCTGCACGCATCGCGCGGACAGCAGTACCAGGTGCTGGTGAGGCATCTCAAGCCCATGGGTTTCACAACGACCCTGCCGTTGGTGAAGGTGGGTGGGGGTCCCGCGCCCGCAGCGCGAGACCCCACGCATCCGGCCCGGCTCAAACGGGCTGCCACTCTCGCCATGCTGCGGGCAGGACGTCCCCCGTGAGGATTGACGGACGCCTTGGGCAGACGCGAACAGCCTACGACCCACTCCCCTGCGGTGCACGACAAGCGGTTCGGTGCAGGCTCATACCCGGTCTACACCGCGCGACGGTGAGGCTTATGCGAGGCCTTCGAGCTTGCGGATCTCGTACGCGGCAGCGTCAAAGTCTGTTTTGAGCTCTGCTATCGTCGCTCCGTTTCGACTGTTGCCGTCGACGAAGCCAACGTTGAACGTGTCCCCGTTCTGTTCGCACCAGATGTCGGCGTTGTCGTCTTCGATGAGTGTGTCGACGTAGGCGGCCACGTCAGGGTCGGCGTACGGGTAACCGGGGAAGTAGTTGTAGTTGCCGCTCTGGTTCTCGTAGACATAACGGTTGCCTTCGACTCGCACGTCGTTGAGATTGAAGCGTGCGTTGAAGTTCCCATCGAGATAGAAGTAGTAGAGCGCATCGCCACAGACGCTGATCGCCTCGGCGCTCCCGACTTCCGGGGGCGGAGCCTCTTGCTCGTTGGGACCCGCGGTCGGGACCGTAGGAGCGGAGGTCGTCTCGACGGGAGATGGTGGCGTTGTCGTCCCGTCGACGGTCTCGGTGTCGGTACAGCCTGAAGCGATCATGACGATGGCCCCCGCGGTGAGGGAAGTCATCGCAAGCCGTGTTCGGAGGTCCATAGCAGGCACTTTACGCAGGTCTCAACCGTCGGTTTCAACGTGAACGTGAGCGTGGTGCAGTGGCAGCTCGTGAGACATCTCGAAACCCCTGGGTCGTGAGACTTCCTGAGTGCGGAGGTTGAGGTTGAGCAAGCTCCGTAGCGTCGGCGTCTGAGACGCGGTCGGGCGATGGGCTCGACCTAAGTCACTGGGGCCAGGAGTCGGCGTGAGGTTTCCCCACGCAGCCTCCCGTCGCTCCGTGAGTGGTTGGCCGAGTTCGTGATGTTGGAAGGTTTCCCTAGTCGAGGAAGTAGGCGTGGGTCTTCGCCTCCGTGTCCAGAACATCTTCGGGCACGACGCCGAGATCGAGCGCCAACTCAGCCGACCCGAGCAGAGCAGAGCTAAGGTCGGGCGAGAACGACCGATCGAGAACGTCGAGGTAGGCGGACATGCTCGTGTCGAGCTGTTGGATGAGGTCGTCGTATTCGTCTGCGAGAAGTCCGGCTAGGGCCTGCTGGTCGCGCAGGTAACGCTCGATGAGTGCTGCTTCGCGAGCGGCGAGCGAGTCTTTGACGGCCTTGTACATGATGGTGCCGACGGTGTTTCCAATGACGGCACCCAGTACGGGCACGGGGATGAGCGCCTGGCCGATGAACGAGGACAAGGCGCTCACAGCGGAGTCCAGGCAGACGAGTTCCGCGTTCTCGATGAACTCTGTTTCGGTGATCTCGCCTCGACGCAGTTGGTTCGCTTGTTCCGCGATCGCGAAGCTCGCGGTGACGACTGCACTGGCGACCGCTGCTGAGGTCTTGGTGAAGTTCGTCAGGGAGTAGATGGTGAGGCCGCGCACGCCGCCCTTAACGGAGCCCAGTCCTGTGGCGCCCGCGATGTCGGTCCAATCTTCTCGTGTGAAGTCCTTGAGCTGTGTCCCTTGGCGGCGCTTCTCGATGACGGCAAGCACGAAGGCGGTCCCGCCTTCGATGGCGGCGGCGGCGAGGGTTGCTTTCGCGCCTTCCTGCAGGTTCGCGCGGCTCGCTTGCGCGGCGTCTGTGCGGAGGTCCTGGTCGGTGGCGCGGAGGGATTCTTGCTCTGCCTCGAATGTCTGCTCGTAGGCTCCGCGTTGCGCCTGGCGATAATCGAGTTTGGAGGGCTCGAGGGAGTCGATGTCGACAGCGCCTGGCTCGAAGAAGGCCTGGACCCGTTTCCAGTCCCTGAAGGATGGGCCGTCGCCGGAACTGTTCAGGAGCTTGCCCGCGTCTTCGGGGCTCATGGCGTGTAGTTGCTGGATTATTTCGAAGTGGTCTGCCGGGATCTGGTACTTCGCACCGTTCTTGAGGAAGTCCGGGTACTTCTCGAGGTGGTCGGCGATCGCGCCGAGCCCGAGCCGCCCGCCGGCTGCGACGAACTTCTGCTGGATCTCGACGCCGTCACGTAGGAGGTCCACCGGTCCGTTGTCGTTGACCCACTGGTACGCGGCTTCGCCACCGACGATCTTGCTTCGCGCGTTGCTGATACCGACTTCGGCGACCTCGGCGATGAAGCCATGCATACCTTTAGTGCCGCCGCGGTTGGTAGCGATGACCTCGAGATCGATCTTCTTGATCGCGGAGTCGAGGGTGAAGAGCGCGTCCTGCAGGTTCAGGTCCTGCTGCCCGAGGGCGTCGAGGAGGGTATCCAGCCGGACTTGGTTGAGGTGACTGATCCAGGCGGCGACGGCCTGTTCCTGGTTGCTCTTGACGAGCTTGGGTGCGTCACTCATGGTTGCCGGCGGGAACAATGCGGTGCCCGAGCAGCGCCGCGCATGCCATGGTGTTGTTCACCAACGCTGCGAGCTGGGATTGCTGCGTAGTGGTCAGGGCGCGGAAGTCGGCTGCGTAGAACTGCAGAGTGGTGCTGTACGTCTTGACAAGAAGTTCGCGTATGGATGCAGTTCGTTGGTGGAGGTCACCGATCTGGGCATCCATCGTGCGTACGAGCGCGGTGTTCTGCATCACGGCCTTCAGCGCTTCTTGTTTCGCTTCCCGATTCTCGAACTTCTTCTTCGCGAACAACGCGATGGAGGTGAGCAGTGCTGCGCCCGCCACGGTCCAGCCGATCGGGCCGGCGAGAGCGAGGAGCGCGCCGCCAGCGGCGGTGCCTCCCCCGCCTGCGGCGGCTGCTCCCCCACCGAGCCATGCGATAGCTGCGTTGCTCGCGGCGGCGCCAGAGAGCGTCGAGATCGCGGTTCCGGTGGATGCGGTCCCAAAGGTGGTTGCGACCCACATCGCTGCGGTCGGAGCAACGCTGGCAACCGCGGCCCCTGCGGTGATGCCCGCCCCGGCCCCAGCAGCTGAAGCTCGAGCGGCTTGGAGGTCACTCTGCGCGAATGCTTCGGCCTCGAGGAACTGCGCTTTGAGGATGTCGATCTCCTGGAAGTCTGTGTCAAACGACTTCGGGGTATTCGCGACGCTGTTCACCAGGAACTCGACGAGCTCGATCAGGTCTGTCGAACGCTCGCGCTGGCGCAGGAGGGAGAAACCCTTATCGCTCATCGCAGTGAAGGCCGCGTTGTACTCAGCGATTGCGTCTTCGTACGGGTCCGACTTTGGAGCGTTGAGTTTCTCAACGGTCTCGACCGTCGCGTCCTTCAGATCTCCAGCCTGCTCAACGAGTTGCACTGATGCGTGGCGCGCGAACTTCCCCAGCCCACCGAATGCCTTCGAGAGGCCCTCCTTAGCCTCATCCAAGCCGTTCTTGCCATCGTCCGACCTGACTGAGCTGTCCATTCGTGCCTCATGTTCTTTTCGAGTTCGCGTCTGGCACGAGCGTAACGAGCGCCCCCGACATTGTGGAAAGCGAGGGCGGCAAACGGACGTTGCCTCGACCGTGAATCGGCCTGAACGGCAACTAGTCCGAGCATGTGCGGAGAGACGCATGGCTGCGTCAGGCAGAACCTCAAGAGTTGACAGCGCGTTTCGGTCTACGTTGGGGCCATGACTCGCCGCGCATCGAGATTGATCGCCGCTATCGGCGCATCGGCGGCGCTGGTCGGGGCCGCGACGTCAGTCTTGTTCTTCTTCCAACCGTGGAGAAGATGCTCTTACGAGGACACGTCCGTCGGGTGCGCGATGTTACCTCTCGATGCCGCGGGCATGGCGGCCGCGTTTGGTGTTGCCGTCGTCGGCGTCGCGGTCTGCGCTTTCGGCATGCTTCACACTCGCCAGTCGGATACTGCGAGACCTTCGACCCCTGAGGCCTAATGTCCGGCACGCTCGTCAGCTTGTCGCAGCGAGCCGACCGGACTCCCGAAGCTGTGCGTTCGCCCAACTCAGCCGCGATTCGCGGCACCCGGGGGAACTCTTTCACCACATCGAGCGTTGTCCTGACTTCGGAGAGGACATTGTGATGACGCAATACACGAAAAACCAGGAAGCTATCGCCCGGCTCACGCCGGAGCAGTTCGCGGTGACGCAGCAGTCGGCGACGGAGCGGCCGTTCAGCAACGAGTTCTGGAACACGAAGGACGCGGGGCTTTATGTCGACATCGTTTCGGGCGAGCCGCTGTTCGCGTCGACCACGAAGTACGACAGCGGATGCGGGTGGCCGAGCTTCACGAAGCCGCTGAACGCGGACAACATCGTCGAGAACTCCGACACCTCACTCGGCATGAGACGCACCGAAGTGCGCTCAGCTGCAGGCGACAGCCACCTCGGGCACGTTTTCGAGGACGGCCCGGTCGATGAGGGAGGGCTGCGCTACTGCATCAACTCAGCGGCGCTGCGCTTCGTGCCGCTCGCTGACCTCGAGTCTGCGGGCTACGGCGAGTTCGCGTCGCTGTTCGACAAGGAAGGTGGTCGCTGATGGCTGACGAGCGCGCGATTCTCGCCGGCGGCTGTTTCTGGGGTCTCGAGGAGCTCATCCGCGACCTGCCCGGCGTGCACAGCACGCGCGTCGGCTACGCGGGCGGGACCACCCCGAACGCCACCTACCGGCACCACGGTGATCACGCCGAGGCCGTGGAGGTCGAGTTCGACGGGGAGCACACCACGTACCGGGAGCTGCTCGAGTTCTTCTTCCAGGTGCACGACCCGACGACCAAGAACCGGCAGGGCAACGATCGCGGCGCGAGCTACCGTTCGGTGATCCTGACGCTGACGCCCGAGCAGGAGCGCATCGCGCGCGAGACGATCGCGGAGATCGACGCGTCTGGCCGGTGGCCCGGCAAGGTCGTCACCCAGGTCCAGGCGGCCGGCGAGTTCTGGGATGCGGAGGAAGAGCACCAGAACTACCTGCGGAAGCATCCCGGCGGCTACACGTGCCACTACGTGCGTCCGAGCTGGGTGCTCGACGAGGCAACCCAGCAGAACTAGGTCGAACTGTGCAGAGCTGAAACGGTCGGGCGGGATGCACATCCCGCCCGACCCGACAATTGCTCGGCAGACAACCGCCAAAAGTTGAGAGCGAGCTTTTCGGTATCAGTTGGATGCGCCATGCTTCCGAACTACGCCGCCGGCCAAGACTCAGGACGCCTAGTTGAGTGGAGGCGGCCCTGAAGTGCTGCTCGTCGCGACGCTTGCTTGCGACTCCTCGACGATCGGCCGACCGCGCAGCCACCCGGAGAGGATCAAGACAAGCGCGCTCCCAGTCAGGAGGCCATCGATCAGCCCTGGCGGGAGGAGGAAGATCATCAGCACGAGCGTCACACCGCAGTTGAACAACGAGAGCACGAGCCCCCACAGCTGACCGCGAGCCATCGCGACGGCACCGGTGACCCGCAGCGCGCCGAAGATGCCGCTCATCGCCATCATCAGGTACAGGTTCTCGTTCAAATAGGGCAGCGCGAAGATATCGACGCGTTGAGTGATCGCGTCCTGCGGAATCCCAAGTACGAGCAAGACGACGAGTCCAACCAGGACGGACATCTCCATGAGCACGCCTTGCGTGATCAGGAGGCCGCTGGCCCAACGAAGTCGCGCAGACCGATTCCGAGATGATGACACTCACCCAAAGTAGTGCCTGCGAAAGTGCCTGTGCTTCGCAGAGAAGTAGAAGTGCACGAGGTCTGGCCTGGCCTCTTCGGCGTAGCCTTCGCGTCGACACGCTAGGCAGGAAGAGCTCGAGTCGAAAGCCAGGCAGCCGACGCTTCCTCCAGAAGGGAGGCGAGGACAACAAGCCCCGGATCCGTGAAGCCCGAGGTACGCGCGACGAGGTGGATGCTCCGCGTGACGGGTACGTCAAGCTCAAGAAGCCGCACGCCGGCGGGCGTTGCGGCGACGGTCAGCGCAGGAACCAGCGCGACTCCGACTCCGGCAGCTACGAGTTCCAGCTGCACCGCGAAGTCCATGGATTCAGCAATGATTCGTGGACGGAAACCGGCGAGCCCGCAGGCGCGTTCCATCATGTCGAAGCACGACACATCGGATGTCGGTGCTATCCACCCGACGGACGCGTAGTCGGAGAGGGTGGCAGACGTCGCCGGTGAGCCGATCGGGTCGCTCACTGCCAGCCAAACGGGTTCGCTGCCGAGGAAGCGGGCCTCCATATTGCCCGGCAGGTCGCGGGGCACGTTGGAGTAGGAATGCACCACTGCGAGGTCCGCGTCCCCGGAGGCGAGCGCGCTGACGGACGCGCCGGGTTCGGCCGTCGTTAGGTGCACTTCCAGCGCGGATCCCTCATCTGACACCAGCTTCCGATACGCATCGGCCACGAAGGTTCGCGCAGCCGATGGAAATGCGGCCAGTGTGTAGCGCCCCGCCGTTCCAGCTCGCAGCGCTTCCACCTCGAGCTCTGCGAGCGAGATGCGATCCAGGATGTCGCGCCCGTGTTGCGCGAGCGCGGTACCGGCGGCGGTCAGCATCAGCCGTCGCCCCTGTCGTCGCGTCAACTCGACCCCGAGCTCTCGCTCGAGCGAGGCGAGCTGCATGGAAACGCCAGGGGCACTCAGGTGTGATTCCTCCGCGACCGCCGCGATCGTGCCCAGACGCTGCAGGGCGGCGAGCAGTCGAAGCTTCCGGACATCGAGCATGAAGCTCCGTAAGTTTGGATTAGCTGTTCAGTAAGTAACAGTCAGTATCGCTTAGCCGAAGATCTTGGCACGCTTGCTTCATGAGAGTCAACCGATCACTTCTCGCGGGCTTGCTCGTAGTGGTTCTCTGGGCGTCCGCATTCCCGGCGATTCGTGTTGCCGCACCCGCGATGGGCGTTGTCGGACTGTCGCTCGCGCGGTTGACGATAGCCGCGATCGTGCTGTTGATCGTCGCAGTGGTGGCTAAAGCGCGATTGCCGCGGCGCCAGGATCTCGGCTGGATCGCGGCGTGCGGTTTCTTCGGGATGGCCGTCTACCAGCTCCTGTTGAACTGGGGTGAGCTGTACGTTCCGGCCGGCACGGCGAGCATCATCGTTGCCGCCGCACCCCTGGTCTCGGTCGCGGTCGCCCGCGTGATGTTCTCTGAGCGGATCTCGCTCGTCACCGTCATCGGCAGCGTCATCGCGCTCGCCGGAGTCACCCTGGTGTGCCTTGCACGCGCAGGCGTGTCGCTGTCGGGCGCGGTCTGGATCGTCGTGGCCGCCATGGTGGTGCAGGGCATCTACCATCCGTTGCAACGCCCACTGCTGAAGCGGTACTCGAGTATCGAGGTCGCCTGCTACGCGATGATCGCCGGCACGATCATGACGCTTCCCCTTCTGCCGTTCGACATCCACGGACTTTCTGAAGCGGGAGTCGCTGCGTGGCTCGCCGCGATCTACCTCGGCCTGCTGCCATCCGCAGCGGGATTCATCCTCTGGGCATATGCAGTTGCACGGATGCCTGTGGCCATATCGACATCTCTCCTCTATCTCGTGCCACCCGTCGCCGTGCTCATCGCATGGGTGTGGCTAGGCGAGCTGCCGATCTTGGCGGAGCTGCTTGGAGGGTTAGTTGTGATCGTCGGCGTAGTTACGATCTCGCAGGTGCCCCGAGTTCTTGCGAGCGCCGCAGCGCGCCGAGAAGTCCGTAACTCCGCTCCGGCCGATTAAGAATCGCAGATCGACCCCTCGACCTAGGGTTCTGCAACTTCTTCGATGTCAGCGGATCCCATACTCGCCTCGACTAGCGTCGCCCCATGGGTTTCGCGCGGTCAGGCCGGGTCATCGCTGTGCTCCAGTGGTTCCTCGCGGTCGTCATGCCGTTCTTCGCTCTATTCGGGCGGATGCTGTTCACGGGCGAGCTCGGCTGGCTGGGTCTCTTCGGCATCGTCTTCAGCCCGATCGCGGCGGTACTTCTGCTCGTGCCACCCATCCTGACGCGCTTCGACCGCGAAGCGACGCGTCGGCGCAGCGTGCGCAGCGCGTACGTCTGGGGTACTGCCGCCAGCTGGGTGGCGCTGTTCGCGATCGCGCTCACCGCCCCGGACAGCGGCGACATTCGCCCGTACCTCTCGCCGTTGCAGATGCTCACCGGCATCGGCCCCGACGCGACCACGGTCGTCACGATTGGCCTCGGCGCGGTCGCTGCCGCGGGTTGGCTGCTGGCCGTGGGGGTCGCCATCGCGGGCATCGTGCGGAGTCGACGAGTGGATGCACTCGAAGGCCCCGTGCGCAGCGCAGCTTCTGACCACCGCACTTTCAACTCGTAAGGAACGTCATGCATGCCCACCCCCAGCAGGTGACCGGCGCGCTCCTCGCGCTCAATGGCGCGAACGTGCCCTACGTGTTCCGCGCGACGCCGACCGGCGTCACGGGCGCCTGGAACTACGCCGACGCCAAGTGGGCCGGCGTCTTCGCTGCCGGCGCCGTCGACCGCACCTTCGAAGTGCGCATCGAGTTGCACGAAGACGGCACGTTCACGATCACCAATCAGACGAACAGCTCTTCGGCGAGCATCGGCCCCGGTTCCGCGGGTTTCAGCCACACGACCTTCAAGGGCAAGATCCGGTCGAAGAGCTTCAACAGCAGCGCGGCGCCGATCGCTTCCGACCACGGCCAGCTCGGGCACACCTTCGGGTGGAAGTTCGACAGCGACGAGATCGAACGCCCGGCGCGCGACGTGCTCGCGCAGCACGGCTGGACCGAGCGGAAGACCGGCTTCTGGTCCAAGCTCTTCGGGGCGTAGCCGCCCGGAGTTCGTCAGTGCGCGGTTCAGTACGCTGAGCCAGGGCGGCGCGTTTCGCAGTGGATGCGCGCTGCGTCACAGACCGCGGGCAAACCGGTGCATCGGCGCGCGGCGCGCATCCGGAGCCCCGCCCTGCTCGAGCCAGGCGATGTGGGCGGCGATGAGTGCCAGCGCGGCCCCGCGGTTGACGCCCTCGCGTGAGGGTGTGCGTCGCGCATCCATTGCCCGCTCGAGGCCGGGTGCGGACGAGTACCAGAACAGCTCGTGCACTGCACGCCACTGCGCGACACCCATCTCTTGCCGCACGCCCCAGGTCGCGCTGAACCGAGCCACCGCTCGCCCGGAATCATCGAACAGTGCGAGCCAGTCGCCGCCCCGAGGCACACTGAACATCGCCACCCGACGGATGGCATGGAACGGAACCGTGCGGCGCCGCGTATGCAAGGTTCTGCGCGTCAGGTCGGCGGTCGCGCGCCCCGGGCCCAAGAAGCGGATCACGACGACGATTCCGACGATCAGGATCGGGGTGGCCCCGATCGCGACTGATTTCAGAGGGTCCGCAGGGTCGAAGAGCAGCACCCCGGCACAAGCGCCCACGACCACGGCTGACACGATCGCCGTGACTGCCAGGGCCCCGATCCCGGTGCCGCCGAACTCCACGCGACGGGTGGGGGTCGTCGCCCCGGCCCCGCTCACCATCAGGTGTACAGCGTGACCTTGGACCAGTACTGTCCCCGCGCAGCGTCGTACTTGCACGGAGTGTAGAGCGCCGACCGGTAGCCGAACGACCAGTTGCGGATGTACGACTTCGCTGCCTGCGTGCACGAGTTCGGGTTCGAACCCCACACGTACTGGGATGCGCTCGCCGCTTCCGCAGAAGGGGCGGTGGCAACGCTGGCGCCTGCGCCAACGCCGACGGCAAGGGCGAGACTCGCGACGATGGTCAACAGCTTCTTCATCGGGAGCTCCTTCGGCTGGGTCGTTTCGAGTATGTGCAATTGCGCTCGCATTCGCCAGGTCAGCACTCCCCCGCCCGCCCGGCGAGGCCTCGCGAGACGATGTCGGCTGAACCCGCATCCACCTCCCGTGTGTCGCGGCGGCCCATGGCCCGGCACGCGCCGCAACCACGTGCCCCAAAACCACTGGCCAGCAATGGCCCTTGCGCCTTCCGTAGCGTCATGTGATGCAGTGGACGTGTCCCGCTCACCAAGGAAGGCCACCACATGTTCTCGACCTTCACCCCACCGCGCCAAGTCGCTATCGGGGGTGCCGCCGCCTTCGTCGGCACGACGCCACGCGCTATCCGCCACTACCACCAGATCGGCCTGCTGCCGGAACCCGAACGCGGGAGCCACGACCGCCGCCGCTACGGATACGAGGACATGATCCGGCTGCTCTGGATTCGGCGGATGGCCGACGCCGGCATCGCTCTCGACGACATCCGCGACGCCTTCACGGATGCGCCAGACACCGGCGACGGCGACGTCGCCCTCATCCTGGATCACTTGGACGCAACCCTCGCGGCGAAGCAGGCCGAACTCGAACGACAGCGGGTCGCCGTGCAGCGGATGCGGGAGCGCGGCAGCAGGCTGGGTCTGCTCTCGGATCTCGTGGGAGACCGCCTCGCGGACCTGCCCGAGGGATCCCTGCGACAAAACGACCTGGACACGCTGCTCGTGACCGAGCGGATCTTCGGCGCGCTCGGCGCATCGGTACAAGCCTCGCGCTTCATCGCGCTCGCCACACGCCCAGAACTGCGGGCCGCATCCGACCGAGTGGACGCCGCCGAGGAGGCGCTCGACGACTCGGTCGCTGTCGACGACCCCCGCGTCGCCGAGGCGGCCTCCGAGCGGCACGCCTTCGAGACCGCCCTCCGCGCGGCGATCGAGAGCTCCGGCCTTGCACAGGCCGACGATGACCGCTTCGACGCCTGGGAGGAGGCGCACCCGACCCCCGATGGCAGCGAAGTAGCCGACACCGACGCCGCATCATGCGGCGCGACGAGCCTCACAGATGTCGTCCAGATGATGCCGTACGACTTCTCGCCGGCTCGCCTGCGGTGCATGGAACTGTACCTGGAGCTCGACGCACCCGAGTGAGGTGGTCCCGCTTCTGCGAGGCTGAACGGATGGAGGAGAACGCGCGAACGGTCGGATCGGTGTCGAAGGAGGTCGGGGTGAGCGTGCGCACCCTGCACCACTGGGACGAGGTCGGCCTCGCGCATCCCTCCGGCCGCACCCCGGGTGGCTACCGAACCTACGACGACCGTGACGTCGCGCGGCTCCGCCGGGTGCTCATGTTCCGCGACCTCGGGGTCCCCCTCTCGGAGATTCCCGCTCTTCTCGATGGCACCGGCGCCGACCGACGCCTGGAGCTCGAGGCTCGGCGATCGGAGTTGGTGGCGAAGATCGCGCACCTCCAGCAGCTTGCCCGCGAGGTCGACGCTCTCATCGAGGCCGACCAGTACGGGCCACTGCTCGACGACGCCGAGTCGGCCGCGGCCTTCGGCCCGGACTGGAACCCGGATTGGGCCCGCCAGGCGCAGGAGCGCTGGGGAGACACGGCGCAGTGGGCGGAGTACGCAGAGCGTTCGGCTCGCCGATCACCGCAGGGTTGGCAGGAGGTGACGAATGCGGTGCGCGAGGTCGTCGCTGAGATGGGCGCGGCGAAGCGCGGCGGCGTCGCACCCCACAGCCCCGAGGCCGCGAAGCTCGTAGAGCGCCACCGACAGGTGTTCGGCAAGTTCTTCCACTGCACGCTGTCGATGCACGTCGTGCTGGGCCGGATGACCGAGAGCGAGCCAGACCGCCGCGCGTTCTACGACGGCGTGGAGGCGGGCCTGGCGGCGTGGATGCGCGACGCCATCGATGAAGTCGCGCGGCGGTCAGGCATCGACCCGGACGCCGCCCGGTGGGCATGAGGCCGGCTACCGACCCGCCTCCGCGCTGGTTATACCGAGGCTGGGAGCACCGACCCCGATGATGTCGGCGCTGGGCACGTGCAGGGCTTCGGCAGCGCTCAGGCCGCTCGCCTGCAGGTAGGCGTCGACGAGTCGATTGCCCGCGGCGTACCCCGCGCCCGTGGGCAGCCCAACCGGTGCGACGCCGAACCGCTCGGCAGACGCATCCCCGTGCACCCACGCGGTGAAGTTCTGCATGCCTTGCACCCCAAGGCCGGAGGTGACCTTCCGCAGCACGGCCTCGTCTCGCAGGTGCGCGACACCGATGGGCGTGTAGCCGGCCTCGCCGTACAGCTGCCGAGCGAACGCATCCGCGAGCCCCTCCGAGACGACCTGCTCGCCCACCGTCACGGCGCTCGGATCCCACACCACCCCGCCGGGCGCATAGCGGAGGTTGTGGTTGAGCTCGTGGACGGCGGCCGCCTCCAGTCGCGCGAGGTTCTCGTCGGTCGGCCAGACCGTGAGCGAGATGAAGCCAGTCGCGCTGCCGTTGCCGCTGAAGCCGCGAAGGGGGCCCATGAAGTGGGCGTCGCCGACGTCACCGGGAACAAGCAGCACCGTGAGGTCCGGAATCAGGATGCCCGGGGTCGCGGCCGCCTGCACCTCGATCGCGCGGCTGAGCGCGTCCCCGATGCGCCGCCACGCGTCGTGCTCGCTGAAGCGGGCCAGCGCCGACCGCGTCTCGGCGACGTCCCGATCAAGCGCGCATCCGAAGCTCATGAGGTGCATCTGCACGAGGTCGACCTCGCCCGGGAAGTAGCGGAACTGGTCAGCCATCGGAGCGAGGAGGTCACGCATCCTCGCTTCACGCTGCGCTTCGGGTGCCAGCAGCACGGCTTCGAGGGCGGCATCGGTGTCGACGATCGTGAGAGTCATGGGCGCCACCGTAGAGCCTGACGTCGCGTGAGGGTCAAGGGACTGCGCGCGTGAGCCATCGCGCGGCGCCCGTTGGCTACCATCAGCGTCCGAGAGAGGCGGTCTGGTCTGCCGTGCCGGCTCCCGAGGCAGCAGGCCGGGCCCTCACCCGCGCATGGACACGCCGCGTCGCCAGTACCCCATGAACGCCACCTGGGCGCGGTCGATGCCGAGGTCCTTGACGAGGTGCCTGCGCAGCGTGGTGACGACCTTGCTCTCGCCTGCCACCCAGACGTAGAGGTTCGGGATGGAGGTGGAGGCCCGAGCGTCGAGTTCTTCCTCAGAAGAGGAGAAGGTCGGGGTCTCCCAGAGCTCGTCGTCGACCTCGTCGTCGGGAACGCTCTCATGGCGCCGCGTGCCGAGGAGTTCGAGGACCTCGGGGATGAGCAGCTCGCCGTGGTCGGCCCCGTCTCGCGGGAGCCAGGTCACCGCGAATCCTGCGGGCGCCACGACGTCGAGGACGTCGCCAGCTGAGGGGACCTCGAGGAAGGCGTGGCCGCTGACGTCATCGTCGATGTCGGCGAGGATGCGAGTGATCGCCGGGACGGCGGTCTCGTCACCCGCGAGGACAACCCGCGACGCGTCGCCCGGGTCGAACTCGATCCCGCCCCAGTTCGATCCGAGGCGCGGCCCGACGACGATGAGCTGAGCACCGGACCTCGCCTGAGCGGCCCAGGCCGATGCCGGCCCGGTCGACCCAGGCTCCTGGTGGAGGACGAAGTCGACGAAGAGCCGCTTGTCCGCCCCCTCTCCGCGCACCTCCCGCACCGAGTAGACCCGGATGTGGCCTCGCTCATGGTCAGGTTGCTGTTCGAGGGCAGCCTGCCAGTCGGCGCCAGCATCCCGAACGTCAGGGAGCATCCCGCCGGGCCCCGGGAAGATCAGCTTGATGCGCTGATCCAGATACGGGCCGTCCACGCCGAAGTCGCGCAGCCCCTCACCCCCGAGCCCGATTCGGATGAAGTGGGGAGACAGCGCCTCGGCGCTGACCACGGTGACGGTTGCGACGACGGTCTCGAGATTGCTCATGGATTCTCCATCTACAGACAGAACTGACAGGAACACGGGTCGCTAGGCGCGGCGCCGAGCCTCGCGGATGATCAGCCAGACGAGGAACGCGCCCCCGCCGACCACGGTGACGACGCCAACCGGCATGCCCACGGGCAGGAGGTGCTGGGCGACGACGTCGGCGGCGGCGAGCATGAACGCGCCCATGGCCGCCGCTGGCGCCAGGGTGACGCCGGGCGTGCGGGCAAGCCTGCGGGCCACCTGCGGGGCGGCAAGCGCAACGAAGGTGATCGGGCCGGCGGCAGCCGTGACGACGGCGGTCAGGCCGACGCCCAGAACGACTGCGGCGAGCCTGACCGGCTCAGCCCTGACACCCGTGGCTCTTGCCATGTCGTCGCCGAGCTCGAGCTGGCGCAGGGCAGATCCGAGAGCGAGCAGCGCGACCAGCAGGGCCAGCACCCCGGCTCCGCCCCACAGAACCTGCTCCCATCCGACGCCATTCAGGGAACCGGTGCCCCACACCGCTGCCCGGATGGCCACTTCCAGTCGCGCGTTCATCAAGAGCCACGTGTTGACTGACCCCAGCATGGCTGAGACCCCGATGCCGATGATGATGAGCCGGAAGCCCTGCACTCCGCGTCGCCAGGCCAGCAGATACACGACGGCGGCCGTTGCGATGCCGCCGACGAAAGCCCCTCCCACCAGTTGGAGGTAGGTGCCGTGGATGACGACGATGACGATGATCGCGCCGGTGTACGCGCCGGCAGAGAAGCCGATGACGTCGGGGGACGCGAGAGGATTGCGGGTCAACGACTGGAACACCGCCCCTGCCGCCCCGAGGGCCGCGCCGAACACAGCGGCGGCGAGCGCTCGCGGTAGCCGCCACTCGACGACGGCCGTCCGCGCGAACCCGGCGTCTGGGTCTCCGACGAGAGCAAGCCACACTTCGTGGAGGCTCAGCGGGTAGTCGCCGAGCGTCAGCGACCAGGCCGTGACGGTGAGGGTCAGCGCGATCAGCACAGCACAGACCAGGACGCTCCGAGCCTGCCAGCGCTGCGAGATCCGACCGCGGCGAACAGTGACGCTTCTGTAGCCGAAGTGGATCACAGCGCGCTCACCTTGGCGCGACGAACCAGGACGATGAGCACAAGGGCGCCGACGAAGGCGACCACGATGCCAACCGGAAGCTCCCCTGGGCGCATGACAAGGCGCCCGATGATGTCCGAGACGAGCACCAGCGCCGGCGCGAGGATCAGCGTGAACGCGAAGATCCACCGTTGATCGGGCCCGGTGAACCAGCGGGCGATGTGCGGCACCATCAGGCCGACGAACCCGATCGGCCCGGCGATCGCCGTCGCCCCTCCCGCCAGCAGCGTGACCGCGATAACGACGATGACGCGGGTGCGGATGACATGTGCACCGAGCGACTGCGCGAGGTCGTCGCCGAGCGCGATCGCGTTGAGCGGGCCGACCGCCAGGACCGCGAACAGCACGCCGACGGCGAGGAAGGGGAGAACGGGGAGCAGGATGTCCCAACCCCGATCGACGATGCTGCCCGCGTACCAGCCGCGCATCTGGTCGAAGCTCTTCGGGTCGTTCAGAACCATGCCGGAGACGATTCCCGACAGCACCGCAGAAAGCGCCACTCCGGCCAGGGTGAGCTGCACCGGGTCGGCCCCTCCGCGTCCCGCGGAGCCGATGAGATACACCGCGATGGACACCACCAGGGCACCCACGAGGGCGAACCAGACGTAGCCGCCGATGGAGGTCACCCCGAACACGGCGATACCGAGGGCCACGAAGAACTCGGCGCCGGCGCTGACACCAAGGATGCCGGGGTCGGCCAGAGGATTGCGGGTCAAGGCCTGGATCAGCGCGCCAGAAACCCCCAGTGCCAGGCCGACGCAGAAGCCGACCGCGGTGCGCGGGATCCTCATGTCCCAGATGACGTACGCATCCCCGAGACCAGTGTTGTTGATCAGCGCACCGACCACAGTCCCAAGAGGAATGTCCTTCGAACCGATGGCAACACTCACGAGGAGCACGATCAGCAACACGACGCACGCGAGCAGCAGGCCCGCGATGCGTCGTGTCGTTGATTGCGCGGTACTACTGGCCACTCTGGTTGAGCGCCGATGCTTCCAGCTGCGGCATGAGCTGCTCGAGCCACCACTCGACGCTCGCCGGAGTCGACGGGTTCACGGCGTACCAATGCGAGCCCAACAGCTCGACCAGCGTTCCGTTCTTCGCGGCCGGCAGCTCCGGGACACGGGGGTCCTTCTCGAACGCAGCCTGGAACTTGCCCTCTGGGTCGTACGCCTCGATCATCACGACGAAGACGACGTCGGCATCGAGCTGATCGATGTTCTCGAGCGAGATCTTCTTCGCAGTGGCGGCGACGTCGCCGCCCTTCCCTGAGGGCTGACCGGTTCCGCGTGTGAGCCCGAGTCCTGTGATGGGACCATTGGCGTATTCGGTGAGCCACAGCTGCTGATCTTCACTGCTGTAGACCCCGAGCTGGAAGGTTTTGCCCTGCAAGCCGGGGAGCTTGGCAGCGGATGCAGCGAGTACGGCGTCGTACTCCGCCTCAGCGTCCGCCACCAGGCTCGGATCGTTGCCCGTGAGGACTGCGATGTCGGCGAGGTTCTCCTGCCAACTCGTATCCCCGCCTTCCTCCTGCGTGTACCGCCCCGCATAGGTCGGGGCGATCAGCGACAGCTGCTCGTAGACCTGTTCGTCGATGCCCCACACGTTGCCGAGGATCAGGTCGGGCTCCCAAGCAGCCACGGCCTCGGGCGAGATCTCATCGCCAGCGGTGTAGAGCTTGGCGTCGAACTCCCCGTCGTACTCGATCCACGGGTAGTCGTCCAGGTCGGATTTCTCGCCGTTCAGCACGACAGCCTCTTCGCCGAGAATGCCGAGGGTTTCCAAGAGCGAGCTGTCGAGCACGACGATGCGTTCGGGCTCCCCGTTCACGGTGACCGTTCCGTAGGCGGACTCAACCGCGGCAGCGGACGCGCGGTCCCCTCCGTCGGCGCTCGGTTCCGAGTCCTGACTCGGGCCTGCGCAGCCCCCAAGCGCAATGGTCAGCGCTAGGGCGGTCGCGATCAGCGACGTCGTTCGCAGCGTCTTCAACACGGGATCCACCTTTCGAGCGCAGTAAGCCACCTAAAGGCGACCGCGCTTCAGCATAAGTTAGGGTTGCCTAAGCGATGACTACAGGACTCCCAATTTCTTGTCACCTCTGAGCGAAGGAGCGCGCCCTGCTGACCAGCACGCCGCCTCCCATCGGCCGCAGTCGCATGTATGAACCCGACAACCTCGTCGAACCCGTGGCGCTGTGGGTGCAGAAAGGCACGCTCCACCTGACGGTGCGCGACGACCCAGCACTCCGTGTTGACGCCGGCTCGGGAATTTGGCTACCCGCGGGTACGGACCACGACTTCTGGACGGATCCGGACACGATCGTGCTGCCGCTGTGGGACCTCGACGCCACCGGAGGAGATCGCGAGAACATCCACCGGTTCGACGCTCCAACGGCAGGCGCTCGATCGTTGATCGACCACTACACACGACAGGGACTCAATGCTCTGCCGCAGCTGGCTGAGGCTCCGTCGGCACACTCGACCGCGCACTCCACACCCCTCTCCCCCTCTGCTCCCCCAACGCCTCGCTCCGGGCCGTCCGCGCGAGTCGCAGCCGAGCTCACGACGCAACCCGCCCTCGACCTCAGCCTGGAGGAATGGGCCAGGTGGGCAGCGTGCAGCCCCAACACGCTCCGCCGTTCTTTTCTGACCCAAACTGGCATCACGTTCAGCGACTGGCGCCAGCAGGCTCGACTCGCCAGAGCAGTCGATCTCCTGTCCGCTGGGCTCCCCGTCGGCCACGTCGCGGCCGAGGTCGGGTACGCCTCCCGGTGGGGGTTCACGAGCGCCTTCCGCAGCCAGTTCGGCACGACTCCGCGCGAAGCGATCGCGCGTCTGGACAAGACGCCGACAACCGCTCCACCTCAACTTCCCTCGCGTGAACAGCAGACGGAGGCCTTGAGCGAGAACGTCATGGTCTGGGTTCGCGATGGCGAATTGCATGCTCGCTTCGACGACCGCCCCTGGATCGGGGAAGAAGGCGACGTCATGTGGCTGCCAGCGGGCACGCTCGTCGAGCAGGCGCCGCGCGCCGCGCTATCGCTGAGTGCGCTGTGCACCGAATGCGTGCAGCTGGAGCGACCGCAACGGGCGCTATTCTCCCGAGCCTGGGACGAATGGCTGCTGTGGGCCTCGGCGAGCACGAACACCCTCGTACGGCCGGCACACCACCACGGTTTCCACCCTCGACTGGAGCGACCGTTGCACGCTCACGTCATCGACGCCTTCGAGACGCAGGTAGCAGTGGACCTCGCGCGCTCCGTACCCATGCCTGACGACGCCCTAGCGCGGGCAGCGGCAACGCGCTTCCTCCGGACGCTCGGGACATCGGCTGAAGCTGCCCATCGCGATCTGGCCGCAGACGTGCGCGTCGCCTTCGAGCACGACACCGGCCTCTCGTTCGCCCAATGGCGGCTGGCCGCCAGGATGCGGATAGCGCGCAAGCTGCTCCAAGAGGGCGTCCCGGCAAGCAGCGTCAGTTCGAGGGTCGGATACACGATGCTTTCGAACTTCAGCCGCGCATTCAGCCGCTTCCACGACATCGGGCCGCGGGAGTTCCAGGCGTTGGAGGGACCTGACGGTCACCGGCTCTTCACTTGACCCCCGCACTGCCTAGCGGACGACCTCAAAGCGGAGCTCCCGGAGGAATGCTCGGCAATGCCGCGCGTTCGAGCGCTTCGAGGTCACCCGACGCGACCCCCTCGACCAGTCTCGAGGCGAGGCTGGCCTGATCATGGACGGCAGCCAGTGCGTTGAGCACGGACCGACGAGCCGACTGGCTGAGTGCCGAGTGTGCCAGAGCGTGCAGCAGATATCGGCGCAGCACTTCTCTGGCCTCGAGGCTCTGCGCATGCATGAAGAGCGTCGAACTCGCTTCTTCGACACTGGGATACGGGTCGTCCGTGTGCCACTGCGCGTCGAGCCGATTCAAGCGATGCACGTCGAACACCTGCGAGGCGACCACTCCGACTGCAGCGCGTTCATGGGACGCGAAGTCCGGCGCCACCCCCAGACGGCTTGTCGCCTCCGGGATGGCGGTCCCACGAAGAGCACGGGGAGAACGAGGAACGATCCATCTCCGAGCGCCGGGCGTAACCTCCACGACGGCTGGCGCAACGAGCGCGCCCAGCTCCTGGAGCGCTGCGCGCTGCCGATCTGCGGCACCCATCTGGCCGTGCCTCGCGTCGACGCGCGTTCGCAGGTCCTCGACCAGCCCGTAGGACGACTCCGCCGGGGCCACGAGCCGCGCAACGCGCACGACTTCGAAGCGATGGAGCAGATGGATGAGGCCATAACGATTCTCGAGCTCGCCCGCGTCCGCAGAGGGAGGAGCGACCCCTGGTCCGAATCGAACAAGAGCCGCATCCCGAATGGTCAGCAGGTGCTTGAGCGCGGCCAATGCATCAGGGATCTCAGGAGAGAGCGGGATCGTCCAGGGAACGGCTGTCGGTGACGCCGCACCGGGCGAGGCGGCGTCCTCGTCGCTCATGAAGGGCAGGGTGTTGGCCTTCCGCTCGTGCTCCGCGAGGGACGTCGGGCCGTAGTTCTGGCTCACGATGTAGTGATCCCACACCCCGAGCCCAGAGGAGTATGCCGACCGGAGGGTCGGAACTCCGTCTGGCCCGAGCCTGATCAATGGATGCGGGTAGTCCATGACGGACACGGTCTGATGCTCGGTCGACGCGAAATTGTGCACGAAGCCCAGCGCGTGGCCGACCTCGTGCGCAGCAAGGTGGCGGATCCGCGCGGTGAGCGCTGTGTCGATCTCCATCAGCAGCTGTTCCTCGTTCGAGTCACCGAAGGGAGCGAGCAGCGCCTCGAAGAGCATGCGCAGCTGTTCGACCCTCTGGGAGCCGAGCCGAACGCTTCCTCGAACGATCTCGGCGGTGGCCGGGTCGCAGACGGCGTGCCCCATCGACCATCCTCGACCGCCTCGGTGCACCCACCAGATCGGGTTGATCCCCTCCTTCCACGGGTCCTCGTCGCTGTCACGGATGTCGACCTCGTAGGCGTCGTCGAGGCCCGCGGCTCGGAAGGCGTCGCTCCACCATCTGGCACCCTCGAGTACCGCTTGCCTGTACGGTTCCGGGATACCCGGGTCGACGCTGAAGCGAATGGTCGCGTCGGTTCGGAAGGCCGGCTGCAGGAGTTGGGTTGCTCGGCCGAGCACGCCCTGCGGAGGGAGCCGTTTGCGTTTCGCGTAGGTTCCCGAACGCGGATGGTAGGTCCGAGCCCCGAAGCCGCGCGGAACGCGGCGCAGAACCACCCGCTGTTCAAGTGTGAAGGTCCGAGGGTCGGCGAGGATGGTCGCGAGTTCCACCGGTGGCCGCTGCTGCGTGCTGAACGTCAGGGAGCCTGCCAACACGAGTGCGGTGTCCGAGCTCTGCACGGGTGAGCATGCGGCCCCCGATCGCGCCTCGTCGAGCGTGTAGGCGACCGCGTCGGCGAGCGGACCTGAATGGCTGCGACTGCCGTGGCTGAGCACGCCAGCTATGTCGAAGACGTCGGCGGCGGCCAGGGACCCGAGATCGACGACCACCGCGGCCGGCGAAACCGCGGTGTTCCTCGAGAGCAAAGCAGTTGCAAGCTCGTCGCGGACCCTGGGGAGCACCGCGACTCTCGAGGTCGGGAAGGCAGCGTCAACGGCTTGCCGCTGTGCGTCGTCCCGCCCCAGCGCGAGGTGGCTATCAGCGCCGACGCCCTGGTCGCGGGCGAGCGCCTCGACCAACACGGTGCGGTCCTGGACTCGAAGTCGCACTACCAGCAGCGGACCCGGATTCCCACGATCGAGGGGAAGCGCGCTGCTGCCCAGGCCGGAGCTGAGCCCACCGTAGAGGAGCAGCTCCTGTCCGTCGCGAACGAGGCCGAGCAGACGACCCGATCTCTCGTCGGAGAGCGTGGGTATGAACGTGGGCTCGTTGGATGTCGTCATCTTGGTGTCCTCTGCCGGCGTGCAGCGCCTCGAGGGCGAGCCGCTTCGAAATCGGTTCCTGGAGTCACCGCACGCGCGGCACCGCAGCCAGCAGTGCCCTCGTGTACTCGTGCTGCGGCTCCCTCAGCACCTCGGTGACGTCGCCTTCTTCGACGACGCGGCCGTCCTTCATGACCAGCACGCGCTGGCTGATGTGCTGGACGACGCCTAAGTCGTGCGAGATGAAGAGCAAGCTCAGCCCGAGCTGGCGCTGCAGATCAGTGAGGAGATCAAGGACCTGCGCCTGCGTCGAGACGTCGAGTGCAGACACCGGTTCGTCGCAGACCAGCACCTGCGGTCTGGAGGCAAGCGCCTGGGCGATCGCGATGCGCTGACGTTGCCCGCCGGAGAGCGTCCTCGGTCGGCGGTCGAGGAATTCGGCGCCTAGGCCCACAAGCGACAGGAGCCTCCTCGCTTCCTCGCGGCGGGCCCGCCTTCCAGCGCCTCCGGTCAATCTCAGCGGCTGTTCGATGAGCTTTAAGACGGTGAACTGCGGGTTGAAGGTGCCGAGCGGGTCTTGCGAGATGACCTGTATGCGATTGCGCCTTGGGCGACGCGTGCGCTCGACCGCGTCGCTCCACGGTTCTCCGGCGAGCTGCACTGATCCTGTGTCCGGGCGTTGGAGCGCGAGCATGACCCGGCCCAGCGTCGTCTTCCCAGAGCCGGACTCCCCCACGACGCCGAGCGTTTCGCCCCGATGGAGCTGCAAGCTGACGTTGTCGACCGCCGTGCGGTGCCCGCCGCCCGGCAGCGGGAAGCGCACGGTGACATCGGTGACCTCGACGAGGGGCCCCGATCCATGACGCGCCGTGGCCTCTTCGCCGTCCATCGCATCGGCCAGCGCAGGTGAATCCGCTTCGTAGACCTCGGTGGTCGCGCTCAGCCGCGCTCCACGGGTGCGGGCCGAAGGCACGGCCCGCAGAAGCGCCCGCGTGTACTCATGGGTTGGGTGTGCGAGCACCCGACTCGTGGCTCCCTGTTCAACGATCTCTCCGTTTCGCATGACGATGACCCTGTCCGCGATGGCCGCGACGACAGCGAGGTCGTGCGAGATGAGCACGACGCTTCGGCCCGCGTCAGCGATACTGCGAAGCACCTTGAGGATCTGCGCCTGCACGGTGACGTCCAATGCGGTCGTCGGCTCGTCGGCGACCAGGACCCGAGGGTCCGCGGCCAGAGCCGCCGCGATGAGTGCGCGCTGTCTGAGACCGCCCGACAGCTCACCGGCACGCTGCTGCGCGCGCACTTCGGGATCGGGGATACCCACTTGCGAGAGCGTTTCGAGCACACGAGCTCGAGCGTCCTGCTTCGTCACTCGGCGATGAGCTCGGAGCGCCTCCGTGATCTCCTGGCCAACGGTGCGGAGCGGATCGAGGGAGACGAGGGCATCCTGGAGCACGAAGCCGACCTCGCGGCCACGCAGGCGGCGCCACCGCTTCTGCGACAGCTCACGCGCATCCAGACCGCCGATGCGGAGCGTTTCCGCCGACACCGTGGAGTCACCGCCGACCAAGCCCGCGAGCGCGCGGGCGGTCACGGATTTGCCTGACCCGGACTCACCGACGATTGCGAGCACCTCGTTCGGTTCGAGAATGAAGCTGATGCCGTGCACGACCTCGTGTCGTGCTTCTCTGCCGTCGAAGTCGATGCGCAATCCCGCGACCTCGACGATCGGGTTCACGGAACCGGGGGCGTCCTTCTGGTTCGATCGGCCGACCGGCGATTCCAGGTCGCCGGCCACGTCTGCCGTTCGGGTCATGAGGTACCGCCCTTCGCGAGATGGCTCTGGAGCTTCCGCCCCAGAAGCGTGATGGAGATGACGCTCACCGCGACGACGGTTGCGGGGAACAGGCTCGCCCAGGGCGCGACCGACAGGTAGCTGCGACCATCGGCGAGCAGTGCACCCCACTCCGGGGTCGGAGGAACGACGCCAAGCCCGAGGAAGCTGAGCGAGGAAGCGGAGAGGATGGAAGTTCCGACGCCGATCGTCGCGAGCACCACAAGCGGACGGATGGCATTCGGCACGATGTGCTCGCCCAGGATGCGCCATGGTGGCTCGCCCAGAGCGCGCGCGTGCTCGACATATCCGTGGAGGCGCACCTGCAGGAGCTGTGCGCGGATGAGCCGCGCGTAGCCCGCGGCGGCCGAGATGCCGACCGCGAGGAGCACGTTGATGGGGCCGCGCCCGAGCACCGCGATCACCAGCAGCGCGAGGAGCAGTTCGGGGAACGCCAAGAGGATGTCGATGAGACGCACCACGACTCGGTCGATGCCTCTTGGCCCGAGCGCTGCGAGCGCCCCGATGAGCGTGCCGAGCACGATGGCGATGAGGGTCGCACCGAGCCCGATGCCGAGCGAGATCCCTGCGCCGTACACGGTGCGGGCGAACACGTCCCTGCCCAGCTGGTCTGTGCCGAATGGATGCTCGGCCGTTGGTGGTTGGAAGACGGCCTGCGTGTCCCCGGTGGCCGGGTCGTACGACGTGAGCAGGCCGGGGGCGACAACCGCGACGAGCAGCGTCAGCACCACAGCACCGGGGATCAGCACTCCCGGTTGCAGGAGCGGGTGCCGTCTCGTGCGTTGGGCCACGGAGAACCGCGCGATTCCGGTGATGGCGCTCATCTTGTGCTCCCTGCTTTGCGGATTCTCGGGTCGATGACCAGGTAGAGGGCGTCGACGATGAGGCTGACGATGAGAAACAGGAGTGCGGAGAAGATCACGATGCCGAGCACCAGTGGCATGTCGCGGCCGCCGATGGCGGCGATCGTGACGGATCCGAGCCCGTACCTGCCGAAGACCGTCTCGGTGAGGATGGACCCGCCGAGCACCGAGGCGAGGAGGGTGCCGGTGAGGGTCGAGACGGCGAGAAGAGCGTGCCGGAGGCTGTGACTGAGGCGCACGCGCAGCTCACTGATCCCTCGGGCTCGCGCCGTGAGCGTGAATGGCTGCTCGAGCGATTCCTCGAGCCCGTCGCGCAGCACCTGCGAGAGGAGCGCTGCTATGGGGAGTGACAGCGTGATCGCCGGGAGCACGAGGGATTTGAACCCGTCGTTGCCGATGACCGGGAACCAGCCCAGTTGGAAGCTGAAGACGGCGAGCAGGAAGATGCCGATCCAGTAGACGGGCGTGCTCAGGATGAGGAGTTCCGCGGTCGCAGCGGCCGAGCGCCATACCGAGCGCCGTCCCGCCGTGAGCAGCGCCGAGGCGAGAGCCAGCGCGACGGCGAGGAGCACTGCGGTCGTGGCCAGCTGACTCGTGGGCACGAGGGCCTCGCCGAGGACTTCGATGACTGGGCGGCGGTAGGTGTAGCTGTCGCCGAAGTCACCAGTGAGCGCTCGCCCGAGGTACTGCAGGTACTGCACCCAGAGCGGTTGGTCGAGGCCGAACTTCGCCCGGATCTCCTCTCGCTGGGCCGCGTCGACGATGTTCTCGCCGCCCGCCAGGATCGCCACGGGGTCGCCGGGGATGAGCTTGACCGCGATGAACGCGATCGTCGCGGCCCCCCAGAGCACCGCCACGACGACGCCGGCACGGCCCAGCACGCGCCGCCAGGGCAGCGCGCGCCGGGTTCGAACCGGGGATGCCGTCTCGCTGCGCGTCAGCTCGTGAGCCATACGTCGTAGAAGAGAGGCTTTGCGTTGGTCGCCCACGTGATGCCCTGCACGTCGGTGCTGCGGCCGAGCTGGAACGCGGCGACGTAGAGCGGGACGGAGTAGGCCTGCTCGATGATCTCCGTCTGCACCTCACTGTAGATCTCCTCACGCCGGTCGTCGGTCGCACCGACGCCTTCCTCGAGGAGTGCGTCGAGCGTGGAGACCCTGGCCAGGTTGCCCCCGGCTGGCGGGATGTTGTCGGAGTGGTAGACGGTGCGCAGGATGTCCGGCTCGGCCCGCACGTAGAAGAACGACGAGAGGTCGTAGTCGCCGGCTTCGGATGCCGCCGTCTGTCCGCCCTCATCGGTGGGAACGAGCACGATCTCGAAGCCGATCTCCTTCACCTGCGACTGCAGGCTCTGCACGAGCGTCGCGTTGAGCTGCCCAGTCGAGGCCTCGTTGTAGACCCAGTCGACCGCGAGGCGTTCGCCGTCCTTCGTGCGGTAGCCCTCCGAGTCCCGATCCGTCCAGCCGGCTTCGTCGAGGAGCGTGTTCGCCTTGTCCTCGTCAAAGCCCCACAGATCGGCCACGGACTCGTCGTAGTAGAGCGTCGCCGGTCCCAGGATGTTGTCGGCAGGCGCCAGGGTGCCGAAGAACGTCGCCTCGACGGACGACTCGACGTCGAGCGCGCTCTGGAACGCCTGGCGCACCTTGACGTCGTCGAAGGGCGCCCGTTGCGTGTTGAGCTGGAAGGCGTAGTTCACACCGGGGTTCTCGTAGGTCTCGAGCTCGATGCCGTCCGTCGAGGAGAGCTGCTCCGCGTTCGCCGGCGGCACTTCGTCGATGATCTGGGTCTGCCCGTTGGTAAGTGTGCCGAGGCGAGTCGAGGCCTCCGGCAGGTACGTGAATTCGATCGAGTCGAGGTAGGCGGGGCCGGTGTGTTGGGCGTATCCGGGGCCCCAGTCGTAGTCAGCGCGCTTGGAGAGTGACGACCCCTGGCCCGGCACGAACGACTCGAGGACGAACGGGCCCGATCCGACAACGCTCGTCGTGGTGTCTGCCGTCTCCTCGAGGTGCTTCGGCGACTGGATGCCCAGGTAAGGGAGGCTCAACCCTTGCAGGAGCGTCGCGAACGGAGTGTCGTACGCGATGGTGAGCGTCCTCGCATCCACCGCAGTCACCTCGGTGACGGGGCCGAGCAGCGACTTCGCGTAGACGGAGAGGGTCTCTGGGTCGAGGACGCGGTCGAGGTTCGTCTTGACCGCCTCAGCGTCGAGCACGTCACCGTCGCTGAAGGTCACGCCTTCGCGCAGTGTGAACGTGTAGAGCGTGTTGTCGTCGTTGATCTCCCAGCTCTCCGCGAGCCACGGAGTGAACGAGTTGTCCTCCGCCTGGCCCACGAGAGAGTCGACGACGTTGCGTGTGATGGTCGCCGTGATGGAGCTTCCCGTGAGGTGCGGGTCGATGATCTTCGTATCTGTGGCTACGCCGACGACGAGCTCGCCACCCTCGACCGGCTGGCCAGTCGCTGCTTCCTGGGCGGCGGGTCCGGCCGAGGCGCAGGCGGACAGCACGAGCGCCGCGACGGTAGCGAGCCCCGCCGCGCTCACCCGTAGGGCTCGCAGCGACGCATGCGCGTCGTCTTGTCTGCGCCGCTTCGGGAGGCGGAAGGCCTCCTGGATTCCCCAAATGCCTGACATCGAACTCCCTGACTCTGTGACTGCCGTGACGTGCTGCCCGGGCTGGTGCCCGTTGTCCTCGCCACGCTAGGGGCGACGCGCGGGGCGGCATCGCCGCCCTGACACACCCCGCAGGCATGCCCCCTAGAGCGCAACTTCGCGCCTCCCGATGTCACAGTTCTTGCCGCGGTCTCGGTTTGGCTGGTACGCGCGCGGTCAGGACAGGAGGTCGTCGAGGCGAGCGATTGCGACGGCGTAGATTCCGAACGCCTGCCGCAATGCCTTCACGGACACAGCTTCATCGGGGCCATGCGGGTGCCCGTGTCCCTCAGGGATGAACTCGGGGAAGGAGCGCCCCTCAGACCACGGAGCACCTGGGCCGAAGGTGATGGCGTTCGGGAGTACACGTGAGTGGGTCATCCCGCCCATTGCATAGGGTTCTGCCTCGCTTCCAGTGACGTCTGAGTAGACCTGACCGAGGAGGGCGACGCGTGGGTCGTCCGGCGGGAAATGGAGAGCCGTCAGCACGTCGACATCTACGACCTCGCCGCGGCTCGCCGACACGGTCTCGGTGATCGCAGCCACGATCGCGGCCGGGTCGGCCGTCACCGGGTATCGAATGTCGATGCGGAGCGTGACGACCCCGTCTCCGGGCTCGACGAGTCCACCGTTGAGGGTGAGGCGACCGGAGACGGCATCGCTGGCTGCGATGCCAGTTACTTCGCCGTACGGAGTCGAGAGCACGCGCGCGATCGCGGCGGCGGCAGCCCTATCAGCGTCGCCGAGCAGATCGCTCGCCGCCAGCTCAACCGCAAGGCGCTCGATGGCGTTCACCGTGCCCTCCGGACTCGCCGCGTGCCCTGCTCGACCGACCGCACTCAGCTGCACCACCCCACTGTCGGTTCCCGACCGAGGGATCCGGATCGAGGCGGTGGCGGGCACCGCGTTCACGACGGTTCCGGCTCGCCACGCAGAGAGCACTTCGCCAGCCGGAAATCGAATCCCCGCAGTGATGCGCCCTTTCTGCGCCACGTTGACGGGGAAGCCACCGTCGGTCACCAGGGACACCACGGGCGCGGTCGCCGTCTTCGCGAAGTGCGCGACGTCTGTCAGCCCCGTCTCCTCGGCACCGCCGAGCAGGAGTCGCAAGCCGTGACGAAGCGGGAGATCGATCTCCCGCAGAAACCGCAGCAGGTAGAGGTCGGCAAGAGCTGGCCCCTTGTCGTCGGCGACTCCGCGGCCCACGACCCAGCCGTCGCGAACGGTCGCCTCATACGCGGGGAAGCTCCACCCGTCGCCGGCCGGGACGACGTCGAGATGAGCCACGAGACCAATCTGGCTCTCTTGGTCTCCGGACAGTACCGAGAGCGCGTGACCTTCGTGAGCCTCCACACGGAAGCCGAGTTCCTCGGCACGCCCACGGACGAGGCCGAACAGCGTCGCGACCTGGCTGCCGTACGGTTCCCCGGGGCGTCCGGCGTCCGTATCGCTCACTGAAGGGACGGCAATCCAGGTGCCGAGTTCCGCCAGGAACTCGTCGGTGTGCTCGTCGAACCAAGCGCTGGCACGTGCCAGCAGCAGCGACTCGTTGGCGGTCAGGGACATGATGGGCCTCCTCGTGCTCGACTTCGGTCACGAGTATGCGTCGAGGGACCTGGCCTGTTTCGGCGCCGGTCGGATCGTGACGCCCCGCTCGGAAACCTGCGTTCTTCGTGCGCGGGATCTGAGAGCGAGGACACGCGCAAGAGGACGCACCGCCGTCGTGCCGAAGGCGCAGTTCAACCCCTGGTTGGCATCTGCCCCCACACGCTCATCCGTAGCGTCGAGGCACGAGGCACGAGGCACGCGTCAGAGGAAGGAGCACGTTGCCATGGCGATCGAAGTCGAGGGCCTGACCAAGAGGTACGGGGACAAGCATGCGGTGCGGGACGTGAGCTTCACGGTTCAGCCGGGAAGGGTCACGGGATTCCTGGGGCCGAACGGAGCGGGCAAGTCCACCACGATGCGCTTGATCGTCGGGCTCGACCGCCCCTCCTCCGGCCGCGCGCTCATCGACGGCACCGATTACCGAGCGTTCGGGGCACCGCTGCGTGAGGTGGGCGCGCTGCTCGACGCGAAGGCAGCGCATAGGTCCCGCACGGCGCTGAACTACCTCTCCTCGATCGCGGCGACCCACCGAATCCCTCGCTCGCGCGTCGACGAGGTGCTTGAGGCGACGGGACTCAGCGCCGTGGCACGGAAGAAGGTGGGCGGGTTCTCGCTCGGCATGGGCCAGCGCCTGGGCATCGCCGCGGCGCTGCTGGGCGACCCGGGCACGCTCATCCTCGACGAGCCAGTCAACGGCCTCGACCCGGAGGGGGTGACCTGGGTCAGGGAGCTCCTCGCCAGACTGTCGAGGGAGGGCAGAACGGTATTCCTCTCATCGCACCTGCTGAGCGAGCTCGCGCTCATCGCGGACCATGTCATCATCATCGGCCGCGGCGAGATCATCGCGGACTCCCCGCTCAGCTCGCTCATCGAGCAAGGCGGCAGCCGCGTCCGCGTGCGCACCCCGGATGCACCAGCTCTCGCGCGCCGGATCACGGCCAGCGGAGTGACGATCGACTCGAGCGAGCCGGGCCTGCTGGAAGTGGAGGGGCTGACGGCCGAGCAGATCGCCCGTGCAGCTCAGGAGGCGGGCGTGCTGCTCACTGAGTTGACGCCCCTGCACCAGACCCTCGAAGAGGCCTACAACCAACTCACTCGCACCTCGGTCGAGTACGTCTCCGCCTGATCTCACCTCTCACGAAAGGTCGACCCTCATGAGCACCACCTCCGATGCCTCCCCGGTGCCCGTCTTGCGCCGCCCCGCGGTGCGCAGCGTCAGTCTGGGCGGCACGATCGCCTCCGAGTGGATCAAGTTCCGCGGGCTCGTCTCGAACGCTGCGCTCGCAGGATTCACGCTCCTTCTCCTGATCGCGAACGGCATCGCGATGCCGCTGGCGTACGTCTTCCGCGACCGCGGCTCACCCCAGGCCGACTACGACGCGTACCCCGAGATGATCGTCGACAAGACCGGTTACGTCGGCATCGTCCTCGCCGTGCTCGCGGTGCTCATGGTCACGAACGAGTACCGCTCCGGGCAGATCCGCACGACGATGCTCTCCGTTCCTCGCCGAACGCCGGTGCTGATTGCGAAGGCCGCGATCATCGCGGGAATCTCCTTCCTCATCGGCATCGTGAGCTCAGCCATCGGATTCGCCGTCGCTCCCGCGATCCTCGCCGGCGGCGGGTACACCTACGTCCTGGAGGCCCCCGACCTCGTGCGGCTCACCATCGGCTCGGGGCTCTACTTGGCGGCCATCAGCATCATCGGCATCGCGCTCGGCACCATCATCCGCAACATGGTCGCCGCGGTGCTCGCGACCATCGTCTTCCTCATCATCGTGCCCGTGATCCCGCAGATGTTCTCCGCGTACGGCACCGAGATCACCCGCTTCTTCCCGATCCAGGCCGGCTCTCTGCTGCTCGCCCCCGCTGGTACGGACCCCATGGGCCCGTGGATCGGCGGTGCCGTCCTGCTGCTCTGGGCGGTGACGCTCTCCGTCGTCGCAGCGTCCACGCTCAAGCTCCGCGACGTCTGAAGGCACGCCCAAGCGGAGTGGCGAGAGAGAATGGGAGCGGAGCGCGGGAGGGAGATCACCGCATGACTGCTCGCACAGTGCCGTCGGCGGTGGAAGCCACGGAGGTCGACCGGGTCCTCGGCTCGTGGCTGCTGCGCTGGTTCACCGAGCATCCGCGGACCGTCGATGTGCTCGTGGTGCTCCTGTGCCTGCTGGTCCAGACGCTTGTGCTCCTGCTCCAGGGGGCGCAGCCGCTCTGGCCGGGTCTGCTCCTGGTGCTGGTCTCGTGCGGACTCCTGGTGTGCCGACGACGCTCTCCGCGGGCGATCCTCGTCGCGGTCGCGATAGTGAGCGCCGCGGGCATGCTCCTCCCAACCCCGGTCGCGTTCCTCGGCCTTCCCGCTGCCGCCGCGCTCTACACGCTGGCGTCGCTGCGGCCCATCGGAACCGCGCTGCTCGGCTATGCGGTTGTCGTGGGGTTACCCGCCCTGGGCGCTCTCCTCCTCTTGTCGACTCCCGGAGCGACCCGAGCTCCGACGGTGCTCGACCCCCTGGCTCTGCTCGCTCTCGCTCTGGGTATGGCCGCGCGCGGGGCGACGCAGCGCCGAGAGGCTCTCACGGAGCTGGTGAACCAACGGCTCACCACCGCGCGGGTCGTGGAGCGGCAACGGATCGCTGCGGAGATGCACGACATCGTTGCCCACTCGCTCTCGACGATGATCGCCCTCGCGGACGGGGCATCGGACGGCTGGCAGAAGCACCCGGAGCGGTCTGCCCTGGCCCTCAGCAGGGTGGGCGACGTCGGCAGGAACGCGTTGCGCGACATGAACCGCAGCTTGCAGGTCCTCCGCGAGGAGGACGCGGTGCTCGACGAGAGTCTGCACCGCTCGGGGCACAACGTTCCGGAGCTGGAGGAGCTCGTCGAGGTCTTCCGCCACACGGGCATGCCCGTCGCGCTCACCCGCTCCGGCGGGGCAATGCCGGAGGATCCTGCACTCGCGACAACGGTGTATCGGATCGTCCAGGAATCGCTGACCAACGTGCTGCGCTATGCCACGGGAGCCACACGTGTGGAGGTCAACATCGGCGTCGCAGGTGGCACCGTCACGGTGCGGGTCACCGACGACGGGCGCAACGACCCTGCTGTGCGTCGTGCCCCGAGTCAAGGTAGTGGCCGGGGGCTCTCGGGCATCGCGGAGCGCGCTGCGGCATTCGGCGGGACGAGCGCAGCAGGCCCCCGCCCTGGAGGGGGCTGGACGATGAGCGCGACGCTGCCGATCGACGAGGCTGCACGCCAATGAACGCGCACGGTGCGGCGAAGATACGAGTCCTCCTGGTCGACGACCAGGAGCTCGTACGGATGGGCAACGCCCTGGCCCTGGACTCTGCCGACGACATCGAGGTCGTCGGTGAGGCGGCCACCGGGGAGGAGGCAGTCCGCCGCACTCGCGAGCTGAACCCCGACGTCGTCCTCATGGACGTGCGGATGCCCGGCTTGGACGGCATCGAGGCAACCAGGATCATCACCACCATGCGCCCAACCACGCGGGTGCTCGTGCTCACCACGTTCGACATCGACGATTACGCCTTCGGTGGCCTCGAGGCTGGGGCCAGTGCCTTCCTGCTCAAGAGCACCCCACCAGAGCGGATACGGGAGGCCGTTCGCACGGTCCATTCCGGCGAGGCGGTCGTCGAGCCGAGAATCACCAAGCAGTTGATTGGCCACTACGCCTCAGGTGGATCCCGGCGCGAGCGCCAAGCGGCCGCGGCCGCGGAAGATGCCGACCCCCTCGACCCCCTCGACCCCCTCAGCCCGCGCGAGCGTGAAGTGTTCGCCTGCATCGTCGCCGGACTCACGAACAGCGAGATCTGCGACACCCTCCACCTCTCGCCAGCGACGGTGAAGACACACGTCAATCGAATCTTCTCCAAGCTGCACCTGCGCGACAGGGTGCATGCCGTGATCCTCGGGCATGACCAGCGAGTGCGACGGAGGGGGCGGCAGCAGTGAGCGTCGCCCATCTCGTACTTGAATGCGGCGGGGTCGGTAGCTAGTTCGGGATGATCGTCCCCTGGTGATACCGGAGGGTGGGGCCTCGCGTGTCCCAGAGCGACGCATGCCGACTGTCCTGGTCGGGCTCGTGGATCACATAGTTCACCAGCACGAGCTCCGCGCTCACGCGGTTGAAGAGCCACTCGGATGTACGTGGGAGGGGGCGCTCCTCTTCACTTGCCAGGGCCGCCACCGACTCCGCAGAGGTCCAACGACGCCCGGATCGTCCGATCTCCGCGAAGTCCTCGGAGAGGAACGAGGACACCTGATCGGAGTCTGTTCTGACAGACGAGGAGAGCAGCGCGAGTTCAGCGTTCTTGATGTCGGCAAAGTGTTCGGTATCCGTCTCCCACATGGATCGACCCTATCGACGCGGGAATCCGCTGGAGTTGATCCGGGGCTCCCGCGGCGCCTATCAAGTGGCTCCGAGAGCACCGAGAAGGACAGACGAGATCAGGAGATCAGAAATCTTGTACGCGAAAGTAGAACAAGTATTGTACCCTCCTGGGAGTACATGAACTGTTCGGAGCGTCGAGGAGGCGACATGAATCCACTCTTCTGGATCTACCAGCTCGATCTCATCACGCTTGTGCCAGCCGCAGTCATCGCTCTCGGTCTGACGTTCACGCCGATGGTTCGATCCCTCACTCACACTGAGGCAGTAGAGCCGGGGAAGCACCGCTCGGATCGCGTACTGAGCCTGGCTCTCGTCTTCGCTGCACTGCTGGCCATCGCCACCCCCGTGGCCGCACAGCTGCACTCTTTCATCCCATGGGTACGGACTTTCAGTCCTTGGGCGAGAAGCGGTCTGGAGTTCCTCTGGTTCGAGTTCGCCCCTGAATTGCTCGTCGGATGCGGGGCGCTCTTCGCGCTGACCATCGCTCTCCTGTGCGTTCGACAACCCCCTCGAGCAGCTGTGCCACCTTCTGAGCCGAGAAACTGGCGCACGTACGCGCCGCGGCCTCTCGTCATCGGTCTCGTCGTGACCCTCGGCGGTTTCTTGCTGGTCACCTTGTTCGCTGGCTCCATCTCGAGCCCTGATCAAGATGGCCGCTACACAATGCTCGAGATCAATTCGGGCGGTGACTTCAGCGCAGGGTCCGGAATCTTCTATGGCTGGGCATACGGCATCCCGACCGCGCTTGTCGCGTTTGCTCTCGTCGGCATCACGTTCGTCTTCCTCCAGCTCAATGCCACCCGACCGTTCATGGAGCCGGGCACCGTGACTTGGGAGACACAATCGCGCAGGTCCATCTCGACGCGGGTGCTGTGGTTCAGCGTCGGTATCCTGGCCTACGCCTTGGGAGTTCTCCTGCTGCGAATGGGGTTTGCGGCGGGAGGGGTGATGAGCACCCCCGAATACGAATGGCGCACGAGCATCTCCGCCCTTGAGCCGGTGCTGATCTGGGCCGGACGCAGTCTTCGCGTCGTCGGCTGGTGCCTGGTCTTTCTTGTCGCGTTCACTCGCAGGCCTCGCCCAGCCAAGCGCAACTCGGATGCGGGTGCAGGACACCTCGCCAGCTCGCCAGACGCAGCCGCGGGCGAGCGATGAGCGACGGCACCGCTGAGCAAGTGGCTGCGCACTTCCGGGGCCTCATCCTCGCTGGGCGAATGGGAGCTGGCGATCGACTCCCGACCGTGCGTCAGACCGCTCGAGATTTCGGCGTCGCCCACGGCACTGCTGCTCGCGCTTTCCGCACGTTGGAGGCAGAGGGGATCATCGTGACGCGAGGCGCAGCCGGGACCCGCGTTGCGGAGCACCCGTCAGCGCTGCCGGGGTCTGTGATCAGCCGCCTGAGGGCCGCCGTTGTCGAAGCGAAGTCGACGGGCACTTCTCACCAGGACGTGAGCAGTGCACTTCGAGCCATCTGGGGTGAAGACGCGTAGTCACCCCTCGGCGACGACGACCTCCCAGAGGCCGAAGGGCGCGAACCCCGCGGCCCGCGCCAATGCAGCGGACGCCACATTGTCCACCTGGCAGCGGTACTGAGGCTCGTACCCCAGCGCCAGAGCGGCTGAGCTCGCCGCGCGGACCGTCGTGCGGCCGAGGCCTCGCCCGCGGAATTCGGGAAGCGTGATCACGCCGAGGTCAGCCAGCAGAGTGCCGTCCCATGGGTACATGCTCACGGCGGATGCGAGCCTGTCGCCGACGAAGGTGCCGAACACGAGCCAGTGGTCGAGCTCGACGAACGCCTCCTCGAGATCACCCTCGGGTGCCGCAGCGACCAACTCCTCGAAGACGGCAGCATCCGCCTCCGTCAGCTGCCGCGTTCCGGGGCTGGGCGCCTCGCCACGAAGTGCGGCCTGCTCGTCGAGCGTCAGATAGAAGAGGTGATCCGGGCCGTTGAGCGTCACCCCAGCGCGGTCAAGAGCGCCCCGGAGCGAGGCATCGTCGATGCGGTCCCCGTCGGCAAGCGCGAATTCGCGGGCGCGTGCCGGCGTGAGCGAGATGAGCACCGGCCCCGCCTCCAGACGCAGGCGCGCCACCGATCGGCGCTCTGGCAATGATGAGTCGACCACGACGACAAGGTCGTTGAAGTCCGAATCCAGCACCGATGGCAGCCACTGGTCAGTCACGAGACGGGAGAACACGACTCTCATCCTGCCCCACACGACGTGCGACGGTTCGCGCCGAGATCCCCTGAGGACTGCGTAATCTGGGCCCCATGAGAGAGTTCCCCGCTGTCGCGCTTCGACTGCTCTTGGCCGCTGCATCCTTGGCCGGGGTCGTGACGCAGTTCGTGATCGCAGTGCGCACAGACTTCGGATTGGTGAACTTCTTCAGCTACTTCACGACCCTCAGCAACATCTTCGCGAGCGTCATCTTCATCGTGGGCGCGATCCGCATCCTGAGGCGGACGCCGAGCACACCGCTCTGGGAGGCGATACGAGGCTCCGCAGTCGTCTACATGGCGTTTGTCGGCATCGTCTTCAACACACTGCTCGGCGATGCGGACCTGGGCGGGCTCCTGCCGTGGGTCAACGTCGTGCACCACATGCTCCTGCCGCTCGCCGTCGTCATCGACTGGCTTCTCCTCCCGCCTCGCAGCCGAGTGTCGGTTCGAACGGCGCTCATCTGGGTCGTGATCCCGGTGGCCTACACCGTCTACTCCGTCGCTCGGGGAGCCGCGGTTGGGTTCTACTGCTACCCGTTCTTCAACCCCGCAGCGGTCGGAGGCTACGGAGGAGTCGCCCTGTACTGCGTCGCGCTCCTCGCAGCGTTTGTCGTCCTGGCGTTCGCCATCCGGGCGCTCGGCAACGCGTTGGGTCGCCGCCAGCGCGCAGGCAGCACGCCTCCCGAGGCGGCTGCGCAGACCGGAAGCTAGTGCTTGTCACCTCGTCGTCTGGCCCAGGCGATGACGGAATTGAGGATGGCAGCGGCGGGAGAGACAAGCCGATCACTCCGGACGGACTCGCAGCTGTCTACTCTGGCAGTGCCCAGGACGCCGAGCGCCGACACGATCCGACGGCCATCCAGGCCACGAGGCCGATGAACCCGGCGAGGCACACCCCGCCGATGGCGAGGCGAACACCGGGGGCCAATCCGCACAGTTGCGCGGAGGGATCGATCAGCCCGAACGCACCGCTCAGGAGCATGAACCCAGCGCCAGCCCCGAGCAGCCCCGCGAGGGCGACGATCGGCCAGAGCATCCGCCGCGTCCACGAACGCGGGACGAACTGGTCTGCGTAGTGCTGCGGCGAACCGAATGAGTCGCGCGGATCCTCCCCAGATTCCGCGAGGTGACTCCTGACCTCACGGACGATGCGTTCGATGGCCTCGTGTGGGACGTCGCGCAGCTGGAGCTCTTCCGTCAGCTCAGCACCGTAGTCGTCTCGCTCCGTGCTGTTCATGGTGTCTCTTTCCCGTCGGTAAGGAGCTTCTTGTCGGTAAGGAGCTTCTTGTCGGCGAGAAGCGCCGTCGTCTTCGTTGTGAAATCTGCCCAGGCGGACCGGTGCTCCTCGAGCCGACGCCTGCCCAGCTCAGTGATCGAGTAGTACTTGCGGCCCGGACCTCCAGCGCCCTCCTGCCACGTCGAGATGAGGGTGCCGTCCTGCTCGAGGCGCGCGAGCAGCGGGTACAGCGTGCTGCCCTTGATCGCACCGAACCCCGCCGCGGCAAGTCGCTGCGCGATCAGATACCCGTAGGCGTCCTCGGTGCTCACGAGAGCGAGCACAGCGCTGGGAAGCCCAGCTCGGACCCACTCGCTTGGCCAGTCGGTCGATTCCATGACTAGATCATGACACGGACTAGTACAAATCTCTACCTAGTTGCTTCTGGATGCGAGCTGACCCCGCAGCATGACTGCCGCGACCACGCAGCAGATCACGAACACTCCAGCCCCAGCGGCGACCGGAATCGCAAGGTCGATCGACCCCAGGAGTCCGCCAAGCATTGCCCCGATGCCAAGCCCGAGGAGGCCGAGCACACGCGTGCTGGCGCCGACGCGTCCGAGCAACTCGTCTGGGATGAGGCGCTGGCGGAGGGACTGCGCGCACACGTTCCAGACGGTCACGTGCAGGATGTAGAGCGCCAGGAGCACGCCGGCGACGATCGGATTCGTCGTGAGGGAAAGCCCGCCGAGCGTCAGCGCCCCCAGCGCCAAACTCGCCGCAATCGTCCACCGGTACCCGAGCCGCCTGCGAAGTCGGGCCGCGAAGAACGCCCCGAGCAACCCACCGATAGCCGACGAGGCGAGCAGCAGCCCGTATCCGGTGCCACCCAAGCCGAGGCGCTCTTCGGCGAACAGCACGAGGATCGAGAAGGACAGCATGTAGCCGACGCTCGCGAGGGCTCCGACGAGCGCCAGGCCGCCGACGACTCGGTGGTGCGCCAGCCAGCCCATCCCCTCGCGAATCTCGACGGAGACCGAACCGCGAGCGTCGCGCGCACGCATGTCTGGCCTCGACACACGCCGAACCGGGAGCGCAAGCGCGACGAGGCCCGCAACGGCCCACAGCCCGCCCATCGCGAAGACGGGCGCTGCCGCAGCCACGGCGAACAGGAAGCCTCCGAGCGGCGGCCCCGCGAACTCATCGGCGACGAGCTGCGCGGACGCAATCCTGCCGTTCGCGGAGTCGAGTCGATCTCGGTCGACAAGCGAAGGCAGGACGGCCGACGCGGCGTTGTCCGCCATGCTCTCCAGCGTCGCGACCACGGCCATCGCCGCGTACAGAACCATCAGTGAGAAGAAGCCGAGCTGAATCGCCAGAGCCAGCCCCAACAGGGCGCCGCCGCGCAGCACGTTCGCTGCGACGATCAGGGACCGCCGGTCGAACCGATCAACCCAGACGCCGATGGGCAGCGCGACCAGCAGGCGGACCAGGGCGTAGAGCGTCGCCAGGCCCGCGACGAGGCGCGGATCGTCGGTGACCGACGCGGCGAGCAGCGGCATCGACACGAACGCGATGCCGTCGGCCAGGTTGGACAGGGCGTTCGCGCTCCAGAGCACACGAAATCCGTGACCGAGTGGCATCCAGGAAGCCTACCGAGGCGCGGCTTGTCTGAGGTCCGTGATCAGGTGGGGAGTCCGGCAGTGTCGTACCCCGAGCGCCAACCAGAATGCCGCAAGGTCCATGCCCGTCGTCAGGACGGTCGGCACAGCCCACACCCCAGCATCGTGAACGTCGCGACCGATGTCAGCTCGCCGGCACCAAGCGAGAGGTACTGGCGGCGGGCGTCGTGCCGCGTTCGAGGCGGCGAACCGCTCGGTCGAGAGGGGCGCGCGCCGTCGAGGTCTGCCTGCCGATGGTCCGTCACCGCGAGCGCTCGACTGGCTTGCCGCTGCTGCTGCGTTCGACGAGCTTCGTCGCCAGAATCCGGTGCTCCCCCGCACTCGGCACTTCGCCATTCGCGCTCGCATCCACGCGTCCCACCACCATCTCGACGGCGGCGGACGCGAGCTGCGCAGGGTCCTGCGCGAGGCTCGTGAGCTGCAGGTACGGCAGCTCGGCCTGCTCGGAGTCGTCGAAGCCCACGACGGCGAGGTCTTCGGGGACACGCTTGCCGAGGAGGCGCGCCTGCGCGACGACCCCCTGCGCGCTCCGGTCGTTGAAGGCGATCACGGCAGTGGCATCGGGGTGGCGCCGCATGGCCTCCTCGATCACCTTCGCACCGGCAGCCTCCGACGCCCCGCCCGCGACGACCGCAACCTCGTCGCCGAGCCCGACTGCGGCCGTGGCCTCGAGGAACGTCGCCGTGCGCACCTCGTCGCCTGAGACCCCGGGCGCCCCGAGGTACAGGATGCGCGAGTGGCCTCGCTCGCGCAGGTGGCCCACCGCGAGCTCCATGCCGCGCGCGTCGTCCATGGACACGCTGTCGAACTGCTTCGACGAGTACTGGCTGGCCACCGTGACGACCGGAACCTCGTCGGCGATGCGGTCGAGCTCCGCCTCCTCCAGGGAAGCACCGAGCAGCACAAGACCCTCTACGCGCTCGCCGAGCAGCGCTTCGATCGCATCCGCTTCCCCGCGTCGCTTCGTGACCGCGGCAAGCGACACGTTGTATCCCGCCGACCGCGCCGCGAGCTGCAGCTCGTCGATGAGCTGGCCGTGGAACGGCTGCGCCGCGTGGAACACGATGCCGATGAGGCGCGAGCGACCCTGCTTGAGCATCCGCGCCCGCTCATCACGCCGGTAGCCGAGGCGGGCTGCAACCTCGAGGACGTGCGCTCGCGACTCGGGGCTCGCGCCCGGCACGTCGCGCATGACGATGGAGACGAGCGGTTGGGAGACGCCCGCCGCGTCGGCGACGTCGCGCATCGTGACGCGCTTGCCGCCGCCCGGTCGCGCCGGGCGGCGGGCGTCTCGTGCGTCAACGTCGCTCATACCTCGATGCTAAAGGCCTCCCGGAACCGGCGCAGCGCGAGGTCGGAGTCGGCGGACGCGAACGCCTCCATCGCGACGACTCCCCGGTACTTCAGCTCGTCGAGCGCCCGCGCGACCCGCGGGTAGTGGATCTCGCCGGTCCCGGGTTCGCAGCGGCCCGGCACATCCGCGACCTGGATCTCACCGATGTACGGCAGGGCGCGCCCGCACAGGTCGACGAGATCGCCCTCCCCGATCTGGGCGTGGTAAAGGTCGAGGTTGAGGCGGAGGTGCGGGCTGTCGACGGCGGCGACGAGCGCGATCGTGTCGCTCGCGCGGTTGAACGGCACCCCGGGGTGGTCGACGGCGTGGTTGAGGTTCTCGAGCGTGAAGACCTTGCCGTACTCCTCGCCGAGCTTCGCGAGCCGTTCTAGCGTGCGCAACGCGGCGAGCCAGTCGGCTGGGGTCGTGTGCGCGCTCGGGCGCACGGGCAGGCCGTTGTCGTCGAGGCCTGTGCCGTGGATCACGAGGCGCGGCACGTTGAGCACCTGCGCGGCCTCGAGCGACTCGCGCGCGGTGGCGACGATCGCGTCGGCCCCGTCCGGGTCGATGAGCTCGCCGCGGATGTACCCCGACATCGAGCCGAACGTCGCGCCCGTCGCGACCAGCGCATCCAGATCCTTCTCCCACCAGCGCCAGATCTCGACCTCGAACCCGGCCTCGTCGATGCGCTGCACCCGCTCCTCGAAGGGGAGGTCGAGGAACAGCATCTCGGCGCAGGCGGCGAGCACGAATGGCGAGGCCGACGAGCTGCCGATGCCGCTCATCGGACGACCTCGACCGGTGCGCCCGTCTTGACCGACTCGATGCAGGCGAGCGCGATGACCATCGCCTCGAGCGCGGCTTCCGTGCCGGGGCGGGGGCTCTCGACGCCCGCGACGGCGTTGACGAACGCCTGCAGTTCGCCCGTGTAGGCGGCGCGCATGAGCTGCGTGTCGGCCCGCACGGTGTCGAAGGATGCGCCGGCCGCGCCGTAGAGGCGGAGGCTCGACGCCGCGAGCTCGCCCGCGGTCGCCATGCCCGCGCTGCCGAAGACCTCGGCGCGGGTGTCGTAGCCGTAGGCGGCTGAGAAGTTCGCTTCGGCCGTTGCGATGGCGCCGTTGTCGTAGCGGATCGTGACGACGGAGGTGTCGAGCAGGCCCTTGTCCTTGAAGTCAGGGGCGACAAGCGCATCCGCGACCGCGTAGACCGAGGTCGCGCGGGCGCCCGGGTTGAAGAAGTTGAGGGTGTCGAAATCGTGGATGAGGGTCTCGAGGAAGATCGTGAACGGCGGGATCGCGGCGGGGTTCGCGAGACCTGGGTCGCGCGTCACCGAGCGGAGCAGCTGCGGAGTGCCGAGTGCACCCGCGTCGAGGGCGGAGCGCAGCTCGGGGAAGCCGTTCGCGTAGCGGCGGTTGAAGCCCACCTGGAAGATGACGTCGTGGCGCTCGACGGCTGCCTCGACGCGCCGCAGCTCCTCGAGCGAGACACCGGTCGGCTTCTCGCAGAAGATGGCCTTGCCCGCAGCGGCCGCCTGCTCGACGAGCGCCGTGTGGAAGCGGGGAGGCGCCGTGATGACCACCGCGTCGAGGTCGGGGCGGGCGAGGAGCTCGGCGATATCCGTGTACGCCTGCTCGACGCCGAGCGCCTCGGCGAGCTTTGCCGCAGCCCCCTCGACGGGGTCGGCGATCGCGATGAGCTCGGCGTTCGGGATGTCGCGAGCGATCAGCGCGGCGTGGTTGCTGCCGATGCGCCCGGCACCGATGAGGGCGACGCGGATGAGGGGGTTCTTGGACATGCTGCTTCTCCTGAGGACGGCGGTGCCGACACGACACTGTGCTGCTGGGTGCGCCCAGCACCGCCAGACTATTACGTACTAGCGCTCGCCGTCTAGTACGTATAAGGTTGCCTCCGATCGGCCGGCAACCTCGGCCTGGATCGCGCAGAAATCATGGCGACGCGCGACGAACCAGAGAGAAAATCGCGGAGACAAAGGAGTTCTCATCTCTTCCACACACGGGGCATCAGCGTCAGAGACGACCCTGCCCAGACTCACGCCAGGCCCGTACCGCAAGCGACTGGGGCTCATCTCGATCGTCGCCTGCTTCGGCGGCCTGCTGTTCGGCTACGACACCGGTGTCATCAACGGCGCCCTGCGCCCGATGGCGGCAGAGATCGGCCTCGACGCGTTCACCGAGGGCGTCGTCACGAGCTCGCTTGTCTTCGCGGCGGCCTTCGGCGCGCTCTTCGGTGGGCGCATCTCCGACGCCATCGGCCGGCGCCGCACGATCATCATCCTCGCCGTCCTGTTCTTCGTCGGCACGGTCGTTGTCGTGGCATCGCCGAACTTCGCGCTGCTGGTCGTGGGGCGCATCCTGCTTGGCCTCGCTGTCGGCGGCGCGTCCACGGTGGTGCCCGTCTACCTCGCCGAGCTCGCGCCATTCGAGATCCGCGGGTCGATCACGGGTCGCAACGAGGTCGCGATCGTCACGGGTCAACTGTCGGCGTTCGTCATCAACGCGATCCTCGGCAACACGCTCAGCCACATCGACGGGGTCTGGCGCATCATGTTCGCCGTCTGCGCGATCCCCGCGACCTGCCTCTTCTTCGGGATGCTTCGCATGCCTGAGTCGCCGCGCTGGCTCGTCGAGAAGGGCCGTCACGCGGATGCACTCGCCGTGCTCAAGACGGTGCGCTCCGAGGAGCGGGCGATCGCCGAACTGGGCGAGGTCGAGCAGGTCGCACAGGAGGAGCAGACGGAGGCGAAGGTCGGACTCGGCGCTGTGCTCACGAACAAGTGGCTCATTCGCATCCTGCTCATCGGCATCGGCGTCTCGATGATGCAGCAGCTCACGGGCATCAACTCGATCATGTACTACGGCCAGGTCGTGCTCATCGAGTCGGGCTTCGAGGCCAGCGCTGCCCTCATCGCGAACATCGCGCCCGGCGTCGTCGCCGTCATCGGTGGCTTCATCGCCCTGTACATGATGGACCGCGTCGACCGTCGCAAGACGTTCGCGATCGGCCTCACCCTCACGACCACCTGCCACCTGCTCATCGGCGCATCTTCGCTGCTGTTGCCGGTCGGCAACCCGGCCCGGCCGTTCGTGATCCTCATCCTCGTCGTCGCATTCGTCGCTTCAATGCAGACGTTCCTCAACGTCGCCGTCTGGGTGTATCTCGCCGAGATCTTCCCCCTGCACATGCGCGGGCTCGGCATCGGCGTCTCGGTGTTCTTCGGCTGGATGACGAACGGGTTCCTCGCCCTGTACTTCCCGAGCCTCATCGCCGGGATGGGCATCAGCGGGGTGTTCTTCCTCTTCGCCGGCATCGGCGCGGTCGCGTTGCTGTTCACGATCACGCAGGTCCCGGAGACCCGCGGCGTGACCCTCGAGAAGCTCGAGGTCGGCGTCACGACGGGCGCCATCCACGTGCTCGGCAAGAGCCGCTAGTCAGCAGAGAATTCAAGACTCGGCCGCTTCTGCGAGCGGCCGACCCGCCCGCGGGGTCGGCTTCGATTTGGACGTCCTGGCCGGACCCGCGGGCACTCCTATCTCCGGATGCGGCAAGGCCGCACTGCTCACAGCAGCCTCGTCAGCCGTTCGACGACTCCCCGTCGACGACGGCAGTGACGCGGTCGAGATACAGGGAGACCAGCTTCGCTTCCTGCGGAGAGAGATCTTCGGAGAGGTGGCGGATGTTGCCCGTCACCGGGTCGATCTCGTCGGCGTCGAGGTCAGTATCGACGGGCACGATCATCTTGCGGCGACGGTCATCGGGGTCCTGGGCGGTGCGCACGAGACCTGCGTCCGTGAGGCGCTGCACGAGCATCGTCACCGATGCGCTTGTCACGTCCAGGAACCCCGCGAGGTCGCTTGGGCTTGTGCGGAGGCCCTCGCTGGTCCGCTCGAGGATGTACCTCATCGCGGTTCGATCGCTCTCGCTCAACTCCCCGGACGCCTGCCTGCGCCTGCCAAGTCGAGCCTCAGCGCGGCGGAGCTCTTCAACCGCTTCCGATGCCTCATCACCCGGCGTCGGCGATGGGTGCTCGCGCGTCGTGGAGTGTCGGTCGCGGCTGTTCGAGGCGTCAGTCATCGGCTCAGGAGACTGCCCTTATCAGAGGAAGGTCGAGACAGCGGCGATGAAGCCGACGCTGAGCGTGGCACCGATCGCGCAGAGGGCGAGGAACTCCTTCGGGAGTGTCCGCCGCTGGTAGGAATCCCAGTATCGATCTGAAGTCGACAGCGTGGTGGACTTCTCGGGGCTGGTGGTGGGGGTCGCGGAAGTCATGTAGTTAGCCTAGCTACATTTATCCATGTCAACAAGGGGAGAACTCCCCCCGACCTGACTCACCGCCCGAGCGCCCCCGAGATCCCGCGCGCCGCCATCCGCACCCCAAGCGCGAACTGCGGCTCGGCGACCCGTTCGACGTGCGCGATGATCGACACCGCCGCGACGACCTCGCCGTGCGCATCCACGACCGGGGCCGCCATCGAGAACGCGCCGGGAGTCATCTCCTCGACCGACTTCGAGAGGCCCGTCGCCCGAATCTCCGCGAGCCGCCGCCGCAGCGCCCTCGGATCGGTGATCGTGTTCGGCAGGTACTGGCGCGGCTTCGAGGCAACGACTTCGTCGAACACCTCGATGGGCGAATGCGCGAGCAGCACGAGCCCAACGCCCGTCGCATGCAGCGGCAGCCGCGTGCCGACATCGGAGATGACCCGCACCGCGTTGGGACTCGAGATGCGCTCGAGATACACCGCTCCGAGGCCGTCGCGCACTGCGATGTGCACGTTCTCCTCCGTCGCCTCCAGCAGATCCTCGAGGTACGGGCGCGCGATGGCGCGCAGCCGCTCCGCCGTCGTGCGCCGCGCGCCAAGCCTCCACAGCTTGATGCCCACCCGATACGCACCCGAATCGGTGCGCTCGAGGCCGCCCCACTCGGTCCAGGATGCGAGCATCCGGTGCGCCGTTGACACCGGCAGGTTCGCTGCGGCAGCGATCTGCGTGAGCGTCAGCTCCTCGCGAGCAGAGAACGCCTCGGCGATCGCGAACAGCTTCTGCGCCACAGTGCGCTCGTCACCACCGCCACCGGCCATGCCGCAATGCTAGCCGCGAGCGACGCATCCACATCGATGATGCCCGGCATCAACAAGTTGAGTCGTCGCCAGCCGCATCCTCTGCTGCTTGCATGGTGCGCCCGTTGACGACGAACATCCCCAGGAACGCGAGCGCGGCGACGCCGGCGGCGATCGCGAACATCGCCTGCACACCGACCGCCTCGGCGAGGACGCCGCCAAGTGCGGCACCGATCGGCATGGTGCCCCAGGCGAGCAGGCGGTAGGCGCTGTTGACCCGACCCAACAGCGCGCCAGGGGTGACCCGCTGGCGGAACGAGACCGTGATGACGTTCCAGATCGAGATCGCAGCGCTCCCCAAGGCCAGCGCGGCCCCCACCAGTACCGGCAGCTCTGTGACGGCGCCGATACCGACGAACACGACGATCGTCGCGATCGTCACGGCCAGGGATGCGGTGCGCCCGATCCGCCGCACAACAGGGGCCGCGAAACTCGCGCCGAGCACCCCACCGACCGCGGAGACCGCGAGCAGCACGCCGTAGCCGACCTCGGAGAGCCCAAGCCCCGCATCCGCCCCCTGACGCGTCGCGAAGAGCGGCAGCACCGTGAACGCGGCACTGATCGTGAGGCTCACGAGGCCGACCATGAGCGCGAGCGTGCGCAGCTGCGTGCTGCCCCAGAGGAACCGCAGCCCCTCACCGACATCCGCAGCGATGGACGTGCGTCCAAGACGCGCGATGCGAAACGACCCCGGGATGGCGAGCAGCACCAGGAGCGCGGAAAGCCACATGGCCCCCGGGACGAGCAGCGCGACACCGGCGCCAGCAGCGACCAGCACACCTCCCAGCGGAGGCCCCACGAACTGGTTCGTCGTGAGCTCGACCGCCGTCAACCGGGCATTCGCTCGCACCAAGTCACTCTTCGGGACGAGCTGCGGCACGATCGACTGCGCCGACGTGTCGTACACCGTCTCCATCGAGCCGATGCAGAAGGCGACGGCGGCGAGCAGCCAGATGCTGCCAGCGTCCATCCACACCGCGACAGCACCGGCCACCAGCACGGCCGCACGGACCGCGTTCGCGATCACCATCAGGATCCGGCGGTCGCCCCGATCCGCGAGCGCACCCGCGAGCAGAGCGAACAGCAGCCACGGGAGCGACAGCGCCGCAGCGACCAGGCCGAGCAGCGCCGGAGCATCCGTGTACTGCAGCGCGATGAGCGGAACCGCGGTCTTGAGCACACCGTCCGCCAGATTGGACAGCCCGGCCGAACCCCACAACCGCGCGAAGCGGCGGCCAAGCGGAGGCCCAACGGGTTCAGGTGACTCCATTCGACGAGCCTACGTGGACACGAACACTGCAGGGGCCCGCGGCACGGTGCCCGTCGCAGCCAGCGCGCCTCGACGCATAGCGCAAGAAGAACGCACCGCGCAAGGTTCCGCCCGCCACGAATAAGCAGCCCTACGCTCATGGAAGTGCGACGCTCGCACCCAAATCCGGTGCGTGCTCCCCCAGACAACGCAGTCGGCCTTCCCCACCCCACCTCTTCTCGAAGGACTCCCCCGTGCCTGCTCCCGATCGCCGCACCATCCTCACCGCCGCCTGGACGACCCCACTCATCGCAGTCGCCGCCATCGCACCCCACGCGAACGCTTCCGCGGCGACCCAGATCGCCTCGACTGCGGAAGCAGAGTGCCAGATCGAGACGATCACCCCAGCGGCACGCTTCTCCACGACCGGCGCGGCCGGCTTCCCTGCTGGCACGGTCTTCGCTCTCGACGGCGGTGCACCGACGACATCGATCGAACTGCGTGCCAATGGCGCCATCTACCCGCTGGAGGGCTTCGGCACCGTCACGCTCCCCGCCCCCGTCGCCGTCGGCGACGACGTCGTCGTCACCTTCACGGTGCGGGACAGCGACGTCAGCACGCTCGGGGCCACCTTCACGCTTCCGCAGGGATACGCGCTCGCCCCAGACGCCGTCGACACCGTCACCGTGAGCCCCTCGGCATGCCTGGCCTGAGCGCACGAGCATGACTCGGCAGGAAGGCCTTGCCCTCGGCTACCTCGTGGCGGGGCTCATCCTCGGCGTGATCGCTCTCGTCGCTGACCTCATGGGAGGTCCCGCCTACCTGCACGCCCTCACGTGGGTGGGAGGATTCGCCGGCGGCTACGGCGCGGTCACGATGTTCAAGGGGGCTCGCCAGCGCCGGCGGCATCCGCTCGGGACCACCGACTACGAGCCGGAGACGAACAACCCGCCAGACCTCCGCTGAACCGCTGGGCGAGCTCAGATGCCGTGAATACGGTGCCTGATCTCCCGCGCGCCGAGTTCGAGGAGCGCCCGCAGTCGCGTTTCGTCCTGCGGGCGCTCCTCTGACCAGGTCACGGCGATCGCGGCCGCTGGCCAGCCGGCATGATCGAGCACGGCCATGCCGACCGAGCGCATCCCGATCGACACCTCCCCGTTCTCAGACGCGAGCGCACCGCTCCGGATGTCGTCCAGCACGGCCCGCAGCTCGCGGGGACGCTTCGGCCCGCGGCCCGTGCGATCGGCGAACGACGGCGCATCCGGGTACAGCGCCCGAACCTGCTTCTGCGGCATGGCGGCGAGCATCGCGCGACCGGATGCGGTGAGGTGCGCGGGCAGCCGCACCCCCACGTCGGCGACGAGCACCGGGCGGCGCGGGGCGCGCTCGTCGACGATGTAGAGCACGTCTCGGCCGCTCATCACGGCGAGGTGGGCGCTCTCCCCAAGCTGGTCGACGAGCTCCGCGACGACGGGGTGACCGACCCGCGCGAGCGGCTCCTGCCGCGCGTATCCACCCGCCAGCTCGAACGCGGCCGTGCCGAGACCCCACCGGCGCTCGGCGCGCAGGTGGACGACGAAGCGATGCTCGAGGAGCGTCGCCAGCAGGTGGTACGCGGTCGAACGCGGAATGCCGAGCTGGGACGCGATCGTGCTCGCCGCCACTGGGCCGCGCTGCCGACTCATGAAGCTGAGGATGGCAAGCGTCTGGTCGGCCGCCGGCACCTGGGCCCGCGGAGCCGCCAAGTGGGTCGCGCCCGTCGTCACGCGCCGGCCCCCGCCTCGCGCTGACCCTGCCTCGGCCCGGCGCAAGCGGCGCCCGCGGCGAATTCGGGTGCTACACGCGCCGCGAGCCACCCCCGTCGACACGACTTGGCCGAATAAGCACTCGAATTCGGCTCGAAGCTCGACACAGGTCCAGGGGCCGACGCATTGTCTGAGATCACAGACAATGAGTGTCCTCGCCGCGCAGACAATGCGCAACGGGTGGAGTGGAATCGAGAGCATGAGCACATCCGCAGGCACCACCGGTCACTTCGAGCCCCGAGCCAACACCACCGAGCCCGTCCGGCCCGCACACGTCACCCTCGGTCTGCGCCCGCTCGAGCCAGCCGAGGTTGTCACCGTGGCCCGTCACGGTGCGCGTGTCGAGGTCGCCCCGGAGGCCCTTGCGGGCGTTGCCAGCACGCGCGAGCTCATCGAACGCCTCGCGGACGACCCGAACCCGCACTACGGCATCTCCACGGGCTTCGGTGCCCTCGCGACGACGTTCATCGCGCCGGAGCGACGCGTGCAGCTGCAGGCGAGCCTCGTTCGCTCACACGCCGCGGGCACCGGCCCGGAGGTGGAGCGCGAGGTTGTCCGGGCACTGCAGCTGCTCCGCTTGCAGACGCTGACGACGGCGCGAACCGGCGTGCGCCCCGTCGTCGTGGAGACCTACGCGGCGATGCTGAACGCCGGAATCACGCCGATCGTGCGCGAGTTCGGCTCCCTCGGCTGCTCGGGCGACCTCGCGCCGCTCTCCCACCTGGCCCTCGCCGCGACGGGCGAGGGCACCGTGCGTGACGCGACCGGCAACGAGGTGAATGCCAGGGACGCGCTCCTCTCGGCAGGCATCGAACCGCTCATCCTGCGCGAGAAGGAGGGGCTCGCTCTCATCAACGGCACCGACGGCATGCTCGGGATGCTGCTGCTCGCGATCCACGACATCAGCATGCTCCTGACGACGGCGGATGTGGCAGCCGCGATGTCGGTGGAGAGCCAGTTCGCGACCGATGCCGTCTTCGCCGCAGACCTGCAGGCCCTGCGTCCGCAGCTTGGGCAGGGTGACTCCGCCGCGAACCTGCGACGGTTCCTCGCCGGCTCACCCATCGTCGCAAGCCACCGCGGCGCCGACGACGGTCGCGTGCAGGACGCCTACTCGCTGCGCTGCTCACCGCAGGTGCACGGTGCGGCCCGCGACACCCTGGCGCATGCGGCGCTGATCGCGTCGCGGGAGCTCGCATCCGCCGTCGACAACCCGGTCGTGACCGTCGATGGTCGCGTCGCGTCGAACGGGAACTTCCACGGGGCACCGGTCGCGTACGTGCTCGACTTCCTCGCGATCGCGGTCGCCGACGTCGCGAGCATCTCCGAGCGGCGCACCGACCGCGCGCTTGACCCTGCCCGCAACCGTGGCCTGCCGCCGTTCCTCGCGCACGAGGTCGGCGTCGACTCGGGGCTGATGATCGCGCAGTACGCGGCAGCGGGGATCGTGTCGGAGCTGAAGCGGCTCGCGGTGCCAGCATCCGTCGACTCGATCCCGTCGTCGGCGATGCAGGAGGACCACGTGTCGATGGGGTGGGCGGCGGCCCGCAAGCTGCGCCGCGCCGTCGACGGACTCGGGCGGGTGCTCGCCATCGAGGTGCTGACCGGCGCCAGGGCATTGCAGCTGCGGGCTCCGCTCGAGCCCGGCCGCGCGACGGGCGCGGTCCGAGACCTTGTCGCCACCGTCTCGAGCGGCGCAGGGCCGGACCGGTTCCTGAGTCCCGAGATGGAGGCCGTCGCCGAACTGGTGCTCTCCGGCGAAGTCGCGCGGGCTGCCCTCGCGAACGCAACCGCAATCTGACCCGCGGCGGGACGGGATGGGGACAGGGACGACGGGACCAGGGACGACGGCGACGGCGACGGAATTGCGGCAACCTCAAGATTCTGCGTGACTTCTTCGTGCGCAGTGGCGCACAATCTATGCGGACGCCGAATTCCCCTGCATTGCCCCTCGGTTGTCCGTGGCGCCTCGCCGCTCCCCCATCGAGAGGTCCTCCATGTCGAATTCGAACACGAACCCCACGTCCCCCGGGCCCGGGCTTTCGCGCAGGACCCTCGTGGCTGGCGCTGCCTGGTCGGCACCGGTCATGGCCCTCGCCGCTGCCTCTCCGTTCGCCTCGGCCTCGGCTCCCTGCCCGGAGCAGGCCCAGATCAACTGGGCGAGCAGCTTCACCGCGACGGACAGGCAGAACGGTCAGGGCACCTTCACGACCCCGACGGGCGAGACGGTCACCTACACGCTCGTCGTCGTGTCAGGGCCCAACAACGAAGTGCCCGCGACCTCCACGAACCTCACCACCAACTCCATCGGCGTGTTCCTCGGCGACCGGCAGACCGTTGCCGCACCGAGCAAGGACTTCGACGCCGCCTACACGCAGACCACGACGGTGACCTTCGACCGGCCTGTCACGAATCTCAGCTTCCGGATCTTCGACGTCGACGGCAGCGAGTTCTACCGTGAGCACGTGCGTGTGCTCGGCCTTCCGGGTGCCACTGCGACACCCGGGATCGCCGTGGAGCTGGACCCCGCGTCCAACACGTTCCGCCCGGTCACGGACGCCAATATCGGGGAGACGAGCGGGTCAGGGGCCGTCAATTACACGTCGACCGGGCAGACCACATCCTTCGTCGTCGAGGTCACAACCCCTCGAACTGCCGTGCCGAGAGTCACGACGGATGTCAGCCACGGCGTCCGCCTGTCGAACCTCACCTACAGCACGGGGTGTCCCGTCCTCTAGCGGACCGCCGCTGTGCCTACGGGGTGGGCGCGGCCTCGTCCCACCCCTCTTGCGGGGTTTCGCACGTGTCACGGAACACGTACTGCGACGGCAGCTTGCGCTGGTGTGATGACCAGTCGATGGCGGGGCGGCGCTGTTCCTTGGGCAGGTATCCGAGGCGGTAGACGGCCATGAGCTCGAACTCGTCTGGCACTTTGAGGAGGTCGACGATCTTGTCCCATTGGCCAGGCACCTCCATGGGGAACGACACGAACTGGATGCCCATCCCGATCTCGCCGGTCGTGAGCCAGATGTTCTCCATCGCGGCGCCCATGCTGAACACCGAGTAGAACGACGACAGCTCCCCTGGCCGGTACTCGGCGCGGTCGAGCATGACGCCGAGCAGCAGCGGGGACCCGGCGACGAGTTTGCGGTTCTCCTCGCCGAGCGTGTTGGGCACGCGTAGCGAGTTCATGAGGAACTGACCGCGCTTCGTGAACACCTGGCTCGTGAAGGGCCGGAGAGGCGCGGGGAGCTTGTCGAACAGCATCCCGTCTCGCCGCTCCTCCATCTCCTGCTTGCTGAAGCGGAAGTACGGCTTGTAGCGCTCGAAGAACGTGCCGTTGCTCATGGCGGTCGTCATGCTCTCGCCACTGATGCTGGCGATGGCCTCTATGGTCTCGCGGGCCTCGACGACCACGAACCGCCACGGCTGGCTGTTCAGCTGCGAGGGGGCACGGCCGGCGACCTCCATGAGGAGACGCTGATGCTCCTCGCTGACGGGGTCGGGGAGGAACGGGCCGTTGGTGGTCTTGCGGCGACGCAGCACGTCAAGGAATTCCATGCGCTGAGTCTGGCGCATCCGCCTGAAACCTATGCCCGGGCGATCACTGCCAGAGGAATGCCCCTCTGGCACTCACCCTGAAGGGCGATTCGGCTGGCAGCGATCACCGTCGTCGCAGGGTCGCGGGGCGCGTCAGCGGCGGGTGGATGCGCGCAGTGCGAGCGCGTAGAAGGGGGCGGCCGCGAGCGCGATGGCAGGGTGGCGCCGCGAGTGAGTGCCGGCGAAGGGAATCGCTGCGAGCGGGAGCGCGGTCGGCAGGAGCAGCGTGCCGGCCCGGCGGTGGCGCTCGTCTCGGCTCGTGAGCAGCGCGACGCCCGCGGCGAGCGTCAGCGCGGACGTGCAGATGTACATGGCGTGGTGGATCCAATGCCAGCGCCCCGTCCGCACGACCCCGGTCGCGACGCCGGCGCCGAGCGCGCAGTTGGCGGCGTAGCTCGTCGTCGCGGCGACCAGCAGCGGGGGCACATTCACGACGCCGAAACTACACCGGCGGGCTGGGGCGAGACCACGTGCCTCTCCGCGGCGACGGATTGACTGCCTCTGTCCCGCATCCGCTCTTCACGGCGATGGACGTCGCGACTCAGGATTGAGGGGTGAGCGTCGCGTCGCGCGTGAGCAGCAGCCGATACGGAAACTGGCGTTGCACGAGCCACCCCTCGGGCACGGCCGACTGCAGCTCGCGCGCGGTGTAGCTGCGGCGGATCGAGAGCTTCCCGTCGTAGTGCACAAACGATCCGCGGTCGAGCGGCTTCGTCGCGACGCCGAACGCGGCGAGCGCGAGGCGTCCGCGCTCGATGTCGCTGTGCACGGCGAGCGGGGCGAGGGCCGCGCTGTCGGTGAGCAGGCTGGACAGCGCAGGCGGGTCGAGGTGGTGCAGGAGGTGGTTGGACGTGACGATGTCGAACCGCTCCCCAGCGTCGACGAGCTCGCTGCTCGACGCCGCGCGGAAGTCGACGCCGCGCCGCGTGAGCCCGCGCGTCTCGACGAACTCGTGTGCCCGCTTGTCGGGGTCGATGGCCGTCACCTCGAGGCGCAGTCCGTCGCGCGCCGCCCACCCGGCTAGGGCGAGCGGGATGTCGCCACCGCCGAAGCCGATATCGAGCAGCCTGGATGCACGCCGCCGGTCGAGCACGGGCCGCACGTCGCGCAGGTACACGCGCCGCCATCCTGCGACGAGGGCGTTCACGGCGCGGAACTGCGCGTACGTCGCGAAGAGGCGGTCGCGGTCGCAGGCGAGGTCGTCCATGAGCTCGAGCGAGGTCGTGTCGCGAGGGAGGGGACGCAGGACCCAGCGATTCGCCTCAGCCGTCACGCGAGCATCCGCGTGAACCGCCCGACCTCGACCGTGAGGCCCGGACCGAACGCCATCGCACAGAGCGCCTCGCCAGCGCCTTCGAGGTTCGCATCGTCGGCTCCCTCGCCCAGCAGCCGCTCGAGGATGAACAGCACGGTCGCGCTCGACATGTTGCCGTAGTCGCGCAGCACGCCGCGCGACGGCGCGAGCTGCTCCGCCGTGAGTCCGAGTGCCTGCTCGACCTTGTCGAGGATGCTCCGCCCGCCCGGGTGGATCGCCCACAGCGGCGTCTCGGCGGGCACAGTCGGGGCGAGCAGGGGTGCCACGACGTCCTCGATCGACGCGCCGATGATGCTCGGCACGTAGCCGGAGAGGCGCATCCGGAACCCGCTGTCGCCGATGGTCCACGCCATCTCCGACTCGCCCTCGTCGGTGATGGTGGTCTCGAGGGCGTCGATGGTCAGGATGCTCGTGCCGGCCGGAGCGGGTCGCGCGGTCACGAGCGCTGCTGCGGCCCCGTCCGCGAAGACCGAGGTGGCGACGATCTGCTCCGGATCGTTGGAGCTTGTGAGGTGGATCGTGCACAGTTCGACGCACACGATGAGCACGACCGCGTTCGGGTCGGCGCGCGCGAACGCATCCGCTGCCCGAAGCGCAGGGAAGGCGCCGTAGCAGCCCATGAAGCCGAGGTGGAAGCGCTGCACGCGCGGCGAGAGGCCGAGCCCGCGCACGATCTCGTAGTCGGGGCCCGGCGCGTAGAAGCCCGTGCACGAGACGGTGACGACGTGGGTGATGTCGGATGCTTCGAGGCCGCTTCCCTCGAGCGCGGAGCGCGCGGCGCCGAGCAGCAGCTCGGGAACCCGCTCGGCGTACACCTCGTTGCGGGCGCCGGTCGATGCGTCGAGCACCTGGCCGTCGGCGATGAGCGCCGAGTTCGTGCCGCCTGCGAGCGCGTCCACGACCGTGTGCCGCCGGTCGATCGCGGAGCCGTCAAAGGCAGCGCCGATGAGGCGCGCGCCGAGTCTGTTGATGCCCGGCTGGCCCGCGAACAGGTCGCGGGCCTGGGTCTGGGGCAGCTCGGTCGGGGGGACGGCGGTGCCGATGCTGCGGATGTGCACGCTCACGGCACGACCGTACGCCCCGCATCCTGGGAGCCGCCGCGAGGAGTCGCGGGGCGGAGCGGCTCCGCGCGAACCTGCGGCATCGCTGCCAGAGAATCGGCCCTTCACGCCGCCCCAAAGGGGCACGTTGGCTGGCAGCGATGCCGTCGCGAGGGGCTGTCAAGAGAGGAAGCGCCCCACGCCCCGCCGTCTACTGGCGCTCCCCGCCTGGGTAGGTCATGAGGTCGCCCGTGAGGGGCACTTGGTTCGAGCGCTCCCCCGCGTTCTTCTTGTCGACGATGTAGGCCTTGCCCTGCTCGCCGTCGTCGAGGGCCGCCTGCGACGTGACCTGGCCGTCGAGCGTGAAGGTGTCGAACACGAACGGCAGCCCATTGGAGGCGAGGGGGTTCGGGGAGTCCATGATGTGGAAATGGAGGTGCGGGGCATCGGTGTTCCCGGTGTTGCCGAGGAGACCGAGGCGGTCTCCGCGGGTGAGTTGCTGGCCGACTTCGAGCTCGAAGACGTTGCCGGCTTTGAGGTGCGCGTAGAAGGCGTAGTTGCCGCCCCCGATGTCCTGCACGACGTAGTTGCCGCCGTATTCGTCGAGGGTGAGAGTCGGGCCGGGAGCTGTGCCAGCTTTCTGCTCGGCGCGGTCGCTTGTGATGGCGACGATGGGCCCGTCGGCGACGGCGATGACGTTCTCGCCGAAGCCCGGGTAGTTCCGCGCGTTGTCGCGGGCCCCGTCGTACAGCTTCATCGTGGGCGTGAGCTTGACGTAGTCGATGGCCCACCGCTCTGGCGCCCAGTAGGCGCCGTTGATGGGGCTGACGGCACCGCGGTGCGCGGTGAGTCCGCAGCAGCCGTTGGCGTCGAGCCAGCCGCTGCCGGTGAGGGGCGGGCCGATGACGGCGACCTGCCTCGTGTCGACATTCACGGCTTGCGTCGTCTGGGCGATCGTCTTCTCGTAGAGCGGCGGCTGCGCCTTGGGCATCTCGACGGTGACCGTGTGCTCGATGCGGTCGGGCACGTCGGCGTCGGATGCGACGGTCGCGTCCATCCACACGGTCGCGTTCTGGCCGGGGCCGAGCTCGAGCCCACCGCCGTCGGTAGTGCCGGCGACACGCATCACGTCGTCGAGGTCGTCGCCTTCGAGCTCCTGCAGCACGGACCCGCCTGCACTCGCCTCGACGGCGGTGATCTTCACCTTCGACGGCGACCCGTTGGTGAGCTGCAGCTCGTAGGCGAGGTGGATGCGCTCGTCCGTTCCGAGCACGGGAATCGGCTCGGCGAGCGCGGAGACGACGACGGGCGTGAACTGCTCGCCGGTCGATGCGGGGGCCTCGTCAGCGGAGGGCGTCTCGGTGACGGCGGGAGGCGCATCCGCCCCGATCGTGAGGGCGGGGCTCGCGGAGCAGGCTGTCAGAGCGAGGAGCGCCGCCGCTGCGAGGGCGGCCGCGAAGACGCGAGCGTTCCCTGCGCTGATGCCGTTCATAGCCAGAGTTTAGGCTCGTGGAGGGAGGCCCGCTAGGCGAAACCGACCCTCTGCGGCCAAGAGTGAAGTGACCCGGGTTTCCGTCGACTCGCGCCCTACTCCGCCCACACCCCTTCGCGTGGGATCACAAGCGGCGTGCCCGTCTCGGGGTCGTCGATGATGCGGCAGGGCAGCGAGAAGACGTCCTCGACGAGCTCTGCCGTGAGCACTTCGCCAGGCTTGCCCTGCGCGACGATCTCGCCGTCGCGCATGACCACGAGGTGGGTCGCGAAGCGGGCCGCCTGGTTGAGGTCGTGCAGCACGGCGACAAGCGTGCGACCCTCACCGCGGAGCCTGCGGAAGAGTTCGAGCAGCTCGTACTGGTGGGAGATGTCGAGGAACGTCGTCGGCTCGTCGAGCAGCAGCACTGGCGCCTCCTGGGCGAGCGCCATGGCGACCCACACGCGCTGCCGCTGGCCTCCGGACAGCTCGTCGACGAAGCGCGAGGAGAGCGCATCCACGCGCGTGGCGGCCATGGCCTCGGTGACGGCGCGCTCGTCGGCCTCCGACCAGCGGTCGAACATGCCCTGGTGCGGGAACCTGCCGCGCGCGACGAGGTCGGCGACGCGGATGCCCTCCGGCGCGAGGGATGTCTGCGGGAGCAGGCCGAGGCGCTTCGCGACGTCCTTCGTCTTGAGCGTGAAGATGTCGGTGCCGTCGAGCAGCACGCTGCCGTCGCTCGGCTTGAGGAGACGCGCGAGCGCCTTCAGGAGTGTCGACTTGCCGCACGCGTTCGGCCCGATGATGACCGTGAACGAGTGCGCGGGTACCTCGAAGTCGAGGCCCTCGATGATGGGCTGCTCGTCGTAGCCGACCTGCACTGAGCTCGCCTTGAGATCTGCGGATGCACGTGCCTGGCTGAGCACGTCTGCGTTGATCGTCATCACTGACGTCCCTTCTTCGTGGTCTGCTCGTGCACGAGCAGCCAGGCGAGGTAGATGCCGCCGACGCACACGGTGAGCACGCCGACGGGGAGGTCGACCAGCTGCGCGACGAGGTCGGCGGCCACGAGGAGGAGCGCGCCGACAAGCGCCGACGGGAGCAGCTGCAGGCTCGCCCCGTTCGTGAGGCGCCTGGCGATCTGCGGGGCGGCGAGCGAGATGAACGCGATGGGGCCTGCCGCGGCCGTGACGAGCGCCGTGAGGGCGACGCCGATGAGCGTCGAGAAGGCGCGGGTCCGGTTCGCGTGCACCCCGAGCGAGAGGGCGGCGTCGTCGCCCACCTCGAGCGCCGCGAGCGGGCGGCCGAGGACCCCGCACCCGACGACCAGGGCGACGAAGATGATCGCGGCGGGCAGCAGCTGCGCGTAGCCGAGCGCGCTGAGCGAGCCGGACCCCCAGACGGCGGCGAGCATCGCCTGCTCTGGGCTGACCTTCATCATCATGAGCGCGTTCACGGAGGCGAGCATCGCGCTCGCGCCGATGCCCACGATGATGAGGCGGAACGGCCGCAGTCCCTTCCTATACGCGAGCAGGTACACGACCACCGCGACGACGGCCCCGCCGAGCAGTGCGCCTGCTCCGATGGCGTAGTAGGAGGTCGAACCGATCCACAGCATCACGATGATGGCGCCCGTGTAGGAGCCCGTCGAGAAGCCGATGATGTCGGGCGACCCGAGCGGGTTGCGGGTGATCGACTGGAAGATCGCCCCGCTCGCCCCGAGCGCGAGGCCCGCGAGCACGGCGAACAGGAACCGCGGGAGGCGCCACTCGAACACGACGAGCCGGTGCGCGCGCGTCGCATCCGGGTCGAAGAGCGCAGCGAGCACCTCCCCTGGGGAGAGGGCGAGCGTGCCGTAGCCGAGCGAGACGATGCCGAGCGCCAGCACGACTGCGACGATCGCGGCGCTCACGACGACTTGGCGGCGGCGGTGCAGGTTCGAGAAGCGGCCGAAGCGCACGGCGTAGGTGCGGTCGCCGAAGTCGATGCCGCGGTGCACCTGACGCCCTGATTCGAGTTCGGATGCGATCGCTTGCCGGTTCTCCCGCGTCGCGGTCACAGCCCGCTCACCTTCTTGCGGCGCACGAGCCCGATGAGCACGGGGGCGCCGATGATGGCGGTCACGAGTCCGACCCGGAGCTCGCCGGAGGGCAGCACGATGCGGCCGAGAATGTCGGCGGCCAGGAGGAGGATCGGCGACATGACGATCGACATGACGATGATCCAGCGTTGGTCTGGTCCGACGAACCAGCGCACGACGTGGGGCACCATGAGGCCGACGAAGCCGATGGGCCCCGCGATGGCCACGGCTGTGCCCGCGAGCAGCGTCACGGCGATGACGACGAGGATGCGGGTCGAGCGGATGCGCACCCCGAGCGAGGCCGCGAGCTCGTCGCCCAGTGACAGGGCGTTGAGCGAGCGGGCGCAGTACAGGGCGATGAGCACGCCGATGACGATGAGGGGCAGGCAGGTGAGCACAACCTCCATCGACCTGCCGCCGATGGACCCGACGCCCCAGAAGCGGGTCACGTTGAGGGCGTCGAGGTTCTTCAGCACGATCGCCGAGGTGAAGCCTCCGAGCACGGCGCTGATCGCGACGCCCGCGAGGGTGAGCGTCAGCGGCGATGCCTTGGTGCCGCCGACCGAGCCCATGGCGTAGACGAGCATGGTGGCGAGGAACGCCCCGATGAGCGCGAACCACACGTACTGGCCTGGAGCCGTGAAGCCGAAGACGCCGACCGCGAGGGTCACGACGAAGCTCGCGCCGGCGTTGACGCCGAGGATGCCGGGGTCGGCGAGCGGGTTCCGGGTGAACGCCTGGATGAGGGCGCCGCACAGCCCGAGCGCGGGACCGACGACGAGCCCCACGACGGTGCGCGGGATGCGCAGGTCGAGCACCATGACGTGCTCCTCCGTCGCCCGCGAGCCGAGGATGCTCTCCCAGACGACTTCGGGTGAGATGGCGCGAGCTCCCACGAAGATGCTGAGCACGACCGTGCCGGCGAGCACCGCGAGCGCGATGAGCAGCGCGAGGGTGCGATTGGTGTTGCTGCTCGCCAGGCCGCTGCCACGCGAACCCAGGCCGCTGCCACGCGAACCTGGGCCGCTGCCTCGGGTCTCCGAGTCTGAACCAGCCCCGGAGACGCGGGAACCGGCCGTGCTGACTGCGACCACGACGCCGTTAGAGCCCGACTGAGGCGTAGATGCGGAAGACCTCGTCGATGCGGGTTTCCTCATCGACCTGTTCGCCGCCTGCTGGCTCCTCGTAGAGGTCCATGATCTGCTGCTTGATCGACTCGTCGAGCGCCTCCCACTTGGCCGTCCAGGCTTCGACCTCGTAGGTCCAGTAGCCGACGACCTTGTAGGCGGAGCCAGGCAGGCCGAGCGTGTGGCGGAGGTGGCTGCGCACCTCGCGGGTCACGCGCGTCTCGCCGGCGACCCACACGTACACGCTGCCGTCGGTAGGGATGTCGAGGCGCTTCACGGTCTCGACGAGGCGGCTCGGACGGTGGCCGTTGCCGGAGCCGCGCACCCAGTTCGCCGCTTTGAGGTCGACAGCTGGGAACAGCTCGTAGCCCGCATCCCGGATCTCGCAGACGATCTCGGTCTCGACGTCCGGCGTGAGCTCGGCCACCCGCAGGGCGGCGGGGAGAGCGGGCTCGTCGCAGATGAGCAGCTGCTTCGTGACGCCTTCCGGCAGCGCGTAGAGGTCGCGCGGCGGGTTGATGCCGAGCACGTACCCCGGCTTCGCGCCCAGCACCCAGGTGCTCGCGATGCCGCCCTCGTGGATGACGAAGTCGATGTCGATCTCGCCTGGTCGGTGGTTGCGGATCGTGTAGGTGCGCATCTGCGACGGCTCGACGCCCTCCTCGTAGTCCCAGCCGCGTCCGGAGACGAACGGCAGGCGGGGTTCGAGGTGCGCCTCGTCCGGGAAGAAGAGGCGCACGTATTCGTCGCCGATCCCCGTCGTGGGGTAGTCGTGCAGGTCGTCGCCGCCGAGCGTGACCCGGATCATCCCGGGCCCGAGCTGCGTGACGCCGGTCACGACGGCACGGTGGATGCGCTCCTCGTACTCGGTCGCCTCTGTTCCGGATGCGGTGCGGTAGGTCATTCTGCGCCTCCGACGCCGTTGCCGTCGATCGCCGAGTTCAGCATGGGAACGAACTCGTCGATGGCCCACGGGATGGAGAGGGGCGTCGGCGCGTTCGTGGCCATCGCGAGGGGCTCGCTCTCGAGGAAGAGGTAGTGGCCGGTCGCGATGGGTTCCCACAGCTTGAACGTCGGGTGGTTCAGGGTGTAGTCGAGCTCTTCCTGGCTGTTCGACCAGGCGACGAAGATGTCGGCGGGGATCGTGTCGAGTTCTTCGAGGCTCACGGCCCCGTACCAGTTGTCGCCTTCGACGGTGCCGAGCACGGTGTCCATGGCTGGCGTGTTCTGCAGGCCGAGCTCGGTGAGGAACTGCACGCGCAGGTCGCTTGGAATGTAGATGCCGGCTTCGGTTGCGCCGTCGCTGAGCGTGAGGCCGTACGCGAAGGTCGTGTCAGCGAACCTGGGGTTCTCCTCCTTGACGGCGTCGAGCTGGCTCTGCGTCTCGGCGATGATCGCGTCGGCCTTGGCGGGCTGGCCGAGGCTGTCGCCGACGATCTCGACGAGCGACTGCCACGACTCGGAGGCCCATGGCTTCTCGGGGTACGCGACCGTCGGGGCGATCTCGGTGAGGCGGTTGTACTCGACCTCGGTGAGGCCGGAGTGCGGGGCGAGGATCACGTCGGGTTCGAGGGCGAGCACCTGCTCGAAGTCGAGGTCGCCCGCATCGTTGTAGTTCAGGATCTCCGGCATCGTGCCGCCGAGCTCCTCGACCTCAGCGCGGAACCAGGGCGAGTAGCCCTCTTCGTCGCCGCCCCACGTCTCGGGGATTCCGACGGGGATCGTGCCGAATGCGGCGACGACGTCCTGCGTCGCCCAGCCGATCGTCACGACCCGCTCGGGCGCCTCGGTGATCGTCGTCTCGCCGAGGGCGTGCTTCATCGTCACGGGCAGGGCGCCTTCTTCGGCGGCCGTTGCCGTCACACCGTCGGCCGCAGCGGCGTCTCCGGATGCGCATCCCGCGAGCGCGAGCATGGCGACCGTGGCCGCCGCGAGGGCTCCGGTCCAGCGGCGGTGCGCCGACGGGAACGAGGAGGTCCGGGATGTGGTGGTCGGGCGGCGGGTGACAGTCGAGGTCAAGGTGGCTCCATTCGACAGAAGTGCAGACGCTAGAGGTAAGGCTAACCTCAGAACACACCGAGCTTACGGATGTGACGTATCGCTCCGCGGACACTCGGCATCGCATTCCTGCCACGCCGTCCCGCCAACCCTGGTGCCGCGTGCGGCACGAGAGCGGCTTCGCGTCGCGCTACGCTTCGAGAGTGAATCAAGACGAGCTGTTCGGGGGGCTGCTCGTCATCTTCGTGCTCGCGGCTATCGCGATCAGCGCAATCGTCGTGTTCGGCGACCTCAGCGTCCGCCCCCGCAAGCGGCATCTCCCCGATTGGCGCTACACCCACCGCGTCATCGGCAGGGATCAGCCGTACGTCACCTCCGTCGGCTCGTTCCCGGCGAGCGAGCAGCGCCTGTGGGAGATCTGGCTCGAGAGCCACAAGCCCGGCACGCTCGTCGCGATCCCGGTCGAAGAAGAGGCATCTTCTGCGTCACCGGCCGAGACGACCGACGCGGAAGACGACGCAGCAGCGGAGAACAAGGGCGCCGCCGAAGGCAAGGGCTCTTCCGAGAAGAAGGCTGCGGAGGATGCCCCGGAGAAGATCCCCGAGATGCGGCAGCTGCGCGTCTCCCGGGTCTCCCGAGAGCTTCGCTCCGTGCATCCGATGGCCCTCGTCGGCTTCAACGCCTACTTCGAGGACTACGAGAAGAGCGAGTTCCCTGTGGGCCTCATCGTGCGGGGCAGCGACGGGGTGGCGATGCTGACACTCACCGACGATGAGCTCGTCGCCTTCGACGAGCGAGGGCGGCGCCTCTGGTCGAGCCGCTGGGAGCGACTCATCTTCTCCAACGCCCACGACCTGCTGCTGTACAACGGCCATACGCAGATCCGCATCGACGACGAGGATCAGCGCGACCTCGTCGAGGCGCTTGTCGTCAAGTACGGGCGGTTCGAGCAGATGCACTTCCTGCCTGGCCCCGAGCGCCGCGCGCCTGATGAGGAGAGCTGAACGTCCACCTAGGCGAGGCCGAATCGGGCTGCTTCGAGAACCTCAGCGGCACGGAACCCCGCATGAGCGACTCAGCTACAGCCCCGACCGGGCGTGCGGGCAGGTGCACCACAGGCGCAGCAGTGGCGGTCCTCACCCTCCGCCCCGGACTGCGACCACCTGACTGCTCGCAGCACCGATCGAGGCGTCATCGCCTGCCACCTTTCCGGCGTGACTGGCCTTGAACCAGCCACCTGCGCGCACCTTCCTCGGGCTGTCTTCCGCAGGAACGTACCAAGTCCCTCCATCCGTGCCCCCAACTCTCACGGTCTGCGAGTAGTCGCTCCGAGCGATGATCTCCATGCCAGCACCCGACCTGTCTGCCGCCTTGCCGAGATACGAGATGACGCGCACGGTCACCGCCTCCACGCCGGAGCCGGTACATCTCACTTCCGTCTTCGCTTGCATGGACATGGCCTGCCTCGACCAGCGCGGGTTGCCCGACCTGCCCGTGCACTGCACCTGGCTGTCGGCGCGGACTGCGACCCGCTCGCCCTCGGGCGTCACGTAGTCACCCCGCGGAATCCAGGCGGACACACTGGATTCTTCCGCCGAGGGATCCACGAGCATGGTGACGGCGAGGTCCTCGAGCGGCGCAGCCTCGGCGTCGATCACCGCAGGACCCGGGGTCAGGCAGAGTGCGACGATGAGGATGGCCGCGGCCGCGGCTCCCAGAAGCGGGGCCTTGCTCATAGAAGCGTGCTCCTCTCGGGCCGTTGGCAGGCACTCATTACCTGGACACAGTCTAGATACTAGATCATGCCCGGTTCCCGCCATGCGCACCATGGTGCGCCAGTGGGAGAAGGTCATGCCGACCTCTGCCGCGAAGATGCGAGCGATCGTGCGCACGCTGAGCGAGAGCTGCCAGGCCCAGGCCTCGACGCCACGGTCATCCGCTGGATCGTTGAGCACACGCACTTCCTGCCTGGCCCCGAGCGCCGCGCGATCGAGAACTGATCCGACCGCACGGCGCTTGTGCATAACGCGTCCCAACTGAGGGCTGGAGGGCTGACAGCTGAAGCGCTAGTTCCGCGCCGGAACCGACTCGCCGTCGAGCGCCGCGTTGATGAGCGGCACCATGCCGTCAACGGCATACGGAATCGAGAGCGGTGTCGGCGCCTGGACGGCGTTCTCGAGCGCCGCGTCCTCGAGGATCAGGAAGTGCCCATCGGCGATCGGCTCCCACAGCTTGAACGTCGGGTGATCGAGCATGTACGCCGTCTCCTCTGGACTCGTAGTCCACGCGACGTACAGGTCTGCCGGCACCTCATCGAGCTCCTCGAGGCTCACCGAGCCGTACCAGTTCTCGCCGTCGACGCCGGCCATGACGTGGTCGAGACCCGGCGTGTTCTGCAGGCCGAGATCGAGCAGGAAGCGCACTCGCAGGTCGCTCGGGATATAGATTCCCGCTTCCGTGGCGCCGTCGGTGAGGCTGACGCCGTAGACGACGCTGCGGTCCGCGAACCGAGGATTCGCCTCGGCGGCTGCCGTCATGACCTGCTCCGATTCGGCGATGATCGCGTCGGCCTTCTCGGGTTGCCCGAGCGCGTCTCCCACGACCTCGACCAGCGACTGCCACGACTCAGCCGCCCAGGACCGCTCGGGGTAGGCGACGGTGGGCGCGATCTCGCTGAGGCGGTTGTACTCGGTCTCGACGATCCCGGAGTACGGGGCCAGGATGAGGTCCGGCTCGACGGCGAGGATCTGCTCGAAGTCGAGCTCGCCGGCGTCGTTGTAGGCGAGGATCTCGGGCAGCTCGCCTCCGAGTTCTTCGACTTCCGCGCGGAACCAGGGCGAGAAGCCCTCCTCGTCGCCACCCCACACATCGGGCGTCAGCACGGGAACCGTGCCGAACGCGGCGACTACGTCCTGCGTCGCCCAGCCGATCGTCACGATCCGTTCTGGAGCCTCGGTCACGGTGGTCTCGCCGAACACGTGACTGATCGTCGCCGGTAGCGCCCCCTCCTCCGCAGGCGTGGCAACAACACCGCCGCCACTTCCCGCTCCTGCGGTGTCTGATGCGCAACCGACGAGGGCGATCACTGCGACCGCCCCGATCGCGAGGGTGTGCATCCACCGCCGCGAGGCGCTCTGCTGCTCTGACTTCACTGGTTCTCCATTCGCTCGGACAGTCTCAGAGCGTATGGATGGTCAGCGTCGCGTTGAGGTCAGGATCTGTCGCGCTCCTGCACCGGCTTCGAACGCAGCGAGCTAGCGAATCACGGTCGCCAGTCGCTGGGCTTCGAGCCCATCGCGCGGCGGAAGGCAGCACTGAACGCGCTTGTCGTCGCGTAGCCGACCCGGCCAGCGACGGTCCCGACGGGCAGGTCGTCGGCGAGCATCCGCGCCGCGGCGGCCATGCGCACCATGGTGCGCCAGTGGGAGAAGGTCATGCCGACCTCCGCCGCGAAGATGCGGGCGATCGTGCGCACGCTGAGCGAGAGCTGCCAGGCCCAGGCCTCGACGCCGCGGTCATCCGCTGGATCGTTGAGCACGCGGCGCACCAACGGCGCGAGGCGCTCGTCGCGCGGCACTGGCACGGTCTCGACGTAGCTCGTCGCCTCGGGCAGGAGCTCGATCACGACGGTCTGCGCGCGCAGGCGCTGGTCGGCCTCCATGGGCGACTCGGCGAGGTGCAGCAGCAGCTCGCGGAACGCGGCCCCCAGCTGCACGGTGCCGACCGAGTGCCAGTCGGGTGCGACCTCGTTGGTGAAGTACGTGCAGCATCCGGTCGACGAGGCGTCGACCTCCATGGTGTGGGGCGTGAACGGCGGCACCCAGAGGCCCTGACCGACGGCCAACGTCCGCAGGGCGCCCTCGACGAGGACCACCACGCTGCCGCGCGACGGCCACATGATCATGCCCTCCGAATGGACGTGCGGCTTCCGGTCGCCGAGGTTCGGGCCGACGAGCACGGCGGTCGTGAGGAGGAAGGGTGCTGGGATGCCCGCCGGCATGACCTCGACGGTCGCTGGCCCTGGGCTGAGTTCGAGCGCCTGGAACACGGTGGATCTCCTGGTTGTCCGGAACGCAACAGAAGTTGGCCGAACGCATCACTAACGGGACTTAGGTGAACCTTACTATCGACTGATGCCCCGTGAGAACCCCCAGCCCCCAACCCCCGCATCCGTCATGCGGGACGCGCTCTTCGCGTCCGGGCGCAGCTGGCGGCTCACGCTCGCAACGCTCGGCTACGTCGTACACGAAGCGGCCGAGGCGCTCGTGCCGGTGCTCGTCGGGGTCATCATCGACCGCGCAATCGTCACGAACGACGCCACGCAGCTCGCGCTGTGGCTTGCCGTGCTGCTCGCGAACTTCCTCGTGCTCTCCCTGTCGTACCGCTGGGCGGCGAGGCTCATGGTGCGCATCTACGGCCACGGCGAGCTCGAGCTGCGGCGTTCACTGCTGACACGAGTCCTGCATCCGAACGGCGTGACGAGCCGTCGCAGCCCCGGTGAGCTGCTGCAGATCACGACCTCGGACAGCTACAGGGTCGCTGGCGTCTCCTGGTCGGTGGTGCAGCAAGGCGCGAGCGCCGCGGCGATCCTGGTCTCGTCGGCCGCGCTGCTGACGATCTCGGTGCCGCTCGGCATCGGGGTGCTCGTCGCCTCGCTGCTGATCCTCGTCGGCATGCACGCGGCGTCCAAGCCCATCGAGGCGCGCGGTGCCCGAGAGCAGGCGTCGGCCAGCGCGGCCAGCGACGTGGCGACCGACCTCGTCGCGGGGCTCCGCATCATCCGGGGCATCCGAGCGCAGCCGCAGGCCACCCGCAGGTACCTCGACGCGAGCGCTGAGGCGAAGACGGGCGCGATCGCGTCGAACCGGGGCATCCAGCGCTACCTCGCCGTCAGCGGCATCGCATCCGGAGCGTTCCTGGCGCTGCTCGCCTTCTCGGCCGCCGCGCTCGCCTCCCTCGGGCAGATCTCGCTCGGCGAACTCGTCGCTGTCGTCGGACTCGGCCAGTACCTGCAGGGTTCGCTTGCGCACGTCGGCACGTTCGCGTCGAATTGGCTCCACAAGCGCGCCTCGGCGGTTCGCATCGTCGCGGTGCTCAGCGAGGAGCATGCCGTGCCCGTCGAGGACACGCACTCCGGCGGGGCTGAGCTCGTGGATGCGGTGCGTGCTTCCACCGATTCCCCCGCGTCGTTCGCGTGGCGGGCGCCCGATGGGCGCGTCATCGACGTGGCCCCCGGCTCGCTCGTCGGCATCAGGCCTTCGACCCCGGCGGCCGCGCGCGGCCTCGCGTCGACGTTGGCGTTCCGGGTTCCGCTCGCGGACGGCGAGGTGACCGTCGCCGGGCTGGATGCGCGCACGATCGGCCCCGACGCCTACCGCCGGCTCGTCTTCGCCCCACCCCACGACGCGACCGTCTTCTCGGCGACGCTCGAGGAGAACCTGCTCGTTGACGCGATGGAAGGCGGAGGCCAGGGAGCATCCGGCGCCGCCCTCGAATCCGCGGCCGAGCGCGCCGCCCTCGCTGAGGTCTCCGCACTCGGCTGGGACCGCCAACTCGGCGAACGCGGCCGTCGCCTCTCCGGAGGTCAGCGCCAACGCGTGCTGCTGGCCCGCGCGTTCGCGAGCAACGCGAAGGTGCTGGTGCTCGACGAGCCGGCCTCCGCACTCGACCCGGCGACCGAGGCCCGTGTCGCCGAGTCGCTCCGCGCGCATCCCATGACCACCCTGCTCGTCACTCGCAGCCCCCTGCTGCTCGCAGCCTGCGACCGCATCGTGGACGTTGAGGCTGCCTCGACCTCGACCGCGGGAAGCAGCCGAGCCTCCGCGAGGAGGAGCGAAGCGCTCGACGCAGCGGACGCATCCACCCCCACAGCCACAAGCGAGGACGAGGAGCTGGCGCACCGATGACGCAGGACACCACCGGGAACACACCCGCGCCAGCGCCAGCGCCAGCCAGACCTCCCGCTCCCGCGTCCATCCTGCCCATCGCGACGGGCCGAGAGACGGCACGGGCCGTCGCCGACCGGCTGCGCGCATCCCGGCCCCGAATCTTCGCCGTCGTCCTGCTCCTGCTGGGCGGCTCCTCGTCGACACTGCTCGTGCCGCGCCTTCTGGGCTGGCTCGTCGACCTCGTCACTGGCGGCACCGGTGTCGCGGCGCTCGTGCTGCCCGGGCTGCTGCTGCTCGTCGTGACCACGGTGTCCGCGCTGCTCGCCTACGCGGGCATCCGCGTTCTCGTCGCGCTCGTGCAGGAGCTCGTCAGCGGGCTCCGAGAGGACGCGATGAGCGTCGTGCTCGGGATGCGCGCGGGGCAGGCGGAGAGCTCCGATTCCTCCGACATCGTGTCCCGTGTCACCGGCGATGTCGAGTCGGTGACCGAAGCGGCATCCGGGGTGCTGCCCGCGGTGACGCAGTCGTCGTTCATGATCGTGCTGTCGCTGGCTGGCATCGCCGTCATCAACCCCTGGCTCGGACTGGCGGCGCTGGTCGCCGTGCCCGTGCAGGTGCTCGCCACGCGGTCGTTCATCCGCCGATCTCGTCCCGTCTACGCGGAGATGCGGGTCGCGGAGGCGGAACGCGGGCAGGTCATCATCGAGGGCGTCAGCGGTGCGGACACGATCCGCGCCCACCGACGCCAGGCCCATCAGCTCGCGGAGGTGGATGCGCGCAGCCTGCGCTCCATCGACCTCCAGTACGAAGCGGCGCGCATCCGGACGACGTTCTTCGGGCGCCTCAACGCCGGCGAGTACCTGGGCGTCGCGGCGATCCTGGTCGTGAGCTTCTGGCTCGTGCACGCGGGGGCGGTCTCGATCGGCGGTGCCACGGCGGCCGCTCTCTACTTCCTCGCGCTCTTCGGGCCCATCGGCTCGCTCCTGTCGAGCATCGACGAGCTGCAGCTCGCGGGGGTCGGCCTCGCGAGGCTCGTCGGGGTAGTCGGGGCGGGCAGGCGAAGGGACCCGGGCGAGGAGCTGGGCCAGGACACGCGCGACGGCCACGGTGGCGAGGCTTCTGTTCAACTTGCGGCGGCGCCACAAGAGGAGACCCCGGCGTTCCCCGCGATCGCAGTCGACTCGGTCGACTTCAGCTACGACGGGGAGCGGATGCAGCTCGCCGACGTCAGCCTGACGGTCGCGCCGGGAGAACGGGTCGCGCTTGTCGGGGAGAGCGGGTCGGGCAAGAGCACGCTCGCGCAGCTCATCGTCGGCGCGTTCGACCCGACGAGCGGCTCCGTGACGGTGGGCGGGCGACCCGCGGCACGCCGAGAGCGAGACGCCAGCGTGGTGCTCGTCACGCAGGAGATCCACGTGTTCGCGGCGACGATCGCGGAGAATCTGCGCTTCGGGTCGCCCTCGGCAAGCGACGACGAGCTCGAGGCAGCGGTGCGCGCCGTGGGGGCCGACTGGCTCCTCGACCTCGAAGCGGGCCTCGAGACGCGGGTGGGCGCATCCGGTCTCGCCCTCGACGGTGCTGCCGCGCAGCAGCTCGCACTCGCGCGGGTCCTGCTCCGCGCGCCAGAGGTCGTCGTGCTCGACGAGGCCACCGCGGAGGGTGGGGGCGACGACCCGCTTGGCCTCGACGCCGCGCTCACGGCGGCGACCCGCGGACGCACCTCGGTTGTCGTCGCGCACCGACTGTCGCAGGCACGAGTCGCCGACCGCATCATCGTCCTCGCTGCTGGGCAGGTCGTCGAGCAGGGCACGCACGACGAGCTCGTCGAGCGCGACGGCGAGTACGCCCGCCTGTGGGCCGCGTGGCGGAGCGCGGCGGCTGGCACTCCCCGCTAGCGCTCCGGTCGATCACACTCCGCCCGCTCGCGCCGCGTCCCTGCCGTGCACGCGGGTGCCAGGGCCTCAGCGCTTCGCCATCGAGCAGGGGCAGCAGCAAGAAAGCAGCTGCGAGAGAGCAGCACCACGAGAGCAGCAATGTGAAAGCGGCAGTGCGAGAGCGGCAGTCGCTTCCCGCGCGACGCGCCCGCCCGAAACACTCCGGTGGGAGAATGCGTGCATGACGGACGGCACCCTCGGCACCCCGCTCACCCCCGCTTCGACTCGCGCGCTGCTGCTCGGCGCTGGCGAACTCGGCAAGGAGGTCGCGCTCGAGCTGCAGCGTCTCGGTGTCGAGGTGATCGCGGTCGACCGGTACGCGAACGCCCCCGCCATGCAGGTCGCGCACCGCAGCCACGTCGTCGACATGCTCGACCCGGTGGCGCTGCGTGCGGTGCTGGCCCTTGAGCATCCCGACATCGTGATCCCAGAGGTGGAGGCGATCGCGACGCAGGTGCTCGCCGAGATCGAGGCAGAGGGGCGGACACGCGTGGTGCCGACCGCCCGCGCGACGCAGCTCACGATGGACCGCGAGGGCATCCGCCGGCTCGCCGCCGAGGAACTGGGCCTCGCGACGTCGCCGTACCGCTTCGCCGACACGTTCACCGAGTTCGCCGCCGCCATCGAGGCCGTCGGTTTGCCGTGCGTCGTGAAGCCGGTCATGTCGTCGTCCGGGAAGGGCCAGTCGGTGATCCGCGAACCGGACGACATCCAGGCGTCGTGGGACTACGCGCAGGAGGGCGGGCGCACGGGTCGCGGACGCGTCATCGTCGAGGGCTTCGTGCCGTTCGACTCGGAGATCACGCTGCTCACGGTGCGCCACGTCGGCGGCACCGTGTTCTGCGAGCCCGTCGGGCATACCCAGGTCGACGGCGACTACCGGGAGTCGTGGCAGCCGGCGGCGCTCCCCGCGGCAGCACTCGAGAAGGCGAAGGTCGTCGCGAAGAGGGTGACGGATGCGCTGGGCGGCTACGGGCTGTTCGGTGTCGAGCTGTTCATCGTCGGCGACGATGTCCTCTTCTCCGAGGTGTCGCCTCGACCGCACGACACGGGCCTCGTGACGCTCGTCTCGCAGGACGTGTCGGAGTTCGCGCTGCACGCCAGGGCGGTCCTGGGGCTGCCGGTGTCTGAGCCGCTGCGCATCGGTGCCGGTTCAGGGGAGCCGGCGGCCGCATCTTGCGCAGTGCTCGCCGAGGGCACCGGCGTGCCGGTCATCGCAGGCGTGGATGCTGCGCTCGCGGTGCCGACGTCGCAGCTGCGGCTCTTCGGGAAGCCGAACGTCGCAGGCAAGCGCCGCGTGGCGGTCGCTCTTGCGCGCGGCGCCGACGTCGACGAGGCTCGGGCGCGCGCACGTGAAGCCGCGGCGGCGCTGCGGATCACGCTGAGCTGAGGGCCAATCGAGCCGAAGCCAGTCGAGTCGAGTCGAGCCGGCTAGTCGATCGGCTTCGGCTCACGGCCCAGCAGCAGTGCTTGGGCCAAGACCGCGGCGGCGATGACCAAGATCTGCACGCCGGCCCACAGCACATAGCCGGTCGGGATGCCGACGAGCGATGTCCATGCGGTCGAGCAATCACCGAGCTGCACGCCGAAGCCGACGAACCAGCCAAGATCGAAGCCACCTTCGGGCTCGGAGCCGGAGAACATGCACATGCCCACGCCCTCATGCGGCACGAGCAGCACGGTCGTCACCACCAGCAGTGCAACTGCCGCGCCGATGACCGCGGCCGCCTGACGCGCGCTGGTCCTCTCCCCCAAGTTCTGCATCCGCTAACCCTGGCAGACCAGGCCACACCATGCGACGCCGCCGCACAGACCCATGGGACACGCATGTTCATCGCGGAACGAGCCTGCATTTCTCGCATGTCTGTGCCCGCTGGAGGGCAAGGGAGCCCGAGGGAGGGGGCCGGAGCCCGCTGGGCTTAGCCCTCCAGGCCCAGCTCGCGCACGCATTCCCGCAGGAACGCGGCGCCGGCGTCGTCGTGGATGAGGTCGCCGAAGGTGACCACGTCGTAGTCCTTGTCGAGGATCCCGTCTGCTGGGCGGACGTCGACGTGCGCCGCGTCGTAGCCGGTGGCGTGCAGCTCGTCGGCCATCTTGTAGTCGCTGCGGGAGTCGCCGACCGAGCGCCAGCGCTTCGGAAGCGGACCGGCCTGCGCGAACTCGGCGAGGGCGCGGCGCGCGCCGTGGTCCTTGTCGAGCTTCACCGATTCGATGTCGGTGGAGATGATCGTCGGGTCGATGCGGAACGGGACGAGCCCCTGCGCATCCGGCGCTTCCCGATCGCCGTGGCGCATCCCGACGCCCTGCTGCACGGCGAGCTCGAACGCGACATCGTCGAAGGCCGTCTGCCGCTCGAGGTACGCCTCTGAGCTGACGTCGGTGCGCTGCTCGACCGAGATCATGGCCTTCTTCGTCTCGTCGAAGAAGAGGATGTCGCTGAACTCCCCCTCGCCGAGCTCACGGATCGCGGCGACGTACGCGGCGGGCGGCACAACCGACTCGTCGATCTGCAGCTCGCTCATCCCTTCGGGTGAAATCGCCGACCAGGTTCCGCCCTTCTCGTACACGCCGAACATGCGCGCACCAGGCTGCCTCAGCGCGTCGGCGAGCCCGTTCTCGAAGAGCGGCTCGATGACCCGCTCACGGATGAACTCCTCGGAGCGTCCCGTGATGAACGCGATGGGGACCCCCGCCGCGGCAAGCGTGACGAGGTCATCGAGAATGCTCTGGATCGCGATCGTGCGGGTCACGGGGCTCGCGATGGGGCCGTCGACGTCGAGGAGGAGGCCGAGGTCAGGAGTTGAAGAGGTCACGTCTCATTGTCGCAGGGGCCGACTCCTCGGGTCCATGACCCGCCCGCCCCGTGTCGTCGGCCCCTGCTACCTTGTGCGCGGGGTCAGTGGCCGGATGAGCGGCCGCGGCCCGCAGATCGCGTCGAAGTACTGCGGCGCGGACAGATTGGAGCTCGGCGTGCGCGTATGGAAGTCCTGGATCTGGCCTGGAATCAAGATTCTTCTGGTCGCCGTCATCGCGGTTGCCCTGGTCAAGATCGCGTTCTTCAGCTCCGCGCCCGAGGAAACCGCGGCGTTGCCGACCGGCGAGATCGTCGAGCCGACCATCAGCCCGGTGCTCGGCACGATCACGAACGACGTTTCCTTGACGGCGAACGTGCAGGAGTCGGCCGCGGTCGATGCGAAGGTGCCGATGATGGGCACGATCGACGCGGTCTACGCGACCCAGGGCGCACGCGTCGAGGCGGGCGACGTGCTCGCGTCGATCCGCAACGAGAAGACACCGTCGGCCGCAGCCCCCACGGCCCCTGGCGCCAACGGCGAGCCTCAGCCCGCTCCGGCAGCCGAGCCGGAGTACGAGTGGAACGAGATCGTCGCGCCGACCTCCGGCACCATCACGAAGCTCAACCTCATCGCTGAGCAGCAGGTGACCGTCGGCGAGGCCCCCGTGTCGATCACGCCCGCGAGCTTCATCGTCAAGGGCACCATCCCGCCCGCTCAGCTGTACCGCCTCGCGACGACGCCGGCGGATGCGCAGGTCACCATCACGGCTGGCCCCGCACCGTTCACGTGCACCGAGCTGCGCATCGCCTCCGGTGCGGCCGCCAAGAGCAGCACGGCGGCTCAGGACCCGAACGGCGCATCCGGTGGCGCCGAGACGACGGACACGACGACGGTCACGTGCCGGGTTCCCGCCGAGGTCACGGTCTTCCCAGGGCTCGAGGCGAACGTCGTCCTCCACGGCGGCGTCGCGGAGAACGTGCTCACGCTGCCCATCACGGCGGTGAAGGGGCAGGCCGAGACGGGTGTCGTGTTCGTGCAGGGAGCCGACGGCGCGGTCGAAGAGCGCTCCGTGAAGCTCGGGCTCACCGACGGCACGCTCGTGCAGATCACCGAGGGAGTCTCTGAGACTGACATCGTCCTCGAGTTCGTGCCAGGAGCCGACCAGGCGAGCCCCGAGGAGTGCTTCGTCGACCCGATGAGCGGCGCCGAGGTGTGCGGAATGCTGGGCGGCTGACATGGCGTTCATCGAGCTCCGCGACATCTCGAAGTCGGTGCGGGCCGCCGACGACAGCGAGCTGCACATCCTGCGCGGCGTGAACCTGCAGATCGAGGAGGGCGAGCATCTCTCGATCGTCGGCCGCTCCGGGTCGGGCAAGTCGACGCTCCTGAACATCCTGGGGCTCCTGGATGCGCCGACAAGCGGCGAGCTGCTCTTCGACGGCAAGCCCACCGCTGCCCTGCGCCTGCGGGCACGCGACCGGATGCGCGGGGCGCAGATCGGGTTCGTGTTCCAGCAGTTCAATCTCCTCGAGGGACGAACGGCGACGGAGAACGTGGCGATGCCGCTGCTCTACGCTCGCGACCGATCCTTCTGGCGTCGCGACGCGCTCGCCAGGGAGGCCCTCACCGATGTGGGACTCGACCACCGCCTCGATTCCCTCCCGACGCGACTTTCGGGTGGAGAGCAGCAGCGCGTCGCGATCGCCCGCGCCATCGTGCGTCGGCCGCGGGTGATTCTCGCCGACGAGCCGACTGGCGCTCTCGACGTCGAGACCGGCGTGCGCGTCATGACGCTCCTCGCCGACATCTCGAAGGAGACGGGGGCGGCGCTCGTGACGATCACGCACGACGAGAGCGTCGCGGCTCGCGCCGACCGCATGCTGCGGCTCGACTCGGGCGTCCTCGTGCCGTCCGGTGCGGGGACAGACGGACGGTCGGACACGAGCACGCCCACTGACCTGCAGCTGGACCTTGGGCTCGAGGCGCCCGCCACGACCGCGGCTCCGACTCCGGCGGGAGGCGCATCCGCATGAGCTGGTTCACGCAGGTCGCTGGCGCGTTCATCGAGGCCTGGGATGAGCTTCGGGTGCACCGCGTTCGAGTGACGCTCGCGCTTGTCGGCATCGGCATCGCCGTGTTCGCGATCGTCGCCGTCACGGGGCTCGGGTCGATCACACGCCAGTCGTCGATCGAGGTCTCCGAACGTTCGAGCGGACGGCCGGCGAGCTACCAGCTCATGGTGTCGAGCGAGGCCACCGACGAAAAGGTGGAGATCTACGAGGCCGCCTACGCTGCCGCGATCGAGCGGTACGGCATCACCTACCAGTCGACCTCCGGATACGGGTCGACGCGCATCCAGTTCGTCGACGGGGTCGCTGACGTGGAGTCGATGATCGTCGACCCTCCGTTCGGCGAGATGCACCGGGTGAAGTTGCTCGAGGGGTCCTGGCTGACCGCCGCAGACGCCGATCGTCTGGCACCGGCTGTGGTGATCAACGAGACCATGTGGAACCGGTTGGGGAACCCCTCCATGGCCGAGCATCCGACGCTCCAGGTCGCCGGATCTGCGCCGACGACGGCCGTCGTGGTCGGCGTCTCAGCCAACATCTACCCCGACTACGCGGAGCAGCTCTACGTGCTCAGCGACGCGCAGCACCCCCTCGGCGCAAGCTCGAGCGGCATGATGGGCGGCGGCATGATGGGCGGCGTCTTCTCGGGGCCGTCGTCCGGCGGCACGGACGTCGCCTCGGCAACGTTCCCGACATACGAGATGTGGCTGCCGCTCGAGAACCACGAGGAGCTGTCGAGCCAGATCGTGCGCGACCTGAAGGCTGCCCTGGGCGAGGGCGGCGCGGTCGAGGCGCAGCGCATCGACTACCTGTCGTGGGGCGACGACCCATTCCTGGCCGTGCAGATCCTGGTGACTGCGGTCGGCGGCATCGTGCTGCTGGTGGGCACGATCGGGTTCGTGAACCTGTCGATCGTGACGGTGAAGCAGCGGGTGCGGGAGATCGGCATCCGCCGTTCGTTCGGGGCGACCGGCGGGCGCGTGTTCTTCTCGATCCTGCTCGAGAGCGTTGTCGGCACCCTGCTCGCGGGAGTCGTCGGCATCGGATGCGCGATCGTCACGCTCCAGAATCCGCTGGTCCAGCAGGCGATCACGGGTGGCCTTGGCCTCACCGATTCGGTGCCGTTCCCGGTGGATGCTGCCGTGCTCGGCATCGTGGTGAGCGTCGGGGTCGGGCTGCTGGCGGGGTTCATCCCAGCGGTCATCGCGACGCGGAGCAACGTGATCGACGCGATCCGGTCGTAGGGGAAAGACAGTGCGGCTCGCCGGGGGCGTGCTGTTGGCGTGCGGGTGACTTGCTAGTGACGTGCTGGTGACGTGCCGCGGCGACTAGTTCGGCTGCGCGACCTCGGGGGCGGCGAGCGGGGTGCCGAAGTGGAGCGCGGCGACGACAGCCCAGATCAGGAGCAGCGGGAGGGCGACGTAGGCGGCGAGCATGAGAGGTGCGCTCAAGGTCAGGAAGCCTGCCGCGGATACGACGAGCGCGAGGATGGTCGCGCCGCTCACGAGCGTCGCCCAGAGCGGGCGGCGGGTCTGGCCGAGCAGGACGATCAGGACAAGCGCGGCGAGTGCCAGCATCTTCAGGCCGTCCACGAACTGGATGGACGCCCAGACCTGCCAGGAGTCGAGGCCGATCATGCCGACGGATCCGTCGGATGCGAGCCCGAAGGTGAGGAGCGCTTCACCGCCGAGCTGCACGAGCGAGAGCACGAGGGTCGCCAAGCCGGCACCGCGCGTGGCCCTGCGCATCCGCTCGCTGCCGAGCAGGGTCGACATCCCGTACAGGGCGACCGCCGCGAGACCGTGCACGAGGGCCGCGTTGACGAGCACACTCGGCGAGGTGGCGTAGGCCTCGGCGATCGTCGATGAAGTGTCGTTCGGGGTGACCTCGGGGGCTCCGACGAGCAGTCCGCTCACCCAGGCTGACACGTACACGCCGCACCACACCCACAGCGTGCGCTGGATCTCGAGCGTCGGGGCCGCGAGTGGTGTTGTCATGCGGCAACGCTAGCGGGGGTGCACGGGCGGAGGCTGTGCACCAGGCAGGTGCGCGGACGCTCCACCCGGACGGGGCGGTGCCGGGGACGGGACGGGGACGGCCTGCGGAGGTCAGAGGTTCGGAGGTTCGGAGGTTCGGAGGTTCGGAGGTTCGGAGGTTCCAAGGCCCACAAGGTCCCCAAGTTCCGAGGTTCCGAGGTTCCGAGATGAAGAAGTGATGCGCGAGACACAGAATGTCGGTGGTCCGCGAGACGATGCAGGCATGCAGAACGAACCGGTCGACGACGAGGTGCCGCAGGCCGCGGTGCCCGGTCGCGCCGCGCGTCTCCGCGAGGTGCGTAGACGCCTTGCAGCGTGCACGGGCGTCGAACTCGCCGTGGTCGACAGCGCCTGTCAGCGCGCCGAAGACGTCACCGTGGAAGAGCGTCGCAGTCTCCTCATGCACGCGCTTGCCGACAATCAGCGGCAGCTGAATCGACTCCACGGGGAGCAGTCAGAGCTGCACGCGCGGGCCCTCGGGATGGGACTGCGCAGCGATGAGCTCGCTGGCACCTCGAGCCCCGCCGTCGAGGTGCGATCGCTTGCCGGCGAGATCGGGGCCGTGGTCGGGAGGTCGAAGCGGTCGGTGCAGATCGAGTTCGGCCGAGCGGATGCGATGGCCAACCTCTTCGAGCCCGTCAGCGCCGCCATGATGGACGGCAAGATCAGTCGTGCGCACGCGCTCGTGATCGTCGACGCCGGCCTGCGCATCGTGCATCCCGACCCGGCGGAGCTTGAGCGCCGCCGGGCGGAGTTCTCCAGAGTTGTCCTCGAGAAGGCCGTGTCGACCACGCCCGGTCGGGTCACGTCGCTCGCGGCGCGCGTCGCCGAAGAGCTGACTGAAGAGCCGCTCGATGAGCGCTTCGAGCGAGCCCGCCGCACGCGGCGGGTCACGCTCGCCCACCTCGACGATGGGCTCGGCGAGCTGGCGGTCATCGACTCCTACGCGAAGCTCAGGTTGATCTTCGACCGTACGACGAGGCAGGCGCGAGTCATCAGCGATACCGAGCGACGGGCTGCGAGAACGCGGGCCGACTCGGAGCGTCAAAGCGGTGATCTCGAGGCCCGGGTGCCCACTCTCGAAGGACACTCAGAGGCCCTCGAGAGCCAGCCCGACGCTCTCAAGAATCAGTCCGGCACCCTCGAGAGCAAGTCCGACGCTGTCGGGAGCCAGCCGGGTGACCCGGCTGCGGCTGCTGCGGCTGCTGCGGCTGCCTCTTCCGAGCTCCGATCGCTGGACGAGGTGCGTGCTGACGTGTTGAGCGACAGCTTCCTGCGAGCGACACCGGAAGAGTTGAAAGCGCGCGACCCGATCAAGGCGAAGATCTCGGTCATCATCCCTGCAGAGACGTTGCTCGCTCCCGGAGAGTCGGCAGAGAGCGCGAGCTGCAGTTCGGACCAGTCGGGTTCATCTGGTCCGGCAGCAGATCTGCCGCGGCGACTGTCACCAGCCCCGGCTCTCCTCGACGGACACATCCCCGTGCCGACCGCGGAGGTTCGCCGTCTCATCGACGCGGCTCCCGAGCTTGAGCGCATCTTCACCGACCCCATCAAGGGAACACTCCTCGAGGTCGACACCTACCGCCCGACGAGTGCGATGCGCCGTCGGTTGGCCGTGCGCGATGGGCGATGCCGGTTCGTGGGATGCATGATGCCGGCGAACCGCTGCGATATCGACCACACCGAAGCCTGGGAAGAGGGCGGCTCAACGAGCCTCCAGAACCTCGGCCACCTCTGCGGTAGCGACCACACTGGCAAGCACCACGGCGATTGGGCGGTGGAGCAGTTGCCTGGCGGAATTTACGAGTGGCGATCGCCCACCGGGTTCGCGTTCCGTGACGAGCCTGTGCAGTTCGGGCGACTCACCTCGCTGCCACCATCGGATCACGGCGAGCAGAGAAGGGGAACCGACCCGCCAGAACCTGGTGTTCCCCGAGAACCTCACGATCCGCGAGGCCCAAGGGCCCCTGTGCGCCCGCGAGACGATGACCGTCGTGCGCGATTCCCGAAGATCGGGTTCCTCGAAGAATTCCGACGTGAGCGAGCGGCGAAGAAGGCTGCCGCCGAGGCCGAATCCACTCGGAAGGAGCGACCCGAGTTCCGTCCAAGCGAGAACACGGGGTCTTCGCACGACCCACCGCCGTTCTAGCCTTCGGCTCACGCTCGTCTCACCGACGACCGACCACCGGGATTCCCACCCGGTTCACCGACGACAGCACCTCACGCGGTCGTACATTGAAGAAACGGTGGCCGCTGACAAACGGAATCAAGGAGCCGCGAAAGCTGCAGCATCGGCGCCGCCCGCACCGACCACCAACACCACGAGAGCGATCGAAGGAGATCCCATGGCTGGTCAGATCATCATTGACCTCTTCACGACCTTGGATGGGGTGCAGCAGGCGCCGGGCGGTCCGGAGGAAGATCCCGAGGGCGGCTTCAAGTACGGGGGCTGGCAGGCGCCGCTCATGGATGAGGCTGAGGGTGAGGCGGTCGACGCGGGCGTGCAGACCATGGATGCGCTGCTGCTGGGCCGGAAGACGTACGACATCTTCGCCGCGTACTGGCCTCAGTACGCGGACGGCCCATCGGACAGCATCGCTTCGGTCTTCAACAGGATCCCCAAGTATGTGGCGTCGCGGGGCAATCCCGATCTGCCATGGAGGACGTCTCACCTCGTGGGCTCCGACTTGCCGGCAGAGGTGGCGGCGATCCGGGAGCGGCACAGCAGCATCCACGTGGTCGGCAGCGTCGATTTCGCCAGGGCGCTCGTGCGCGAGGGGCTCTTCGACGTGCTGAATCTGTGGGTCTACCCGGTTGTCCTGGGGTCCGGGAAGCGTCTCTTTCCCGACGACGGGCCACCACTCGGGCTCACCCTCCTCGAGCCGCCGGTCACCTCGCCAAAAGGCTGCGTGCTCCTCAAGTACGGCCCCGGTGGCCCGGTTGAGACTGCCAACATGGATGAAGCCCTGCGCGAGCGCTAGCCGACAGCTGCGACGAACCTCGCACCGGAGCCCCCGGAATCCGGGACCCCCGAGGCCTCAGACCTTCGAGCCCCGGAGACCGGGAGCGACCGTTCGCCGCGGGCATTCCTTGCTGCGCCGCGCAGCGCAGCGCCCTCGTGCACTGGGTCAGTCCTCGTGCACTGGCTCAGCCCTCGCGCACGGGATCGGTCCTAGTGCGTAGGGGCGGTCCTAGTGCGCAGGGTGCTTGCGCTCGAGCGCCGCCCCTTCGACGTCGACATTCGGCATGATCTTGTCGAGCCACTTCGGGAGCCACCAGGCCGACTTCCCAAGGAGGTGCATGAGCGACGGCATGATGAGCATGCGCACGATGAACGCGTCGAGCAGCACACCGAAGGCGAGACCGAATCCGATCGAGCGGATCATGGTCGACTCGGCGAACACGAACCCGCCGAACACCGAGACCATGATGAGCGCGGCAGCGATGACCACTGCTCGGCCTGCCCGGAAGCCCTGCACGACAGCGACCCGCGCCTCAGCCCCGTGCACGTACGCTTCGCGCATCCCTGACGCCAGGAACAGCTGGTAGTCCATGGCGAGCCCGAAGAGGATGCCGACGAGGATGACAGGAAGGAAGCTCAAGATGGGCCCCGTCGCGTGCAGCCCGATGAGGTCCGCGAACCAGCCCCACTGGAACACCGCCACAACCGCCCCGTAGGTCGCGAACAGCGAAAGGATGAACCCGCCCGTCGCGATGAGCGGCACCAGGATCGACCGGAACACGAGGATCATGATGAGCAGCGACAGGCCCACGACCAGCGCGATGTAGAGCGGCAGCACCGAGTTCAGCCCCTCGGAGATGTCGATGTTGATGGCCGCCTGACCCGCGACGCCGAGCGTGATGCCTTCCTCGATCTCGGGCAGCGCACGAAGCTCGCCGACAAGCTCCTCAGTGGAGACGCTGTTCGGCCCCTCCGCCGGAATCACCTGGAACGCGGTGAGGCTCTTGCTGTCGGAAACCCCGATGGGGGCAACCGCGGTGACGTCGTCGAGCGACGCGAGCTTCTCCGCGACCAGCACCTGCTTGTCGAGCACACCCGCATCATCGAGCCCCTCGGGCAGCGTCGCCGTGACCAGCAGCGGCCCGGTCGTGCCCGCCCCGAACTGCTCCTCCGTGATCGTGAACGCCTGGTACGACGCCGACTCCTCGGGCTCCGACGAACCGTCCGGCAGACCGACCCGCATCGAGAGCGCCGGGATGGCGATCGTCAGCAGCACCGCGACACCAGCGAACACGGTGACGATGGCCCGCCACGTCGGCATGGCCTTCACCGCAGGCGCATGCGCGGCACGCACCTGACCCGTCACGACCCCGACCCCATCAGTGCCAGCCGCAGCCCCAGATCCAGATCCAGTGCCGTGCAGCTTGCGGATGTGCGCCCGCCGACGCTTGTTGAGGACGCGCATCCCGAGCTTCCCGAGCAGCGCAGGCGTCAGGGTCACAGCGATGAGCACGGCGATGAGCACGCACACCGCGCCGGCCGTACCCATGAGACCCAGGAACGGGATGCCCGTCACGTTGAGGGCCAGCAGCGCCACGATGACCGTCGCACCAGCGAACACGACCGCGTTGCCCGCGGTTCCATTGGCGAGACCGATCGACTCGCGCACCTCCATGCCCTGCATGAGCTGCTTGCGGTGCCGGTTCACGATGAACAGCGAGTAGTCGATACCGACGGCAAGTCCGAGCATGATGCCGAGGACCGGGGTGACCGACGCCATCTGCACAACCCCAGAGAAGGAGAGCACGCTGACGACACCGATCGCGACGCCCACGAGCGCCGTGAGAATGGGGAGGGACGCGGCCAATGCCGAGCCGAGCAGCACCAGCAGCACGATGGCCGCGAACACGAGACCTATGGCCTCGCCGATGCCGAAGATCTGCGGAACGCTCTGCGCGATGTCCGTCGAGAACGCGACGTTGACACCATCAACCGGGTGCGCCTCGAAGTACTCGATGACGCCCTGCTTGGCGTCCTCGCTCAACTCGAGACGAGGCTCCGTGAAGGACACGTTGACGATCGCCGTCGAGCCGTCCTCGGAGACGAGGCTGATGCCGTCAGAGAGATCGACGAGCTTCGCTCCGTTCTCCAACTGCTGCAGCTGCGTGTCGATCTCGGCCTGCGACGCGTCCAGCGTGGCCTGCTGCTCGGCCAGCGCCTGCACCTGCGCGTCGAGCTGCGCCTGCTGGCCCGCAAGCGCCTCGACCTGCGCCGCGGGGTTGCCCGCAGCTTCGAGCTGCTGCTTCGCCGCATCGAGCTGCGCCTGCGCCGCGTCGAGCTGCGCCTTGCCACCGTCGAGCTGAGCCTGGCCCGCGTCGAGCTGCGCCTGCCCCGCTTCGATCTGGGTGCGTCCGCTCTCGACCTGCGCCGCCTGACCCTCGAGCTCCGCGGTCGCGGAGAACGGGTCGATGACGTCCGCGACATCGGTGAGGTCGCCACGATCCGCGATGACCGTGCTGATCTCCGCGCGCTGCTCGTCCGTCAGCGCCGACCCGTCGACCGTCGAGTACACGACCGTCCCGGACGCGCCCGCGAAGTCCGGCAACTGCTCCTCGAGGTCCGAGATGACCTCGCCGGATGCGGTGCCCGGCACGTCGAAGCTCGACGAGAGCCCCTTGAACCCGACCAGGAACCCGCCGACGGCGAGCCCCAGGATGACCAGCCAGGCCCCCACGACAACCCACACTCGACGGGTCGCGAAGTTCCCCAGGCGGTACAGCAGTTCGGCCATCAGCATCCTCTCGACGCATGAGGTCATGCGCGCTCGTTCGTAGTGGCGCTCACACCGAGACCGATCGCGAGGATCGAACGTGGGGCGCCGCCCTAGATCATACGCAACGTCTCGTCTACGCAGTTTGTGAATATGATGGCGGGCATGTCAGAGCAAGCCCCGAGCGTCGACGAACGCGCAGCCGCAGGCCACCGCCAGGGTCCGGTGCGCAGCGAAGCGGCCCGAGTGGCGGTGCTCGAAGCCACCTCGAAGCTCTTCGCGGAGCGCGGCTACGAGCGACTCACGATGGAAGGCGTCGCGTCAGAGGCCGGCGTCTCGAAGCAGACCATCTACCGCTGGTGGCCATCCAAGGGCGCGCTCGTGTCCGACTGCCTCCTGCAGGGGCAGCTGTTCCCGAACCGCTTCACGGTGCCGAACACCGGAGACCTCAGGCGCGACCTCACCGCTTGGCTCGACACGATCTTCGCGCTGCTCGGCCAGCCGCAGGGCGAGCTGCTCGTGCGCTCGCTCATCGCCGCCTCCGTCGAGAACGCCGACATCGGCAGGCGACTCCACGAGAGCCTCGGCGCAAGCCGCTCCCTCACCGAGCGCTTCCAGATCGCCATCGCCGACGGACAGCTCGCAGCGGAAGCGCGCCTCGAGGAGATCGGCGAAGCCATCATCGGCGCGCTCCTGCTCCGCGCGCTGAGCAGAACAGAGTCGAACGACGAGAGCATCCAACGCCTCCTCGACGCGGTGCTCGGGCCAGCACGCCCCGCGTAAGCCGACGAGGTTCGGCTCGCGCGAGGCTTGCCCCCACCACCGGGAAGGGGCAGTCTCCGCAGGATTCCGTCTCCGCGCGGGGCTCAGTCTCCGCGCGGAGATCCCTGGTTCGCGGGTTCGTCCGACTCCGCCGCTTTGAAGGCCTCCAGCTGCGCCCGGAAGTGCTCGGTCTTCGCGTCGGCGATGTCCTTGGGGCGGTTGTCGGCACTCGCGAAGAACTCGTTCCACCGCGAGCGCAGGACCTGCAGCACGAGGCGCGGGGTGACGTCGACTCGGCGGTTGCGGGCGTCCTCGTCGGCGACCTGCACAAGCCTGCCGTCCGCGGCGTCGGCGATGTCGGCGGCGTCGACGGTCCCCTCGGCCACCGCGCTCGAGTCCTTCGCCACCTCACGGGCTGCCTCGACGCCATCCGTGCTGCGCGTATCGAACGGCTCCCGCGCGTGGTCGACGCACAACTCCGCGACGCCCTTCGCGTGGTCGTACATGACGGAGTGCGCGGCGCCCTCGATCTCCCAGGTGGATGCGCGGGGCAGCAGCTCGGCCATCTCGCGCAGCCAGGAGCGCGGCACGAGCGAGTCGTGCTCGCCGCGGATGAGCAGCGTGTGCGCCTGGATGCGCGGCAGCACTTCCTCGATCCGGTAGCGCATCATTCGCGGAAGGACGGCGGAGAACCAGCGGAACCCGCACAGCAGGTAGGCGCCCGTGGCGAGCATCGCGACCCGGAACGGCTCATGCGCCGACGACTCGAGGAATCGGAAGGCGAGCTTCGGGAGCGACCGCTCCCGCGGATTGGTGACCGGGCCGATCAGGACCAGCGTGCTCAGCTCTGGGCGCTGCGAGGCGAGCTCGGACACGATCTGCGTACCCATGGAGTGGCCGACGAGCACGGGATCGACGAGCCCGAGCTCGTCGATGACGGTGCCGACCACGGCGGCGTACCGCTGGATGCTCATGGGCCGCTTCGGGTACGGCACGCCCGCGAAGCCCGGCAGGTCGAGCGCGTGCACCGGCCCGAACTCGCCGAGGCCGGGCGCGAGGTTCTCGTAGTAGTTCGAGGCGACGCCGATGCCGGCGACGAGCACGAACGCGCGGTCGCCCTCGGCTCCGATCGTGGAGACGCGCGCCCGCACCTCGCCGTGGCGGATGTACCTCACCTGGACGCGTTTGCGCGCGTGGTCGCGAGCTGAGGCCGGTGCGGGGTCGGGGGACACGGCATCCACTGTAGCCAGGACCAGAGGCGGCGATATTCAGGGCGGCGGAGTTCCGAGCTGTCGAACCCACCGGTTCTCGCGCCCCCTCACTCCCCCAGGAAGCGCGCCGTCGGCCTTCCCGAGGTGCGCTCGATCAGCACGACCTGTCCGTTCAGGATGCGCGGGCACGACACCCCCGTGACAGCTTCGATCCCGGCCCGGAGGAAGACCCCGTGGCTCACGACGACCGCCGTGCCCGGAGCCGCGAGGAGAGACGTGAGCGCGGCACCAGCCCGCTCACCGAGTGCGGCCGAAGTCTCCGAGCCCGGATAGTCGCCGGCCGGCCAGCGCTCCGCGGCCTCGGCGACCTGCATTCCCTCGGCTTCCCCGAAGTCGCGTTCGAGCAGGCCCGGCTCGATGAGCGGGCCGATCACACCGAGGTGCGAGGCGGTGCCTGAGGCAGCGGGCGAGGCGGTACCTGAGGCAGTGGGCGAAGCGGTGGGCGAACCGGCGTCCGGGGCGCTGCGCGAGGCGGTCGGCGAACAGCTGTCAGGGGCGCTGAAGGAGCCAATGGGCGAGCGGGCATGCGCGCCGACGAGCGCGTTGAGTTCAGCACCGGCGGGCGAACCCAGGTACGACCAGATGATCGACGCCGTCTGCGCTGCGCGGGTCAGGGGCGACGTGACCACGCGCCCCCACTGTGCGCGGGCGAGCAGCCTGCCTGCGGCATGGGCCTGCAACTCCCCGTGCGCATCGAGGGCGATGTCGCTGCGCCCCTGCAGCCGTCGCTCGAGGTTCCAGGCGGTACGGCCGTGACGCACCAGAGCGAGGGTCACGCGGCCGACCCAGACTGGGCCCCAGCGGTGCTGGATCCCCGGGATGCCCCAGCGGTGCTGGATTCGCGGGATGCTGCGGAGGGGCGGGATTCGCTGGACGCCGGCGAGGTACCGGAGGCGCTGAGGGCGCTGACAGCGAGCAGCGGCGGAGCGGCCGGGCCTGCCACGGCGGACGACTCGGTCGCGTCGGCGCGTTCCTCGCGAGGGGTGAACGCATCGACATCACCCGCGGATGCGCGTTCAGCGACGCCAGCATCGATCCCGGCGCCAACACCGTCGCCTGTGCCGTAGATGCGAGCCTTCGCGATGCTCACCGCGACCCGGTCGCCGACCTTCGGCCGGACCCCGTGGGTCCGCGCGCGCAGCCGCAGACCGGCCCAGTCGAGGACGAGGTCGCTGCCATCCGGCGTGAAGAGCGCGGACCTGACCGTGGCATCGCCAGCACCAGCACCAGCACCAGCACCAGCTTCCATGATCTCGACGGCGACATCGCTCGGCAGGATCGCCGCGTGCACGTCGCCCACGCCTCCCTGCCGGCTCGCCTCGAGCCGTGTCCGGTGCACGCGCAGCGGGTGCTGATCCGCTGCGAACCCCGCCTCCCCGAGCGTGCCGTCGACGATCGTGGCGTCAGACAGGAATTTGGCGATGAACGGCGACGCCGGCCGCGTCACAAGCTCCTCTGGCGTGCCGAGCTGCTGGATGCGCCCGCCGTCGAGCACGGCAACGCGGTCTGCGAGGGCAAGCGCCTCGGAGCGGTCGTGGGTGACGTGCACGACCGTGAGGCCGAGCTCGCGCGTGAGCGTGTGCAGTTCGAGCCGGAGGCTGTCGCGCAGCGGCTCGTCGAGCGCCGAGAGCGCCTCATCCAGCAGCAGCACCCGCGGCCGCCCGACGAGGGCCCGCGCGATCGCGACGCGCTGCCGCTGCCCGCCGGAGAGCGTCGCCGGGTTGCGCTTCGCGTACCCGGAGAGCCCAACCATCTCGAGCGCCTCGTCGACGCGTCGGATGCGCTCAGGCTTCGCGACGCGAACCCGTCGCAGCGGGTAGTCGACGTTGCGGCCCACGTTCCAGTGCGGCCAAACGGCGTGCTGCTGGAACACCATGCCGAGCTCCCGAGCCTCCGGCGGCACGCTCGCCCCCTCCCCCGCGACGACCCGCTCGCCGATACTCACCTTCCCCGAGGTCGGCGCCTGGAAGCCCGCGATCGTGCGCAGCAGCGTCGTCTTCCCCGACCCGGAAGGGCCGACGAGCGCGAGGAACTCACCATCGCGGAGCGCGAGGTCGATGCCATCGAGGCCGACGGTGCCGCTCGGGAAGCGGACGGAGACAGAGTCGAGGGTGACGGATGCCACGGTGTGCCCTTCTGGAAGGTCGAGGGATGAGAGGAATGCGGGGACGGTGCAGGACAGTCAAGAACAGCGCAGGACCGCGCAGGACCGCGCCCGCGCCGTCTGGCTTACTTCGGCGCCCGCGTCGCGACGCCGATGACGGCGACCCCGAGGAGCGCGACGATGAGCGAGAGTGCGGCCGCCGTGTTGAACGCCCCTGCCTGTTGCAGGTTGAAGATCGCGACGCCGAGGGTCTGCGATCCGGGCGAGAGGAGCAGCACCGACAGGGTCAGCTCGCGCACCGCGGTCACGGCGACGAGCACCGCGCCAGAGATCGCGGCGGGCGCGGCCATGCGGCTCGAGATGTCGACGAGGGCGCGCATCCGCCCCGCTCCCCCGATCCTCGCGGCCTCCTCGGCGCTCGCCGGGGTGCTCGCGAGCGGAGCAGCCACCGCCTGGACGACGAGCGCTGTGAACGAGGTGACGTAGGCGCACAGGATCAGCCATGGCGTGTTGAAGAGACCGATGTGGGGTGCCAGCACGAGCCAGGCGACGGCGATGACGATGCCGGGGACCGCCTGCGGCAGCATCGCGAGCGCCCGCAGGGGCCCGCTGCCGCGCATCCGCGTTCGAGTGACGAGCACTGCGATGCCGAGCCCCAGGAGCCCGCAGATGACGGCCGCGAGCACGGCGAGCATGATCGAGTTCGTGGCGCCCTGGATGGAGTTCGCCGAGGTGACAGCCTTCACGACGTTGTCGAACGTGAGGTTCTCCGGCGCCACGGCGAGCCCGGGGGCGCGCAGCAGCGACTGCTGCAGCAGGGCGAGCAGGGGCAGCACCGTGACGGTGAGCACAAGCGTCCACGTCACGACGGAAGCGGGCACACGTCCGCGGCCGAGCGGCAGGAGCTGCGGGGCCGACGATGAGGAATCGAGCTCCCAGCGACTCCTGCCGATGAGGAAGTCGACCACGAGCGCCGCAAGCGCGAGCACGAGCAGCACGACCCCGATGGTCGCGACGACCGCGAGCGGCTCATCCACGGTTCCCGACTGCAGGTACCGGTAGACGAGCGTCGCGAGGGTCGTGTACTGCTCGGGCAGCCCGATGATCGACGGAATGCCGAAGTCGGCGAGGTTGCCCACCGCGATGAGCACAAATGACGACAGCAGCGCTGGGCGGAGCAGGGGAACCGTGATCGTGAAGATGCTGCGCGCAGGGCTGGCTCCCGCGATGCGCGCGGCCTGCTCGAGATCCGACGGAACCCGGCGCAGGGCGGCCGACACGATGAGCATCGCGATGGGGTAGCTGTGGACGGTGAGCAGCAGGATGACGCCGTCGGCGCCGTAGATCGACCACAGCGGGCCACCGAATGCCTGCGACCACCACAGGTTCACGGGGCTCGTCGGTCCGGCGATGCCGAGCCACGCGATCGCGCCGACAAACGGCGGGACCAGGAGTGGCGTGAGCGCGAGGAGTCGCAACCCGCGACGTCCGGCGAGGTCGGTGCGGTCGAGCAGCACGGCGAGCGCCGTGCCGATCACGACAGCACCGAGCGCGGACGCACCAGCCGAGACGAGGCTGTTGGTCGCGGCCTCGACGACATCGGCCTGCCACAGGACGTGCAGCTGGGATCCACCGGCCGCAAGCGCGAGGATCGCGCCGATGGGCACGAGCACGACCGCCGCGATGGCGACCCAGAGCGCCAAGGAGAGGCCGTGGACTCCATCGAGCTTGCTGGGGTTGCCTTGAGCACCGACGGCGCCGGGCCCGCCGGAGCCCCCAGGGGTGCCCGTCCCGCCGGTCCTGCCTGGCACGATCTGCTCCGACTTCCGGACCACCGCGGAGGCGGTGCCGCTGCGAACAGCTGCACCGCTCCCGGGGGTTGTGGCCATTGTGCTCATGAGAGGGACAGCATGCTCACTAGAGGAACAGCGTGCGGAACTTCTCGACGGCCGCGTCCTGGCTGGCACGGATGGTCTCGAGCTCGGGCGAGAGGATCGTGATCTCGTCCATCGACGGGGCACCTTCCGGGGTTTCGACGTCGTCGCGCACCGGCAGGTACGACTGGCTGACGGCGAGCTCCTGGCCCTCGACGCTCACGAGGAAGTCGACGAATGCCTTCGAGGCGTCCTCCTCCTCGGTGCTCGCGAAGATGCCGACGGGCTGCGACACGTACGGCACGCCCTCCGTCGGGTAGGAGACGGCGATGGGCGAGCCCTGGGCGGCGAGCTCGCGCGCCAGGTAGTCGACGACGATGCCGACGGGCTGCGCGCCCGTCGCGATGGCCTGCGAGACGGGGCCGTTGCTGTCGGCGATCACTGGCTTGTTGGCGGCGAGCTTCGTCAGCCACTCCTCACCGAGCGCGGGCTCGTCGAGCCACACGGCGGCGTTGTAGGCGGCCGCCCCAGACACGTCGGGGTTCGGCATGACGAGCTTGTTCGCGTACTCGGCGTCGGTGAGCTCAGCCCAGGACGTCGGCGGCTCCGTGACGAGGCCCGTGTTGTAGGCGATGACGGTCGGGATGATGCGCGTACCCGTGTAGTAGCCCTCCGGGTCGACGATGTCCTGGTTGAGCGACTCGACATCTGCCGGCGAGTACTGCAGCAGCAGCTCGTCGGCCGCGTAGTCCTCGAACGTTCCGGCATCTGCCGCGAGGAACACATCCGCCTGCACGCCGCCAGATGCCTGCTCGGTCGCGACTCGCGTCGTGAGGTCGCCGGTGCCAGCGCGGAACACTTCGACCGTCACCTCCGGGTGGACCTCGTTGAAGGCCGCGACGAGCGCATCCGCCTTCTCCTGCGGCTCGGAGGTGTAGAGGGTGATGGTCGCGGCTTCCAGCGTGGACGCGGCGGAGGGGCTGGCGTCGCCGCTGGCGGCGGTGCTCGGGGAGCTGGCGCAGCCCGCGAGGAGGACGCCGGCGAGGCCGAAGGCCGCGAGCGCGGCGGGGGTGCGGAGGGAGTTCATGATGACCTAACTGTTCGAGGGAGAGCGGGTCTGGGGTGCTGCGAGAGGAAAGATCTGGGGTGAGATGAGGACGAAGGTTGCGAGACGAGCAGCGCGCGGAGCAGCACGTGCCCGGGGACAGGACTGCTCAGGGCGCCGGGCGGAGGGTGAAGAGCGAGGCGGGTGCCTCGACGGCGACACTGGACGCGCTGACAGCATCCGCGGTGAGGTGCACCAGCGAGAACATCGAGCGGTCGAAGCCGCTCACCGTGCCCGGTGCCGCGTCCATGACCTGGTGGTAGGCGAGCGCTGGCCCGACGGAGACGTGCACGCCGCGCGTGATCGCGGAGAGTGGATGGTGGAAGTGCCCGGACAGGATCGTTCGGACGTCGGTGCCCTCGACGATGTCGAGGAAGTCTGGTGCGTCTCGGAGCCCTGCGCGCGCCAGCATGGGCAGCGGGGAGCCCAGCGGCGGATGGTGCATGACGATGACGGTGCCCGTGCACGTGCCCGTGGGCGTGGGTGCGGGTACGGGTACGGGACCTGCCAGTTCCGCTTCGAGCCACGCGAGCTGTTCCGCGCCGAGCGCCCCGGTGGACGAGTCGAGCAGCAGGAAGCGCCACCCGCCGACTCGCACCGCGCGAGGAACAGCCGCGTCAGCCTGCCATCCCTCTCGCGTCTCGTGTCCTGGCAGGATTCTCGCGGCGGACCGGTCGTCGTGGTTCCCGAGCACCGTCAGCACGGGCACGCCCCAAGCGGACTCCAGCTCGAGGAGGGCGTCGCGGAGCGCCGGGTAGGCGGCTTCGTTCCCGCGTTCGATGAGGTCGCCGCTGATGACGATGGCGTCCGGGATGACACGGGCGGCACGCGCGTAGTCGCTTGCCGCGTGCATCCGCCTGATGCCGTCGATCGTCCCGTAGAGGGGCGCGCCCGTCGTCGCGTGCACGTCGCTCAGGTGCAGCACGGTGGTGCGAGGAGCCTCGGCCCGCGCCGCAGCCCCGGCCCCAGCTGCAGCCCCGGCCCCAACCCTGGCCGCGGCCGCAGCGACGGAGATCACGAGGCAACCGCCGCTGACGTGGCCGGTGACGTTGCCGCTGACGTTGCCGGTACCTCTGCCTGTGGCTCCGCTGACGCGGCGGCCGCGGCCGCCGCCTTGCGCCGGAGCGCACGCACCTGCTCGTCGCTGAGGCCGTGTCCACGCAGGTACGCTTCGGCGCCACCGAGCTCGCGGAGAACGGCAAGCGCGTGCTCGAGCGCCTCCGGCGGGCTGTCGAGGTGGAGGCGCAGGATCTCGTCGCGCTGCTCGGGCGGGTACGCATCCGCTACCGTGAGCGCGAACGGCTCCCGCACGGCGCGCACCTCGATGCCGGACAGCGCGTAGTCGGCCACCACGTCGGCCTCGTCTGCGCCGCCGACGAGCTGCGCGAGGGCGACGACGAGCCCCGTGCGGTCCTTGCCTGCCGTGCAGTGCACGAGCACACCGCTCTCCGCGTTCGCGAGCACCGCGACGGCCTCGGCGAGCGCGCCCCCACGTCCGCGGAGGAGCGTCTCGTAGATGTCCTCGAGGTGGCCCGCGATGGGCGGCTCGCTGCCGTAGAGCGGCACCTGCCGCACCGGAACTCCGTGCGCGTGACCGCCGGATTCGGCGCGCTCGCGGAGGTCGAGGATGAGCGAGACGCCGAGGCTGCGCAGGGCTGTCTCGCCGTCGACAGTGAGTTCGTCCGGCGAGCCGGCGCGCACGACCCAGGGAGCCGAAGCACCCGCTGCTCGGGTGTTGAAGAGCCCGTCGATCTCGATTGCCCTCACGAGCACCTCCTGTTGCCTGCGCCCCAACCCGTTACATGGATTCCGTAAGGCTTGGAACGTCGTTACATCGGGAGTGTGACGAGCCAGGGTGAACACGCGGTGACATGCACCGAGCCCCTGGATGAACTCCAGGAGACGAGTCCACTCGCCAGCCGCCCGAATGCCGAGCAGCGAGCGCGCGCAGGCATGGGGCGCGGAAACGCGGGAGAACGCCCAAGGTCCGGGCCGTGGGGCCGTCTCGTCGTGTCAGGCGGGCGCGAACTGGCCCGGTGTGAGCGAGGTGGTGCCGGGCGCAGCGCTTCGCATGATGGGCACCGTCCCAGATCGGTGCTGGCGCGGAGCCTGTCCTGGTCTACCGGTCCGTGCGGGCTTTTCGCACGCGTGATGGGGTCTTCCCCATCACCGTTCACCGAAACCGCGCACGCGCATCCGCGAAACCCATCACCGTTACGGAAACTCCGCAAGAACCGACACTGCTGACCGGGACGCGGCGGCGCGAGCGGGAGGGCACGCGTCGGGTTTGCGGGCGCGCGTGCGCCTCGGAGCTCAGTCTTCGGAGAGCGCGTCGGCGACGACGTGGCGCATGCCGACGACCTCGTCGTCGCCGAGCTGCTGCGAGAGCGCCGAATGGAACGCGTGGAGCACGATCGTGTGGCCGAGCCGCGCGAGGAACGGGTCGATGTCGTGCGCCGTGCCCGCCGGCCCGGTCGTCACGACGACGTCGGCGACCCGTCCGAGCGGCGAGCGTGCGTAGCTCGTGACGAGGATCACGGTCGCGTCCTGCGCGCTCGCCGCCTCCGCCGCCCGCAGCGACTGCACGTTCGCGCCCGAGTAGCTGAGGGCGAGGCACACGTCGCCGCTCGAGAGCGAGCGGACCGCGAATTGCTGGGCGAGCGCGTCCACGGGAGCTTCGACGGAGTGGCCGAGCGTGCTCAGTCGCATCGCGAAGTCCTGCAGGGGCGGCCCCGAGAAGCCGCTGCCCACGAGCACGATGCGGCGGGCCGCCCGCAGGGCTGCGACGGCGGCGACGATGCGCTCGGGGTCGACGTTCTCCTGCGCGAGGCGCACGGCGTCGATCGCGTCGTCGAAGGTGCTCGCCTCGCGCGCCGGCGCCTGCTCGCGAGGCGCGAGCGGGGCCGAACGGGCGAGGTCGAGGCGCAGGTGCTGGAAGCCGCGGAAGCCGAGACTCTGGCAGGCGCGGATGACGGTGGCCGTCGACGTGCCAGCAGCGTCTGCGAGCTCGGCCGTGGACCACTCGACGACCTCATCTGGTCGCGACAGCACCATCTGCGCGACCTTGCGCTCGCTCGGGCCGAGGGCAGCGGATGCGGCGCGAACGCGCGCGAGCACGCTCAGCTCCGGCCGCACCACCCCGACCTCCTGCGCTGACATGTGAGGGAGTATAGGTGCCCGCGTGAAACACTGACCCCCATGCGAGCAATCACGGTTCCAACACCAGGCGGGCCAGAGGCCCTCGTCCTCACCGAGGTCGACGATCCGACCCCGCGCCCGCTCGAAGTGGTCATCGATGTGGCCGCTGCCGGCGTGAACCGAGCCGACGTCTCGCAGCGTGAGGGCAGGTACCCATCGCCTGCTGGTGCACCAGCGTGGCCCGGACTCGAGGTGAGCGGCACGATCGTCGCGCTCGGCGCATCCGTCACCGCGTGGAAGGTCGGCGACTACGTCGTCGCCCTCCTCCCGGGCGGCGGATACGCGGATAGGGTCGCCGTCGACGAGGGCCTCGTGCTCCCCATGCCGAGGCGCGTCGACCTCGTCGAGGCGGCAGGCCTCCCCGAAGCCGTGGCTACCGTCTGGTCGAACCTCTTCATGAGCGCTGGCCTCACGTCAGGCGAGACGCTCCTCGTGCACGGAGGCACGAGCGGAGTCGGCACCATCGCCATCCAGCTCGCGACCGCCCTCGGCGTCACCGTCTACGCGACCGGCGGCACCCCGCAGAAGGTCGCCGTGGCCGAGCAGCTCGGGGCCGTTCGAGGCATCAACTACCGCGAGGAGGACTTCGTGGACGTCATCGCCGAAGCCACCGACGGCCGCGGTGTCGATGTCGTCCTCGACATGATCGGCGGCGACTACCTCGCGCGCGACGTGGACGCGCTCGCGCTCGGCGGGCGGATCATGGTCATCGCAGCCCAACGCGGAAACGATGCCACCATCAACGTCGGGCGCCTCATGCAGAAGCGCGGCCGAATCTGGGGGACGACCCTGCGCGCCCGGCCCCTGGACGAGCGGCGCGAGATCATCGCGCAGGTCAGGGAGCACGTCTGGCCGCTCGTCGAGGCCGGCAAGGTGCGGCCGCTGCTCGACACCGTCGAGACCCTCGACTTCGCGCACCGTGCCCACCGTCGCATGGAGTCGGGCGAGCACGTCGGCAAGATCCTCCTCGCCGTGCGCTGACGGGCACACCTCGCGAATACGTGTTCCTGCCGGCAGAGGTCGGGCTCTTTCGCGGACTCGGCCGCCCCGATGAGGGGCCTTGCTGCCTCATCTTTTCGGCTGGCGAACGAGGGCCTAGAGTCCACGACGTCAGCATGCGCTCCACCGGGCAGCGCATCGTCCCGGGGGAGAATCATGTGTCGAGTTGATGGCGTCCAAGGCAGGAAGCACGGCGCGTGCACGGCGAATGCCTACTACGAGCACATCGTCGAAGGGGATGCGCTCCCCCGACCGCGGGCCGACGACTCGTGGACGCGCGAACGAGGCTACGCCGTCGAGCTGCGCGGCGACGACTGGCTCTTCTTCACCGCGCTCGAGCCCGCCTACGCGTACGGGCGCGCCGGGCACATCTCAGCGCAGGTCAGCGGCTGCTCGGTGCGCGAGGCGGTCTTCGAGGTCATGACCGATCCGCGCACAGGGCACGAGGAACGCACCCTGCATCTCCTGTTCGGGGCCGACCACGCCAACCGCAGCGCGGCAAGCGACGAGAAGCTGCTCAGAGCCTTCGTCAGCGGCGTCACCGGCGTCAGCGCGCGCAAGCCGCTCACGCTCTCGACCTGACTCTCGAGGCCTCACCCGGGGCGGGGCCCTCGCATCCTGCGAGAATGACGACATGACTGAAGCGAAGCGTCGCGTCACCGTTGTCCTGTTCGAGGGGTTCGAGCTGCTCGACGTGTTCGGCCCCGTCGAGCTCTTCCGCCTCGACCCGTCGCTGTTCGACGTCGAGCTGATCGCCGCCGAGGCGGGGCCGGTCCGCAGCTCGCAAGGCCCTGAGGTCATCGCGACCGGCGCATTCGCCGACGCCACGAGCCCAGACATCGTGCTGGTGCCGGGCGGCCAGGGCACACGCCCCCTCGCGACAGACCAGTCATTCCTCGCCTGGCTCGCGGGGTGGGCAGCGGATGCGCAGCTCGTGACATCCGTCTGCACCGGTTCCGCGCTCCTCACCGCCGCCGGCCTCCTCGACGGGTACCGCGCCACCTCGAACAAGCGCGCGTTCGCGTGGGCGTCCTCGCACGGCGCATCGGTCAGCTGGGTGCCGCAGGCCCGCTGGGTCGAGGACGGCAACCGCTGGACCTCATCCGGAATCGCCGCCGGCATGGACATGGCTGCCGCCATCATCGCCGCGATCCACGGGCCGGAAGTCGCCGCGAAGCTCAGCGACGCGGCCGAGCTCGAGGTGCATGCGGACGCGAGCTGGGACCCGTACGCCGAGAAGAACGGACTCATCTGATGGCCCTTGAACTCCGCCCGAACTGCGAGCGCTGCGACGTGGACCTGCCCCCGCATGCCGAGGCCTACATCTGCACCTTCGAGTGCACCTGGTGCCGCGACTGCGCTGCCGCGTTCCCAGGACGCGCATGCCCGAACTGCGGCGGCAACCTCGAGCGGCGGCCGGTGCGGCCTGCGTCGAAGCTCGCCGCGAACCCGCCGAGCACGGTGCGCGTGCACGGCGGGTAGGCGAGCTCCGCGGAGTCTCCCAGTACGCAGGAGCTACGCGCGCACGAGCACCTTCATGCCCTTGCCAGCGCGCAGGCTCTCGATGGCCCCGACCACCTCGTCGACGGCCACGTCGTCAACCCAGCCGTCCGCCGTGTATCCGCCTGCCGCCATCGCGGCGATGACCGCGTCGAAGTCGCTCTGCAGGTACGCGAGCGTGCCCACGATCGCGGTCTCGCCCATGACGAGCTGCGTCGGCAGGAAGTCCATGGGCCGCTCGTGGATGGCGACGACGACAACCCGCCCGCCTGGTGTGAGGTTCGCGAGCGACGCCGCGACCGCAGGCCCCACGCCCGCGGCGTCGAACGCGACATCCACGCCGTCGCCGCCCGTGAGCTCGGCGACGCGGGCCGAGAGGTCCTCCTTCGTGGAGTCGACCAGGTTGGTCGCGCCGACACCCGAGATCGCCGCACGGCGACCCTCGCTCGGCTCCGACACGATGACCGTCTCGACGCCCTTGGCGCGCAGCGCGAACCACACGCCGATGCCGATGGGGCCGGCGCCCGAGATCAGCGCCGTCTGACCTGCTTGCACGCCGCTCTGTTCAACCGCGTGCCAGGCGACGGCCATGGGCTCGACAAGCGCCCCGAGGCGCAGGTCGACGTTCTCCGGCAGCACGTGCAGCTTCGCGGCATCCACCGTCGTGAACTCGGCCATGCCGCCACCGTGCGACGAGAGGCCGTGGAAGCCGATCTTCGTGCACACGTTCGGCTTGCCGCGACGGCAGGCTGCGCACTCGCCGCAGGCGTAGATGGGCCACACGGCGACGCGGTCACCGAGCTCCACCGAGTCGACTCCCTCGCCGAGCTCCACCACCGTTCCCGAGAACTCGTGGCCGAGGATCTGCGGCGGAAGCGAACCCGTGACGGGGTGCGGATGCTCGAAGTCGAGCCCAGAGCTCTCCGGCGCATAGTAGACGTGCAGGTCGGAGCCGCAGATGCCGGCGTAGGCGTTGCGCAGCTTCACCTGGCCAGGGCCCGGCGTCGGCTCGGCGACGTCCTCGACGCGCACGTCCTCCTTGCCATGGAACACCGCCGCCTTCATGCGAGGAACTTCCGCAGGTCGGGGTAGCCGGTCGTCGACCAGGCACCATCGACGACGAGGTTGTCGCCCGAGATGTAGGAGGCGTCGTCGCTCGCGAGGAACAGCGCTGCCGATGCGATCTCCTCAGGCTGCGCGGCACGGCGGAACGGGATGCGCTCGTCGTACGCCTCCTGCACACCCGGAATGTCGGTGAGTCCCTGCGTGAGCGGGGTGGCCACGAGGCCGGGCGAAACCGCGTTGACGCGGATGCCGTGCTCGCCGAGCTCAAGCGCCGCCTGCTTCGTCAGCATCACGGCCGCCGCCTTCGACGCCGTGTAGCCGACGCCGAAGTGCATCGGCACCAGCGAGTTGAGGGAGGCGACGTTGACGATCGCGCCTGGCTTGCCCTCGGCGAGGAACTGCCGAGCGGCGAGGCGCGTTCCGTTGAAGGCGCTGTAGAGGTTGAGGCGGACCGTGAAGTCCCAGTCGGCGAACGAGATGTCGGTGAGGGTGCCGGCGCGCGATCCGCCCGCGACGTTGAAGAGCGCATCCAGCGTGCCGAACTTCGCGACGGTCTCGGCGACGAGCCCAGCGAAGTCGTCTTCGTCGGTCACGTCGGTGCGACGACCGACCACGTTCTCGCCGAACGTCTCGCTCGCCGAGGCGACGAGTTCAGCGTTGATGTCGGCGACGACCACCGACGCGCCTTCTGCGACGAGGCGCTCTGTGATTTTCGCGCCGATGCCGGAGACACCTCCCGTGACGATCGCGACCTTGCCGGCGAACCGGCCGGTTGCCGGCCCGCTCGAGCTTGCTTCCTGCGACATTGCTCACTCCGTTCTGCCCGCCTTCGTTGGCGCGCATTCCCACCATACGCCGGTTATCAGTCACCTGTCAGATAGTCTGCCGAGGAGACCCAGGACACCCCATAAGGTGGGCGGATGGACCCGCGTCAGGCACGAACCCGCACCGCCCTGCGCGCGGCGATCTACGAGCTCGCGGCCGCGCAGCCGATCACCGAGGTCACCGTCGCACAGGTCGCCAGAGCGGCCGGGATCACGCGGGACACCTTCTACCGGCACGCGACGACACCCGAGCACCTCCTGGCCGCGTTCCTCGGCGAGGAGATCGACACCCTCCTGGCGCCCATCGAGTCACTGCCGGCGAGCAGCGGCACCGAGCTGAGCGTCTTCGACGAACCGGAACGCGAACTCCTGCGACACGTCGCCCGCCACGCGCAGATCTACCGCAACGCCATGACTCCCCGACTCACGGGCCCCGTGCGCGACACCCTCGTCGACCGCATCGAATCCGGCCTCCTCATGCACCTCGAGCGGCATGCCACGATCGCGCCGCCAGCCCAGCCGGGCATCGACCGCGAGCGCCATTTCCGCCTCCTCGTCGCCTACGCAGGCGGCGGCACCGCGAGCGCCATCGAGGAGTGGCTCCGCACAGGCGACCTCGTCGACGTGGATGCGGCTGCCCGCACGATCATCGCCGCCTCACCGGATTGGTGGCTCGGGAGGGCGTAGCGCGTCGGGCGCGTCTCGCCTCCCGTGTTTCGCCTCCCGTGTTTCGTGAGGGTGGCAACGTGCTGGGAGTTGGATGACCATGCCCCGGTGACGAGCCCCTGAGGCGCCTTCGCGGATAGCGTCGCTCTGATGACCCCCACCTCGAACGGCGACGCCCAGCAGACACTCACCACCTACCGCGTGCTCGTCATCGGCGGCGGGAACGCTGGGCTCTCCGTCGCCGGTCGCCTCCAGCGTGCCGGCGTCGACGATGTGACCGTCATCGAACCCCGTGAGCACCACGTCTACCAGCCCCTCCTCTCGCACGTCGCTGGCGGCACCGCCAAAGCCAGCCAGGCGATGCGGCCGCAGGGCGACGTCATGCCTGCGCGCGTCACCCTCATCCGGGACTCGGTCACCTCCGTGGAGCCGGAGTCGTCGTCACTGGTCCTCGCTTCCGGCCGCCGCATCGGCTACGAGCACCTCATCGTCTGCCCCGGCATCGTGCAGGACTGGGACGCGATCCCCGGGCTGCGCGCCGCCCTCGGCACGCCGACCACCGCATCCAGCTACGAGATCGGACTCGCCGACAAGACCTCGCGGCTCCTCCGCGAACTGCGCGAGGGAACGGTCGTGTTCGTGCAGGCCCCCGAGCCCGCGTCGTTCGCCGGAGCCATCCAGAAGCCCATGTACCTGGCCTGCGACTATTGGCGGTCGCACGGCGTGCTCGACCGCATCCGCGTCGTGCTCGTGCTCCCCGAGACCGCCCCACTCGGGGTGCCGGCCATCGACCTGGAGCTCGAGCGGCGCATCGCCGACTACGGCATCGAGGTGCGCCGCGAGTCACGGCTGCACGAGGTGCTGCCCGACGCGAAGACCGCGGTGATCAGCAGCACAGACGCAGACACAGGCGCAGACGCAGACGCAGACGCAGACGCAGACGACATCGAGCGCATCTCCTACGACGCACTCATCGTCGAGCCGCCCCAACGCGCGCCCACCTGGATCAGCGAAAGTGGGCTCGCCCGTGCGAGCACCGGTGCCACGCCCGACCCCGAAGCGCACGAGGGGAACGACGCCAGCGTGGAGAACGGGGAGAACGGGGAGAACGGGGAGAACAGCTTCGTGGACGTGGATGGCCGCACGCTGCAGCACCGCAGGTTCGCGAACGTGTGGGCGCTCGGCGACGCGGCAGCCTCTCGCAGTCAGCGCTCCGGCGGAGCGCTGAGGAAGCAGACGAAAGCGCTCGCCGAGAACCTCGTGAGCGTGCTCGGCCATGAGCAGCCGCAGAGCCAGTACGACGGATACACCGTCGCCCCCTTCACCGTCTCCCGCTCGAGCGTCGTGTTCGGCGAATTCGACAGCGAGGGCCGCCAGCGACCGAGCATCCCCTTCTGGAAGGGGCTCGCCCGCGAGCGCCGACTCACGTGGGTCTTCGACCGCCACGTGCTCCCGTGGGTCTACTGGAACCTCATCCTGAAGGGGCGAGCGTGACGCCGGGTGTGATCGCGCGGGCGTCGGCCGAACGCCCGGTGGCCTACGTGCGCGGTTCCCAGTCGACCCAGTCGTAGCCGACGTCGTCGCAGGCGTCGTCGGCCTCGTCGAGCGCGGCTTCGATGGTCCCCGATTCCGGGTTGGCCGCGTGGGCCTTGGCGGCGTCCCAGATGAGCCAATCGTCTCGGTCCGAGGCGCGCCCCGTGAACGTGAACACCAGGCCGCCGATCGCGTCCGCAACTGCCGGATCGGAAGCGGCACCCTCACGAGATGCGAGCAACTGGTCCACCGCCGCTGTGAACTGGGCGGCGGCTTCGGCGTCACCGTCGAAGCGCGCGCCGTCCGCGGAGAGTGAGAACATCGCGTCGGTCGCGGCGTTGGCGTCCTGGCAGATGAGCGCATCGCCCTCGAGGCCGTCAGCGAGCGGGAAGACCGTCGGCGCGGGAGTCGCAGGCATTGCCGTCGCGGTCGTGTTGGGAGAGGAGCTCGTGGACGCCGCCTGGGACTCCCCAGTACCAGCGCCGACGCGTTCCGCGAGCGTGCATCCGGTCAGCAGGGCTCCGACAGTGAGTACACCAGCGGCACTCATGGCCATCGATTGTGGACGCAACATCTCCCCCAGAGGATCGGCAACCGGTCCAGCTTACGAGCTGCACCTGCGCTGCAACCTCCGAGTGGCCCTGGCAGGGTCCCGAATTCAGCAGGGCTCGATGGTCGGCGTTCACTTCTGTCGGCACCCGCGCTGGCGTTTGGGGCACAATCAGACACAGACCCCACTCGTTGCGCCACTTCATCGCTCCAAGTGATGATGGAGACCGGATGCACCAACGTTGATGCTTGGTCGCCTCCCGCGCCCCAGCCACACCTCACCGGAGGGCGAGACGCACGGGGCGACTTCCTAGTCACCGCAAGCGAGGAAGGCGCACGAAATGCCAGGAAACGGCACCGTCGGGCGGGGAACCGACGAGTACTACGCCGTCAGCCACGCGACGCGGGGCACGGAGCAGATCGGCGCTCCGAACGGCCGCTGCCTCGCCGACTTCGACCTCGACTCGCTGTCACCCGATTCGGAATCCCGTATCCGCATCGTCCAGTTCGGCAATCATGCGCTCGGGTTCGGCCAGGGGCGAGGTGTTCGAGCCACGTGGCACCGCACCGGCACCGCCTCGAGCCAGAGCGCGCTCTACGTGCTCGTGCGACGCGGCGACCTCACCCTCACCGACTCCACCGGCTCCCTGTCGATAGGCCCAGAGGATATCGCCCTCGTCGGCCCGAACAGCGGCCCCGTCAGCTGGGTCGCCGCGGACGCCACCGAGCTGGTGTGCATCCTCGTCGCTCCCGAATCCGCTCCGGCGCCACACGAGAGCGCACCCCCGCGGAAGCTCACGGCCAGGTCAGCGATGTTCCGCGCGACCTACGCACTCCTCGCCTCAGCCACCCAAGCCGCACCCGAGGCTGACGACGCCGAGATCGAGCTGCTCCGCGACCTCACCCTCGACGCAGTGCGGGCACTCGCCCGAGCGAGCCAACCGCAGCTCCCCGACGACGACGTCGCGGGCCGAGCGCTCGAGATCCTCGAAGCCCGCCTCCACTCCGCGCTGTTCAGCATCGACGACGTCGCCAGAGAGCTCCAGGTATCCCGCCGCACCCTGGAACGGGCTGCCGCCCTCCGCGGCATCACACTCTCCGACGAACTGAGCCTTCTCAGGACACGTCACGGGCTCTCGCTGCTCACGGACGATCCTGAGCTCTCGATCGCCGGCGTCGCCGCCGCGAGCGGCTTCGGCTCGGCGGAAGTCATGCGCCGAGCGTTCCGACGCCACTTCCACCACTCGCCGGCGCAGCTTCGGCGAGGCTTGCACGCCTCGCAGCCGGGGGCGCTCCTTGACTAGGAAGACCAGGAACCAGCCCGTGAAGGTCGGCGCGCACGAACTCCCCGGCTACCGAACGTTCGAGTTCACGTGGAGAGGCGAGCGCACGCCGCACTTCCAAGCGATCTTCACGACGTTCGGACTGCACCCGGTTCGGCACACCGGCCCGGCGTTTGCGTACCTCACCGTCATCCGCTTCGACGCACTGCTCGCCCTGCAGATGACCACGCGGCCGGCGAGTTACGCGTGGATCCGCGACCGGCCCGAGGCACGGCGGCGCTACGGATTCATGCTCGTCTCGCAGGGCAGCGTGTCCCTGACAGCAAACGGCATGACCTCGACCGCGACCGAAGGCGGAATCGTCGCGGCGGCGCCGTCAGCAGGGGACCTCACGTTCGAGGCGCACACCGAGGCGACATTCGTCTTCGTCACCTTCGACGCCAACGAAGTGCGGCCATTCTCAGTGCCAGGAACGGGGACGACGACCGTTGAGCTCCCGAGACCAGTGTTCCGAGCCGTGCACGACTACCTGGTCGAAGCCACGAAGTCACCGCATTCGAGAGACGTCCGCGAGTCCGAAGCGCTTCGCAGCATGACCCGCAACGTGGCCCTCTCCCTCGTTCGCGCGGCCGTACCCTCCAGACGAGACGGCGGGATCCTGGAGCGAGCCTCGGCCGTCGTCGAGGCGAACGCCGCCACGCCATCCTTCACCGCCAACGATGTGGCCCTCGAGCTCGGCATCGTCCGGCGCACACTCGACCGAGCGTATGCGCGCGAAGGACTGTCGGTCTCGGATGAGCTCCGAGCGCAGCGCGCTCGCCTCGCTCGCCAGCTCCTGCTCCGGCACCCCGACCTTCCGCTCCACGACATCGCAGAGCAGAGCGGATTCGGGTCCCAACAGGTCATGCGGCGCGCCCTCGACCGGTACTACGGGTCGACGCCCGCCGGTATCCGCGCCCGCCACAAGGTGCGCACGATCGACACCCCCTGAACAGGGAACCTGCGCACACCCGCAGACCACATCGCGGCGGAAGCACACAGCGCTCCGGAAACACGCAGCGCCCCGGAAGCGGCAAACAAAAAAGGCCCGCTTTCGCGAGCCTTTCCTGCATCTGTCTCAACACAGAGCTGTGTACGTGAACCAAGTGGCATGGCATGAACCAAGTAGTTTGGCGCGAACCGGGCAGTTCGGCATGAACCGCGTGATTCTGTACTGTGCGCCCGAAGGGATTCGAACCCCTAACCTTCTGATCCGTAGTCAGATGCTCT
>JBQDTF010000009.1:0-173820 GCA_052099095.1 Pseudoclavibacter sp.
CCTCATCCGGGTTGACGCCCTTGTTCGCGTCCTTGCCGGTCTCGCGCTTGACGAGTTCGGCGACGGCGGGCATACGCGTGGATCCACCGACGAGCACGATGTGGTCGATCTCGGACACCTTGATGCCGGCCTCGCGGATGACATCCTCGAACGGCTTCTTGGTGCGGTCGAGCAGGTCCTTCGTGAGGTCCTCGAACTTCGCGCGGGTGATGGTCTCGCTCAGCGACACCGGGCCGGACTCCGTCAGCGACAGGTACGGCAGGTTGATGCTGGTCGAGGTCGAGGAGGAGAGCTCCTTCTTCGCCTGCTCCGCAGCCTCCTTGAGACGCTGCAGGGCGATCTTGTCACCCGAGACGTCGACGCCCGTGGTCTCCTTGAACTGCTTGATCAGGTAGTCGACGAGGCGCTGGTCCCAGTCGTCTCCACCGAGGCGGTTGTCACCGGCGGTCGAGCGCACCTGGATCGTGGAGAAGTCGTCGTCCTTGCCCACCTCGAGCAGCGAGACGTCGAACGTTCCGCCACCCAGGTCGAAGACCAGGATGAGCTCGTCTTCCTTGCCCTTGTCGAGGCCGTAGGCCAGAGCGGCCGCGGTCGGCTCGTTGATGATGCGCAGGACGTTGAGGCCCGCGATCTCGCCGGCTTCCTTGGTGGCCTGACGCTCGGCGTCGTTGAAGTACGCGGGGACGGTGATGACCGCGTCGGTCACCTTGTCGCCCAGGTACTGCTCGGCGTCGCGCTTGAGCTTGCCGAGGATGCGCGCGGAGATCTCCTGCGCGGTGTACTTCTTCTCGTCGATGCCCTGGGTCCAGGTGGTGCCCATGTGGCGCTTGACGGACCCGATGGTGCGGTCGACGTTCGTGACGGCCTGGCGCTTCGCGGTCTCGCCGACGAGGACGTCGCCGTCCTTCGTGAAGGCGACGATCGACGGGGTGGTGCGGAAGCCCTCGGCGTTCGCGATGACCTTCGGCTCGCCACCTTCGAGGACTGCGACGCAGGAGTTCGTTGTTCCGAGGTCGATTCCAACAGCACGTGACATGTGTGGTTCTCCTTTTGTTGAGCTACTTGTGTGAGTCTGAGTCGGCCCGGCCTGCTGCCCCGATTCTTGCCTCACGAGGCTGGTGCAGACCTGAGCCGTATGCACTCAAGTTTACTCACCGGACTTCGCTCGTCAAGCTGAGCGGCTGAGAGTTGAGTGTGAGCGACTCAACTCTTTGCGATCACGCGACGCGAATGAGCAGACGATCGATGAGGCCCTCCGCACCCACATCGAATGTGCTCGTGAGGTCCACCCGCCCGCCGGGAAAATCGCCCTCGAGGCGCTCGGTCACGACGATTCGCGCCCCCTCCGATGACGTGTCGAGCAGGGTGGCAGAGAACGTGAAGGCACTCGAGACCTCACGGCGCCAGCGGACGACGTCCGCCCGACCTCGAAACACGTCACCGTTGTCGTCAACGAAGGCGTCCTCGGAGAAGAGCGCGGCGATCGCCTCGGGATCCCCGTCCGCTTTGGCGCGCAGATAGGTAGAGACGGCGGCATTCATGGTGTTCCTTTCCAAAGGGGGATCTGTCCTCCACACGCTCCTGCTTCCCCTCGGGGGAAGGTCAAGCAAGGATGTGCGTGTGCCCGCATCCATGACCATCGGCGACTTCAGCAGGGCGACGAGGCTCAGCGCCAAGGCGCTGCGGTTCTACCACCGGGTAGGGCTGCTCGAGCCAGCCGCGGTCGACCCGTCCAACAGCTACCGCCTCTACGACGCCGGGCAGATCGACGATGCGCGGATGATCCACCAGCTCCGCGCGCTCGATATGCCCCTCGACGACGTACGACGCGCCCTGGCAGCGCGGGATCCGGAGGTGCTGCGGACCACGATCTCCGAACACCTCGACCGAATGGAACAGCGACTGGCCGCCACACGGGCCTCGATCGCCTCGCTTCGCGCGCTCCTGGAGGCACAACCCCGGAACCCGATCGAGGTCCGTGAGGCTCCGCAGCAGGACGTGCTGATCATCCGCGACACCATCGAGCTCCGCGACCTCGGCGAGTGGTTCGAGACGACGAGACGAGAACTCGACGAGGCTGCGGCCTCGGCTGGCCTCGAAACCGCTGCGCCGCTCGGCGGCCTCTGGTCGACGGAGCTCTTCCTCGACGAGGCTGGCGACGCCGCCCTCTTCTTCCCTGTGGATGCGTCCGCCAGGTCCGCCACGTCCGCGACCTCCGCCAGGCTGGGCCGGGCATCCATCGAGACGCTTCCCGCAGCGCGGCTCGCGGTGATCGTGCACGAGGGAGACGACGCGACGATCGGCGACTCGTACGCGGCGCTCGGAGCGCATGTGGCGACGCTCGGCGTGAGCACGCCCGGAGCACTCCGCGAGACCTACCGCGGCGGAGCGCCCTCCGGCGCGGGAACAACAGAGATCGGCTGGCCCATCGGGTAACGGCGCGTCAGGTTCCTGCGCGGGGCGTCACCGAACGACAGCCCCGGGGGCTCTGTTACGAGGTTCCTGGACGACGCCTGAGCTTCCTGCCACGCTCACGCCAGCCCGCTCCTCCGAGCGCGCCGCCTCAGGCCCCCGGTGCATCCCCCATGCATCCACTCACGACAGGACCGTCATGACCAGACGCCGCTCCATCTTCTCCGCCGCCGTCATCGGCGCGGCCCTCACCTCCCTCCTCCTCAGCGGATGCGCAACCGGACAGAGCACCGCGAGCGCGGGCTCAGACACCCCAGTTCAGGGCGGCGACCTCGTGCACGCCGTCACCGCGATCGCCGACGGCTGGCAGCAGCAGCAGTCGAACAACTGGTACAAGAGCCAGGTGTGGGCGCAGCTCGTCGAGACGCTGGTCTACGTCGACAACACCGGTGAGGTCCACCCATGGCTGGCCGAATCATGGGAGGAGAGCGAGGACGGACTGCAGTACACGCTGAAGCTCCGCGACGATGTGACCTTCTCCGACGGAACCCCGCTGAACGCGGACATCGTTGCGAAGAACCTCGAGGTGCTCGGCCTCGGCGACGACAGCAAGGGCATCACGCGCTCACCCATCGTCCCAGGCGAGTTCGCGAGCGCCGAGGCCGTCGACGACTCGACGGTGCTCGTGACCCTCAGCTCCCCGAACCGCGGGTTCATCCCGAGTCTCGGCTTCTTCGCCGCCGGCATCCTCGGTGAGAGCACCCTCGACCTTCCGCTCGAGGACCAAGCCGACCTCGAGAACGTCGTCGGCACGGGCCCGTTCGTGTTCGAGTCGCAGGTGCCCGAGCGCGAGATCGTGCTCACGAAGCGCGACGACTACAACTGGGCGAGCGAGGCGTTCGAGCATGAGGGCCCCGCGTACCTCGACTCCATCACCTTCAACGTGCTCGAAGAGGACTCCGCACGCCAGGGCGCCCTCGAGTCCGGCCAGGTCGACTCCGTGCACTTCGTGCAGCCGAGCGAGGAGCAGCGCCTCATCGACGACGGCTTCAACGTCATCTGCGGCGAGTACCTCGGCACACCCATCAACTTCGTGCTGCGCCCCAACGCCGACATCACGAACGACGTCAACGTGCGTCAGGCCATCCAGCATGGAGTGAACCGCCAGGAGATCGTCGACACCGTCTTCAACTCCAACTGGAAGCCGGCAACCTCCTCCGTGCAGGCCGCGACGCCAGGCTGGGTCGACCTGAGCGAGGACCTCGCCTTCGACCAGGAGCTCTCGAACTCGCTGCTCGACGGATCGGGCTGGGCCGAGAAGGACGCAGAGGGCTACCGAGTCAAGGGCGGCACTCGCCTCACGATCCCCGCCTACACGTCGCCGTTCGTGAACGGCTCCGGGCAGATCCTCGAGCTCGCCGCCCAGCAGTTGAAGGCGGTCGGCATAGAGCTCGAGATCCGCCAGGCCGATGCGAGCACGTATAGCGACATCTTCGCAGCGGGTGGCACGCCGATCTTCCCCGTCGCCAACTCGTTCCTCGACGCGACCACGCTCCGCCAGTACTGGGGGCAGGACTACACGAACCAGTTCCAGCTGAAGAACGGCGAGCTCGAGGAGCAGCTGCTCGGCGTCTCCGAGACGGCGAACGGCACGCAAGAGCGGGCCACGAACCTCGCGAAGCTGCAGGAGACCGTCCTCGAAGAGGCGTACACGATCCCGATCGTCGACAACTACCAGGTGTTCGTCACGAGCCCGACCGTGCACGGCATCGAGACGAACGCCGTCGGCCGCCCGTACTTCTACGACACCTGGCTCGACCAGTAGGTTCCACCGCCGGCGCTCACTGCCCGGGCTCCACCCACCACGCGGGACTTCGGTGCTAACTCGGCCTGCCCTGCTCGTTTCGAGCAGGCTTGGCCGAGTTAGCACTCAAGTTCGGCAGCTGCCCGTGTCACTGCTCGTGGAACTCCACGGGGAACCCGGCGATGTGGAGGCCGGACGCCCGGACCTTGCTCTTGATCCCGGCCTGCTGGGCGGCGGGCGCGGTGATCTGCACGCGCGCGTCACCGTCGATCATGCTGCCACCGTCGTCGGCCCAGAAGTCCGTGGCCTCGTGCTCCTGCGCGAGCTCGGTCAGGAGAGCGACGTACGCGTCCTGTTCACCTGGCGGGATCGTGGCACCGAGCGTCGTGGAGTTGATCTCGACTTCTCGGTCTGGGTCCAAGCCCGCGGCGGCGAGCAGCGCCTCGGCGTTCTCGACGAGCGGCAGCAGGTGGAGGTACCCAGCCGAACCGTCCGCGATCGAGACGAGCGCAAACCGGCCGTTGTCCCAGATTGCCGGTTGCACGGCCAGGCCAGGCGCGACCGCGTCGAGCTCGTCGACAAGCGGGACAGCGTCGAAGCCGAAGTTCGGGCAGGTGCCTTCGGACAGTGCGCGTCCCGAGGAGTCGGTGTTGCTGTGCAGCGAAGCCTGACCGCCCGCCTCGGTAGAGACGCTGATCGACCAGCTCACCGCTTCGGGGTATTCCGACGAGCACACGGTGTCGAGCAACCCGGGCAGGTGCTCCTGGTCGACCGTGAGCCCGAGCCATGAGATCGGATCGACGAACAGGGGCGCCTCCACCCAACGCTCGCCATGCACTTCGCTGACACCAGGGAGCTCCTCGACCTGCTCCGCGAACGCGGTGAACTCCGCCGTCGGGCGGTCGAAGTGCGTCTCGCTCACCGTCCAGCTGACGAGGGTGCCCGCGGCAAGCGCCACCACCCCGAGCGCCACGACGAGCGCGGCCAGCCACACTCGAGTCCTGAGTCTCACGCATCCACCGCCCTTCTGCTCCCGGAACCGCGTCCCTAGCCTTCGTACGCCCGCGCACGCCAGCGAGACGCCGTTCTTTCGTCACACGGTGCCACGCGGACGTCACGGTGCGGTTCACGCGAGTCAAACGATGAGCGAACACCGACGACCCGCCCGTTCGCTTCCCCGCCGCGTCCCGCGCATAGAATCCGCGCATGGCACTCCCCGGCCGCGCCGACGACGGCGCACCCTCCCCCAGCGAACCCACTCCGAGCGGACGGGTCGAGACCGTCGACGGTGCAGCAGCCGTCACACCGAAGGAGCTGAAGAAGCGGGCGACCGCCTGGGCGCTGTGGGACGTCGGCAACTCCGCCTTCCAGGCCGTTGTCGTCACCTTCGTCTTCGCGACCTATCTCGCGAGCGACCTCTTCATCGACCCGCAGGTCGCGGCTCTCGGTGACGCGAACCCGCTCGACCCGCAGTACCTCGCAGCGCAGGCCGCGTCCACGAACGTCATCGCGAACCTGAGCACCGTCGCCGGCCTGCTCGTCGCGCTCATCGCGCCCGTGCTCGGGCAACGCTCGGACGGCTCCGGCAAGCGCAAGCTGTGGCTCGGCATCTTCACCGGCATCACCGTCGTGATCATGCTGGCCATGTTCTTCATCCAGCCCGGCGAGGAGTACCTGTTCTGGGGCGCGCTGCTGCTCGCGGTCGGCACGATCTTCGCCGAGCTGAGCGGCGTCAACTACAACGCCATGCTCTCGCAGGTGTCGACGCCCAAGAATGTCGGCCGCATCTCCGGCATCGGCTGGGGGCTCGGCTACCTCGGCAGCATCGTGCTGCTCGTGCTCCTCCTCGTGCTGTTCATCCAATCGTTCGGCGTCGAAGGCCGAAACGGCATCTTGGGTGTGCCGAGCGGGATGGATGGGGGCGCGCTCGACATCCGCTTCGCCATCGTGCTCGCGGCCGTCTGGTACGTCGTCTTCGCGCTGCCCGTCATGTTCAAGGTGCCCGAGATCCCGAAGGACGAGGACCGCCCGAAGGTGGGCTTCCTCGCCTCCTACGGCATCCTCTTCCGCTTGATCGGACGCCTCGCGAAGAGCGACCCGAAGCTCCTGCTGTTCCTCGCCGCGAGCGCCGTGTTCCGCGACGGCCTGCAGGCGATCTTCGCGTTCGGCGCGATCCTCGCGGCGCAGGTGTACGGCTTCGCGCCGAGCGAGGTCATCTACTTCGCGGTCGCCGCGAACCTCGTCGCAGGCCTCGGCACGCTGGCCGCAGGCTGGTTCGACGACCGGTTCGGGCCGAAGCTCGTCATCATGGCGTCGCTCGTCTCGCTCACCGCGTTCTCGGTGGTCCTGCTCTTCCTGCCCTCCGAGCAGACGGTCTTCTGGATCTTCGGCCTCGCCCTCTGCCTCTTCGTGGGACCTGCGCAGGCGGCGAGTCGCTCCTACCTGTCGCGCGCGACACCTCCCGGCCGCGAGGGCGAGCTGTTCGGCCTGTATGCGACCACGAACCGCGTCGCGAGCTTCATCACGCCAGCCCTCTTCAGCCTCTTCGTGTTCCTCTCCGGCAACCCGAAGATGGGCATCATCGGCATCGGCATCGTGCTGGCGGTCGGCTTCCTCATGATGCTGCCGGTGCCGAGCAAGGTGAAGCAGGCGAGCGCGTAGCGACGCCCGCGACTGTTACCCCCGAGGCTGCACTCGCTGGCGGAATGTCGGTGGCGCGCACAACACTGGATGCCATGACGCACGAGACGAACGGCACCGCTTCTCAGCTCCCCACGACCCTCCTCGGCGACGGCCTCGTGACGACCGTGCAGGGGTACGGCGCCATGAGCCTGAGCGACGCGTACGGCCCCATCGACGACCAGCAGGCGCTGCGCACCCTGCAGCACGCGGTGGATGCTGGCATCACGTTCATCGACACGGCCAACATCTACGGCGACGGTCGCAGCGAGAGCACCATCTCGAAGATCTTCCCGGCGCAGCGGGAGCGCATCCAGCTCGCCACGAAGTTCGGCATCACGAAGGGCGACGGGGTCGGCAAGCGCGGCGTGCGCGGCGACCGCGAGCATGTGCGCGAGCAGGTCGAGCTCTCGCTCAAGCGGCTCGGCACCGAATACATCGACCTCTACTACCAGCACCGGGTCGACCCGAACGTGCCCATCGAGGACACGGTCGGCTTCGTCTCCGAGCTCGTCGCCGAGGGCAAGGTCCGGCACATCGGGCTGAGCGAGCCCACGGGCGCGGAGATCCTCCGCGCGGCCGCCGTGCACCCCATCGCGGCCGTGCAGAGCGAGTACAGCATCTTCAGCCGCGACCTCGAGGCCCACGTCATCCCCGCCATCCGCGAGGTCGGCGCCGGCTTCGTGCCGTACTCCCCCGTCAGCAGGGGCCTCCTCACCGACTCGTGGCCCGAACTCGACGCGGTCGCCCCCAATGTCCGCGCCAACTTCCCCCGCTTCTCCGCCGAGAACCTGCCAGCCAACCGCGCGCTCGCCGGTGAGGTGGCGGGCGTCGCACAGCAGCTCAGTGAGCAGCACGGTCGCCACGTCTCGGTCGCCGAGGTCGCCATCGCCTGGGTGTACGCGAAGTCTGCCGAGTTCGGGGTGCGCGTCTCACCGATCCCGGGAACCCGCAGCCCGGAACGCGTCGACGAGAACCTGCGCGCCATCGGCCTCGAGCTTGCCGTCGAGCAGCTGCAGCGACTGGATGGGCTCGCAGAGCGCGTCGTCGGCCACCGCTCCGCGGACCCCGCATGGACGTCCCAGGGTCGCGAAGAGGCCCAGCTCGCGCGTTCCTGACCCGTGTCAGCCCGGCGAGGAAGACGGTGCTCGCCGGGCTGATCCCCAGCTTTCCGGGTTGCGGCCAAACAAAGGCCAACTAGAATCTCCCCTCATGGAAGACCCTCCTAGTCATAGTCCCAAGCCTCTCGACGTTCCGGCCGCACTCTCGGCCGCCACAGTCTGGAGGCACCACGCATGAACGAATGGGTGATGCTCGGCATCGGCCTCGTTCTTACCGTCGGAACAGGGTTGTTCGTCGCGAGTGAATTCGCGCTCGTCAACCTCGACCGAAACGAACTCGAAAAACGGCAAAGCCGCGGAGAGAAGCGACTCGGGCCCACCATCAAGGCCCTGAAGATCACGTCGACGCACCTCTCCAGCGCGCAGCTCGGAATCACGCTCACGACCCTGCTCACGGGATACACGTTCGAGCCGGCCGTCAGCTCTCTGCTCGAGGAGCCCCTCACGGGCCTCGGCATCCCCGCAGGCCTCGTGCCCGTCGTGGGAGCCATCGTCGGCATCGTCCTCGCGACGCTGTTCTCGATGATCATCGGCGAGCTCGTCCCCAAGAACTTCGCGCTCGCCCTCCCTCGGGCGACGGCGAAGGTCGTCATCCCGTTCCAGGCGCTCTTCACGACGGTGTTCAAGCCCGTGATCCTGCTCCTGAACAACACGGCGAACGCCATCATCCGGTCCATGGGCATCGAGCCCAAGGAGGAGCTCTCCGGTGCCAGAAGCGCCGACGAGCTGTCGTACCTCATCCGCCACTCCGCGCTCTCCGGCCTCCTCGAGGAAGACGACGCAGCTCTGCTGCGCCGCACCCTCAAGTTCGCCGAGCACGACGCGTCCGACGTGATGACGCCGCGCGTGCGAATGGCGAGCGTCGAAGTCGACGACACGGCGCAGGCGATCATCGCCCTGGCCATCGAGACCGGGTACTCCCGGTTCCCGGTCGTCGACGGCACCCCCGACAACATCACGGGGTTCGTGCACGCCAAGCAGGCCTTCGCGGTCGCAGTCGACGCGCAGACCCAGGTCACAGCGCGCGACCTGCAGACCGAAGCGCTTCGCGTGCCAGAGTCGATGGGGGCTTCAGCCCTGCTGACGCTGCTGCGCGCCGAACGCCACCAGGTGGCCGTCGTCGTGGATGAGCACGGCGGGACCGCGGGCATCGTCACCCTGGAGGACCTCGTCGAGGAGATCGTCGGGGAGCTCGAGGACGAACACGACCGCCACCAGACCGGATTCATCCGGCGCGGTCGCTCGGTCACGTTCGACGCCTCCTGGCGCCCGGACGAGGTGCTCGACCGTCTCGCGATCGAGGTGCCAGAGGACGGCGACTACGACACCGTCGGCGGCTTCATCACCGACACCCTCGAGCGTCTGCCCGAGCTCGGCGACGAGGTCGCCATCGAGACGGGGATCCTGCGCGTCGAGCGCATCGACGGCACCCGCATCGTGCGGGTCCGCTACCTGCCAAACGAACCGGACGGCGACCAGAGCCTCATGACCAATCAGGAGCTCGCGCACGACAGAGCGCACGAACGAGTCAAGGAGGTGATGACCAATGAGTGAGTACCTGCCAGGGATCCTGTGGCTGTTCGTCCTCCTCATCGGCAACGCCTTCTTCGTCGGCGCCGAGTTCGCGGTCATCTCCGCGAAGCGATCCCAGATCGAGCCGCTCGCCGAGCGGGGCAGCCGCGCCGCGAAGACAACCCTCTGGGCGATGGAGCACGCGACGCTCATGCTGGCGACGAGCCAGCTGGGCATCACCGTCTGCTCGCTGCTCATCCTGAACGTCTCAGAGCCGGCCATCCACCACCTCCTCGAGATCCCGCTTGGGCTCACCGCGCTGTCGGCCGAGCTCATCAGCGTGATCGCGTTCGCGGTGGCGCTCGTGCTGGTCACCTTCCTGCACGTCGTGTTCGGCGAGATGATCCCGAAGAACCTCGCGTTCTCGGTGCCGGACCGCGCATCCCTCCTCCTCGCCCCGCCCCTCGTTGTCGTCTCCAAGATCTTCAACCCGATCATCTGGAGCCTCAACACGATCGCGAACGGCGTCCTCCGCCTCTTCAAGGTCGAGCCGAAGGACGAGGCGACGAGCACGTACACGCTCGAGGAGGTGGCCGGAATCGTCGAGCAGTCAACCCGCGAGGGAACCCTGAACGACACGTCGGGCACGCTCGCGGGCGCGTTCGAGTTCACCGAGAAGAAGGTCAGCGACGTGGACGTGCCGATCGCCGAGATGGTGCTGCTGCCTGCTGGTGCACGCCCCATCGACGTGCAGAAGGCTGTCGCCGAGCACGGCTTCTCGCGCTACGTCGTCACCGACGAGCGCGGCGAGCCGACGAGCTACATCCACATGAAGGACGTCATGGACCTCATGGGGGAGGACACCTTCACGGCCCCGATCCCGCAGAAGCGCCTGCGGAGCCTCGTCTCCGTGTCGCGTGACGCGGAGCTCGAGGACGCCATGGCCCTGCTCCGCGACCGCGGGGCGCACGTCGCGAAGGCGCTCGACTCCGAGGGAGTCGTGACCGGGCTGCTGTTCCTCGAGGACGTCCTCGAGGTGCTGGTCGGCGAGGTCAACGCGACCGCTGCGGCCGCCTGACCGACACGCAGGAAATCGAACACGGGATGCTCCCGCTCGGCAACGGGCGGGAGCATCCCGCTTTACGCTCGGCGCGCCCGCGCGTTGACAGGCAACGCCAGGGGGCGAGAGGCTGGCGTGGTGCAGCCGACCTCGCAGACCACGCAGACCACTCCCCCTGTGAGCAGCCGAGAGAAGCTCTCGATCGGCGTCTTCCTCGCGTTGGCCTTCGGGCTGCCGTGGCTCGTGACGCTCCCTCTCTGGCTCGGCGACGGTCTCGCGCATCCCTGGTTCACCGTGATCTCGATCGCCATGATGATGACCCCGGCAATCGCGGCGCTGGTCACGGTGTTCGCCATCGAGCGCCCCGCGAAGCCGTGGCGCGCGCTCGGCGTCGTCCCGCTGAAGCCGGCAAGACGGCTCATCGCCTACCTCGCGCTCGCCGTCGTCGTCCCCGTCGCGCTTGTCCTCGTCGCGCTCCCTATCGGGGCGCTCTTCGGGGTGTACTCGATGGACCTCGTGAGCTTCTCCGGATACCAGGAGAACCTCGACGCGCAGCTCGCCGCGGCGAGCGCCGCGACCGGAACCGAGATCCCGGAGATCGGTCTCCCGATCGCGCTCCTCGTGCTGCTGCAACTCGCGAGCATCCCCCTCGGCGCCGTCATCAACGTCATCCCCGCCCTCGGTGAGGAGCTGGGCTGGCGCGGCTGGCTGCTCCCGAAGCTCCTCAAGTTCGGTACCGTCCCGGCGCTGCTCATCTCGGGTGTCATCTGGGGGCTCTGGCACGCGCCGCTGATCCTGCTCGGCTACAACTACCTCGATGCGCCGGGCTGGCTCGGTCTGACGATGATGACGGGCATGTGCATCCTCGTCGGGTCGGTGTTCGCTTGGCTGCGCATCCGCTCCGAGTCGGTGTGGCCCGCGGCCCTCGCGCACGGCGCGTTCAACGCGGCCGGCGGCTCGTTCCTGCTGTTCGCGGCGGCCGGCGAGCGCGTCGACACGACGCAGGCGACGATCCTCGGCTGGACCGGCTGGATCGTGCCGCTCATCTTCGTCGGAGTGCTGCTCGCGACGAAGCAGTTCGCGCCGCCTAAGCCCCTCCCGAGCGACGCTCCACCCCCTCACCTGCGACAAGGATGAGTGAGATGCAGGTTCGCGGGCACGTGAACGCGCATCTGCCTCACGCCTGCGACCGGCCGGTCAGGGCGGGCGCAGGGCGAGGGCGCAGACTTGGCGGATGACGTCCCCCACGCCAGCAGGCCACACTGAGCCAGTCGCCCGCGCACCGGGCACGCCCCGCACTTCGCTGCCGCGCACGATCGCGCGAGTCGCCCTCGGCCTGTTCCTGCTGTTCGCGGGCACCGCGCACCTGACGTTCGCCCGCGCCGAGTTCCAGGCGCAGGTGCCGACCTGGTTGCCGCTCGATGCGGACCTCGTCGTGCTCGCGTCCGGCGCCGTCGAGGTGCTGCTCGGCTTGGCGCTCATCGCGGCGCGGCGCTGGCGGGTCGCGGTCGGCTTCACGGTGGCGGCCTTCTTCGTGGCCGTGTTCCCGGGGAACATCTCGCAGTACGTGACGGGGACGGATGCGTTCGGGCTGGACACGGACGCGGCACGGCTCATCCGCCTTCCGTTCCAAGTGCTGCTCATCGCGGTTGCGCTCTGGTCGACCGCCGCGTGGCGCGACCGCCGCGAGGTGCTCGTGCCGTTCGGCCAGCGCAGCGCCAAGCGTCGCCGCTGACCCGAGTGCCCCGCGTGCGCATTAGACCGGCAGCACCCAGTCGAATGCGGCCGCCTTCGACCTGGCACCCTGCCGAGCCTTCGAACGGTTCGGCTCATCAACGTCGGCAAGGAGAGCCTCGGAGGCGCGCACGATGCGAGCGAACGCGTCCGGCGTGAGCCACTCGGGGCGCATCGCGAAGAGCAGGTCCTCCGAGGCCGTGTTGCCGCTCGCGCCTGGAGCAAACGGGCAGCCACCGAGCCCGCCGAGGGCACCGTCCACGACACTCGCCCCCGCGAGCACCGCCGCGACCGCGTTGGAGACACCGGCGCCCCACGTGTCATGGCCGTGGAAGACGATCTCGCGGTGAGGGGTCTCGGCGACAACACGCGAGATGAGCGACGACACCTGACCCGGATGGGCCTGGCCCAGGGTGTCGCAGATCACGATGTCCTCAGCGCCCTCGGCTCGCGGATCGTTTGCGATGCTGATGACCCGGTCGGGGTCGACCTGGCCGTCGAAGGGGCACGTGAACGAGGTCGCGATGCAGAGCTGGATGCGCCCACCCGCCTGCCTGGCCAGGGCCACGGCGTCGGGCATGGCGGCAAGACTCGCCTCGGTGGTGCGCCCGATGTTCGCCTGATTGTGGGCGTCTGATGCGGAGAAGCAGTACTGGAAGTTGCGGGCGCCGGCCGCCGCGGCCTTCTCGACATGCCTTGGCGTGGCGACCCACACCCAGCTGCGGTCGAGCTCTTCGGGCGTGAGCGCCTCGATGACGTCGAGGGTGTTGGCCATCGGCGGCACAAGGTCTCCCCTCGCCATGGAACCGATCTCGAGCTCGGGGATGCCCGCCGAGAGCAGCTCCCGCGCGAGCTCGACCTTGCGCTCGGTCGACAGCATCCGCCCTGTGAGCTGCAGCCCATCGCGCAAGGTCACGTCCCGGAGTCGCGCCGCAGCGAGCGGAGTCTGCGTCATCGTGTTCCAGCGCCTTCGTCGTCGTGGTCAGCGCTCGAGCCGCGCGCAGCGCTCGGATCTGGGCGAAGCCCACGGTATGCGGCAAGCACGGCGGTCGTGTCCTGACCGAGCGAGGGCGCGAGCGAGCGGATGGGAAGGGAGGAGCCGCCGAGCACCGGCACGATGCCCGGGAACCCGACCCCCTCGATGGTCTCGTCGCCGTCTTCGACGTCGAACTTCTGGATCATGTCTCGAGCCTCGTACTGGGGGCTGTCGCTGATGTCGGCGGCCGAGTAGATGGGGCCTGACGGGACTCCGGCCTCGTCGAGGATGTCGAGGACCTCGTCGGCCGAGAGGGTCGCCGTCCACGCACCGATCGCCGCGTCGAGCTCGTCGCGACGCTCCCAGCGGAGGTTGTTGGTCGCCAGCCCCGAGTCGTCCGCGAGGTCGGATCTGCCGATGATGACCATGAGCCGCTGGAAGATCGCATCCGCATTGCCGGCGATGACCACGCTCTTCCCTTCGGCGCACACGTACGCGTTGGTGGGTGCGATGCCCTCGATCCTGCCGCCGACCCGCTCGCGGACGACGCCGTGCGCTTGGTAGTCGGGGATGAGCGATTCCATCATCGAGAACATGGCCTCGTTGAGGGCGACGTCGATGACCCGCTCCTCGAGGGGCGCTGGCTCGAGGCCGGAGCCGCGGCGCTGCTCTCTCTGGAACATGGCCATCATGACGCCGTATGCGGCGTAGACGCCGGCGATGGAGTCGCCGATCGAGACGCCGACCCGCACGGGGGCCCGGTCGGGGTCGCCGACCAGGTTCCTGAACCCGCCCATCGCCTCGGCGACGGCCGCGAACCCCGGCCTACTCGAGAGCGGCCCTGTCTGGCCGAACGCGGAGATCCGCCCGATCACGATCTCCGGGTTGATCGTGTTGAGCACGTCCGGCCCGATGCCCCAGCGCTCGATCGTGCCGGGTCGGAAGTTCTCGAGGATCACGTCGCAGTCGGCCGCCAGTGCTCGCACCGCGTCCCGCCCTTCCTCTGTGCGGAGGTCGAGGGTGATCGACTTCTTGTTGCGGTTGATCGTGTGGAAGAGCATCGACGTCGTGGAGCCTGGATGCAGGCGCCAGGAACGCAGCTCGTCGCCCGTTTCCGGCCGCTCGACCTTGATGACCTCCGCGCCGAAGTCGGCGAGCATCCGCCCGGCCGTCGGAGCCGCGATGAAGTTGCCGAGTTCGAGCACTCTGACCCCCTCGAGCGGGGCGATTCGACCTGCCGGGTTCATGATGCGCCTATCGCCAGCGCGGCTCGAGGAAGCCGAGCGCGACGAGTTCTCGGACATCGGGGACGAGGCTCTCGCGCAGCGCATCTTCTTCCACGTCGAGAAGCGAGGCGATGGCGGTGACGATCTGCGAGCCGACCAGCTCGCCGTCGCACACCGACACGAAGCCCGTGAGCTCGGTCGACATCGACATCGTGCGGCGGAACCCGGCGCCTTGGCGGAGCATGATGATGCTCGGGTCTTCGTCGCCCGGCCTCGAGTGGCGCTCCTCGGTGACGTCGCCGGCGACGACGAGCGGCTCGTCGAAGAGCTCGGTGTCGTCGACGCCCCGCAGCCAGGTGATGGCTTCGAAGCCGTCGCGGATGTGCTCGGCGAGCGGGTGGCCGAGCGCGTGCGTGAGGTGCTCGAAGCGGCGCAGCGGCCCGCCGACCGCGCCTTCGTGCGTGCGGCGCAGGAAGAACATGCCCATGCCGATGCGCTCGACGTCGCGGCTCGCGAAGTCCTGCAGGTAGCGACGGAACGCGTGCTGCCAGCTCGACAGCTCGGCGTTCTCGGCCGCATCCTTCAGCCACATGTCGGCGTATTCGACGGGTGTCGCGTCTTCCCGCTGCACGACCCACAGGTCGACGTCGTTTGCCGGCCAGGTCTCGAGGCGCGAGTGCCAGGTGGCGTCACCCTCGCGCACCTCCCAGTTGCCGAGCATGCACGCGACGCCGCCGGGAGCGAGCACCGTGCCGAGCTCGCGCACGAGACCCTCGACGATGCTGTCGCCTGGCTTGCCGCCGTCGCGGTACGTGTACTGGTCGCTGCCTTCCTCACCCTCGCGGCGGGGCGTGATGACAAACGGCGGGTTGGAGACGAACAGGTCGAACTGCTCGCCGGCGACGGGCTCGAGCATGTTGCCGAGGCGCAGGCTCACCCGGTCGTCGAGGCCACCGGGCGCGATGCCGAGGGCTGCGGCGTTGAGCAGCAGGTTGAACTTCGCGAACGCGAGTGCGCGCTCCGAGATGTCGGTCGCGACGACGTGGCGCGTGTGCGCGAGGAGGTGCATCGTCTGGACGCCCATGCCGACCCCGAGGTCGAGTGCACGGGCGACTGGCTCGCGCGGCGTCATCTGTGCGAGCAGTGTCGTCGCGGGCCCGATGCCGACGACGTGGTCGCGGCGCAGCGGCTGGTCTCGCCCGAGCTGCACGCCGCCGAGGTCGGACGCGACCCACATCTCGACGCTGCCGTTCACGCCTTCGCTCGCATAGGGGCGCACGTCGACGAGTGCGGTCACGAGCTCGTCGGCGAGCCGCTCGGTGCCTGCGTCGCCGGCATCCACCGCAGCGGGTCGATGGAGGCGCTCGACGAGGCGAGCGGCGAGCAGCTCCTCCAGAGCGGGCACGTCGCCGGCCTCGACGGGCTCGGCGAGCACGAACAGACGGATGAGCGCGGCGAGCGCGTCGTCGGGCTCACGCGACAGGGCGAACGAGGCTGGCTCGAGCAGGTCGCGGTGCAGCGCATCCGCAGCCTCGGCGCCCAGGCGCGATTCGACGCCGTCGACCGTGAAGCCCACCTCGGCGAACGTCACCGCGAGCGCGCGGAGGAGCGCCTCGTCGGTGCTGTCTGGAGCGTCGCTCGGGTCGTCGAACGTGAAGGCCGCTGGAGCGGAGGTGGAACTGGCATGGCGCGCGTGGGAAGTCACCCGTCAATTATGCGGATGCGCACCGACCCGCGCGCGCGGCTCCCAGGCTGCGGGGTCTCGCAGCTCCGCGAGCGCCTCGATCGTGCGGATGCGCACCTCGACGTCGTGGGTCGTGGCGGCGAGGATCACCTCGTCGGCCCCCGTCTGCTCGATGAGCCGGTCGATGCCGTCCGCCACCATCTCCGGCGTTCCGACGAGCTGGGTGCCGGTCGTCGCGTCGTACATCGAGCGGTCCTGCATGCGCGCGGCGTAGGCTGCCGCTCCCTCGGGAGTGAGGACCCGAGTGGGTTTGCCGAAGCGGATCTGGTGCATCGCGGCTCGGCTCGGGAGCGCGAGGCGCGTGGCCTCCTCGACCGTCTCGGCGGCGATGGCCGAGACGGACACCATGAAGTGCGGCTCTGCGAGCACCGGCGATGGCACGAAGTGATCACGGTAGTGGTCGGCGGCGGCTTTCGGGTCCGCGTGCATCGCGAAGTGGTGCGCGAACGTGTACGGCAGGCCGAATGCGGCGGCGAGCTCCGCCCCGTAGAGGCTCGACCCGAGCAGCCAGATCTGAGGGTGGGTCTCAGCGTCTGGCGTCACTCTGAGGCGCGCGAGCACCTCGCGATCGTGCTCGCCGCGCACATCGCCGAGGAACCCCATGAGCTCGAGCACGTCGTTCGGGAACTCGTCGACGCGGTCGCGTGACAGGTCGCGGCGGAGCGCCGCGGTGGTGAACGGGTCGGTGCCGGGGGCTCGCCCCAACCCGAGGTCGATTCGTCCGGGATACAGCGATTCGAGCGCCGCGAACTGCTCGGCGACAACGAATGGCGCGTGGTTCGGCAGCATCACGCCGCCGGAGCCGAGGCGGATGCGCTCCGTTCCCGCTCCGAGCGCCGCGAGCAGCACAGGCGGTGTCGTCGACGCGACGAGCTCCGTGTTGTGGTGCTCGGCGACCCAGTACCGGTGGTAGCCGAGCTCGTCGGCGCGCTGCACGAGGCGACGCGACGCGGAGATCGCATCGGCGCTCGATTGCCCCTCGGCAACCGGGATGAGGTCGAGCACGGAGAGCGTGGGCGTTCCTGGCATGCCAGGGGCAACGCCCGCCCGTGTATCCCTATTCCTCTGCCATCCCCCTCGGCAGCAGGGGGAGAACTGCCCGTCACCTGGGTTTACGGCCAGTTCGCGGCTGGACTGTCGGTGGCCCTGCGTAGCATGACCAAGGACGGCATACCCAGCGTGCCGAAGGAGAACCCATGACTCGACACCGTCGCCGACCGCGGGCGCTGCTCGCGAGCATCGGAGCGCTTGCCGCGGTCGTGCTGCTGGCTGGCTGCTCAGTGAGCGCGACGGCCGTTCCTTCGGCCAACGGGTACGACGCCGTCGACGCCCCCATCGAGGGCGGCACGGTCAGCCTGCGCGACTCGTTCGAATCGTCCCCCCAGGAGTCGCACGATTTCTGGTCGGACCCCGACATGTTCAAGAACGCCGAGGGGTTCGACTACACGTCGCCAGACAACGGCATCACGGTCGGCGTCGGAGACCCCGCCACCGGCGCCTTCGTCGCCCCGACGGCGGCAGTGCCTGCGGCCGAGTCGGCCAACGGCTACGGCGATGTCTCAGAGGCGGTGCCGTTCGACCGGGCCGGTCTCGGCGCATCCACGTTCGGGCGTCTCTACATGTCGTTCGCGAGCGGCCTCGCCGTCTGCTCGGCGACGGTCGTCAACTCGGGCGAGCGCAACATCGTCGTCACGGCGGCGCACTGCCTCGTCGACTTCGAGAGCAACAAGGCCGTCGCGACCAACGTCGTCTTCATCCCGGGCGACCGCGGCGACGGCGCCGAGCAGCCGTACGGGCGCTGGGCCGCGACCGACTACAGCATCCCGCAGCACTTCCTCGACAACGCCAACTACGGCGACCAGGGGGTGTACGGCGATGGCTGGAACAACGACTTCGCGTTCCTCGTCATGGAGGAGAAGGACGGGCAGCGCATCCAGGACGTGACGGGCGGCCAGGGCATCGCGTTCGGCGTCCCGGCCAAGGCGATCACGCAGGTCGGCTATCCGAGCGCGAGCCCGTACGACGGTTCGGAGGAGTACATGTGCGCGTCGAGCCAGTGGAAGGAAGGCTCGGCGGGCGGGTACACGCACATGTGCAGCATGACCCCGGGCGGATCAGGCGGGGCCTGGCTGGTCTACTACGACAAGGTCATCGGGGCCGGGTACGTGGCCGCCACCTCGTCGACCGTCCTCTCGTCCGCCAACCCGCCGTTCCGCTGGGAGGGCTCGGTGCTCGGCCAGACCGCGCTCTCGCTGTACAACGAGCTCGGGGGGTCCTGATGCGCACGCAGCGTGTGATCGCGGGCGCGACGGCATTGCTCGTCGGGCTCGTGCTGACCGGATGCTCGGCGACGACGCCGACCGCCGTCGCCAACCACGAGGCGAAGCTCGAATACCACGCTGACACGGGGGCGGAGCTGCTCGGCGACTCCCTCGTCGAGGGGCTCGCGGGGGTCGAGAACTTCTCGGCGACCGCCTACACGCACGGCAAGGCCTCCACCGGGGCGACGCTCAGCACGCAGCACGAGACGACCGTGGTCGGCGCCTCCTACGTCACGAAAGAGTCAACCGCCGAGGCCGGCATGTCGATCGACGAAGTTCACATGGCGGGCAGCGGCTTCACCTACTACCTCTTCGGGAGCGCCTACACGTCGGTCGTCTCAACACCGTGGGCCCGCCTGCCGATGGGCGACCTCGATCGGGCGAACGACCCGCAGCGCACGTGCATCCTCGGCACCGTCATCTTCATGTGCAACCTCGTCGAGGCGTGGCAGCTGTCGAAAGAGACCAAGGGCGAGGAGCTCCCCGAGAAGCTCGAGGTCTCGGCCGATGGGAGCAAGCACTTCACGTCGGCAGTCACCTTCGACTCGCTCGAGGAGGCCGGGCTCTACACGCTCGGCGACGATCTGCGCTCCCAGCTGAGCGAGGAGGAGCTGGGCACGCTCCTCCCCCTGCATGTCTGGGTCGGCACCGACGGCATCATCCAGAAGATCGAGGTCAACGGCACGATGGATGCGGCCTCGCTGGATGTCGAGGTGCAGTTCGGCTTCGAGATCACGGGCACCCCCACGGCGGACGACCTGCCGGACGACCCGGCGTCGCTCGCGCCGCAGTACGTGACGAACGTCACGGCCGACGATGCGAGCGCCTTCTGGGATGCCATCGGGAAAGCGAGAACCGGCTAACGGCCGGGGCGAGCTCATGAACGCAGCAGCAAGCAAGCTGGAGGAAGCACGATGACCTTCCCACCGCAGGGCGGCCCGCAGAGGCCGTACGACCCGCGCAACCCGAACGACCCGCGGAACGCCAGCGACCCGCGAAGCCAGCAGGACCCTCGCAACTCGCAGCAACCTCAGCAACCTCAGCCTCAGGGGCAGCCTCCTCAGGCGTTGCCGCAGCAGACGAGCCAGGGCCAGCACGGTCACGGCCAGCAGGGCCAGCAGGGTGAGCACGGCCAGCAGGGCCAGCACGGCGCGACGGGGGCAGGCGCGTACGGCACTCAGTATCCGCAGCAGCCGCAGTATGGGCAGCGGGCTCCCAATTCGAGCTCGGGCGAGACGTCGGGTCCCGGTTCTTCCTTCAGCTCGGGTTCCTCCTCCAGTTCCGGTTCCGCCTACAGTTCCGGTTCCGCCTACGGCTCGAGCGCTGTCTCCGCCTACGGACCGGGGGTGCCATCGGCGGGTGTCCCTCCCGTGAGCTCGACGGCGGGAGCGGGGACCGGCTACGGCGCAGGGCCCGCGAACTCGTCCGGCTACGGCGCGGGGCCGAACCCGGGTTATGGCGTTCCTTCTGGCACGAACGCGGGCATTGGCTACTCCACCTCGAACACGACCTTTGGTGTTCCCGGTACCGGTTACGGAGCACCGGCTCGAGCCGCACAGCTCGGGGCTCCCGCGACGCAGGGGTTCGGCTACCAGCAGCAGCCGAACGGCTATCCGACGCCTGGCACTCCAGGCGCGCAGTTCGGTGCGGCGCCTGGTGGGGCGCAGCCCGGCAGGCCGAAGCGCAATTCCCGTCTGCTGCTGATCCTCGCGATCCCCGCGGCGGCGCTCATCGCGGGACTCGGCGGGTACTTCATCGGGGAGAGCAATGGCAGTGTGCTCGCGGCGGAGCCGCTGCAGGCGGAGGTCACTCGTGTGCTGCAAGACGACTTCGGTCTCGTCGAGGTCAGCGACGTCGTCTGCCCTGAGCAGGTGAAGGTCGACCAGGGCTCCGAGTTCCAGTGCACGTTCACGTATGCGGAGCAGGAGCAGTCGGTGACCGTCACCGTCTCCTCCGCAGACGGTCAGGTCGTGGTCGGCGCCCCGGAGTAGCTGGGGCCCGAGTCAAGCCTCCCAGTAGGCGCGGAGTGCGCTGGCGACGTCCTCACGCGTGACGCCGTTGCGCTTCGCGCTGGCCACGGTCGCCCGAACCTGCGCGGCGACTTCTCCAGGAAGGAGCGCCCCCGACTCCGCGACTCGCGTTCCGGCCCGCCCGCGTGACACGACGAGCCCTTCCTGCTCGAGCATCTTGTACGCCTTCGCGGCAGTCCCCAACGCCACCTCGAGATCGATCACCGTCTGGCGGACCGTCGGCAGCTTGTCCCCAGCGCCCAAGCGGCCCGAGACGATGAGGCCCTTGAAGTAGTCGTAGATCTGCTCCGCGGAACGGATCTCATCCGCCGACCGGTGCGTCACCGCGTCGTTCGAATCCCCAAGCTCTGTCACTTGTTGTCCCCCGCAACCGGTACGGCCATGCTGCGTGCCTTGCGTCGCTGCCGGTCAACGACGAGCGCTGGAAGCCACCCAACGGTGCCACCCAACAAGACAAGCGTCAGCGCGACCGGACGAAGCAGCGCCGCGACAGCGAGCAGCACACGGCTCAGAGCTTCGAATTCCCCGCCGATCGACACGTGAATCCCGTCTTCCAGCGTGAGCCCCGCCCACGGCATCCCCGCCCATGCCATGTCCCTGAGGACGATCGCAAGAGTAAGCAAGGTCGTCCCGGCGAACAGCAGCAACGCGGAGCGACTCATCCGCGCTCGCACGCGAGTCTCCGCTTCCACCGTCTCGGGGTTCCGAAACGGTCGCAGCGCGTTCTCGCGGAGAAACCACCAGGTCGCGACCGCACCGGCAGCCACAAAGGCCAGCGTCGGCCCGCTGTAGGACCAGCCGAAGTAGTCCGTCCCCTCCGTCTGCAGTCCCGCCGGGTTTCCGTAGAACTCCGCTCCCGACAGGATCAGGAGTCGAAAATACCCGTCGACAGCTTGCGAGGAGTTCAGCCCAGCGATGAGCGAAGTCAGGAGCAGGAGGCCGAGTGCGACACACGCGAAGATCAGCGACCGGCGACTCGTGAATGTGGCCCAGTTCCTGGCCGCGACGGGTGGCACTCGGACTTCCACGTCACGCCGAGCACCACGAAGGAAGACCGCCCCGACCGCAATGGAAACCGCCAGAATTCCGATCGGGCCCACGTACTTCCACCAGATGAAGTTGGTCGTCCAGTCTGGGTTCACGAACAGGACGGCCGCCAGGTCACGGACCAGCTCCTGGGCGAGCACGACCAGTGCAGCACCGACGGTCAGCACGATCAATACGGAGCGCTCGCGAGGAGACGAGGCGTCAGCTCGTCCGCCGGCTGTTGTTCGCGCACCCCAGGTCAGCACACCGAACGCGACGAACACCGCGAACACCCAGCCGTGCGCGTAGAGCGCAGCCCACGGGTCTGCGACCAGGATGAAGAACCATTCAGGCATGCTGCCCCCTCGTTTGTTCCATTCGAACGTAACGAATTACGTTTCATCAAAGTAGAACAAAACCTGATCGGACGCAACGCCTGTCCAACTTCAGTGCAAAATCAGCCAGTAAGCCCCGTTCGAGGCAGCGAGGGCTGGATATCGCACTGAAGTTGGACAGGACCCCCGCGCAAGACCGCCGGAACGACCAGTCAGCCGCTCCCCTCAGGGCCAGCCGTGACTTCGGGAGCAGCCGCTGACTTCAGGAGCAGCCCCCGCCTCCGGCTAGACCAGCCCCGCGCCCGCTTCGCCGCTGAGCCCTACGCCTGGCCCCACGATCGGCAGCGGGACCCCGTCGACCAGCAGCTCGCACTCTGGCCGGTCCGCGACGGCGACCGCAACGCGAGACGCGAGGTGCTCCGGCATGTCGGGAAGCGCATCCACCGGGAACCAGGCGACGTCCACCGACTCGTCGTCACCGACCGCAGCATCACCGGATATCCACGAGCAGCGGAACACGAGGTCGCAGTACTGGGCGCGATCACCCGTCGCGTGCACGATCTTCGGCGAGACGCTGAGGCGCACGAGGCGGTCGACACGCACCTCGACCATCGCCTCCTCGAGGCTCTCACGCACGGCGGCCGTTGCGGGATGCTCACCAGGGTCGACGATTCCCGTCACGGGGCTCCACACCCCGTTGTCGGATCGCCGCACCAGCAGCACCTCATCGCCAGCAGACAGAGCCCCCTCGGCAGCCTCCGCTCTCGGGCGGATGATGACGGCCGTCGAGCCTGCAAGCCACAGCGGATGCTCCGGCCCGATCTTTGCGCGGAGGTCGGCGACGAATTCAGGAATCGGCATGAGCCCTATCCAATCGCAACACCGAAGACGAGGCCAAGCACGTACGTGACAGCGGCGGCCCCGTAGCCGATGAGCAGCTGACGCCCGGCGCGACGCCACGGCGGGCCGCCGGACAGCACACCGACGATGGCACCCGTGGTGAGGAGAGCGACGCCGACCACAAGTGCCGAGACGATGACGGCAGCGAGCCCCGTCATGCCGAAGATGTAGGGCAGCACCGGCAGGAGCGCGCCGCCAGCGAAGAAGCAGAAGCTCGAGAGCGCCGCGGTCCACGCGGTGCCGAGCTCCTCATGCTCTTCGTCTCCCGACTGCAGTGCGATGGGACCGGATTCCGGGTCGGCGCCCTGCAGCGTGAACACGCGGTGGGCGTACCTACGAGCTTCACCCTCGTCCATGCCGCGGGCACGGTACACGAGCTCGAGCTCGTTGGCGTTGACGTCGAGCTTCTGGATGGTCTGCGGCGTATCCGGGCTCGGAGTGGAGGCCTCCAGCAGTTCGCGCTGCGACCTGACCGACACGTACTCGCCAGCAGCCATCGAGAGGGCACCAGCGAGCAGGCCCGACAGGCCGGTCGCGAGGATGATGACGGTCGGCGCTCCCGTCGCGCCGATGCCGAGCACAAGCGCGAGGTTCGAGACGAGCCCGTCGTTGGCTCCGAACACGGCCGCCCTGAACATGCCGGACATGCGAGAGCGGCTTCGCATCGCGAGCCCCCGCACGACCTCTTCGTGGATGCGCTCATCCGCTGCCATCTCGGGCGTCGCATCCGCTTCCCGCTCATACGGGGAACGCGACTCCGCCCGCTGGATGAGGGCCAGGACGAACAGCGAACCGAAGCGGCGAGCGAACCAGCCGAAGAGGCGCGTGCCGAGCTGGGCGCGCACGCCGCCGTCGCCAGCCGCGCCGAGGAGTCGGAGCCAGTGCTCTTCGTGACGAACCTCGGCGTTGGCGAGGCCGAGGAGGATCTCTCGCTCTTCGCCCTCTCGCTTCGCGGCGAGGTCTCGGTAGACGGATCCCTCGGCGCGTTCGTCGGCGAGGTACCGCCGCCAGCGCCGGATGTCGCCGGGGCTGGGTTCTCGAGTGAGGTCTCCGGTTCCGGGAACCGGGGTCGGCGTTTGTGGCATGGCCGTGCGTCCTTCGTGCGGATGCCTCGAGCCCAGTGGAGCACGGGCATCGTTGACAACGTTCGCCCAACGCTACGTGCGGGTCACCCGGTTTCCGCAACCTCTCGCAGATGTTCGGTGCGCCTCACCGGGGGCGCTCGACGCGCCTCAGCGAGGCGTCGACTACTGGCCTGGTGCCCCTGCTTCGGTCACGGAGACGTCGGCGCGAGTGAAGTTCATGAACGACCTGGATGCGGTCGGGCCCCGCTGACCGAGATACCTGGAGCTGTAGATCGAGGAGCCGTACGGGTGCTCGGCGGCACTCGACAGCTGGAAGAAGCAGAGCTGTCCGATCTTCATGCCGGGCCACAGCTTGATCGGCAGCGTCGCGACATTCGAGAGCTCAAGGGTGACGTGGCCGGTGAAGCCCGGGTCGATGAATCCCGCCGTCGAGTGCGTGAGCAGCCCGAGGCGCCCAAGCGAGCTCTTGCCTTCGAGGCGAGCGGCGACGTCGTCGCCCAGGGTGACGCGTTCGAACGTCGAGGCGAGCACGAATTCCCCCGGGTGGAGCACGAACGGCTCGTCCGGCTTCGACGTGACGAGACGCGTGAGCTCTGGCTGCTCTTCGGCGGGGTCGATGAACGGGTAGCGGTGATTGTCGAACAGCCGAAAGTACCGGTCGAGGCGTACGTCGATGCTCGACGGCTGGATGAGCCCCGGCTCGTACGGCTCCAGGCCGATGCGGCCAGACTCGACGCCCTGCTTGATATCACGATCGCTGAGAAGCACGTCGTCAGCCTAGTTGCTTGATGGATGCCCGGGGCTAGGCTGATTCCGTGAGCAGAAACGTGTGGACGGTCATCGGCGTCATCGTGGCCGTCGTCATCGCGTGGTGGCTCGTCGATGTGCTGTTCCATCTGGCGTGGATGGTCGCCCGACTCAGCATCGTCGCGGTCGTCGCGGTCATCGTCTTCTTCGTGATCCGGTCGCTGGTCTCGAAACGCGACTGAACCCGACCGGCGCGCAGCCGATCGGGTCCAGGAAGCTCCCCGTCAGCTCACGTTCTAGCCGAGGGCCGAGTTTTCGTCGAGGGGCTCGAACCCCTCGGGCGCGGAGAACGCCCGACGCTCCCCCGGGACGGTGGGCGTGTTCGGCATGTTCGGCGGAGTGTTCGTGTTGAGCGGCGTGTAGACGTTGGTGCCGACCTTGCGGCGGAAGGCGAGCTCGACACCGTCCACGGTCACGTAGCGGTCGATGTAGACCGAGGGTGCAGTGCTTCCCGTGCGAATGCCGGCCGTGAACCGGAGATCGTTGACGAGACTGGTGACGCCGTCGGTCGGCGTGATGGGCCCGCGGTAGGTCATCTGATAGCTGTCGTGTGCGCCCGCGGGAAAGTCGTGCGTTCCGATACGGGTGAGGTCGGTCCACGCTGAGGACGTACTTGCCGACCATGAGCTGGGGCCCGGGCGGTAGTGCAGCACGATTCTGATGTTCTCGATGACCGAGGCGCTTGTCGTGTGCGTCACCCAGAGCCCGTAGGTGCCGTACTCGTGCGATCCCCCGGAGCGCCCATCCACGACGTAGGTTCCGGTGCTGTTGTTCGACGGCCAGGTGAAGCGGATCCACCCGTTCAGGCCCGGGGGCTGCACGCCTGGGCCCGAACTGGCCTGGGCTGGCGCGCCCACGGCGAGCGCGATCGTGGGTACCACCCATGCTGCTGCGGTTGCGACAGCACGACGGCTTGGTAGTTGATTTTCGGCGCGCGAAGTATCGCCCATGAGATCCCCCTGGAAGTCGGAGCAGTGAACCGGTATTTCCCCTGACCTGGCCCACAGCTGTGTCCCACCACGATCACAGATCGCAGATTGGACCGCAACATTAAGGGGAGTTCGACGGGCACCCGGGGAGCAGGACGGGAAATCTGCGTTTCATGTCCTCGGGCGGCTTCGATGTACGATGGTGGAGTTCACGAGCAACGGCTCGTGGATGCGCGGATGTAGTTCAATGGCAGAACTTCAGCTTCAGGCATGGCGGGTTTCGAGAAGTTTCCCTGGGTCACAGATCCGCATGACCACGGGGCTTCGGCTCGCTGCTGCGTCACCTCCGGTCACGCCCAGTCACGGAGTTTTCGTGCACTAAAGGTGCACCAGATTCACCCCTCTGGCTGGCTACGCACGAGCCACGCTTCGATTTCGCTCAGCCCGTGGCGCACGAGTCGACCTCCCCAGAATTGGCGAGGCGCGCGCGTCAACCCACTCCCCCTGATCGAGGTATCGCCATTTGCTTGACAGACCCGGCCGAAGCCCCGGCACCTCAGCCGCGTCTCGTTGTGAACACCTGATCTCCGTTGATCGGCAGCTTCGCTCAGCGACTCGCTTGCTTGAGAACATCCCCCGAAGCGCTTACAGCTTCCATGTCCGGCATGTACATCCACAGATCGAGAGGCTCACCGACGCCGCAGGGTATCTCCATGACAAACCCCATGGACGCGAACAGTGCCTTCGAAGGTTCGTTCTCTGGGTGAATTCGAGCTACAACGGGCCACAAGGGATTCAGTCGCGCAGTCTCATCGAGGGCGGCACGTAGGAGCGTCCGCCCTACCCCCTGCCCTTGGCAGTCGAGAGCGACGGCCAGCAACCAAACTCCGAACATCTGCGAATCGGAAGAGGGCCCGAAGTTGCAGACCCCTTGAATAGGGCCGTCGACCACGCCCGCAACTATCATCTCGTCGCCGCCACCAAGCGGCGGCTGCAAGTTACGGATGCTCGACTGGGCGTCAAGCTCCCACGGCCTCGGATGGTGGGCACCCCTGTGGGGATCCCACCTAGGCTTATGCGGGTCTGTGCAGATGAACTGCTGCAGGCGTGGTCGGTCGGCTCGTGTAGCTACACGGCAAGATTCATCGAGCAACACGACGTGCGAGTGCGCGCGCTACAGCAGCTCGTTCGGCGTCTGACATGCTCCGGTTTCCGGCTGTGGACATGTAGCGGTTAGCTCGCTCCGAGCGTTCTGCATCGGTAAGTCCATCGTTACCGATGCTCGCATGAACTCGGAGCGGTGCGGTCAGCGGATGACGAGTACGCAGCTTGTTCATGCACCTCACCATAGTGAAGGATCCTCCACATCCGGGCGTGTCACCGTAATCTCGGGCGTGTCGCGACGTCGACGGGTGTAAGAAGGCATGTTCAGGGTACGCCCTCCACAGCACTTGTGGGTGGCTCGTGCGAGCATCCACGGCATGAATAAACCAGCCGTGCAGGTCGCCGCCGCAGTCGCCCTCGAATCGTTGGCCTTGCGGTGCGAGACCGTTCGCGAGGGGGTCGACTCGCGATGGACGAAACGCATCGTCTGCTGGCGCCCGGTGGCGACTAGGCCCGTCGGCGGCATGTCCTTGCTCCTCTGGGGAGAGACACCCCCACTGCGGGAGATCGGCGTCGAGCTCGTGCCATCTCCGACCACCGTCGACGGCGACACGTACGTGCCAATCTTCTTTGAACTGCTCGAGGTGTCCGACGCGTGGCTCGAGATGCTGCTGTGGGTGACCAAGGGTGGCGTAGGCGCGGAGGTGCGGCACGCGCTCGAGGTCGGGACCATGAGCGAGAAGGATGGGCGAACTCCCACGGCAACTCGCAGATCCGCGGCGCCGTCACCCTCGAATGTGCCGCCCTCGCCGCCGAGCGCCTCGCATCGGAGCTCTCGATTGCACTGCTCTACATGGCACAGCGAGCGACGCGGAAGAAGGGGTGGGAGCCCTTACGCTTTCGGACCAGCCACGCCAAACACCGCGATCCGCGCCCCTACGAAGCCGCGTTAGACGATCCAGTACTAGCGAGCCTGAGTGCGCCCGTCTCCTACCGTGCTCTTCTCGTCAGAATTCCCGTCCTCGGGTGCTTGCTTCCAGAACGGAGGGAACGTGTCGGTATAGAGCTTGTGAAGTCGACGGACGCTGAGCAGGAAGTACAGCGCAACCTGCGAGCTGAGGACGGCAGAGACGGCGGTTGCCCAGGTCGCGATCGGCTGGGTGGGGTCTGCAAACGATGACACGACGGCCAACCAGATTGCGTCTACCCCGGCGAAGAGTCCGGCCGTCAGCATGGTTAGTGCGCTCTCGTCCATGAGCCGGGACGAGGCTTGGTCCAGCACTCGTTTTGGGCGAGCATCCAACGTCACACGCAACGAGAAGACCACGGCAAACGCGGAGAGAAACACTCCGGCCAGAACGCCGAGAGCAGCCACCATGTCCGAGACAGCGCGCATCTGGAGGCTGAACACGAAGACGACACCCGCAACAAGTAACGGAGTCAGCCACACCATGACGCGGGCGAAACGGGCAGGCTTGAGCGTCGCCACGTCGGCCATCGAGCGGTACTGATCGGCTACCAGTGCCAGAACGTTTACGCGCGAAGTTGCCATGCGGTGAGCTTAACTGGAACCACCTACATTCGGAACGGGCGGGATCTTGGAGTGCCAGTTCTCGCTGAGGTTGACCTTCTCCACGAGCTGCAGCCTGTCGACGGTGTCGCGAATCTCATCGATGAAGGTCTCATCGGAGGGCCGAACTGATCCGAGCTCGTAGACGAATCCCTCGCGCATGTCGAGCGGACCGAGTTTCTTCGGATACTTCCCCTCGAGCGTAGCTACAGGGTCAGTGAAGGTGCTTTCGTCCAGCCCTGGCCAGAGCATGGACACGACGGCGTTGGCTTCCTCGGTAGCACTCAGTTTCCGGTTGGAAGCCAGGTTCTTCTTCGTGGGGATCCATGTCTTCACCCGCTCGAACACGGTGCGTGCATCGCTCGAGCTCTTGCCGAGCTTAAAGATCAGCTCGGTCTCGTACTCATCGGGCGATGTGGAGTCCCCGCCCAGTACCGAGCGCTTGACCTTGATCTGTGAAACCCGACTGTCCATCAGCTTGGCGACGGATTCCTCGTCAGCTACAGGCCCGATCTCCTTGAGCTTGAAATCGTGCTCCTGCCGGCCGGAGAACAGTCGCTTAGACAGTTGCGTCCCGAGATGAGAACGTGAGATTCTCTCCACTGCCAGGAAGCCCCTGGTGCCCTTCTCCGGTGCGATGAGGAGCGCGCGATAGTTGCGCGTAGTTGCGCGGTCCTTGAGCTCGAGGTCCTCCTGCCGAGAGTCGGGGTGCACGGCCTTCGAATGGTCGCCTACCTTCCCGTAGAACGCCTCGATCAGAACGGCCGACTGTCTACGTTCAATTCGATTTAGTCTTACCACCACAAGCTGTTGATTCGTCAACGACTGATCGGGAGTCTCCGATTCCTCCATCACATCGTCATTCTCGAGTGCCACGGGGCCTGCTGACAGGGTGGCTGATTCAGGCTTGCCCTGAGCCTCCCTGAGCATGCGTTCGCGCTTCGCGATCGCGGCTTCGATATCCGAGGTGACGTAGTCGAGGTAGGGAACTTCCGACTTTCCTCCACCCGGGTTGCCGAAGTCCAAGGCGCGTTGCCGCTGCCCCTCGCGCAATTCAATGCGGAGAAGTTTGAATCCGTAGCGTGCCACTCGACTGCCTTTCGATCTGCATCAATCTGCATCAATCTGCATCAATCTGCATCATGATGTCATTAACGCGATTGGACACGACGAAACCGCCCCGCCCGAGACTCCGAGGAGTCGACAGAGCGGGGGCGTTGTCGTGTGCGCTAGGCGCGACAAGCGGCGGGGACGCCGCGGGCGAGGAAGAGTGCGTACGAGGCCGCCCCTGCGAGGGCGCCCGAGACGAGGGCGCTCGCGAGCGAGATCGCGGCCGCAGCGGCCTGCGTGCCGAGGTCGCCCCACGTCACTGCCTGCGCAACCATGCCGACCGTGACGAGGCCGCCCGCGAACGCCTGAGCGCCTGTGCGAATACCGGCCGTGGCGGCCTGCCGGTGGGTGGCGGCCCTGAGCGGGTCGCGCTCGGCTTCCTCGGCCGCGAGCTTGCGTGTGCGCTCGTCGGCCCGGCCGTGGGCTTCGAAAGGTTCAAGGGTGAGACTCATCGTCGTCCTCTCGGATCTCCGCGAGCTTGTCGAGCTTGCGGTCGGTTGCGTTCTGGTGTTGGCCGATCTTCACGATCTCCTTGCCCTGGTCGATGAGCTGATCGGAGTGACGGCCGAGGTCGCGGCGGACGCCGCGGAAGTCGGACGAGACCCCCTCGAAGCGGGTCTCGATGTTGTCGTGGAGGTCTCTGACGAGGCCGACGATTTGCTTGCGCTTCTCGTCCATGTCGTCGCGCATGACGGTCGAGTGCGAGTTCTGCACATTGTCCTTCACGCCTGCGATGTCCTTCGAGGTGCGCAGGAGCAGCGGCCAGACGATGACGAAGACTGCGCCGACCTGGATCAGGGTGACCTCGACGAGCTTGTCGAAGAGCATCGGCTGACCGTCAGCGCCGTCGATTGCGCCGAGAGCGAGGACGAACACCACCACACCGACCGTGATGATGCCCGTCCACATGACCGTTCGGTTACGCCGCTCTGTGTACGGCGTCGCGCCCGAGTCGTGAACTGTACACACCGGGCGCGAAGTAGCGGACGGCTCCCGCATCAGCTCTTGACGGCGTTCGAGATCTTGCCGTAGTCGTCGTCACCGACGAGCGGGCCAGAGCGGGCGGGCGTGTGCAGCGCCTTCTCGAGCTTCGCGCGCTCGGTGAACGTCACCTTGCCGGGGAGCGGGGATGCGGTCTTGATCTTGACGACGGCGTTGACGACATCCTGGTCGACCCAGAGGTGGCCGTGATCGTTGACGAGGTAGGTCTTGTCACTCTCTTCGAGCAGGTACATGCTGTCTCCTTCGATGTTGGTTGGGGCTGCAATGAGCGCGCCGGAGTTGGCGCGCTGGATGATGTCTGCCGCGGAGATGTCCCACGTGCAGCCGGTCTGGTAGCTGACGCCCCAGCGGGGGTACATTTCCCGGTGCTGGTAGACGTTGTTGGTCGTGAGGGCTTGGAGAGCGCGATCCAGCTTGATCGCCGCCGCCACTCGGCCCAGCGCGTCTTTCGCGGCCTCAGATACCTTCCAACCGGAGGCGTCGCCGATCGTCGCGTTTGCCGTCTCGACGGTGATCGCGCGAGCGTCGAAGGACGTGCTGCCGCTGGTCCATGCACGCCGCATGAGGCTAACGACGCGGACGATCCGGCCGTCGACGTCGATCGCGAGGTTCGAGGACACCTGACGGAGCAGGCCCTGCACGAGCTGGATTGTACGCCCGGGCCGAGGGCATGGTCGAATGGTGCATCTGGAGCGCGTCGACCGAGGCGCCGTTGCGGGACGAGGACTGGCGGCCGTCGCTGACCGCCTCCGCGATGAGTGTGCAGAGGTTCGGCCAGGCGGCGATCTCCTCCTGCGTGAGACCGGTCGCGTAGTTGCGCTGGGCCGCGAGCGGTACGGCCGAGAGCAGCGACGCGGGCGCCGCGAAGCCGACGATCTTCGCGTCGGGCTTCGGGTCTGCGACGACGAGCCACGCCTCGGTGCGCCCGGGGTGAGCTCGGCCGCGCGCACCGACTCGAGAGATGCCTGCGCGATGCGCAGCGTCTTCGCGCCGGGGGCGATCGCCTGCACCTCCGTGCAGAGATCCGGCTTGGCCTCGAGGTCGACTTCGACGAGCTTGCCGTCGACTCGCGCCGAAAGCGACGTCGGCGTGACGGTGACCACGTCGACGTCGCGGAATTTGCGACCGCTGAGGAGCTGGTCGGGAGAGATCGTCATGGTGCCTCCTGTTAAAGCGAAAAGCCCCGCACGGATGTGCGGGGCTTGGTCAGTTGCTTCGCAACCAACAGTGTTTCTCTAGTGGTAGTAGATCCGGTAAGTTGCTCGCGCGCTATTTCACGCTGCGAATGTCGTCCATTAGCTCAAGCAAATCTTGAGCACTAGTCATGTGTGAGTGGCTGGTGAGCCTGTTAGCGACACTGAAAGCAATCACCCCCAGAACGCCCAGAATGAATGCTGAAACGATGATCGGCCAAACGATGACGAACTGAACACGCTGCTCTGGACCAAGAGACTCGAAGGCAGGCCACCAGGCAAGACCAGCGAAGGACGCGGAGACACCCAGACCTACGAACGTCCACGCCGCGTTGGCAAGACCCCGGCTGGGGTTCTTCAGAGAAGCTACGGAGCGTCGGAGACGTGACCAATCCTTCAATCGGACCTGGAAAATCTCCTGAGTTTCAATTTCGTGCACTATCGCCGGGAGCTTGTACGGAACCCCCTCTTCAGAAACATCGATTCCCGAATTCATGACACTTCGTCGTCTTCCAGCTCGAAGACATAGTCGTCAAGTTGGATAATGCCCGTTCTTAGGCCGTTGAAGAAATGCGTCAGCCCGCAGTTCTTGCAGATGAGCGACCATATAGGGAGGTCGCCCGGCACTGTATCCGGCGTCCCCTCGTACATCTCGCGCCCAATCGTAGGCAGCCCCCCGGGTTCCTCCCAGGACCAGTCGTCAGTTCCGCAGATCGGACATTCCGATGGTTGCGTCCATTTTTCTTCGAGCCACTCGGCGGCCCGGGAAGCTTGACGTTCACGCCGCTCGGCGTAGGAGTAGCGGAGTTTTTTTCGCATGAAGTCATTGAATCAGGCCCAGCACAGGCGGGTGAAGCGGTTGACGCCGACCGCTAGTGTTTGCGCAGGCAGAAAGAAACCGAAATTGCTCTCAGGAACTACGACTACCTCGTCCGCGAACACGGGCTCGACTACGCAAGCCTGCACTGGGACTCCAACACTCTTGTTTGGGGTGATGGTGGCTCTTCGATCGACATACTGACCGAGGAAGGCTTCACACCGGCTACGCGCGACTAAGGCACTCGCGATGTCGGCTCGGTCCAGGCGTCTCCGAAGTAGCGGCCGCCTGGTGTGAGCACCTCGTCCGTGTACTTGCGGAAGTCTGCGGCGCGGACCTGCTCGAACGGGCGCCCGGTGGCGGTGAGGTTCTCGATGTAGCCGCGGTAGAGGATCTCCGAGGGCAGGTTGTTGAGCGTGTTCGCGTCGCGGGCGCCGAGGGCGATCGCGTTGAGGGTCTGGTTGAACGCGCCCAGGGTGGCGAGCTTCCCGGCTGCGGCCGAGAAATGGGCGGTGCCGTTCTTGCTCCCGTACCCGCCGACGAACCCGGGGCCGGTCTGCTGCCACCACCACGGCTGCCCGTTCGAGGTGCCCGCCGAGGCGACCTGTTCCCCGAGGTTCGAGCCCTTGCGGATCGAGGCGGTCGGGACGCCGGTCGTGTAGCCCGTCTTTGGCGGGCGAGTGATGCGCCCCCAGTACGAGACGTAGAACACGTCGCCTGCTGCGACCCGGGCTGCGATGTACGCCTGGCGGGCGGCGAGGAGGGAGACGAGGTAGTTCGCGCTCGGCGAATTCAACTACTCCGTCAAGCGCACCAGTGCCCGCGAGCTCACCGACGACGCGTGGGCCACGGCCGACCCAAAGGGGTTCGCCGCCTACGAGGAGCTCGGCGAGCCCTCGTGTTCCCGTCGAGCTCCGGCACGATCCGACATCCGAACAAGTTTCGCGTGCAGTGGCACACCGCACTCGGTGAAACGCCATTCTCCTATGACGTGCCGAAGACACTCCGGTCCTCGGTCGCGACCATGATCGCGATGGAGGAAGGGGCCGACGCGGCAAAGGAGCAGATGGGGGCACGGCTCGGTCACGGTTGCCGAGGGGAGTTACATCGCGAAACACGTCATCGCGCGGGACGTGACTAAACGCTCGAGCAGTTCGGCTCCTGAATCGTTTTCGTGCACTAAACGTGCACCAGGGTGTGCGCTACACTCTCTCCTGCCGCTAGATCCCAGTGATCTAGCCGCGCGGATGTAGTTCAATGGCAGAACTTCAGCTTCCCAAGCTGATAGCGCGGGTTCGATTCCCGTCATCCGCTCCACGAAGAAGGCCGGTGTGGCGCAGAGTCTGCGCCACACCGGCCTTCTTGCTGTCAGCGGTCAGCTCTCGCCGCGACCAGTCTTCTGCTGCAGACGGTCGATGTGCTCCGACGCCTCCGCCTTGGTGATATCTGCAGGGATCTCCTCTCCAGCCTCCCGGGCAAGCGTGTCCAGGTAGCTGCGCTGCGCGCCAGTCATCGGCTCGTCGCCGGTGACCCAGTTCGAGGGATCCTTCTCTGTGCCGTTCTCGTCCGGCGCGGTAGCGCCGAGCATTTCACCTTCGTGTGTGTCTGACATATCCGCGACTGTAGGAGCCTCGCCTGGTCGGCAACCCGAAGCCGCCTGGGAATATGTGTTCGAATTCGGACGCGTCGCGCACACCGGGGTGCTAAGGGTCAGAAGTCGGCGATGACCAGCTTCTTCATCTGCATCATGTGCTCGTAGCCGTCTGGCTTCGCCATGAGCTCGCCCATGTTGGCGGGCACGATCTGCCAGCTCACACCGAACTTGTCTGCCAGCCAACCGCACTGCTCAGCCTCCGGCACGGCGCTCATCGCGTCCCAGAAGTGGTCGATCTCCTCCTGGTCGGCGCAGTCGACCTCGAGCGAGACGCCGCAGTCGAAGCCGAACTCCTGGCCTGCACCGTTGTCCATCGCCGCGAACCACTGGCCCGCGAGCTGGAAGTCGGCGTACATGATCGCGCCGGCAGGCGCCGGACCCGATTGGGCCGGGTACTCGGCGACGGTGCCGATGCGCGCATCCGGGAACAGGGAGACGTAGAAGTCGATCGCCTCGCGTGCCCGGTTCTGTGCTTCTCTGCCGAACATGAGGCTTGGCACGATGAAAGGGCGCACCTCATCGGCCGTGCTCAGCCCATCCGGGTCGACGAGCATGAGCTGCCAGCTCACGCCGTAGCGATCTTCGATCCACCCGTAGTAGGGACTAAACGGGTACTCCTGCAGCGGCATGAGCGCCTTGCCACCCTCGCTGAGCGCGGCCCAGACCGTGCCGAGAGCTTCCCGCGCCGATTCCGCATCTCCCCCGAGCACGCGCGGGTCGAAGTTGAGCATGAAGGAGATGGACGGGTTCGGCCTGAACTGGTCGCCCGCATTGATGAGCGTGAACCGGTAATCGTCGATCTCCACGCCGACCACAAGCGGGAGACCCGCGAAGTCCTTCTGGAAGTCGAGGAGATCGGTCTCCGGGTAGCGTGCCTCCACCGACGTCGTTGTCTTCGGGAACACGGAGGCGTAGAACGCCCCCGCTTCTTCGGCGTTCTTGTTGAACCAGAGGTTCGGGATGATTTTCTGCATGACTCGTTACTCCTGCACGCGTCGGTCGTTCTGGACCCGATCGAGCCCAAGCGCAAAGTTACTCCCGACTCCCGACATCGACGGCGCGCCTCGCACCCGGGTCGGAGCGAACATTCAGACAGCTGCTACTGCAGCCCTGCGGTGAGCCTGGCGAGGTTGTCGAGCACGGTGGAGCGAAGCGGCTGCTTGCGCCACTCGAACATGGTGAGTTCGCGCGAGTTCTCTCGGTAGTCCTGCTGCACCTCGCGAAGGTCCTCGACAAAGTCGGCGCTGCGCACCATGAGGGACACCTCGAAGTTGAGCGAGAAGGAGCGCATGTCCATGTTCGACGAGCCGATGACCGCGACCTCGTCGTCGATCGTGAAGTGCTTGGCGTGAAGGATCGTCGGCGACTTGTACATCCAGATGCGCACCCCTGCGAGCAGCAGGGCCTCGTAGTAGGAGCGTTGCGCGTGGTAGACCATGGCCTGGTCGCCGATCTCCGAGACGAACAGCTCGACGACGACACCTCGTGCGGTGGCGGTGGTGATGGCGTAGAGCATCGACTCGTCCGGCACGAAGTAGGGGCTCGTGATGATGATCGACTTCTGCGCGACGTAGAGGAGGTTGAGGAAGAGGCGAAGGTTGTTCTCGCTCGGGTAGCCAGGGCCGCTCGGGACGATCTGGCAGTCCATGCGCGCCTCCTGCGGCATGGTCTCGACGTCGGTGAGATCCTCGGGGATGATCGTGCCCGACTCGGAGTACCAGTCGGTGATGAAGACGGCGCTGACGGCGTGGACGGCCGGCCCCTCGAGGCGCACCATGAGGTCATGCCAGTGGAGGCCGCGCCTGATGTTGCCGCGCTTGTTGTACGTGGAGTCGACGACGTTCTGCGATCCGAGGTAGGCGGAGTTCCCGTCGACGATGAGGAGCTTGCGGTGGTTGCGCAGGTCCGGCCGCTGGTACTCGCCGCGCCACGGGCGGACGGGAAGCATGTAGTGCCACTCGGCGCCCGCGTTCGCGAGGTTCTTGAGCCGCGACAGCGTGTGCTTGCGGTAGCCGGGTACACGAATGGATGCGATGTGGTCGAGCAGGATGCGCACGCTCACACCGCGAGCGACGGCGCGGTCGAGGGCGTCGAAGATCGGTCGAGTCGTGCGGTCGCAGGCGAGGATGTAGAACTCGACGTGCACCCACTTCTCGGCGGTGTCGATCTCGGCCGCCATGGCGAGGATCGTCTCCTCGTAGCTCCCCTGCAGGACGACTTCGTTGTCGCTGATGAGGGGCATGGCCGTGTAGGTGCGATTGAGGGCGACGACCGAGTCGAACCACGGCGGGTCGCTGTGCTGGGTCGGCTCGACCTCCACGCTCGACACGGCCATGTTGATGAAGGTCGTGACCTCCTGCTGGCGCTCCATGCGCTTCGCTGGCAGGCGGAAGCTGCCGAGGAGCAGGAAAGCGATGACCCCCACGTAGGGGATGAGGAAGATGGCCATGAGCCAGGCGATGCCGACGCTCGGCTTCCGGTTCCTGGGCACGACGATGATCGCGATGACGCGGATGATCAGGTCGATGATCGCGAAGATGAAGCCAGCGCTGATCGTGATGTGCGGAATCTCGGCCATCGGGTCTCCTCGGGGGTACTAGGGGACAGCGTAGGCCAACGAATGCGCGCGGCGCGGCCCTGCATCCACTCGCGAAAGCTGTTGCACTTTGGCCGATTAGTGCAATACTGCACTAGTGACTGATAGTGCAACGAGTCTTCGTGCTCGCAAGATGGCGCAGACGAGCCGCGATCTCGCCGCGGCCGCCCGCCGGCGAGCCCTCGACTTCGGCCTCGCCGGCTTCACGGTTGAGGAGCTCTGCGAGCAGGTCGGCATCTCCCGGCGCACGTTCTTCAACTACTTCGCATCGAAGGAAGACGCCGTGCTCGGCATCTCCGCTCGGCGCGAGACGGCACACCTCGACGACGAGTTCATCGCGGGAGGAGACCCGCGAAGTGAACGCCTCAGCCCGGACCTGCTCGAGGCGCTGACGAGGCTCGCGCTCGATCGCTGGCGGGAAGCCGACCCCGAACCCAACCCCGACCAGGTTCGCGAGGTGATGGCCGTCATCGACCAGGAGCCCAAGCTCTTCAAGCGGGTCCTCGAGCACATGTCGAGCGACGAGAAGCGAGACGTTGCGCTCGTCGAGCGCCGCGAGGGACTGCAGCCTGGCGACCTCCGAGCCGCCGCCGCCGTGCAGATCCTCATGTCCGCCATGCGAGCAAGCGCGTTCGAGTTCTTCACGACCGACAACACCGACGACATGGAAACGGTCGTCTCGAGACGCGTAGCCGCGCTGCGCGCCGTACTGAGCGGCTAGCCCCGCCCCTCCAGCTGACCGCCCATCGCATCCGGCCAGCCCCTCACCCTCACCCCTCCCGTCTCGGCGCTCTGCCCGAACGGCTCCCCACCGACTTCTGTGAACGGACCCCGCATGACCAACACAGCTCCGGCGCCAGCTGCGCCGCAGTTCCTGCTCACGAAACGCAGGATCTGGACGATCTTCGGCGCGCTCATCGCCGGAATGCTCCTCTCGAGCCTCGATCAGACCATCGTCTCGACTGCCATGCCCACCATCGTGGGCGAACTCGGCGGCGTCGACCACCAGGTGTGGATCACGACCGCCTACCTGCTCGCGACGACCATCGTCATGCCGATCTACGGCAAGTTCGGTGATGTGCTCGGGAGGAGGAACCTGTTCCTCATCGCGATCGCGATCTTCACCCTCGCCTCGGTCGGCTGCGCCTTCGCGGACAGCTTCTGGGCCTTTGTCGTGTTCAGGGCAATCCAGGGCCTCGGAGGCGGCGGCCTCATGATCCTGTCGCAGGCGATCATCGCGGACATCGTGCCCGCCAGCGAACGTGGCAAGTACCTCGGCCCACTCGGCGCGGTCTTCGGCCTCTCCGCCGTCGGCGGCCCCCTCCTCGGCGGCTACTTCGTCGACCACCTGACCTGGCAGTGGGCGTTCTACATCAACATCCCGGTCGGCATCGCGGCGTTCATCATCGCCGTCGTCGCGCTCAAGCTCCCGAGCAAGAAGGCGACGAAGCGCATCGACTACCTCGGCGTGCTGTTCCTCTCGGCCGCCACGACGAGCCTCATCTTCTTCACCGACTTCGGGGCGGATGCCGACCACGGCTGGGGCTCGATGGTCACATGGGCGTGGGGTCTCGGTCTGCTCGTCTCCGCCGCGATCTTCGTCTTCGTCGAGTCGCGCGCCGAAGACCCGATCATCCCGCTCGGCCTGTTCAAGAACCCGATCTTCGTAAACGCCACCGCCATCGGCCTGACCCTCGGCATCGGGATGTTCGCCGCGATCGGCTTCGTGCCGACGTTCCTGCAGATGTCGTCCGGCACCTCGGCCGCCGCGTCCGGTCTGCTCATGCTGCCGATGATGGCGGGCCTCATGGGCACGTCCATCGCCTCCGGAATCCTGATCTCGAAGACGGGGCGCTACCGCATCTACCCCATCGTCGGCACCGTGCTCACGGGCCTCGCGATGGTCGCCATGACGACCCTCACCGCGGATACCCCGATCTGGCTCATCTGCGTGTTCCTGTTCTTCTTCGGCGCGGGGCTCGGCCTCATCATGCAGGTCGTCGTGCTGGTCGTGCAGAACGCAGTGCCTGCTGCCGAGATCGGTACTGCCACGAGCACGAACAACTACTTCCGCGAGGTCGGCGCCGCTCTCGGCACCGCGGTCTTCGGCGCGATCTTCACGACGCGCCTGACCGAGAACCTCACGTCGGTCTTCACGGCGAGCGGAGCGACCGCGGCCGACGCCGCGACGGCGACCTCGACGATCGACCCGCAGACGCTCTCGCAGCTGCCGGACGAGGTTCGCGACGGCATCGTCACGGCTTACGCGGATGCGCTCGCTCCCGTGTTCTGGTACCTCGTGCCGTTCATCGCGCTCGCCTTCCTCCTGTCGCTCTTCCTGAAGCAGATCCCGCTGTCGGATGTCGCCGGCCTGGTCGCCCGCGGCGAGGCCGTCGGCGGGGACGAAGCCGAGGAGCTGGATGCGGCGAGCCGCGCCCCGCACGCTGTGCACGCCGGCGCCGGTGCAGCTGCCGGTGCAGCTGCCACGGGCTCGACTCAGGCCAGCGCGGCCTCAGGTGCGACCACGAGCACAGCCACAGGGACAGGCACGTCACCGCAAGCACCGGCACCCCGGGACTAGCTGCGCGTTCCTTCGGCGACGCAGCTGGCTGAGGTTTCCTCAGTCGGCTGCGTCGCTCTCGAACGGTTTCGAGAACTGCCACGGGGACACCCCTGAGCGACACGCGAACGCCCCCTGCCCGAGCGGCACGCAGACGACCCCACCGCCCGAACGGCACGCGAACGACTTCACTGCTTGTGCGACGCCGGCGGCCATTCTGGCGGCGTCGCTCGAAACTCCACGGCACTCGGCTCCTCGCCAGACCCGCTGGACCCGCTGGACCCGCTGGACCCTCGGAGGGGGCCACGAAGAGTTCTTGGTCCGGTTGCTGGCTCCACCTTCCACACTCGGTCGGGTGAGGGCACGATGATGAGCCTCTCGAGGTGGACTTCGTGGTGGTGGAACGTGCACAGCGCTATGCCATTGCGGGTGTCGGTGAGACCGCCCATCCACCAGGGAGTGACGTGGTGAATCTCGACCATGTCGAGAGTGAGCTCGCATCCTGGAGCTCTGCACCCTCGGTCTCTCGCGAAGATCGCTCTCCGTTGTGCCGGACTGAAGAGCCTCCGCTTTCGGCCCAGCTTCAGGACTTCACCGTCGTCGTCGACAAGCGCGGCCCGGATGATGCCGTCACAGAGGATGCGCCTGGCGACCTTGATCGACGCCGGCTCACCGGAGTGCTCGTAGCGAGGCACATCCGCGAGGCTCTCGATGGCGTCGCTCAGCCCATCGCGAGTGACCGAAACGACCATGGTCGGCGCCTCACCGCCCGTGCGCGGTGCGGCCGGCGACTCGGCATGCCGAGCGAAGACCGAGACTAGGGCGTCGATGCGCCGTTGGGAGATGCTTCGCTCATCCCGGATCGGCGCTTCTTCCTGGGGCGCTCCTGGAACGCCGTCGAGTGGCGCGTCTTCCTCATCGCAGGCATGGTCGCGACGTGGAGAGAGGTGGGCGTCGAGGACGCGCTGCAGAAGTTCGCCCTGTTCGGGCGTCGCGAGGAGCCGCCCCTGCACCATTCCGTCGGATCGTCGAGTGAACGAGAGCCCGCGCTTCTCCGCTTGGCGCTCGGCTTCCGGCTCGGCACCGTCGGGGTCGAGGTAGGCGACCCACACCGCCGCCTGCCTGGCGAGGCGCTCGGGGGACGCAGGCTCGTCGTCCTCCGGCGTGAGTCCACACGCTGCCCGCACAAGCTCGTACTCGGCGCGCTCAAGGTCGGTGATATCAGCCCGACGATCGGCCTCGCGCAGCCCCTTGGCGATCGCCGATGCCTGCGAGAGCGTCACCCGCCCCTCGGCAACTGCGACCGCAACGTGGCCCCTCGCGGGCGGCAGCGGCTCGCCGGTCATGCTTATGGTCTCGCGGGTCGCCTCCGCGAGCTCGCGCATGGCCCCCGCTTCGGCTCGCCGGAGCCCAAACGTCTGCTGCACCGCCTCGTGCACCGATCGGAACCCTCCGCGGCGCACAAGCGAGCCCGAGAACGCGACAGGCGTGACCTCGTCCCGCCCGAGGAGCTCACCCGTCATCTCGAGGATCGTCGCGTCGAGCATCCTCTTCCGCGCGGCCAGTTCCTCGAACGCGGCGAAGAACTCAGCGTCGAGGAGCGTCGCGACCGGGCTCCGCCCGTCGATGAGCGCATCCACTGCCGCTGTTGCGCCGACTGCCATTTCTCGCACCGACTGGGCCGCCACTCCAGGGAAAGGGAAGGACGCGTGGCCCCTGTCACCTGCGCGCGGTCCACCAAGAGATGGCTCATCAGCGCACTCCACCCGGCGTTCAGCCCTCTCAGCCGCACCGTCGCAGCCCAGGCCTGCCGACTTCACTACCGTGTCTACTGCCATATCGACCTCCCCCAAGATCTGAATTCAGCCTACGCCCGCGCCTGCAAAATATCTACTTTTATCTGGTTTTTCTCAGTAAATGTAGAATCTATGTTCGCCGGCGTGACGAGCGGCGCAGCTTCACCCCCGCTCATCCCGCCAGCCCCTGAATCCCGCTTAATCTAGGACCGGCCACCGACAGCACAGTCTGTGTTCTTCCCAGGGCGCGCGCGGGATACTCTTTCAATCACTTCTGCCTCTCAGCGACTGGACGCAACCTTCCGTGGCTCCCACACTTTTTCCCTGGCTCGACCCCGAAACGATCATTCACGGTGCGGGCCCCTGGGCGCTGCTCGTCGTCTGCCTCATCGTCTTCTCGGAGACGGGCCTCCTCGTGGGGTTCCTGCTGCCCGGCGACACACTGCTGCTCATCACGGGCCTCCTCGCCTTCTACCCGGGCATCGGCTTCGACATCTGGTGGGTGTGCCTCGCGATCGGTCTCGCCGCGTTCCTGGGAGGTGAGGTCGGCTATCTGATCGGCAGGAAAGCCGGGCCGAGGATCTTCGAGCGCAAGGAGAGCGGCCTCTTCAGCATGAAGAACGTCGAACGCACCAACGCGTTCTTCGAACGCTTCGGCGGCCTCGCCGTGATCGTCGCCCGCTTCGTCCCGATCGTGCGCACCTTCGCCCCAGTAGCGGCCGGCGTCGGCAAGATGGACTACCGCAAGTACACGATCTACAACCTCATCGGCGCCCTCATCTGGGGATCTGGACTCACCTACGGCGGCTACCTGCTCGGCTACGTCCCGGTGCTCGGCGACTTCATCCGCGAGTACATCGACGTGATCCTGATCCTCGCCGTACTCGCGACCGTCGTGCCCACGAGCATCCACTACGTGCTCAACATGCGGAAGTCGCGCCGCGAGTCGGAGCGACTGAGCCGCGAGGAGGCCGAGGCCCTGGCACTCGCGCCGAAGGACTTCGACCAGAAGCTCGGCGACTGAGCCACACCGACCGCGGAGCCGGGCCGGGCGAACCGCCCATCACAAGCGTGTCGTCGCGCGTTGCGGCGCGTTTCAGGCCGCCGACCGACCGATCCGCTGCGACGTAGGCTGGCAGTCGCGGCATCGTCTGCCGCAGCATGTGACGGCGTTGCAGTGAGGAGTTCTGTTCTCGGATGAGCGGCATCTGGCGGTACCAGTCGACATCGATTCCCCTCCGACTGGCGAACGCCGGAGCCGTAGTCGCTCTCCCACTCCTCGCAGTCGAGCAACTCGGTGACGTCGCAGTAGGCGGGCTCCTCGTCGCCGTCGCCCTGTTCCCGAGCGTCATCGCGGCTCCGCTTGTCGGCGCACTTCTCGACCGGATGCGCCGCCCGCGACTCCTCCTCATCGCCGGTGGTGCGATCACGGCGGCCGCGTACCTCTTCGCGTCGCAGCTCGGCACGCTTCCGATCGGGGTCATCGCACTGGTCCTCGCGGTGGCAGGCTTCGTGACCCCCGCCTACATGGGCGGACTCTCGAGCTTCGCCCCGGACAACATCACACCGGTCAGGAAGGCGTACGCACAGGACGCCCTGTCCTACACGATCGCCTCGGTCGGCGGACCAGCGCTTGCAGCACTCGCGATCCCGCTCGCCGGTTCCGCGCGTCTCGCGATGGTGCTCCTCGCCGGTCTCGCCTTCATCGGCGCAGTTGCCGGATTCGGAATCAGGATGCGCCCCAAGGAAGGCACCGTCGAGGGGCTCGGGCGCACCATCGCGCGCGGCATGACGTACCTCGTGAAGCACAAGCCCATCGCCATCGTGACAACCGCGGGCACGGTCAGCCAGATCGCCGGCGGCGCGCTCGGCATCGCCGCCATCGCGATCTCCCTGGAACGAACCGGCTCCGAAGCATCCGCCGCCTGGATCGTCACGGCCTACGCCATCGGCGGTCTCGCGGGCGCCCTCTTCATGGCCATCAGGACCTGGACGACGCGCGGCCCCGTCTGGGTCATGGGCATGGGCTTCGTCGCGACTGGCGCGTTCCTTCTCATCGCAGTCCCAGCACTCCCGGTCGGGGTCACCTTCGTCGCCGTCTTCGTCTCCGGCCTCTTCGCAGCGCCCGCGAACGCCGCCATGATGCTGCTGCGCGACAAGGAGAGCAAGCCGAACGTGCGGTCCCAGGTCTTCACGATCGGCGCGGGCCTCCGCGTCACCGCGGCCGCAATCGGCGCGGCCGTCGCGGGCCTCATCGCAGGCTTCGACGCGGGCTGGCTCGTCACCGGCATGGCCATCATCTGGATCCTCTCCGGCGCGATCCTCTGGTTCTTCCCGAATCCACCGGCCCGCACCGGCATCATCCCCGTGCAGAGGGGGCCGCAGGCGCCGTAGGCGTGCCCTCGCCCGCGCCCGCCAGTCAAGTGGCCCTTTAGGCACCGTCCCAAGGAGCCACTTGGCTGGCAGCGATGAGCTCCGGCGGCACGGCACGGCACGTTGCGAGTCGCTCGGTGACTGGATGCACGCGGCCAGCCGTATCCGCGGGGCACAATCCCACCATGGGAATCGCGAAGCTCACGAGCGACATCGAAGAGGTCTCGGCCTTCTACGCTGCGAAGAATGACATCGACCGCACCGACGACTGGCTCATCCTGAAGCTCAATGAGGAGGTCGGCGAGCTCACGCAGGCCTACCTCGCGAAGCAGGGGCAAAGCCGCGACAAGGGCCGCACCGCGGACGAGCTGGACTCGGACTTCCGCGCCGAACTTGCCGACGTCCTCTCGCAGGTGCTCCTCATCGCGAACCGCCACGGCGTCGACCTCGAACAAGAGGTCGCCAACAAGTGGCTCGTCTGGAAGCCGCGCACTGCGGGGTCATCTGACGCCTGACGACCCCTTGCCCCGATCGCTGCCTGCGAACCCAACGCCGGAGAGCCCTCGAGCGGTTGGTTTCACAGGCAGCGGTGGAGCCGCCCATCCGCGCCGGCGCCGTAGCCACTCGCCCACCAACATCCGAGGCGCGCACGCACCGCGAGACGAAGATCGCTGCCAGCCGATGTGCCCTTCAACGACGCTCGTGAAGGGCACATCGGCTGGCAGCGATGGTGGTGGATGCGAGGCGCATCCCAGAAGGTTCGCTACGCGACCCCCGCGACCAGCCAGATGACGGAGCAGAGCAGGAAGCCGACGAGGCCGAGCACGGTGGTCAGCACGGTCCACGTGCGCAGGCCGTCCGCGACGCCGAGGCCAAGGTAGCGGGTGACAACCCAGAAGCCGGAGTCGTTGACGTGCGACAGGCCGAGCGCGCCGAACGCGATCGCGAGGGCCAGCAGCGCGACCTGGATCGTCGAGTAGCCGCCGCCGAGGATCGACGCGCTGAGCAGGCCCGCAGTCGTGAGGATCGCGACGGTCGCCGACCCCTGGGCTGCGCGCAGCGCGAGCGAGATCAGGTAGGCCATGAGCATGAGGGGCATACCCGTGGCGAGGAGCGTCTCGCTGAGCGCCGCCCCGATGCCGCTCTCGGTGAGGACGCGGGCGAACGCTCCGCCACCACCGGTGACGAGGATGACGACCGCGACCGGCGGGAGCGCCGCCTCGACGACGTCGCCGAGCTGCGACGCGCTCCAGCCGCGGCGGATGCCGAGGAAGAAGCTCGCGAGCAGCACCGTCACGAGCAGCGCGAACAGCGGGGCGCCGATGAACGCGAGCACGTTGCGGATGGGGTCGCCAGCTGGGAGCAGCGTGGCGCCGATGGTGCCAAGCGCGATCATGATGAGCGGTGTGACGATGAGCGTCATGACCATGCCTGCGCTCGGCGGGGCGACCGTGCGGGCCTTGGTGGCGGTACCGGATGTGCCGGACGCGCCGTCTGCCGAGTCGGACGTGCCCTCAGCGTCGGCGACAACCGCATCCGCCTTCTCCGTGCCGAACTCGGCGAACGACTTCGCCGTGGTCGGCAGCATCGTGAAGTCCTTGCGGTTGAGCCACTTCGAGAAGAAGTGCGAGACGACCGCGAGAACGAGGCAGACGGGGAGGCCGATCATGGTGACCCAGCCGAGGTCGGCGCCGAGGATTCCGGCGCCACCCACGATGCCGGGATGCGGGGGCATCGCGACGTGCACGGCGAGCATGATGCCGCCGACGGGGAGGCCGAACTTCACCGGGTTGACGCCGGCCGCCTTGCAGAAGCCGTAGATGATGGGCACGAGGATGATGAACCCGACGTCGAAGAAGACGGGGATCGCGAGTACGAGCGCAGCTGCGGTGAGGGCACCGGCGACTCGCTTCGGCCCGAGGAGCTTCGTGAAGCGACCGGCAAGGCTGGATGCGCCACCGGAGATCTCGATGATCTTCCCGAGCATGGCGCCGAGCGCCACGAGGATCGCGACCGACCCGAGCACGCCGCCCATGCCGGCGATGATCGACTCGATGATGCCGATCTTCGCCGGTTCGAGGTCGGTTTCGGGGACGGTGACGAGCGGCAGCCCCGTCGCGAGGCCCACGAGGACGCTCACGATGAGCAGCGCCAGGAACGCGTGCACCTTGAGTTTGATGATCAGCAGCAGGAGGAGGCCGATGCCTCCGGCTGCGATCGCGAGCAGTAGGAATGTAGACAAGTCCGTCTCCTTTGACGAGAGCGTTGACGCGGCGAGAGCGGGGGCTCAGGCCTAGGGGGAGGTTGAGGCGACCTAGTCGGTGGTCTTCGGGGCGAGGGCGAGGATGACGGCGGAGTCGTCGGAGGCACCGAGGCCCTGCGCCTGGCCGAGGAGGTACAGCTGCTCGGCGGCGGCGGCGACAGGCGTCGGGAGCCCGACTGCGCGGCTCGCCTTGCCGACGATGCCCATGTCCTTCACGAAGATATCGAGGCGGCTGAGCACCTCGGCGCCTTCCTCGTCGTACGCCTCGAGGATGCGCGGGCCGCGGTTCGCGAGCATGAACGAGCCGGCCGCTCCCGCGCCGAGCGTCTCGAGGGTCTTGGCGGGGTCGAGCCCGAGGCGCTCGGCGAGGGCAAGTGCTTCGGCCGCGGCCGCGATGTGCACGCCGCAGAGCAGCTGGTTGACGGTCTTGAGCGCCTGCCCGTCGCCGGGGCGGTCGCCCACGACGGTGAGGGTGGATGCGAGGAGCCCGAGCACCGGCTGCGCCTTCTCGCGTGCGGCGGGCGTCGCGCCGACGACGATGAGGAGGTCCCCTTCGCCCGCACGGACGGGGCCGCCGGACAGGGGTGCGTCGACGAGTTCGACCGAGTGCTGCTCGAGGCGAGCGACGACCTCGGCGATGCCGTCGGTGCCGACCGTGCTCGTGAGGATCACGACTGCGCCCTCGTCGAGCAGGCCGGCGATGCCGTTGGCGCCGAAGAGCACTTCGTGCAGCTGTTCGCCGTTGCGGACGGCGAGCAGGACCGCGTCGACGCCCTTCACTGCGCTGGCGGCGGAGTCGTGCGGCACGATGCCCGCTGCGGCGGCGAGGTCGAGGCGCGGCTGCGCGATGTCGAAGCCGTTCACGGTGAGCTGGCTGCTCAGGCGCGTCGCCATCGGCAGGCCCATTGCGCCGAGCCCGAGGACAGCGACGGAGTAAGAGGAGGGAGCGGAGGAGGAGGTCATGGTTGCTCGTTTCTCGGTGCTTGTATGAGTCTCAGCGCTGTTGCTGATCACTTGGATGCGGGAGCGGATGCGGATTCGGGCGCCGTTGCCTGGGCTGCGGCCGAGGCGCTGGCGTGGAACTTCTCGACGACCCGCGCGAGCGAGTCCTCGTCGCCGACGTTGCCGGCGAACACGACGTACGGGATGCCGTCGGCTGGCCCGCCGACGGCCTGCCACAGGGAGACGATGCCGGGCAGCATGGGGCCGCGGACAACGGCGTGGCGGATCTCGAGGCCGTTGGTGGCGACGTCGCTCGAGGTGATGCCACCCTTCGCGATGACGAAGCTCGGCGGCGTCTCACGGAGCGCGTGGGCGACGACCTCGCAGACGGCGGCCGAGACGTCCCTGGAGATCGCGAGCGACGCATCCGCGTCCTCGGTCTTCACGAGCTCGCGGCTCGTGTGGAGGATGACGTCGCCGTTCGCGAGCGCTTCGACCACCCGCACCTTGGCCTCGTCGACGTGCGCGTCGCGGCGCTCGGCATCGATGATCGCCGAGACGGACAGCTCGACGGTGGGGAGCTCCGGATGCTCCTCGCGCAGGGCCGCGAGCTGGCGGGTCGTGAGGTCGACGTGCGAGCCGACGACGATGAGGCCACCTGTGGTCGAGCCGGCTGCACCGTCGCGGGCGAGCTGCGTCGGTTCGAGCGGAGCGGCGATCTCCTGCCCGATGCGGGCGCGCACGAACGGGGGGCCGACCCGGTACAGGAACTGCTTGCCGTCGGCCTCCGCGAGCTCGAGCCCGAGGGCGACGATGCGGATGTCGTCCTCGATGACCACGTCGACGACGATCGGCTGGCCGCCACGCGCATCCTGCAGCATGGCCGCGACCGCTTCCGGTCCGCGGCGGATGATGTCGAGGGACAGCACCGTGACGTCGGCCGCGGCCCAACGGCCCTTCGTCTTCTCCTCGACCCACTCGGGAAGTGCGGAGCTGCGGAATCCGAAGGTCGCATCCTTCGCGAACTCCGTCTCGGCGACGGGCACGAGTTCGCCGTTCTGTCGGTAGTAGTGGATGCCCCCGATCGTGACCCTGCCCGCGTCCGGGAAGGCGGGGACGATGAGGACGCCGTCTGGCACCGGGCCGCCAAGCTCCTCGAGGGTTGCCGCGATGACGTCGGTCTCGAGTGGGTAGTGGCCGCGCAGCGTGCTGTCTCCGCGGCTCACGAACGCGATCCGGCGCTCGAGGCGCTCGGCGGCGGCGAGGGCCGCGGTCACGATCTCGCGGTTGCGCGCTGCGGCCGATTGGGCGTCGAGGCTGCGCGTGTTCGTGAGCACGTAGACGGCGTCGCGGCCCTGTTCGAGCGCCCACACGAGGTCGTCCTGCTCCCAGCGGGTGAGGACGGGGAGGTCGGCGACCGACTGCGTTCCTGTCGGGTCGTCGTCGAGCACGATGAGCGTCACTCCGGACTCGCGGACCCGGTCGGCGACCTCCGCGGCGTCGACGCGCACTGGGGCGGGGTACTGCTCGAGCAGTCGGGTTTCATCCATCAGAGAACTCCCTTGTAATCGGATATCAGATATCTTGCGCCCGACGAAGGGGGATGTCAAGGAGATATCTGATATCTGTCAGAAGGAGGTCGACCGGCGAGCCCGGATGCGAAGAACGACCCGTCAGGAACGTGGACGCAGCACGTACTGCTGAAGGTCGTCCGCAGTCTGCTGCATGTGCGACTCCATCGCCTCGCGAGCAGCGGCTGGCTCACCGGAGCGGAGGGCCTCGAGGATCCCCGCGTGCTCGCGGATCGCATTCACCTGCACCTGCGGCACCGCCGAGGTCTCGTAGCGGCGCTCGTACATGAACCGGCCGAGGGGCTCGAGCAGCACGCGCAGGAACGGGTTGCCGCTCGCGCGAAGCACGACGTCATGGAACGCGATGTCGGCAGTCACGAAGGTGTGCACGTCGTCGGCGGCGGATGCGGCGCGCATCTCCTCGAGGTGGGCCTCGAGCCGCTCGAGGTCATCCGCCGTGCGCAGCGGGGCTGCGAGCTCGCACGCACCCGTCTCGATCATCCGCCGAAGCTGCACGAGCTGCACCGAGGCCTGCGCCTTGCCCCCGGTCGAGGTCGCGGCGCGAAGCAGGGGCTCGATGCCGGTCCAGTCCTCCATCGGCAGCACGCGACCCCGAGTGCCGGGAACGGGCTGCACGACACCCTGGGCCTGCAGCGTCTTGAGCGCCTCCCGCAGCGTCAGGCGGTTCACGCCGAGCCGCTCCGCGAGATCGATCTCGCGCGGCAGCGGCGCCCCCTGCGGCAGCTCCCCCGAGATGATGTCATCGAGGAGCCGGTCGCTGACCGACTGAACAAGCGACGCTCTCGCCATGGTGACCTCCGAACTCGCAATGGTAGCCGCGCAAACGCTGCCTGTGTTTTCAACCCCTGAGCGCGTCTCAGCGGTTGAAAACACAGGCAGCGATCAAGGGCCGGGTGGCCCTGGGAGGGTGATGGCGACCTCGACGGCGAAGTCGAGGATTCGCTGGCGCACCTCGCGCGCCGCGAGGGCGACTCCCCGCTCCGCGAGCGCATCGAACAGCGCCACGATGGCCGGATGCACGGAGCCGTCTGGAAGATCGGCCCCGGCAGAGCGCCACACGGCGACCAGCTCGGTCCTCGGCGGCAGCTCATCCACGAGGGTGCGCTCGTCTGACCACGACGCATCGCCGGATTCCGGGGTGCGCGCGACCGGCCAGCAGAGGAGCATCTGCAGCTCGGGCGCCCGTGCGGTGCTGCTCGGCGCCTCGCGGAACGAGGTCCAGAACCCGGGTCCAGGCTCGAGTCCAGCCTCCGCGCTGCGCCGGTAGAGCTCGCCGAATGCTCGGTTCGCGTCGTCGTCGGTCGGTGCCGTCGCGTCATCTCCGGTGGCCCCGAGGTCGGCGGGCAGCGGGATGACGCGGGCGACGAACGGAGCGCGCGCGCGGTGCCGCTCCTCGACGAGGACCGGGCGGGCGAACGCCGTGAGCACCGCCTCGGCAGCCGCCATCGCCGCGTCCTCGGCGTCACGCTGGTCCAGCACGTTCGCGCGGTGGCGAGCGAGCGCCTCCTCGGCGTCGCCGTCACGCAGCGCCTTCGCGGCATCGGGCAGTGGCACTCCGGCGGCGCGCAGCGCCTGCAGGAGGGCACCGTCGCGCACCTGCGATTCGGCGTACCTGCGGTACCCGGTCGCCGCATCCACCTCGTACGGGACGAGCGATCTCGTCTCGTCGTAGTGACGCAGCGCCTTGACGCTGATGCCGGTCGTGTTCGCGAATTCGCCGATGGTGAGCATGCCTCAAGCCTGACGCCTCCCCTAGCCGGAGAGTCAAGCGCGGGAATATCCCTTGGCTCTGCCCGGTTGTGAGTGATACCCCCAGGGGGTACAAGCGACGGATGCAGCAGTCGCCGAATTCGAGGAGAACCAGATGAGCACCCAGCACGACGCCAACACCCACGGGCACGAGCACGAGCACGAGCACCGCGGCAAAGACCAGCATGCAGCCCAGGCCAACCACAGTGAGCACGGCGGGCACGCGGGCCATGCCGGGCATGGCGCGGACCACGTCGCGCAGTTCCGGCGGCTCTTCTGGATCAACCTCGTCATCGCCGTCCCCGTCGTGGGCTTCTCGAGCATGTTCGCGATGCTCCTCGGGTACGAGATCCCAGGCTTCCCAGGCGCCGCCCTCATCGCCCCGATCCTCGGCACCGTCATGTACGTCTGGGGCGGCCACCCGTTCCTGACCGGCGCGGTCAGCGAGCTCAGGGCACGCAAGCCCGGCATGATGCTGCTCATCGCGCTTGCGATCACCGTCGCGTTCGCCGCTTCGTGGGGTGCCAGCCTCGGCCTCCTCCACCATGACCTCGAGTTCTGGTGGGAGCTCGCCCTCCTCATCGTGATCATGCTCCTCGGGCACTGGATCGAGATGCGCTCGCTCGCGCAGACCACGTCGGCATTGGACTCGCTCGCGGCCCTGCTGCCGGATAGCGCGGAACGCATCGAGGGCGACCGCATCGTGCCCGTGTCCCCCACCGAGCTCGTCGTCGGCGACGTCGTCGTCGTGCGCCCTGGCGGGAGCGTGCCTGCCGACGGCAGGATCACGGAGGGCAGGGCCGACATCGACGAGTCGATGGTGACGGGCGAATCGCGTCCGGTGTCCCGCGGCGTGGGCGACACGGTCACGGCCGGTACGGTCGCGACCGACTCCGGCCTGCGCATCCAGGTGACCGCGACGGGCGACGACACGACCCTCGCCGGCATCCGGCGACTCGTCACCGAAGCGCAGAACTCCACGTCGCGAGCGCAGCGGATCGCAGATCGAGCGGCCGCCTGGCTGTTCTGGTTCGCCCTCGGCGCCGCCGCCATCACGGCCATCGTCTGGACGCTCGTCGGAGACCCTGACGCCGCCGTCATGCGCACCATCACCGTCCTCGTCATCGCCTGCCCCCACGCGCTGGGCCTCGCGATCCCGCTCGTCGTATCGATCGCCACGGAGAAGGCGGCGCGCAGCGGCGTCCTCATCAAGGACCGCCTCGCGCTCGAGAGCACCCGCACCATCGACGCCGTCCTCTTCGACAAGACCGGCACCCTCACGAAAGGCGAGCCGACACTCACCGAGATCGCCGTCGCAGGCACGCTCGCGGCCGACGAGGTCCTCGCGATCGCGGCCGCGGCGGAAACCGACAGCGAGCATCCGCTTGCCAAGGCCATCGTGCGCGCGGCGACGGAGCGCGGTCTCTCCGTACCCGCGTCGTCCGACTTCGCCTCCTCACCGGCGGTCGGCGTCACGGCGACGATCGACGGGCGGGAGATCCGCGTCGGCGGCCCTCGCCTCCTCGAGGAGCTTGGGGCCTCCGAGCTCGACACCGCGGATGCGTGGCGCGGAGACGGAGCGATCATCCTGCACGTCGTGCGAGACGGTTCCGTCGTGGGCGGCCTGAAGCTCGCCGATGAGATTCGACCCGAGTCGCGAGAGGCAGTGGATGCGCTCCACGGTCTCGGCATCGAGGTCGTGCTGATCACCGGCGACGCCGAAGCCGTGGCCCGCGCGGTCGGCGAGGAGCTCGGCGTCGATCGCATCTACGCCGGCGTGCGACCGGAGGACAAGTCCGCGAAGGTCGCCGAGCTGCAGGCCGAGGGCAAGAAGGTCGCGATGGTGGGCGACGGCGTCAACGACGCCCCAGCGCTCGCTCGGGCCGACGTCGGAATCGCCATCGGAGCCGGCACGGACGTGGCCATCGCATCCGCCGGGGTGATCCTCGCGAGCGACGACCCCCGCTCCGTGCTGTCCGTCATCAAGCTCTCCCGCGCGAGCTACCGCAAGATGAAGCAGAACCTCTGGTGGGCGGCCGGCTACAACCTGCTGTCGGTGCCGCTCGCGGCGGGCATCTTCGCCCCCATCGGGTTCGTGCTGCCCATGTCGATCGGCGCCGTGCTCATGTCGCTGTCGACGGTCGTCGTCGCCCTCAACGCGCAGCTGCTGCGCCGCGTCGACCTCACGCCTTCCGCCAGCGTTCGCGTGAAGTAGCCGAGGAGACCCGAACGCCCTGCCGCACCTCTCCCCGGCAGGGCGTTCGTGTCGCCGCTCGGCGACGGCCATGCGGCATCCGTTCAGGCCGCCGCCATCTCGAGTGCTTCCTCCGCCCGCTCGGCGCTGCCCTCCGCGAGGCCGCGCTTGAGCGCGGGAGCCATGGCCATGCAGAGGATCAGCCCGACCACGAGCACCGCGACTTCGGTGACGGTGAGCGCCCAGATGATGCCGGCCAGCCCGAACCAGATGCTGCCCGCGATCACCACGGGAATGAACAGCACCCCCTGGGCGGCGGACATGACGGTCGCTGGGAGGGCACGGCCGGTTGCCTGGAACAGCGACGTGATGAGGCCCGCGAACCCGTTCGCGATCATCGCGATGAGCTGCGCCGCGAGCACGACGACGCCGATCGCGAGCACGGATTCGTCGGCCACGAAGAGCGTGAACACCTGGTCGCGGAAGCACAGGACGAGGGTGGCCGCGAGCGCGGCGACCACTCCGACGGTGATCGCGGATGCGCGCAGGGCGGAGCCGAAGCGCGCGCCGTCGCCCTTGCCGTACGAGTAGGCCAGGAGCGGCAGCACGCCCAGCGTTACCCCCATGATGAGGAACTCCGGCACCTGCGCGATGCGGACGGCGACGCCCATGGCGGCGAGCGGCCCCTCGCCGTAGGCGGCAGCGAGGTTGTTCAGCACGAGCGCCGTGACGATGAGGAATGCCGACTGCAGCAGCGTGCCCACTCCGACGCCGAGGACCGGCTTCTGCACGGAGGCTGCGAGCGTGAACCACCGCGGGGAGAGACTCACGTGCTCGCTGTTGCGCGTGAGCCACACCACGAAGTACATGACGACGACGAGGTTCGCGAGGCCGGTGGCGGCTGCGGCCCCGGCGACTCCCCAGCCCAGCACCAGGATGAACAGCGCGTCGAGGGCCAGGTTCGCGACGGCGGAGACGATGAGCGCGACCATGACCTGCTTCGCGGCGCCTTCCGCTCGGACGAGCTGCTCGAGGCAGACCGCCGCCGCGAGCACGGGCACGAAGCCGAGCAGCACTCCGACGAAGGCGCTCGTGGGCGCAGCGACCGACGCATCCGCGCCGAGCAGCGAGACGAGGGGTGACAGGAACACGAGACCGATGCCGCCGACAACAGCCCCGACGACCACTGAGCCCCAGAGCGAGTAGGAAGCGACGCGCTTGATGGTGGCGGCTTTCGCGGGGTCACGTTCGGCGGCGCCGAGGAGGCGCGAGACGAGCGCGCCTCCTCCGACCCCGAACACGTTGCCGACCCCCATGACGAGGCCGAGGATCGGCGAGCCGAGGGTGACCGCGGCCAGCAGGGCGGTGTCGTCGAGCGAGCCGATGAACCCGGCGTTGATCAGGTTGTAGATCGCGCCGACGATCATCGCGGCGGCCATGGGCACGCACAGGTGCAGGAGCGCGCTGACGATGGGCGCGGATGAGAGGTACCAGCGGTTCGTGCGTGCTGCATCCGTCGGGGTTTCGGGAGCCGAGGACAGGTCGACCTTGGCGTCGGTGCTTGGTGGAGTGCTCATGGTTGCTTCTTTCTGGGCAGGGCGGAGCGCGCGCCGACCCAGGTCGGCACGTGAAGTGGGGTGGATGCGCGGCGTCGCCGCGCGGTGCGGCGCTAGTCGCGCACGGGCTGCGGGAGTTGCGCTGTGATCTTGCCGAGCAGGGCTTGCAGCGTGGCTCGCTCATGGGCATCGAGTGGCGCGAGGATCGTCTCGTCTGCGGCGATCATGGCGTCTTCGAAGCCGGCGATGAGCTCGGCCCCCGCTGGGGTGACGTAGACGCGCTTGGTGCGCTCGTCGCCCCCTTCGGTTCGGCGCTCGATGAGGCCTCGCCCCTCGAGGCCGCGCAGCAGGCTGGAGACGCTGGCCGGCGTGGTGCGGCTCATGCGGGCGAGTTCCGATTGGCTCGCCCCTGGGCTCTGCACGAGGTAGCCGAGCACGAAGCTCTGCGGCCTGGTGAGCTCGCGCTCGCGAGTCCAGTCTTCTCCGGCCTTCATCTGGGCCCAGCTGATCCAGCGGACGGATTCGAGGGGGGTGCGTGGCGCTGGTGCGTTCTCCGACATAGTTAGAACTATGACAGTTAGAGATCTAACTGTCAAGGCGAATCAGTCTCGGCAGGGACCCCACGCGTAGACTGGCCAGATCCCCGGGAGGAGCAACGATGCCCGAACCGAAGCATCCAGAGAAGCGCACGAAGCCGGTCGACGGCGTGACGCGCATCGTAGAGAACATCGACGAGACCGCCGCCATGTTCTCCGAGCCCAAGATCACGGCCGTCGGCATCCCCGCCGTCCTCAACTCGCTCAAGGTGACGACCACGCAGATGGGCCCCACCCGCACGGCCCGAACACTGCTGCGCATCAACCAGAAGGACGGCTTCGACTGCCCCGGATGCGCGTGGCCAGAGGGCAAGCACCGCAGCCCCGCCGAGTTCTGCGAGAACGGCGCGAAGGCCGTCGCCGAGGAAGGCACCAAGCGGCGAGTCCCGCCGAGCTTCTTCGCCAAGCACTCCATCGAGGAGCTGCGCACGTGGGACGACTACTCACTCGGGCAGCAGGGCCGCCTCACGCATCCCATGCTCCTCGACGAGGGCGGCACCCACTACCGCGCCGTCAGCTGGGACGAGGCGTTCGACATCATCGCCGACGAGTTCGCGCAGATGTCCAGCCCAGACGAGGCGATCTTCTACACGTCAGGCCGCACCTCGAACGAGGCCGCGTTCGTCTACCAGCTGTTCGTGCGCGGCCTCGGCACCAACAACCTCCCAGACTGCTCGAACATGTGCCACGAGTCGAGCGGCTCCGCCCTCGGCGAGACGCTCGGCATCGGCAAGGGCTCAGTGAGCCTCGAGGACATCCACGAGGCCGACCTCATCATCATCGCCGGGCAGAACCCGGGAACCAACCACCCCCGCATGCTCACGGCACTCGAGAAGGCGAAGATCAACGGCGGCAAGATCATCGCCGTGAACCCGCTGCCTGAGGCAGCGCTCATGCGCTACGAGAACCCGCAGACGGTGCGCGGGATGGTACTCGGCGGGACCGCCCTCAACGACCTCTTCCTGCAGATCAAGCTCGGCGGCGACCAGGCGCTCTTCCAAGCCCTCGGGCGCATCCTGCTCGACGCCGAGGAGGCGAACCCCGGAACGGTGTTCGACGCGGAGTTCATCGCCGCCAAGACGACGGGCGTGGACGCGTACCTCGAGTCGCTCCGTCAGCTCGACTGGTCGGAGATCGAGACGGCGACGGGCCTGACCGAGGCCGAGATCCGCGAAGCCGGCGACCTGCTGCTCGCCTCGAAGTCGACGATCGTCTGCTGGGCCATGGGCCTCACGCAGCACAAGCACTCCGTGCCCACCCTGCGCGACTGCGTCAACCTGCTGCTCCTGCAGGGCAACGTGGGCAAGCCAGGGGCCGGCGTCTGCCCGGTTCGCGGCCACTCGAACGTGCAGGGCGACCGCACGATGGGCATCTTCGAGCGGATGCCGGAGTCGTTCCACGACAAGCTCGACGCCGAGTTCGCCTTCGAGTCACCTCGCAAGCACGGCTACGACACAGTCGAGGCGATCCGGGCCATGCGCGACGGCAAGGCCCGCGTGTTCATGGCGATGGGCGGCAACTTCTCCCGCGCAACGCCAGACACGGCCGTCACCGAGGCCGCCATGGCATCGCTCGCCCTCACCGTGCAGGTGTCGACGAAGCTCAACCGCTCGCACGTCGCGACGGGCCGCCGCGCCCTCATCCTGCCCACGCTCGGCCGCACCGAGCGAGACCGGCAGGCCGGCGGCACGCAGCGCGTGACCGTCGAGGACTCGATGAGCGCCGTCCACGCCTCACGTGGGCGTCTCGAGCCCGCCAGCGACGAGCTGCTGAGCGAGGTCGCCATCGTGACGATGCTCGCCGAGCGCGTCCTCACCCGCTCGCGCCCGAACGTGCCGCAGGTCAACTGGGCTGAGCTGCGCGCGGACTACGCGAACGTGCGCGCATCCATCTCCCGCGTCATCCCGGGGTTCGAGGACTTCGAGGCGAAGATCGACGAGCCCGGCGGGTTCATCCTGCCGAACGGGCCCCGCGATGGCCGCGACTTCTCGAGCATCGGCGGCACAGCGAAGTTCACGGCCAACGAGCTCGAGTACCCGTTGGTCCCGGCAGGGCGCCTGCTGCTGCAGACCCTGCGCTCGCACGACCAGTTCAACACCACGATCTACGGCAAGGACGACCGGTACCGGGGCGTGAAGAGCGCCAGGCGGGTCGTGTTCGTCAACGAGGCGGATGCGCAGGATCGTGGCCTCGCAGACGGCGACCACGTCGACATCGTGTCGGAATGGCCCGGCCGCGACGGGAGCATCGAGGAACGACGCAGCGAACGACACCGCATCGTGTACTACTCGACACCGCGCGGCTGCGTGGCCGCGTACTACCCCGAGACGAACGTGCTCGTGCCGCTCGACTCGACGGCCGACGTGAGCAACACCCCGACCTCGAAGTCGATCGTCGTGCGCCTGGAGAAGCTCGCCGACTGAGCACGATTACGCTGGCACGGCCGCGAGCGCGGAGCGCTCACCCGCGCAAGCGGATGCGGATGGGCCCCTTCGCCGTCGAGCCGTCGACGACTTCGCCGCCCTGCGTGATGTCGACGGAACCAACTTCGACGAGGCGCAGCGCGGCCGCCCTCGCCGCATCCATCTCACTCCGCCACCCGTCGCCGCCGACAGCACGCGCCGCCTCGGACGGGCAGATCGTCGCCCCGACCGCGCGCCGGTCGAGGAGCTCGAGGATCGCGCGCTCGAGCTCCTCGCCTCGCGGCGAGGCGCCGGTCACAGCAGCCGTTCCGCGAGCACGCTCGCCGTGGCCTCCGGATGCACGCGGTGGCCAACCGACTCGGCGACCTCCACGAGCTCCGACCCTGGCAGGGTCTCGTTCAGTCGCTTCGCGGCGCTTGCGAGGAACGGGAACGTGTCGCCACCGACGACGACCGTCACTGGCACCGCGACGTTGACCATGGCCTCCGTCGGCGTCGAGACCTGCCGCACGAGCTGCGCGTCGTAGACGGTCGACTGGGCGAGCGTCACGAGGCCGGGGAAGATCGGGCTCTGCTTGATCTGCTCGACGAGGGCAGGGTCGAGCCCGACGCCCTCGAGCTGGAACGTCGAGACAGCGCTCGCCTCGTCACCCTCGTCGACGAGCTGCTGCAGGCGCTCGGCCAGGTCGGAGGCTGGCTCGTGCTCGCCGAAGCGGAACGGAGGCTCAGAGAGGAAGAGGTGACGAACGGGGACGCCGAGCGATGCGGCGAACAGCGCGAGCACGGCACCTGAGGAGTGGCCGACGATGCTCACCTGGCCGCCGACCGCGTCGACGACCGCGGCCAGGTCTTCGGCCTCACGCTCCGGCGCTGACGGCTTCGTGTCGCCGCTGCCGCCGCGAGCGCGCCGGTCGTAGGCGACGGCCGCGAAGCCGGCCCTGACGAGTGCCATCGCAAACTCCGTGACGTCGCGTGCCGTCGAGAACGCGCCGTTCACGATGACCACGACGGGCCCCTCGCCGCGGATCTCGTAGGCGATGCGCGTTCCGTCTGCGGAAATCGCGACCTCGCGGTCGACCCGTACGCCGCCGAAGTCACGCTGATCTGCTGCTGTAACCATGTCCCGCTCCCCTTTGCCACCGAATGCGAGCCTCAGCGCCCGCTTCCGAATACGAGGACAGTCTGCACCCGGCCGCCGACAAAACGCACCGCGCATACGCCGAGCCTCGCGCTGCAGTCCATCCCTGCAGCGCGAGGCTCGACGCCGTTCACGCTCTGTCGCGGTCTATTGTCTCCCGCGCCGACTCGAGGGGGCGCGCGACGGGCTACTTCACGTAGCCGTTCGGGTTGAGCACGTACTTCTTCGGCGCTCCCGCATCGAAGTCGGCGTACCCCTTCGGCGCCTCGTCGAGGGTGATGGGCGTCGCCTGCACGGCATCGGCGATCTTCACCTTGTCGAAGAGGATCGCCTGCATGAGCTGGCGGTTGTACTTCATGACTGGGCATTGGCCGGTCGTGAACGAGAGCGACTTCGCCCAGCCGAGGCCGAGCCGGATCGACAGCGAACCGACCTTGGCAGCCTCATCGACTCCGCCAGGGTCGCCGGTCACATACAGGCCAGGGATGCCGAGCGCCCCACCAGCCTCCGTCACGGTCATGAGCGAGTTGAGCACCGTCGCCGGCGCCTCGTGACCCGCATCCGAACCGTGCCCGCGGGCCTCGAAGCCCACAGCATCCACACCGCACTCGACCTCTGGCACGCCGAGGATCTGCTCGATCTGCTCGCCCGGGTCTCCCTTCGAGACGTCGACCGTCTCGCAGCCGAACGACCTCGCCTGCGCGAGGCGCTCCTCGTTGAGGTCGCCGACGATGACGCACGCGGCGCCCAGCAGCTGCGCGCTCACAGCCGCAGCGAGACCAACGGGCCCCGCGCCGGCGATGTAGACCGTCGACCCAGGGCCGACCCCCGCCGTGTACGCACCGTGGAAGCCAGTCGGGAAGATGTCCGACAGCATGGTCAGGTCGAGGATCTTCTCGAGCGCCTGGTCGCGGTCGGGGAACTTGAGGAGGTTCCAATCGGCGTAGGGCACGAGCACGTACTCGGCCTGCCCGCCGACCCAGCCGCCCATGTCGACGTACCCGTAGGCGCTGCCTGGACGGTCGGGGTTCACGTTCAGGCAGATGCCGGTCTTCCCCGACTTGCAGTTGCGACAACGGCCACAGGCGATGTTGAACGGCACCGAGACGATGTCACCGACCTTGATGAACTCGACGTCTGGCCCGACCTCGATGACCTCACCCGTGATCTCGTGCCCGAGCACGAGGTCGACGGGAGCCGTGGTGCGACCACGCACCATGTGCTGGTCTGAACCGCAGATGTTCGTCGTCACGGTGCGAAGGATCGCCCCGTGCCTCACCTGCCGACCCACGTTCGCCGGGTTCACGCCCGGCCCATCCTTCAGCTCGAACTCGGGGTACGGGATGTCGATGACCTCGACCTCGTTCGGCCCCTTGTACGCGACAGCTCTGTTACTCGCCATGATCTCTCCTTTGAGTTGAGCGGGTGCTGCTTGTGGTGCGCTCGAACGCGCAGCCCTGCGAACGTCTCTGTTACGCAGTGTTTCGAGGCTATTGGCCGCCCACATGGCGCGCCAGGATTCGGAGCAGATGACCAGTGGATGCACAGACACAGGCCCGGGTGATCAGCGTCGTCGCGCGGATGCGCGCGTCAGGAATACCCGCCGCACAGGCCCGGTTGTTGTAGCTGCAAGCATCCACTCTCGGAAGGACAGCACACCATGGCAATCGTCATCACCGGCGCGACCGGACAGCTCGGAACCCTCGTCATCGACAGCCTCATCGAGCGCGGCGCAGCCCCGTCCGAGATCATCGCAGGCGGCCGCAACCCCGAACGCCTCGAACAGCTCGCGGCCAAGGGCGTGCGAACCGCCACCATCGACTACGCACTGCCGGAGACCGCAGCAGCAGCCATCAGCACCGGAGACACGGTCGTGCTCATCTCCAGCAGCGAGGTCGGAACGCGAGTCGCCCAGCACGAGACCATCATCGACGCCGCGAAGGCTGCGGGCGCGGCTCGCCTCATCTACACGAGCGTGCTCGGCGGCGACCCGGATGCGCTCATCCTCGCCCCGGAGCACGTCGCGACCGAGTCCCTCATCCGCGAGTCCGGACTCCCCGCCACGATCGCACGCAACGGCTGGTACACCGAGAACTACGTCGCCGACATCGCCCAGGGCGAGACGACGGGCGTCATCGCGAACAGCGCGGGCAAGGGCCGCGTCGCGAGCGCCACGCGCGCCGACTACGCGGCCGGGATCGCCGCGATCGCCCTCGAAGACGGCCACGAAGGCAAGGTGTACGAGTTCTCCGGCGACAAAGCGTGGGACTTCGACGAGTTCGCCGCCACCCTCGCCGAGGGATCGGCCGCGACGTCGAGTACCGCGCCCTGACGACCGACGAGCACGCAGCCGCTCTCACCTCGAACGGCCTCGACGAAGGCACCATCGGCTTCATCACGGGACTCGACGCGAACATCCGCGACGGCGCGCTCGCCCTCACCACCGGCGACCTCTCACGCATCTCCGGCCGACCGACGACGCCCCTCGCCGAGACGCTCCGCACCCTCACGGCGTAGGCGCACGCGGCGGCGGCTCGTCCCCCGCCCCGGTTTCGGGCTGGGAGACTCGCTTCGTGCTGGAGAGCTTTCCACCACGAAGCGAGTTTCCCAGCCCGAAGCGAGTGGGCAGGCGCGCGCGGCGGCTAGCGGAGGGGCTGCGCTGCCAGCGAGCGGGGCCGGCTCAGCGAGAACAGCTCGGGAGCAGCACCCGGGCCGTTCTCCGCGAGGTCCGCGCCCAGCTTTCCGATTGAGGGCACGAACTTGAAGCCCTCCCCCGCGAAGCCCGCGAGCACGACGATGCGACCGACCCTGTCGATCACGAACCTGGCATCGTCCGTGGTCGTGTAGGTGCAGCTGATGGGCTCCGCGCTCTCCGCATCGACTCCCGGCAGCCAGTCGCGCGCGTACCGGATGATCGCGTCGAGCTGCGCGCGCACGGGCAGGAAGTCCCGCGCATCCGGGTCGACAACAGGACCGACCCCGTGCCAACCGGCCTTGATCCCCTCGCCGGGCGTGAGCATCCCGTAGACCGGGGACAGCCACCCCTCGTAGCCTGCGCGCCCAAGGGCGGGCAGGTGGTTGAAGCTCGGCCAGTCGATGTAGCCGTTGAACTCGCGGAAGTGCACGGGAGCCTCCTGCGTGACGCGCATCCGGGGCAGCTCGAAGGACTCACCGAGAAGGGTCCGTGTCCACGCGTTGACGGCGGAGACGACGACCTTCGCCGTGATCGTCTCGCGCGCGTGTCCGCGATGCTCGGGCGCCTCACCCCAGGAGTGGGCCTCGACGACAACCCGGCCGGCCTCCTCGACGACGCTCACAGCGCGCCTCCCCCAGCTCAGCTCAGCTCCGCTCGCCGCCGCCAGCTCGGCCATGCTCGTGAGCGCATCCTCAGCCCGCACTCGCCCCGCTCGCGGGAGGTGCAGCACCTCGGTGTCGAAGCGGATGCCCGGCCACCGTTCGCCGGCATCCTTGGTCGACAGCAGCTCGGCAGACTCCCCGCCGGCGGAGATCGCCGCATGAACATCAGGGCTCGCGGCACCCGGCCCGTGGTTCACAAGCCCGACGAGGTCGAGGATCTGCCTCCCCGAATCCAGCTCGAGCTCGCCCCAGAGCGACCGCGACTCGTGGAGCATCGCAACCAGATCGGGCTGCGTGTACGACGTGTTGAAGTTGCGCGTCGCCCCGTGGGATGCCCCCATGCGGTGGCCTGGCTGGAACTGCTCGAGGAGTCGCACGCGCCTGCCGCGCCTCGACAGCTGCCACGCGGTCGACAGTCCCATCGCGCCGCCGCCGATGATGAGCACGTCAACGTCAGTCATGGACTCACGCTACCCGCACTCGAGGTGCGCCCTGAATGCGAATACTCCGTAATCGCATGCCCCAGTTCCTCGGTACCATTGCGGAATGCTCACCGTCTCCGGTCAGCGGGAGAAGATTCTCACCGCATACATGAACCTCCTCGTCGACTCCGGCGTGCGCGGGACGACCCTCGAAGCCGTGGGCACGACCTGCAAGCTCTCCAAGGCGGGCGTCCTGCACCACTTCGCGTCGAAGCAGGCCCTCGGCGAGGCACTCCTCACCGAACTCCAGGCGCAGGCACGAGTCGATGCCGACAACATGCTCGCCGACCTCGACAACGCCGTCTCGTACTACGTCGTCTCGTCGCAGGATCGCGACAGCCTCCTCGAGCGTCTCGTCGAATCCGTCTACCGCCTCGCGCAGACTGGCGACAAGGACGCCCTCGGCGTGCTCCGCCAGTGCCGCGAGGGCTGGTTCGACGCGCTCGTGCGCGCTATCGGCGACCCCGCCGTCGCCCGCCTCGTGCTGTTCGTCGGTGACGGCATGAACCACAACGCGCTCCTGAGTGTGGGGTCGGGCAGCGAGAAGTTCATTAACGCGGAGTCGACAGCCGAGATCATGAGCGCGATCGAGAAGCTCCGCGCCTAGCGGGCCACCTCCGGTGTCCAGCGAAGGCTGGAAACACAACCGTTACGACGGGATGCGGGAAAACCCTCGGCGCGTCACCGACCAAATGGTAAGTTCGTGCTCACTCCGCGAACGCGGCAGGCCCTTGATGCGGGAGACAACGATGACCAACGCACAACCTGGCCCCATTACCGAGGCCCTCGCCACGCAGACCCCCGTCGGCAAGGGGCTCGCGCCGGGGCGGCTCGGCATCTGGGGATCAACCGTCATCGGCCTTGCGTCGACCGCCCCGCTATTCTCCCTCGCCGCGACCCTCGGCTTCGTGGTCATCGCCGTCGGCGAGCAGGCGCCGATCGCGTTCATCCTCGCGTTCATCCCGATGATGTTCACCGCCTTCGCCTACCGAGAGCTCAACAACGAGCTCAACGACTGCGGCACCGTCTTCACCTGGGCAGCCAAGGCGTTCGGCCCCCGCACCGGATGGATGTCCGGCTGGGCCCTCGCAGTCGCCGGCATCCTGGTCATGGCCAACCTCGCCGAGATCGCCTCCGTCTACATCCTGCTGCTCATCGGCGACGGCTCGCTCGCCGAGAACCGCGTCATCGTGACGCTCTTCGGGGCCGTCATCATCGCCGTCATGACCTGGATCTCGATGCGCGGCATCGAACTCGGCGAGAAGATGCAGGTCGTGCTGCTCGTCATCCAGTACGCCGCAATGGCCGCCTTCGTCATCGGCTGCCTCGTCGGCTACTTCAACGGCACAGCCCCCGACCCGACTCCCGTCAGCGTCGACTGGTTCAACCCGTTCCTCGCCGACGGCACCGGCATGGTGCAGGCCATCATCCTCGCCCTCTTCATCTACTGGGGCTGGGACACCTGCCTCGCGCTGACCGAGGAGACGAAGGACCCGAAGAAGACCCCAGGCCGGGCCGCCGTCCTCTCGACGGTGCTCCTCCTCATCACCTACGTCGGCATCACGATCGTCGTCATGATGTACGCCGGCCTCGGCGAGACCGGAACCGGTCTCGCCAACGAGGAGAACGCCGACGACGTGTTCTCGGTGCTCACCGACCTCGCGATGGGCCCGTGGGGCTGGTTCCTCGTACTCGCCGTCGCCGTCTCGTCGCTCTCCTCCTCGCAGACAACGATCCTCCCGACCGCCCGCGGCACCTTCGCGATGGGCGTCTACAAGGCCCTCCCCAAGCGCTTCGCGGTCGTCAGCGAGAAGTCGAAGACCCCGACGTTCTCGACGCTGCTCATGGGCATCGTCGCCATCGTCTACTACGTGGGCATGAGCTTCGTGTCGAACAGCGTGCTGCAGGATTCGATCCTCTCGATCGGCCTCGCCATCGCCTTCTTCTACGGCATCGCGAGCTTCGCCTGCATCTGGTACTTCCGCACGAGCCTGTTCACGTCGGTCCGCAACTTCCTCTACCGACTCCTCTTCCCGCTGCTCGGCGGCGTCTTCATGGTGTGGGCGTTCTTCCAGTCGGCGATCGACATGGCCAACCCCGACTACGGCTACACGACGTTCTTCGGCCTCGGCAGCGCGTTCGTCATCGGCATCGGCTCGTTCGTCATCGGCTTCATCCTCATGTTCATCTGGGCCGCGATGCCCGGCTCGAAGGACTACTTCGAGAAGCGCACCATCAACCGCCACTCGGCGATCCTCGCCCCGGAAGACTGATTCGCCGAACACGTTCGCCCCGCCTCCGAGCGGGGCGAACGTGTTCGAGCCAGTGATCGTCCACTCGGAGACTCATCACCCTCTGACCTACCAACCGCACGGTTCACCCCCGTGAACCGGGCTGAACACCCACCCGCACGCGATCAACGAAAGGCCAATCGTGCACATCCTCATCATCGGTGCCGGAGGCGTCGGCGCAGCTGCTGCCCGCATCGCAAAGCGACGCAGCTTCTTCGACTCCTGCCTCATCGCTGACTACGACCCCTCCCGCCCCGAAGACCTCGTCGCCGAACTCGGCGACACCCGATTCCGTGCAGCGCAGGTGGATGCCTCAGACCCGGTCGCCGTCGAGGGCCTCGTCCGCGACAACGGCATCACCCACGTGCTCAACGCCGTCGACCCCCGCTTCGTGATGCCCATCTTCACGGGGGTCACCGCAGCAGGCGCGACCTACCTCGACATGGCCATGAGCCTCTCGAAGCCGCACCCGGAGCATCCGCACGAGCAGACCGGCGTGAAGCTCGGCGACGAGCAGTTCGAACACGACGCCGCCCTCAAGGAACGCGGCGTCCTCGCCCTGTGCGGGATCGGCGTCGAACCCGGCCTCTCCGACGTGTTCGCCCGCTACGCCGAGGACGAGCTGTTCTCGGAGATCGACGAGCTCGGCGTCCGCGACGGCGCGAACCTGACCGTCGAGGGCTACGACTTCGCCCCCTCGTTCTCGATCTGGACGACCATCGAGGAGTGCCTCAACCCGCCCGTCATCTACGAGCGCGAGCGCGGCTGGTACACGACTCCCCCGTTCAGCGAGGCCGAGGTCTTCGACTTCCCAGAGGGCATCGGCCCCGTCGAGTGCGTCAACGTCGAGCACGAGGAGGTCCTCCTCATGCCGCGTTGGACGGACGCGAAGCGCGTCACGTTCAAGTACGGACTCGGCCAGGAGTTCATCGACGTCCTCAAGACCCTGCACATGCTCGGCCTCGACAGCACCGAGCCCGTCAGCGTGAAGGGCCAGAAGGTCTCGCCCCGCGACGTCGTCGCCGCGGTGCTCCCCGACCCGGCCAAGCTGGGCGACCGGATGCGCGGCAAGACGTGCGCTGGCCTCCTCGTCACCGGCAAGGGCAAGGACGGCGAGCCCAAGCAGGTCTACCTGTACCACGTCGCCGACAACGAGGAGACGATGGCGAAGGACAACTCGCAGGCCGTCGTCTGGCAGACCGCCATCAACCCGGTGATCGCACTCGAGCTGCTGTCGACCGGCGTCTGGTCGGGTGCCGGAGTGCTCGCACCGGAGGCGTTCGACGCGAAGCCGTTCCTCGAGCTGCTCGGCGGCGCCGAGCCCGCTGGCTACGGCTCGCCGTGGCACATCCAGGACCGCAGCGCGGAGCTGACGGCGAACGCCAACGCGTAGAGCCCGTACCGGCGCAACCAAGGGAACACCCCGATCAGCAGGTGCTGGCCGGGGTGTTCCTGCGCGGCGCGCGGTGGCGGCGCGGCGGCGAGTCCGGGCCAGATGGCCAGTCTTGAGGCGCACCGCCGAACTTCGGTGACAACTGGCGTCTTTCGGCCGCTTCACGGACGCACACCGGCGAATTAGCACCGGAATTCGGGAGCGAGCGCGAGCACCGGCAGCGCCTAGGCCAGCTTCGGCCTCACCGTCGAGGCCTGCGAGCTGGCGAACTTCCGTGCTGGAAGTGTCCAGGTCGCGAGGATCAGCGCCCCTGGGAGCGAACCATCGCGCAGCTTGGCCAGCTCTATGCGACGAGGCTCAGCGCGCGAGGAGCTGCGCGATCTCGGCGGCGGTTGGGATGCTCGGCGACGCGCCGCGCTTTGACACGGCGAGGGCCCCGGCGGCTGCGCCGTAGCGGATCGCGTCCTCAAGCGAGCGCCCTCCGGCGATGGCCGCTCCGAGCGCACCCGCGAAGGCATCCCCGGCCGCGGTCGTGTCGACCGCCTCGACCTCGAACACCGGGAACGTCTCCACCTGTTCTCCGGTGACGAGCGTGGTCCCGGCCCCGCCGCGCGTGATGAGCACGGCCCCGGCCCCGCGTTCGAGGAACCACCGGCCAGCCTCGGCCGCGCTCTCCTCCGACTCGACGACGACGCCCGTGAGCATTCGTGCTTCGGTCTCGTTCGGCGTGACCAGGTCGACCAGCGCCCACACGTGGTCGTCGAGTGGCGCGGCGGGAGCCGGGTCGAGAAGCGTTGTGAGCCCAGCATCCCGTGCCGCGCTCAGGATGCTCGCCGTCAGCCGCGCGGGCGTCTCGAGCTGGGTGAGCAGCACCGAGCTCGTGGCCGCGGCGTCGCGGATGCCCTGCACGGCCATCGCCTCGTCGAGGGAATCGTTGGCTCCGGGAACGATGACGATGGAGTTCTCTCCGTTGGCATCCACGCGGATGTGCGCGATGCCGGTCTCGTCCCCGACGGTCTGCACGCCGTGGACCCCGACGCCGGCCGACGTGAGTTCACGGACGACCATCGCGCCGAACCTGTCGTCGCCGACACACGCGATGAGTGTCGTCGGTGCACCCGCTCGGGCTGCGGCGACCGCCTGGTTCGCGCCCTTGCCGCCGAGCGCGAGGCTGAAGCTCTCGCCTCGAAGCGTCTCGCCTGGTTCTGGGGCGCGCGACGAGAATGCGGTGAGGTCGGCGGAGACGCTGCCGACGACAAGCACCCCTGCGCGTTCGGAGGCTGTCATGCGCGCTTCGAGCGCATCGCCTTGAGCTGCGTGAGCGACTCATCGCCGGCCTTCTCCTCGTACTCGTCGGTGCCGAGCGGGATGAGCGCGATGCGCGACTGCTCGTCGGAGTGGATGCCCCACCCCCAGCGCTTCCCGAGCGGTGACGCTCGGAGGCACGCCTGGCTCTTCGCGAAGAACGCGGCACGGGCTGCTTCCCGCTCCTCGTCAGGGATGGCAGTGCGCACGGCGTGAGTCTCGAAGAGCACGTCATCGGACGTGTACTCGTAGGGATGCTCGCTGATGAGCTTGTGCTGGAGGCTCGCAATGGTCGGCCCCTTCGCCGACGCCGGCGGCGCTTCAGCTTCGTCGACCGGGCAGTCGTCGGCGATCTGGATGAACGTGCTCGTGTAGTTCGTCGTCCCCATGGGGCAGAGCCTACGCCGCGGCGGACCCAAGGCACCGCGCGTCAGCCGTTCAGCGAGGGGCGCCGCAGGCCGAGCAGCCACTCGTTGGCCTCGGCCTGGGATCGCAGCCTGACCACACGGAGGTTCGGCCATGACCGCTCCGCCGCGTCCACTCGCCGTCGGAGTTTCGCGCGGCCCTTCCACCCCCAGCGGATGATGTGCTCCGGGTCGGTGAAAATCGTGTGCAGAGGTGGTTCGACGTTGCCGTTCCACAGCTCGATGCGCCGCAGCCTCCTGCGGAGCGTCCGCCGCACAAGCCTCCACATGTGGGTCGCGGCGGAGTAGTCGAGGAGCACCAGCGTGTCGGCGCGGCTCGTGAGCAGGTCACCGAGCTGTGTCGCGTACTGCCACTCGGTCACCCAGCCCTCCTCAGTCGTGAACGCCTCCACTGATTCCACGAACTCTGGCAGCATCGTCCAGTTCGGGCCGTGGAAGAGCGCGTCAATCTCCGTGTGCGGAAGTCCCGCGACCTGCTCCACTCGACGCGCGACCGACGTCTTGCCCACCCCGGATGCGCCGGCGATGAGCACGCGACGGGGACCGGGATCAGGGAGATCCGACGACGGGAGCACCACTCAACCCTATGGTCGACGCAGACAACCCACCCGGTCCACCCCGCCGCCCGAGAGAGTCAGCTCGATCGCTCGAACTCGAGGTCGCCGTGCGGCGTCTCAAGCACGAGGGTGTCACCGTCGAGCGTGGCTCCGCGGATCGCCTCGTGGAGCATCCGCTCAGCCGCGTCGATGTCCGGGCCGCAGCTCATCTCCGTAGCGGCCCCGTGATCGGGGTGAGTCTGCCGTCGACAACGTCGCAGGTGCCCTCCATGCCGGTGCTCCGACGGTGAGGGAGAAGCCTGCCGCCGTCACACGAATTCTCTCGCAGCCCGTTCCTCGCGCTCGACGGCGATCGGCCACGAGCCCGCCATCCATTGCCCGAGTCCGCGATGCTGTTCGCTGCGGAAGGCGAACACGAGCGCTGCGACGCCGAGCAGGAACTGCAGGAACCCTCCGTATTGCCACAGGCCGAGCAGCGTGAAGCCGCCGATACCGAGCAGCAGGCGCGCGCTCCGCCTCGCGAGACGGCCACCGGCACCAGCCGCGACCGCTTCGCGCACACGAATGAGGACGGCCCGCTCGCCGAGCGTCACACCTCCGGCGTAGACGGAGATCGCCTGCGCGGCGAACGCCGCGACGATCGGTGCGACCCGCGCCAGGTCGGCCGTGACGCCGACATCGAAGACGCCCCTGAGCACAAGCGTGACCAGCCCTGCGGCGATCACCAGCAGCGCGAGGATCGTGAGGTCGGCGACCATCGCGAACAGGCGCCGCCCGAGCGTCATCTCGACGGGCACCTCGACCGTCTCACCTGGCAGGCGATCGGCGGCACCTCGATGCGCTCGCCGCATGACCAGCAGACCGACGGCCGCCCCGAGGAACGCACCGGTGGTGTTCGTGACCAGGTCGCCCGTGTCGAAGAACCGGTACGCGCACGGGAACGCCCCGAAGGCGCCGGTGAGCTGCGTCACCTCGACGAGCAGCGAGAGCGCGAACCCGACCACCGTGGAGGCCAGCACGCCGAGACCGAGGAGCGCACGCATCAAGAACCCGAGCGGCAGGAAGAGGATGACGTTCAACGCGAGCTGCAGGAACGCGCGGTTCGTCAGCAGCGATGAGCTCTCACCCTGCAGTCGGATGACATCCGCGACCGAGTCCAGCGGGTTCCAGATGGGCGAGTGGCACGTGTACGCGCCGTCCGGCAGCGGGAAGATCGTGTAGGCCCAGATTGCGATGAAGAAGAAGCCCGCCGCCACCCAGCCCAGGAACCGAGCGCGTGAGAAGCCACCGCTGCGTCGGTAGCTGACCACGATGAGCGGGACGAGGACGAGGACGTTGAGCAGCAGGCCCGCGCCGAGGGCGAGCGCCGTGGAGAAGGCGATGTTCATGACCCTGCAAGTCTCTGCTGAATGCGGGAGGGTCGCGTCACTCGGCAGACGCACTCCGCATCATCCGCTGGATGCACGCCGTGCGAACGCGGAGAAGGCCGGACACGTGGTGTCCGGCCTTCTCTTGCGCGTTCAGGGGAAAACGCGCGCCACGATCGGGAAGGATCGGGCTTCGGCCGACAGAGCGGCCGCGCTCATCGTCAGACGGCGAGCGTTGCCTGCACGTCGAGGTTGATCGTGACGGTGTCGCCGAGCGTGAGGCCGCCGGCCTCGGTCGGTGCGTTCCAGTTGACGCCGAAGTCCTTGCGGTTGATCTTCGTGACGGCCTCGAAGCCGAGCTTCTTCTGGCCGTAGCCGTCGGTGGTGATGCCACCGAACTCGACGTCGAACGTGACGGGCTTGGTGACGCCGCGGAGCGTGAGCTCGCCGTCGACCTTGACCGAGTCGCCCTCGACGCGCGTGGCGGAGGAGGCGAACGTGAAGGTGGGGAACTCTTCGGCGAGGAAGAAGTCGGAGGTCGCGAGGTGCTGGTCGCGGGCGGGCTGCTTCGTGTTGACGGATGCGACCTCGACCTCGGCGTTGACCGTGGACTCCTCGATGGTCTCACCGGTGGTGATGGTGCCGGAGAACGTCTCGAACCCGCCGCGGACCTTGCTGATCGCGAGGTGGCGGACGACGAAGCCGACCTCCGTGTGGGTGGGGTCGATGTTCCAGGTGCCGGCGGTCCAGCCGTTGATGTCTGCTGCGCTGATGCTCATGTCTTCTCCTGAAGGATCGGTGCTGTCTCGGTCAAGTCCTGGACAACGTAACACATTGTTGTTGATACAAGTTATTCAAACGCATGGAAAGGTGAACGTATTCCGACGTGCAGGAAAAATGATCTAATCGGTGCATGCAGTCTGCGCTTCCGGGGTCGAAGAAGGAAGCTGTCGAACGATTCGCCGACCACTGGGCCGGAAGCGGCGGCTCACGCATCGAAGGTCTCATCGCGGGCTTCCTACTGCTGGATGAGTCAGAGGGCGTCAGCGCGGCGAAGCTCTCCGGAGAGCTGGGCATCAGTCGGGGGTCGGTGTCGACCTACACGCGCCAGCTTGTGGAGCGGGGCTTCGTCCACCGCATCCGCAAGCCTGGTGAGCGCTCGCACTTCTTCCTCATGGGCGACGACGTCTGGGCCGGGTTCCTCGCAGCCGAGCAGGAGTACCTGCACAACCAGCGACGCCTTGCCGAGAGCACCCTGCCGCTCGTCCAGCGAGGAGGGCGGTCGTGGGAGCGGGTGCGCAACATGCGCGACTACATGGGGTGGCTCATCGAGGCGCGCCTGCCTGGAGCCTGGGAGCAGTTCAAGAGCGAACGCGACGATCCCGCACGGTGACCATCGGCGCGCCCGTCTGGGAGTCGCGCTCGATGATGCCGTCGATACCGAAGACGCCCGAGACGAGTTCCGCGTCGAGCACCTCGGCGGGATGACCTTCGCGGATGATCTGCCCCTCATGCATCACGACGAGCCGTGACGCGTAGCGCGCCGCCTGGTTGATGTCGTGGAGCACGGCGACGACGGTGCGCCCCTCGTCGCGCATGTCCTGACAGAGATGCAGCAGTTCGATCTGATGGGCCAGGTCGAGGAACGAGGTGGGTTCGTCGAGGAGCACGTAGTCGGTCTGCTGCGCGAGGACCATGGCGATCCACACCCGTTGCCGTTGCCCGCCCGAGAGCTCGGTGAGCAGGCGGTCGCCGTGCTCGGCGACTCCGGTCGCCGCCATCGAGGCATCGACGACCTCCGCATCGCCTGGCAGCCATTGCCGCAGCAGCGAATGGTAGGGATGCCGGCCGCGCGCCACGAGGTCTCGCACCCGCAGGGACTCCGGTGCGACGGGATGCTGCGGAAGGGCAGCGATGCGCCTGGCCACGGCTTTCGGACGCAGGGTGCGGATGTCGGAGCCATCGAGCGTGACCGTCCCGGCCAGGGGCTGCAGCGTGCGAGCCAACGACTTGAGCAGCGTGGACTTGCCGCAGCCGTTCGGCCCGATGATGGCGGTGAACTCACCCTCGGGAACGGTGAAGGTCAGCGCTTCGCTGATCGCTCGGCCGTCGTAGCCCAGTCGCGCGTCCTGGATGCGCAACCCCGTCTCCGAGCCTGGCCCCTCGTGTCGGCTGTCGGTACTCATAGTCGTCCTTTCGAGTGCTCGCGCACGAGGAGGTACCCGAGGTAGATGCCGCCGACCCCCAGCGTGAGCACGCCGACGGGGAGACCGGCAACGATCGGCGCCTGCTGTGCCGCGAGGTCAGCGAGCGTGAGGATGAGCGCCCCCGTCAACGCAGAGGGTACGACGCTGACATCTGACGTCCGGATGATGCGCCGGGCGATCTGCGGCGCGGTCAGGGCGACGAAGGCGATGGGGCCGGCAGCGGCGACCGCCGCGCCCGCAGCGAACACCGAGAGGATCACGGCGGCCGTGCGAGTCCTATCCGGATCGATGCCGACACCGGAGGCCGTCTCGTCGCCCATCTCGAGGAGCGACACGTCTCGCGAGATCGCGAGTGAGGCGGGGAGGATGAGCGCGGCCGCGACGCCGGTGACCAGCACGTCCTGCCCGTTGGCGGCGTTGAGCGAGCCGACGAGGTAGGCCGCGAGCTGCGACGCGGCATCGCGCAGCTGCGTACTGACCACGTACTGCGTGACCGCATAGGCAAGCGCGGCGACCGCAATGCCGGCGATGATTGTGCGCGCGGGCGAGCGGAATCCGCGGCCCGTGCAGACGAACACGAGGGCCGTCGCGATTCCCGCGCCGAGCACCGCGCCGACGGAGGCCGGGATGAAGGGGAGGGCGAGGGTGATGACCGCGACCCCCGCGCCTGCGCCCGCACCGAGGCCGATGACATCCGGGCTGCCGAGCGGGTTACGGGTCACGGTCTGGAACAGCGCCCCAGAGACCCCGAGGAGCGCACCCGCGAAGACCGCCGTTGCGAGCCTCGGCCCGCGGAGCCGCTCGAGCACAAACGCCGCCTTGCCGTCTGCACCAGCGAAGACGGCCGCGGGGAGTTCCGTGAGTGGGATGCCGAGCTTGCCAAGCGACAGCGTGACCGCGGCGACCACCAGCAGCGCGGCTGCGGTGATGAGGCAGAAGAGCAGGGCCCGCGGATGCACGGGCACGGCGAGTCGACCGGCTCGGAGAACACGACTCATCGGGCGGCCCATCCCTTCCGGACCGCAAGCAGCAGGAACGGGGCGCCAACGAGCGCGGTGACGATGCCCACCATGATTTCCTCGGGGCGCGCCATGAGGCGGCCGACGATGTCGGCGACCACCAGCAGTGCGGCCCCGAGGAGGGCCGCCACGGGCAACTGCCAGCGGTGGTCGGTGCCGATGACCGAGCGGGTGAGGTGCGGCACGACGAGGCCGACAAACGCGATCGGCCCGACTGCGGCCGTAGCGGCGGCCGCGAGCAGCGCCGCGGCGAGGATGCCACCGACGCGCACCAGCGCGACGGGCGTGCCGAGCGAGGTCGCGACGTCTTCACCGAGCATGAGGTTGTTGAGCGAGGGCGCCAGCACGAGAGCCAGCGCGAGGCCGACGACAAGCGCGGGGGCGATCGTTGCGGCGACTTCGAGGTCACGTCCGCCAAGCGAGCCGATGACCCAGAACCGGAAGGAGTCGAACACCCCGGGGTTGGTGAGGATCATGGCCTGGATGTAGGCGCTGAGGACGGCGGAGACGACGGCGCCCGTCAGCAGGAGCGCGACGATGCTGCCGGACGCGGAGCGAGCGCCCACGGAGTAGACGATGACGGCGGTGACGAGGGCGCCGGCGAACGCCACCCACACCGAGCGGCTGCCGATTCCGGCCCCCGTGACGGCGGCGACGGTGACCACCGCCGCGGCCGCCCCAACCGTCACGCCGAGGAGACCGGGGTCGCCGAGCGGGTTCCGCGTGATCCCCTGGATGACAACGCCAGAGACGGCGAGCGCCGCACCACACAGCACGCCCATGACGGCCCGGTTGATGCGCGCGTCGACAACCGCTTCCAGGTAGGGGTTCGGGGCGCCGCCGAGCACAGCAAGCACCTCGGCGGGGTCAGTGACCTTGCCGCCGAGGAACAGGCTCGCGAAGCCTGCGAGCGCGAGCCCCGCCGCGGCGAGGACGAGGGTCCTCGTGCGGGCGAGGCTTGCGCTGCGTGTCACTGGTCGAGCTTCGAGACGGCCTCGTCGATCAGCGGCACGAACCGCTCCAGCGCCCACGGCACCGTCAGGGGATTGATGATGGATGAGCCGGTCACGAACGGCTGGTCCGTCGGGGCGACCACGGAGCCGCGAGCCACGGCCGGGATCTGCTGGTAGAGCGGCTGCGCCTCGATCTCCGCGCGGTTCTCGGGGTCGGAGTAGAAGGTGAAGATGAGGTCGGAGCCGGCGAGCTTGTCCGCGTTCTCCAGACCGATCGACGCCGAGTCCGTGCCTTCCACCTCGAACTCGCGCAGCTCGTCCACCACGGGGTCGACGGTGAGGCCGAGCGCGCGCACCATGGCGACGCGCTGCTCATCCTCGAAGAAGACGCCGAGCGATCCCGGGCCGGTGTTGTAGACGTACGAGAACGTGAGCGCCCCGTATTCCTCGCGTGCGGACGAGCTGAGCTGCGCATCGATGTCCTCGATGAGCGCCGCCGCCTCGTCAGGCTGCCCCATCGCCTTGCCGATGACCTCGATCTGCTCCTGCCACGTGATGACCCACGCTTCTTCCGCGTAGGCCACCGTCGGGGCGATATCGGTGAGGATGTCGAACTGCTCCTGCGTGACGCCCGACCATGGCGCCAGGATCAGATCGGGTTCGAGCTCGACGATCGCTTCGATGTCGAGCTCGGTGGTGCCGGTGAACTGCACTGGCAGTTCGGCGTCCTGCTCTGTGATCGCCTCGTGAATCCACGGCAGGTAGCCGGTCTCGTCGCTGCCCCACGGGTACTCCTCGATTCCCACGGGGATGGTGCCGAGGGCGATCGCTGTCTCCGTCGATCCCTGGCCGAGGGTGACGATGCGCTCCGGCTTCTCGGTGATCACCGCCTCCCCGAGGGCGTGCTCGATGGTGACGGTCTCCCAGTCCCCGGCCGAGGCCGATCCGTCTCCGGCTGGGGGTGTTGTGCTTGCGCACCCGGTGAGCGCGAGCAAACCCGCGATCACCACTCCTGCTGCCCAGGTGCGGGTGGGGGATGTTCTCTGCATGGCGCGGGTCCTCTCGTGGCGCATGATGGCGCGGTCGATGCGCCCGAGTTAGGTTAGCCTTCCCTCGTCGAACTATCAAACTCTTTGAAAGTTCACGAGGGTCCCCGCCAAGGCGAGCTGTCGGCTCGCGCGGACGCGCAGCGGCCACGGCTCCCACGCGCCGACGCGGCAGCCGGGCAGGAACTCGAGGGCAGACCCCCGCGGCGCTAGCCCTGCTGAGCCTCGGCCTGCTGCTTCGCAGCCTGGCTGACCGACTTCATGAAGCGCAGCACGTTGTCGTCGACGAAGATGTCGTTCGGCTGCAGCGGCCGCGAAAGGTGCAGCCCTTCGAGGGCCCGGATGCGCGACAGCGCGACGTAGGTCTGCCCGGGCGAGAAGGCCCTCGCGCCGAGGTCGACGACCGCGCGGTCGTAGGTCTTCCCCTGGGACTTGTGGATCGTGACGGCCCACGCCAACCGCAACGGGAACTGCGTGAACTCCCCCACGACGTCGCGCGACAGCTCGCGCGTATCCGGTGAGTACGAGTACTTGAGCTTCTCCCACACGAGCGGCTCCACCTCATGCTCGTCACCGTCGATCTCGACGTAGACGGTCTTGTCGATGCGCGTGACCTCGCCGATCGAGCCGTTGACCCAGCGCCCGTCCGAGTCGTTGCGGAGGAACATGACCTGCGCGCCGACCTTCAGGTCGAGGCGCTCATCGGCAGGGAAGTTGCGGCCGCCGAACTCGCCGGAGATGTCGGCGTTCGCGGTCATGGACGCGCCCGGCAGCCGCTCGAGGTTCTGTGCGTTGATGCGCGACACCTGCGCGTTGCGCGACGCGAGCGTGATCGTTCCGTCGAGCGGCGCCGGGCGAGCACCGACCGTGTTGAGGCGGTTCGCCATATCGGCGGTGACCTGCCCGTACCGCACGGCGGTGAGGATGCTCTTGAACTCGTCCTCGTGCTGTCGGTGGATCTCCCGGAGCGCGTGGATGCGCAGCTCCGCCTCCTGCCACACCTTCGCGTCGAAGAACCACAGCGAGCGATAGTGGTCGCGGAAGTACGCGCGCTCGTCCGGGTCGGAGGGCGGCACAGGGGCCAGCTGGAACGGGTCGCCGAACATGACGAGCTGCACGCCACCGAACGCCTCGTTCTTGCGCTGCCGAGCCTGCCGCAGCGACCGGTCGATGGCGTCCATGAGGTCCGCACTCACCATCGACACCTCGTCGATGACAAGCGTGTCGATCTTGTTGAGCAGCTTCCGCACGTCGCCGTTCTGCTCGATCGGCGCATCCCCGATGACGCCGATGGGCAGCTTGAACAGCGAGTGGATGGTCTGCCCGCCCACATTGAGGGCCGCGACGCCCGTGGGCGCGGCGATGACCAGCTGCTTCGACGTGTGCCACGCGAGGTGGTTGAGCAGCGTCGACTTGCCGGTACCGGCGCGACCCGTCACGAACAGGTGGTCGCGCGCGTGCTCGATCGCGTCGAAGACCCCCTGCTGCTCCGGGGTGAGGACGATGGTCACTGAGCAGCCCCCTGCTCCTGCTCGCGCTGAAGCTGGTCCTGCTGGTCGCGCCGCTCCTGCTTGCGCTTCTCGAGCGCCTCCGTGCGCTCCGCCATGGCCTTGAGCTGCGCGTTGTACGCCTCGAGCTCCGCGTCGCCGTCACGGTCGGCCTTGCGGTCTCGTCGCTTCGCCTCCCGGTCGTCGGAGCGAGACCACGAGTACGCCACGAGCATCGCGAGGATGACCGTCGGCACCTCGCCGACACCCCACGCTATGGCCCCGCCAATCTGCTGATCGGTGATCGCGTCCGCACCCCACGGCCTCCCCATGGCCCCGTACCAGTCGGCGAGCAGCAGACCGGTACCGCTCATGATGCTGAGCCCGAAGAACGCGTGGAACGTCATGACGAGCACCAGCGCGATGAGCCGCATGGGGTACGGCGCGCGCGTGCCGATCGGGTCGATGCCGATGAGCGCGTTCGCGAACAGGTAGCCGACGATCAGGAAGTCGGCGACCATCCACATGTGCCCGACATGGTCGGTGACCGCCCAGCGGAACAGCGGCGTGTAGTAGAAGACGAGCAGCGAGCCCGCGAACACGACGGCGGACACGATGGGGTGCGAGAAGAACTTCGCCCACCTCGAGTGCACGAACTTCAACGCCCACTCGCGAGTGCCGAGGCTGCCGTCATGGCGCGCGTGCACAGCACGCAGCAGCAGCGTCATCGGCGCGGACAGCACGAACATGATCGGCACCAGCATGGTGAGGAACATGTGCTGCGTCATGTGGAAGCTGAAGACGAACTTGCCGTAGACGATGAGGGAGCCGTTGACGAGGTACAGCAGGATCAGGACGCCGACGACAAACGAGATCGTGCGGCCGAGCGGCCACTCGTCGCCGCGACGACGCAGGCGGACGACCCCGGCGATGTAGAAGAACAGCCCGAAGAGGCACAGGGTCGTCCACATGGGGTCGAGGCGCCACTCGGTGAGGAGGCGGAACGGCTCGAACTCGGGAGGAAGCAGCTCACCCGTGAGCAGCTGCGCCGGCGTCGGCGCTGCGAGCTGGTCTGCTGTCACCTCCGTGACCGGCGAGGGTGTGCGGCCGAGCGCGGCAGCTGCACCCGACGCGATTCCCATGAAGGCCAGCTCAAGCGAGATGAGCCACACGAGGGGCTTGCGAGTGGATGCGCCCTGCGAGGTAGCGGCGCGCATCCGGTTGATGAGGCCCCGCCGCTGCGCCCAGCCGATGAAGCCCAGCAGGAGAAGCACAACGGCCTTGACGATGACGATGACGCCGTAGGGACTTGCGAGCTCGGCCAACGACCCGATGTTGGCGACGCTCGCGACGACTCCGGACGCCGCGACGACGATGAACGCGACGAGCGCGAGCGACGAGTAGCGCTCGAGCACCGCGAGGCGGCGGACATCAGGCATGCGCGGGGCGAGGATCGCGACGACGAGCAGGCCGCCGAGCCAGAGAGCGGCCCCCATGTAATGCAGGGTGATGCCGCCGACGACGGTCTCGTGGTTCGCAGCGCCCGCCGCGTGCCCCTGCGCGCCGAGGGGCCACAGGCAGAAGAGCGAGAAGGCGGCGGAGAGCCCGATCATCCACGGACTGCGGCTCGCGAACACGACCACCGAGAGCAGCAGGACCATCCCGATCGCGAGCACCCATGCCTGGCCGAGTTCGAGGGAGGTGAAGAAGAAGAGCAGGCCCTGGCCGAACGCCGCATCGAACGAGAAGGCCGCGTTGGAGATCTGCAGGTAGGTGAGGAACGCCGCGGCCACGGTGGAGACCACCCAGGCAGCAGCACCCGACGACGCGATCGTCATGGCCCGCTCGAACTCGGGTTGCTTGCGGCTCGCAGCCCACGCCGCGAGCACAAGCGCGCCGATCGTGACCGACGCGGACAGGTTCAGCGCGAGGCGCGCGATGGGTACACCCCACATGACGAGGGGGCCGGGGTCGGAGACGATGAGCGGTGTCGCACCGCCGCCATACGCGAGACCCCAGATGACCGCCGCGAGGGCAGCCAGGAGGAAGAACGCGGGGCCGAGGACGATCGTCCGCTTCGTGTGCAGCGACCAGGAGTCGGCGTTCGCGCGGTTGCGTTCCGCCTTGCTCGAGGGCTTTCCCGTTGCCCCTGCCGGCGACTCGTCTGTGGAACCGGAGACGAGGGGCGTAGGCATGATCATCAAGTGTAGATCGTCGGCGACGGACGGGCTCCTCATCCACAGGTGGATGTCGAGCCGACTGCACATACGAACGCGGGGCCGCTTCCGAGTGGAAGCGACCCCGCGTGCATTCAGGCGCGAAGACTACTTAGCTGCAGCCTTGAGCTTCGAGCCAGCCGAGATCTTGACGCCCTTCGAGGCGGCGATCTGGATGGCTTCACCCGTCTGAGGGTTGCGGCCGGTGCGCGCGGCACGAGCGGTCTGCTCAACGGAGAGCCAGCCCGGGATCGTGACCTTCGTGCCCTTGGCAACGTTCGAGGCGAGCTCGCTGAAGAGTGCGTCGAGGACGCTTCCAACAACAGCCTGGCTCTGGCCGGTCTCAGTCGCGATCGCGGCAACGAGTTCGGTCTTGTTCACAGTCTTGTCTGCCATATGTCCTCCTTAGGACGCAGCCCCGCCCTTGCGAGTGCAGCATGTTGGGTTCAGAAGTCCTGCAGTTCCGCGGGATTCCGCGGCAGGACCTTCGTCAACCTACCAAAGGCGGGGCCTCCGGCAGGCAGATTCGCCTGACACGCCGTGTCTTGCCACCGAATTCACCGGTTTCTGCCCCTTCTGGACCGGATCGATGCCTGTAGCGGCGCTTGACCAGTGCTGTACCGGCGCTTGGTCAGCGCTGCATTGGCGCTTGATCAGCGTCGTTTGATCTCCGGGAAGTCGTCGTCACGCCACTCTCCCTCGAGGCGGGCCCCCTCGGCCTCGATCTCCCTGTTTCGGAGCTCGACGCGGCGGATCTTGCCTGACGCGGTCTTCGGCAGCTCGAAGAACTCGAGCCGCCTCACGCGCATGTACGGCGGCATGACGGCGCGCGCGTGCCTCAGCACCTCGAGGGCCGTCTGCCGGTTCGCCTCCCAGCCAGCCGCGAGCGTGACGTACGCCTTCGTGATGTTGAGCTTCGTCGCATCCGGCGCCCCGACGACGCCGGCCTCGGCTACGGCGTCGTGCTCGAGGAGCAGACTCTCGACTTCGAATGGGGACACCTTGAAGTCGGAGGACTTGAACACGTCGTCGGTGCGACCGACAAACGTGATGCTGCCGTTCTCGTCGCGCACGGCGACATCACCGGTGTGGAAGAACCCGCCGCGCACCGCATTGTCGGTCGCCGCGGGCGAGCCCAGGTACTCGGTCATGAGGTTCACGGGGCGCTCGCCGCGCATGTCGAGGCAGATCTCGCCCTCATCTCCCTCGGCTCCCGTGACGGGGTCGAGGAGTACGACGTTCATGCCGGGCAGCGGGTGGCCCATGGCGCCGGGCTTGATGACAGAGCCGGGCGCGTTCGCGATGAGCGCCGTCGTCTCGGTCTGCCCGTAGCCGTCGCGGATCTCGAGCCCCCACCAGTCGTGGATGCGCGCGATGACCTCAGGGTTGAGCGGCTCGCCGGCGGAGAGCAGCTCACGCATGGCGCGCGGTCGCTGCGTCTTGCCGTGCTGCACGAGGATGCGCCACACGGTCGGCGGAGCACAGAACGACGTCGCGCCTGCCCGGTCGAGCTGCTCGAGGAGGAGAGCCGCGTCGAATCGCTGGTAGTTCACGACGAAGACGGTCGCCTCGGCGTTCCAGGGCGCGAAGAAGCTGCTCCAGGCGTGCTTTCCCCAGCCCGCTGCGCTGATGGCGAGGTGCACGCCTCCTGGCTCGACGCCGATCCAGTACATCGTCGACAAGTGGCCGACGGGGTAGGAACGGTGCGAGTGGACGACGATCTTCGGGTGGCTCGTCGTTCCGGAGGTGAAGTAGATGAGGGCGGCGTCATCGCTTGCCGTCTGTTTCGTGACGGGCGCATCCGAGGCGTCGTAGATGTCGTTGAAGTCGAGCCATGCCTCACGCGCAGCACCGTCGAGGCCGGCGCCCACCTGCACGATGCGGTAGCTGCCGAGTACGTTGTCGAACTTCGCCGCGTCGGCTTCCTCGGCGATGACAAGCCGGACCCTGGCCCGTTCGACGCGGTCGTCGAGGTCGTGCGGGCCGAGCACAACCGAGGTGGGGAGGATGACGGCGCCCAGCTTGAGCGCACCGAGCATCGCTTCCCACAGCTCGAGTCGGTTGCCGAGCATGAGCATGATGACGTCGCCGCGGCGGATGCCCTGCGCCTCGAGCCAGTTCGCGACCCGGTTTGATCGCCGCCGCAGGTCGTCGAAGCTGTACTTCGCCTCGCTGCCGTCGTCCTCGACGATCCACAGCGCGGTGCGTTCGTTGCCATACGCGATCTCGTCGAACCAGTCGAGCGCCCAGTTGAAGCTGTCGCCGACGTCTGGCCACTCGAACTCACGGCTCGCGCGCTCCGCATCCGTGCGGAGGGCGAGCAGCTGGTCACGTGCGGCGCGGAAGGCGTCTGCGCCTCGAACATCTGACATGCGTGCCATTCTCGCTCACACCACCGACACTGCGCCCGACGGTGTCGATTAACGCGGCGGCAGATTCGCCTCTCGCAACAAATCGGGTCACCCCCGAGTGGAGGTGACCCGACCGCTCACTGCCGCTTAACCCCCGGGGGCCTACTTCAGTCCGGTCGAGGAGATCCCCTGCACGAACTGCTTCTGGAAGATCAGGAAGAGGACCAGCACCGGCAAGACCGCGATTGTGCACACCGCCAGGACCATCCCCCACGGTGTCGAGAACAGGTCCCCGCCCTGCAGCGATGCCAGCCCCATCGGCAGGGTCTGCATCTCCTCTCCCTGGAGCACCACGAACGGCCACAGGAACTCGTTCCATCTGGCCAGGAAGGTCAGGATCGCCAAAACACCGATCAGGGGTCCGGAAAGCGGCAGGACAATCTTGAGGAAGATCCGAAGCTCGCTCGCACCGTCGAGCCGCGCCGCCTCGATGATCTCGTCCGGAATCGACATCATGAACTGCCGAGCGATGAAGATACCCGTGGCTTCCGCCAGACCAGGCAGGATGACCCCCCAGATCGTGTTGACGAGTCCCAAGTTCACGACGACGAGGAATGCGGGGACGAGGGTGACCTGGATGGGGATCATGATCGTCAACAGGTAGGCCATGAAGATGACCGTGCGACCACGGAACCGGAACTTCGCGAAGGCGTAGCCCGCGAGCAGACTCACGACGATGCTCAGGGCTGCCCCGATCGTGGAGATCAGCATGGAGTTGCCGATCCACGTCCACAGGGGCTGCGTCGTGAACGCCAAGACGAAGTTGTCCAGGGTCGGTTCACTCGGCCAGAGCCTGAACTCGGTGCTGGTCGCCTGCCCTTCCGGCGTCAGCGCTGTGACGAGCATCCAGTAGAACGGGAACATCATCGTGAGCGTGATGAGTACAAGGAGCGCGACGACGAAGCCCTTGGACGCGAGCTTGCGCTGCGGACGTCGCCTCACGGGCGCAGGCTTCTCGACGCGTCTCTGAGGGGTCCGAGTCGAATCTGAGATCGGTGGATCTTGCAGAGCGGTCATAGGTTTTCCTCACTCGAACGGCTTGCTCGCAGTCGGAACAGGGTGAAGACCACGAGGATGATGGCGAGGATGACCCCGGCGGCGCTGGCGTAGCCCATGTCTCCTTGGGCGAAGGCAGAGCGGTAGACGAACTGGATGAGCACGGTCGTCGCGAACCCGGGCCCTCCTCCGGTGAGCACGAAGATGAGGTCGAAGACCTGAAGTGAGAACACGACGTTCACAACCAGGAGAAACAGCGTGGTCGGCGCAAGGAGCGGAACGGTGACAAGCCTGAGGCGCTGGAACGCGGATGCTCCGTCGAGCGATGCCGCTTCCATGAGCGAAACCGGCACGGATTGCAGCGCTGCGAGGTAGAGCACCATGCAGAAGCCGATCCGGCTCCAGAGCACGGCGAGGATAACTGTCGGCATCGCCCACCCGGTCGAGGTGAGCCACGGCACCCGTTCTCCGCCGAGGGCAGCGAGGCCGTTGTTGATGACACCGTAGTCGGCGTTGAAGATCCACGCCATGATGACTGCCACTCCGACACCGGATGCGACCATTGGCGCGAAGAGAAGGGTCCGGAAGATGCCGCGTCCCGGCAGCGGACGGTTCAAGAGCAGCGCGAGCCCGAGTCCGCCGAGCATCGCGACCGGAACTGTCCCAACGGTGAAGATCGCGGTATTGCGCAACGACTCCCAGAACAGCGGGTCAGAGACCAGACGTGCGTAGTTGTCTCCGCCGACGAACTCAGGCGAGATGGTGACTGAGCCGCTGAGCGTGCTGAAGACGATGGCCGCGACGATGGGGAGGAGCCCGAACAGGGCGAAGACGATTGCACTCGGGAGCAGGAACACATATGGGACGACGCGCGTCTGCCCGCCGACCCTCCCACTCCGCCTGCCTCTCGGCACGGTCCTCGTATTGGTCTGCAAGGCGGCGAGTTCGATATCAGGCATTGGCGAGCCCCCTGTTGATCATCTCTGCGGTCTCTTGAGCCGATTGCGATCCGATGAACATGAGATCGAGGGAGTCTCCGAGAACTTCTCGCACGGTTTGGTAATCCCTCGTGGCCATGTCGACTCCGACGGCCTCCGGAACGCTGGACAGCTGATCTTCGATCGTCACGACGTCATCTGGCCGATATTCGTAGCCCACCGTCGCAGCTGAGACCGATTTCAGTGGCGAGATCGAGCCGCGGTCCCTGCAGGCGTCGACTGCCAAGTCGGACTGGGAGTAGAACTCGAGGAACCGCGCGGCGATTTCCGGCTGAGGGGAGCTGGAGGTCACGACATTCACCGATCCGGAGAGGTTCGTGGCCGGCTGCCGGTCTGTGAAGAGGTAGGTCATTCCCCACTCGTCTTCGTCGAGGGACTTCTGCAGCACCGATCCTTGGCTCTCATGCACCATGAATCCGACCTGCTTCGTCGTGAAGAGCGTGGATGCGGTATCCGTCTGAGAGGCCTTGATGGTGTTGGTCGAGGAGATGAGGCCGTCGGCGTAGAACGACCTGGTCCATTCGAGAGCCTCGAGCGCCTCAGGACTTGTCATCGACGGCTTGTTGTCTGCGTCGAAGAGCGACCCGCCCCGCTGATACAAGGCGGGAAGCCAGCGATTGCCCGAATTCGCGTTGATGTAGCCGTAGGAGGTTCCGTATGCCCCAGTGATCTTCTGCGCCTCGACGCACATCTCCCGGAACTCGTCCCAAGTCCACCCGTCTTCGGCAGACTCCGGGACACGGGCCCCGATCTGCTCCACGATGTCCCGATGGAAGTACGTGGTCGAGCAAAGAGTTTCCTTCGGCACCCCGTAGATAGCTCCGTCTCGCGCGACGAGCGCTGCAACGACAGGTCGCAATGCGGATGCCATGCCTGCACCGACGTATGGCGCGATATCGACGGCCGTCCCGTTGCGCGAATACCGGCTTACGGCCGAGACACCGAGCTCGACGATGTCCGGCGCCTGACCGGCCGCAGTGCGGGCAACCAGCCAGGCATCGATGGCGCCTTGCGGCGTGAAGCTGAACTCGATGCGCACGCCCGGGTTCTGCTCTTCGAACGCGGCGGCTGCGGCCTTCATGTATTCCGCGGTGACGCCGTCGTTCGAAGTCGCGAACTGGATGACGCCGTCAGCTTCCCTCCCCGGCGCGCAGCCGGTGAGGGACGGTGCGACCAGGGCACCGAGCCCAACGAGGCCCACGCCACGCAGGAGCTGCCGTCTTGTGAAGCCGGGACCAGGCGAGGCCTCGGTGAAACTTCTGTTCCTCATCGTGTCTCCTTTGACAGTTGAGTTCGGATCTGAGGTCGGGTGTCGCGGTTTCAGGTCGCCGCAGCCGCGGAAGAGCGCTCTCCGTCTCGCTCGAAGCTCGCCATTGCCGCACCTGCTGCGGCCCGGACCCAACGCCCGGGTTCCGCGAACGATGCAGAGGGGTGTGGTGCAGCGTCCGATGACGAGAAGGCCGCGCTGATACCGTGCGCGACGAGCTCAGAGAGAGAGCAGTCGATCACTCCGGCAACAGCGACACAGGGCACGCCCGCGAGTCCAGCGCGCCGAGCGACACCGACGGGGGTCTTCCCCAGCAGCGATTGACGGTCGAGCGAACCTTCACCGACCACGACGAGGTCAGCACCCCGCAGGTAGCTGTCGAGCCTCAGCACTTCGGCCATGATCTCCACCCCGTCGCCAGTCCTGGCGCCGAGCAACGCCCACAAGCCTCCCGCAATCCCACCCCCTGAACCACCCCAGACTGCGGTGGACAGATCAGTTCCCGTTGCTGCTTTCACGGTCTGCGCGAATGACAGGAGTCCGTCATCCAGGAGCGCAAGTGCTGCATCGTCGGCCCCCTTCTGTCTCCCGAAGACATGAGCGGCACCCGCTGGGCCCGCGAAGGGGTTCGCGACATCCGAACAGAGGGTGATCTCGATGCCGTCGAGTCGCGCTTTCGCAGCACTGGCGTCGATCTCCACGATTCTGCTCAAATCCCTGCCGCCACCGGTGACACTCTCGCCGCTCCTGTCGAAGAACTCGACCCCGAGCGCACGCAGGGCGCCGACACCCGCATCCGTCGAGGCCGAGCCGCCGACGCCGAGCACCACGCGGGTCGCGCCAGCCTCGACAGCGTGGAGGATGAGCTCTCCCGTGCCCTCCGTGTGCGCGTCAAGGGCTGTCGTGGGGCTCGGGTCGAGCAGCGAGAGGCCACTGGCCTGCGCCATCTCCACGACCGCCGTGTCCCCCAGGAGAGCCCAGCGGGCATCCACCAGGGAGCCCAGGGGCCCCGAGACTCGGTTCCGCCGCTCTTTTCCCCCTGCGGCCAGTGCCGCGTCGACAGTCCCCTCGCCACCGTCGGCGAATGGCAGCTTCGTCACGATGGCCTCGGGCACGACGTCAAGAATGCCGAGCGCGATTGCGTCTGCCGCTTCCGAGGCGGTGAGAGTGCCCTTGAACTTGTCTGGGACGACGACGACTTTGACCCTCGCCTCAACCATCCGCGTCAACCTCGACAACTTCGAAGAGCCCCAGCTCGGGAAGCGAGATACTCACACCGCCGTCGATCTTCACGACCTCGAGCGCGCTCCCTGCGACGAGAGCCCTCGCGTCCGCGAACCCTTGGCCGCGCAGCCTCAGCTTGCCTCCCCTGACCGGCACTGGCTTCCCGATCGAGTTGAGCTGCACTCCGGAGAAGTTCATGACGTGAATGAGCAGCCCACGCGGGCTCCGCTGGAGAGTGACCTCGACCTGCTCGGGGAGGTCGGCGTCCAATTCGCTGTCGCTGCCGAGGAGCTCGCGAACCAGACCGGCGAGCAGCCGGCCGGACTCCGGGGTGCCGAGATGACGGTAGGTGGAGCCCGGAAGCCACGGAACCACCGCGTGCGCGCCTGCTCCAGCAGAGCGGATGGCTATCCCCGGGTACTGCGTCGGACGGGTGCCGTAGCACTTCTCGGGCGGGCCGAAAGGAACTTGAGCGAGGAGTGTGTGGCGCTCATCAGTCCCTGGCTTGATGTCGAGGTAGTGATAGGCGCCCCAGACTGAAGAACGCCGGTTGTAGCCGTCACCGACGCCGGGCGTCGCATCCGCGATGTAGGTGTTCTTGAGCGTCTCAGGATCTGTGTGGTGAGCAGTCCTGCGGATAGCTGGCGACGTGGCCAATTGCACCTTCGTGCCGTCGATTCCACTCGAACCCGTGCAGATCAGTCGCCCTCCACGCTCCACCCAGCTGTCGAGCGCTGATGCGGCCTCGTCCGAGAGGCTGCCGACGTCGGCAAGAACGATCACCGAGTACGGGACCTCGCGGTCGGCGGCGGCGTGCAGTGCGAGGTCTTTCGCTCCGCCGACATCGAAGGGAAGGTGATCACGCTGGAGGACCTCATAGATCCCCCTCAGCTCCAGGTCGGTCGTCTCAGCGAAGACGCTCGCGTGCCCTCCGTCATCGTCGAAGACGACAAGCACCTTGGCAGCAGGGACCAGGTCCGCGTACGAGTCCTCGTTGTCGCGATGGAATCTCGTGATGACGCCGCCGGCGGGAAGGTCAGCGAATGGCGCATCAGCGGGCGGACCCATCGTGTACGTCGACGGAATGCCGCCGCGTGCGATCGTCTGCACGAAGTACATCGAGAAGTGCTCGTCCTGGATCGGCGCGTAGCGATATGGCATGTCGAGGAAGACGGCGGAGTTCACCAGCACAGGCACCTCAGGACGGCGCGACTTCGAAACGCTCACGGACTGCTCCGTGGTGAAGGGCCAGAAGTCGCGTCCCACCTTCGCGTTGGCCTCATGGAAGAGCACGTCAGCACGTTCCCCCAGGATGAGCGCCGCCTCGGGAAGGAGCGAGGCGATGTGTGCCCGGAAGCGCGCCGTCAGGTCGTCGAGCGTCCATGCCGCGTAACGCTTCCATGTCGCGTGACTCGCGTCGTCGCTTGACTTCGGCAGCGCGAGCCCGCCAGAGAATTCCGCGAAGCGGTCTTGGCATGCCCCGCACTGGCATGCACCCCAGTCCCGGTAGGAGTAATCCATCTCGTTGAAAGACATCCAATTGAAGAAGAAGCCGTCGACCGGATAGCGCGTGCAGAGCTCGGTGAGGATCTCGAAGACCTTCTCCTGGTAGTAGGGACCAGAAGGGCAGACGCTGACCTGCCCCTGGTACTCCTGCCGGCGACCATCCGCAGCCGAGAAGAGCCAGTCGGGGTGCCGTGCCGCGATGTCTGCTGCGACCTTCGAGAAGTCCATGCGGGCCAGTACACGAACCCCACGACGTCGTGCCGCCACGAGCGCATCGCCGAGCAGGTCGCCGCTCTCACGCTCTCTCAGGTGCGGGTTCCGAGTCTGGAACTCGAGATCTGATGGGTAGAAGCTGAGGATGCCGCCACCGTTCACGAGCCAGGCGTTGGCGCCGTGGGCTTGAATGTCGTCGAGCGCTCGCTCGACATCCATCCCACCATCGATCTCGCGCAGGTTCGTCTGCAGCATCCGGAAGGGCCGCTTCCACCAGAGCGTCGAGGTCTCGCTGGTCAATGGCATCGTCTGAGTCATGCGTTGCTCCGTCCGGAAAGCTCCTGCTGGAGTTTGAAGAGTGCGGAGTGGTCGAGGGCTCCATCACCGCGGGCTACCAGTGCGCGAACGAGCTGACTGACGACGGCGCCGCTCGGAAGCGGCACTCCGACCTCGCGAGCGGCATCCGCGACGATCCCGAGGTCCTTCTGATGCAGCTCGAGCCTGAAACCCGGCGTGTAGTCGCGGTTCTCGAGCGCCGCGCGCTTGCGCTGCAGCACTGTACTCCCGGCGAGCCCGCCTGCAAGCACGTCGAGGGCTGAGCCTGCCTTGACGCCTTGGGCCTCGATCAGCGTGAGTGCCTCCGCGAGAGCTTGGATGTTCGCGGCCACGATGAGCTGGTTGGCTGCCTTGACGACTTGGCCTGCCCCACTGGGGCCGACGTGCACGATCGTCGTGCCAAGCGCTTCGAGAGCCCCGTAGACCTCGTCGACGACTTCCGCGTCGCCCCCGATCATGATCGAGAGGGCGCCTTCTATGGCACCTGCCTCCCCGCCGCTGACCGGTGCGTCGAGCACGCGGTGGCCGCGGTTGACGAGCTCGGCTCCGAGGTCCCGCGCGGCGCCCGGCGCGATGGTGCTCATATCTACGAAGACGCTCGACGTTTCTACTCGCGGGGCGTACTCCGTCAGCACTGCTCGGACATCTGGCGCGTCTGGGAGCATCGTGATGACGATGTCCGGAGTCGAAGGAAGCTCTCCGACGGACTCGACTACGGTGAGTCCAGCGTCACGACCACGTTCCCTCGACGCTGAGGAACGAGTGTGGGCGACGACGTTGAATCCCGCCAGGTGGAGGTTGACCGCCATCGGGCGCCCCATCACACCAAGACCGATAAACGTGACCGTCGTCTCCGCTGGGTTCTTCTGGACTACTGCCATGGACATACCTCCAGGTGCTCTCGGCGCAGAGGTCACGACTTATGGAATCATGAAGACCACGCCATTGATGAAGTCTTGATCTACATGTATACACCAAGGAAAGCCACCGCACCATGCCAACGCTCAACACGCCATCTGTTGTCGACGCTCTCTACGACGACCTGCGCTCGAGGATCCTCCAGGGAGAGGCGCCCGGCACACAGCTGACGGAGCTGCGCGTCTCGGATGCCTACAAAGTGGCTCGCCCAACCGCGAAAGCGGCCATCGAACGGCTCATCTCCGATGGCCTCCTCGAACGCGCCTCCCGGAGGGCTGGTCCCACGATCCCGCGCTTGACGAAGAGCGACATCATCGACCTCTACGCCACCCGTAGCGCAATCGAGTCGCACGCCCACCGCCTCCTCGGCGGCGCAGATCCTGTACTTTCCCAGCCGGAGTTCCACAACGCTGAGCTGCTCGCCGCCTCAGCCGCAAGAGATGCCGTGGGCGTCATCGAAGCCGACATCAAGTTCCACAGGACACTGATCGCACTCACGAACAGCCCGCGCCTAGTGCGCATCCACAACCTGCTCCTCGGCGAAGCGCACCTCTGCATGGCCCAGGTTCAGTCACATCAGCTCCTGAGCGCCGCGAACATCGCGGAAGAGCATGCGGCGATTCTTGCAGCCGTCCAGAGCGGCAACCAAGACGCGATCACGAAGACCACGACACGTCACCTTCAACACGCTCAGGACAAGCTCCTGCTCCGGCTCTTCCCCGAAGGTGAGAGCTGAGGCGCCGTAACCGAATCAGCGGATGGCGACCGCGTTGGCCGGTGAGCCGAACGCCCGTGCCACCGATAGCGGCGACGAGACGAGCATGAACTCGACGCGCGCATCCTGCCGAACCGAGCGCGCGAGCTCGTCAAGGCACCACAGCTCGCCCAGGTGGATGCCCCAATGCTTGAGAGCAATCGTGTGGAAGCGACCGGTCGTCATGGGCAGGGGCTCGACCGAGGGGTTGTCGCTGATCAACGCGAATACGCCCGCCGGACCGACGAGATCGAGCACGTCCAACGCCAGACCGGGAGCAACCGGACCCCCTTGCGCTCTCACATCGAAACCTCGTTCGGCCACCCGCGCATGGAAACCCGTCCTGAAGCAGAGCGCATCGCCACCACGGAGAGTGACCCCTTGGGCCTCGAGTATCTCCTCGACGAGCGTACGGTCGATGACCACCTCGTCCGCAAGGTAGCTCGCCTCCCCACCGTGCACGTGGGCCACGACATCGACGAGCACGCCGCGCGTCACGATCGCACCACCGAGCAGCCCAATGCCCAGCGTCTTCGCGCCGAACTCGGGGAAGGTCTCAGTCATGTCGACACCCCCGTAGAAGACTGCGTCGTCGCCCGACTCGATTCCTCCCCAGTGGGCCAGGGCATCCCAGTGCGAAGTACCCTGCATGGCGAGCTCGATGACATCGTCGTTGACCACGACGTACCCGTCCTCACCCCTCGGACGGACCTCGTTGTGCATGCGCGCCTTGTGAACGAGACCCGGCCTCCCGTGTGGCGGCCCGACAAGCGGCTCCGCATCCAGGGGCAAGTCGAGCGAGAACGTCTCGCCCGTCCGCACGAGCGCTGCAGCCTCCGCGGCCTTGGCGTGCGTCAGATGCTCGAATGGAGCCGTCATTTCGTGCCTCCAACCGGGTCAGCGGCCTCCTGCTCAGCCGACGCGACCTTCGCACCGAAGCCACCGAAGAGCATCCCGAGCGTCGCCGCCCTCCTCACGCTGAGGAGCTTCGTGCGAAGCCTCGGATCGAGAGCATTCGTGAAGCCGGCCGCGAAGATGTTGATGCCGAGGACAAGGATCGTGATCATCAGACCGGGACTGATCGCGAACACGGGAGCCACCGCCATGTAGCTTCGACTCGTCTGCAACATGCTTCCCCAAGACGGATTCGGCGGCTGTGTACCGAGGCCGAGGAAGTCAAGCGCAGCGGCCAACACGATCGCGGCAGAAATTGCTGCGGCGGCCTGTACGAGCATCGTCGTCGAGATGTTGGGGAGGACGTGACGCACGACGATGAAGAGATCCGTGGCGCCCATGCCTCGCGCGGCCTTCACATAGTCGCGGTTCATCTCCTTGAGGACCTCAGCCCGGGCGAGCCGGGCGAACATGGGCATCGAGCCAATACCGACAGCCATGGCGACCGGGACAATCCCTGGACCGAGGACAACCACCGCGAAGATACCGATCAGGATTGCGGGGAAGGCGAAGATCACGTCGCAGATCCGCATGATCACCGACTCGGCAACACCCCGGTAGTACCCGGCGACCACGCCGAGGGAAATACCCACGACGCTCGCCATGAGCACGGCAACCGTCCCGACGAGCAGTGCTGGCCCGGTTGCGGCGATCAGGCGACTCAGTACGTCGCGCCCGATCTCGTCGGTGCCCAGCCAGTGCGCCGCACTGGGTGGTGTCAGTACATTCGCGGTGTCAGTCGCGAGCGGACTGTAGGGAACGATGAGCGGCGCGAACACCGCGAGCGCAACGAAGATGACGATGATCGCGCTGCCAATCGCGCCGGCAGGCTGCATCAGCAGCGCCCTCAGCACGTCGCGAAGTGGGCGGCGAGACGCTTGCTGGCGCTCGCTCTCCTTCAGGACCGCGTTCGTTGCAATGGATTCGGTCGAGCTCATCAGCGCGCTCCGCTCACTCGGATTCTCGGGTCGATCAAGGAGTAGCTCAGGTCCGTCAGGAAGTTGACGGCGATGAACACGAAGACGTAGATCAGCATGATGGCCTGCACCGTCGGGTAGTCCCGCCCGTTGACGGAGTTCAGCATCAAGGTCCCAAGACCGGGCCAGGTGAACACCTGCTCGATCACAACTGCACCGCCGAGGAGACCGGCAAACGCGATCCCGAAGACGGTCACGACTGGCACGAGCGCGTTGCGAGTGGCATGAACGTAAAGGATGCGCCATGGAGAGGCGCCCTTCGATCGAGCGACGCGAATGTAGTCCGACTCGAAGACATCGAGGAACGCCGAGCGGACGAACCTCGAGAGGCCTGCACCCATCGCCAGCCCGAGGACTATCCACGGCAGGAGCAGCGACCTCACGGACTCCTGCAGGCTGACCGCCGGGTCGACGTACCCGCCAGCGGGGAGCCAACCGAGCGTCACAGAGAAGACGAGGATCAGCAGGAGGCCGATCCAGAAGACGGGCGCCCCGTACAGGAACGCTGCGACGCTCATGAGAACCGCATCCACGGACCGGTTCTGCGTTACCGACGCACCGACGCCGATACCGAACGCGACGACGATTGCGATGACCACGCCGCCGAGGAGAAGCAGGAGGCTCGGCATGAGGGTCGGCATGATGAGATCGGCAACCGGCTGGCGTGCCGTGTAGGAGTCGCCAAAATCTCCTTGCAGCACTCGTCCCAGCCACAGGAAGTACTGGACGACAACGGGCTCGTTGAACCCGCGCTCCTCCCTGATCTGTTCGATGACCTCAGGCGAAGCCTCTGCACCAGCAATCACGCTCGCCGGATCACCCGGGATGAGTCGCAGCAGCGCGAAGATCGCGATACTCGACAGGGCGAGCGCCAGGAGTGACTGGCCGGCTCGCGACAGGAGCACTTTCAGCACGATTGATCCCCCTTTCTGATCAGTCTTCGAAGGACAAGGACGTGGGAATGACCATTCCGAACGGATCGAACTCGAACGAGGCCACGTCCTTCCCTGTCACGTAGGTGTAGGGGCGGGAGGCCATCGGGATCACGAAGCTCGCGTCGATCATGTACTGGTTGAGCTCCTGGTAGAGGATTGCCCGCTTCGCCGGATCCGGCTCGATCTGTGCCGCCTCCACGAGTTCCGTGTAGGCGGGGGACTCGAAGTTCTCGAGCGTGAGACCCGGGGTGAACGTGCGGGTTACGAACAGCAGCGCCGGGTCGAGGTTGCCCCACGGATACCAGTCGACGGCCAGCTCATAGTCGCTGTCGAGGATGCGCTGCTGCGCCAGCGTCGGAGTGATTTCGTTGAGGACCAGCGAGACACCAATCGTGGCGAGCGACTCCTGGAGTACCGGCGCGTACGCCGAGAGTTCAGGCCAACGTGCAGAGTTGATGTCGATCGAGAGCTCCAGGCCGTCACCGTAGCCCGCCTCTTCGAGCAGCGCCTTCGCCTTGTCGAGATCCTGCTCACACGAAGCATCGACGTCAGGGAGATACGCCTCAGAGGCTTCGGGGTAGATGTTGCACGTAGGCACGATGAGGTCCGTGCCGGTGAGCTGCGCGAACGTCGACCGGTCGACCGCCAGGCTGAGCGCCTTCCGGACACGTTCATCCTTGAGTGGCTCGAAGGCCGTGTTGACACGGATCATGAAGTTCCCTGGTGCTGGCTGCGTCGAGACGGCGTTTCCCTGCGCCTCGAGGGGCGAGAGCTGGTTGAACGGAGGGAACGCGAAGACGTCGACCTGGCCGCTCGCGAGCGACGCCGTCGCACTGGCATTGTCACTGAAGACGCGAACCTCGTAGGTTCCCACCTTCGGCTGTCGCTCTTCGTTCCAGTAGCTGTCGTTTCGCGTCATCGTCATGACTGAGTTCGGGATGAACTTTTCAAGCTTGTAGGGACCCGTGCCATTGGGGTCGACGTTGATGTCGCGGGAGAGGTCCATGATGGGCACGATGGCTAGCGTCGAAAGGAGCTGGGGTGCGGGGCCGGGGAAGGACATCCTCACTGTGAGTGCGTCTGGTGCCGTCACATCCGCAGTGGCGAGGAGCGCCCCGCCGTTGACGAGATTCGCAGGATCGGCCGCCCAGATGAGGTTTTCCACGACGATATCGGCGGTCAGGGGCGAACCGTCGTGGAACGTGACGCCCTCCGCGAGCGTGAGCGTGTAGTCGCTGAAGTCCTCGTTCACCTGCCAGGATTCGGCGAGGTTCGGTTGCGGGTCCGGATCGACAATCGTGAGGGCGTCGTAGAGCGCCCGGTTCCAGGACATCTTCGACTGGTTGAACCCGTGGGGGTTCAGGTAGTCGATGGGGGCTGTCTGGCCGACGACGAACGTCGCAGTGGAATCGTCCTGCTTGAGCGACGAACCACTCCCGGCACAGCCGCTGACGACGAGTCCTGCCGTGGCCGCCAAGGCGACGCTTGCGAGGAGGCGCCGAATCGATCGGGGGCGTGAAACCATGATTCTCCCTTGAATCGCTGGATGATGCGGAACACAGTGTATACATGTATACACGCATCGCAAAAGCCTCAACGTCGACCGGCTGGCGAGAATGTTCAAGGAGGAGCATCCATGACTGCATCACCCGTTCTTTCCGTCCGCGGCTTGCGGGTCGGGTTCCGAATCGGAGACCAGATTCGTGAGGTGGTTCACGGAATAGACCTCGACATCGCCCGCGGGGAAATGATCGCGATCGTCGGCGAATCGGGCTCGGGAAAGTCCACTACCGCATCCGCCATCAACCGCCTTCTCCCATCCACGGCGAGAGTCACGGCAGAGCGCATCGACTTCGAAGGCGAACACCTTGACACATTCACGGAAAAGCAGATGCGCAGCGTCCGAGGCGGTCGCATCGGATACGTGCCTCAAGACCCCATGACCGGACTGAACCCCGTCATGCGAGTCGGCAAGCAGATAGCGGAGACCCTCCGCATCCACGGCCACGCCGCCGGCGCTGAAGCCCACATTGAAGCCCAGAAGCTCATGCGCTCAGTCGGGATCACCGACGTCGAACGCCGGTCGGAACAGTACCCACATCAGTTCTCCGGCGGAATGAAGCAGCGCGTGCTGATCGCAATGGCACTGGCCTGCCGCCCCTCGCTTCTCATCGCCGACGAGCCGACTTCGGCTCTCGACGTCACCGTGCAGCGGACGATCCTCGATCAGATCGCGCAATCCACAAGAGAGACCGGCACCTCCGTAATCCTCATCACACACGACCTAGCCATGGCAGCCGAGCGAGCCGACCGGATCCTCGTGATGCACCGGGGAGTCTGCGTCGAGCAAGGAAGCGCGCGAGACATCATCGACCGACCACAGCACGAGTACACGAGACGACTGCTGGCCGCTGAGCCGAGCCTCGCCGTGACTCCCCGCCGAGACACCGCAACACCTACACAGGCAGATGTTGTGCTCGAAGCGCGAAACCTGCGCAAGGAGTACGCGGGAAAGGGCGGGGCGTTCGCAGCCGTCGACGGTGTCAGCTTCAGGCTCCGGCGCGGTGAGACGCTCGGGATCGTCGGCGAGTCAGGTTCAGGAAAATCTACAACAGCGGCAATGGCCCTCGGCCTCGAGAAGCCGACCTCCGGCGAGATCCTGCTCGATGGCGCCGACGCTACGCGTCTCCGCTCGCGCGCTCAGAAGCTTGCTCTTCGCCGCCGAATCCAACCTGTCTTTCAAAATCCGTTCGCGTCGCTTGACCCGAGGATGACCATCGCCAAGGCCCTCGAAGAGCCCCTCGCTATCCACCGAATTGGGAGCGCCGCCGAACGGAGCCGCATGCTTCTCGAAGCCCTGGACAAAGTGGCCCTCCCCTCGGACGCCCTCATCAAACATCCACACGAACTCTCCGGGGGCCAGAACCAGCGCGTCGCCATCGCCCGCGCGCTCCTTTTGAATCCCGAGATCATCGTGCTCGACGAAGCGGTATCCGCACTGGATGTGCTCGTACAGGCTCAGGTACTCGACCTACTGGCCGACCTCAAGCGAGACCTCGGGGTTAGCTACCTCTTCATCAGCCACGACCTCGCCGTAGTGCGAATGATCGCCGACGAAGTCCACGTCATGAAAGCTGGCAAGGTCGTCGAGATGGGGACCCCGGAGGAGATCTTCGAGCATCCGCAGCACGCGTATACTCGTGCGCTCCTGGACGCCATCCCGCATCTGCATCACGCCCCCGCCTAGTCGGGCGCCATCGTCGTGCGATGAGCACATGCCCTTCGACTAACGCGGTGGCAGGTAGTCGAGCAGCTCGCCCGGCTTGCACTCGAGCACGGCGCAGAGCCTCGCGAGCGTCTCGAAGCGCACCGCCTTCGCGCGGTTGTTCTTCAGCACTGACAGGTTGACGACACTGATGCCGACGCGCTCCGACAGGTCGACGAGCGTGATGCCGCGCCTCGCCATGATCTCGCCGAGGTGGCACACGATGTAGTGCGGCTCCTCGAGCGGGTCTGGCACCATCAGACGAGCCCCTCCTGATCGAACTGCAGGCGTGCACCGCGGCGCATGATGAGGTTGATGACGAGCAGGATCACGAGGATGAGCAGGAATGTCCACGTCTGATCGAGGATCGTGGGCTCCGGTGCATCCGGTCCGTCCCAGCCGAGCTTCGCGATGGTCCAGTTCGTGCCGAGCAGCTCGAAGAAGCCGGGCGCTGCAAGGGCCATGACCACGAGCCCTGACGACCAGTCGAGGAGGCGGATGCTCTTGCGACCGAAGAAGTCGCCCTTCGCGAGGTTCCTGGCGAAGAGGAGGAGCACCCACACCGCCGCGACGCTGAGCACGGCGCCGATGATCTGCCCGATGAGCAGCAGCACAAGCGCGCCCGTGGGGATGAGGTCGCCGACGACGAGGATTGTCGATGCCCCATCAAGAGGAATGTCGGCGCCGACGGGAGTGGCAAGCGAGACGGACGAGCTTTCGAACGACGCGTTGACTCGCACGCGGCCATCGACGAAGTAGCCGACGACGTTCTTGATCGGCTTCAAGACGACAAGCGCCGCGGCGACGATGCCAAGCGGCCAGAGGTATCCAAGCTCTTTCGCTTCGCGGTCCGTACCGGCCGCGTTCAGTCGTGCGTCCATGACCTGCCTCCATATCGTTTCTCGATATGCATAACGATAAACGATATGGCTGGATGTGCAACCCCTCCCGAAGCGTGCAACCCATCCGGAAACTGACAGCGGAGCGAACGCACAAAACCCCCGAGCGAAGACGCTCGGGGGTTTTGGGAAAGCACCACGCCATTGCTGGCAGGCTGGTGGCTACCAGCTCGACTTCGTGATTCCTGGAAGCTCACCGCGGTGAGCCATGTCGCGGAAGCGGACACGCGAGATGCCGAACTTCGAGACGTGGCCGCGGGGGCGTCCGTCGATGCTGTCGCGGTTGCGAACGCGGACCGGCGAAGCGTTGCGGGGAAGCTTCTGCAGGCCGACGCGAGCTGCCTCGCGCGACTCGTCGGTGCCGTTCGGGTCGACAAGAGCCTTCTTCAGCTCTGCGCGGCGTTCCGCGTAGCGCTCGACAATGACCTTGCGCTGCTCGTTCTTGGCGATCTTGCTCTTCTTGGCCATGTTTAGCGCTCCTCTCGGAATTCGACGTGCTTGCGGATGACCGGGTCGTACTTCTTGAGCACGAGGCGGTCAGGCGTGTTGCGACGGTTCTTCTTCGTCACGTAGGTGTAGCCCGTTCCAGCGGTGGAGCGGAGCTTGATGATCGGACGTACGTCCTGGCTCTTCTTCGCCATTAGAACTTGACTCCCTTCGCACGAAGCTCAGCGACGACGGACTCGATGCCGCGTGCGTCGATGACCTTGATGCCCTTGGCCGAAAGCGTCAGCGTGATCGTGCGCTTCAGGGAAGGCACGAAGTACTTCTTCTTCTGGATGTTCGGGTCGAACCGACGGTTGGTCCGTCGGTGCGAGTGCGAGATGTTGTGACCGAATCCGGGAACCGCCCCGGTCACCTGGCACACTGCTGCCATTGTTTCCTCCGTAGATACCGCGGGAACCAGAAGGCCCCGCCCAAGATCTCTTGTCTGCGTCGATGGCGGATGCACACCAACACGGTCGCGCCAGAGGGGAACCCCGGCGCACCAAGGGTCGAGCCTAGGCGACACGCCCGGGCAAGCGCAAGCCTGCATCGGGAGAAAACGTCGGGAGAAGTCGCTGAGCGGGATGAAAGACTCGAGCATGACCTCCTCCCCCAGCTTCTCTCCCCCCTGCGGTCCTGTCACGGGCTGGACGGAGGATTGGCCAGGTGCCGAGCGGATCGCTCGCGCGACGGGCATCCGCTACGCAGAAACCGGCAGGTTCGAGGCGCCCCGTCCCGTCGCGGATCGCGCGGAGACCGACGTGTTCGCCGCGACGAGCTGGTCGCCAGCCTGCCCGCAGGCACCTATGCCCGTGCTCGAGGAGGTACTCGGCAGCGGCATCGGCGAGCTCGGGGTCGACGAGGACTGCCAGCGCCTCTCGATCACGCTGCCAGCCGACATCGCCCCGGGCGAGCGGCTGCCCGTCATGGTTTGGATCCACGGCGGCTCGTACGTCTCGGCAGCCGGCGACGCCGCCGTCATGGACCCCGCCCCGCTTGTCGCGGAGCAGCGCGTCGTGGCAGTCAACGTGACGTTCAGGCTGGGCCTATTCGGGTTCCTCGGCGGCACGGATGCGCGCCCAGCGAACCTCGGGTTGCTCGACATCATCGAAGCGTTCCGCTGGGTGCAGCGCAACATCGCTGCGTTCGGCGGCAACCCTCGCGAAGTGACGGCCTACGGGCAGTCGGCAGGCGCCCACGCGATCGCGCAGCTCCTGGCGCTGCCGGAGGCGCCGAGCTTGTTCGCGCGGGCGATCATCCAGAGCGCGCCGCTCAACGTCGAGGGCGGGCGCGAGGAGATGCAGAGCAAGATGCTCGAGGCGACCACGGCCATCACTGCGGAGACACCCGTTGCGGACGTCGTTCGGGCGCAGGCCGCCGCACAGAAGGCGGCGTCCGACTACGGCCTGCAGGGCGCGATGTCGTTCAGCCCGCAGCACGGTCTCTCCCCGCTGCCCGACGACGCCGGTGTGCTCGCGGGGCGCGACGCAAACGCCCCCTCGATCGACCTGCTCATCGGCTATGCGGCAGAAGAGGCGCAGCTGTTCGTGCCGCGCGTCCCCGCGACGAAGCGGTTGAGCGAGCTACCCGTCATCGGGAAGCCGCTCACGTCGCTCGCTGTCAGGGCGCTCACCTGGCTCGTGTACGGGCGGGACGCAGCCAAACTCACGAAGCGACACGTGCGTGCTGGGGGCCGCGCATCCACCTACGTCGTGAGCTGGAAGGCACCGCACAACGTGTGGGGTTCGTGCCACATGATCGACCTGCCGCTGCTGTTCGGCAGCGAGGCGACGTGGGGCAGGGCTCCGCTCGTGCGCGGCGCGAGCTGGTCAGAGATCGACCGCGAGGGCAAGCGGATGCGCGCCGTCTGGGGCGATTTCGCGCGCGGCACCCTGCCGACCGCGGCCGACAGCATCCCGGGGGTAGTGAGGTTTGAACAGCGTGGCTGACCGCGCAGAGCGACTGTGCCGCTAGCCCACGAACGCGAGCGCGACCGGCGCTATGACGAGTGCCGGGAGTAGATCGCCGACCGGAATCGCTCGCAGCGGGACGAGCCGCACCCCGAGCGCGATCAGGATGAGCCCTCCAACGGCCGAGAGTCCGTCGATCTGGGCGTCGCTGAAGACGTCGCCTGCAAGAAAACCGACGAGAGTGAAGACGCCTTGGATGATCCCGACCGGGACTGCCGCGAACAGCACGCCCTTCCCGAACGTCGAGGCGAAGGCCATCGCCGCGAAGCCGTCGAGCACCGCCTTGACGTAGAGCTGGTCAGCGCCAAGGCCAAGGCCGTCGGAGATCGGGCCGAGGATCGCGAGGGGACCGACGCAGAAGAGGAGCGTGGCGGTCACCATGCCGTCGACGAAGCGGCCGTCACCGTCGGATTCGGACTTGAGTCGACCGCGCACCCAGACTGCCAGACCTTCGAGCCGGTCCTCGATGCGCAGCCCCGAGCCGAGCAGCGCGCCGAACACGAGCGACAGGAGGATGACGATCATCGCAAAAGGACCGGCGGCCTCCGCGAGCGCGTCGGAGCCCATGTCGATGACGCTCATGCCGCCGAGCACGATGACGAACAGACCGAGGACCGCCGTGACGGTCGTCTTGGTCCGCTCCTTGAGCCGGTCGCCGAGGAGAATGCCGAGCAGGCCGCCGACGAGGATGAGCGCGACGTTCACTAACGTCCCTGACCCGATGATCACCGTCCGATTATCGTGACGCCAGGCGCCGATTCCGAATCGTGATGCTCGGGATGGGCGTCGGTATCGTTCTGTGACCGGATACGGGCAGGCGCGTTCGTAAGGTCGGTGCATGACGAATCGCCGCCTCGCCACAGTGTCGATCCCCTCGGTCTCGCTCCTCTGCGCGACGGTGCTGCTGATGGCCGGATGCGCGCCTAGCGATTCCGCGGGCTCCCCGCCGCCTGCCTCCGCTGCGCCGACAGCCGCGAGCGCGCCCGAGCTCAGTGCCGATGAGGCTCCGTCGCCGGCCTCGCTGGAGGGCCTCACATCTGAGGAGATGACGCATCAGCCCGTTCCGGTGCAGATGACGCAGTGCCTGACGCAGCAGGCGAAGTGGATCGACCTGCCTGCTGGTACGACGTCTCCGGACCTCTACACCCGCATCTCGGCGCATGAGCAGGAGCTGCTGTTCCTCCTCCCCGACGAGGTCGGCGGGTTCGACAATGTCGACGTCGGGGCCGGCCAGGGCGCACGCGGCACGGTGGGGGTTTCTGTGGTCGGCTTCGCCGCAGGCGGAGACGACGCCGAAACCGCTTGGCAGGCCCTGCGCGCAAAGTCCCCGGAAGTGGAAGCCGCCGCCGCCGCGATCGAAGCGGAAGGCGCATCCTTTGCACCGAAGCTCGTCGATTTCTCGTACGCGACCCTCTGCAAGGCCGACCTCGCGGTGACTTCGCTCTGGACGAGCAACGACGACGGGCTGACCTCGGTGCGGATGGACGTGGAACTCAATCGGATCATCCTGGGCATCGATGCTGAGCTCTTTTCGGACTCCTACCGGCAGGAGCTCCTCGCAACGGCGCCAGGCGGTGTCTTCGAGTTCGAGGAAGTCCAATAGTCGGTCACGAGTCGAGGTCGTGCTCCTGTCGGTCTCCGTCGAGGTAGGCGCGGCAGTCGGCGGCGGATGCGGGGCCGAAGACCGGCACCCAGTCGGCGGGGAAGTCGGCGAAGTGCGGCCAAAGCGAGTGCTGCCGGTGCGCGTTCCTGAGCACGAAGAGCTGCACGCCCGTCTCTTCCCACGGCGTCATAGCGCGCCGCTCCGCCTGCGGTCATCGGTGACCGTGAATGGAATCGGCAATCGGACCTCGCATCGCGTTCGCTAGGACTCCGGGGTGGAGTCTTGCTATGCCGCGGCGGGGGTCTGGGCGTGTGAGCTGGATCGTACGACCGCTTTCAATGAATGGCGTATGAACTCCGAGAGCGGACGCTCTCACGCGACGCCCCGGCAACCCGCCTACTGTGGCGCGCATGACTGCGACCACGCACGCGAGTGTCACCTTCCGGAACGGCTTCGCGCGGGACCTCCCGGAGCTCGCCTCGCCATGGGAGGCGGAGACGGCGCCGGCCCCGCGGCTGGTCCTGCTCAACGACGACCTCGCGGCACAGCTCGGCTTCGACCCCGCCTTCCTGCGCTCGGATGCGGGCGTCTCGCTGCTCCTCGGCCTGACCGTGCAGGAGGGGTCAACCCCGGTCGCTCAGGCATACGCGGGCCATCAGTTCGGACAGTACTCGCCGCGCCTCGGCGACGGACGGGCCCTCCTGCTCGGGGAGGTGACGGATGCGCGGGGGCAGCTCCGCGACATCCACCTCAAGGGCTCGGGGCGAACTCCCTTCTCCCGGGGCGGCGACGGACGCGCGGCGCTCGGCCCCATGCTGCGTGAGTACATCGTCAGCGAGGCGATGCATGCACTCGGGATCCCCACCACGCGCTCGCTCGGTGTCGTCGCCACGGGGCGGATGATCCAACGCGACGACGTGCTGCCTGGGGCCGTCCTCACCCGGGTCGCGAGCAGCCACCTGCGTGTCGGCTCGTTCCAATTCGCTCGAGCCACGGACGATGTCGAACTGCTGCGCCGGCTCGCCGATCACGCCATCGCCCGCCACTATCCCTCGGTCGTCGATGAGGAGAACCCGTACCTCGCGTTCTTCGAACGGGTCGTCGCGGCCCAGGCGGAGCTCGTCGCGCAGTGGATGCTCGTGGGGTTCGTGCATGGGGTCATGAACACCGACAACATGACGATCTCGGGCGAGACCATCGACTACGGGCCGTGCGCGTTCGTGGATGCGTTCAGCCCGGACGCGGTGTTCAGCTCGATCGACGTGCAGGGCCGCTACGCGTTCCGCAACCAGCCCCATGCCGCCGGCTGGAACCTCGCGAGGTTCGCGGAAGCGCTGCTCCCCCTCTTCCACGACGACGAGGCCGAGGCCGTGGCCCTCGCTGAACAGTCCCTGTCGTCGGTCGGACCTTCCTACCAGCGCGCGTGGACGGAGGGGATGCGAGGGAAGCTCGGGCTTCCGGAAGACGTGGGCCCGGAGGCAGCGGACCTCGTCGTGGCGCAGCTGCTGGGGCTGATGCACGAGAGTGGCGCCGACTACACCTCGACGTTCCGAGCCCTCGGTGCCTACGCGCGCGGCAATCGAGCGCCAGCTCTTGATGCCTTCGGCGAGTCGGCCCCCGCCTTGCGCACCTGGGCACAGGCCTGGCTCGCGCTGGCTCCGGACGCAGCCGCGATGGACCAGGTCAATCCCGCCTACATTCCCCGCAACCATCTCGTGGAGGAGGCGCTCGATGCGGCAGCTGACGACGATCTGGAGCCCCTCGCTGCCCTGCTGAGCGCGGTGACCGCGCCCTATGAGGAGCGACCGGGTCGCGAACGGTACGCGGTGGGCGCCCCGCCGGACTTCGGCACGTACCGGACCTTCTGCGGCACGTGAAACGCCCTGCAGCGGGTCTCGCGGTCGAACGTGGAGTTCTGCCTCTCGCCGACTTCATTCGAACGGCCGATCTGGATGTCGGTGCGGCTTCCTAGACTCCTCCCATGACTGTTCCGCTGCCGAAGGCCCCTCCCCTCCTGGACGAGGTGGCCCTCGCTGGCGGACTCGCCGACGGACGATTGACGGAAAGCGATCTCCGCTCAGCGGAGACACCCGACGAGCATCGCCGGTGGCGCCCATGGATGCGTGCGGTCGCGATCTCGCTCGGCTCGCTGCTTGCCGGCGGTCTGGTCTTCACGCTCACGCTGGCCGTGACCCTGGACGATTCCGCCACAGACTCCGAGTCCGGTGCCTTCTACGGGTTCCTCATCGTGAACGTGGTCGTCGGCCTCGCGGCATGTGCCGCCATCGGCCCGGTGCGCGGCTCGCGCGCCGGGAACCTGTGGATCGTCGCGATCGGCATGACCAGCACGCTGGCGTTCGCTGCCTGGCTCATCGCGGTGATGCGACTGGGCGCCCGCCGCTCCCTGCCGATGGACGCGTCCGTCGTCGCCCTCGTTGTCGTCGGCGGCATCCTGTGGGACTGGTTCGAGTCGAGCATCACGGGGCGTGCCCCCATGGATGCGCCGATCTTCTACATCATCGTCGTAGCCCTCTCGACGATCATCGCGTTGCTCTTCGGTCGGTCCCGGGGCACGCGTGCAGCGCTCATCACGTCGCTGCGCGCGCAGGCCGCATCCGCCGAGCGCGAGCGCGCAGCGCTTGCACAGAGCCGAGCATCCGACCTCGAGCGAGCACGCGCCGAGGAGCGTGCGGCGATCGCCCGAGACATGCACGACTCCATCTCGCATGACCTCGCCGTCGTCGCCACGCAGGCCGGAGCACTCGCCTACCGCAGCGACCTGTCGCCCGAGCTCGTGCGAGAGACGGCTACCACGGTGAGGGAATCGGCGGCCCGCGCCAACACCCGCCTGCGCGAGGTGCTCCAGGGGATGCGCGAGCCGAGCGAGATCGGTCGAGGCGATGCGCCCCTCCCCGACCTCGACGCGCTCGAGTCGATCCTCGCCCACGGTGCCCCCACACAGCGCTCTCCGCTGGTCTCGTGGCTCACCATCGGACCGAGCGACCTCTCACGGCTCTCCGACGAGCGGATCCGCGCCCTCCACCGCACGCTCTCCGAGCTGTTCGTGAATGCGGGCAAGCACGCACCAGAATCCGACGTGCGCGTCGCACTCGCGGGGGGTGACGCCGACATGACCGTCACGGTCTCGAACGCGTTCCAGCGCAGCGCGGCTCCGGCCCTCGGAACCGGATACGGGCTCATCGGAGCACGAGAACGCATCCACCTCGTTGGCGGCTCGCTCGAGGCGGGGGCCAGAGCGCATGGCGACTTCGTCGTGGAGGTGACCCTCCCGTGGTGACCGAAAACAGCATCAGCGTGCTCATCGTCGATGATGAGGCAGGCATTCGAATGGGACTTCGCCTGCTGGTCGACGGGGCCGAGCGCATCCGCGTCGTCGGGGAGGGAACGAACGGCCACGATGCCCTCACGCTGGCCGAGGAGTACGACCCTGACGTGATCCTCATGGACGTTCGCATGCCGGGCCTCTCCGGCATCGACGCCGTGCAGCAGCTCACCGCCAAGGGAGTCAGAGCCAGGGTCGTCATGCTCACGGCCTTCGACACGGAGGAGTTCCTGTTGGACGCGCTGCGGGCAGGCGCTGTCTCGTTCCTGCTCAAGGATGCCCCGCCGGAGGACATCGTCGGAGCCGTGCTGGACGCGGCGCTGGGGAAGGCAGTGTTCTCGCCGAGTGCCCTCGACCGGCTGGTGCGCGCGGCCGCCATCGGCTCCACGGCAAACACGCGAGTGGGCGACCGGGCCGGCGAGCGACAGCGGGGCCCTGCCGCCGAGCAGAACGAGGAGTTGCTGTCGAGCGTCACGGGCCGCGAGCGGGAGATCGCCAGGTACGTGGCCCAGGGCATGACCAACGCCGAGATCGCTGCAGCCCTCTACGTCAGCCAGGCGACCGTGAAGACCCACCTGGCGAGCCTCTTCTCGAAGCTGCACCTCACCAACCGCGTGCAACTCGCGTTGCTGGCACTCGAATGGGATGTGACCGAACGAGGCTAGGGAGCCCTGACGCCCGGCGTGTACTCTGGGCGGCACCACAGAGATCAGGGGGAGCGCTGCCATGACGAGCATCCCCTCAGCTGACGGCCAGAGCCCTGCCTCGAAACTGAGTGCAGCGCTCACCGCCTTCGCCGAGGCCAGACAGGTGTCGCAGAACGAGTCACGACGCGCGCTCGGCATCGGCCAGATGGACGCGCGCGCCCTGGCCTACCTCGAGCAGAACCCCGGCGCCAGGCCGAGCGCGCTTCGCACGCACCTCGGCCTCACCTCAGCTGGCGTCTCCACGCTCTGCGATCGGCTTCTCGAGCGGGGTGCGATCCACCGCGACACCGATCCGACCGATCGGCGCGCGAGCCTCCTCACGGTCACCGTGGATCTCTCGTCGGCCCCGTGGAACCGCCTCACCGAGTTCGACAGGGCCTTCAAAGCCGCCGTGGCCGCGGAAGCCGACTCGGAGACGCTCCAGCGCATGGCAGACCTGCTCACGCACGCCCTCGGGGTCGGGACCGAACAGGGCAGTGGCCCCGGCGGCACGCTGGAGGGTTAGGAGTTCGCCCGAGCGTTCTGCTGAGCCTCGGAGTGCGAGTGGAGCTCGGCGAGCAGCACGATCGACTTCGCCTGCAGGAACGTGCAGAGCGCTGACACGACGGCCAGCTCCTGCGACAGGGCGTGCACTCTCGCAGCGGGAAGATGCAGGACGTGCTCGCGTGGCTCCATCGTCACCGACCAGTCGGGGCTCTCGTGGGTGCCGGGCTGCAGGTACAGCTCGGTCGGCGCGTGCGTCAACTGCACGCGCACGAGGCCCGTGTCCTGGCCTTCGTCACCGTCCTGCACGATCACGTGCACGACCCCGGGTTCGACGTAGCCGAGGCTCTCGAACTCACGAGCCCACGACTCAAGCATTTCTTTGCTGCGATACGGCATTCTGAACCTCCGACCCGGGATGACGGCTTTCACCACCCAGCATCCCTCATCCGCGACGCTTTTTTTGGACACCAGTGCGTCCTCGGCACGGTTTGCCGCATCAGCGGACGCATCGCCTAGGTTTGTCGGGTGTCAGACGCAGAAACCACCCAGCCGGCGCAGGACCCCTCGCATCGTCCGATCTTCTCGTTCTCACGGCGAAGCGGCCGCCTCACCGATGGCCAGCAGACGTCGTGGGAGACGCTCGGGCCCAAGTACCTCGTCGATGTCGAGCGCGCTGAACTGGATTTCTCGGTGAACCCGACGTTCAGGGTCGACCCCGCCGAGCTGTTCGGTCGGGATGCGCCGCTGGTCGTCGAGATCGGCTCTGGCACGGGCGAGGCCGTCGTGGCTGCCGCCGCCGAGCATCCCGGGTGGAACTTCCTTGCCGTCGAGGTCTTCGTCGCGGGTCTCGCGCGGACCCTGCGGCGGATCGAAGACGCGGGGCTCTCGAATGTTCGTCTCGTCGAGGCGAACGCCGTCGAGGTGCTCGAGCACATGCTGCCCGCCGGCAGTGTCGAGGAGCTGTGGATCTTCTTCCCTGACCCGTGGCACAAGGCGAAGCACACGAAGCGCCGCCTCGTGCGTGAAGGCTTCAGCGCAGTCGCGGCCAACGCGCTGCGTTCCGGTGGTCGCATGCGGCTCGCGACCGACTGGGAGGACTACGCCTTCCAGATGCGGGAAGTGCTGGATGCGGCGCCCGAGTTCACGAGCGAGCATCCGGGCGAGTGGGCTCCTCGGTTCGACGGCCGGACGCTCACGGTCTTCGAGCGGAAAGCCGCGAAAGCCGGGAGGCACATCCACGACCTCAGCTACGTGACGGCGGAGTAGGCCCGAGGCGAGGTCAGCCCGCTTGCTGTTGGGCGATGTTCTGCGCGAGCAGGCGCTCCATTGCGTCGACAATGGCGTCGAGGCCGAACTCGAAGGCGAGCATGCCGCGAGTGCCCGGGGTCACGGAGTCGAGCGCTTTCGTCAGCGCGACGTGTCGTGACGGGTCCCCGGCCCAGGGAACCACTGGCGCGGCCTCGTCGACTGCGGTCCCGATCCCGAGGTTCTCGATGAGAGTCATCACGACGATCGTCTGCTCGCTCGTGAAGCCCGCCGCGGTGAAGACCTGCGCGGCGCTCTCGTAGATGCCGAGCGCTGTCTCATCGCTGACCGCTTCCCGCACCATGAGCGGCAATGCGAGGGGGTGCGCGGACATCGCGGCGACGTACGCTCTCGCCCAGTGTCGGAGCATGGCCCGCCAGTCCGACTGGTCCAGGCCGCCTGGCGAGGTGTCTGCCTCCTCAGTGTCCGGATCGAGGAGGAGCAACCCGGCGTTCCCGGCGGCGAGGTGCTGGCGGACGGCCTCGATGATGCCTGCGCGCCCCTCGACGTGGTGGTACAGGGACGAAGCACCCACATCGAGACGTTCCGCGAGCAGTGGGATGGAGAAGTCGCCCGTGGCGTCGATCTGTTCGAGCGCGGCGAGCGCGATCTTCTTCACGGAGAGCATCGGGACTCGGGGACGGACCATGGATGCACCCCAAAGCTGGACGGAAAGCAGGAAACGTCAGTGTACGCACCCCGTGGGGAGGGGCATTTACCCGGAGGTCTTGGATGCGGCAGGTGCTTCCCCTTCGTCTGCTTCCGCTCCCTCGCGCTTCCCGGAACCGAGCCTGAGCGTCGCCGCGAGGCCGAGCGCCAGGAACGCCGCCGCCGTGAACGCCGAGGCCCTGGTGCCGTCGGAGAGCGCCGCCTTCGCGTCGTCCGCGAAGGCGGCGGTCGCGGGGTTCTCCCCGAGACCCGCGATCGCGCCCCCGGCGGAATCGACGACGGCCGAGACGACCTGGTCACGCTGCTCGGCGGGCACTTGCGCGTCGTCGAGCGACGCGCCGAGAGACGCCCCGGTGGTCGTGAAGAGGATCGTGCCGAGGATCGCGACGCCAAGCGCCGAGCCCACCTGCCGGGACGTGGACTGGGTGCCTGAGCCCTGACCGGAGAGCTGGACGGGCACATCCTGCAGCACGACCCCGGTGAGCTGCGCGGTCGCGAGGCCCACGCCGAAGCCGTAGACGAACAGGGCGGGGATGAGCCACCCCCACTGCGCGTCCGGCGCGATGATGAAGCCTGCCCATGCGATGCCGACGATCTCGGCGAGGATGCCGCCCCGCACGATGATGACTGGGCTGACCTTGCCGCTGCTTGCCCCCGCGAAGCCACTCGCGACGAACGAGCCAGCCGCCAGCGCGAGGAGCACGAACCCCGTCTGCAGGGCGTCGAAACCGAGCACGAACTGCAACCACAGCGGGAGCGACAGGATGATGCCGAACTCGCCGAGGGCGACGACCAGCGCTGCGATGTTGCCGTTGCGGAACGAGGAGATGCGGAAGAGGGAGAACTCGAGCAGGGATGACTCGCCTCTGCGGGTCCTGGTCACGCCGCGCACGATGAACGCGACGAGCGCGAGAGCCGCGATCGCGAACGCCACCGGCACGGGTGAGATCTGGAGGGGCCACTCGAACGAGCCGATCGTGAAGGTCTCGTTGATCGCCCACCAGCCGTAGGTGCGTCCCTCGATGAGGCCGAAGACGAGCGCACCGAACGTGACAACCGAGAGGGCCGCGCCGACGAGGTCGAGGCGCTGCTGCGCGGGCTCACGCGACTCATTGACGAAGAGGAGCACGCCGATCACGATGATGATGCCGAGCGGCACGTTGATGCCGAACGCCCAGCGCCACGAGAACTCCGTGGTGAGCCAACCGCCGAGGAGCGGGCCCACTGCCGCCATGCCGCCGATCGTCGAGCCCCACACGGCGAAGGCGATGCCGCGTTCGCGCCCGCGGAAGGTCGCGTTGATGAGCGAGAGCGTCGTCGGGAGGATCATCGCCCCGCCGACCCCCTGCACGAGACGAGCGAGGATCAGCAGCCCGCCCGTCGGGGTGAGCGCGGCCGCCACTGATGCGAGCGCGAAGATCACGACGCCGACGAGCATCAGTCGACGCCGTCCGACGCGGTCCGCCAGGCTGCCGAAGAGGAGGAGCAGCGACGCGAAGACGAGTGTGTACGCCTCCTGGACCCACTGCACCTCGGTCGACGTGATGCCGAGCTCCGTCACGATCGACGGCACGGCCACGTTCACGATCGTCGAGTCGACGATGATGAGCGCCACGGCGACGCTGATGAAGACCAACCCAACCCAACGGCGACGCGCTGACTCAGCCATGATGCTCCAATGTCTTGATCGGGGAACGAGACGAACGAGCAGAGGCTACGCCTGTTCCTCGCAATTTCGCTAGATCGTTTAATTACTTGCGAGGCAGAGGTGTTGATCCTGCAGCCGCCTGGTCATTCCCTCCTGACGGTTCGTGACATCCAAAGGCGCACAATTTGTTGCGTGTCATGAACCGTCACACCCGTGACACACCTCAGGGTCAGGCGTAGCCTCGCTCAGTTCGCGGAAAATCCCGCGAAATGAGAAATCGCATCGGGAGATCTTCCATGTCGGCCAACACACCAGGCACCCCCACCTCCAAGGTGGCCGCCGAAGCCACCGAAGCCGAGGTCACGCCGCGCCCCAAAAGCCGCGCGCGCAAGCTCCTCACGTCGTTCGGATTCCAGATCCTTGCCGCCCTCGTCCTGGGCGTGTTGCTCGGACTCGTCGCCCGCAACCTCGGCGACGACGCCGAGGGCAACCCCAACGGGCTCGCTGCGACGCTCGCCACCATCGGCAGCTCGTACGTCACGATCCTGACGGCCGCAGTTGTCCCCCTCATCCTCACCGCCGTCATCTCGAGCATCGCCCAGCTGCGCCTCGTGACGAACGCTGCACGCCTCGCCGGGCAGACGCTCCTGTGGTTCGGCATCACCGCGCTCATCGCAGTGACGATCGGCATCGTCCTCGGCGTCACCATCCAGCCAGGCAGCCGCGTCGACCAGTCGCAGCTCGAGACCGGCGAGCCTTCCTCGGTCGGCACGTGGTGGAACTTCCTCACGGGCCTCGTCCCGCAGAACTTCCTCGGCATGGGCGTGCGCTCGCGCGTCGACGCCGACACCGGCGACGTGAACTCGACGATCGCGTTCAACGTGCTCCAGGTCATCGTCATCGCCGTGGTCATCGGCATCGCGGCGCTGCGCCTCGGCAAGCGCGCCGAGCCCTTCCTCGAGTTCACGGCGTCTGCCCTCGCGGTCATCCAGAAGGTGCTGTGGTGGATCATCCGCATCGCGCCGCTCGGCACGCTCGGCCTCATCGCAAGTGCCGTCGTCAACTACGGCTGGGAGAAGCTGACCAGCCTCGCGTGGTTCGCGATCGCCATCTACATCGGCCTCGCGCTCGTGCTGTTCGTCGTCTACCCGATCCTCGTGAAGGCGCACGGCCTCTCGATCGGCCGCTTCTTCTCCGGCGTGTGGCCCGCGGTGCAGCTCGCGTTCGTGAGCCGCTCCTCCATCGGCACGCTCCCCCTCACGCAGCGCGTCACCGAGCGCAACCTCGGCGTGCCCCGCGAGTACGCATCGTTCGCCGTGCCGTTCGGCGCGACCACGAAGATGGACGGTTGCGCTGCGATCTACCCGGCGATCTCCGCGATCTTCGTCGCCCAGTTCTTCAACATCGAGTTGTCGATCATGCAGTACATCCTCATCGTCATCGTCTCCGTCGTCGGCTCGGCCGCCACGGCCGGTACGACGGGCGCGACCGTCATGCTCACGCTGACCCTGTCAACGCTCGGCCTCCCGCTCGAGGGCGTCGGACTCCTGCTCGCCATCGACCCGATCCTCGACATGGGCCGCACCGCGACCAACGTCGCAGGCCAGGCTCTCGTGCCGATGATCGTCGCCAAGCGCGAGGGCATCCTCAACGAAAAGCTCTACAACGCCCCGCGCGGCGATGTCGCCTTCTCGGACGAGACCGACGAGGAAGTGGAAGAGAGCATCCAGCGCTCAACCGCCTCGACGTCCGACCGCGAACAGGACGAGTTCGAAGGCGCGACGCTGCAGGACGCGGAACGCCGCAGCTAGCACAGCCGCACGCCGCAACGGGCGCTTGCCCTCGGAACCCCCTCGCGGGGATCCGGGAGCAGGCGCCCGTTTTTGTCGAGGGATCACGCCGCCGCCAGGAGAGCACCCGCCGTGATGACGAGCACTCCGACCCACGCGCGCGGGGTCGGTCGCTCGCGCAGCAGCACAACCCCGGCGAGAACGCCGAAGACGATGTTGAAGTTCCGAGTGGTCGCGACCAAGCTCGGCGATGCATGTTGCATCGCCACGAGGACGAGTCCATAGCTGAGCGGAACGAGGAGAGCCACGGGGGCAGCTTGTCGCCACCGGCCGGAGATCATCGAGGGCATCTCGGAACGCCGACCCCACATCACCACGGTCAGCAGCGCAGCCTGGGCCAAGTTCGCCATTGCGATGTAGGGAATCAGTTCCACGTGAAGCCGCGCGACGGCGAAGAAGTCCCAGAGCGTGTACACCGCGGAACATCCCGCGAGCGATCGGATACACGGTGCTGAGATCGGCGGATGCATACGCCCGCTGCAACACAACGGCGTACGAAGTGTGGAGCACCGTGCTGACGAGCGCGGCCCACCAGCTCGAACCGGGGGCCGTGTGGCCGTTCGACCAGGCGACGAGGAGTGCAGCGAAGATCGGAGCTCCGAGCACGCTGTACGCCCAGATGAAGAGAGCATCAGAGGTGTTGGCCAGCTGTGAGTGATCTGACCCACCGACTGACCGCAACGGACGGCGACCTGCATGCGAGCGCAGCGGCCTACGTTTCGTTCGCGCGCTCACGCCCGCACGCCTTCGACCTGATCACACACCACGACCTTCTCGAAGACTCTGGCCAGCAGCTCCGCCAGGAGACCGTGCCACTCCTGGACGGATGGATCGACTTGTATCGATCCCGGCATCCAAACGCTGACAAGACCGAGGCGTTGAGTGCTTGGGTGGGCGTCCATGGCATCGCGACCCTGGAATCACGAAGAGCTTTTCGGGTCATCCCCGCCGACGCTGACGCGTTGCTTGAACGCATGCTCGCCTGACTAAACCACATGGATGCAGGGGGAAAGTACGCCTGGCGTGCTGTTGCCCGACCCGTTCTCCACAGCGTGTACACCATGTACTTGACGTACACCTCGGTCGAGCACATCATGACTTCATGACAACACTGGACTACGCGACGTTCACCGATGCCCGGTCCCACCTCAAGGAGGCCTACGACCGCGCATCACGTGGTACTACCGTGCGTCTCGGCCGCGATGGAGACCGGTTGGCGCTCGTCAGCCAGCCACGTCTGCGCGAGTATTTCGCCGCAACCGTCGCCCCAGAACTTCGCGTTGGGCAGGAAGACGACCGATGGATCGCGTCGATGGATGCGCGCCCCTTCGTCGCCGAGGGCCGGGACGCAGAGTCTGCCATCGACGAGCTCGCAGTGGAACTGCGGGAGTACGCGGACGACTACGAGATCCACTACGCGCACGCGAGCAATCACCAAAGCGAGTGGGGCCTCGTTCAGCTGGTGCTCCTCTCCAACGACGCGGAGCTCGCCGAGTGGCTGCGCGGCGAGGCATGAGCAAATACCCCACGGCAACACGGGACGATCACGACACCTTCTGCACAACTGAACGCTGGACCTTGGTGCGCGGGGCGACCGGTAGACCCGTCGATCACCACCGGACGTACAAGCTCTCGACCCCGGACGGTCGAGTCCTACGGACGCGCATCTCAAAACCTGTCGATCGGACCGACTACTCAAGAGGCATGTGGTCAAAGATCCTGCGCGAGCAGCTCGAGGTCACCGGGGAGCAGTTCTGGATCTGCGTGAAAGACGGCCTGCCTCCGACACGAGAGATCCCCGCGAAGCCCCGCCCGGGCATCCCCTACTACCTCCTCCGCGAACTGACTCGGCTCGGCCTGAATCCAGAAGCCGCAGCCTTGCTCACGGAAGAACAAGCCAAGCAGACGATCGCCGACCACTGGGGTGAGGTCGCCGAGAGCTGACGAACGCCGGGATCCTGGGATGCGCGGGGCCGGGCGTGCGACCCTTGCCGCATGCGCGCATCCACCTGGACTCCCCTCGCGATCTTCTACCTCGTGCTCGCCGTCGTCGGCGGGGCTGTGACGTGGACGTTCAACGTCATCGCCGGCATGGAGGGCAGCGCCTTCATCGGCGATTACTTCGGCAGCGGGCCGGCGGTCACGTCGATCGTCATCGACGTACTCGTGGCGGCGACCGTCGGCGCGGTGTTCATCATCGTCGAGGGGCGCCGCCAGGGCATGCGGCGACTCTGGGTGTACATCCTCTGCTTCGGCGTCGCGTTCGCCTTCGCGCTGCCGCTGTTCCTCGCGATACGCGAGCGGCACGTGACAGCAGCAAGCCGCAAGGCGACCACCGAGTAGCCCGTCGACTCGACCGTGCGGGGTTTTCGCACGCGTGATGGGTTTTTACCCATCACCAGTCACCGAAACCCAGCACGCGCTTCCGCAAAACCCATCACGGTCGCGAAAACCCCGCACGAAGTGCCGCGCCCACGTTGGCATCAGGCCGCCGCGCACTGCTCCGCAAGCCAGTCGTGAGCCAGCGCAGGAGCATCGCTCGTGATCGCTGACACATCGGGCTGGATGGGCTCTGGCATGACCGCGCCGGTGCGATCCGTGAAACGGGCAGTCGTGAGCAGAATCTCAGATCCGTCGGAGAGCATGAAGCCCTCGACGCCGGTCGCGAGGCCGTTGCTCTTCTCACCGAAGGTCGTGACGTTGCTCTGCCCGGCGAACGCGGCGAGCACCATCTCGGCGGCCGAAGCCGTGTAGAAGTCCTGCAGGACAGCGATCGGCTTGCCGGCGAAGACACTCGTGTCGATATCAGCATCGGAGGCGTAGCGCAGCTCGTAGCCATCGTCTGACGTTGCGCTCGCTGTCGTCACGGTGGTCCATCCCTGATTGCCGTCCCGGTCCACGAATCCCGCGACGACCTCTGCATCGAAGAGCGGCGACACGGCCCCGAGCATCGGGAACGCGTTGCCACCCCAGTTGCCGCGGAGGTCCACGACGAAGCCGCACGTCTCGGCGTCCGCGAGCGCGGCCAGCCCCTCGACACCTGCCGTCGCATACTCCTCGGCGAGCCGACCGTCGTGCCCGATTGCCGACACCGTGATCGTGACGGTCGCGCCCTGTGTCGCTTCGACCGCGGGTGGGTCGCTCGGCGCCTCCGTGTAGCTTGCCTCACGCTCTTCGGCGGGGAGGAACCTGGAGTGCCTGCCCCCGGCGTCACTGGTTGCCGCTGCGATGAGTTCGTGCGCCTCATCGAGCGTCTCCGCTGCCGCACCCGCCTCAATGAGCGCATCCCGCTCAGCCGACCAGTCGCCGGCCGAGTAGAGCCCGTGCAGGTCCAGGATCTGTGCCGCCTCTTCGACAAGCACGGCTGGGCTGACCGTCACGGTCGGGCTGGGCGTCGGCTCCGGGGAGGCGCTGCACCCGGAGAGCCCCACGGCGAGCGCCGCAGCCACCGCCAGCGAGACTCTTGCTCGCACACTCCGCCCGCCTTGCGGTTGAAGGGCGACGGTGCTCATGCATCCACCCTACGATCTCGTGGACGAGCGACAGCGGGGCCGCGGCAAGCCAGGTACGTTCGGCTTCTCGCGGCCCCGAGTCTCACCGCGAACGACTCACTGGTCGATGGAGGCCATGTTCGCGTCGTCGTGCCTGGCTCCGGCCGCGGGCTCGAGCGCGTCGAGGCGTGCGATCTGCGACTCGGTGAGCACAACCGCGTCGGCGGCGGTGTTCTCTTCGACGCGGCTCACGCGGCGTGTGCCCGGGATGGGGGCGATGTCGTCGCCGCGGGTGAGGATCCAGGCGAGCGCCGTCTGTGCTGGCGTCGCACCGACCTCCTCGCCGATCGCGCGGACCTCGTCGACGATGCGCAGATTGCGCTCGAAGTTCTCGCCCGTGAATCGCGGGTTCGTCTTGCGCCAGTCGTCGTCGGCGAAGTCCGCAACCGAGCGGATCTGCCCGGTCAGCAGCCCGTGCCCGAGCGGGGAGTAGGGGACGAAGCCGATGCCCAGCTCGCGCAGCAGCGGCAGGATCTCCGCCTCGACGTCGCGCGTCCACAGCGAGTACTCGGTCTGCAGGGCAGAGACGGGATGCACGGCGTGCGCCCGGCGGATCGTCTCCGGAGATGCCTCCGACAGCCCGAAGTGCAGCACCTTGCCCTCGGCGACGAGCTCGGAGATGGCGCCCGCCGTGTCCTCGATGGGGGTGTTCCGGTCGACACGGTGCTGGTAGTAGAGGTCGATGTGGTCGGTGCCGAGGCGGCGCAGGGACCCCTCGACGGCGGCGCGGATGTTCTCCGGGCTGCTGTTCGCGTTCCGTTCCTGCTCAACGTGCGAGTAGAGCCCGAACTTCGTCGCGATCTTGACCTGGTCGCGGCGTCCCTTGATGGCTTCGCCGACGATCTCCTCGCTGAGGAAGGGGCCGTAGATCTCGGCCGTATCGATGTGCGTCACGCCGAGGTCGAGGGCCCGGTTGATCGTCGCGATCGACTCCGAGTGGTCGAGCGCGCCCTCGCTTGTGTACGTTCCCGCCATGGTCATGGCGCCGAGTCCGATGCGGGAGACCTCGAGGCCTCCGAGTGTGATGTGCTTCATGGGAATGAGTCAACGCTCATCCACTCGAGACAGCGCGGCCCTTGTGTGCGGTGCACTGACAGGGCCCCTCTTACGTCGGTGGTGCGGCGTATCGTCGCTCGCATGGACATCCAGGAGGACATCGGCGAGTTCCTGACCTCTCGGCGGGCGAGGCTCACGCCGCAGCAGGCGGGGCTGCCCGACTTCGGCGGTCGCCGCCGCGTGCCTGGGCTCCGTCGTGAGGAAGTCGCGCTGCTCGCCGGCATGAGCGCCGAGTACTACAAGCGCCTCGAGCGGGGCAACGCCGCCGGCGTCTCGGAGGCGGTCATCGACGGTGTCAGCCGAGCACTGCAGCTCGACGACGCCGAGCACGAGCACCTTCTCGCGCTCATCAAGACCGCGAGCGCTGGAGCCCACCCGCAGCGTCGCACCCGAGCCAGGAAGCAGCAGCTCAGCGCCGCCATGCGGCAGACCATCGACGCCATGTCGACGGTGCCCGTGTTCATCCAGAACGGCAGGCTCGACGCGATCGCGACCAACACGCTCGGCCGGGCCCTGTTCGCGCCGATGTTCGAGGATGCCCGCCCGCCCGTCAACGCGGCCCGCTTCGTGTTCCTCGACAAGCGCTCGCAGGACTTCTACCAGGACTGGGAGAGCAACACGAGGCAGATCGTCGCGATCCTCCGCGCCGAGGCCGGGCGCTCGCCCTCCGACCGGGCGCTCAGCGACCTCGTCGGTGAGCTGTCGACCCGTAGTGACGTCTTCAGGAAGCTGTGGGGCTCGCACGACGTGCGCGAGCACCGAGACGGGCTGAAGAGCGTGCACCATCCCGTCGTGGGCGACCTCGACCTGACCTATCAGAGCATGGATCTCTCCTCAGACCGAGGGCTGCTCATGCTCGTGTTCTCGGCGGAACCGGGGAGCGCCTCTCACGAGCGTCTGCAGTTGCTGTCGAACTGGGCGGCGACGCATCCGGAGGCCGTGGACTCAACGGGGGAACACACCGGGATCACGAGGAACCCGCGAGCGGGAAGAACGTGAGCTGAGGCACGCCGTCCGTGTCGGTGCGGCGAGCGCCGATCCCGTACGTGTCGGCGATGAGTTGGGGCTGCAGGATCTCGTCGGGGCTGCCGGCGGCGACCATCCGACCGTTGGCGAGCAGCACCAGTTCGTCGCAGTATCTCGCTGCGAGGTTCAGGTCGTGCAGCACGACGAGCGTCGTCAGCGGCAGGCTGCGCACGAGCGCGAGGATCTCGTGCTGGAAGCGGATGTCGAGGTGGTTGGTCGGCTCGTCGAGGAGCAGGTGGCTCGCGCCCTGCGTGATGGCGCGCGCGATGAGCACCCGCTGGCGCTCGCCGCCGGACAGCGTCTCCACTGAGCGATCTGCCAGGTGGGCGACTCCCGCTCGTTCCATGGCTTCCTCCGCCGCGGCTTCATCCTCGCTCCGGTAGGAGCTCCACCCGGAGAGGCGGATGGATCGCCCGAGGAGCACGGAGTCCCACGCGGTCAATGGCAGCCCTGTGCGCTCTTCTTGCGCGACGACGGCGATCCGTGTCGCGCGTTCTCTGGCGGAGAGCGCGTCGAGCGCGTCGCCATCGACGACGACCGTCCCCTTCGTTCGGTCGATGGCACCGAACATCGCCCGCACGATCGACGACTTCCCTGAACCGTTCGGGCCGATGAGGCCGACCGTGCGCCCCGTCGGGAGCAGCAGGCTCACGTCGTCGACGGCGGAGGCCTGGCCGTATCGGACGACCAGGCCGTCGACGTCGATCACTGCGAGAGTCGCCCGGCACCGTCGAGCACGGTGCGGAGTCCGCGAAGCGCGCCAGGGTCGGGAGCGAGATCCAGCGCGGGCACGCCGATGACCCTGTCGCCCTTCACTGCGGCGAGGTCGCTCGCGCCTGGCTCGGACAGCAGGTGCGCCTTCGCTTCCTCGAAGCTCTCGCCGTAGAGGCCGTAGGCGAGCACGATCGTGTCGGGGTCCGCGTCGAGGAGCGTTTCGACATTGGCCTCCAGGTAGACGGCTGCTTCCTCGCCGTACACGTTGTCGAAGCCCGCGCGTCCCAGCACGTCGTCCGCGATGCCCAGTCCGCCTCGCGCCGAGAGGGTCGACGATGAGGAGAAGTAGTAGACGACTGCTGCGGATGCTCGCTCCGCCTCGGCGCTCGAGGCCGCGCTGAGCTCGTCGAGTTCAGCGCGCAGCTCCGTGAGGCGCTCTTCGGCGACGTCCTGCGTCCCGAACACCGTGGCGAGCCGTTCGACGTCGGCGAAGATCGCCTCGAAGTCGGTCTTCTCGGTGAGCGCAGTGCCGTGGCCGCATTCGCCTGCGATGGTGACCTCAGGGATACCGGCAGCGGCGATGTCCTCTGGTGCGGCGTTGAGGAGCCCGTAGCCCACGACGATGTCCGCACCGGCACCGATGATCGTTTCCGCGGTCGGGTCGGCCGGGTCGGCGATGACCGCATCCTCCGGTGGATTCTGCAGCCCCTCTGGCAGCGCCGCGCCGAACTCGCCGCTGCGCGCCGTGATCCGGTCCGACGCGCCTGCCGAGTCGAGGAGCGCGATGGAGGAGGTGCCGATCGTCAGGATCGAGCTCGGTTCAGTCGGGATCTGCAGCTCGGCCCCGCAGTTCTCGATGGTGAGCGGGTAGGCCCCGTCGGCGCTCGCATCCGCGGTCTCGGTCGAGCAGGCCGTGAGAGCGACGAGGGTGCCGGCGGCGAGGAGCGCGACGCCCGTGCGCCTGCGGAGGTGGGTGTTGGGCATTGGTTCTTCCTTCTGAGCTGTGTACGGAACTGGAACAGGGGTGCGCGGCGCGCTCAGTGTTCGGGTGAACGGCGGATGAGCGCGACCAGAAGCGGGGTGCCGATGAGCGCGGTGAGGATGCCGAGGGGCAGCTCCCGTGGCGCGAACGCGACTCGTGCGGCAGCGTCCGCCCAGACGAGCAGGAGCGCGCCTAGGGCTGCTGAGGTGGGAATGACGATGCTGTGACGTCCCCCGACGAGCCGACGAACGATGTGCGGCACGACGAGGCCGACGAAGCCGATGAGGCCCGAGACCGACACGGCCGCTGCGACGACGAGGCAGACGACGAGGACGGCGGATGCTCGGAAGCGCGTCGGATTGGTTCCGAGCGCGAGCGCCGTGTCGTCGCTGATCGCGATGGCGTCGAAGCGGCGCGACCAGAGCGTGAATGCGAGCAAGGCCACGATGACTGCCGTCACCCCGATCGGCACGGACTGCCAGCGCGCTTGACCGAGCGAGCCGAGCATCCAGAACAGCACAGCACGCGTTCCGTCTCGGGATTCGCTCGCGAAGACCAGGAAGTTCGTGAGGGCGGTCAGTGCGAAGCCGACGGCGATGCCGGCGAAGATGAGCCTGGAGGGCACGAACCTCCCGCCGATGCGTGCGATCGTCATGACGAGCACGATCGCGAGCAGCGCGCCAACGAAGGCGCTGCCGGTCAGCGCGATGGCCCCGAGCCCCGACCCCACTCCGAAGAGGATGCTCGCGGCGGCCCCCGTCGAGGCTCCTGAGGAGATCCCCAGCAGGTACGGATCGGCGAGTGGATTGCGGACGAGCGACTGGATGGCGGCTCCGGTCATCGCGAGCACCGCCCCCACGGCTGCACCGAGGAGGACGCGGGGAACGCGGATGAGCCACACGATGGATGCCTCGGCGGGGCTCCAGCTCTGCTCGATGGGGAGCCCGAGGTGTCCACCCACGATGCGGGTCACGAGAGACGCGGGGACTTCGACGGGGCCGATGCCGACGGCGATGATCATCGAGGCGGCGAGCGCCGCGCAGAGGCCGATGAGGAGAAGAGCTCCCCGGCGGCGGGACAGCCTGGCGGCGTGCCCCAGGGGCGCTCCGGATGACACGCGGGGTCGGCGTCTGGTTGCTCGAGTCGTGGACACATGAGTTACCTTATTGAGAACGATCCTCATTTGCAAAAAGAAAGGCCCACGTGTCCCACCTGCACCTCCTGCGATTGGCGTCAGCCGCACGCGGAGCCATCGCTGCCACTCTCGGCCTTGGGCTGCTGTTGAGCTTCCTCGCGATCGCACAGGCGGTCTCGACGGCGCAGGTGTTCGCCGGGGTCGTGACGGGCGAGCCCCTCGCAGCGCTCATCCCGCCACTCGTCGTCCTGACTGCTGCGCTGCTCGCGCGGCCCATCGTCACCGCCTGCCGGGAGCTGACCGCTCACGCGGTCGCATCGCGCACCAAGACACGACTGCGAGCACGGCTTCTCGATGCAGCCGCCGCCGCTGGCCCTGTGGCTGGCGGCAGGCAACGCGCGGGAGCTGCCGACTCACTGCTCGTCGACGGCGTGGAGAACGTGGAACCCTACGTGGCGAGATACCTCCCGCAGGTGGCGGTGACAACGATCACGGCCGCCGCCGTGATCGGCATGCTCATGACCATCGACCCCGTCGTCGGCGCGGTCACGGCCTTCACCGCACTCGCGATTCCCATCGCACCCCGGCTGTGGGACGCCACGCTGCGGCGCCGTGGCGACGACCACTGGGGCGCGTACTCGACGCTGCACGCCGACACGGTCGACGCCATGCGCGGCATGGAGACGCTGAAGCTGCTCGGGGCGACGAGGCCGACGAGGCACCGGCTCGACACGGCAGGCACTCGACTCCTCGCCGCGACCCTCGCGCAGCTACGCCTCTCGCTCGTCGAGTCCGGCCTCACCGGCTTCCTGCTCCTCGCGGGCCCCGCGATCGCGCTGTGCGTGGCGGTCGCCCGCGTCCACGCCGACGCACTCCCCGCCTCGGCCCTCTTCCTCGTGACGCTGCTGTCGTTCGAGGCCTACCGACCCTTCCGCGACCTCGCGAACCACTGGCACGCCGGCTACCTCGGAGTCTCCTCCGGCACTCGCATCCTCGCCGAGCTCGACCGCCAGAGCAATGCGGCCGTGCTCAGCACGAGTGTCCAGGCCCCCAGCACGCCATACGCGGTCGAGCTCGTCGACATCATCGCGAGCTACCCCGCAGCCGAGACACCCGCCCTGGATGGAGTCACCATCCGCATCCGCCAGGGAAGCCGCGTCGCGATCGTCGGCGCGTCGGGCTCCGGCAAGTCGACAGTCGCCAACATCATGCTGGGATTCGTCACCCCGTCATCCGGACGCGTCGCCTTGCCGGACGGAGGTCCGCGGCGAGCACCCGTGGGCCTCGTCTCGCAGGACCCGGTCATCTTCTCCGGCACGGTGCGCGACAACCTCGCGGTGGTCGCTCCCGACGCGACAGACGCTCTCCTGCTCGCCGCGCTCACTGCCGCGCAAGCCGAGGAGCTCGCAGATCCCGATCTCGGCGGCCTGGACACGCCGGTCGGCGACGCAGGCGCGATGCTCTCGGGCGGCCAGCGCCAGCGGCTCGCCGTCGCTCGAACGCTGCTCCTGGACGCTCCCGTGCTCCTGCTCGATGAGGCCACGAGCGCTCTCGAAGCGCGGCGCGAGCGGGCGCTGCTCGAGGGCCTCCCTCAGCGCACCAGCGAGGGTACCCCCGTGACGATCGTGGTCGTCGCGCATCGCCTGACCAGCATCCGGGACGCAGACGAGGTGTTCGTGCTCGGCGATGGACACCTCCTCGAACACGGACGCTACGACGATCTCGTCGCTCGCGGCGGTGCCCTTGCCCAGCTGGACGCCGCGCAACGAGACGAGGTCCCCGCATGACCACCCTGTCGATGCTGCGTCCCATCCTGCGACTGCTCGCAGTCCTGACCCCAGACGACCGACGTCTCTTCGCGCGCTCAGCACTGTCCATGACCGCGTACCAGCTGACCGCATCAGCAGCGGCCGGCCTGAGCGCGGCCACCGCGTCTCTGATCGTCGCGGGAGATCATGCGCCTGTCGCGGCGCTCCTCCTCGGACTCGCGGTCGCGATCGTGACCTGCGGGGCCTTCACCTGGATCGAATCCTGGCTCAGCCACGTGCTCGCCTACCGCGTGATCGCGGCACTGCGCCTGCAGGTCTTCGACGCGATCGAGCGCATCGTGCCGGGTCGCTCCGCGAGCAGGCAAGCGGGCGAGCTCACCGGAACGGCGATGGGCGACGTCGAGTCGCTGGAATGGTTCTACGCGCACACCCTCGGCGCCGCGCTCAACGCGCTGCTCACGCCCATCGTGTTCGGCGCCGCCCTCGTCGCCCTCGTCGGGCCCGCCGGGCTCCTCGTCCCCATCGGGACCCTCCTGCTCCTTGGGATCCCGTGGCTGCTCGCGCCACTGCAGACGCGCCAAGGCGGAGCCATCCGCGCAGCACTCGGCTCGCTCCGGGCAACGACCTTCGAAGGCGTGGAATCGCGGCGCGAGATCGCCGCCCTCGGGCTCTCGGAACATCACCGCGACGCCGTGCTCCAGCACACGAAGGCCGTGCAGGCCGCGAAGCGTCGGTTCTCGCTCCGCAGCGCCCTCGAGGGTGGGCTCGCAGACCTCGTCGTCGCCGGCACGACGCTCGGCTTCCTCCTCGCACTCGTCTCCGCGGCGCAAGCGGGCGCGGTGGACCCGCTGCTGATCCCACCGGCGATGGTGCTCGCGAGCGCATCCATCGTCCCCGCCGCTGGCGCATTCGCGATGCTGCAGCGCATCGGGGAGATGTCTGCATCAGCGACGCGCATCCTCGCCCTCCTCGACGAACCCGCCGAGGTGCGCTCCGGTGACGACACACAGCCGGGGAGCGACGAAGGCGGCCTCCGACTCTCCCGGGTCACGTTCGGCTACAGCGCAGAACAGCCGGTGCTCGAAGCTCTCGACCTCACCGTCCGCCCCGGCGAGCACCTCGCCCTCGTCGGCGCCTCAGGAGCGGGGAAGACGACCATCGCCCGCCTCCTCACCAGACTCTGGGAGCCGGACTCCGGCCTCATCGAGCTGGACGGACGGGGCCTCCACACGCTCGCACCGGACCTCGCACGCCGCGAGGTGGCGCTGATCCCCCAGCATCCGTTCGTCTTCAGGGGTTCCCTCCGCGACAACCTCCTGCTCGCCGCGCCGGATGCGAGCGAGCGGGAACTGCAGCGAGCCATCCAACGCGCGGGGCTCGACGCCACGGTCGCCAGCTTCGCGGCGGGGCTCGACGAACCCGTGGGCGAACGCGGCACAGCCCTCTCCGGGGGCCAGCGCCAGCGAATCGCGATCGCGCAGGCGATGCTCCGCGATCCGGCCGTCCTGATCCTCGACGAGGCCTCGGCGAACCTCGACGCCCTCCTCGAACGCGACCTCGCCGACACGCTCGAGCACGTGCGCAGCGCTCGCACGACCATCGTCATCGCGCACCGAGTGTCGACCATCCGGCGCATGCCACGCGTCGTGTTCCTCGAGGGCGGACGCGTCGTCGCCGACGGCACCCACGACGAGCTGCTCCGCGATGCCCGCTACCGCTCGCTGCTCGCGCTCGAAGACCCACGAGACCACCTGGCATCGACCAACAGGGTCGACGCACGAGAAGAAGAAGGGAGGAGGTGACGAACATGCAGATCACCATCACGGAGGTCGCCACGGAGCGTTCCGAGGCGCAGATCCTCGCACCGAACGCGAACAACCACGGACACGTGTCCACCGCATTCGCCTGGTCCTAGAGACCGCAGGGGTGCCCCGCCGAGCGGCGGGGCACCCCACCCACCACCACGCCAGGACCGCCGATCGGAGCCCCATGTCCCCGTCCACCCTCACCAACGCCGTGCGTGCGGAAGTGCGCGTCCTCCCAGGCGGCCGTTCGCTCCTGACCACGCCCTCCGACAGCTCCTACGCGCTCGACATCGACGCCAGAACGCTGTTGCGGATGCTCGACGCCTGGGCCACAGGTTCCGCCTCTCCGCTGCTGCCATCAGGATGGGAGGAGGGGGCGGCCGTGCTCAGAGACGTCCTGCAACGCGATGGCGCACTCACCCGCCCAGAGCCCTCCGACGTCCGACCGCCGGCAGCACCCCGCTACGACACCACGGACGGATCCGATGCGATACCGGGAGACCTCCTCCTCGCCGGCGACCCAGAGGTGGTCGCCGCCCTGCAGAACAGCATCGAAGGTGTCGTCCGCGCCATTCCCGCAGAAGACTGGCAGCGCATGGTCCACCGCGCGTTTCGCACCAAGGAGCTCCTCGTCTACGCGGTGCGCGGCGCAGACGAAGCGAGCCTCATCGCGCTCGACCGCCTCTGCAGCGACGCACGCACGCCGTGGGTCGCTGTTGAGGTGACCCGCTCCACCATCTGGGTGGGACCATTCGTGACCCCGGGCATCGGTGCGAACTACGAGGACTTCGCCGCCAGACGCACGGCCGCCGCGTTCGACGCCATCGCGCACCGCGCGCACCGCGCACCTGCCGCGGGCGGAGACGCGGGTCGCCCTCCGCACGAACTGGCCGACAGCCTGAGCGTCGCGGCAGAGGTCCTCGCCGGCGACCGCGGCGGCGACGTCGTCGCCGAGATCAGCGCCTCGCGCGAGCGCCACGCGCACCCCGTGCTGCCGCTGCCCACCAGCGTGCTCAGTGCATCCCTCGACCACACCCCCGCCGATCTCGTCGACCGGGTGACGGGACTCGTCCAGCGAACCCGCGATGTCGTGCACCACAGCAGCATCCCGCCACTGCTCGCGACCGCACAGAGCGACGTCTGCAACATGCGACGCGTGTCACGGTGGGCGAACAACACCTCTTGCCAAGGCTCCGCGTTCGGCGACCCCGAGCAAGCCCGAGCCAGCGCGATCGGCGAAGCCGCCGAACGCTACTGCGGAAACCTGCTCGACACCCTGCCCCTCACGTTCGGGAGCTACGACAGCATCCGCCGCGGCGCCACGCGAGTGCTCGATCCCGACGAGCTCGTGCTCTACTCCGATGCGCAGTACAGCACCCCCGGCTTCCCCTTCGTGCGGATGACCCACGACCTCGAGCAGCACTGGGTGCCGGGACGCTCGCTGACGACCGGAGAAGACATCCTCGTGCCCGCCAGCACCGTCTACGTGAACTGGTTCACGGCGGGATACTCGGCCGCGCCGGTCACGACCTTCTGCCCGTTCGCTGGCATCGCCGCTGGACCGAACTTCGACTACGCCGTGACGAGCGCACTCGAGGAGATCATCGAACGCCACGCCACGATGGTCTGGTGGCTCAACGGGCAGCCGCTCGATGCCGTTCAGGCGGGCGAGCTCGGGGACGTCTGGCACGGCGTGCCAGCCGAAGCCGGGCAGCGGCCCTCGCTCATCCACCTCGACAACGAGTTGGGCGTGCCGGTCATGGCCGGAGTCCTGCACAACGACGTCGACACGCTCGTGAACGTCGGCTTCGCCTGCCGCGACACCCCGGAAGCCGCAGCGCTCAAAGCCTGGACGGAAGCCTGCACCCTCCAGGAAGGGAGCCGCGACCTCCTCCGCGCCGAAGGCGCCCACTGGGACGCGATGGCTCGCGGCGAGCTCAACAGCCGATCGTTCAAGCCCTGGCGAGCCGACCGCAACTACCTCGACTCGTACCGAGCGGACATGCGCGACTGCGACGACCTCATGGTGCAGCAGCAGGTGCACCTCGATCCGCGCGCCGTCCAACGAGTCGCCCCGCTGCTCGAGCGGCCCGCGACCAGGCGGATGAGCGAGCTGCCCCGACTCGACGCTCGGACCCCAGACGCATACCGATCCGCTCTGGAAGCGGCGGGACACGAGGTGATCATCGTCGACATCACCTCCCGCGACATCGCGAGCACCGGAATGGCGGTCGTGCGGGCCATCGTCCCCGGAACCGTCGGGAACGCTCCCGCAGCCTTCCCGTTCCTCGGGCGAGGCCGCGTCCAGGACCTCGCGGTCGAGCTGGGGTGGCGGACGCAGCCGCGAACCGAAGCGGAGCTCAACTCCTTCCCCGTCCCGCACGCGTGACGCGCATCACCGTCCACGCACTCGGAACCGACCGCCTCGTCGTCTGCGGAAGCGAGGGCCGCCGCTGGATCCTCGATGCCCCAGCTGCCGAGGCGCACAGCGCTGAGGTCGGCGAAGCGCTCCAGCAGATCAGGGCGTCAGCCCCCGACGAGGTGGTCGTCGTCGACGACCGCGACATCGAACTCGGCTCCCTCAGGGAGCTGGAGGACTCCGCGAGCGCATCCGCCGAGCCACGCGTCGTCTTCTGGCGTTACGCGGGTGTTCCGCACCGCATCCGACTGGACCCCGTCGGCGGTCCGGCGGACGCCGCCCTCGTCGTGTCGCTGCTCCGGGCGGGCATCAGCGAGCCGCAGATCGCAGAGGCGCTCACCCAGCGCCCGCTGCTCGCCGATCCCCTCCACACGCGGCGCGGAACCGTCGACGCACCACCGCCGGACGTGCTCGAACGGTGGAGCGGCGGAGCCTGGGTCCCGCACGCGACGAGACCGGCGCCCAGCATCGATCCCGTCACCGGCATTCTGCGGCGTATCGTGGCCCGGCCCACCGAACCGTGGCATCCGCGGCAGTTCCATCACCTCCATGCGGAACTTCCGTTCCTCAGCAGCATCGACTCCCGCTTCCAACCGGATCAGCTCGCACTGGCCGGCACGTTCGCCAGCACCCCCGAAGCGGCTTCGCACGCTGCGCTCATCTCGGGCATCGCGCACTACTGCGGTGCCTACCTCGGGCAGGGCGAGCTGCGCTGTGCCACCGCCCAGGAGCTCCGCGCCGAACGGACACGCGTGCTCACCGCCGCGGAGTGGCGGCCCCACGACCCGGCTCTGCACGACATCCCTGGATTCCCGTTCGTGCGCGACAACGACGAGGCTGCAACCTGGTGGCTCACCGGCACCGAAGATGAAGAGGTCTGCTGGGTGCTCCTCGCCCTCGTGCACGCCGGCTACCTCGCCAGCGGACTGCAGCCCCTCCCCCAGACGAACACCCACAACCTCGTCGGGCTGAGCGCAGGCGCGAACCTCGCCGAGGCCGCCGACCGTGCCGCAGCGCACGTCATCGCCCACGACGCCGTCGCCCGGTGGTGGCGTGACCCCGTCCCGCTCCCCGGATGCCCGCTGCCCGGGCCGCTCCACGCGGCGGGAGACCAGCCATCGCTCGCGCTCACGGTGCTCGCCGTGCCCTCCGCCACCGGCACGCCCGTGCGCCTCGCCGTCGCCGACGATCGCCACGCCAACATCGTCAGCCTCGGGTTCGCGGCGGCCGCCGACTCCGAGGAGGCGGCGCTCGCCGCACTCGCCGAAGCGCTCGTGCAGCACGCGTCGGCACGAGATCTGGACTCGCCGAGCAGCCTCATCCGCAACGCGGAGCGCATCGGCAATGGCGGTGTCGCCGGCCTCGCCGATCACGACCCTGGCCGCGGCTACGCGAAGACCGCATTCGCCGACTCACGACGCCTCATCGACCCCATGTGCCATGTGCAGTACGGGCTCAGCGAGTCAAGCGTCGCCCGGGTACGCCAGCGCACCACCCCGGTCGGTCTGCGAGCGTCGGAGACCGCACGCGCACGACCGCACGCAGCCCTCTTCGCGTCCGGCACGCGAGTCGTCACCGTCGATGTGACGACCGAGCGCGTGCGGGAGGCTGGGTTCGCGGCGTGCAGAGTGCTGGCGCCGGACCTCGAACGCCTCACACCGGCCGCGTTCCCCCTGCACATCGCAGAAACGCAGCCATACCCGGGTTGGTGACGCACGACATCGCCGCTCCAGAGCAGGACGGTGCTGTCACCCTGCGGCAGCGAGTCGGCGACCGGCCCGTCCAGATTCCGTTGCTGCCCGCTCCACCTCGCTATCGACGCGAACTCGCTCGCCGATACGCACCCGGCGTCGTGCCCGTCTCGGCGCGGAACTGCCGGTTGAAGTTCGACAGGTTCTGGAACCCAGACGAGTAGCAGATGTCGGCGATCGGCAGCGTTGTCTCCTCGAGGAGGGCGCACGCCCTGATGACGCGGAGGCGGCGGACGGTCTCCGCGAACCCCCGACCAGCCGCGCGGCGGAAGAACCGCGATAGCGCGGACGGTGCCATGCCGACATGAGCTGCAGCATCGCCCAGCCGCACGTCGCCGTCGAGATGCTCCGTGATGAAGCGGATGACCGCATCGACTTTCAGGTGCGCGCTCGTGTCGGCGTCGGGCAGCTTGGCCCCACTCGACAGCAGCCGACTGTCCCCCGACGGCGCCGCGGCCAGGGCCTCGAAGAGCGAGAAGAGGTGCGCGAGGCGAGCTGAGCCACGCGAGACGCCGACGGCCTCGAGATGCATGGCGGCGATCGACGCCGTCGCGCCGAAGAACTCGATGCCCCTGGCCGCATCCCGGAACAGCGATACAACTTCGCGCGCCTCCGGCGCGACGTGGGCAAGCGCCTGCATCCGCTCCGGGTGGATCTGCAGCACCACGTCACGGCCGGGCAGCCGTTGACCCTCCTCGAGCTCGGAGATCCAGTTGTGGGGAAGGTCGGACCCCACGAGCACGAGGTGACCCGCCTCGAACCGGCCGATGTAGTCGCCGACGAACCCGAGTCCCGTGCCAGCCCTGATGAGGTGCACCTCGATCTCGGGGTGCGAATGCCACCTGGCAAGCGGATGCGGATAGTCGTGCTCGTGCCAGCGGAACATGCTTCCCGGGTCCGGCACGACGACCTCTGGCACCGGCCCTCGTCCGCGAAGCGGAGAGGCGGCGACATCGCGAGGCTCATCTTCGACGGCCATCCGCCCCCTCCTGTTCTGTCGGCAGCACCTCGGCTGCCTGTCAAAAAAGTATCACTGCCGCGGCCCTGCGGCGCTAGAGCACGCGCACTCGTCATCGCAGAATCATTGACAGCACACACCGGCCCGGTCTCCCACCGATGGGGTACCAGCCACTCACAAAGAGGTGAATCCATGTTCAAAGGCCTGTCACGATCACTGGTCATCGGCTACGTCGCTATCGCGCTCTTCATGACCGGCGATGGCTTCGAGTTGACGTTTCTTGCGAAGTACCTCGTCGATCTCGGCTATGCGCCTGTGGACTCGGCACTCGTGTTCAGCGTCTACGGCTTCGTCGCGGCGATCGCCGCGTGGAGCTCCGGCGTCGTCGCAGAGCTCTTCGGCGCGAAGCGCGTCATGCTGTTCGGCGGTGCCCTCTGGCTCGCGCTCCAGCTCGTGTTCCTCGGCTTCGCCCTCGACTCGGGCAGCCTGCCGCTCATCCTGATCATCTACGGGGCGCGCGCCGCCGCGTATCCGCTCTTCATCTACTCGTTTGTCGTGCTCATCGCGCAGACGGTCGACCGGGCACGCCTCGCGACGGCGATGGGCTGGTACTGGGCGGCGTACTCGCTCGGGATCGGCGTGCTCGGCACGTACCTCCCCAGCTGGCTCATCCCGCTCGTCGGCGAACGCGCGACGCTGTGGCTCGCCCTGCCGTGGGTGGCCGCCGGCATCATCTGCTGCTTCTGGGTCGCCGCGAAGCAGCAGGCACCCGTGCCGCTCGCCGACGCGCCCGACGTCGATGCGAGCACGAAGTGGCGCGAGCTGGCGCGAGGCGCGACGATCCTCGGCGAGAACCGACAGATCCTCCTCATCGCCATCGTGCGGGTCATCTGCAACCTCACGCTCTTCGGCTTCCCCGTGATCATGCCGCTCTACCTCACCTCCTCGACGTACGACGGCGTGCAGGTGTTCGAGCTGACGCAGTGGATGCAGCTGTGGGGCCTCATGTTCGCCGTCACGATCGTCACGAACATCGTGTGGGGTCGCATCGGCGACCGGTTCGGGTGGATGCGGCAGATGCGCTGGTACGGCTGCATCGGCACCGCGGGCGCCACGCTCGCGTTCTACTACCTGCCGCAGTGGTTCGGCGGGAACCTGCTGCTCATGTCCGTCGCGGCCGTTCTGCTCGGCATCACGGTCTCCTCATTCGTTCCCATGGGAGCCGTCTTCCCGGCCCTCGCCCCTGGCCACACGGGTGCCGCGATCTCGGCGCACAACCTCGCAGCAGGCGGATCGACGTTCCTGGGCCCGGCCATCGCGGCGCTTGTCCTCCCGTTCGGCGGCGTCGCTGGCGTCTGCTGGACCTACGCGGGCCTCTACGTCATCGGCGCCGTGCTGACCCTCTTCATCCACCCGCCACAGCCCGGCTTCGACGGGGTCCCCGCCGAGGACGAGACCGCCGTCAACACCTCTCCTCTCACTCTCACCACTCAAGGAGCAGCATCATGACCACCGAACTCACCACCACCGTCAGCGACGACGTCAACGCGCCAACGACCATGCTCGGCGCCGTCGTCGAGCCCCTCGTGGGCGTCAGTCTTGAGCGTCGCGAGATCCCAACCCCAGCACCAGGCCAGGCGCTCGTCCGCAGCACGCTGATCGGCATCTGCGGTTCAGACACTCACGCGCTCGCCGGACACCACCCGTTCCTCGCGTCCACCTATCTGCCGGGCCATGAGGCGACGGGAGTTGTCAAGGCGCTCGGCGACAGCACCAAAGGGCTCACGCTCGGTCAACGCGTCATCCTGAAGCCGAACGTGAGCTGCGGCACGTGCGTGAACTGCCTGGCTGACCGCTCGAACGCCTGCGAGACGCTCTCGTGGATCGGGTGCGACCCGTCCCTGCGCTGGGCGGGCGCGATGGCCGAGTACTTCGTGGCGCCAGCTGGCAACCTCTACCCGGTGCCGGACAGCGTCGACGACGCGACGGCCGCTCTTGTCGAGTGCCTCGCCACCCCGGTGCACGCCGCCCGCATCGCCGGCGACCTCGCCGGTGCCCGCGTCGTGATCCTCGGCGCTGGCACGATCGGCCTCCTCTGCGTCGTGGCTGCCCTCGACGCCGGCGCGACGAACATCGCCGTGACCGACCTCGACCGCGGCAAGCTCGAGCGGGCGCAACGCGTCGGCGCCCACCACGCGGTCCTCGCATCCGATACCGACGCCGACGAGCAGGTCGCGTCGGCACTCGGCGCCCGCGCGGATGTTGTGCTCGACTGCGTCGCGTCCGAGCGCTCCTTCGCGCAGGCAATCTCGCTCCTGCGGCGCGCTGGCACCCTCGTCGTGGTCGGTGTCCCGGCGCGCGATGCCGTGCTCCCAATGCCGGTCATCCAGGACTTCGAGATCCGCGTGCAGGGCTCCGCCGCGTACACGGAGGCCGACATGGAGACTGCGCTCGAGATCGCACGCCGCGGCGGTCTGCCCACGGGCGAGGTCATCTCGCAGACGTTCGAGCTGAGCCGGGCGGCGGATGCGTTCGCCGCGGCAACCGCGGACAGCTCGGGCAAGGTCCTCATCACGCCGTAGGGCCGTGAAGTGCCTGACGAACCGTGCAGCAACCGCTGACATTGTCGGTGGCCGGGGCTACCGTCTCCCCATGGACATCATCCTCATCCCAGGTTTCTGGCTCACGGGCGACTCGTGGGCACCGGTCACTCGTGCGCTCGAGGCGGCCGGGCACACCGCGCATCCGCTCACCCTCCCCGGCAAGGGTGCGGGCGAAAGCTCTTCTGGCATAGGCCTGCGCACGCACATCGACGCCGTCACGGCGCTCATCGACTCGCTCGACGGCGAGGTTGTTCTCGTCGGCCACAGCGGCGGTGGCGCGATCGCATACGGGGCTGTGGATGCGCACCCCGGCCGCGTCTCGAAGGTCGTGTACGTCGACTCGGGTCCGCTCGCCGACGGAGGTGTCATCAACGACGCACTGCCGATCGAGGGCGACTCGATTCCGCTGCCAGATCCCAGCGTGTTCGAAGCCGCAGAACTCGATGGACTCGAAGGGGAACGGTGGCAGCTCCTCGCAGACATCGCAGTGCCCGAACCACAGGGCGTCGCCACGGAGCGGCAGCGGCTCAGCGACGAGCGCCGCTACGACGTGCCCGCCGTCGTCATCACAAGCACCATGCCCGAACCCCTGCTGAGGCAGTTCATGGAGGACGGCCACCCGTACGTGGCCGAGCTCGCCAGCGCACGATCGGTGTGCATCCTCGAACTCCCTACGGGCCACTGGCCGCAGCTCACCAAGCCCGACGAGCTCGCGGCCGCAATCGTCGATGCCGTCGCGGCCTAGAGAAAGACCTGCAGCACCGCGAGCAGCGCAACTCCACCGATGACTGCTGCGAGAACAGTCAGGCCAATGCGCAGCTGCGGTCGGCGACGTGCCCCAAGACCGCCAGAGGCCTGCGCCAGCTGAGTCGCGGCGATCAGCTCCGGCGAACCTGCAGGCGGAAGCGGCTCGTTCGATTCATCAGGTCCAGAGACGGGGACGTCCATCGAGTAGTCGCTCGGGTCGACCCGCTCGGGAAGGCTCTCGTATCGGCCTGCACGCGAATCGTCCACGACTGCCTCCCGCTCGTTGGATCTGCCACCACCCTAACGAGGCGACGTCACCGCCACCCGAGCACCGAGACCGGCTGGAGGCGCACCCCTCAGGCGAGGACTCCGGCGATCCCGGACACCACGGCGCTGGCAGCGCCAAAGACGCCAAGACAGACGACGATGACTCCTGCCACACGTGTCGTGATGACGCGCCCCAGCAGGATGCCGACAACCAGCCCACCCGCGAGCGCGACCACGGCAAGCACCCACTGCACGGCCGTGAGTGCAGGGAGCGCCGTCGGATCCCCGACAAGCACTGCCGCCGCACCGAAGCACGACGAGAGCGCCACGAACGGCTGCATCGTCGCCGAGAAGCCACGAGGGTCCCACCGGGTGACCACCGCGTAGACGGCCATGGGCGGACCGCCTATGCCGGACATCGCAACCAGCGCTCCCGTGACGCCACCTGCGGCGATAGCCGAACTGCGCTCAGGAGCAGTGAACGTGAGGCGACCGACGAACTGAGCCCCGACGATTGCCACGAGCAGCACACTGCCAACGACGATTCGGAAGATGTTTACGTCGAGTGCCCCCGCGATTGCCGCTCCCCCGGCCGCCCCAGCCAAGCTCGCTCCCGCGATGTAGGCGAAGCGCTTCCACTCGATGTCTTTCCATACTGGCCAGACAAGAGCGAGCGCCGCGACCACGCCAAGCAGATTCGCGAAGACGATCCCCGCCTGACCAGGGAGCAGCAACAACGCAATGGGGGCCACGACCATCCCGAAGCCCATGCCGGCAAGACGCTGGAAGGCGCCTCCGACGAACACTGCGAGCAGCAGAATGGCGACCGTGGTCACACTCAATGTGGCGACTTCCTTCCGAGCGAAGTGAACTGAGAGACACCCATCGAACTGAGAGCTTGGGCGCGAATGAGAGACCGAGAAAGAGCCAGGCACGAGGGCGTGCGCGGCGTTGTTTCGCCAGCGATCACGCTTCCAACATACGCCTCGCAGATGGTGCTTGACATCGCTCACGACCCTGTGCAACCATCCATCCAGGACATGTAACTGGTTGTGCAGGCAGGATCCGACAAAAGCCACTGGCTTTCGTTGGGTCCTTTTTTTGTTGCCCGAAACAGGGCGAGCACAACCGAAGGTAGCTCTCCAAAGGAGGAGACGATGAACGACAAGGAACGCGCTGAAGCGATCTTGCAGCACGTCGGCGGTGCAGACAACGTGCAGTCGCTGCAGCACTGCTCGACCCGACTGCGCTTCACGCTCAACGACACGAGCAAGGCAGGCTTCGACGAGTTGCGTGCGGTACCGGGCGTGCTCGGGGCAGTTGATGGTCCACAGACGCAGGTCATCGTCGGCAATCGAGTTGTCGAGGTCTACGCGGCAGTCAAGAAGCTCATCGGCTCCAAGGCTTCCGGCACGACAGAAGGCGGCGGCGAGCGCGTCAAGCAGCCTCTCACGTGGAAGCGCGCGGGCTCCGTCACGATGGACTTCATCGTCAGCGTCTTCACGCCGATCGTCCCAGCTATCGCCGGTGCCGGAATCCTGAAATCGATCCTCATCCTGCTCGCCGCAATCGGCTGGATCAGCAAGGAGGCGCAGACCTACCTGGTCCTCGCCACCATCGCTGACGCAGTGTTCGCGTTCCTGCCTCTCCTCGTCGCCTACACAACCGCGACGAAGCTCCAGGTCAACCGGCCGGTCGCCATCGGTGCTGTGTCCGTGCTGGTCTTCCCAGGCTTCACCAACTTGGTCACCCAAGAGGGCGGCATAGCCCTCTTCGGCATTCCGGTTCCCGCCGTGAACTACACGTCGCAGGTCTTCCCGGCGATCCTGACCGTGCTCCTGCTCTGGGGCGTCGAGCGCCTCTTCAACCGCATCACGCCCGGTCCGATCCGTGTGTTCTTCGTGCCGCTCATGTGCTTCTTCATCGTCGTCCCGATCTCGATGCTGGCGCTCGGGCCGCTCGGCTTCGGGCTCGGCTCTCTCCTCACGACGGCCATCATCGGCCTCCACCAGACGTTCGGCTGGGTCGCAGTCGCCCTGCTCGCTGCGACGTTGCCCTTCATCATCGCCGTCGGCATGCACAAGGCGCTCCTCCCCCCGACGATCGCGGCGGTCGCCGACACGGGCAGCGAATCGCTGTACCTCCCTGCCTCGCTGGCGCACAACCTCGCAGAGTCCGGCGCGACGTTCGGCGTGGCGCTGCGCACCAAGAACCAGGGGCTGAGGGCGACTTCGCTTTCTGCTGGCATCGCGGCTCTCTTCGGTATCACCGAGCCGGCTCTCTACGGCGTCACCCTGCAGAACCGCCGCGCACTCATCGCCGTCATCATCGGTGCTCTGAGCGCCGGAACCTACATGGGCCTCACTCATGTCAGCGGCCTCGTCGCCGTCGGCCCTGGACTCGCGAGCATCTCCATGTTCGTGAACCCGGACAACCCCATGAACATCGTCAACGCACTCATCGGCGTCGTCATCGCCTTCGTCGTGTCGTTTGTCGTGTCCCTCATCCTGTGGCGCGACGCGGCCTCAGCAACCCTCCGCGTCACGGGGGCGGTCGCCGACCCGAACGCAGAGCCAGACGCCCAGACCGGTCGCGTCGAGCTCCGAAGCCCGCTCGCCGGTGACGTGATCCCACTCACTGAGGTCAACGACGCCGTCTTCTCGGCGGAGATCCTCGGTAAGGGCATTGCCGTCCGACCAACCGACGGCAAGCTCGTCGCACCCATCTCAGGCACCGTGACGTCGATGCTCGACACGAAGCACGCGATCGGCATCACGAGCCCGGACGGCGTGGAGGTGCTCGTGCATGTCGGACTCGACACAGTCAAGCTGAACGGCGAGCACTTCACGGCGCTCATCGAGCAGGGCGACGAAGTCGAAGCGGGCCAAGCGCTCCTCGAGGTCGACCTCGACGCGATCACGGCCGCCGGGTACGACACGACCACCCCGATCGTCATCCTGAACTCCAACAAGTTCGACATCATCGCCGACCAGGCGACCACCGTCAGCGCGGGCCAGAAGCTCGCCACAATCGAAGCCAAGGAGCTTGCACATGGGACTGCCTAAAGATTTCCTCTGGGGAGGAGCCGTCGCGGCCAACCAGGTCGAGGGCGCATGGAACGTGGATGGTCGTGGTCCTTCCGTCGCGGACATCGCGAGCTACAAGCCGCACCTCGACCCGAAGGAGTACGCGGCCCACCACGTCGTCACGCGCCAGATCATCCAGGACGCACTCGACGCTCCAGATGACCGCCCCTTCCCGAAGCGTCGCGGCATCGACTTCTACAACCGCTACAAGGGCGACCTCGCACTCTTCGCTGAGCTCGGCTTCAAGGTGCTGCGCGTCTCCATCTCGTGGAGCCGCCTCTACCCGACAGGTGAGGAACTCGAGCCGAACGAGGCCGGCGTCGCCTTCTACGACGCGCTCTTCACCGAGATGCGCCGCCTCGGCATCGAGCCGCTCGTCACTCTCTCGCACTACGAGATGCCGCTCGAGCTCGCACTCAAGTACAACGGCTGGGAAAGTCGCGAGGTCATCGGCCTCTTCGAGCGATACGCCACCACCTGTTTCGAGCGCTTCGGCGACCGGGTCACGAAATGGCTGACCTTCAACGAGATCGACAGCATCATCCGCCACCCCTTCACCTCCGGCGGACTGATCGAGGAGTCGACCGAGGGCGACTTCCTCCAGGCCTGCTACACGGCGCTGCACAACCAGTTCCTCGCATCCGCTCAGGTCACGAAGGTGCTGCACGAGCTGTACCCGGAGTCGCAGATGGGGTGCATGCTGACGATGCTCACCACGTACCCCAACACGTGCCACCCAGAGGATGTCGTCGCGACACAGGAGAAGGAGCGACTCCTCTACCTGTGCACCGACGTGCAGGTCGACGGCCACTACCCCCGCCTCGCGCTCAAGGCCCTTGAGCGCCTGGGGGTGACGGTCCCGTTCCAGGACGGCGACGCCGAGCTGCTCGCCGAGCACCCGGTCGATTTCATCTCGTTCAGCTACTACATGTCGATGACGGAGTCGGTGAACCCCGACGCAGACCGCACTCCAGGCAACACGGTGCTCGGCGTGAAGAACCCGTACCTGGAGACGAGCCCGTGGGGCTGGCAGGTCGACCCCATCGGCCTCCGCGTCTCGCTCATCGACCTGTACGACCGCTACGGCAAGCCGCTGTTCATCGTGGAGAACGGCCTCGGGATGCGCGACGAGGTCACCGAAGACAAGAAGGTGCACGACGACTACCGCATCGCGTACTTCCGCAGCCACTTCCAGGAGATGATCCGAGCAGTGGACGAGGGAGTCGAGCTCCTCGGCTACACGAGCTGGGCGCCGATCGACTTGATCAGCGCCTCCACCTCGCAGATGTCGAAGCGCTACGGTTTCATCTACGTCGATCAGGACGACAACGGCGATGGCACTCTCGAGCGTCTCCGCAAGGACTCGTTCCACTGGTACCAGCGCGTCATCGCCAGCAACGGCGAAGACCTGTCCTAGGCAAAACCGCACCCTCACGGGTGCGCCCGTGAGAAAGAATCGGTCAGTGCAGACCATCAAGAAGGTGCTCAACTCGAGCGTCGTGCTCGTCGAGGACGAGCACGGCGTCGAGAGCATCGTGCTCGGGAAGGGCATCGGATACGGTCAGAAGGCCGGCTCCGAGGTCCTTCCCGACCCTGCGTTCCAGGTCTTCCGTGCCTCCAGCGACAAGGAGCAGCAGCTGCTCGTGGAACTGCTGAAGCAGATCCCGGCGGAGTTCGTCGACCTCACCCGCGAGATCGTCGACCGCGCCGAGAGCGCCGGTCTCGAGATCGATTCGCGAATCTACCTGTCGCTCACCGACCACCTCAACTTCGCGACGGAACGGGCGAAGAGCAACCTCAACGTCGTGAACCGCCTGGCCTGGGAGATGAGGACGCTCTACCCGCGCCAGTATGAGGTCGCCGAGTACGGGGTGCGACGCCTCCGTGAGCTGACCGGTGCGAGCATCCCGGACGAGGAGGCCGCGAACATCAGCTTCCACCTCGTGAACGCGGGGTCGAAGGACGTGCAGTTCGACGCGATGCGCGTGGCCACACTCGTCAGCTCGGTTGTGCAGATCGTCACCCACTCGACGTCGATCTCATTCCGCCAGGAGGACCTCGGCTTCTCCAGGTTCGTGAGCCACCTGCAGTACTTCGCCGAGCGCCTCTTCACGGGCCACTTGCTCGTGAGCGACGACGACTTCCTGTACACGCAGCTCAGCACCCGCTACCCGGATGCGATGCGTGCCGCCGAGCGGGTGCGGGAGTTCGTCTACCGGGAGCACGAGACTTCTCTGCCCAACGAAGAGGTCGCCTACCTGGCGCTCCACATCGCGAGGAACAGCAAGGAGTAGGCGGGCCTCGAGCTACTGCAGCTGCGAGATCTGATCGATGACCGCGTCGCGGTCGAAACCGAGCAGGGCATCCAACTGGTCTGCCGAACTCACGGAGGCGATCACGCCTGCGATGCCGGGGCGGGCGTAAAGCCAGGCGAGTGCGGCAGCCGCAGTGGTCGCGTCGGTCTCAGCGGCGATCTCCTGCAGCTTGCTGAGCAGTGCGAGGTTCTCCTCGGTGAGGAACGCCTTGACCTGGCCAGCGCGTGCGCTGCCCTTGAGGTCTTCCTCTCCGGTGTACTTGCCGACGAGGAAGCCTCGCGCGAGTCCCGCGTAGGGGAGCACGTCAAGGCCGAGCTCGCTGACGGCCGCTGCCAGTTCGGCCTCGTACCCCTCACGCTGCACGGCGTTGTAGAGCGGCTGAAGCACCGTGGGCTTCACCAACCCGCGCTCGTCCGCGATGCGAGACCACTCGCGCAGCCTCGCGGCCGAGAAGTTCGAGACCCCAATGCTGCGGATGAGCCCCTCAGCTACCAGGTCGCTGAAGGTCTTCGCGAGGTCGGCCAGCGGCACCGAGTCGTCGTCAGCGTGCGCGTAGTAGACATCCACATGGTCGACGCCGAGACGTTCGAGACTCTCCGCGAGCGCGGCTCGAATGTTGTCCGGGTGCAGTCCGCGGCGCTTCGAGAACTGCCCGACCTTGGTGCCGATCGAGAACTTCGAACGATCCCTGCCGGCGAGCCACTCGCCGATGATTCGCTCGGAAATGCCTCCGTCGTTGCCCGCCGCCCACTCCGAGTACGAGTCGGCGGTGTCGATGTGGCGTCCGCCGAGCTCGGCGAAGCGGTTGAGGATGCGGTGGGATTCTTCGGGCGAGGAAGTCCAGCCGAAGACGTTGGTCCCGAGGACGAGGTTGGCGGCGGAGGGAGCAGAGGACATGGCGGGGCCTTTCGAGTCTTGTGGAGGTGGGGTGTATTCGGTGAAGGCGTGAGAACTTGCGACCTCAGCCCTCGACTGCGGAGCGATGGCCGCGGTGCACGGTTTGCAGGAAGCTGCGGGTCCGTGGAGAGGAGACTCCAGAGAAGATCGCCTCGGTCGGCCCGAAGTCGATCACCGATCCGGCCTCGAGGACGAGAGTCAGGTCCGACACGCGCCGCGCGAACTCGAGTTCGTGCGTGACGATGATCATGGTCGCGCCGGATGCGGCGAGTCGTTCGATGACGGCGAGCACACTCGACACGAGTTCCGGATCGAGCGCGGAAGTCGGCTCGTCGAACAGCAGGACATCCGGCTCCATGGCAGTAGCGCGGGCGATCGCGACTCGCTGCTGCTGCCCACCGGAGAGCTGGCTCGGGTAGGCGTTCCGGAACTCGCTGAGGCCGACGACCTCGAGCCATTCGAGTGCCTTCGCGAGCGCCTGCCTTCTCGGAATGCGGCGCACGTTGATGAGTCCGGCTGCGATGTTCTCGAGAGCGGAGAGGTGGGGGAAGAGGTTGAACTGCTGGAAGACGAAACCGAACGACGCCCGGTCTCTGGCCACCTCCCGGCGTCGCTTCGCGAAGAGGCGACCGCGTTCCTCCTCGTAGCCGACGAGGCCGCCCCGGAGGAGCACGCGTCCGGAGTCGACGTCGATGAGGTGGTTGAGGCACTGCAGCAGCGTCGACTTGCCGGCACCGGAGGGGCCGACGATCGAGAGAACCTGCCCCTCGGCCAAGTCGAAGCTGATGTCGCGCAGCACCTCGCGCCCACCAAGCGTCTTGGAGAGGCGATCGACGCGCAGCAGCGGCGTGGTGTCGGTCATCGGGTCTCCCATTTCCGTGTTCGGCGTTCGAGATAGTGGCGGAGCGCTTCGAACAGGCTGACCAGGACGAGGTACCAGATGGATGCGACGATGAGCAGCGGGATGACCTGGAAGTTCTGGGCAGAGATGACCTGTGCCGCGTAGAGGACATCTGCGAGGCCGATGACGCTCACGAGCGACGTCGCCTTGAGGATCGTCACGAACTCGCTGCCGAGCGACGGGATCGCGATGGGAATGGCCTGCGGGAGGATCACGACACGGAAGATCGTGCTCCCCGTCATACCAAGCGACTCCCCCGCCAGAATCTGACCCGCTTGAACGCTGATGAGGCTGCCGCGGATGTACTCGCTCGCGAAGGCCCCGTGCGCGAGGCCGAGGCCGAGGACCGCCGCGCTCAGGGGTGTCACGAGGTCGTTGGTGGCGACGCTCACCCCTAGATCCGTGAAAGGTATGCCGAGGCTCACTCGTTGGGCGATAGCGCCGGCGTTGTACCAGAACACGATCTGCACGAGCACTGGCACGGAACGGAAGAACCACACATAGGTGGCCGCGACGCGGCGGAGCAGCGCGTTGCCGAAGAGGCGGCAGACCGCGAGGGCCGAACCCAGGACGAGCGCGATCACCATGATGGTCACCGACAGGTACACGGTCGTCCACAGCCCCTGGAGGATCTTGGGGTTGAAGAGGTACTCCGCGACGACGGGCCAGGCGAGGTTGTCGTTCCCAGCAGCAGACACACCGACGACCACGACCAGCAGTGTGACGAGCACTGAGAGCGCCCACTGCAGCCAGGGCCGGCGTGACGCCAGGTGCGGGGCGGGCGCAACCGCCCGAGGCGACTCCCCCGCGCTCGTCCCGAGTTCGGCCACCTGGGTCACTTGACCGTGATGCCGAGCTCGGCGAGCTTGTTGTCGGGGCTCGCCGGGTCGTACACGCTGTCCGTCGGGTTCACGAGCGCGAGCGACGACTCGACGCCGCCGACGCCTGCTTCCGCCGTAAGGGTGGCGACCGTGCCGTCGTCGATGAGCTGCTGCGTCGCGGCAGCCCACGCCTCGACGAGTGCGGAATCCTTCGGGAACGCCGTGCCGTGTCCGCCCGGCGTGTCGAACGCGGTCTCGCCGATCGTGCCGACAACCTCAAGGTCGGCCGGGTGCTGGCTGACGAAGTAGCGGATGGGGAGTTCGCCGATGAAGAAGATGTCGGCTCGGTCCGAGAGGAGGGCCTGCTGCGCATCCGTCGTCGATGGGAACTCGACGCTCTCGATCGTCGTCTTGCCTGCCGCCGTCAGCTCTTCATTGGCTTTCTCGACCTTCAGTGCGGCAGTGTTGCCCTTCACCGTCGCGACGCGCAGGCCGGCGAGGTCTTCGACCGACTCGTATCGGCCCTCGTGTCCCTTGGCTGCAGCGAACGCCTGGCCGAACACGGAGGTCTGCACGAAGTCGACCGTCTTGAGGCGTTCGTCGTTGATGGAGATGGTTGATGCGGCGAGGTCGAACTTCCCGCTCTGCAGGCCGGGGATGATCGTGTCGAACGCGGCGTCCTGGAAGGTGATGTCGAGGCCGAGGAGTTCGGCCGTCTGCTTCGCGAGCTCAACCTCCCAACCCTTCCACTCGCCATCCTCGTCCTGGTAGATGCTGGGTGCCGAGGAGCCAGGGCCGGCGAGCACAAGCTCTCGGTCCTTGAACTCGTCGGGAACGAGGGCCGCGAGCTCGGCATCGACGCCGCCAGTGGCCGCGGGAGTCTCCGCCTCACTTGATACTGCCGGCGCGCTGCTGCAGCCGGTGAAGAACAGGGAGACGATACCGGCGAGGCCGATCGCCGAGAGGAGTTGCTTGCGTCGTTGAGTCATGGGGGTGTGCTCCGTTCGTGGGTCGCCGCGGTGCGCGCAGCGTGAGGCATGGGGTAGCAGGATGGGGCTCGTGTGCATGTCAGGTCTCAGCCAGGTCACCAGGCTCCGATCTCGAGGTTCTCGCGCAGCGTCGCTTCAGTCGTCGGCCGGGCCCAGACTCCGGCCCTCTCGAGGCGAGGCAGGATTTCCTCGTAGAAGCCGTGGATATCGTTTCCGCCGCTGAGCGTGAAGCCATCGACCGCGCCGCTCGCGTGCCAGCGCTGGAGGTCCTCCGCCACCTCGTCCGGCGTGCCCACCGAGATGGCGTGACCCTTGGAGTGGAAGTAGTGGGTAAGGAAGTCGCGGAGGCTCGGCCACGGCGAGCGCGCGAGGGCTGCGTAGCGGAGGGCGGTGCTCACCCGTCTGCTGGACGCGCGGATGTCGCTGTCGCTGGGGATGAGCGCTACGGGGAGCGGGGCGTCGAGGTCGCTGCCGGGGAAGCCGAGGCCGGGGAACTCGCGATCCAGGGTGATTCGCGCCGACTCGAGCTGCCCATCCGTCAAGGGCACGGCGAAGGCCGAGGCAGCCTGCTCGTGCGTGTCGCCGAGGAAGACGCGCAGTCCGGGGAGCACCTTCACGTCCGAGCGTCGGCGCCCTGCCGAGTCGAGTGCGCTGAGGAGTCGCCCGGTGAACTCCTGGGCGTCGGGGATGGTCGGTGCGGTCACGAAGATCGCCTCGGCGTGCTTGGCGGCGAACCGGATCCCCTCGTCAGAGGCGCCCGCCTGGAACTGGACGGGGCGGCGCTGTGGCGACGGCTCGAGATCGATGGCGTCGCGCACGCCGAAGAACTCGCCGCGGTGGTCGAGGTCGTGCACGAGTTCGACGTCCGCGTACTCGCCTCGCACGGCGTCGCGCAGCACGGCGCCCGGCTCCCAGCTCTCCCAGAGGGCGTCGAGCACGCCGACGAACTCCTCCGCGCGTCGGTAGCGGGTGGCCGGGTCGGGGATGGTGTCGAAGCCGAAGTTGCGCTCGCCGTTGAACGATGTCACCGCGTTCCAACCGGCCCGGCCGCCGCTGAGGTGGTCGAGGGAGCGGAGCTGCCGAGCAACGTTGTACGGCTCCGTGAACGTGGTGGAGACGGTGCCGACGAGGCCGATGCTCGTCGTGTGCGTCGCGAGCGCCGAGAGCAGTGTGATCGGCTCGAACGGGGGCCGCGGACGGTGAGCGAGCCAGTCGCGGTTGAGGCCGAGGAAGTCGGTCACGAAGAACGCGTCAATGCCGGCGGCCTCGGCGCGCTGCACGTAGTCGATGTACGTGCGGATATCGGAGATCGACTCGATGCCGCTGTCGGGCTCGGCCCAGGTGTCGTGAAGGCCCCGGAGGAAGCCCCAGTCCTGCACGAAGTGCAGGCGTCCGTTGTTGCTCATGAGCAGAATGTAAGGGCGTTACACTCGAACACTATGGAATGTGTTCCCCCGTTGCGTTCTCTTGCTTCCCGATCGTCTTCCGATCTGCGGGACGCTGACCCGGCCTACATTGCCGCCCTCGCGCACCGCAGGGTGAGGTGATGACAACGACGGAAGCAGCGACGACAGCGCAGTCGGAGATCTGGTTGCCCCAGATCCTCGAGATCATCCGGCGGGAGGGGTTCCAGGCTTTCTCGCTCGGCATCGTGGCCGACCGGCTCGGCACAAGCGGCCGCATGCTCGTCTACCACTACGGCAGCAAGGATCAGCTCCTCGGCCGAGTCATCAGGGCGTCGCGAGACGAGCGCATCGCGGACTTCAGCCGGAACCCGCCGGCCGCCCTCGAAGAGGCCGTCGGGATTTGGTGGGCATACTTCTCGACGAACCTCGCCGAGATGCAGATGTTCTTCTACCTCGTCACGCGACGCTTCGAGCGACCAGACGACTTCGAGGCGTTCGCCGCGAATGCCCTCGACGGGTGGGTTGCCTTCTTCGCGGACAGCGTGCGAGCCGAGTCGCCGGATGCTCCCGACGCCGATGCCCTCGGCCACCTGACGGTCGCCACCCTCCGCGGCCTGCTCGCCGACTACATGATCACGGGCGACCTCGAGCGCATCGAGGAAACGCTGCGCTTGTTCCTCGCCCGGCTCCGCACCGAACCGACCGGGTAGAGCCGGACCGGATCTCGGCTGCAACGCAGGGCAACGTCGAGACTCCAGAAGTCACTTTCCCGACCAGTCCCACCGCGACTCATAGTGTCCGACAAGGCCTTGAGCACCTCAGGCTTCCAGCAACAGAAGGGCCCTGCCTCAGATGCCACTCGTCCGATCGATCGCCGACCTCGTCGGAAGCACACCGCTCGCCGTCCTCGAGAAGTTCAGCAGCGCGCACGGGCTCCGGGCCGAACTGGCGGCCAAACTCGAGTCCTTCAACCCCGCCGGAAGCGCGAAGGACCGAATCGCTCTCGCCATGATCCTGGCCGCGGAGGAAGCCGGTCAGCTGAAGCCAGGGGGAACGATCGTCGAGCTGACGAGCGGCAACACGGGCATCGGCATCGCCGCCCACGCCGCCGCCCGCGGCTACCGCACCATCATCGTGCTCCCCGACGACGTCTCCTCCGAGCGGAAGCTCCTCATCCAGGCGTACGGGGCTGAGGTGGTCGAGATCAACCGCAAGCAGTACCCGACGCCCTCCGACCGGCGGCAGGTACCCCACAGCATCGCTTCCGGCATCCCGGGCGCGGTTGTCCTCAGCCAATGGGAGAACCCCCGCAACCCCGGCGTGCACTTCGAGACGACCGGCCCGGAGATCTATGCCGACACCGACGGTCGGCTCGATGTCCTGGTCGCGAGCGTCGGCACGGGCGGCACCCTCTCCGGTGCCGGAGCCTTCCTGCGCTCCAAGCTGCCAGACCTGCGGGTGGTCGCGGTGGAGCCGAGCTGGGTGAGCGTCCCGACACCCGAGAACCCGTCCCCCGACCAGATCGACGGTATCCATCGCCTCACCGATGTCCCAGATGAGGACCTTCCCGCCACGTTCACTCGGTCTGTCGTCGACGAGTTCCTCGAGGTGGATGCGGAAACCGCCTATGAGACGGCTCGGACTCTGGCCCGTACCGAAGTTCTCCTTGTCGGCAGCTCATCCGGCGCCGCACTCTGGGGTGCCCTGCAAGTCAGCCTGCGACCGGAGAACAAGGGAAAAAGAGTCGTGGTGGTACTCTCCGACACCGGCGAGCGGTATCTTTCCAGCCGCCTCTTCGCCTGATCGAAAGGGGACCGCCGAGGTGGGGCGGTTGTGCCTGCCCTCTCGCCACCCGAACCTGCGAGAATCCGCGCATGCGCAAATGGCTGCTGTTGGCCGCGGCGATCTCCTGCGAGGTCACCGCGTCCCTCTCCCTCAAAGGGGCACTGGATGCTCCCGCCCTGTACGTGGTCGTTGTCGCCGGGTACCTGGCGTCGTTCGTGTTCCTCGCACTCGTGCTGCGAGCCGGGCTGCCACTCGGTGTCGCCTACGGCATCTGGGGTGCCCTCGGCGTCGCGCTGACCGCGCTCCTCTCGGCACTGCTCTTCGCCGAACCGCTGACGGCGCTCATGGGCGCAGGCATGGTGCTCATCATCGGCGGCGTGCTGCTCGTCGAGCTCGGCTCGCAACGAGCTCACGACCGCGCCGCGCGTGCGCACGAACGGGCTCAAGCTCCTGGCGCCGGGGAGGTGTCGGCCTGATGCTCGGGTGGCTCTTCCTCGCGGGCGCCATCCTGTCCGAGGTCGGCGGAACCCTGTCATTGCGGAAGACCGTCGACAGCAGCCGGCTCTGGTATATCCCGGTCGTCGTGGGCTACGTGACCGCGTTCACGCTGCTCTCGCTGACTCTCGCACAGGGGGTGCCGCTCGGTGTCGCCTACGGCATCTGGGCTGCGATCGGCGTCGCCCTCACCGCCGTGCTCAGCCACTACCTGTTCAAGGAGCCGTTCACCTGGATGATGGCAGCCGGCATCGCCCTCATCGGCGCTGGCGTGCTGCTCGTGGAGGTGGGCGGCCAGCACTGATCGCCGACCGCCCATCGCATCAACTCCGCGCGGAACTGGTCACCTCGGCCGCTTCCACGGTGAGCGGAGGGCCGTCGTGCGTGCGACGCTCGACGATCGGGAACGCGGACCCGTTGAGCACCACCACCGGGGTGGCGAGCGAGCGAACCCGGCCGCGAACGGTGTCCAGATCCACGGCGACGATCACGTCTCCCACCTCGACGACGTCACCCTCAGCTCGCCTGAGGTCGAACCCCTCACCGCGCAGGTCGACGGTGCCGAGTCCGATGTGGACGAGGACCTCCAGCCCTTCCGGGGTTGTGACTCCGAACGCGTGCCCGGTTGGGAACAGCGCAGTGATGGTCCCAGCTACGGGGCTGCGGAAGTCGCCTGAGGTTGGTTCGACTGCGAAGCCGTCCCCCATGGTGCCGGCGGAGAACGCCTCGTCCTCCACCTCTGAGAGGCGAATCACCCTCCCCTCGACCGGGGCGAGGATGTCGATGCGCTGGCCGATGCTCGGGCGCTTCCCCGCCGCGGCGGCAGCGGCGACTGGAGCGGCTTCGTTCTCGAGCGCCGCGTTCTGATCGTCGGCCTGCGCTGCGTTGTGCTCGGCGAGCAGTGCCGGAGTGAAGCCCCAGAAGTAGGTGATCAGGAACCCTGAGATGTATCCGGCGAGAAGCCCGACGACGTACGCGAGGATCGCATATCCCTGCCCGTTGTCGCTCTGCAGCAGCGGCAGCAGGGCCCACCCGGATGGGCCGATCGCGGTTGCCCCGAAGGCGCCCGCGAACTGATTGAAGGCTCCCGCAACTGCACCGCCGACCGCGCCGCCGAGGCAGGCGGTGAGGAAGGGACGCCCGAGTGGCAGGGTCACGGCGTAGATCAGTGGCTCGCCGACCCCCAGGATGCCGACCGGCAGCGCACCCTTGATGGTGGTGCGCAGTGACTTGTTCCGATTGAGCTTGAAGTAGATCGCCAGCGCCGCGCCGACCTGGCCCGCTCCCGCCATGGCGAGGATCGTGAGCAGCGGCGTGAAGCCCACCTGCTCGATCAGCGTCGCGTGGATGGGGATGAGCGCCTGGTGGAGGCCGAGCATCACGAGCGGCAGGAACAGTCCGCCGAGGACGAAGCCCGCGAGCAGGCCTGAGTTGTCGAGGAGCCAGATCGCGCCGGTGCCGATCGCACTCGCGATGTTCCCCGCAACGAACATGAACACGAAGATCGTCGCGAGACCCGAGATGAGCAGTGCCAGCGTCGGCGTGACGAGGATGTCGATCGCATCGGGGATCTTCCCGCGAAGGCCGCGCTCGATCCAGGCGCAGAGCCCGGCCGCGAAGATCGCCCCGATGACTCCGCCCTGTCCGGGCGCGAGCACGATGTCGCCGAGGACCGGGAGGCTGTACTGCACGTCGCTGATGCCGGCGAAGACGATGATCGCCGCGACGGCGCCACCCAGTGCCGGCGTGCCGCCGAATTCCTTGGCGGCGTTGATGCCGGCGAAGATCGGGAGGAACGCGAAGAATGCCGACCCGATGACGGTCAGCGCTGGGACGACGGCTTCGACGAACTCAGGAGCAGTCCCGACCGTGACCCAGTTCACCAGCAGCCCGCGAACGGCAGCGACGATGCCGGCTCCGATGAGGGCCGGGATGAGCGGCACGAAGATGTTCGCGATCTTGCGGATGAAGTTCTTGAATGGGGTGTTGTTGCGCTGCTTCTGGCCAGCCTTGATGGCCGCACCGCGAGCAGCGAGCGCCTCGGCGTCGGCACCGCCTGCGCCGAGCTCTCGACGGAAGGCTTCCGTGACCTTGGTGACCTTGCCGGGTCCGAGGACAACCTGGTAGGTGTCGTCATCGACGACGCCGAGCACACCGGAGAGTGACGTGATGGCGCCTTCGTCGATCTGGTCGCGGTCGACGAGAGAGACGCGCATCCTCGTCATGCAGTTCTCGACTCCGGCGACGTTGCCGGGGCCGCCGAGCAGCCGCAGCAGCTCGCCGGCGAGTTCGTCGTGTGCGCTCATGGGCATCCTCTTCTCGCAACGTTGCTCGAATTTTGAAGAACAGTACCAGGATGACACCAGAAAAGGTAAAAAAGTTCCCTAAGCTCGTTCGAGCTCGACGCGATGAGGACGCGGACCTCCGCGGGCACCGCGACGCCTCAGCCCCGCACGACCGCCTGATGGGTCTTCTGGATAGCGGCGACGGAGCCCTCGTAGTCGACCTGCGCCACTCCGGTGAAGACGCAGTCCACGACCATGAGCTGCGCGATGCGACTCCCGAGAGCCGCCGAACGCAGCGGGGTCTCTCGCGCGGCGGTCCGGAGCACGATGTCGGCCAGGCCCGCGAGCGCTGATCGCTCATGGTTCGTGATGGCGACCGTCGTCGCCCCGGTCGCCTTGGCGATGCGGAGGAACTCGACCACACCCTCGGTCTCCCCGGAGTGCGAGATGGCGATCGCGACGGCCCGCTCGTCGAGGACCGCAGCGGCCGTCCACGCCGCATGCGCCTCCGGCCATTCGAGAGCGATGCGCCCGATGCGCGATAGCTTGCGCTGCAGGTCGACGCCGACGACCGAGCTCGCCCCGATCCCGTGGATGTCGACGCGCGCGGCGCCTGCGATTGCCGCGACCGCAGCCGTCAGGGCGTCGATATCGAGCACCTCTGCGGTGTCCGCGATCGAGAGCGTCTCGTTCATCGCGATCTTGGCGACGACGTCAGACAGCGAGTCATCCGGAGAGATGTCTGCCGCCGGAGCAGCACCGGCCCTGGAGGCGAGGCGCTCCCGGAGGTTCTGCTCGGTGAGGTCATGCCGGAGGTCCCTGAACCTGGTGTATCCGGCTCGCCTCGTGAAGCGGACGACCGTGGTCGTGGAGGTCTCGGCGAGCTCCGCGATCTCCGCCATCGACCTCGTCGCGAAGCCCTCGGGGTCGGCAAGAAGGGCCTCGGCGATGCGCCGCTCCGACGGCCTCAGCGAGGGCAGCAACGCCCGGAGCTCGACCAACACCGTGCGAGAGCTCGTTTCCGCGCCATCCGTGCCCATGATCCACCTGCTTTCCGGAGACAGCGTAGCGAGCGGTGACACTTCCGTGTCATGGAAGTTTATTTACTTACCTTCGTACAATCATGTACTTTCGGAACGCAGGTTCGCACGGTGGCGAGCCGAGGATCGGAGATGACCATGCCCCACGATGAGATCTCGACGCTCGCAGCCCTCTCGACCGAGGGGCGAAACCCCAGAACCCTCGACCTCGACACCCTGAGTACCGAGCAGATCCTGCTGCTCATGAACGACGAGGATGCGACCGTCGCCGGGGCCGTGCGCGAAGCGCTCCCCAACATCGCGCGCGCCGCCGACCGCATCGCGGAAGCCAGGCGCGCAGGGGGCAGGCTGATCTACCTGGGCGCTGGCACGAGCGGCCGTATCGGCCTCCTCGACGCCGTCGAGTGCCCGCCAACGTTCGGAACCGCGCCCGAGGACGTGCTCGGCGTCATGGCGGGCGGCACTCAAGCGTTCGTCCGCGCCGTCGAGGGCGCAGAGGACGACCCTGAGCTCGCGGCCCGCGAACTCGATGCGATTGACCTGCAGGCAGTCGATGTGGTCGTCGGCCTGGCCGCGAGCGGACGCACCCCGTACGTGATCGGCGGCCTCAGGGCAGCTCGCCGTCGCGGCGCCGCCACGATCTCCATCGCCTGCAACGCGGATGCGCCGATCAGCGCGGAGGCCGACATCGCGATCGAGGTCGTGACCGGACCAGAGGTGCTCACCGGTTCGACCCGACTCAAGGCGGGCACAGCACAGAAGCTCGTGTGCAACATGCTCTCGACGGCCAGCATGGTTCGCGGAGGCAAGGCGTACAGCAACCTCATGGTCGACGTCCGCCCCTCGAACGCGAAGCTCGTGGACCGCGCGCAGCGCATCGTCGCCGAGGCCACCGGCGCAGCGCGTCCCGACGCCGATGCTGCGCTTTCGTCGGCGAGCGACCACGCGAAGACGGCCGTGGTCATGCTGCTCGCCGACCGGGATGCGGAACAGGCCACTGCGCTCCTGCGCCAGGCTGACGGCAACGTCCGCCGTGCTGTCGAGCTCGCCGCTGGCTGAACCCGACAGCGCGCATCACGCGGCGTCGAGGCCCACCAGCTCGGCGCTGCGCGTCCAGAGCCCTTCGATGAGGTCCTCGTCGAAGATCTGCGGATTCACGTTCGTCGCGTGGTGGCGCTCGTCGTAGTACTCCCCCGCCTGCCAGGTCGCGCCCGGCTGGCCTGCGATGAACCACTCGAGCGTCTCTCCGCCCTTCGCGGCGCTGATCGTGAAGAGCTTTGCGAGCGGCGTCCGGTACAGCAGACGCATGAGGCTCGTCGAATCGGAGGAGAAGTTCGTGCCGACGACCCCTGGGTGGAACGCGACGCTCGCGACCGGCCGACCCGCGAAGCCACGGTGTAATCCCTTCGTGAAGAGGATGTTCGCGAGCTTCGCGTCGCCGTACGCCTTGTTCGCGCTGAACCGCGCGTCGTTGTCGAGGTCGTCGAGGTCGATGCGGCCCATGAGGCGTGCCGCGATGCTGGCCGTGTTCACGACCGCGCCGACGCTCACCTTTTCGAGCAGGAGGTTCGTGAGCAGGAATGGCGCGAGGTGATTGACCTGCAGGGTCAGCTCGTTGCCGTCCACCGTGCGCGCCCGGTCGCCGAAGATGCCGCCCGCGTTGTTCGCGAGCACATCGATCGGGCCGACCTGCGCGACGAGCGCCGCCGCGAGCTCCCGCACCTCGTCGAGGCGGGAGAAGTCGGCGACGAACGATTCGGCACCGATCTCCCGGGCGATGGCTGCCGTCTTCTCGGCGTTGCGCCCCACGACGACGACCCGCCACCCCTTGCCAGCAAGCGAACGGGCGGCCGCAGCCCCGATCCCGTCCGAGCCGCCCGTGATCACCACCGTGCGCGCATCAGCCACGAGTGTTCGCCTCCAGCACCCCTTCGAGACGCGTGATGATGGCCTCGAGCCCGAAGTCGAACGCGAGCTCGAGGCGACGCGACGGCTCGAGCGATGTCGTCACTCCATGCAGCACGGGATGCGCGTCGGGGTCAGCCGCCCACGGGATCGGCGGGGAAGCCGCATCCACGACTCGCCCGAACGTGAGCCCCTCGAGCACGGCGATCGCGACAAGCGCCTGCTCGTCGGTGAAGCCCACCGACCTGAACGTGATCGCGATGGCCTCGTACACCTCGAGCGTCTGCTCGTCGCTGACCGGCTCCTGCACCATGATCGGCAGGGCGAGCGGATGCTTGGCGAGGGCCCTCGTGTAGTCCTTCGACCACCGCCTCACCTGGTCCTGCCAGCTCATGGCGGCGAGCGCCGCGAGGTCCTCCTCGCTTGCCCCCTCGAGCCCGATGGCGAGCGAGAGCTCAGTGCTGATGAGCGCCCTGATGCCGTTGACGATTCCGGCGCGCCCCTGCACATGGTGATACATCGACGAGGCGCTCACTCCGAGCTCTTTCGCGAGCACCGGGATCGAGAAGTCGCCCTTGCGGTCGATCTGGTCCAGCGCTGCCAGACAGATCTTCTCAGGCGACAGGATCGGTACCCGCGGTCGCGCCATGATCACACTCCCAGGTTGTCGGTCCACGGCAAAGCGCGGAGATGGATCGGTCTAGAAGACTATGACGCTTCGCGCTCGCTCGCCTCTCCGCATGGCGTCGAACGCCTCGTTGACCTCACTCAGCTGGATGCGCTCGCTGATGAGCTTGTCGACGGGGAGCCGACCCGCGAGGTAGAGCGCGGCCAGCTTCGGGAAGTCGCGGCCGGGCACCGTCGAGCCGTAGTTGGTGCCGATGAGGCGCTTCCCGGTCTCTGCCAGCGCGAGGGCGTCGAACGACACCGGGGCGTCGGCTGGCGGAAGGCCGACGATGACGGCAGTCCCTCCCGGCGCGATGAGCCCTGGCAGCGATTCGATGGTCTGCACGCGCCCGATGGCTTCGAACGCGTATTCGGCGCCACCTCCCGTGATCTCGGCAACCTGGGCGGCGAGGTCTGGGCCCGGGACGATCGTGTGGGTCGCACCGAGCTCGCGTGCGGCGGCGAGCTTGTCCTCGCTGAGGTCGATCGCGATGATCGGGTTCGCACCGACGAGCTGCAAGCCCATGATGATGCTCTGCCCGACTCCGCCAGCCCCGACGACGACCGCCGACTCGCCAGCGCCGACCGCGGCGTCGTTCACGACCGTACCGACGCCTGTCGCGATCGAGCACCCGATGAGGCTCGCCACGTCGAACGGCAGCTCCTTCGGCACCCTGATGGCGGCCGACTCAGGCACAACCGCATACTCGCTCATCGTGCCTGCCGTCAGGTACGGGTACACGGGCTCACCGGCAAGCGAGAGCGGGGTCGTGCCGTCCGGCAGGAGGCATTCCTCGCTGCGGCTCCCCGTGCACACGTACGCCCGGCCGCTGAGGCAAGCCGTGCACCGGCGGCACGGGTAGAACCAGCTGAGGATGACGTGGTCGCCAGGCTCGACGTCGATGACGCCGGCGCCGATTGCGACGACCTCGCCGGCCCCTTCGTGTCCCATGACGGTGGGTGAGGGCAGCTGCCAGTCGCCGTCGAGCACGTGTCGGTCGGAGCCGCAGACGCCTGACGCGCCGAGCTTCACGAGCACGGTTCCCGGGCCAGGCTCAGCGACCTCGATCTCGCGGATCTCGAGCTCGTTGCTTCCCTCGAAATGAACTGCCGCCTGTGCGCGCATGCTTAGACCCCTTTCCGGGTGGTTGTTGTGCTGTGTGTGGAGTCCTCAGCGGTCACGAAGTCACCGATGCCGCGGCTTCGGTAGAGGAGCTGGGCGAGCAGCAGGTAGACGCCGCCCGCGAGGACAGTGGCGGGTGCGGATGCGGTGAGCAGCAGGAACAGCGGATGCGTCTCGAGGGTCACCGGGTTGTAGATCCACAGGTAGAAGGCGGCGCCGACGATGACGGAGACGATTCCGGCCCAGTTGACGCCACCAGTGAAGTGGTAGACGCTCTCGCCGCGGAGCTTGTACAGGTCGGGCAGGCGCACCCACTGGCGCCGGAGGACGAAGTAGTCGGCGAGGATCGCCCCGCACATCGCGGCGAGGAAGGCCCCGGAGATCGTGACGAAGACCATGAACTGCTGGTACATGAAGTCGGGGAAGAACGTGAGGATCGCGGGGAGCACGAAGAACGCTCCGCACAGCAGCGGCCAGGGGACGCGTCCGAGGAGGTTGCCGCTCGCCTGGCGGATGGCGAGGACCGTCGAGTAGACGATCGAGGACATGCTCGTGATGTTGGCGAACGAGATGAACAGCAGCATGAAGGCGCCGAGGATCGGACCGCCGAGGGGCAGCATCCACACGGTCGGGTCGGAGTCGCCGAGGGTGAGCGCTGCGGCCATGCCGACGATCTGGGCGACGAGCGTGCCGACGATGAGGCCCGTGAATGCTGGCCACAGCGCCGCCTTGGGCGATCGGGTCATGCGCGCCATCGATCCCATGACGGGGTACCAGGAGAAGCCGACCGCGACGTTGAACTCGACCGCGAGCATGAAGTTGAGCTGCGACTGCTCGAACGGCGCGAGCGGTTCGGCGGCGAAGAGCGCCTCCCATGACGTGTTGGCGACGAGGAAGAACAGCATGAAGACGGTCACGAGCACGAGACCTGGAGCGACGAAGCGGTTGAGCTTGCCGATCGTCACGGGGCCGCGGGACAGGATGAGCCACGCGATGAGGATCGCGATGAGGCCCACAACCGTGACGAGGAGGCTCCCCGAGCCGAAGTCAGTGCCGGCGGCGCCGTTGGCGACCTGCGTGACGGCGCGCCCCACCATGATGGCGAGCAGCGACGACCAGCCCATCTCGGTGATGAGGATCACCGTGAAGACCAGGACTCCGACGCCGATGAGCCCGAACACGGGGCGGAGGATCGTGTACTGCTCGACACCGAACCGTGCGCTCGCGGCGGTGGCCGCCGGCACCATGATGCCGAGGCCGATCGCGTTGCCGATGACCATCGCGGCGATGCCGTCCTGGAACCCGACGAGCAGGGCCGTCGAACCACCCACGAGGAACGCCCACGTCGCGATGGCGAGGCTCAGATTGACCCAGCTGTAGTCCCAGCCGGACCAGATGCGCTCCTTCTTGAGGAGCGGCAGCGAGCCGAAGGTCGCAGCCTGGTCGAGTTCGGCGGATGCGCCCTCGGCCGTCCGCGCGATGCCGCGCTTGTCGCCACTCACAGGATCACCACCAGTGCGCCCGCGGCCACGAGGGCGACGCAGGTCACCACGAAGAGGCCGATGTCGCGGCCGCTCAGGGGGTCGTGTGCGACGTCGCCTGCCTCCGCGGTCGCGATAGTGTCGAGTCGTCTCGCGAGATCTGCCGTGATCTCCGGGTCGCGCATGTCCATGGGTTCCAGCCTTCTCCGTCGAAACCAGATCAACCGAATTAATTTCGGTTTGGGCTATCCTGATGGTGAATCCCCGACCCTGTCAAGAGATACTTCTCGGAAGACACCACGCATGGGCTCGACCCGAGCGACAACACCAACGATGTGAGGCTGGCAATGGCGCTGATTTCCGTACTGCAGGCACAGGGCGCCGTGGGCGCGGTCGACGACAACCTCAAGGTGCTCCGTTCGTTCGCGGAGCGCGCGGCCGGAGAGGGCACGGACATCCTCGTCACGCCCGAGCTCTTCGCCACCGGGTACGCGCCGGCGAAGGTCGCTGGCGAAGACGGCTCAGCCGTCCGCGAGCGGATCGCGCAGATCGCCGCCGACCTCGGGGTCGCGATCGTCGCATCCACTGTCGAGCACACGGTCGAGCGGTCAGCAGGCTTCGCCGCGGACGCCACCACCGAGCGGCGCTTCATCTCGGCCTCCCTCTTCGGGAGCGACGGCAACGAACTCACCCGCTACCGGAAGTCGAACCTGTTCGGCGGTGAGGAGCAGGAGGTCTTCGACCTCGGGGATGCGCCGGCCGAGGTCGTCGAGCTCGCCGGCCTGCGGGTCGCGCTCGCCATCTGCTACGACATCGAGTTCCCCGAGATCGCCCGCCGTGCCGCGGTCGCCGGAGCCGAAGTGCTGCTCATCCCGACTGCCGTGCCCTCAACGGGCGACGTCGCGGGCGACCAGCCCGGCCACACCTACAACGCCGAGGTCATCTCGACCCACATGGTGCCGGTGCGCGCCCTCGAGAACGGCATGTACATCGCGTACGCCAACCACTCGGGCCCGGGATTCACGGGCCTCAGCACCATCGCGAGCCCCTACGGCAACACCCTCGCCATCGCGGGCCGCGACGACACCGAGCTCCTGAGCGCCGAGTTCTTCTCGTCGGAGGTCACGAAGTCCCGCGAGGTCAACACGTACCTGAAGGACCTGCGGCCGTAACTCCCCGCTCCCCCGGTCTCTGCAGTGCTCGACGCAGACCTGGGTCTTATGCATCCGCAGGACGCGAGTTACGCGCGCAAGCCCAAGGTCTGCGAGAAGTGAGTGGGCCCCTCGCGAAACGAGCTACCCCGCGGGCTACGCCTGCGCCTCGGCGAGTGCCGTGCACTTCGGGCAAAGGCCGAAGATGTCGACGACGTGGCGCGCCTGCGTGTAGCCGTGCTTCGCGGCGACGCTCGCAGCCCACTGCTCGACGGGGTCTGCCGTGATCTCGACGGCGGCACCGCAGTTGCGGCAGATGAGGTGGTGGTGATGCTCGCCCATCTCGCAGGCGCGGTAGACGACCTCGCCGTCGGCGTTCTGCAGCGAGTCGGCCTCTTCGCTCTCACTGAGGGCGCCGAGCGTCCGGTACACCGTCGCGAGCCCGATGCGCTCCCCGGCAGCTGACAGCCGCTGGTGCAGCACCTGTGCGCTCACGAACTCCGACGACTCCGCCAGGGCTCGCCGCACGGCCTCCCGCTGGCGGGTGTTCCGCTTGACGGGGGCCGCGGGTGCTTCGGCGCTCGTGCCGCGCTCACCGTTCGTCTCGTCACTCATATCAGCCGACCATACCCGGGGTGGATGCGCGGTGCGAGACGCCCTGCGCGAACCGCCCCGTGATCCCCTTCGCGAGCAGCGCGATCACGAAGATCGCGACGGCGGCGAGCGCCATCGACCCGCCGGCCGCGAACGACAGCGAGCGGGAGACCTGAAGGCCGACGACCGCGGCCGTGACCCCGAAGACGCAGGAGAGGGTGAGCATCCACCCGATTCGTTTCGTGAGCAGCCTCGCCGCGGCGGCCGGAGCGGCGATCATGGCGATGGCCAGGATGGACCCGATGGCCGGCATCGCGACGACGACCGTGAGGGTGATGAGGGCGAGGGCGACGAGATCCCACGCGCCCTCGCGAAAGCCGGCCGCGCGGAAGCCTCGGGCGTCGAAGCTCGAGAACAGCAGCTCCTTGCCGAACAGCGCGTACACGGCGACGACCACCGCCAGAGCACCGCCGAGCAGCCACACGTTGGTGGGGTTCATGGCGAGGATCGACCCGGTCAGGTAGGAGTCGACGCGCACGGACTGCCCACGGTTGAGGGATGCGAACAGCATGCCGAGCGCGTAGCCGAAGCTCAGGATGATGCCCGCCGCGACCTGCTTGCCCTGCCTCGGTACGCGCGAGAGCACAGCCATGAGGGCCACGAGCAGGAGGCTGAAAATGGATGCGCCGACCACGATGTTGAGGCCCACGACCGCCGCGAAGACCCCGCCAGGGAACGTCGCGTGCGTGAGGGCGACCGTGTAGAAGGCACGTTGGCGCAGCAGCACGAGCACACCGACGAGGCCGCTAAGGAGGCCGACGAGTGCGCCAGTGAGGAGTGCGAGGGAGAAGTAGTCCACGGTTACGAGACCACCTCGAGGCTGGATGGCGCCGCGGCCCGCGCCGCAGCAGCGCGTCTCCGGCCGGAAGACCCAAGCGCGACGAGCCGCGTCGCCACGACGACCACGAGGTAGAGCCCGACGAGCACAAGCACCAGGACGGCGCTCGGGGAGGCCTGGATGCCCGCGTCCAGCGACAGCCAGAGCCCGGCCCACAGGCCGAGGAGTCCGCAGCCGACCGAGACGACAAGCGAGACGGTGACGATCGCCCACACCCGGCGGACGAGCAGGCGGGCGACAGCAACAGGCACGATGAGCAGCGCGAGCACCAGCAGGTTGCCGACCGCTCGCGCTGCCGCGACGACCACCAGCGCGATGGCGATGTTGAGCGCAAGCTCATAGGCGAGCACGCGCATGCCTGAGGCCTGCGCCTGCTTGCGGTCGAAGGAGACGAGCAGCTGCTCCTTCCACGTGCCGAGCACGAGCAGGACTGCGGCACCTCCCAGCACGCAGATCGCGATGATGTCGGTGCTCGACACGGTGAGGAGCTGCCCGAACAGCAGATGCTCGAGGCCGGACGCGTAATCCACGCTGCGCGACACGATGACGATGCCAAGCGAGAAGGCACCGGCGAGCACCACCGCGATCGTCGCGTCGGAGCCGATGCCGCGAGCCGACGCGATGGTCAGCGCGACGGTCGCGAGAAGCGCCGCGATACCAGCGCCCACGTAGACGCCGTCGGTCCCAGCCGCGATGAAACCGATCACGACGCCCGGGAAGACGGAGTGCACGAGCCCGTCGCTCAGGAACTCGAGGCCGCGCAGCGCGAGGGCAGTGCCGACGATGGCGCTCGCGACGGCGAGCACGATGATGGCGACGGCAGCGCTCTGCACGAACGGCAGCTGCAGCAGGACGGAGAGGTCGGTCACACCCGCGCCCGCTCGTGCTCTTCGGCGTCGTCGCCGCCAGGCGCGCAGAGGGTGCCGTGGGCGCCGCCGTGCGCTTCCGTGTCGGCGGACGTGCCGGAGAAGGCAGCCGCGAGCGCCGCATCCGTCAGCGCCTCCGAGATGGGGCCGCCCGCGATCTGCCGCCCGTTGAGGAGCAGCACGTGCGAGCACACCTCGTGCGCCAGCTCGAGGTCGTGCGTCGAGACGACGATGCCGACCCCCGTCTCGCGGAGGCGGCGCAGGGTCGCGATGAGCGCATCCCGGTTCGTGCGGTCGAGGCCGTTGAACGGCTCGTCGAGCAGGATGAGCTTGGGCTCGGTCGCGAGCGCACGCGCGAGAAGGCCGCGCTGTCGCTGACCGCCCGAGAGCTCACCGAAGGTCGTGCCCGCGAGCTCGGTGAGCCCCACCGTCTCGAGGGCCCGCCGCACGACCTCGCGGTCTGCGGAGCTCGGCCAGCGGAAGAGGCCGATGCGGCGGTATCGCCCCATCATGACCACCTGGCGGAGCGAGACCGGGAAGTCGGGGTCGATGTGGGTCGACTGCGGCAGGTAGCCGACGTCGGACGCTCGCTCTCCCGGAGCCGCACCGAGCACCTCGGCAGTGCCACTCGTGGGCAGCAGGCCCAGGAGCGACTGCAGGAGGGTCGATTTGCCGGCGCCGTTGGGGCCGAGCAGCGCGACCGCGTCGCCCTGCCCCACCTCGAACGACACACCGGTCAACGCGGGCGCCTCCCTGCCATAGGCAATGGAGGCGTCGCGGTACGAGACGAGGGGGCTTGGATGCGTCACTGCTGTGCGAGCACCTCAGGCACGTCGGTCGCGGTGGCGCCCCAGGATTCGATGATCATCTGAGTATTGTGCACCGTCGCACCGACATACGTGCCCGTCGGGGTGCCGGGCTCGCCGAGCGCATCCGTCGCCAGTGCCTGGTCGCCGGAGAAGACCTTCGCGCCGGTCTGCGCGGCGATGGTCTCCGCGTTCTGCGGGGAGAGCTGGGTCTCCGTGAAGATCGCCTTCACGTTGTGCTCCTTGATCTCCGCGATGAGGGAGTCGATCTCCGCGGCGCTCGGCTCGGCGCTGTCGTCGAAGCTCGGCATGATCGAGCCGACGAACGTGATGCCGTACTGCTCCAGGTAATAGTGGAGCGCGTCGTGGTTGGTCACGACAACACGCTCTGCCTCGGGCACGGCGTCGACGTTCGCTGCGATCCACGTGTCGAGCTCGGTCAACTCGGCGTCATACGCGTCGGCGTTCGACTGCACTGCCGCGGCGTCGATGCCGGGCAGCTCCTCGAGGTGGGTCGCGATCTCGGCGGCCATGAGCTTCGCGTTGGCGGGAGACGTCCAGGTGTGCGGGTTGCCCTCGCCGTCGGCGTGCGCTTCTTCGTGTGCTTCCTCTTCGTGGCTGTGTTCTTCGCCCTCGGCGTGCGTGTGCTCTTCCTCGGCGTGCGCCTCCTCGCCGTGGTCGTGCTCGTGGCTGCCGGAGAGCGTGACGTTGGCGGACGCATCCACCACCTCACCCGCATATCCACTCGACGAGACGGCGGCATCGAGCCACTCCTCGAGGCCGGCACCGCTCGAGACGACGAGGTCGGCCGAGCCGAGCGCGACGAGATCGGCGGGCGTCGGTTCGAAGCTGTGAGCACTCATGCCCGGCTGGAGCAGCTGCGTGACCTCGACGTTGAGCCCGTCGGTGAGCTCGCGCGTGAAGTCGGCGACCTGGGTGGTCGTCGCGACGACGGTGAACGCCTCGCCGTCCGCAGTGGGGGCAGCGGATGCGTCGGTACCGGCGGCCGGGCCGGAGCAGGCTGCGAGGGCGAGCGTCACGGTTCCGGCGAGGGCGATGAAGGAGGGGGTACGAAGGTTCACTCGAGGAGTGTAATTCGTACTGAGAATCAATGTCAATTGCGGGTTGCATGAAGGTCGCCAAGTCACGGCGTGGCCTGACTTGCCGCCTCGGTGAGCGCCTCACGGAAGGCACGGATCGCCGGATGCCCGGCTCGGCCATCGCGCACGGCCGTGAAGAGCACACGATGCGGATCTCCAGGCAGAGCGACGAGGCGCATCCCGGCGAGGTGCTGGGCCGCGATGATCTCCGACATGAACGACACCGCGTGACCCGTGCGCACGAGATGCGCGTGCAACAGCGGGTCGGTGGTCTCGAACCGGACGATCGCCTCGAACCCGGCCGCGCGGCACGTCGCCCGCTCCCAACGGCCGGTTGTGCTGCTCTCCGGATCGACAGCCCAGGATGCACCCGCCAGCGCCGTGATGTCGCTCTCGAGTTCCGCGAACGGCCCCGTCGTCGGCATGGCCAGTCGAAGCGCGTCCGTCGTGAAATCCTCGCGGTCCACGCCTGCTCGATGCGGTTCTGGCACCCCCGGGTACTCCTCACCCAGGATCAGGTCGAAGTCGTGGGCAAGCAAGCCCTCGTAGGCGCCTGTCACCTCGCGCTGCGTGATCTCGACCTGCAGCTCCGGGTGTCGCTCCGCGAGCAGCGTCAGCGCGATGGGGCCGATCGACAGCAGCACGCTCTGAAACGACGCCACCCGCAGCGTGCCGCGCACCTCGGTCTGCGCCGCCGCGAGTTCCGCCTCCGCCCTCTCGAGCCGGGCAAGCACCACTTCCGTGTGCTCCACCAGCGCGATCGCATCCGCGGTGAGCAGCACACGCCGACCGGAGCGTTCGAGCAGCTGGACGCCGACCTCGCGTTCGAGCACCGCGAGCTGCTGCGAGATCGCCGACGGCGTGTACGAGAGCGAGTTGGCGACTTCGGTGAGCGTGCCGAGCCGACGCAGCTCGCGCAGCATGCGCAGGCGGGAGAGATTGAGCATGCGACCTCCACCTACCTGTTAGCTGATCTACACGTTCTCTGTGAGAGACGTTCACTAGACTAAACGACGGCTCCGGCTCGACAGTGGACTCATGACCGCCCCCGCAACACACCCTGCTGCACAGCACGCACCGAGCGACCACACGGGTCTGCGTCCAAGCGCCACGATGCCTGCCGTCGCGATGATCCTCGCGTCATGCATCTCCCTGCAGTTCGGGGCCGCGCTCGCCATGCAGCTGTTCCCCGAGCTCGGCAGCTGGGGTGTCACGACGCTGCGCTTGCTGCTCGCCGCCGGCGTGCTGCTCCTCGTGGCCCGCCCGCGCATCCTGAGCTGGTCGCGGCGGCAATGGATGCACGTGCTGCTGTTCGGGGTCGCGATCGCCGGCATGAACGGGTTCTTCTTCGCCTCGATCGCGCTCATCCCTCTGGGGCCGGCCGTGGCGATCGAGTTCATCGGGCCGCTCACGCTCGCCGCGATTCTCTCGCGCAGGCCGCGTCACCTGGTCTGGGTTGGGCTCGCGCTTGTCGGCATGGCCCTGCTCGGCATCGAGAGCTTCGACTCCGGCGAGCCGCTCAACCCGCTCGGCGTGCTGTTCACACTCATCGCGGGAGCGTTCTGGGCCGGCTACATCCTCATGGGCGCGCGGGTCGGCGCCTCGGTTCCCGGCACGGGTGGCCTCGCCGTCGCCTTCGCGGTGGCGGGCATGCTGACACTGCCGCTCGGGTTCGGCGGCGTGGCTGGAGCGATTGCAGCGCCGTGGCTCCTGCTGCTCGCGTTCGGCACGGCGATGCTGTCGTCAGTCGTGCCGTACTCGCTCGAGTTCGCGGCATTGCGGCGCGTGCCGAAGCACGTCTTCGGGGTGCTGCTGAGCCTCGAGCCCGTCATGGCGGCGCTCTCCGGCTGGCTGCTCCTCGGTCAGGAGGTCGGGCTGCTCGCGATCGCTGCCATCTTCCTCGTCGTCGCCGCGAGCGCCGGGTCGACGCTGAGCTCAGTGAAGGAGCAGCGCGCAGACAAGGCGGACACCGTGGCGTCGCTGGGCACTGGCACGCCGATACAGCCGATCCCGGTCGCCGGTCCGCCGCGCTAGAAGCAGCGGCGGGCCGACGATCCGCCTGGACGGTTCCTCGCGGCGCTCAGTCGAGCAGCAGAGCGGGCTCTTCGACGATCGTCGCGACGTCCGCGAGGAAGCGGCTCGCGACATCGCCGTCGACGAGGCGGTGGTCGAACGACGCACCGAGGGTCGTCACCATGCGGGGGCGCACCTCGTCTTCGAACACCCACGGCTTCAGCTTGATCGTGCCGAGCGCGAGGATGCCCACTTCGCCGGGGTTGATGACGGGCGTGCCCGTGTCCATGCCGAAGACGCCGATGTTCGTGATCGTGAACGTGCCGTCGCGCATCTCCGTCGGAGGTGTCTTCCCATCGCGGGCACGGTACGTGAGCTGCTCGATGGCCTGCGCCAGCTGGTGCAGGGTCATGGCGTGCGCGTCCTTGATGTTCGGCACGATGAGCCCACGCGGGGTCGCGGCGGCGAGGCCCAGGTTCACGTAGTGCTTGACCGTGTACTCCTCGTCGGTCCACGCGGCGTTGACCATCGGGTTGCGGCGGATCGCCCACATCACGGCGCGCGCCACGATGAGCAGCGGTGACACCTTCACACCGGCGAAGTCAGGCGACGCCTTGAGGCGCTTGACGAACTCCATCGTGCGGGTCGCGTCCACATCGGTGAAGAGCGTGACGTGCGGGGCCGTGAACATGGACGACACCATCGCGTTGGCGGTCGCCTTGCGGACGCCCTTGACGGGGTGCTTCTCCTCACGGACCTCGCCCCAGATGGGGGTCTCGAGGTTCTTGAAGACGCTCGCCTGCTGCGCGTGGCGGATGACGTCGTCGCGGGTCGTCTCGCCGGCGAGACCGGTCGGCTCGACCTGCGAGAGGTCAACGCCCAGGTCTTTCGCGAGCTTGCGGATCGGGGGCTTCGCGATGATCGGCGAAGCGGATGCGGCGGGAACCGACCCGGGGCGGGCCTGCGGCTGCGCTCCGCCTGACTGCGCTGCGGGGGCCTGGGCAGCCGGGCGGTGCGACGGCTGGGCCGGGGCCGGGATCTGGGCGGGTCGCGTCGGCTGAGCCGGCGTCGTCGACTTCTTCCGTCGGCGAGTGGTTGGCGCGTCGCCAAGGCCGTATCCGACGAGAACGGAATTGGCGCCGGATTCGGCACCCTCGGTGGAGACGGTCGAAGCCGCATCGGCCTGCGCTGCGTCGAACTCGAGATCAGCGGCGGGAACCTCGGGAGCTGCGGCTGGTTCCTCTGTGCCGCCTCCCGCCCCCGCGGTCTCGATGGAGAGGATGAACTTGCCGACGTCGACCGTCTGGCCTTCGCTTGCGAAGAGTTCGACGACGCGGCCCTCGAAGGGGCTCGGCAGTTCGACGATCGACTTGGCGGTCTCGATCTCGCACAGGGTCTGGTTCAGCTCGACGGTGTCGCCGGCCTTGACGTGCCAGGCGACGATCTCGGCCTCGGTGAGTCCCTCCCCGACGTCGGGGAGTTCGAAGTTCTCGGTGCTCATTGGTGTGCTTGCCTCTATCTGTGCGGGCTTGGTTCAGTACTCGAGCGAGCGGTCGACGGCTTCGAGGATGCGGTCTGCGTCCGGCAGGTAGCTCGCCTCGAGCTTGGCTGGCGGGAATGGCACGTTGAAGCCCGACACGCGAAGCACGGGGGCCTCGAGCGAGAAGAACACGCGCTCCTGCACGGTCGCTGCGATCTCCGAGCCGATGCTCGCGTTCGAGGGTGCTTCCTGCGCGACGACGAGGCGACCTGTCTTGCGCACGGACTCCACGATGGGTGCGTAGTCGATGGGGCTGAGGGAGCGGAGATCGATGACCTCGATGCTGATGCCCTCGGCCTCGGCGACGGCTGCCGCCTGCAGGGCAACGGCGGTCATGGCGCCGTGCGCGACGACCGTGATGTCGTTGCCCGTGCGTGCGACACGGCTCGCGTGCATCCCCGCGGCCGGCGCCTCGAGGCTGACCTCGCCCTTCTGCCAGTACTTGCTCTTCGGCTCGAAGAACATGACGGGGTCGTTGCTCTTGATGGCCTGCTGGATCATCCAGTACGCGTCGTTCGGCGTGGACGGGGAGATGAGGCGCAGCCCTGCCGTGTGGGCGAAGTACGCCTCTGGGCTCTCCTGGTGGTGCTCGACGGCGCCGATGTGCCCGCCGTATGGCACGCGGATGACGACCGGCATCTGCAGGCGGCCCTCGTTGCGGTTGGTGAGCTTCGCGAGCTGGGTGGTGATCTGGTCGAAGCCGGGGAAGATGAAGCCGTCGAATTGGATCTCGCACACGGGCCGGTAGCCGCGCATGGCGAGACCGATCGCGGTGCCGATGATGCCCGACTCGGCAAGGGGTGTGTCGAGCACGCGGTTCGCACCGAAGTCGCGCTTCAGGTGCTCGGTGACGCGGAAGACGCCGCCGAGCGTTCCGATGTCCTCGCCGAGCTGGAGGACCTTGTCGTCGTCTTCCATGGCTCGGCGCAGCCCGGCGTTGATGGCCTTCGCGAGCGGCATGGTGACGGTTTCGGGGGCACCCGCGTCAGGTCCGCTCTTGGTGGTGCTCGTGGCGACGTCGGTCATCGGCTTGCCTCCTGGTTCGCGGCCTCGTCGAAGGACGCCTCGTATCGGCGCAGCCACTGCTTCTCTTCCTCGAGCTGCGGGTGCGCGTCGCTGTACACGTTGTCGAACATGGAGTCGTTGTCTGGTTCTTCGATCTCGAAGACGCCTCGGCGCACGTCGGCCGCGTAGTCCTTGGCCGCTTCGTCGACTCCGGTGAAGAAGTCCTCGCCGACGCCCTGACCGCGCAGGTACGCGCCGAGGCGGGCGATCGGGTCGCGGCGACGCCACGACTCCTCCTCGTCCTTGGTGCGGTACTTGGTGGGGTCGTCGGTCGTGGTGTGGGCGCCCATGCGGTACGTCTCGGCTTCGATGAAGCCGGGGCCGCCACCGGCGCGCGCCCGCTCGAGGTGCGAGCGAGTCACAGCGAAGCTCGCCATGACGTCGTTGCCGTCGATGTGGGTGGAGGGCATGCCGAAGCCACCCGCTCGCTTGTAGAGCGGGTTGTTCGCCTGCACGGAGACGGGCACCGAGATGGCCCACTGGTTGTTCTGCAGGAAGAAGACGAGCGGCACCTGGTAGCTCGTCGCGAAAATGTACGCCTCGTTGGTGTCGCCCTGGCTCGTCGCGCCGTCACCGAAGTAGACGACGGTCGCCTCGTCCTTGTCGAGGTCGCCCGTGCCCGTGGCGCCGTCGAACTTCTGGCCGAGGGCGTAGCCCGTCGCGTGGAGCGTCTGGGAGCCGATGACCAGCGTGTAGGGACGAACGCCGTGGCCTTCAGGCGACCATCCGCTGTGTGTCACGCCGCGCAGCAGGCGCAGTACGTCGACGAGGTCGACGCCGCGCACGAAGGCGACGCCGTGCTCGCGGTAGGAGGGGAAGACCGCGTCTTGCGGCCGCATGGCGTAGGCGGAGCCGATCTGCGCGGCTTCCTGCCCTTCGGCTGGCACGTAGAGCGACAGCTGGCCCTGTCGCTGCAGCATCGTCGACTCGCGGTCGAAGGCCCGCACGTAGCTCATGTCGCGGTACGCGCGCAGGTAGTCCTCGGTGCTGAGCAGCTCAAGCTGCTCGAGGAACGGCTCGGCGGCCTTCGTCGGCTTCACCTCTCCCTCTGGAGTGAGGATCTGCACGGTCTCGTCGCCTGGAGTCACGTCGTGTGGCGCCTTCCTGCTGTTCCGATCTCGGATGCGGTTGCCCGAGATTTCGCCAGTCTAGTTCTCTGCCCCAGTGCCCTTCAGGAGAAATCCTCCAACACTTCAGGCAGACACTGCACGAGATGGACGAGAATGGTGAGCATGCGAGCCCTCTTGAGCATCATCATCAACGCCGTCGCCCTCTGGGTCGTGACCCTCATCCTGCAGTCTCATGTGCAGGTGCTGCCGTTCGAGGACTCGTCGTGGGGTGTCATCGGCACGCTCGCCCTCTTCGGCCTGATCTGGGGCGTCGTGAATGCGGTGGTCGGCGGGTTCGTGCGCGTCGTCGCGTTCCCTCTCTACATCCTGACCCTTGGCCTCATCTCGTTCATCGTGAATGGCTTCCTGTTCTGGCTGGTCGGTGTCATCAGCGATGGCATCGGCTTCGGCATCCAGGTCTCCGGCTTCTGGTGGGCGGTGCTTGCCGCGCTCATCATGTCGGTCATCACGTCGATCCTCGGTGGTTGGGTTCGCGGTGCCGACTCGAAGCTCAAGAGCAGCGAGCGCCGCCGCGAGGACTGACTCCTCCCCTAGATCTTGATGTCGTCGGGCTTGAGGCCCGTCGTTATGGGCGCGAACTTCTCCTCGATGAGCCTGTTGGCCTCGTCAACCGCTTCGCCGGGTTCGGGAAGCACCTCGAGCCGCTCCACCGTGTAGAGGTGCTGCTCCTCGGCCTCGAGCCCTTCGTATGCTCCGAGGAGCTCCGACCGGGCCGCATCGAGCGCGCGGTCGCCGCTCGCGTCTGCCAGGCCAGCGGTCTCGAGGTACCTGGCCTGGGAGTGGGCGGCGAGTGGATCGTCGTCGAGTGGGCTCAGCGCATCGGCGTCGGCGAACACCACGGTCGAATTCGTGCCGTCCGGTGCAAGCCCCTGCAGGCCGACGATCGGGTCCTCCCTGTGCTGGATCTCGATGATCGGAGCTGCCTGGGCGCTCCTGCCGTCCTGCTTCTGCAACTCCCCTCTGAGCTTCTCGGCGTCGATGGGCCCTCCGATCGAGACGAGGCCCTTGGTGTCGAACGTCCCCGTCCCGGCTATGGCCGCGGCGACCAGCGCCCCTTGGGAGTAGCCGGCGAACACCACCGCGTCACCCGGCTCGATCCCCGCACTCTCCATAGCTGCGAGCACCGCTGAGACCGACTGCGAATCGATGCCGGCGTAGGCCGCGAGGTTGCCAGCGAGGTCGAACGGGTTCTCCGTCGACGCGTACGCCTGGTTCGAAGTTCCCGTGATCGCGACCTCGAAGAGCTGCTCCCCGTGAGCACCGACATAGCTCGTGATGCGCACCTGCGGACCCCCGTCGACGGAAGGCGGGATCGCTGCGACCAGCTCCTCGAGCCCTTCGGGAGGCACATCCCGACCCTCGAGTGGAACAGCGGCCCTCCCCACCCGGAAGCTGTTGCTGGGCAGGAAGCCGGCCAGGCCTGCCCCCGCGAGCGCCCACGACACGAGGCTGCTGCCGTCTGCCCCGGGGATGGGCGGCAAGCCCAGCATGCCGAGCGCAAAGTCGTCGGCGTTCTCGACGGTGACGCGGATGAGTTCCTGGATGCGCGGATCGCTCAGCGTGGGAGCGTCACCTGCGAGTGCCACGAGGGCGGCGATGCCGGCGGCGGGGCCGAGGAGCGCGACCGTGAGCGGGATCGAACGGCCGAGCGAGTTGGCGATCGTGGCTCCGGCTGCGTCGACCACTGCCCGCGAGAGCGCCTCAGCGCGTTCATAGAGCTCGGCGGCGAGCAGGATGCGCTGGCTGAGCGAGGAGAGCTGCAGCTCGAGCGGTGCACCGCCGAAGAACGCGACCTCTGCTTGCGCTGCCGTGGCAGCGAACGTCAGGCCGGAGGAGCTCAGCCATGCGGACGCTGGCAGCCATTCTTGCGGGGCGAGGATCGAGCGCAGTGCCGTGAAGTCGACCGCGAAGAGCCCCGCCCGAGTGGCAATGGCGCGGACCTCGGTCGCGCCGACCACGGCAAGCTCGCCGCTCACCGCCCGCTCAGTCCCGCGAGTTCAAGCGTCAGGCTGCCGTGCACCGACCGGTAGTCCTCTTCAGCGAGTGCTGCGGTGTCCGCGACCAGCGAGATCGAGTCGGCGAGGAGCTCCGCCTCGATCGCGAGGCATCGCTGGGCGGGTGACCTCCACGCGTCTGAGTCGGCGAGCAGCCTGAGCCCGGTGCAGATGTCGCGCGCGCCGGAGTCGAACGCTTGCAAAGCTCGTGCGTTGTCGAGGGCGATGAGTTGCAGTTCGTGGAGTATCTGCATCCTGGCGGCATCGACGATCGGCAGCGCGGAGCCGATGGCCTGGGGTGCGATGGGAACGGATGGCATGGTGTCTGGCATTCGCTGCTGTCCTCTCGTGCTTGGAATGCTCTGATCCTCCGGCGGGAGAATGCACCTGAACGGATGCGTCTGAGAGGCTGTGGACAACTCGGCATCCCCAGGCGAATCGTCTGCAGAGTGAGCCGCCGTTCAGCTGCGTCGAAGAAGAGCGGGTGAACAGGCACGCGAACGGGCTCGGAATGCGTGACAATGGGCGTCATGGCGAAAAACAGCAAGGACGCGGTCTTTCGCATCATCTTCGTCTGCACGGGAAACATCTGCCGCTCGCCGATGGCCGAGGTCATCTTCCGGGACATGGTCGAGCAGATCGGCCTGGGCAGCGCCGTGAGCATCGCTTCCGCCGGCACCGGCGAGTGGCACGTGGGCGAGAAGGCGGACCCCCGCACGCAGTCGGCCCTCGAACGGGCAGGGTTCACGGCCGAGAATCACCGCGCGAAGCAGTTCGAGGTCGACTGGTTCGAGACCTTCGACCTCATCGTCACGTTCGACCGTGGTCAGCGGCGCATCCTCAAGGCCTGGGCGTCCGACGACGAGCAGCGCTCTCTTGTGCAGCCGCTCCTCACCTTCCACCCAGCCCCTCCCGGCGGGATCACGGAAGTCCCCGACCCGTACTATGGCAACGATCAGCTCTTCGACCACGTGCGCGACATGATCACGAGCGCGTGCCAGGAGCTTCTTCGTCAGATCGAGCCGGTCGTCCGGGCTGCGCTGACGGCGCGCGCCGGATCGTCCTCATCCCAAGGAGCACAATGAGCCCCCTCCCTCCCCAGATGCTGAGCCCCCTCGACTCGCGCTACCGCAAGAGCGTTGAAGGGCTCGGCGAGCACCTCTCCGAAGCCGCGCTCAACCGGGCCCGCGTGCACGTCGAGGTCGAGTGGCTGCTGTTCCTCACCGACCGCGAGATGTTCGGTTCCCACAAGATCGATGCAGACAAGGCAGCCGCGCTGCGTGCCGTCGTCGCCGACTTCGGGCAGAAGGACATCGACGAGCTCGCCGAGGTCGAGGCTCGCACGCGCCACGACGTGAAGGCCGTCGAATACTACGTTCGCGCCCGCCTCGACGAGCTCGGGCTGAGCGAGCTCGCCGAGCTCACCCACTTCGCCTGCACCAGCGAGGACATCAACAACCTCTCGTACGCGGTCACGATCCGCGATGCGGTGAACGACGTCTGGCTGCCGGCAGCATCCGGTCTCGCAGACCGCATCGCCGAGCTCGCGGTGGAGCTGCGGGATGTGCCGCTCCTCTCGCTCACGCACGGCCAGCCGGCGACGCCGACGACGCTCGGCAAGGAACTCGCCGTGTTCACGCACCGCCTGCGCCGCCAGCTGAAGCGCATCGAGGCGACCGAATACCTCGGCAAGTTCGCCGGCGCGACCGGCAACTTCGCGGCGCACCAGGCCGCGAGCGCCACGACGAACTGGGAGCAGCTCGCGGACGAGTTCGTCACGAGCCTCGGCCTCGTGTGGAACCCGTTGACGACGCAGATCGAGTCGCACGACTGGCAGGCGGAGCTGTACGCCGACGTGTCGCGCTACAACCGCATCCTGCACAACTTCTGCACCGACGTGTGGACCTACATCTCGCGCGGCGTCTTCCGCCAGATCCCGCAGGCAGGCGCCACGGGTTCGTCGACGATGCCGCACAAGATCAACCCGATTCGCTTCGAGAACGCGGAGGCGAACCTCGAGATCTCGAGCGCGCTCCTCGACTCGCTCGGGTCGACGCTCGTCACCTCACGCCTGCAGCGTGACCTGACCGACTCGAGCGCGCAGCGCAACATCGGCGTCGCGTTCGGACACTCGCTGCTCGCGCTCGACAACGTCACGCGCGGCCTCCGCGAGATCGCCGTCGACGAGGAGCTGCTCGCGAACGAGTTGGACGGCAACTGGGAAGTGCTCGGCGAGGCGATCCAGACGGTCATCCGCGCCGAGATCGTCGCGGGTCGTTCCTCCATCGCCGACCCGTACGCCGTGCTCAAGGACCTGACGCGCGGCCGCCGCATCGGCAAGGCCGAGCTCGTCGAGTTCGTGACGGCCCTCGACATCGGGCAGGAAGCGAAGGACTCGCTCCTCGCGCTCACGCCCGGCAGCTACACGGGCGCCTCATCGCGCCTCGTCGACCACCTGAGCTAGTCGCCCAGGTCCAGCTCTACTTGCTGGTGGGGGCCTCGTCCGACGTCGTCTCGTCGAGCGGGGCCTCTTCTGGGTCTGCGGGGGCGGATGCGGGTGCCTCAGGCGCGGAGATCCGCTCCTGCTCTGCGACAGGCTCGACGGCGTCCGTGTCGGTGCCCGTGTCGGAGTCGGAGACTGCTGGCTCGTCGTCCACGGTCTCCGCTGCGGGGGCCTGGCTCGCTGAGCGGCTCTGCTCCCCTTCGTCGCTGCGTGCCACGCCCTGCTCGGCGTTCTCGAACCGGTCGAGGTAGATCTCGGTGTCGGGGTTGGGCGAGTAGGAGAGGACGAGCATCGCGAGCACGAGGATCGCGACGATGAAGGCCACGCCGGCGAAGATGAGGCCGAGCACGAAGTCCTGCGTGGTGAGCAGCAGGATGAGGAGCACGAAGCCCGCCATGACGGCGGAGATGCCGAGCAGTTCGAATGGCTTGAGAACCGCGCGGCGCTTGGGTTGTGTCACTGGGGAATCAGGCTTTCTTGGTGAGTTCTGGCTTGACGGCCGGCGCATCCGCGAGGATGCCGCGAAGGGTGATGCCTTCGATGACCAGCAGCACGCCGAGCACTGCGAGGTAGGCGCCGACGTAGCCGACGGTCTGCACGGATGCGGTGAGGGTTCCCTCGACCTGCTCGAGTCCGCCGTAGTCGACACGGAGGTCTGGTGGGATGATCGCGACGAGGAGACCGAGGAGCACCGTGATGGCTCCCGTGATGAGCACCTCGCGCGAGAAGAACTTGGTGGCGCGTCCGACTCGGGCGCTGACCAGCTCGAGGAGTCCGGTGATGAGCGCCCAGGTGGCGACGGTGGCGATGAAGGCCCCTGCCGTCGCGTGTTCGATCTCGGCCGTGCCCATGAAGAGCGCGAAGCCGCCGGCGAGGGCGGATACGACCGCGCGCGCGAACGTGAGGGCACGCGCCGGGTGGTCCTTGAAGCCGACCGCCTCGAAGCCGATGAGTACACCGGAGGCGAGGGCAAACGCGCCGAAGGTCACGAACCCGAATGACGCCGAGTGGTCCTGCGAGAACGTGATGACCGCGGCGATGATCACCGCGGGCACGGCGCGGGCGATCATCGACATCCACAGGCGTTCCGGTACCGCTGTCGGCCCCACTTGCATCGTCATCGTTCGCTCCTCACGATCTGCCGCCAGTCTACCCAGTGGGTAGATGCGGAGTTCCCGGCGGGGAACGACGTCACCGTGTTGCAACGTTGGTCTTGTCAGTGGCGAGCGATGTGGTGTTCGCTGCGCTCAACGATGGAGGCCCGCACCGCCGTCGACGTCGTGACCGTAGAAGTACTTGACCCCGGCTCGCCATGGAAGCGCGAGGAGCCGCTCGGCGTACTCGGCGAACGCCGAGACGTCGTCTGGTCCGACCGTGGTGCCGATGGTGGGATGTGCGAGGCCCGACCAGGTGGCAAGAAGTTCAGCGTCCGGGCGGATGAGCACTGGTCCTCCGGCTGCAGCTCGGTCGGCACCTGCGAGGAGTTCGTCGATGACGAGCTGCGGGGTGAAGGCGGCCCCGCGGAAGGCGTAGGTCGCGGAGACGTCGCTCAACGCCGCTGTCATCTCCTCTGCCCACGCATCGACGGTTGAGTCTTCGTCGTAGAGATCGAACTCGACACCGGTCAGGTCGAACCCGCTGTCGGTGGCGAGCTCGAAGGTGATGTCGTGGATCTCGTCGAAGACGCGCGCAAGCTCGACATAGCGGTATGCGGCCGCGCGAGCGAGGAGCATTCGGCCAGAACCGGCCAGGCGGAGGTACACGGATCCGTCATCGTTGTCTGGCAGGACGAAGAGGCGGTCGTCCGTCGCTTCGCGGTCGGTCGCGGTGGCGATGACCAGATCGAGGAGTCGGAGCTTCTCTTCGCGCTCGAGCGAAGAGGTCTCAGCGCTGTTGATTTCCGCGCTGTAGACGTCGAGGAGCTCAGCGCGCGGCGTGAAATCGCCGAGCTGAGCGAGAACGAGCCCCGCAGCGAGCTTCGCTGAGGGGGATGACGCCCCCGCCCATGCCTGCCGCGCGGTCTCAAGCTGAGCGGCGTGTGGCGCAGGTCCGAACATGCGGTCAGGCTACTGGGCGGACTTTTGAACACACACCAGCTCCAGCGCCTGCCGTGCCACAAGCTCCGGCTCGGTGTTCGGCACAAGGTGGCCCGACTGCTCTGCGCGGACGTGCACGGCCCCCGGATGCTTGGCGACAGTCTCCAGGTGCGCCTCGATCAGAGGTGCTCGCGTGCGGTCGCCGGGTGAAGCCTTCATGCCGGAGATGACGCGCATCGGGAGGTCACTGAGATGCGGCGGGCGAGACCTCAGACCCGCGAGTTCGCTGATGACGAGCCGCTGCTCGGCTGCGGCCGCCCGGGCCGCCCCTGGATTGGTTGATGCTGCGAGCGCAGCGCGAGCAGCGGCAGGATCCAGCCCCTGAACGAGGCTGCGCAGCTGGTACTTCAGCAGACCAAGCTTCGCGGTCGGCTCGAGCACGGCGGCGGAGAATCCGAACAACCGCCGCGTCGACGGCCGGAAGTACAGCGACGCGTGCTCGTCGCTCTGGTCGACGAGCACGAGCCCATCGATCACCTCCCCGGCCGCGAGCCGGCGCGCAGCGAGACGACGAATGGTCGGCCCGCCCCAGCTGTGTCCCACGAGCACAAGACGCGAGAACTCCTGCGCATTCACGACCGCGGCCAGGTCGTCGGCGAGGTGCTCCAACGTTCGCGGTTCCGTAACGGGGTCGCTCTCCCCGTAGCCAGCTCGCTCGTAGGCGACGACGCGCACGCGCTCCGCGAGCATCCGGTGCACGAGCTCCCAGTAGAGGCCGCTCGCGCCCAGGCCGGCCTCGAGCACGACGAGTGGGCCAGGCGCGCTCGAGTCGCTCGGCCCTCCCGCGAACGTGCGCAAGCGGCGCCCTTCTGGGGTGGTCACGAAGGCTGCCGAGTCGATCATCCCGGCATGCTCTCACGCAGCTACACGCTCCCGCCAGGCACCGGTGTCGGTCGCCGGTGCGAGGATGAACCCCGTGGACATTGAATTCGCATCCGTCGACGGCGGCACCGTCGAACTGCACGACGCGCGCCGCAAGCTCCGACGCCGCGTGGAGCTCGAGCCGTTCGAGATCGGCGTCTACGCGGTGACCCAGTCGCAGCTCGGCGAGCTCCTCGGCGAGGCGACCGACGACGGGACAAGCCATCCCGACCGGCCCGCCACCGACGTCAGCTGGCTGCGCGCCATCCGCTTCTGCAACGCCGCCTCCGAATGGGAAGGCCTCGACCCCGCCTACTCCTACGACGGCGAGCAGGTGACGTGGCACGTCGACTCGGACGGCATCCGTCTGCCCACCGAGTCCGAGTGGGAGTTCGCGTGCCGAGCCGGGTCGACGGCCGCGCAGTACGGCCCGCTGGCCGACGTCGCCTGGACGAGTCTCGACGGAGTCACCAGCCCTCAGCCCGTCGGCGGCAAGCACCCCAACCTCAACGGCCTCTTAGACACCCTCGGCAACACGTGGGAGTGGTGCTGGGACCTGCTCGACCCGGCCAGGTACGACGACTACCGCGTGTTCCGAGGTGGCGGCTTCGCCGACGACACGTGGAGCGTGCGCGCATCCGTCCGCCGCGGCGGGGCGCCCCGCATGCACCACGAGGACGTCGGGTTCCGCGTCGCTCGCGGAGGTTTCGACGCAGAGGATGCGGCCCAGGGTTGGTCGGCGGCCGCCGACCGTGAGCGCGCGACGATCGAGGGGCCCACCCCGTTCGGGTGGACCCCTCTGCGCTGACCAGTCAGCATCGACGCCTGAGCAACGTCGTCAGCTCCCCTGCTGACTCAGACTGCGAACGCGATAACGCCCGTGATGAAAAGCGTGAGCAGCGTCGTCCACAGCACGATCGCGGCTGCCTGCCAGATGAGCACGCGGCCCTTCGAAATGCCGCTTCCCGCGAGCGCGGCGGCGGTGAAGTGGGTCGGGAGAAGGAGCGGGCCCAGGAGGCTCACGCCGGCGACCCCGTAGCGGTTGAAGGCGCGCTGGAACTTCTCGCGGTTCGCGGTCTTGGGCTTCGCATCCGCCGGCGACTTCGCGAAGCGTGCACGGATGCCAGCGCCGAGGTAGACGACAAGCGCCACGGCGACGAAATTGCCGATCGCGCCGGCGACCGCCGCGATGATCGGGTTGATGCCTCCGATGATGCCGATGGATGCAGCACCTTCGCCCTCGATGAAGGGCACGGCGCCGGCGAGGGCGACGATGAGCGGCTGCAGCCACTCGGGCAGCTGGGCCATGAGGTTCTGGAAGCCGAGGATGAGCTCTGCGATGGGGTTCATGGGGTGCCTTTCGGGGCGGTCGAGTTAGCAAGTCGGACAGCGTTAGGGGGTGCCGCTGTGATGACTCCATTCCACTCGGGATGCACGCCGGGCGGCAGTGCCGCCACGTCACCTCAAGTCGTGAGGATGCACGCGCGGGTTCGTGACAAATGTCAGGGGTCTCCGCGCCGCCCCTGCCCTACCGTGGAGGGATGAGCACTCCACGCATCGGCGAGATCGCGCTGGCCCGCGGGGTCACCGCCACCTGGTGGTACACGGCGGTCGGCGTGCTGGTCTTCGCCGGCGTCGCGGTGATGTTCTGGGTGCTCTGGGCGTGGGTGTCCCCCGACCTCGAGACGCCGTGGCGCCTCCCGCTGACGGCGGCTGGCGGCATCGCGTGGCTCGCAGGGGGCCTCCTCCTGCTCCTCGATTACCGGCCGAGTGTGTATGCGGTCCGCGACGGAGAGGTGCATCGCCCGTCGCGCCTGCACCTCTTCGGGCTGGGGCTCGCCGCACTCAGCGCGGCGTTGCTGGGGATCGGCACATCGTCGTTCCTCGCGGCGGTCGCCGTGATCGGATTCGTGCTCGCCGTGCGCCCGTGGACTCCAGGGGTGCGGTGGCGGGTTGTTGTCGGCGCCACGATCGCGATCGGCATCGTGATGTTCCTCGAGGCCCGAACATTCGGCGAGCAGGGCCTCCCTGTCAACGCCTTCGCAGCGCCCGGCTTCTTCGTGCTGATGACACCCACCATGACGGCCTTCTCCCTCTGGTGGTGGGAGATCGTGCTCGAGCTCGACCGGGCCCGCGCCGCCGAGAGCCAGCTCGCGGCGACCCGCGAGCGCCTGCGCCTCGCCAACGATGTGCACGACCTGCAGGGCCACCACCTGCAGGTCATCGCACTGCAGCTCGAGCTCGCCGAGCGCCTCCTCACCAAGGACCCCGAGGCAGCAGCGGCCCAGATCAAGTCAGCACTCGGTGCCGTCGACGAGGCACGCGCCGGAACCCGAGCCCTCGCGACGAGCTTCCGCGGGGTTCCCCTGCCGGACGAGCTCGAGAACGCGGCAGATCTGCTCCGCGCCGCTGGGCACGACGTGCGGATGCACGTGGCAGCCGGAGCTGCATCCGCCCCCGCAGACCTGCTCGGCCCGATCGTGCGCGAGAGCGTGACCAACGTGCTCAAGCACGGCGACGGGGCGCGCGCTCGGATCGAACTCACCAACGACGGTGACGCGTGGGTCTACCGCATGGTGAACGACGCCGCCGACCGCCGAGAGCGCACCGGGACCGACGCCAACATCGCCTGGGGCAGCGGCCTCACCGGCATGGGTGAGCGCCTCGAAGCGAACGGCGGCGAGGTCGAGGCGTGGAATGACGGCACCAGCTTCACCGTGCAGGTCCGCCTGCCCATCTCGGCTGGCAACACCGCAGCACCCTTGGGGGAACACGCATGATCCGAGTACTGCTCGCCGACGACGAAGACATGATCCGCACGGCCCTTGCCTCACTGCTACGGCTCGAGGACGACCTCGAGGTGATCGCCGAATGCAGCAACGGCAGCGCCGCGGTTGAAGAGGCGCTGCGACTGAAACCCGACATCTGCCTGCTCGACCTCGAGATGCCGGGCCTCGACGGGGTCGAAGTCGCCGAGCGCTTGCAGGGCCTGCCAGAGGTGCGGTGCATCGTCGTCACGAGGCACGCGAGGCCCGGGGTGCTGCGACGTGCCTTGTCTGCGGGTGTCGAGGGGTTCATCCCCAAGTCTCGTCGCGCGGAAGAAGTTGCCGACATCATCCGCCGAGTCGCTGCTGGCCGTCGCTACGTCGACCCCGAAATCGCCGCGGATGCGCTGGCAGACGAACGCAGCCCCCTCACCGATCGCGAACTCGACGTGCTGCGCGCCGGGCAACGCGGGGAGACGATCGCGCAGATCGCCCGCACCCTGCACCTCTCCCCCGGCACCGTGCGCAACCACGTGTCGTCCGTGCTCGGCAAGCTCTCCGTCGCCACCAGGCAGCAGGCGACCGTCGTCGCCCGGGAGCGCGGCTGGATCTAGCGCGCCGCCGCATCCGCCGCCTCTCCGCCACCAGGCGAAAGTCTCGGGCTGGCAAAGTCACTTCCTTGCGGGAAACTTCCCCGAACGAAGCGA
>JBQDTF010000010.1:0-124297 GCA_052099095.1 Pseudoclavibacter sp.
CGCATCCAACACCCGACGACGAGCCGCCAACTCATGCACCACGACCACGATCTCCGAGTCAGGAACCCCGGAAAGCCGGACCCGGGCATCGAGCAACGCATCCACCACCGCCGTCTCCACCGACGTCTCCATCGCCGTCTCCATCGCCGTCTCCACCGACGTCTCCATCGCCGTCTCCACCGACGACGAACGATGCGCCTCCTGCTGCTGCGATGCCACGGTAACCTCCCCCAAGATCACCACCAGCCTAGCATCGGACCGATCCAGAAACGAGTTATCCACCAGGCTTTTTCCTGATAATTCGTACCTACCTTCTAAGTGAATCGAAGACACAGAGAACCCCAGGTGAGCAGAGTAAATCCGCACCACCGACGTAGCCACCCTCTATCCCGTGAAGGCAATCGCGACCTCGATCTACGCTGACGTGATGGATCTCCTCCCCCGCGTTGTCGAGCACGCGGCGCTCACGCGAACCGAGCTCACCGCCCTTCGCGCGCTCTTCGATCGCGAGTACCGTTCAACGCACGGCGCGTGGGATCCGGACCTTCCCTACGGCTATTCCCCGGCCGCGACGCACGTGATCGTCTTCGACACCACAGGCTCCGCCGTGGCACACGTCGGGTTCCAGCCTCGCGAGATCGCAGCCGGCGGGAGACCGGTCCTGGTGGCTGGCGCGGGCGGAGTCCTCGTCGATGACCGTGTCCGCGGTCGGGGCCTCGGAGCACTCGCAATGACGCTCGCTCAGGACACGATGCGGTCAGCCCTCGACCTCGAGTTCGGCTACCTCGGTTGCCGGGAAGGAGTCGTCCCCTTCTATGAACGGACCGGGTGGAAACGCATCCACGTCACCGAGCGAAGCACCCCTCGCTCTGCCCCGTCCGACACGATCAGCGAGGCGGAGGCCGTCGTCGAAGGGGGCACTCCCGTCCTCATCTACCCGCTGCGGAGCGGTGGGCTGACTTCCTGGCCGACTGGCGAGGTCGATCTCCGAGGCAGACCCTGGTAGGAGACAGCAAGCCACGCTACGGAGTTGAGGTCGACTCCTCGCCAGCTCCCCCGGCCTCTGCCTGCAGTGCCGTGTACTTCGCCTCGAGTTCGCGGAGGCGCCTCAGTCGAGTCCACGGCACGAACCCGATCCACATGACGGATGCGACGGCTGCTCCCATGATCATCGACGAGATATCCATGCGATCCACCGTACGAAATCCGCCAGGGCCGCCGCATCGGCTGTCCGACGGAGATCACGAGATCAGCTCAGTGGCCGAGATCAGCGGCAGACAGTCCCGCGCGCCTACTCCCCGCCCCAACTCCGATCGCTTCGGTCGAGGAGCACGTAGACCGTGCGGATGAAGGCGGCAAGCGCCCCGACGCCACACACTCCGCTGGCGATGAGCGATGCCCAGAACACCACGCGCAACGTCTCCTGATGTTCCGTCACGACGGCCAGCTGCGCGGAGGCGAGCGACGAGACGATTCCGCTCAGCACCCCGATGAGCAGGAACACGACCCACCACATGAATGAGGTCGCGGAGGACCCGTCTGCGGCGGACCGGAACGAGCGCTGGCGGTGCGAGGTCATGCATCCAGTCTGTCGATCTGCGTGGGCGAGCGATTCCCCGGAGACCCGCGCACGACCTGGGGCGGCGCGCAGTCCCCGCCTGGGTCGCGCGTGCGAGGATGACGGCATGTCGCGCACCCCGACCGAGCTTCTGAGTCCAGCAGACCAGGAGCGCCGACGAAGCCTGAACGTCATGAAGGCGGTCGCCCTCGGGGCGCTCCTCTTCATGGCGGTGGTGTTCGTGATCGCCTTCGCCCTGCAGCGCGACGTGCCCGCGTTCGCCTACGTGCGCGCCGCGGCCGAAGGTGGCATGGTCGGTGCACTCGCAGACTGGTTCGCCGTCACGGCTCTGTTCCGGCACCCGCTGGGGATCCCGATCCCGCACACGGCGATCATCCCGAAACGCAAGGACGAGATCGGTCGGACGCTCGGGGAGTTCGTCGAGACCGAGTTCCTGCGCGGCGACGTGGTCCGCACGAAGCTCCAGGCGACGTCGATCGCCTCGCGTCTCGGCGAGTGGATCGAGCAGCCCGAGCATGCAGAGCGCATCGCCTCGGAAGCGTCGATCATGGCGACGAGCGTGCTCGAGGCGCTCAGCGACGACGACGTGCAGGGCCTCATCGAGGACCTGGCCCGAGAGCACCTCGTGGAGCCGCAGTGGGCCCCTCCCCTCGGCGAATGGATGTCACGCGTCGTCGCGACGGGCGCCCACCGTGGGGCCGTCGACCTCGCCGCGGACAGCGCGGCCGCGTGGCTCGCCGCCAATCAGGGCGCGTTCGACGGCCTCGTCTCGCGACGACTGCCCTCGTGGGTTCCGTCTGTCGCGACGAGGCTCGTCGACACCACGGCCTACAACGAGGCCGTGAAGTTCGTGGCCGCCGTCCGCGCAGACGACGCGCATCCAGCACGCGCCGCGATCGACGGCTACCTCGCGCGCCTCTCGGACCAGCTGCAGCACGACCCCGAGCTCATCGCGCGCTTCGAGGGCGCGAAGGGGAACATCTTCGACAGCCCCCGCATGCGCGAACTCGCGGCCGAGGCGTGGAATGCCGCGAAGAGCGGACTCCTGCGCTCGCTCGCCGACCCGGGGAGCGCCCTGCGCACGCGCGTCACGGCAGCGCTCGTCGACATCGGCCAGCGGCTGACGACGGACGTGCAGCTCCAGCAGCGCGTGAACACGTGGGTCACGGATGCGGCCGTGTTCCTCGTCGACCGGTATCGGCACGAGATCTCGTCGATCATCTCCGACACCGTCGCCAGCTGGGACGCCGAGGAGACGAGCGAGAAGATCGAGCTCATGGTGGGTCGCGACCTGCAGTACATCCGGCTCAACGGCACGATCGTGGGGGCGCTCGCCGGCGTCACGATCTTCACGATCGCGCACGCCCTGCTCGGCTGAGCACAGCATCTCGCGGCGGCGAGCCGCCCTACCCGTACAGTTCGCGGTACCGACGCTGAGCCGCCGGATGCAGCGCGATCGGTGCCGTGTCGATGAGGTTCGAGGCCGTCAGGTACTGCACGCCGAGCGAGCCCTCCGGGACGAGCTGGGCAGCATCCCGGATCAGGACGTCGACAAGCTCCTCCGCCACCTCGTCCGGCAGGTCGGGTCGGGCCAGCAGGTAGTTGGAGACGCCGATGGCGGGCACCGGGTCTGCGCTGCCGTAGGTGCTCGCCGGCACTGCCGTGAGCGTGTAGACGCCGGGGTGCTCAGCTTCGAGGACCGGGAGCGCACTCGTCAGGTCGATGAGCTCGACGTGCGTGTCGAGGTTCTGCACAGCTGGCAATGGGAGGCCGCCCGACCAGAAGATCGCGTCGACCGTGTCGGCTTCGATCGCGGCGATGGCCTCATCGAGGTACAGCTCGGACACGACGACGGAGCTCGCCCCTCCGAGCAGGCCGAGCGAGGTGAGCACACGCCTGGCCGTGAGCGCCGCGCCTGACTGCGGTGCGCCGACGGAGACCCGCCGGCCGGCGAGGTCCTCGACCCCGCCGATCGGCCCGCCCCTGCGGACGAAGCACTGCAGGTAGTTCTGGTAGACGCGGCCGATCGCGACCTTGTTCTGCGCGTCGGTCGCGGCCGCGTCGGCGAGCACGATGGCGAGCTCAGCGTCGCGCGCCTGCAGCAGCGCGAGGTTGGCGACGCTTCCGCCGGTCGTCACGACCTCGAGTCCCGTCGTTCCGTCCCTGTGGAGCGCATCCCGGAGCAGGTCACCGAACTGCACGTAGGTGCCACCCTGCTCACCGCAGGCCATGCGGATGCGCGAGGGGCCTCGACCGAGCGAGCATCCGCTGAGCGCGAGGGTCGCGGCCGCAGCGGCGCTCGCACCGGCGCCGAGCAGCAGGGTGCGCCTCGTGAGCCTCACCATGCGCGGACCAGGCTCACTCGCGCGCGAAGCCCGCCCTCGTGCGCGCCGTCGTAGCTGACCGTCGCGCCGTTGGCCCGCGCGAGCTCGCCGACGATCGCGAGCCCGAGCCCTGTCCCTGGCTTGGCCCGGTGCGCGGGGGCGCGCCAGAACCTCGTGCCGAGCTGCGAGAGCTCGTCGTCGTGGACGCCGGGCCCGTCGTCGCTGATCTCGAGCACGGCGCGCCCAGGCACGTTCGGGTCTCCATCCGCGTCGCCATCGTCGCGGTCGCGGTGGCCGTCGCCGTCGCCGTCGCCGTCGCCGTCGCCGTCTGGAGCTTGCGCGACCACGAACGCCATCGTCACCGTCGCCCCCTCCCCCGCGTATTTCCTGGCGTTGTCCAGCAGCGTCTCGACGATCTCCTCCAAGTCGCTCTTGCGACACGCGACCCGCACTTCAGCGTCGCCGACGACTCGCAGGTGCATCCCCACCTCCCGGAAGCGCTCTTCGTATGGCGCCGCGAGCATGGCTGCCGAGGTGAGGTGCTCGCGGGCGGCGCCGTCGGCGAAGCCGGTGCGCCTCCCGCTGGTCTCCGCAGTCGCGCGGTGCTCGGCGTTGGCGAGCACCAGCATGCGGTCGACGACGCGCTCGAGGCGATCGAGGTCGCCGCCGACGGCCTCCAGGGCCGCCTCGTCCGCATCGTCTCGCGGCAGCGCGTCGATGCGGAGCCGGATCGCAGCGAGCGGGTTGCGCAGCTGATGCGACGCCTCGGCGACGAACCCACGCTGCTGCTCGAGCGCATCCTCGACCCCCCGAGACATGCGGGCGAACGACGAGGACAGGCGCCGCAGCTCGAGCGGCCCCGTCGCCGCCGCCAGATCTGGCTCGCGCTGCTCCGCGAGCGCGTTCGCGGCGGTGTCGAGTGCGCGCACGGGCCGCAGCACCCAGCTGGTCCAGAATTGGGAGGCCGCGAAGAGCAGCAGCAGGAGCAGCAGCCCCGCGAGCGCGACGAGCGCCCACCAGCCCATGATCTGCGCCTTCGCCTCCGCCTGGCTCACCTCGAGCACGACGGCTCCGGATGCTGCGCTCGAGCCGTTCGCGAACGGCTCAGCGATGAGATGCGTGTCGTCGCTCCACGGGTAGATGGTCGGAATCGAACGCTGTGGCACCGTTCTGGACGCGGCGAGTACCAAGGAAGCGACGCCCGCATCCATCTCGACGTCGCCGACGGACGACACCACCTCCCCTTCGCTGTCGACCACGATCGCGGCCTCGCCGTACGTCTCGGCGAACCGCTCGAGGTAGCGGTCGAGCCCTGCAGGGTCGTCGCTCGCGACTGCCATCTCGGCGCGCTGCACGATCTGGTCCATCGAAGTCGCCCTCTGCAGGGTGAGCTGCTGGGTGCGGTTGACGGCGATGCCCTCGCTCGCCGGGACGATGATGGCGATGACCGTGAGCAGGCCGAAGAGCATGAGGGGCAAGAGCACCTGCAGCTTCACGGCGCTGGCTTCGTCTCGAGCCGATAGCCGAACCCGCGGATCGTCGTGATCGCGACAGCAGGCAGCTTCTGTCGAAGCTGGGCGAGGTGCACGTCGAACGAGCGGGAGGTTGCCGCATAGGCGTCGCCCCACACCTGATCGAGGAGCTCCTGCCTGCTGACGGCCCTGCCGACGCGCTTCGCGAGCACCGCGAGCAGCTCGAACTCCGTCGGCGTCAGCGCCACTTCGTCATCGCCGACCGCGACCCGACGCGAGAGCAGCTCGATGCGGGCCTCACCGACCTGCACCACCTCCGGCTCCGCGGCCGGCGCTCGACGCCTGGCGACCGCGTCGATGCGAGCGAGCAGCTCGTGCATGCGCACGGGCTTCACGAGATAGTCGTCGGCGCCGAGCCCAAGCGCCCGGACCGTAGACCGCTCGTCGCCGCGGGCCGTGACCACGATGACGGGCACCTGGCTCACCTGGCGGAGTCGCCTGAGCACCTCGAGCCCGTCCATGTCCTCGAGGCCGAGGTCGAGCAGCACGAGCTCGACGTCACGGTGCTGCAGCAGCACGTCGCTGCCGCGGGCGACCTGCAGGCAGGCGTGATCGGCACGCCCGAGCACGGCCGCGAGGGCGGCGGAGACGGACGCGTCATCCTCGGCGACGAGCACACGCATGCCCCAATGGTAGGCGCGGGGCGGGCTGCACCGCGGACGACAGCATTCGTCGGACCGGACGTAAAGGGAGTGTAAGGATCCGCCCGCCACCTCTTGCGCTCTGTCGAAAGTTGTCCAGTACACCCACACCGAGGTGGGGCAAGGGCTCCGCCCCGATGGCAGAAGCAGATCAACGACGATGGAGAAGTCAATGACGACGACACAACAGCCGGGCAGCCTGCGCCGCTCGGTTTCCAACACCCTGAAGGGCTCGGCCGGCAACCTCGTCGAGTGGTACGACGTCTACGTCTACTCCGTCTTCGCCTCGTACTTCGAGTTCCAGTTCTTCGACTCGGAGGACAAGAACTCGCAGATCTACATCTGGGCGATCTTCGCCGTCACCTTCCTGATGCGTCCGATCGGGGCGTGGTTCTTCGGGCGCTTCGCGGACCGGCACGGTCGACGGCTCGCGTTGACCGTCTCGGTCTCGATCATGGCCGGATGCTCGTTCATCATCGCGCTCACCCCGTCAGCCGAGGTCATCGGCGCGGGTGCCGCGATCATCCTCATCATGTGCCGCCTCGTGCAGGGCTTCGCGACGGGTGGCGAGTACGGCACGAGCGCCACCTACATGTCAGAGGCCGCGATCCGCGGACGCCGCGGCTTCCTGTCGTCGTTCCACTACGTGACGCTCGTCGGCGGGCACGTGCTCGCGCAGGCGACGCTCCTCGTCATGGTGCTCGCCATGCCGACCGAGGCGATCTCCGAGTGGGGCTGGCGCATCGCGTTCGCCATCGGCGGCGTCGCCGCGATCGTCGTCTTCTACCTGCGACGCACGATGGACGAGTCGCTCAGCGAGTCGGCTATCGAGTCGGTCAAGGACGGCAAGTCGCGCTCTTCCGGCTCGATGAAGGAGCTCATCCTGCACCAGTGGCGCCCGCTCCTCCTTTGCTTCCTCATCACGATGGGTGGCACGGTCGCCTTCTACACGTACTCGGTGACGGGCCCCGGCATCGTCAAGAAGGCATTCGCTGGCGACGACGTCGTCTCCGGCACGATCCTGAACCTCATCGCCCTCACCGTGCTCATGCTGCTGCAGCCCCTCGGCGGCTGGCTCTCCGACATCGTGGGCCGCAAGACGCTGCTCGTGTTCTTCGGCGCCGGCGGCGTGCTCTACACCTGGTTCCTCCTCACCTACCTGCCGCAGCAGACGAACGAGCTCGCGGCGTTCGGGATCCTCGTGGGTGGCTTCGTGATCCTCACCGGCTACACGTCCATCAACGCCGTCGTCAAGGCGGAGCTGTTCCCGACGCACATCCGGGCCCTTGGCGTCGGCTTCGGCTACGCCATGGCGAACTCCATCTTCGGCGGCACCGCGCCGCTGCTCTACACGGCGGCCGGGGAATCCCAGCAGGTACCGCTCTTCATCGTCTACGTCACCATCGCGATCGCTGCCTCGCTTGTCGTCTACGTCTTCTTCCTCAACAACAAGGGAGCGAACTGGCTCGACGATGAGAAGGCGATGCGCGCGAAGGATGCCGAGCGCGACGGACGCGAGGTCGCGGGCGTCCGCTGACGCGCCACGCCCGCATCCACACACGATCGGCATCCACACGGACGTCATCGATACGAAAACTGCAGGCTCGTTCGCGAACGAGCCTGCAGTTTCCGTGTGGCTGACAGGGGGGTGCGGCTGACGGCGGGATGCGGAAGCCGGCGGCGAGCGGAAGCGGGACGCTCAGCTCAGACGAGGGCGGGGCGTCGCGCGCTCTCAGCCCCGCCATCGGCGTAGACGACCTGGCCGGTCACGTAGCCGTTGTCCTCGCTCGTCAGCCAGGCGAGGAGGTTCGCGACGTGGCTCGCGTCTCCCTCGAGCTCGCCAGCTGGTGCTGGCGCTGCGCGCCCGAGCGATGCCCTTCCCTCATCCGTCTCGAGTGCCCCTGCAGTCATCGACATGAAGGAACGGCCGGGAGCCACGACGTTGAGGGCGATGCCCTCGCCGGCCCACTCCGGCCGCGTGGCGGCCTGGCGCGCCCAGCGCGCGACCGACTGCTTCGAGGTCGAGAACAGCACAGATGACCCGCGGGGTGGTGCGGCCGAGGCGAGATCGTCGGAATAGGCGAGGGCCGCCGCCTCGTCGCCCGTCTCGATGAGCTCGAGCAGCCGACTGTCGACCTCCTCGAGCGCCACGAGCGTCGCCACGACCGCGGCGCGTGGCGCTTCCGAGAGCGCGAGCAGCGGCCGGAGTCCTTCGAGCGTGGCGACGGCGCCGAAGTGGTTGACGGAGACGGTCTCGGAGGAGGGCCGCATGCGGTCGGCGATCGCGAGGACGCCGTCGATGATGCCGCCGCTCAGCTCGGTCGCCTGCGCGATGAGCTCCTGACGTCCCCCGGCGGAGGTGAGGTCGACGTTGATGTCGGCACCGACCAGGTCGACGCCGATGACACGGTGCCCGTCTTCCCTGAGCTTGAGCGCGGTGGCCTTGCCAATGCCGGTTGCTGATCCGGTGACGACGTACGTGCGGGTCATGTGTGAGGTCCTTCGCGCTGGGAGAGCGTGTCGCTCAGTGACGTACGAGCAGCGAACGGGTGCGACGAACATCGCTGGGGCGCTGTTCGTGGCTACCGAGGGCGTTGATGAGAGCGTAGAACCGCCGCACGCGCCCGCCTCGGATTTAGTCCATTTGAGTAGGCCGCCTAGCTACTTTTTGGCACGCTTCGACGCCACAACGAGTGCACGCAGGGTTCGTCCGCGGCGCGCACGTACATTGACGACATGACTTCCCGCGCCCTCCCCCTCCGTTTCGGATCCCAGACCGTGCTCATCACGGGGGCGAGCTCTGGCCTCGGCGCGGAGTTCGCCCGCCAGCTGGCGTCGCGTGGAAGCAGTCTCGTCCTCGTGGCTCGCCGCGAAGCGAAGCTGGAGGAGCTCTCCGCCGACCTCCGCAGCAGGTACGGCGTGGCCGTCACGACGATCGCCGCCGACCTCGGGAAGGCCGACGCCGCATCCACGCTCAGATCGGAGCTCGAAGCGCGGGACGTGCACGTGACGAGCCTCATCAACAACGCGGGGTTCGGCACGAGCGGCCCCTTCCACGAAGAGGACCCCCAGCGGGTTCGGGACGAGATCGCGCTCAACGTCGCGGCCCTCGTCGACCTGACGCAGGCCTTCATCGGGCAGCTGCGCACGGGTGACGGCTTCCTCGTGAACGTCGCAAGCGTCGCCGGCTACCAGCCGACGCCCGGCTTCGCCGTCTACGGCGCCACGAAGGCGTTCGTGCGGAGCTTCACGGAGGCGATCTGGGCCGAGTCGATCGGCACGCGCCTCCGTGTGGTGGCGCTCTCCCCCGGCCCGACCTCCACCGAGTTCTTCGAGGTGGCCGGTGAGGACATCGGCTCGGGCCTGCCGCGCATGACGGCACGCAGCGTCGTCGCGAGCACCCTCCGCGAGCTGAGGAAGCCCAAACCGGGTCCGTCGGTCGTGCCCGGGCCCCTCAACACGGCGCTCACGGTCGCGTCGAAGTTCGCACCCCGCAAGCTGCTGCTGCGTGGGATGAGCCGGGCGCTCGGAGCCGCGGACCACTCGAGCTAGCCCACGCCGACACCTACCGCAGCAGCTTGCCGATGCCCTCGAAGTGCTCGCTGTAGCCGGCGACGAGCTTCCTCGCGACGCCCACGGAGTCGACCAGCGGGTGCGCGGCGAAGCCTCGCCAGGCCAGCTCGCGTGAGCCGCGCGTCGCCGCCTCGATGACGAGGCGCTCGGCCGACTTCACCTGCGCGACGAGTCCAAGCATCTCCCCCTCGAGCGGGGCGATGGGCCACGGGTGCACCCCCTCGGCATCCACGACGCAGCCGACCTCGACAACCGCGTCCTCGGGGAGCGCCGGCACGAGCGAGCCGTTGCGCACGTTGAGGATCATCGTCGCGGGAGTTCCCGACGAGAGTGCCGCCATGAGATCGAGCGCGACGCTCTCGTAGCCACCACCGGCGACGTCTTCGAGCTCCCGCTCCTCACCCTCCTCGCGACTCTCGGCCATGTAGCTCGACTCACGCTCGTGCCTGGTGCGCATCCACGACTCGAACGGGTCGGAGCCGGGATTCGCGAAGAACTCACCCTGCTGAGCGTCGAGGTACTCGCCCCTTGTCGCCGCCGCCGCCCGGATGCTCGCGTTCGCCTCGCGCGTGAAGTAGTAGTAGTAGAGGTACTCGTTCGGCAGCGCGCCAAGCGCCCGAACCCAGTCGAACCCGAGCAGGCGTGCCTCCTCGATGCGCTGCAGGGATGCGTCGGATGCGAGCAGCTCTGGGAGGCGCTCGACGCCGTCGACCTCCAGGGAGCGCAGCCAGCCGAGGTGGTTGAGGCCGACGTAGTCGAAGGCGATCGTCGGGGAACCGGAACCGGAACCGCCAGCGACGGCCGCCGCGCGGCGCAGGAGCCCGATGGGGGTATCGCAGATGCCGACGACTCGGTCGCCCAGCACCCCGCGCATCGCCTCCGTGACGATGCCGGCGGGATTCGTGAAGTTGATGACCCACGCGTCGGGCGCGACCCGCTTGATGGTCTCGGCGAGCGAGACCATGAGCGGGATCGTCCGCAGCGCGTACGCCAGCCCGCCTGGGCCGACCGTCTCCTGACCGAGCACCCCGAGGTCGAGCGCGATGCGCTCATCCGCGACACGCCCCGCCGTGCCGCCCACGCGAACCGCGCTGAACACGAAGTCCGTGCCACGCAGGGCCTCTTCGAGGTCGGTGGTGACGGTGATGCGCGGGGCGAAGCGCTTCTCCTGCGCGATGCGGTCGACGATGACGCGGATGATCGCGAGCCGTTCGGGAGACACATCGTAGAGGCTCAGCTCGTCGATGCGGACGGGAGCGCTGTCGGAGGCCACCGCCTCGAATACCTGGGGGACGCGGAACCCTCCGCCTCCGATGATCGTCAACTTCACGAGAACATCACCTCTACCTTCGCCTCCCGGAGCACGGCGAGCGTCGCCGGGTCCGCATGTCCCTCAGTCACGACCCCCGAGATGTCGGTCGCCTCGCACACGCGGAGGAGCCCGACGCCCGGGAACTTCGTCGCGTCGGCGAGCACGACTGTGCGCTGCGAGGACGCGATCATCGCGAGCTTCACCGGCACTTCGGTTCCCGTCGTGTCGGAGATGGTCCCGTCCGGTCTGATGCCGCTCGTGCCGAGGAAGCACAGCGTCGCGCGGATCTGCGCGAGCGCCTGCTCCGTGAGCACGCCCACCATCGAGCTGTAGTTCTTCCGCACCACCCCGCCGAGCACGATGAGCTCGACGGCGTCGTCGTCTCTCAGGGCGTCCACGACGGCGAGGCTGGAGGTGATGACGGTGATGCGGCGACCCCGCAGCTCCCTCGCCAGCAGCGCGGTGGTCGTGCCGATGTCGATGAGCACGACGTCGCCGTCCCTGACGAGCTCGGCGGCGCGGACGGCGATGGCGCTCTTCTCTGAGCTCTGGTGGGTCGCGACCTCGGCGAACGGCACGCGATCGGGCTCCACGCTCCCGCCGCCTCTGACTCGTCTGAGGAGCCCCTCCGCGCTCAGCGCATTGAGGTCGCGACGCACAGTGGATGGCGACACTCCGAACTGCACTGCGAGCTCCTCGACCGTGACCTGCCCGTCGGCGCGCAGCGACTGCAGGATGCGAGCCTGGCGGGTCGAGGTGAGCATGCGACGCATCGTAGCAGTCACGAACACGCAGTAGGCAAGCGTAAGTGAGCAGAACTTGACGCACGAACGATCACCACGCAGGATGTGTGAGCAACACCGCTGTTGCTACCGAGAGGAGCCGCGATGGCTTCCGCCCAAGACGAGACCCCGCAGATCCAGCCCCCGAACTCGGCCCAGGTGCCGCAGACCGATGTGGTCGCGGATGCGCGCTTCGATGTCGTGCTCGCCGGCTCTGTCTTCTTCGACATCGTCTTCACCGATCTCCACGGCGTGCCGAGCGCCGGCACCGAGGTCTGGGCAGAGGGCATGGGTTCGACGCCTGGTGGGATCGCCAACCTCGCTGTGGCGACCAGTCGCCTCGGGCTCACGACCTCCCTCGCCTCCGTCTTCGGCGATGACGTGTACGGGCGCTGGTGCTGGGAGCTGCTCGAAGACCACGAGGGCATCGATCTGAGCCACTCGCGCCGCTTCGAGAACTGGCACACCGCGGTCACGGTCTCCGTGGCCCAGAACGGCGACCGCAGCATGATCACGCACGGGCACCCGAGCCCGATCTCGAGCGACGCGCTCCTGAGCGACGGCGTCTCGAGTCGCACGGCGCTCACGGAGCTCGGGGTCATGTCGAGCCTCGAGCAGGAGCCGTGGTGGTTGCGGGCAGCTGGGCAGGGCACGCGGATCTTCGCGGACGTCGGTTGGGACGACACCGGCGCCTGGGACTCTGCCGTGCTCGACCCCCTCTCCTCCTGCTACGCGTTCCTGCCGAACGAGCGCGAGGCGGTCGAGTACACACGCACCGATTCGCCGCTCGCCGCGGCGCGCGCCCTCGCGGCCCGCGTGCCGCTCGTCGTCGTCACGTGCGGCAAGGACGGGGCGATCGGCATCGACTCGGCGACGGGCGAGGAGGTCCGCGTTCCGGCCGTGCCCGTGCGCGCCTACGACGCGACGGGCGCCGGCGACGTGTTCGGCGCATCCTTCGTCCTCGGCACGCTGCGCGACTGGCCGCTCGAGCAGCGCCTCAAGTTCTCTGCGCTGTGCTCGGCGCTGGCCGTGCAGCAGTTCGGCGGTTCGCTCGCTGCACCGGGCTGGGGTGACATCGCCGACTGGTGGGACGCGACCAGGAGCTCGAATGATGCCGAACTCATCCGGCGCTACGACTTCCTGCGGGATGTGCTCCCTCCCGAGCGTGCCGGAGCCGTGCGGCGCGCTGAGGCGACCTTCCGCCTCATCGATCACTTCCCTGTCCCATGAGGACGGGGCCCCGTCCCATGAGGACGGGGCCTTGTCCCATGAGGGCGGGGCCCTGTCCCATGACCCCTGAGTTGCCGGTAGCTCACCGCCGGATCCCCTGACCGATATCTTTACCCTCTGCTCCCCCGCTGCGATAGGAAGGCCGAACATGTACGAGAAGCACCGGAGAACCGCGGCTGCCGCCGGCGGGTTGGCGCTCGTCCTCGCGCTGGCGGGGTGTGCGCCAGGCACCGGACAGACGGATGGACCGGCCGAGCCGGCTGGTGAGATCAGCACCGATATCTCGCAGGTCGGAGAGGTGACGCTCACGGTGTGGGACCAGGAGGTGCGCGGTGGGCAGAACGAGCAGATCGAGCAGCTGAACGCGGCCTTCGAGGAGAAGTACCCGAACGTCACGATCGAGCGGAACTCGCAGGCGTTCGACGACCTGGCGACGACCCTGCGTCTGGCTCTGACCGACGACAACGCTCCAGACGTGGTGCAGGCCAACAACGGCCGCAACACGATGGGGGCGTTTGTCGAAGCCGGGCAGCTGCGTGCCCTCGACGACTATGCCGAGGCGTACGGCTGGTTCGACCGGTACCAGGAGTCGATCCTGCAGTACTCGACGTACAGCGAGGACGCGAAGGTCTTCGGCGAGGGCAACTTGTACGGTCTTCCCCAGGTCGGCGAGGTCGTCGGCATCTTCTACTCGAAGGCGAAGCTCGAGAAGCTCGGCATCGAGGTGCCGGCAGACTGGACGGAGTTCGACGCGGCCCTCGCGACGGCGAAGGCGGCGGGTGAGACGCCCATGCAGCTCGGCAACATCGAGCAGTGGCCGGCGGGTCACGTGTTCGGCCCGCTTCAGGGTGAGTACGTGGATGCGGAGAGCATCACGAACCTCGGCCTCGGCAACCCCGGCGCGAGTTGGACGACCCCGGAGAACGTGGAGGCGGCTGCAGAGCTCAAGAGCTGGGTCGACGACGGCTACTTCAACAGCGGCGTCAACGGCACCGACTACGACGCCGCCTGGCAGGCCCTCGCGGACGGCAACGGAGTCTTCCTGATCGGCGGCTCCTGGCTCGCCGCCGACCTCGAAGCGAGCATGGGCGACGACCTCGGCTTCTTCGTGCCGAAGACGAGCGAGGGCTCCCTCGCGACGACTGGCGGCACGGGTCTCCCCTTCGCGATGACCTCAGCGGCCGACAACACCGACGTCGCGGCGGCCTACATCGACTTCCTCACGAGCGACGAGGCCATGCAGATCCTCGCGGACACCGGCAACCTCCCCGTCAACAACTCGGCCGAGCTCGCACCAGAGTCCGGCGTGTTCGCCGACATCTACGGCGCGTTCGGTGAGGTCACCCAGTCGGGCAGCGTGCTCCCGTACCTGGACTACGCGACACCGACCTTCGGCGACACCATCGGCCAGTCCCTGCAGGGGCTCATCGACGGGCAGCTCACCCCTGAGCAGTTCACCGAGGCGCTCGAGACCGACTACGCGGCGTTCACCGCCGCCAACGAGTAGCTCGAACCCGCTGCGAATGTCTGACTCGAGCACGACGGCGCGCGGACGCCGCCAGACGAGGGGTGCCAGCCGGGGCACCCCCGCCTGGGTGCCGTTCGCGTACCTCGCGCCCGCGTTCATCCTCTACGGCACGTTCCTGCTGTTCCCGCTCGGCCGGGCCGTGCAGTTCTCGTTCTTCGAGTGGGATGGGCTCGGCGCGTCCACGTTCGTCGGGTTCGACAACTATGTGCAGATCGTGCAGGACGAGCGCCTGCGGGAGGCGTTCGGGCACGCGTTCGTGCTCATCTTCTTCTACTCGATCCTGCCGCTGGCCATCGGGCTCATGCTCGCGGCGATCCTCACGCGGGCGAGCGTGCGCGGGCTCGGGTTCTTCCGCACGCTCATCTTCCTGCCCCAGGTCATCGCCATGGTCGTCGTGGCGGTCACCTGGCGGCAGATCTACGCGCCAGACGGGCCTCTCAACGGGCTTCTGCGTCTCGTCGGCCTGGAGAGCTGGACTCGGGCGTGGCTCGGCGACTACACGTTCACGCTGCCCGCCGTCGGCCTCATCGGCTCCTGGGTGTCGCTCGGGCTCGTGACGGTGCTGCTGATGGCGGGCATGAGCCGTGTGCCGAAGGACCTCTACGAGGCGGCTCGCCTCGACGGAGCTGGGCCCGTGCGCGAGTTCTTCTCGATCACCCTGCCCTCGGTGCGCGGCGAGATCACGGTGGCCCTGACCCTCACGATCGTCGCGGCGCTCAAGACGTTCGACCTCATCTACGTGACGACGAGCGGCGGCCCCGGAACATCGACGACCGTGCCGAGCTTCGAGGTGTACCGGCGGGCGTTCGAGCTCGGCGAGGTCGGAGCGGCAACCGCAGTCGGCGCCGTGCTCACGCTCATCGTGTTCGCCATCAACTTCGTCGTGAACCGGATCGGAGATCGCACATGAACGTCTCCCTGTTCGAGAAGGTCGCGAACTACCTGATCCTCGGCGTCTTCGGGCTCGTCATCCTCGGGCCCATCAGCGTCATCGTGACGCTCGCGTTCGGACCGGAGAACGCGACCGTCGCGCAGGAGGGAAGGATCTTCCACTGGGAGAACTTCCCGACTGCGTGGGAGGTCGCACGGTTCGGCCAGTACATGCTGACCTCGGTGGTCGTCGCGGTGATCGTGGTCGTCGTCGCCGTCCTCGCCTCCATCCTCGCGGGCTACGCGCTCGGCACCATGAAGTTCCGCGGCGCGACGCCGATCTTCTACCTGTTCCTGCTCGGCATCATGGTGCCGACGGAGGCGTTCATCGTGCCCCTCTACTTCGACCTGCGCACCGTCGGGCTGACGAACACGGTGTGGGGCGTCGCGTTCCCGCAGATCGCCATGTCGATCGCGTTCGGCACGTTCTGGATGCGCACCTACTTCCGCTCCTCCAGCCAGGCCCTCATCGACGCGGCCAAGCTCGACGGGGCCGGCTCCATGCGCATCCTGTGGCAGGTGCTCGTGCCCATCGGCCGGCCAGCGATTCTGACGCTCGTGCTGCTCACGTTCATGTGGACGTGGAACGAGTTCCTCATCCCCCTCGTCATGTCGCCGAACGGCAGCGTGCGCACGGCACCGCTCGGTCTCGCGTTCTTCCAGGGTCAATACACGCAGGGCACAGCGCTGCTCGCGGCCGGCGCCATCATGGTGGCGCTTCCCGTCGTCGTGCTCTACATCTTCCTGCAGCGGCACTTCATCCAGGGGATGCTCGAGGGGGCCGTGCGGGAGTAGCGGGCCAGCCTTCGTGCGTTGACACACGCGAGACATCTGACCATCGAAGCATCCCCTGAATCACAGCTCGACCATCACCGAAGATGGGCAGAAGGGAGATCGCGTGAGCCAGATACCACGCGTGGAGATCGAGCTGCGGGGTGAGCAGCATGAGGATGATGCCGACGAACACGCAAGCCCCCGGGCCAACCAGAGCTATGAAGACAACTCGCTTTCCGGAAACAACGCCCTCCAACAGGAGAGAGACTCGCAGAATCGTCCCGGCCAGAACGATGCGAGTTACAGCAGGAGATCTGCGCGCTGCAACAAAATGAGAGCACTCGTGGAGAACGAAACTCGCGACCAGACCGAAAATCAGATGCTTGAGCAGCGTGGCGACGAGTCCCAGCTGGATGAGATCTCCGCGAACAACGGCTGAAGCCACAGCGAGAGACACGAATGCAAGGCAGGCCACCAGAGGTACGGACGCGGAAGCGAGCACACCTAAGATGACGTGAACAACGTTGCGAACTTCGCGAGTTTGAGCCATGCTCATGGACGAAGATTCGCCCCCGATGTCAAGTCGTCTGCTCACGTTCGAGGTGCCGCCGATAGACGCGCAGCCTGTCGAGGGCAGCGAAGACCGCAATCACGAAGGTCGCCATAAGAACCGCAGACAAGACGAGCGGGGTCAGGGATACAAGCCCCACTCCGATATCCAGCGCCCCTGCCGTTCCAGCGCGCACTTCAAAGAAAAGTGCACCGAAGTAAACCAGGTGACGCCCGGGCTGCGACCCCGAGGAGAACATGACGAAGATCACGCTGACCACGGATGCCGCGAGCGTCGTGACGAGCGCCGCCGTGAGCGCACTCAGGACCCTAATGAACCATTTCATTTCTTCTCTTTCGTTCGATAACTATCAAGTCAAATTGACATGGCAGCCAGGAGTGCGAAAGCTGGCACCATCAGATCCGCTAGAACCACTAGGAACCATGCGTCATAACGCAGAATCCAGTCGTCCGTATTCTGGCGTGAGTTGTACAGCAGCAAGCTAGGTGCATTCGGAAACTCATTCCCGCCTGTTCTCATTTCACGAAGAAGATGTCCCCTCACGAAGCGAGCGTAGACAGCGAGACCGCTCACGTCACTCCCCCATATGGGGGGTGTGAGGATTCACCCACCTGTCCGAAAACATGGATAGCAGGTTCGCCAGAAACGTTTTGTTGCGTGGGGAGTACCCCCTCATCAGCGGTTTTCTCTTGACGCCGCTCAGCGCACCGGAAAAGGAGCGCTCTCGATTCGAATGCGAATACATGTAGATATGCCGATTCGGGTGTCACTGAGCGTCATACGGCGATTCGCTTTCAGGTAAGTTCAGACCGTGCAGCGGATCCGGGGGGCTTCCGCGACTGCAGAGATTGCCCGGGATGTCGTCCCCGCCTGGCGGGCTGCCCGCAATCGGCGCCGTGCTCACGCTCACCGTCTTCGCCATCGACTTCATCGGCTCAATGCGCATCCTGTGGCAGGTGCTCGTGCCCATCAGCCTGCCCGCGATCCTGAGGCTCGTGCTGCTCACCTTCACGTGGACGTCGACGTGGACGTCGACGTCGACGTGGAACGAGTTCCTCATCCCCCTCGTCATGTCGCCGAACGGCAACGTGCGGGAGGAGCGGAACCGCAGCTTGGCGCGGCCGGTCAGCCTCGCGTCGCGCTGGGGACGTTCCGCTTGGCCTCACCCGTGTAGTCCGCAAGCAGCGGCGGGGGCAGGGGCCCCTTGATGCGCTGGCCCGCTTGCTTCTCCTCCCAGGCGTGCGCGAGGATGCCCACGGAACGGGAGAGCACGAACAGGCCGCGCGCGAGCTCGGGCTGCACGCCCAGCTCGGCGTAGACGATGGCCGAGATGCCATCGATGTTCATCGGAATGCGTCGCGCTCCTCGCTGGAGCGCCGCCTCGATCGCGAGTCCCGCTGCAAGGTACCTGCCGGCGATGTCACCGGCGGCGACCGCCGTCTCCACGAGGGCCAGGAGCGGATCGCGGCGCGGGTCGCGAGGATGGAACCGATGCCCGAACCCCGGCACGAACAGGCCACGGCTCTTGTGGTCGACGATCGCGTCACGAGCGAGCTCCTCGAGCGGGACTCCCGTGGCCTCGTGCTCGGTGACGAGGTCGTTGAGCAACTGGACACACTGCTGCCCCGCACCTCCGTGCGTGTCGCCGAGGACGTTCACGCCGTTCGCGACGGCCGAGTTCAGGCCGACGCCACAGGTTGCCGCCATGCGCGCACTGGCGATGGACGGTGCCTGCGGGCCGTGATCAACACTCGCGACGAGCGTCGCTTCGAGGAGGTCGGAGACGGCCCGACTGGGAAGGGCCCCGGTCGTCAGCAGCCAGATAGTGCTCACGAACCCGACGTTGCCGATGACCTGCTCGATCGGGTAGCCCCGGAGCTCGATCTCGCCAGGCGCGATGCGGGTGACGCTCGTGCTCCACCACGCCGTCGCGTCGTCGACCGTTGGCTTGTGTCCAGCGCTGGTGCTCATACGGCTCGCTCCTCGTGAAGTGCGGTGATCTGCGCGGCGTCGTAGCCGAGCTCGCTCAGGACCTCGTCGGTGTGCTGGCCGAGCACCGGCGGTGGTGCCGTCGGGGCGCTCGCCCGATCATCGAGACGGATGCCGTTGCCGAGGACGCGGAGCGTCTCGCCGTCGCGCCCTGGGAACGGCAGGTCATGGACAAGCTCGCGCTCGACGATCTGCGGGCTCTCGAGCATCTCGGGGACGGTGAGCACCGCCGCAGCCGGGACTCCCGCCTCCGAAAGCTGTTCCTCCCAGTGCGCGGTGTCGTGCGCGCTGAGGGCGCGCTCGATCTCCTGGGTGAGCTCGGCCCTGTACCGCTTGCGGTCCTCGCGGTCGCGGAACCGCGCATCCGCGGCCAGGTCTGGGCGGCCGATGACACGAGCCAGGGCCTCGAACTGCTCCTGCTTGTTCGCCGCGATGTTGAGCGCTCCGCTCGCCGTCTGGAAGGTGCCGGACGGGGCCGCGGTGCCGTTGTCGTTCCCGAGCGCTCGAGGCTCCTGCCCTGCAACGAGGTGGTTGGAGACGACCCACCCCATGGCCGTGACCGCGGTCTCGAGCATCGAGATGTCGATGTGGGAACCCGCTCCCGTGCGCTCGCGTCCGTGCAGCGCCGAGCTGATCGCGAACGCCGCTGCGAGCCCGCCGAGCGTGTCCGCAATCGGGTAGCCCGCCCGGAGCGGCGAGGTTCCTTCGGTGCCGGTGACGCTCATCATCCCCGAACCGCCCTGGATGATCTGGTCGTAGGCGGGTTTCGCCCGAAGGGGACCCGTCTGCCCGAATCCGGAGATAGCGCAGTACACGAGCCTGGGGTTGATGCCCCGCAACGTCTCCCAGTCGAAGCCGAGGCGTGCGAGCACTCCGGGGCGGAAGTTCTCACACAGCACATCGGCCTCGGCGACGAGCCGCCGCATGACCTCACGTCCCCCCTCCGTCTTCAGGTCGAGGGTGATCGACCGCTTCTGGGAATTCTGCGCGAGGAAGGAGACCCCCATCAGGTCGCCGTTCAGCTCCGAGTCGGACCCGAGTCGCCGAGCGAGGTCTCCCCCGTTCGGCACCTCGACCTTGGTGACGTCCGCCCCCATGAGCGCCAGCTGATAGCAGGCGTACGGGCCGGCGAGCACGTTGGTCATATCGAGCACTCGCACTCCTGCGAGCGGACCTGATGGGGTCTCGGTCATGCCTTGACTTCCTTTCTCGCGCTTGCCCTGGCGCGGATGACGCGCACGATGACGAACGCCACGGTGATGGCGAGGACGGCATAGAGGGTGATCGTGATCGGGCTGTCGATCAGGACTCCGGCGTCGCCCTCGCTGACCGCCATCGCGCGACGGAACTCGGTCTCGGCGAGCGGGCCGAGGATGATCGCGATCAGCATCGGGGCGACCGGAAGTCCGTAGCGCCGCATCGTGAAGCCGATGAGGCCGATCACGACGACGAGCACGAGATCCAGGATCTTGCCGCTCGTGGCGTAGACGCCGAGCATCGCGAAGAGCGTGATGCTCGCGTACAGGTAGTGGCGTGGGATCTTGAGCAGCTTCGCCCAGAGCGGCGCGAACGGCAGGTTGAGGATGAGCAGGACAACCATGCCGATGAAGAAGCTCGCGAGGAGCGCCCAGACGAGCTCGCTCGACCGCTCGAAGAGCAGCGGGCCGGGCTGCAGGCCGTACTGGCGGAACGCGGCGAGGAGGATCGCGGCGGTCGCCGACGTCGGCAGCCCGAGGGCGAGGAGCGCACCCATGGCGGTTCCGGCAGTCGCGTTGCCGGCGGCTTCCGGACCCGCGACGCCCTGGATGGCGCCGAAGCCGAACATGGGCTTCTTGCGGCGCTTGTCGAGCCGACGCTCGGTGCCGTAGGCCAGGAACGTGGGCACCTCGGCGCCGCCGACGGGGATGATGCCGAACGGCACGCCGATGGCGGTGCCTCGCAGCCAGGCCGGCATCGCCTGCCGGAGCTCGCGCATCGACAACCACAGCCGACCCTTCGACTGGATGAGTCCGGTGTCGTCGGAGTAGCCGCGTCGCCCGGCGACGGCGAAGACCTCGCCGAGCGCGAGCAGGCCGACCGTGATGACGACGATGTCGATGCCGTCGAAGAGTTCGGGGATGCCCGCCGTGTACCGCGAGGTTCCAGAGATGGAGTCGATGCCCACGACCGAGATCGCGAGGCCCAGCACGAGGGCGGCGAGGCCGCGGATGATCGACTGCGTCACGACCGCGGAGATGGCGATGAAGGCGAACACCGCGAGCGCCAGGTACTCGGCTGGGCCGAACAGGGTCGCGAGCTCGGCGAGTCGAGGCGCGAAGAACACGACCAGGATGGAGGCGATGATGCCGCCGATGAACGCTCCGATGGCGGACGTCGCGAGGGCTTGAGCTGCTCGCCCGTTCTTGGCCATGATGTGGCCTTCGATGGAGCCGGCGATAGCCGTGCTGTTCCCCGGCGTGTTCATGAGGATGCCGGCTATGGAGTCGCCGAAGAGTCCTCCGAAGAGCACTCCCGCGAACATGATGAAGGCACCGATCGGGTCGAGGGAGAAGGTCACGGGGAGCAGCAGGGCCACGGCCATCGCCGAGCCGAGGCCTGGGAGCACGCCGACGGCGGTGCCGAGCACGGCGCCGATGAGCACCCAGAGCATGTTGATGGGGGTGAGGACCGTGAGGAACCCTTCCCCGAGATTGGCGAGCGTATCCATCAGAGAACTCCTACGAAGATGCCTGGGGGCAGGTTGAGGCCGAGCCCGATCGAGAACGCGATCTGCACGATCGACGACATCGCGAGGGCGAGGAAGATGTCGAAGACTGGTCGACGGCTGCCGAGCGCCCTTGAGATGCCCCAGAAGAGGAAGGCTCCGGAGAGCAGCCAGCCGAGTGGTGTGAGCGCGGCGATGAAGACGACGGTGGTTCCGACGGCGCCGAGCAGGGATCTGATGTTGGTGCGGGGCCGGATGTGCTCGGCCTCGTGCTCACGACCCTCGATGGCAGCGAGGGCGTCGAGATCGAGATCCTCGTCGACGTCCTGCTCCACGACGCGCTTCTCACCGCGGAGCTCCGCCTGGTCGGGTTCGGCGACGCGCTCCGGCTCTGGGTTCCTGATCACGTCGATGGCGAGGAGCACGGCGATCACGAAGACCGCCACGGTGACGATGGCCGGGAACACCTGAGGTCCTGGCTGCGAGACGTTCCCGGGCACGTCCATCGTGACGGTGCCGACCGCGAGGCCAATGCCGGTCAGCGTCAGGATGCCGGGCACGACGAGGCCGGTGCGCCTGCGCCACCAGCCGGGGCGCGAGGTCGTGTCGTGCTGCGTCCATGCGGATGTTGGGATGACGCCGGTCATAGTCCGAGCTCCTCGATGATCTTGTCGACTCTCGCCTGGTCCTCTTCGATGAAGGCGGCGAAGTCGTCTCCGGTCAGCAGCGCCGGCTCCCAGCTGTTGCGTTCGAGCGTGTCCTGCCATTCGGGTGTGGCGGCCATCTCCTCGAAGATGGCGACGAGCTGGTCGCGCTCGGCGTCCGTGATGCCCGGTGGCGCGACGACGCCGCGCCAATTCGGGAGGTGCACGTCGACCCCCTGGTCGATGAGCGTGGGAACGTCGATGCCGTCGATGGGTTCTTCTGCGGAGACAGCGAGGGCACGCAGGTTGCCGGCCTCGATCTGGTCGCTGAACTCGTTGTAGCCGCTGACACCGATCGCGACGGTGTTGGACAGCAGCGATGTGAGCACTTCTCCGCCTCCCGCGTAGGACACGTAGTTGAGTTCGGCGGGGTCGATGCCGGCTTCTTCTGCGACGAGCCCGGCGAGGAGGTGGTCGGTGCCCCCGACGCCTCCGCCTCCGATAGCCACGGAGTGGGGGTTCTTCTTCCAGTCGTCGATGAAGTCGTCGAGCGTCTCGTATGGCGAGTTCGCTGGCACGATGAAGACCTCGTAGTCCTCGGCCAGGCGGGCGATCGGGGTCGTGTCCGAGAGGTCGACGGTCGACTTGTTCACGTTGATCGCGCCCATCATCACGGTCCCCGTCATCATGAGGTTGGTCGGGTCATCGCCGAGTCCCACGAACTGCGAGAGGCCGATGGTGCCTCCTGCGCCTGGAACGTTGACGACCTGCACGTTGTTCACGATGCCGCCAGCTCGCAGGGCCTGCTGCGATTCCCTGGCGGCGAGGTCCCAGCCTCCACCGGGGGCGGAGGGGGACATGAAGGTCAGTTTGGTGCTCGGGTCGGTTCCCGTCGTCGATTGGCTCGCATCGAACGCAGCCACTCCGACGAGCACCATGGTCGCGGCGATGCCCACCGCGCCCATGAGCTTCCGTTTTGCTGTCACGATCACTCCCTTGTGATTGACTGTCCACAGAGCGGACATATCTGTCCACCAGATGGTACGCTAGTGTGACCGGGCAAGCAAACGATCCGAAGCCGGAGACCCCATGACAAGCGCCGACGACACACCAGCCCAGCGGCCTGAATCGGGTGGCATTCGCGCCGTGAGCCGGGCCCTCGATGTGCTCGACTGCTTCGAGAACGAGGGCCAGTCGCTTGCCGTCGCCGACATCGTCCGCCGCTGCGAACTCCCGCGCACGACCGTGCTCAGACTCGTCGACACGCTCGTGAGCGAGCGGATGCTGCAGCTCCTCCCCGATGGCCGCGTGAGCGTCGGTCCCCGCATGATCCGCTGGGGAGCTTTTGCCAAGGCAGCCTGGTCCGCCCCCGCCCCCACCCTCGAACGCCTCCGCGAACTCGCAGCGCAGACGGGCGAGACCGTGAGCCTCTACGTCCGCCGCGACCTCAAGCGCGTCGCCATCGCCCAGGCTCCGGGGCGGCACACCCTCCGTCACGTGGTCCAGGTCGGCGACGAGCTCCCGATCTGGCTGGGGGCCGCCTCCACGACACTCCTCAGCGGCGAACGACCGGAGGCGCTCGACACCGTGCTCGCGCAGCTCGACGCCGACGAGAGCATCGACGTCGACACCGCGTCCCTCCGCCGCCGGATCGACGCGATCCGCCAACAGGGCTGGGGCCTCAGCCACGGCGAGCGGGAGTCGGGCAACAGCGGTCTGGCGATGCTCGTTCCAGAGAACGCCGACCGACCGCACCTGCAGCCCATCGTCGTCGTGCTCGGCGGTCCAACCGCCAGATTCCTCGACGCGCGCATCCCGGAGTTCGTCGAAGCGCTGCGCGACTGCGTGCGCGACGTACCGCGCACCGGGCTGCCCCCAGCACTCGAATGACCCCCGGGTGCGGGCGAAGACCGCCCCACCCCGCAGACCTGCAGGACCTGGAACCGACGAAGGAGACGGTGCGATGAGTGGAACGGTGTTCGTGACGGCCCCGCGGCTCGGTGAGGCCGGGATTCGTGCCCTGCGCGAATCCGGCAGCAGGGTGATCTACCTGCCGGAAGGCGGAGGGCGCGCGGACGTCGAGGAGATCATGGCGCGCGAGGCGGTGGACGCGGTGATCTCCCGAACCGTCGAGCTATCTGCCGCAGCGATCACCTCCTGCCCCACGCTGCGGGTCATCACGAAGCACGGCGTCGGCGTCGGCAACATCGATGTCGCAGCTGCGACCGCTCGTGGCATCCCCGTGTTCACGACGCCCGGGGCCAACGCCCAGTCCGTCGCCGAGCTCACGATCGCGCTCATGTTCGGCGCCGCGCGCCGAGTGGCTTGGATGGACGCGGAGATCCGGCAGGGCCGCTGGAGTCGCGCCCAGGACGGACGACAGCTGGCGGGCGCCACGCTCGGTCTCGTCGGGGCAGGGCAGATCGGGCAGCGGGTCGCTCGTGTCGCTGCGGCGACAGGGATGCGCGTGCTGGCCTTCGACCCCGGATTCGGGTTGCACTCCCCCGTCCAGGAAGTCACCATGGTCGGCAGCCTCGACGAGCTTCTCAGGCAGGCCGACGTGCTGAGCCTCCATGTACCGCTCAGCGAACGCACTCGCGGCCTGATCGGCGCGGAACAGCTCGCGCTGCTGCCGGCAGACGCCATCGTGCTGAACACGGCTCGCGGAGAGATCATCGACGAGCCCGCGCTCATCGACGCGCTCCGCAGCGGCCAGGTCTTCGCCGCTGGTCTCGACACCACCTGGACGGAACCCATGGAGCAGGACAATCCGCTGCTCGAATGTCGGAACGTCGTCGTGACGCCGCACGTCGGCGGCTCGACACCTGCGGCTCTCGAGGCGATGGCGCTCGCCGCCGCTCAGAACGTCCTCGGCTACCTCCAAGGGGCGCTCCCGGATGCGCGGTCCTGCGTGAACCCCGCCACCCTCTCGACCGAACGGAGCATCGCATGACCCAGCAGGATTCCACCGACGTGCAGGGCTGGCCGGCCGGCTACTTCATCGGCGAACGGGCCCATGACCTGCCTGCCACGCTGATCGATGCGTTCCGGAGCATCCCCGTCGCCGTCGCAGGCGACTGCCTTGGCCGCTCCGTGGGCGCCATCGGCCTGCACGCCTACCACGGCGATGCACCGCTCTCCGGCCAAGCCGTCACCGTCAAGGTGCGCCCCGGCGACAACCTCATGGTGCACAAGGCCATGATGGACGCGCACCCCGGCGACGTGATCGTCATCGAAGGCGGAGGAGACCTCAGCCAGGCGGTCATCGGCGGATTGATCCGGACGACGGCGCTGGCGAAGAACCTCGGCGGCTTCGTCATCGACGGCGCCCTCCGCGACGTCGCGGAGTGGCGGGAGGGTGGCATGCCGGCGTTCGCGCTCGGTCACACGCATCGCGGACCGACCAAGGATGGCCCTGGGCAGATCAACGTGCCCGTGTCCATCGCGGGCCTCGTCGTCAACCCAGGCGACCTGGTCCTCGGGAACCTCGACGGCGTGCTCGCGGTTCCCGCGCAGCGGGCAGAGTCGCTCCTGCAGGACGCGCGCCGGCACCTGGAGCGCGAGGCCCGCATCCGCAAGCACAACGAGGAGGGCACCTCCGACCCTGAGCGATTCAACGCGCTCCTGCGCCAGAAGGGCCTGCCCGTCTGACCCCGTGTCAAGCGCCGCGGCCTCCCATCTGACCCCGCGTACAGTGATCCGTCGGTCGTCGCGGCCCCCTGAGCCGCGGCAGAAGAGAGGCTCCCCCGTGCGACGGTTCGACTGTGATGTGTGCGAGAACGAGGTCTTCTTCGACTCCGTGTCCTGCGAGCGATGCTCGTCGAAGCTGGGCTACGTGCTCAGCCTCGACGACGTGCTGGTCGAGGGCGGCGGGCAGGCGGAAGACGCCGGGCTTCGTCGGTGCACCAACGCGAAGCTCGCGGGATGCACGTGGCTGACCGCCCAAGCCTCTGGGCTCTGCGAGAGCTGCCAGCTGACCCGCACCCGACCGAGTGACGCCGACGCCAAGGGACTGAAGCTGTTCCCCGTCGCCGAGGAATCGAAGCGGCACCTCGTGCGCGACCTCACGCGCCTCGGCTTCGCGACCCGACCCCAGGAGGGCGGCGAGCCCGCCACCGTTGGGCAGGTGCCGGTCTTCGACCTGCTCTCGAGTGTCTCCGAGAACGTCACGATCGGCCACGCCAACGGCGTCATCACGATCGACCTCGCGGAGGGCGACGACAGCTACCGCGAGCAGGTGCGCCAGCGCCTCGCCGAGCCGTACCGCACGATGCTCGGGCACTTCCGCCACGAGAGCGGGCACTACTACGAGTGGCAGCTCGTCGAGCAGACCGACCGCATCGACGAGGCGCGCGAGCTGTTCGGCGACGAACGCGCCGACTACCAGGCCGAGATCGACCGCCACTACGAGGAAGGCCCGCCGGAGAACTGGCGCGACGACTACCTCAGCAGCTACGCGACGATGCACCCCTACGAGGACTTCGCGGAGACCTGGGCGCACTACCTGCACATCCAGGACACGCTCGAGACGGCGGTGGCGTTCGAGCTGCTGCCCCCGCCAGAGCCGGGCGCATCAGCCCGCGACGTGGTCATCGACAGCTGGATGCCGTTCGCGACGGCCATGAACGTCGTCAACCGCTCGCTCGGTCAGCGCGACCTCTACCCATTCGTGCTGCCGGACAAGGTCATCGAGAAGCTCGCCTTCGTGCACTCGCTGCGAGCGCCGTCGCGCCTGCCCGGTTGAGGCCCGAGCGCACCGTCAGACCCCGGACGCACGCCTCGCGACAATCGCGCCGTGCGGGCGGGCCCCCGCGTCGGTGCGGGCATGCACTTCCCGGACAACGAAGCCGGCGTCGTCGAGGAGCGCCGCGAGCGCTGCTATCGGCCAGGTGTATGCCGTCGTCACCTTGTGCTCGAACGGTGCGATGCTTCCGCCCTCGAAGAAGCCGAGGAGCAGACCCCCACCCGGTCGTATGCATCGCGCGAGCTCCGCAAGCGCGACGGGCATGCAGGACGGCTCGAGGTGGATGAGCGAGTACCAGGCGAGGACGCCGCCAAGGCTCGACGACTCGGCGTCAAGCGCTTCGACGGTGCCCTGCCGATACTCGCACTCCGGGTGTCGGTCGGCCGCGATCTCAACGAACTCGCGAACCGGGTCGACGCCCTGGATGTCGACGCCGCGCTCGCTCAGCCACGCGGTCCAGTGCCCTGGACCGCAGCCCACATCGAGAACCGAGCCGTCGAGGGTGCTCGACCAGGCCCCGATGAGCTCGCGGTCTTGCCTCGCTGTGGCCGACATGCTGCCGAGCAGGTCGGTGTACTCGCGGGCGCGGTCGCCATAGGCCCTGGATGTCGCGTCGGCGCTCATCTCCGCGCCTCGAAGTGAATCGATCCTCGCGACCGACGGGTCACTCCGACCTCAGCGGGTGATGGCGAGCTGACCGATCGCGGTCACCGGCGCGACCCGGCCGTCGGCGAGCTCGTACTGGCAGCCGACGATACTCAGGGCGCCGCTCGCGACGGCGTCACTGATGACCCTCGAGCTGCGCACGAGGGCGTTGATGGTCGAGTACAGATGACGGCGCCCGACGGCATCCGCGTCGATCTGCGCCTCGTCGACGTACGGCGTCGACTGGTCGCTCGTGAACCACTCTTCCTGCACGGAAGGCTGGATGCGGGCGAGTTCGTCCTTGATGGCGGGCGTCACGTCCCGCGGGTGCGCCGTCGTCTGGTTGATCGCGGCCTTGACCGCTCCGCAGGAGCCATGCGCGAGGACGACGATCACGGCGACGCCGAGCTCGGCGACGGCGAACTCCATGGTCGCGGTCGTGTTCTCGTTCGCGATCTGGCCCATGTTGCGCGCGACGAAGAGGTCACCGAGGCCGCAATCGAACAGGATCTCCGCAGCGACTCGCGAGTCGGAGCAGCCGAGGAACGCGGCGTTTGGTGCCTGACTTCCGGAGATCTCGGTGCGGCGCGCTGCACTCTGCTGCGGGTGGAGCAGATCGCCTTTGATGAAACGCTCATTGCCCTGGACAAGGTCATCCCAGGCCTGCTGTGGTGTGACTCTTGCTGCCGTCATCGTTGCTCCTTCGTGCTGAAACCTGTGACTGCCCCCGCGCATGCGTTGCCGGATGCGCGTGCCACGTTCGGGGCCGTGGCGCCGTCCAAGCGTACTCACCCTCATGGCATACTCCGGCTCCTCTGCCTGAACCGGCCATAGGGAGGCTCGCTCTAGCAGTCATCTGGAGCGAGGCATGAATGTCGTGGCTGTGGCCTCAGGGAAGTACGTGAGGCCGTCGAACGTGGCTCCAAGCCGGATCTCACTGGCGGTCCCCCTGTACAACAGCGGCATCAGGGCCGCACCATATGCTCGACATGCGCGTTGTTCGCGCAGCCACTGTGTCTCAGGAGCATCCACACAAGCACGCAACTCTAGAAAGCCGGGATTGTCCATGGCGGCCCCAAGGTAGTTCTCGACGAGGGGAAGTCGACGCTCTGGCTTGACGCTCCATTTCTTCGGTTCCCGGAACAGCTTGCCGGTGATCAAGCTCCGTGAGAGGAAGGTGCCAGCACCGAAGAACTGCGCGACGGCGACATACTGGCTCCCGAGCTGGCGGCGAAGATGCCACCCCATCGTGCGCGGCATGCCTTCATGAGCATCGAAGCCGATATGAGCGTTGTGAGCAAAGAGAAGACAGGGGCCGCCTAACTCACCTGAGAGTTCCAGTACCCGCTCGGCCATCATCCCATCCCTGAACTCCATCACCCGAAGACCGCCTCGCAGCGAGCGAATACCAGTGAGGTATCGGATACCCCGCCGAAGTATCTGCATGTCGCCCGCTCGGCGCATGGGGCTTTTCTCATCGTCAGCACGAGAGAGAACTTCCGAATCCCAGATTTGGACTCTTCGCAGGAAACAGGAGATCTTGCCTCGGCGTTGAGTGAGCCACCTAGGGATGCGCACAGCGTCGCCCGCAGCCGAACGGAGTCGCTCAACAGCCGAGCCCGGCAACTGAGGGTCGATACCGTACACATGGACGGATTCGTGTGGTTGGACGACCGCGTTGTGTGCGCGAATCCACGTGAAGATCTCCAGCGCCTCCTGGACGTGCCAGGTCCAAAACTGGAGACCGCTCAGAGCGGCTGCGAGTGTTCCCGCCGGAGCACCGCGTTGCAGTGAATCGTCGAGGTCGACGACGGCAGCCTCACTGGCCTCAAGCAGAATCCGTCGGCACCCCTGCTCCGCCACGATTTTCCGGACATATGCACCTCGAGTCTGCATATGCTCGCGCGTACCGTGAGTACTCTCACCGATCGCCAGGACACGCCAAGGGGCGCCCGACAGAGACTCGTCAAACGTATTGCCCTCGAGCCGTGAAGTAATTTGAGACCGGAGCCACTCCACCTCGGCCTCAGTCGCAAGCTTCTTTTGAAGCTCAAAACTATTATCCACTATAACCTTTCGCTTGGAGACGGAACATGGCAGCGCATGCATCTTCCTCGACAAGCTCGACATGACCAGCGATCTCACTGATGCGACTTTCCTCGAGAACACGGATTCAATCGGCCATTCGAACCGCAGAGGTGGTTTCGTCGGAATTTCTGGTTGCACTGCGGGCAACTATCGCCGCCCGGAGGTGACTGTCGGGCTGACAGGAAGGCTCGCTAGCTACCAGCTTTCAGATTGTCTTCGACGTCCGATCAGGTCTACCGACTTTTGACGAAGTCAGGTACAACTTGCGACCAGGTTTTGCCGGTAGGTGTGGCGTTTTCCTCGCCGTTGCAGAGACTCATCCTCTGGAGCAGGTGCGAGCCCTGGTGACCGACGATGAACCATTGCTGCCGCCTTTTTGGCGGAAGCTACAGGAGAAGCCAACCGTGGACGCGCCATGAGCAAGTTGAGGGGGGATCGCGTCCAAGTTTTGATTTTCGCCATCAAATCCGGCTTTGTTCACCAGGTAAGTCAAAATGACCTGAGATCGTGTTCGTTCGTGGCGGGAGCACCGCGGCGCCTGGGCCTGGTTCGAGCCGAGCTCCTTCATTTCGATTGGGATCTGGTGGCATCGCACCCCTTTCAATGAGTGTGCTGCACACCGTTGACTTTGGTGCTGCCCTGAAAAGCCTGTTCTGGTGCGGCCCAGTGCCTCTAGCTGGCATTGCGTGCGACGCTCTTGTGCAACAACACCGAAACTCATGGACGATCTGTGGGCCGGAGACGGACTTTCTGGTAGCGGCCCAAGCCGTTCCCAACGCGAGGGAATCTCACACGCGAGCCAAAAATGTGAGAACGTCAGTTCCCAAGATCAGGGCCGATGGGAGGTGGCGCGTGCGCCGTGGACACAATCTGCTCGCCGTCGGCGACTACAACCAGGCCGTCATCCTCGATTTCATTCGGCGTGCCCCTGACGGGGTGAGCCGCGTCGAAGTCGCCCAATCGAGCGGCCTCTCAGCCCAGACCGTGTCGAACGTGACCCGCCGCCTCATCGACGGAGGCCTCGTCAGAGAGGGCGAACGCCTCATCACCGGGCCGGGCAAGCCTCGAACCCGACTTCACCTCGACGCGACGAGCCGCTACGCCGTCGGCGTGCACCTCGACCCGACCGTCATCACCTACGCGGTGCTCGACCTGGCCGGCGCCGTCGTCACGGATCACCGCACCCGCACCCCCACTGATCCAGACCCCGGGGTCGTGATCGCCGACATGACCACCGAGATCTCGGCGATCCTGGACCGCGCCGGCATACCGCGGGAGCGTGTCCTCGGCGTCGGCATCGCGGCCCCCGGCCCGCTCGACTCGGCTCGAGGCGTGGTCCTCGACCCGCCCATGCTCGACGGCTGGGAGTCCGTGCCGCTCCGCGACGCGCTCAGCGAGGCGACCGGGTTCCCCGTCGTCCTCGAGAAGGATGTGACGGCCGCCGCCGTCGCCGAACTCTGGCTCGATTCCGGCCCTCGCCGCGACAACTTCGCGTTTCTCTACTACGGCACCGGCATCGGCATCGGGCTTGTCATCAACCACGAGGTGCTGCGCGGCGCGAGCGACAACGCCGGCGACCTCGGCCACATCATGGTCCAGGCGGAAGGCCCCGTCTGCTCGTGCGGTCGGCGCGGATGCGTCGGCGAGCTCGTCGTGCCCCACCGGCTCGTGAAGCACGCCGTGCGGGTCGACGCCCTCCCAGGAGAAGTGGCGGTCGACCGCTCCGACTTCGACGAGGTCGACCGCCTCTTCACAGCCTTCGCAGCTGCTGCTCTGCGAGGAGAGCCCGCCGCGCTGAGCGTCATCGACGCCGCCGCCACGCAGATCGCGCGCGCCCTGGTGAGCCTCATCAACCTGCTCGACATCGACACGGTCGTCTGCGGAGGCCCCTTCTGGCGCCGCATCGAGCCAACGCTCCGCTCGCGCATCGAGGAGCTCGTGAACAACGACCCGGCCCTCATCCCGCACCACCCGATCTTCGTGCCCAACTCGACGATCGGCGAAGACGTCGCGGCGGTCGGCGCCGGCTGCCTCGTGCTCGACCAGACGCTCGCGCCGCACACCTCGGCGCTCCTGATCTCTCGCTGAACCGGCTGCCGAGGAGCGGCAACGCAACCTCGGGGGCACGCCAGGTGCGTACCTTCGACGACATCCTGAGCCCTCCTGCGGCTCGCATCCACGGGCTTGCAAGATTGTCTTGACACGAGTTAGTCCAATCGGTTTACTTATGGCAGGCCGAAGGCGAGACACCGATGTCGAGCCACACGGAGAACGGTCGTGGAGCAAGGGAGCACCATGAAAAATCGCACACTCGGGGTCGTGGCACTCGCCGCCGCCTCTGTGCTTGCACTGTCCGCATGCGCCGGAGGCGACTCGGGCGGAGGCGACTCGAACACCCTCAAGGTCGCCTACCAGAAGTTCGGGCAGTTCACCCAGATGGACGACCACATGCAGAAGGTCAAGGCCGAGTACGAGGCCGCCAATGAGGGCATGACGGTCGAGCTCATCCCGATCGAGGCGCAGGAAGCCGACTACTTCGCGAAGCTCGCACTCATGAACCGCTCCCCCGCCACGGCGCCAGACGTGATGTACGAGGACACCTTCATGGTCAAGACCGACGTCGAGGCCGGCTACCTCGCCCCACTCGACGACTACGTCGCCGACTGGGCCGACTGGGAGCAGTTCCCCGAGAACGCCCGCCAGGCAGGCCTCGGTGATGACGGCAAGGTCTACGGCATCCCGATGGGCACCGACACCCGCGCCCTCTGGTACAACCAGGACATCCTCAAGGCCGCCGGCGTGCAGGTGCCGTGGGAGCCGAAGACGTGGGACGACATCATCGCCGCCGCCGAAGCCGTGAAGGCGCACGACCCCGCGATCCGCCCCTTCAACATCTACTCGGGCAAGGCCATGTCCGAGGGCGCCTCGATGCAGGGCTTCCAGATGCTGCTCACCGGCACCGAGGACGATCTCTTCAACACCGACGAGCAGAAGTGGGTGACGGGCTCGCAGGGCTTCATCGACTCCCTCACGTTCGTCGGCGACATCTACCAGGGCGGCCTCGGCCCGACCCCGCAGGAAGCGCTCGACAAGAACGTCGGCACGAACATCAACACCGACTGGATCCCCAGCGGACAGCTCGCGATGAGCCTCGACGGCTCCTGGGTGAGCGGCACCTGGCTCGAGACCGGCTCCAAGCCATGGCCAGAGTGGTCAGACGTCATGCAGGTCACCCCCATGCCGACACAGGACGGCCAGGACCCGGGCGTCACGAGCATGTCGGGTGGATGGACGCTCGCCATGGGCGCCGGAACCAAGAACCCGGATGCGGCGTGGGACTTCATCAGCCTCGCCCTCAACCAGGAGAACGCGCTCAGCTACGACGTCGCAGCCAGCCAGGTGCCGGTGCGCGCCGACGTCGCCGAGGCACCCGAGTACACGGACGCCAACCCGACCTTCGGCTTCTTCGCGGACCTCGTGCCAGACACGAACTTCCGCCCGGCGAACTCCGACTACTCGCAGGTCTCCGCGGCCATCACGGTGGCTATGGAAGCCGTCATGACCGGTCAGCAGACGCCTGAAGAGGCCGCGGCCGCCTACGACAAGGCAGTCATCGGCATCGTCGGCGAAGAGAACACGACGTCGGCGTCGAGCTGATGACCGCCACGCTCACACCGGCCTCGGGAGCGCCGAGCGCTCCCGAGGCCGGGCGGCCCGCACCGAAACGTCGGCGGGTGGCGACACGCCTCACTCGCGGCGTGCCGCTGCTCCCCGCGGTCGGACTCCTCGCGGTCTTCCTCCTCGGCCCCGTCATCTCGTCGTTCTACGGCTCCTTCACCAGCTCGTCGCTGAGCGGCGTCGGCGCGTCGAACGCGGAGTTCGTGGGCTTCCAGAACTACATCGACCTCTTCGCGAGCCCCGACTTCCCCAAGTCGGTCCTCATCACGCTCATCTTCCTCGTCGCCTCGGCGATCCTGGGGCAGAACGTGCTCGGGCTCGGCCTCGCCGTGCTCATGCAGTCGTCGAACAAGGTCGTCCGCAGCACGGTCAGCACGATCGTCGTGACCGCCTGGGTGCTGCCAGAGATCGTCGCCGCCTTCGCCGCGTACGCCTTCTTCAGCGACGCGGGAACGCTCAACACGATGCTCGCGGCAATCGGCATCACCGGCCCGAACTGGCTCTACACGCTGCCGCTCCTGAGCGTGATCCTCGCCAACACCTGGCGCGGTGCCGCGTTCTCGATGCTCGTCTACCGGGCTGCACTCAACGACGTGCCGCCCGAGATCACCGAGGCGGCCGAGGTCGACGGCGCGAGGGGATGGCAGCGCTTCACGCTCATCACGCTGCCCATGATCCGCCGCAGCATCTCGACGAACCTCATGCTGACGACCCTGCAGACGCTGTCGGTCTTTGCGCTCATCTTCGTCATGACCAACGGCGGACCGGGCACCGACAGCACGACGCTGCCGCTCCTCGCCTACCAGGAGGCGTTCCGCTTCGGCCAGCTCGGCTTCGGCACCGCCATCGCCACCATGCTCCTGCTCGTCGGCGCGCTCTTCTCGGTCGCCTACATCAGGGCGCTCAAACCGGAGGTGGACTGATATGACAACCCACACGTCCGTGGCCGCGGCTGATCCCGCGCCCACCACCAGGTCCATCGCAACCGGCAGCCACCACATCGAGACGAGCGCTGCCGCCCCGCGCGGACGGGCGATGCGCTGGTTCGCGAACATCGTGCTCGTCGTCATCGGCATCGTGTTCCTCCTCCCCCTCGTCTGGCTTGTCCTCGCGTCGTTCGACTCGACGGCGACCCTGTCGGTGAAGTGGCCGGAAGCGCCGTCGTTCGACAACTTCCTCGCCGTCCTCACCCCCGAGATCTCCCTCATCCCGCTCTGGAACAGCCTCGTGCTCTCCGGCGGATGCGCGATCGTGACGGTGCTCGCGGCGATCCTCGCCGCGTATCCGCTCTCCAGGTACAAGTCGCGGATCAACAAGCCGTTCCTCTACGGAGTGCTGTTCGGGACCTGCCTGCCCATCACCGCGATGATGGTGCCCGTCTACGCACTGTTCGTGGCGTTCAACCTCATCGACAACATGTTCGGGACCATCCTCTTCCTCGCCGCGACATCGCTGCCGATGGCGATCTGGATGATGAAGAACTTCATGGACTCGGTTCCCGTCTCCCTCGAGGAAGCTGCCTGGACGGATGGCGCCTCGGCCATGGCGACGCTGCGACTCATCGTCGTGCCGCTCATGCGGCCAGGTATCGCCGTCGTGTTCATCTTCGTCTTCATCCAGACGTGGGGGAACTTCTTCATCCCGTTCATCCTGCTGCTGAGCCCGGACAAGCTGCCCGCCGCGGTGAGCATCTTCTCCTTCTTCGGCCAGTACGGCGCGGTCGCCTACGGGCAGCTGGCCGCGTTCTCACTCCTCTACTCCCTGCCGGTCCTGGCGCTGTACGTGCTCGTTTCCCGCCTCGGTGGCGGCTCGTTCGCGCTCGCAGGAGCCGTCAAGGGCTGACACCCGAGCACCTCGCTTCGGCGGCCGATGCCGTCCGAGCCGCGCGAGCGCGCCCACAGCCCTCGAACTTCCCAACGTTTCCACCAACGCAGAAAGGCGCCCCATGCCTGACCCCACACAGTTCGTCGACCTCCGCATCCGTCGCTTCGTCTCCGAGCGCCTCACCCCGGCCATCTACCGCAACCGAGTGCCGCTCACGGTCACCTCGTGGGACGTACCGGGCGAGCCCGTCCCGTTCGCCGAGGCTGTCGCCCAGGAGTACGCGCCCTTCACGATCGGCGACGAGTGGAGCCGCCCGTGGGGCACCACGTGGTTCCACATCACCGGCACCGTGCCCGCCGACTGGGAGATGACGGATGCGCGCATCGAGGTGCTCGTCGACCTCGGCTTCGTGAGCGGCCACCCCGGCTTCCAGGCCGAGGGCCTCGTCTGGACCCCGGAAGGGCACATCCTGAAAGCCATCGAGCCCCGCAACACCGCGGTGCCGCTCAAGATCGGCCCGGGCGACAGCATCGACCTCTACATCGAGGCGGCTTCGAACCCGGACGTGCAGGGCGAGTCGGTGTACGCGCCGACCCCCATGGGCGACCTCGCCACTTCGGGCGATGCGCCCATCTACCGCACGCGCATGCTCGACATCGGCCTCCGCGACGTGCCCGTGTGGGAGCTGGCGCAGGACGTGTGGACGCTCGACGGCCTCTGGCGCGAGCTCGGCGAGGAGCAGCCGCGCCGCGCCGAGATCCTGCGCGGCCTCGAACGGCTCATCGACACGCTCGACCCCGACGACATCTCCGGCACCGCGAAGGTCGGACGCGAGGTGCTCGCACCCCTGCTCGCCTCCCCCGCCTACGCGAGCGCCCACCACCTGGTGGCCGTCGGCCACGCGCACATCGACTCCGCCTGGCTGTGGCCGGTGCGAGAGACGATCCGCAAGTGCGCCCGCACCTTCTCGAACGTGCTCTCGCTCATGGACGAGAACGACGACTTCCTGTTCGCCTGCTCGTCGGCGCAGCAGTTCGCGTGGATGAAGGAGCACTACCCCGACCTGTTCGAGCGCATCAAGGTGCGAGTCCTCGAGGGGCGCTTCGTGCCCGTCGGCGGCATGTGGGTGGAGTCCGACACGAACCTGCCGGGCGGCGAGGCCATGGCCCGCCAGTTCGTCGCGGGCAAGGGCTTCTTCATCCGCGAGTTCGGCATCGAGCCGCCTGAGGTGTGGCTGCCGGACTCCTTCGGCTACTCGGCGGCGCTCCCCCAGATCGTGAAGGCGGCCGGCTCGAAGTACTTCCTGACGCAGAAGCCGTCGTGGAACGAGACGAACGTCATGCCGCACCACACGTTCAACTGGGAGGGCATCGACGGCTCGCAGGTGTTCACGCACTTCCCGCCCGTCGCCACCTACAACTCGGTGCTCTCGCAGGAGGAGCTGCACAAGGCGCAGCGCGACTACAAGGAGAAGGGCGAGGCGAACTCCTCGCTCGTGCCGTTCGGATACGGCAACGGCGGCGGCGGCCCGACGCGCGAGATGGTCGCGGCGGCCGAGCGCACCCGCAACCTGGAGGGTTCCCCCACGGTCGAGATGACCAGCCCACAGGCGTTCTTCGAGCAGGCGGAGGCCGAGCTCGAGCAGCCACCGGTCTGGTCGGGTGAGATCTACCTCGAGTTCCACCGCGGCACCTACACCTCGCAGGCGCGCACGAAACGCGGCAACCGCCGCAGCGAGCACCTCCTGCGCGAGGCGGAGCTGTGGGCGACCGCGGCCAGCATCCGGAAGGGCACCGCGTACCCGTACGCCGAGCTCGAGTCCGCCTGGCAGACCGTGCTGCTGCAGCAGTTCCACGACATCCTCCCTGGCTCGTCCATCGCCTGGGTGCACCAGGTCGCGGAGGAGCACTACGAGCGGGTCGCGGGTGAGCTCGAGACGCTCATCGGCTCTGCGCTCGGCTCGCTGACGGGCGCCGGTGACACGGCGCTGCTCGCGAACGCGGGACCGTACGCGGTCGACGGTGTGCCCGCCCTCGGCGGTGGAGCATCCGGTGCCGGCTCTGATTCCGGATCCGGATCAGCCCCCGCACCCGTGACGCTCACGCGTTCCGGCGACGACCTGGTGCTGGACAACTCGCTCGTGCGGGTCACGATCGACGCCGATGGGCTCGTCTCCTCGCTCTTCGATGTGGCCGCCGACCGAGAGCTGGTTCCGGCCGGTGAGCGCGCCGCAGAGCTGTGGGTGTACCGCGACACCCCCGCCCAGTGGGATGCGTGGGACATCGACGTGCACTACCAGCGCCACGGCCGTCCGATCCGATCGGTCGACTCGATCGAGGTCGTCTCGGAGGGCACCGACCGGGTCGTCGTGCGAGTGTCGCGTTCGGACGGCTCGAGCACGTTCGTGCAGGAGCTGTCGTTGAGTGCAGGACGCCCGACCCTCGATCTGACGACGGACGTCGACTGGCACGAGCGGCAGAAGCTGCTCAAGCTGGCGTTCCCGCTCGACGTGCACGCGGAGCGCTCGTCATCCGAGATCCAGTTCGGGCACGTGAACCGACCGATCCACCGCAACACCTCGTGGGATGTGGCCAGGTTCGAGACGAGCGCGCACCGCTGGGTGCACGTCGGCGAGACGGGCTACGGGGTGGCCGTCGCGAACGACTCGACCTACGGGCACGACGTGACGCGCACGACGCGCGACGGCGGTGGCACGACGACGCTCGTGCGGGAGTCGCTGCTGCGGGCGCCCACGTTCCCCGACCCGCACGCCGACCAGGGGCGGCACGTGCTGCGCACCTCGGTGCGGGTGGGCGCTGACGTGCTGGATGCGGCCGCCGAGGGCTACCGACTCAACGTCGGGCCCCGTTCGGTGACGGGTTCCGAGGCGATCGAGCCGCTGCTGACGGTCGACGACCCTGCGGTTGTCGTGGAGGCTGTGAAGCTCGCGGAGGATCAGAGCGGCGACGTCGTGGTCCGCCTGTATGAGGCTCGCGGTGCGAAGGCTCGGGCAGTCGTGACGCCCGGGTTCGCGTTCGAGTCGGTCGCTGAGACCGACCTGCTCGAACGTGACGTCGATCAGACGGCGGTCGTGGATGCGGAGGGCGCGCTGGCGCTCTCGGTGCGCCCGTTCCAGCTGGTCACGCTGCGTTTCCGTGGGGTATCAGCGCTGAGCTGACACCCGTGCTGACGTCTGCGCTGCGCAGACACTGGGGAGACCGGGCGACGCAGACTGCGCTGCTCGCCCGGTCCGAAGCTGTGGCGAACCACACCCTCTGACTCCTGGGGTGGCGGTTCGCCACAGCTGTGTCTGCCCGCCTGCACCTCGGCCGCACCCTGGGGCCTCCCAGCGGGACCAGCGTTCAATGGTGGGGAGCGCGCGCGGCCCCCCGCGCGCAGGAATGAGCGATGATGCCCACCTTCACGAACATCCACCACCTCGCGGTGACCGTGCGCGACCTCGATGCGAGCGTCGCCTTCTACGAGCGGGTCTTCGGCTTCGAACCGGCGACCGAGATCGACGACGAGCAGCTGCACCGCAAGCTGTTCGCGCTGCCGGGAGGCACGAACCTGGGGCTCACGCAGCACGACCGAGGCCACGGTGCTTCAGAGTCGTTCTCGCCCTTCTCGCCCGGCCTCGACCACATCGGGCTCACGGTCGAGACGCGCGACGAGCTCGAGGCATGGGCGAGCCACCTCAGCGAGCACGGCATCGAGCACAGCGGCATCGTCGAGGCCCCCTACGGGTACGCACTGAGCTTCAAGGACCCCGACCAGATCGCGCTGGAGTTCTTCGTCTCGAAGTAATCCAGCTATGGGGTTCAGAGAGGAGCGTTGAGCCTCTTCCTGCGAAGTCCAGCTTCTGAAAGCGACTGGACGAATGGCCCGCGCGCACGATTTAGGCGGTGGATGCTTGTCTCGTATTTGAGGCACAGGTCGCCCATTTCCGCCACAGTTCGTCCTCCACTTGAGAACGCAATGACCCGAGCGTTATGGGAGTACACCGCATGTGCCTCGAGCGGGTTGCTCGCTATGCGGTGGTCCTTGGTCATCAGAAGAAACCCGGAACCTGTACCCGCCGCTATCCATTCCTCGTCACGCATTCCCTGAGCTGCGGCATCGCCATACTCTTCTGCCAGTGTTCGCGCATCCCACCCCGCCGCCCTCAGCCTCTCCACGAGGATGATCTGTCCGAGTGAACGATCAAGGAGAAACTGAGGCGGAGACAACTCAGGCAGCCGTCTTGAGGATGAGGGACCGCAGCTCGCTACCCTCTAAGCCATAGTCATCAGCGACGTCCTGCTTCGATTCGCCGGCGCGGATTCTGCCCACGATGTCATTCACCCGCACTCCAAGGCGCCTGACAGTGGGTTGTCCCGCGTTGAAGCGCGGGTCGACGATGACATCGACAGCTTCATATGAGGGCAAACGGAGATACTCAGCAAAGCCATCCCGGTAACTGATGCTCTGGAGAAATTCCGCAACGACCTCGTTGAAGACACCCTGGCCATTGCGCACGACGACCAGGTCATCGTGTTTGTTTCGGAACAGTATCTCGGCGCCGTCTGTCATGAGTCGGTCGCTGAGGAGCGCAGCCTCTAGTCCCATTTCGTTCCGCAATTCTTCGACGGCAGGCCTGATTCGTACCATTGGCAAGCCCGCTTTTCGGAACGTCTCCACGATGAAGGCTTCCGCGAGCGCATTGAAGGGCACCGTGAACCCTCGCCCCTGAGTGACCCCAGTCAGCAGGGGCGGCGTCCACCCTTCGCGTCCGCTCTGCCTCTGCTGGAAGCGCTGCCCGTTCGCCCATCGTGCGAACGAAGTACTCGGTGCCTGAACGATCTGCGCGGCCTCCGCTTTGCCATAGATCGGCAGGGTGTAATCGAGATCTCGTTCCGACGTTTGCATGCAAACAGCCTATGCCCGGCTTCCGACAATTGCTCGGTGAAGCGAACCGCTCTCTGCGCACCGCTCACTGCGCCGGCAGCAGCACCGAGAGCGTGTAGCTCCACACGCAGATGAAGGCGAGCATCCCGAGGCTGTAGCCGATGGAGGTGCGCAGGATCTCACCCTCGCGCCCCGACAGCCCGACCGCGCCCGCCGCGATCGCGATCGACTGCGGCGAGATGACCTTCGCCGTGGTGCCGCCCGCGGTGTTGGCTGCGACGAGGAGCTCTGGCGAGACGCCGATGCGCCCCGCGGTCGCGACCTGCAGGGGCCCGAAGAGCGTGTTGTTGTTGACGACGGAACCCGTCAGGAACACGCCGAGCCACCCGATGATGGGGGCGAGGAGCGGGAAGACGGGGCCGACGGCGGCAAGCGCGCTGCCGATGCTCGCGGAGCCGCCCGAGTAGTTGGCGATGTTGGCGAGCACGAGGATGAGCGCGATGAGCACGAGCGCCTGCCAGAGCTCACGGAAGGTCGCGGCGAGCTGACCCCACAGGTCCGAGGCCTTGAGGGTCGGCGTCGTGAGGAAGGACACGATGACGGCGATGAGGATGGCCGTGCCGGTGGCGCTGACGGGCGCGAAGTCCCAGGTGCTGGCCACGGGGTCGCCGCTCGGGAGCGTGATCGCGCCGGTGAGCCCGGGGATGGGGAACTTGACGACGGCCGCAGCGAGGGGTCCGTCGGCGGCGAAGAGCTGCTTGAAGGCGGGGATGCTCCACACGAGGATGAGGGCCGTGAGGATGTAGAACGGGCTCCACGCGACGGCGATCTCGCGCACACTGTGGCGCTCGATCACTGGCGTCTCTCCCCCGCCCTCGCGGAAAATGCGTTTCGGCTGCCAGACGCGACCGAACGCGAAGAGCGCGAGCATGGCGGCGAGGCCGGAGCCGAGGTCGGCGAGCTCGGGCCCGAGGAACCAGAGCACCGAGGCCTGCACCCCGCTGAACACGACACTCACGACGAGCGTCGCCGGCCATGTCTCACGGAGGCCGCGCCAGCCGTCGAGGATGATGACAAGCAGGAACGGAACGAGGAAGGTGAGGGGCTGCAAGAGCAGCATCATGGTGCGGGACATTTCGAGCACCTCGACGCCCGCGACCTGAGCGCCCACGATGACGGGGATGCCGATCGCCCCGTATGCACCGGCAGCGACGTTGGCGACGAGCGACAGCATGGCGGCTTTGACGGGCTTGAAGCCGAGCTGCACGAGCAAGGCCGCGCAGATGGCGATGGGCACGCCGAAGCCGGCCGCACCCTCGAGGAACGCGCCGAAGGCGAAGCTGATGAGCAGCACCTGGATGCGCTGGTCCGGGGAGATGCCGGAGATGGATGCACGGATCACGTCGAAGCGCCCGCTGGCGACGGCGAGGCGATACAGCCACACCGCCATGACGATGATGTAGGCGATGGGCCAGATGGCGGTCAGGATGCCGAGGAAGCCTGATCCGGCGACGGCCGTGGCTGGCATCCCGAACGCGACGAGGGCGACGATGATCTCGGCGACGACGGCGATGCTGGCCGCGAGGATTCCCTTCATCTTCAGCGCCGTGAGGCAGATGAGGAAGATCGCGATGGGGATCACGGCGACGAGCGCTGACAGCCACGGATTCCCGAATGGGTCGATGTCCTGCATCCACAGCTCTGCATTGACCACGGGAGGCTCCGTTCGCTGCGGGGCCGAGTCGATCGGGCAGAGTGTGCTCGGCTCTGCTCGTCACAGTAGCGGGCGCGGGGGTCACGGGGCGAGCGTTTCACGCCGATAAGGTGCTCGCCCCGCGTGCCAGGTCCCGGCGGATGCCTGTGACACAAGGGGTGACCCCTGACGATGCAATTTCTTGCACGAAAAGGTGGATAAGATTTCGTCTGCCGCGAGCTCCAAATCCCCCATTCGCGGAATCCCCCAGCAAGAAAGCACTTTTGCATGCCTAAAAGCACCCTCTCCCGTCGCTCCGTGCTCACCACGGCCGCGTGGTCAGCACCCGTCATCGCAGTAACCGCAGCGACGCCGGCGTTCGCTGCGTCTCAGTGCGTGCCCACCACCCTGGACTGGAACACCTCGGCCGCGGGAACGCGTCCGACCACCGTGACCATCCCAGGAGCGACGCCAACCCTGACGGCGACCTTCGCGGTCGCGTACGCAAGCGGCACCCCGACCGCCGCCAGCGGCACGGTCGTGGCCGGCCCGCAGGGCGCGGTGACCGGCAACTACTACCGCGTCGAATTCGCGAACCCGGCCGCCAACGTGTCCTCGACCGTCACGATCACCTTCAACCGCGCTGTCCGCGGCGTCAACTTCACGATTCTCGACATCGACGCGACAGCCTCCTACCGTGACGAGATCGAAGTCCTCACGCCAGGGTTCACGGCGACGCCCGCATCGCGCGTCATCGGCACGGGCACGTCCGCGGACCCGTTCCGCATGAACACCCCTTACGCGAACATCGCTCCCACCTCGGCGGACGGCAACCTGCAGCTCTCCTGGGCGGGACCGCTCAGCTCGGTCTCGTTCCGCTACTTCAACGCGAACGTCACCGGCTCGCAGAACATGGTCGTCGGCATCAGCAACATCGGCGTCAACCCCTGCTAACGGCTCAGCCTTCCTGACTGACGGCCTCGCGTCGTTCCGCCCGCGGCTCACATGAGCCGTGGGCGGACCTCATTCTGGCGCGGATCCACCGCGCTGGGCCGCCGTCGAGTGCTCGACCGTGCGCGCCATCCGCTCCCCCGCGACCTCGACCCAGTCGAGCGTCTCCTCCATGGCGCGCTGCCCCGAGCCCGCGAGCTCGGACAGCGAGAGGATGCTCACCCCTCCCGCCGCAAGTGCCTGGCGTTCGTCGACGCCGAGCCCGACGCGACCGGCGATGACCCCGAAGCGCGCGCCCTCTTGCTGCGCCAGCTTCCGAACCAGCGACGGTACTTTTCCGGCCTCCGATTGCGCGTCGAAGCTGCCCTCTCCCGTGATGACGAGGTCGGCACCGCGCAGGAGTTCGCGCAGGCCGACGGCCTCGGCGACCGCGACGGCACCCGCTGAGATCTCCGCTCCGATAGCCAGCAGCCCGAACCCGGTGCCACCCGCCGCCCCCGAACCGGGCTCTGCGGCGAGCGCGAGCACGTCGCCACTCGCCTCGGGTGCACTGTCGAGCACCTGGGCCAGGCGGGCCAGCCCAGCTTCGAGCACGGGAACGTCTTCGGGAGCCGCCCCCTTCTGCGGGCCGAAGACAGCTGCAGCCCCCAGCACGCCGAAGAGCGGGTTCACGACATCGGTCAACGCGACAAGACCGTCCGCGGGAAGCCGGATGAGGCCAGAGAGATCGACGCTCTCCAGCGAATGCAGGCCGCCGTTCCCGAGCGGAATCTCGGCGCCAGCGGCATCGAGGAAGCGTGCGCCGAGCGCCGCGAGCATGCCGGCACCGCCGTCAGTGGATGCGCTGCTCCCGAGCCCAACGAGCACACGCTTCGCACCGTGCTCAGCTGCGTACCGGATCGCCTGCCCCAGCCCGATCGTCGAGGCGCGGAAGCACGAGCCATGATCGACGCCGTCGAGGAGCGCGATGCCGCTCGTCTCGGCAAGCTCGACGACCCAGGTGCCGTCTGGCAGCTCCACGAGCTCCGCATCCGCGGGAGCACCGAGCGGGCCTTCGACGGGCACGACGACGACCCGAGCGCCGGGGGCCGATCCGGCGATCGCCGCCGTCGTGCCCTCACCGCCGTCAGCCATCGGCACCTCGACGCACTCGTCGTTCGGCCTGGCGCGCAGCCATCCCCGCCGAATCGCCGCGGCGACCTCTGCCGCGGAAGCGGTGCCCTTGAACGAGTCCGGTGCGATGACGGTGCGGCGCTGCATGCCACCAATCTACCGACGAGACCCCACTGAGGAAAGCGTTTCCCGCTAGGCTCCAGATAATCAGGGCGGCGCGCAACGCCGCGCGCCGGGGAGGAGACACGTGAGTCGACACGGAAACCATGTCACGCTCGGCGAGGTCGCACAGGCCGCCGGCGTCTCGATCGCGACCGCATCGCGCGCCATCAACGGCAGCGCGGGCAGACGCGTCAACGAGGAGATCAAGAAGCGCGTCCAGGAGACGGCGGACCGGCTCGGCTACTCGCCCAACCTCAGCGCGCAGGCCGTCGCGAGGGGCGCATCGTCGACCATCGCGGTCGTCGTGAGCGACATCGCCGACCCCTACTTCAGCGCCATCGCAGCTGGCGTCATGCGAGGCGCCGAGGAAGCGAACCTCATCGTCACGATCGCCGCCGCCGAACGCAGCGTCACGAACGAGCTCGAGATCGTTCGCACGCTGCGCGGGCAGCGGCCCAGAGCCATCATCCTCACGGGATCCCGCCGCATCGACGACCCCCAGCAAGCCGCCCTCGAGGAGCAGCTGCTCGCCTACGCCGCATCGGGCGGGCGGGTTGTGCTCGTCGCACAGGCACCGTCACCCTTCGATGTCGTCGAACTGCGCAACCGAGACGGCGCGCAGGAGCTCGCCCGCCAACTCGTGAAGCAGGGCGGTCGCGAGTTCGGCATCATCACAGGCCCGCTGGAGCTGCTCACCAACCGCGACCGCGTCGACGGCTTCCGCGAGGGCCTTGCGGAGTCGGACCTCGGCATCGACGACGACGCGATCGTCTCGGCGGCCTTCACGCGAGACGGCGGCTATGAAGCGCTGCGCACCCTCCTCTCGAGATTCCCGGACACCGACACGATCTTCGCGACGAGCGACCTCATGGCAACCGGTGTCCTCACGGCGCTCAGGGATCTCGGCAAAGAACCGGGACGGGACGTCTCCGTAGCCGGCTTCGACGACATCGCGCTTGTGCGTGACGTCACCCCGCCGCTCACGACCGTGGTCGCGCCTCTGAGCGACATGGGGTACCGGGCCGTTCGCCTCGCCCTTGCCGAGCGAGGCAAGGACGGCCCCGTCGTACTGCCGGTGAACACGGCAGTCGTCATCCGCGAGAGCACCCCGCAGCGCGGCTGAACGGGTCGCGACCCCGGCCGCAAACCGCGCGCGACGCGATCCGCTGCTCAGCACCCGGTGTGCACTGCTCTCTTTTCGCGCTTGTTTCGGTAAGCGCTTTCCAATACGCTGGTCAGAGTCTCAACGCCGAGACTCAGACGAGAGGATGGATATGACCACGGACAAGCTCGGGATCATCGTCAACGGCGCGACGGGGCGCATGGGCTACCGCCAGCACCTCGTCCGCTCGCTCATCGCCCTCCGGGACGAGGGCGGCATTCCGCTCTCCGACGGCACGCGCCGCCCGATCGAGCTCTACCTGGTAGCGCGCAACGAGGAGCGCCTGCGCGAGCTCGCCGACAAGCACAGCATCGAGAAGTACACGACCGACCTCGACGTGGCGCTCGCTGACGACGACTTCCCCGTGTACTTCGACGCGCTCATCACCCGCCTCCGCGTTCCCGCTATCCGAAAGGCGATCGCGGCAGGCAAGGCCATCTACACCGAGAAGCCGACCGCTGAGAGCTACGCGGATGCGCTCGCCCTCGCGGAAGAGGCCGAGGCAGCCGGTGTCAAGAACGGGGTCGTGCACGACAAGCTCTACCTGCCCGGGCTCATCAAGCTGCGCCGCCTCATCGAGAGCGGCTTCTTCGGAGAGATCCTCTCGGTGCGCGGAGAATTCGGCTACTGGGTCTTCGAGGGCGACTGGCAGCCCTCGCAGCGCCCGAGCTGGAACTATCGATCCGAGGACGGCGGCGGCATCGTCGTCGACATGTTCCCGCACTGGAACTACGTCATCGAGAACCTCTTCGGCGAGATCTCCTCCGTCTACGCCGAGACGCGCACCCACATCCCCGAGCGCGTCGACGAGACGGGAACGCGCTACGCGGCGACCGCGGACGACGCAGCGTACGCGATCTTCGACCTCGAGGACGGCCCGATCGTGCAGTTCAACTCGAGCTGGACCGTGCGCGTCAACCGCGACGAGCTCGTCGAGATCCACGTCGACGGCACGCACGGCAGCGCCGTCGTCGGCCTCTTCGGCGCGAAGGTGCAGCCGCGCAACGTCACCCCGAAGCCCACCTGGAACCCCGACCTGCGCGACGAGCACGACTACTCGGCCGACTGGATCGAGGTGCCCCAGAACGACGCGGTCGACAACGGCTTCAAGCTGCAATGGATCGAGTTCCTCCGCTACGTGCTCGACGACGGGAAGCACGCCTACGACTTCCGCTCCGGCGCCAAGGGCATGCTGCTCGCCGAGGCGGCCCTCGAGTCGAACGCGTCTGGCCGCCGGGTTTCGCTGGCAGAGCAGGCAGGCGAGAAATGACGTCCACCGAGCTCATCGCCGCACCGCGCGGCACCACCGGCACGCGCCTCACGCTGCTCTCCGCTGCAGGCGAGGCGTCGCGGGTCGAGCTGCTCGAGGCCCCGGCCTTCCAGCGCCCCACGGGCAGGCTCCGCTCGCGCGAACTGTATGCCGCCGCGCACGTCATCCCGCGGGTGACAGCCGAGAACGTGCCTGGCGCTCCCGCCGACATCGACTGGGACGCGACGCTCGACTACCGCAGGCAGCTGTGGTCGTGGGGCCTCGGGGTTGCCGACGCCATGGACACGGCCCAGCGCAACATGGGCCTCGACGCCGCGGCGACGCGTGAGCTCATCGCCCGCAGCGCAGCGGCGGCCAAGGAGTTCGGCGGCAGCATCGCCGTCGGCGTCAACACCGACTCCCGCACGGAGGAGGTGCTGACGCTCGACGAGATCGAGCTCGCCTACCTCGAGCAGCTGGAGTTCGCGGAGGCGCAGGGGGCGCTGCCCGTCATCATGGCGAGCCGCCACCTCGCCCGCGCTGCGCAGTCTCCCGACGACTACCGTCGCGTCTACACCCGTGTGCTCGGCGCCGTCTCGTCGAAAGCGGTGCTGCACTGGCTCGGCACTGCGTTCGACCCGTCGCTGCGCGGCTACTTCGGGGCCGACGCCTGGCAGCAGGCGTCCGACCTCGTGATCGACCTCATCGAGGAGCACGCCGACAAGGTCAGCGGCATCAAGATGAGCCTGCTGGATGCCGACGCCGAGCGGGCCGTGCGGGCACGCCTCCCCGAGGGCGTCACGATGTTCACGGGCGACGACTTCAACTACGTGGAGCTCATCGAGGACGACGCAGACGGCATCCACTCTGACGCCCTCCTCGGCGCGTTCAGCGTGCTCGCGCCGAACGCGTCCGCTGCTGTGCAGGCGCTCGACGCCGGGGATCCTGCCGAGTTCCGGCGCATCCTCGAGCCCACGCAGGAGCTGTCGCGTCAGGTCTTCGCGGCCCCCACCTTCTACTACAAGACGGGCGTCGCGTTCCTGAGCTGGCTGGGCGGGCACCAGGATGCGTTCCAGATGGTGGGCGGGCTGCACGCGGCCCGCAGCCTCCCGCATCTCTCCCGCATCGTCGAGCTCGCGAACGCCTCCGGGGCCCTCGAACGGCCGGACCTCGCCTCGGACCGCTGGCACGCGATGCTGCGCCTGAACGGAGTCGACGCATGACCGCGCATCCACGCCTCTCGATCAACCAGGCGACCATCAAGCATGCCCCGCTGCGCGAGGCCATCGACGCCACGGTCAGCCAGGGCGTGCAGAGCATCGGGCTGTGGCGCGAGCCGGTTGCCGAGGTGGGTCTCGCCGAGTCCGCGCGCATCCTCGCCGACTCGGGGCTGCGGTTCTCGAGCCACTGCCGCGGCGGCTTCGTGACGATGACGGAGGGCGCCGAGCGCCGAGCCGCCATCGACGACAACCGCCGCGCTATCGAGGAGGCCGCGACCCTCGCCACAGCGGGCGCTGACGGCTCGTCGGCGTCACTCATCATCGTCGCCGGAGGCATCCCCGAGGGGAGCCGCGACCTCGCGGGGGCTCGAGGCCGACTCGAGGAGGCCATCGCCGAGCTCGCGCCCGAGGCGCAGGCCGCCGGCGTGACGCTCGTGCTCGAGCCGCTGCACCCGATGTACGCGTCCGACCGGGCCGTGCTGTCGACCCTCAAGCAGGCGCTCGACCTCGCCGATCGCGTCGGCAGCCCCGCCGTCGGCGTCGTCATCGACTCGTTCCACATCTGGTGGGACCCGGAGGCCGAGGAGCAGATAGCGCGGGCCGGCAGAGATGGCCGAATCGCCTCCTACCAGGTCTGCGACTGGGCAACTCCCCTGCCCGCCGACGTGCTCCTGAGCCGCCACCTGCCAGGGGCGGGCATCATCGATTTCGCCCAGCTCACGAAGTGGGTGAACGACGCCGGCTACACGGGCGACGTCGAGGTGGAGGTCTTCAACGCCGAGCTGTGGGCGAAGGGCTTCGAGGAGGCCGTCGCTGACACCGTCGAAGCGTTCGGCGCGCACGTCGGCGCGCACCTCGCGGTGCCAGTTCGCGGCTGAGCGAATCGCGTGAGTCTCTGGGCGCCTGTCTTCTCCGGACAGGCGCCCAGTTCTGCGACGCGCCGGTCGAGTTTCCCGGAATCGCCTCATTCCGCGGCCTTGAGCGCGGCTTCCCATTCATCCGGCCAAGAGAGGCGCGCGCTCTGGAGTGAGCCCTGACGAGCCGAGCTTCCCGCACCGAGGCGCGAGATGCTCGAAGAGAGACAGCCCACCCACCGAGCGGTGAGCGGGCTGCGTTCCTCCAATGCTGGTCAGTCGCCGCCCATCGGGCTGCCGAGGAGTTCGCGGATTCGACCCGCGACCTTGTGGAAGCGCGGGTCCTCGAGCGTCGGCTCGTACTCGCGTTCGCGCGGCAGATCGACGTCGAACTCCTGGATGATCGTGCCGGGACGCGGCCCCATGAGCACGACGCGGCTCGCGAGGTAGACGGCCTCTGGCACCGAGTGAGTCACGAGGAGCACGGTGAGGTCGGTCTGCGCCCAGAGGCGCTGGAGCTCGACGTTGAGGTGCTCCCTCGTGAGTGCATCCAGTGCCCCGAAGGGCTCGTCCATGAGGAGCACGTCGGGGTCGTGGAGCAGCGCGCGGCACAGCGAGACGCGCTGCTGCATGCCGCCGGAGAGCTCGTGCGGGAGAGCCTTGGCGAAGTCCGTGAGACTCGTCAGCTCGAGAAGCTCGTCGCAGCGCTTCGATGCTGCGGCTTTGTCGAGGCCCCGCATCTCGGCCTGCAGCAGGATGTTGCCGCGCACGTCCCGCCACGGCAGGAGGGCGGGGCGCTGGAACACGAAGCCGACATCCTGCCGCGGCGACGTGACGCGCGAGCCGCGGAGCTCGATGGATCCCTCTGTGGGCACCGTGAGACCTGCGACCGCCCGGAGGAGCGTCGACTTGCCGCATCCGGATGGCCCGACGATCGAGACGAACTCGCCCTTCCGCACGTGCAGGTCCACGTCTCGGAGCGCCTGAACGCTGCGGCGCTTGGTCTCGAAGCGGATGCCGACGTCGTCGATGCCGAGGAGGTAGTCCTGGTGCCCGGCGGCTGACGACGGGGCCGTGCGTTCGTTGATGGTCATGCTCATTCTGCCGCTCCGCTCGGTTCGAAGCTGGCGTCGAAGTAGTCCTCGACCGGCTTGGCTTCCTCGATGAGCCCGGCTGTGGAGAGGACGTCGATGGTCGCCTCCCAGTCTGCGGTCGTGTTGACGCCTGGTGCGTTGCCGTCGCTGTCCGGCGAGGTGAGGAGCGGGATGGTGTTGTTCCACTGCTCGATGAGCACCTCGGCGGCCGGCATCTGCGGGTCCTTGCCGTCCATGGCCGCGACGGCGTCGTCCGGCGCCTCGACGGCGGCGGCGTAGGCCTCGGAGGTCGCGGCGACCATGTTCTCGACGAGGTCGGGGTCGCTCTCGATGAGGTCGGTGTTGGCGATGAGGCCGTTGCTGAAGAAGTTCAGGCCGACATCGGAGTACTTCAGGTAGGTGACGTCCTTGCCGCTTTGCGCGGCGATCGTCGGACCCTGGTCGTGCGCGAAGCCGATGAGGCCGTCGACCTGCTCGTTGATCATCGCGGCCATCTTGCCCGCGGCGTCCAGGTTCTGCTGCGTGACATCGCCTTCTTCGAGGCCGGCCGCCTCGAGGTAGAGGGGGAACGTGGTGGTCGGGGCGTCCCCTGCGGAGGTGGCTATCGTCTTGCCCTTGAGGTCGGCTGGCGTCGAGATGCCCGAGTCGGTGAAGACCTGCACTGCGGAGGGCGTGGTCTGCAGGAACACGCCCACGCTGCGGATGCTCACGCCCTTGTCGATGTTGGCGAGCACGGCCGGGGTGTCGGCCCAGCCGAAGTCGACCTGACCCTGACCGACGGCTTGCGCCGTCTTCGTCGACCCCTGGCCTGCCTGGATCGTGAGGTTGATGCCGTGCTCTTCGAAGATCCCCTGCTCGACCCCGTAGTAGAACGGCGCGTGCTCACCGTACGGGTACCAGTTGAGCATGAGGGTGACGTCGGTGAGGCCACCTTCGCCTTCGGCTCCACCGGCTGCGGGTTCAGTCGATGCATCGCCAGAGCAGGCGGTGAGGAACAGCGCGCTGGCGGCGACGGCGGTGACGAGCACGCCTCGGATTGTCTTCTTTGACATGAGGGGCCTTTCCTTGTGGGGGTATGGGGATGCTGGTGGCTGGTGATTGGTGGCTGTGAGGTGTGGCCTGCGGGTGTCAGCTCTCGAGGTTGCGGCGGGAGGCGTGCCACGGCACGAGGAAGCGCTCGGCGACGAGGATGACGGCGAACAGGAGGATGCCGAGGAGGGACATGATGATGAGGGCCGCGAAGAGCATGGCGGTGTCGACGTTGCCGTTGGCCTGCAGGATGACGTAGCCGAGTCCGGCGTTCGCGCCCACGAACTCGCCGACGACCGCACCGGTGACGGCGAGCGTGGCGGCGACTTTCATGCCGGAGAGGAGCTCGGGCAGCGCGGCTGGGAAGCGCACCTTCACGAAGGTCTTCCAGCGCGACGCGCCCATGGTGCTGGTGAGCTCGAGGATCTCGGGGTCGATCGTGCGGAGGCCGCTGATGCCCGCGATGACGATGGGGAAGAACGCCATGAGCACGGCGACGAGGATCTTCGGCTCGGGTCCGAACCCCATCCACACGATGAAGAGGGGCGCGATGGCGATCTTCGGGATGACCTGCGCGAACAGGATGAGGGGGTAGAACGTGCGCTCGAGGGTTCGCGAGTAGACCATGATGACGGCGACCGCGACTCCGAGCACCACCGAGAGGGCGAAGCCGATGACCGTCTCGACTGTGGTCACCCACGTGTTGTCCCAGAGGTACTGCGGGTTGTCGGTGAACGCGGCGAGGGTGTCGGCGGGCGACGGGAGGATGTAGGAGGCGACGGTTCCGGTTTCCGTCACCGCCCACCAGGCGGCGAAGGCGACGATGAGGAAGATGGCGGGGTACGTGTACCCGGTGAGCCCCTTGCCGATCGAGCGTCGCTTCGCGGGTGGGGGCGTTGGTGCGTCACTCGGCGAGCCGATGACCGGGGTGTTCGTGGTTGCGCTCGTCATGCGGAGCTCCTTACAGCGTTGTAAGAGGGGGATTCGGGTGGAAGCCGGTTTCTGTGGAAACCGCTTTCCCGACGCGTCCAACATAACGCGGAATGATGCTCGAGACAAGCGTTGGTGATGGAGGGAGCGCTTTCCCCTGCCACGAGCTTCGCGGGCCCCGAACACGTCACCCCTGCGTCACGGCTCCCAGGGGGCACCCGAGCTCGCTTCGTAGCCTCGAGCGCATGAGTGCTTACGACTACGTGATCATCGGCGGCGGAATGGTGGCGGATGCGGCGGCTCGCGGCATCAGAGAGCTCGACGCGGCAGGAACCATCGGAATCCTCAGCGCCGACGTCGACGAACCCTATGCGCGGCCGGCGCTCTCGAAGAAGCTCTGGGTCGACCCCGACTTCACGTGGGACCAGACGCCGCTCGGCACGAGCGATGCGACGGGCGCCGAGATCACGCTGAACACGCTCGTGACCGGCATCGACCGCGCGGCGAAGACCGTCACGACCGACGCAGGCGAGACGGTCGCCTACGGCAAGCTGCTGCTGGCGACCGGGTCGAAGCCCGTCGAGATCGAGGTCCCCGAGAGCGACCGGATCCTCTTCTTCCGCTCGGCGAGCGACTACCGTCGACTCCGCGAGCTCAGCGAGGACGGGGCCCACGCCATCGTCGTCGGTGGCGGGTACATCGGCACGGAGATCGCCGCAGCACTCGCGCAGAACCACGTCGAGGTCGACCTCGTCTTCCCCGACGAGGTGCTCGGCGCCTCCACGTTCCCGCCCGCGCTCGCTGAGCGCTTCCAGGAGCTGTTCGTGGAGCATGGCGTCGGCCTCGTGCCCGGGCGCAGGGTCGAGGGCGTGCGCGCCGAAGTGCGCGCGCCGTTCGACGAGACGGCGGATGCGAGCACGGGTGTGGACTTCCAAGGCGAGGGCGGCGAGGCCTCCCCTGCGGCCTCATCCGCTGGCGTGACCGTGGTCTTCGACAACGGTGCCGAGACGGAGGCCGACTTCGTCGTGTTCGGGCTGGGCGCGAAGCCGGTCGTCGGCCTCGCCGAGGACGCCGGCCTCGCCGTCGACGAAGGGGGTGTTGTCGTCGACGCGCTGCTCCGAACGATCGACCCGTCGATCTGGGCGGCCGGCGACATTGCCGTCTACCCTGACCCGGTGCTCGGGCAGACGCGTGTCGAGCACGTGGACAACGCGACCGAGATGGGCGCAGCCGCTGGCCGATCCATGGCGGGCGCCTCTGAGCCGTACTCGCACACACCGTACTTCTATTCCATGGTGTTCGGCACCAGGTGGGAGGCGGTCGGCACGCTCGACCCGGTCCTCGACGTGCTCGAGGCCAAGCTGCCCGAGTCGGGCGAAACCGACGAGAGCCGGGTCGTCTACTTCCGCGACGAGTCTGGAGCCCCCGTGGGCGTGCTGCTCTGGGACGTCGGTGAAGACGAGACGCTGCGCGACGCCGCGCGCAAGGTCATCGACGAAGGCATCACGTCGACGGAGGAACTGCGCACGCGCATCCGGTGAGCGCGAGCGAACGCCCGGCGGGTTGACCCCCGCCGGGCGTTCGCGTCCTGCACCTCGTGCGCCGGAGAGCTCGCCCGTCAGCCGTTCGCGGCCCGAGCTACTCGCCCCTCGGAGAGAGAGCGCGCCAGGGCGGCCAGCTGGAGCGCAGACCCGAGCGGCAGCGCGTAGAGCAGCAGCCGCGCGTCGAAGGTCGTGAGGGCGAACGCGGCGGTTATCGCGGCGCCGGCCACGAACGCGACGGCCACGAACGCGACGCCTGCCTGCCGCGTGGCCGCGGCAGGACGCGAGCGGACGACCCACGCGGTTGCCGCGAACAGGATTGCCGCGATCACGACGGGACCGGCGAGGAGCGCATCCGCCCAACCCGCGGTGCTGTGCGCGAGCGATGCGGCGATGGTGCCGCCGAGGAAGATGGCCGACGCGGCGAGGGCAAGCCCGGTGCCGCCCCGCTGGTGGGTGCTGCTGTTGCTGCTCATGGGAAGGACTCCTCTACTCGATTGTCGCGTTGCGTGTCGCCGATGCGCCCGCTGTGGCGCTCAGTCCGTGAGTGGCCTCAGCTGTCGCCGCTGAGCGACAGGATGATGGCGGAGTTCGCTCCCAGGCCAAGCGCCTTCAGACCCGAGATGACGAGTGGCTTGTTGGCGTTGATGAGCGTTACGACAACTGGCTTGGCGGCCGCACCGAAGGGGATGCAGCCGATGACGGTCTGCGCGATGAAGTCGACGGGGTCCCCGGACTTGTAGCTCGAGTAGGCCCCGTAGCCGGCGGATCCGATGCAGGCGGCGACGACCGCGAATGGGATCAGCGGAAGCGCTGCACGTCCTTCGACGGCCTGCGCGTCCGCGTTCGCTTCTGCGAGGAGCTGCTCGACGCGAGCATCCTGCTCCTCAGGGCTGAGCGAGGCGGTGTACTCGACCTCGGCAGCGAATGCCTCCTGCGAGTAGCCGGTGCCCTCACCGGCGCTCGCCGCGACAGTGACGGCTGGCGCCTGGGCGGCATTCGCTGCGGTGCTTCCCGCGACGCCGAGGGCTCCAGCGACGACGATGGATGTGGCCAGGGTGACGGTGTTCTTCAGCTTCATGGTTCCTCCGTGAGTGTTCTCATCGAGTGCATGTTGCGTGATTGCCGGTTGTGGCCCGACGTCTTCGAGCCTATGAGACTGGGTGCGGGGTCAGTCAAACTGATTCACCGGACACTCAGGGTCATGGATGCTCCGCTCAGGAACTGGCCTCTGGGTCGGCGCCTCCATCTGAACGCACTGAGGGCCCGCCATCTGGCGGGCCCTCTATGTCTGCTGCGCGGATTACTGCTCGGTGCCGACCGCCGCGTCGGCTCCGTCGCGCATCTTCAGGATGTGCTCGTCGTGCTGGTTGCCGATCGCCGTGTCTGCGTGGTCTCCGGCCGCGTCGAACGCGTGGTCGGTGAACTGCTCGCCCTGCTCGCTGTTCGCTGCCTGCGCTGCCTTGTCGCCGATGTTCTCGAATACCATTCGGTCTCCTTCGCTTCGTCGGGTCGACGCGATTGCGCCACTCGAGGAGTCGACCATCTGCACGTGGATGCGCGGTGTGCGGGAGCTTGGTACGGCTCAGGCTCGGGGTCAGGCGGCTGGTACCGTGCTCCCCCGGCTGGCACGGAGCTTCCCGAGCTCGCGTCCGCGTTCGGTGCTCGGGAAGCGTTCTGCAGCAGCGCGAACCTCGTCGGCCGGGAAGTTCGCGCCGAAGAGCTCGCTGCCCGGCTGCAGGAGGAAGCTGTCGTGCAGGGCGCCGACGACGACCGGGTCGAAGCCGGCCGCATCCACGAGCACGGCAGCGCTCGCGAGGTCGGCGTCGCTCTCTCCGGCGATGCCGATCCCCCGCCGGCCGGGCGTTCCCGAGGGCGTCGGCCCCTCATCGAGGTCGTGATAGCCCATGTGATTGAAGGCCTTCACGACGCGCGACTCGGCCAGGAACTCCTGCACGAGCTCGCTCGTCGCCGTGAGCGGGTCGTTGAGGTCGTCGCGCACACCATCGATCTCCCACCAGTAGTTCATGGCATCGATGACGAGCTTCCCCCGCATAGCTTCGCGCGGGAGCACTTCGCGGCCGTCGCGGGGCAGCGCCTTCCCGAGCGGCAGGGCAAGGATGACGACGTCGGCCTGCGCGGCCACCTCGGCACTTGTGCCCGTGGTCGCCCCCGGCACGAGCACATCGACGATGAGGTCGATCTTGCTTGGCGAGCCGGAGCCCGAGATGAGCACCCGGTAGCCGCTCGCGATGAGCAGGCGAGCGAGCACGGTGCCGACTTTTCCTGCACCGAGGATCCCGATCGTGGGCAGACTCGCGGTGGTCTCGTTCGCGGCTGGTCGGGCGTCAGACATGGCTGGTCTCCTTCGCGAGCAGGGCGCGCACTCGAGGTGCCACCTCGGTACCGAGCAGGGTGATGGTCTGGGTACGCGCGTCCGTCGACAGGCCGATGACGTCGTACTTGAGGTCGAAGCGGCTGATGCGGAGCGCGTCGACCATGCGCACGATCTTCTTCGCGACCGTGTCGGGCGAGCCGACGAACAGGGCTCCCGTCTCGAGCTCCATGAGGTAGCGCTCCTTGGTGGGTGGGTAGAAGCCGCGCTCCTTGCCCATCATCTCGACCATGGGCTTCCACGACTCCCACCATGCCTCGGCGGCTTCCTCGTCGGTCTCGGCGACGAGGCCAAGCGCGTGCTGGCCGACGCGGTTCGCGGGCATCCCGAACTTCTCGAGGGCGCGGTGGTAGAGGTCGACGTGGCCCGCGAAGCGCTCGGGCTGCCCGCCGATGATGGCGAGCATGAGCGGCAAGCCGTAGCGGGCGGCGCGCACGACCGAGTCGGGGCTGCCGCCGACCCCCACCCACGTGGGGATCCCGCCGGGGCGCATGGCCGGGTGCAGTGTCTGGTTCACGAGCGGCGCGCGCACGGTGCCGGACCAGGTCACCGACTCGTTTCGCTGCAGCCGCATGAAGAGGTCGAGCTTCTCCTCGAAGAGCTGCTCGTAGTCGGCGATGTCGTAGCCGAAGAGCGGGAACGACTGGGTCTGGGATGCGCGCCCCACGACCATCTGCGCGCGCCCGTTCGAGAGCGCGTCGAGGGTGGAGAACTCGTTGTAGAGGCGCACGGGGTCGTTGGTGCTGAGCACGGTGACGGCTGAGCCGAGGCGGATGCGCTCGGTGGCGGTCGCGATGCCGGCCAGGATCACGGGGGTCGCGGAGTCCACGAACCCCTCGCGGTAGTGCTCGCCGATGCTGAAGACGTCGAGGCCCACCTGCTCGGCGAGGCGTGCCTCATCGACGAGGAGACGCACGGTCTCGGCGTCTGACATCGGGCTGCCGTCGACGTTCGGCACGTCGCCGAACGAGTTGAGGCCGATCTCGAATCCGAACTGGGCTGCGTCCACTGCGCTCATCGCTTCCTCACGCTTATCGCTGTCCTGAAGTAATTGACGCGTCAATCATGCATCCGAGTAGTTGATATGTCAACTACGTGGCATGATGGGTGCACAAGCGAGCGGAGCACCCCATGAGCAAGCAGCAGCGAACACAGATCAGCGCCGAGGAATTGCGCGTCTGGCGCGGGTTCATCGAGACCACGAGCGTCCTCAACTCGCGCCTGGCGAGCCGGATGCAGAGCGAGTCGGCGCTGTCGACGGGCGACTACAGCGTGCTGCTCGCCCTCCGGGAGGCACCCGGTCGGTCGCTCCGCTCATCCGAGCTCGCGTCGTCCATCGGCTGGGAGCGCAGCCGCCTCTCGCATCAGCTCGGCCGCATGGAGAAGCGGGGCCTGCTTCGCCGCGACCCGTGCCCAGAAGACACGAGGGGCTCAGTCGTGAGCCTCACCGACGAGGGTGCGACAGCGTTCCGACGCGGCTCGGTGCCGCACCTCAAGGCGATCCAGGAATTGTTCCTCGACGCGCTCTCCCCCAGGCAGCTGGACCAGGTCGCGTCACTGACGGATGCGCTGCGCGGGCACCTTGGGCTCGACGAGTCGGAGGGCGGCCCAGATGCTGACTGACGAGATCGCGGGTGGCGAGATCGCGGCTACAGAGATTCCGGCTGATGCAGTCCGCTTCGCGACGGTCATCGTGATCGGCGCGGGCCAGGCCGGACTCTCGGCCGGCTTCCACCTGCAGCGGCGGGGATTCGAGAGCGCGCTTGATGCGCCGGCCGCCGAGCGCACCTTCGTGATGCTCGACGCCAACCCGCGAGCCGGTGGCGCCTGGCAGCACCGCTGGGAGTCGCTGACGATGGCGACCGTCAACGGCATCTTCGACCTGCCGACCTTCGCGCGCATTCCGGGCAGCGACGACGAGCCGAGTCGAGATGCGGTGCCGCGGTACTTCGCGGAGTTCGAGGATGCGCATCCGCTGCCCATCGCGCGGCCGGTTCGCGTCCTCGAGGTGACGCGCGTCGATACCGACCCTCACGGAGATTTCCTGGTTCGCACCGACAGCGCCGGCACGTGGCGTGCCAGCGCGATCATCAACGCGACTGGGACGTGGAACAATCCGCTGCTGCCGAGCATCCCCGGCCAGGAGTCGTTCCTGGGCCGCCAGTTGCACACGCGCGACTACGTGTCGGCGGAGGAGTTCGCCGGGCAGCGGGTCGCGATCGTGGGCGGTGGCATCTCGGCCGTGCAGCAGCTCGAGGAGATCTCCCGAGGGGCGCAGACGTTCTGGTACACGCGCCGCGAACCGGTGTTCCTCGAGCGCGGGTTCAACCCGGAGGTCGAGGGCCGCGCCACTATCGCGAAGGTGACGGCCGACGTCGAGGCTGGCGACCCGGCGAGCAGCGTCGTCTCGTACACAGGACTCGGCTGGTCGCCCTACGCAATCGCCGCCCGCGACCGGGGCGCGCTCGTGCGGAGGCCCATGTTCACCGCGATCGAGCCGGAGGGAGTGCGGGAGGCCGACGGGTCGTTCACGCCCGTCGATGCGATCCTCTGGGCGACCGGGTTCCGCGCCGACCTCGCGCACCTCGAGAGCCTGGGGCTGCGCAACGAACGCGGCGGCATCACGATGCGGGGCACGCAGGTGGTCGACGAGCCGCGCATCCACCTCATCGGGTTCGGGCCGTCACAGTCGACCGTGGGTGCGAACCGGGCCGGGCGGGACGCGGTGCGGGCGATCGAGAAGCTGGCGTCTGGAGCGAGCGATCCGGCCAGCGATCGGCGTGAGCCCGCGGCCAGCCGATGATGTGCGGCCACCCAGCCTCGGTGCGTACGGTCGCGACATGACGACTCCACAGAACGTGTCCTCCGGCTCCGACGATTCGACCGGTGACGAGAACCTGCGCGACATCATCGAGGAGGTCGAGAGCGAGCACGGCAGGGAAGGCGCTGCGGCGATGGCCGACAAGCTTCGCGACCGCACCGAGGAGACGCGGCAGGAAGACGAAGACCCGGCCGAGGTGCAGAACTAGGCGGGTGCGCGCGCGGGAGCAGCGTGGCGGATAACCTCGTCGCATGACTCGCCCCGCCGCCACCCCAACCGTCCAGGTCGACGATGCGCGGTTCCGCGTGACCGAGTGGCGCTTCTCGCCCGGCGCTGAGACGGGTTGGCACACGCACACGATGCCGTACGTGGTCGTGCCGCAGACGACGGGCGTCCTGACGGTGGAGACCGAGTCGGCGGACCCGTTCGCCATGGAGTGCACCGCGGGCGTGAGTTACAGCCGGGAGGCCGGCGCGCATCACAACATCGTCAACGATCGCGCTACCGAGTTCACGTTCGTGGAGGTCGAGTCGAAGGCTGTGGCGGAGGCGGCGTCTGGGAAGTGATTCGTGCGGCGCGCGGCGTCGCGGCGGCTCTTGCCCAACGGGGCTGAGTCCCTAGTTCGCCGGACCTTTCGGAGCTTCCCCGACAGCCTTCGCTGCTCGAACGCCGGCGCGGGCACCGTAGAGCACGAAGCCGAGCAGCGCCGCGCATCCGCCGAGCACGACCGCGATCATGACCGGTCCCGGCAGCGGGAACAGCACGGCTAGACCGCTGACGAGCGACAGGATTCCGGCAGTCATGGTCGCGCGCTTCGAGCGGACGTGCGCCGCCAGCCAGGCCACGTCGCTCGCCATCGTGCTGGGCGTCCGGATGCCCGCGATGTCGTTCCGCTTCAGCTGACCGGAGGCCGCCGCTTGGGCCATCCAGATGACCAGGAGCCCTGAAGCGGCCATGACGATTGACAGGACGATTCGGACTTCAAGGGGCGCATCCATCTGCTCAATCGTACTGAGGGGGTCGAGCGCGCGCTCGGACCGGGCTGCACGTCGCCCTTCGGAGGCGCTCACGACGGGAGCGGCAACACGAGTGGCAACGTGTGCCCTAGCGTTGGCGGAGTTCTGTTCCGCGAGACTTTCTGGAGGTCAGCTTGCCTGATCAGCTTCCCCCGTGCCCCGAGTGCGCGAGCGATCTCGCGTACGAGATGGGCGCGCTGCTCGCCTGCCCGATGTGCGGCCACGAGTGGGCGCCGGGCGACGCCGCTGGCGACGATTCCGAAGCGACCCCGACCATCAAGGACGCGGTCGGGAACGTCCTCGAGGACGGCGACTCCGTCACGATCGTGAAGGACCTCAAGGTGAAGGGCGCTGGCGGCGGCACCGTCAAGGTCGGTACGAAGGTGAACGGCATACGACTGATCTCGGATGGCGTCGGCGATCACGACATCGACGCGAAGGTGCCGGGGTTCGGGCAGATGCAGCTGAAGTCGAGCGTCGTGAAGAAGGTCGTCTGACGGCTGCCCGCTAGCGACGACGGCTGACCGACGCCGAAGAGCACTTCGCCGCCGGTCAGCCTCGCCACGTCGGGGCCGTGCTACCTAGACCTGTCCTGGGCGGCGGATGGCTTCCGCTCCCCCGTCGATGAAGATGATCTGGCCGGTGACGTAGCCGTTGTCCTCGCTCGTGAGCCAGGCGAGCAGGTTGGAGACCTGGATCGGGTCGGCGGCCGGGCCTCCGTAGGGTGCCGGGGCACCTGCGTCCAGCGCCGCGCGTCCTTCTTCGGTTTCGAGCGCGGCGGCCGTCATCGGGGTGAGGATCACGCCGGGGGCGACGGCGTTGAGCGCGATGCCTGCCTTCGCCCACTCTTCACTCGGGGCATGCTTGCGCACCCAGCGCGCGATCGAGAGCTTCGAGGTCGTGTAGAGCACCGACGAGCCGGTTGCGTTGGCGGTCGCGCCGAGGGAGTCGGCGTAGGCAAGGGATGCGGCTTCGTCGCCCGATTCGATGAGCTCGAGCAGCTGCTCGTCGACGTCTTCGAGCGCGGCGAGGGATGCGACGACGGCCGCGCGCGGTGCGTCCGACTTCGCAAGGAGCGGGCGGAGCCCCTCGAGCGTCGCGACGGCGCCGAAGTGGTTCACCGCGACCGTGACCGGTGCCGGGACGACGAGGCCGGCGATGGCGAGGACACCATCGACCACGCCCCCGCTGAGCTCGGTCGCACGGGCGACGAGTTCGGCGCGTCCCTCCTCGGTGGTGAGGTCGGCGTTGATGTCGGCGCCCCTGAGGTCGACGCCGATGACGGTGTGCCCGTCGGTGCGGAGCTTGTCGGCGGTGGCCTTGCCGATGCCGGAGGCGGAGCCGGTGACTACGTAGGTGCGGGTCATGAGGGGGTTTCCTTATCGTCGTTGATGAGCCAGGCAGGGAGGAGCGCGAGCAGCTGCTGCTGCACGCGCTCGGTGGGGTCGGGGGTGTCGCTGAGGAGCCACGCGGTGAGCACGGCGAGGCTGCCGCCGGCCACGTAATCGGCGGCGACCTTAGGGTCGAGGCCGACGGGGACGGTGAGCTGCATGGTGCCGAGGGCTTGCTCGGCGAAGACCGCGCGGACGCCGCGGTGGGCTTCCGTGGTGGTGCGGCTGCCGAGCACGCCGGCGTAGAGCGTGCGCCGCTTCGCGAACTCCGCGACGAGCTGCGAGGTGGTCGCCCTCGCCGTCTCGATGGGCGTCGCGGATGCGCGGAGGCGTAGGTCGAGGGCCTCGATCTCGGTGAACACCTCGGTGAGGATGCGCACGGCGAGCGCGTCGAGGTCCTTGAACTGGGCATAGAAGGTCGAGCGGCTCACGCCCGCTTCTGCGGCGATGGCCGGGACGGTGACCTCTTCACCGCGAGCCGACAGGCGTTCGACGGCGTCGATGATCGCGGCCTGGGTGCGGGCGGGACGCGGGTCGGGCGAGCGGGGTGTGGCGGTCGTTGGCACACCCCGAGCCTAGCAAGTTTCGGACAGTTGTCCAGAAAAGCCGATCGACGCACCGTCAGGTGTGCGGCCAGAGGCATCCAGTCGGACTCGAGCTGGAAAGTTCACTTCATTGAGGGAAGTTCCTCTCAACGAAGTGAGCTTTCCACCCCGAAACTGCGCGCGAGCGCCCGACTTGCCTGAGCAGTCCAGCTAGTCGCGCCACTCCCCCGTTTCGAGGAAGGCGTGCATCCGCTCGAGGTGGGGCTCGAGGTCCCAGCCCTGAGCAGCGACCCAGGCGTCGTCGTAGTAGGTGTTCGCGTAGCGTGCGCCGCCATCGCAGATGAGGGTGACGACGCTGCCCTGTTCACCGGCCGCAAGCATCCGCGCGATGATCTGGAAGGCGCCCACGAGGTTCGTTCCCGTGGAGCCGCCCGCCCAGTGCTGGGTCTTCTCTCGCAGGACGCGGATCGCGGCGACCGATGCTGCGTCTGGCACCTGGATCATGTCGTCGATGACGGTCTCGATGAAGGACGGCTCGACGCGGGGGCGCCCGATGCCTTCGATCTTCGAGCCCCGACCGGTTGCGTGGGTTCGGTCGCCGGTCTTCCAGGCTTCGTAGAACGCGGAGCCTTCCGGGTCGACGACGGCCAGGCGGGTGTCGTGCCCGCAGTATCGGGCGTAGCGGCCGAAGGTGGCGGAGGTGCCTCCGGTGCCGGCGCTGACGACGATCCAGCTCGGGATGGGGAAGCGCTCGAGGGTCATCTGCGAGTAGACGCTCTTCGCGATGTTGTTGTTGCCGCGCCAGTCGGTTGCGCGTTCGGCGTTGGTGAACTGATCGAGGTAGTGCCCGTCGACCTCGGCGGCGAGACGCTCGGCTTCTGAGTACACCTGCAGGGGTTCGTCGACCATGTGGCAGTGCCCGCCGTAGAACTCGATGAGCTCGATCTTCTCTGGGCTCGTGGTGCGGGGCACGACCGTGACGAACGGAAGCCCGAGCATGCGGGCGAAGTACGACTCGGACACTGCTGTCGAGCCACTGGACGCCTCCACAAGCGTGGTGCGCGGCCCGACTTGCCCGTTGACGATGGCGTAGAGGATGAGGGAGCGGGCGAGGCGATGCTTGAGCGAACCGGTCGGGTGCACCGACTCGTCCTTCAAATAGAGGTCGATGCCCCACTCGCGTGGGAGGGGGAACACGTGGAGGTGCGTATCGGCGCTGCGGTTCGCGTCGGCCTCGAGCATCCGGATCGCGTTCTGCATCCAGCGGCGGTCGGCTTCAGCTTCGTGTGACATCTCTTCAGTATGGTGCGCCGCTGCTCATCGGGCCGAGTCGGCGGCTCCGACGGCGTGGTCGCTCAGCACGATGAGGTCGCTTGCTTGAAGCTCCGGCCACCCGTGGACCTGGTCGATGAGCACGATTGGGAGCGCGTCAGCGCCGAAGACGGCCCCGGCGAGCGAGCCCGCGATGGCGGCGACGGTGTCGGTGTCGTTACCGCCGCGGACGGCCCGTTCGAGCGCATCCACGACCGAAGTCGCTCCTGCGAGCGCGGCGAGCGCACCCTGGAAGGCGCGGACGACCCAGCCGTTCTGCTCAGAGAAATCGCGCGGGTGTGCGCCGGGTGCGAGCGCTTCCCCGATGAAGCGCCGCCACCTCTCGCGCCGCTCGCTGGGGAGCGCGTCGAGCTTGCCGAGCACGTCGAGTTCGCCGGTGAGGAGAGCGTGGCGGATGCTGAGGCACCACAGCACGCACGCGTCGACGTTGTCGTCTTCCCAGTGGGTGAGCTGCGCGACGCGGGTGGCAGCGTCGGCAAGCGCGACCTCTTGCCCGTCGGCGAGGTAGCCGAGGGCGAGCGGGCCGGTGCGCATGAGGGCGCCATTGCCGCCGCTGCGGCCGGCTCTCTCGTGAACGTTGCGCGCGGCCTCGCGAGCCCGCGATTCCGTGACGTCACCCTCGAGGGCGGACAGGACCGTGCGTGTCTGCGCACCGACGTCCTTCGCATCGCGGGCCCACCCGCGCCAGGCGACGACAACCCGAGCGAGGACATCGGCGTCGTTGAGCGACTCCCCCGCCGCGAGCGCCTGAAGGATCGGCATGGCCATGGACGTGTCATCGGTCCACTCACCGACACCGTGACCGAAGATGCCGACCCCGAATGCGATCGGAGTCCCGTCAGACAGCTGCGGCCCGAACTCGTACTGGGAGCCGAGGGCGTCACCGACAGCGGATGCGAGCACGGCGCCGCGGGCACGGTCGAGTTGGGCTGGCGTGAGGGTCATGTGTCCAGTCTCCCCCGAGCAACCGACCAGCTCACTCAGACCAGCTGAACGACGATGTCCTGCCCGTTGAAGTAGTTCGTCTGCAAGTGAACGCTTTCGAGCTGCGCGCCTACAGGGATGTCGATGACAGTGACACCACTGACGGTCAGCCCAGGGTTCACGGTGCTGAACCAGTAGTCCTCACCGACGGTGCTGAGGGACGTTTCTGCTTCGTAGTAGGCATCGCCAATCGTTCCGGAGATACTGTCAGAGTAGAAGTCGAACGGCGACGTGCTGCCGTTGAAGGTCGTGAAACGGATTTCGCAGAACTGGCCGAGAGGGGTCTCCTCTAGGTAGCCGTCAGCGTAGGAGTAGGACGCCATGCCGCAGGTCACGGCGTCGACGGTGAACGTCACCCCGTAATGTCCGGTCACCGTCTGCCCGATTCCGACGGGTGCCAGAACCTCAGGCTGAGCCTCGGGCTCTTCGGCAGCCTCCTGGGTTTCCACCGGGGCGGCCACTTCTTGCGCAGCCTCTGACTCCGCGACAACGTTTGAGGCGTCATTGCCCGCATTCGCGAGCGTTCCAATTGAGACGATCACGGCCGTGACGAACGCAAGTGTGGAGAGCCCTAGCGAAACGCCCGCAACGGCCTTCTTCCGGTGTTTCTGGGCCAGACCCACGATTGCCAACACGAGGGCCACGAGCGTGAAGATCCAGGCGAAGAACGAAATGCCCGGGATGATCGCGGCCAGCATGCCAGCGATGCCAAAGCCGAGAGCTGTCCATGACACCGCGCTCGTCGTCTTCGGCGGCGTCGGAGCCGGTGCGAAGTACTGCTGCGGAGGCTGCTGGGAATAGCCGTAATTTGGGGCCGGTGGCTGCAGTGACATCGGGACTCGCGTTCTCTTGCTGGGGATTTCCTGAATCGTAGGTCAGAAGCAGCTTCTCGGGACTCCCCGGGGAATCTGCCAGCAGAAGGGGAGCGCGGCCATCACGCCTACCCCTGCCGGTTCCCGTTCTTGCCAGGCACCAGCATCCCGACCGCGAAGAACCCGGCGAGCACGGCGCCCCAGATGATCGCGGCGACGATTCCGCCGACAAGGAACGGGAAGTTCCAGATCGCGATCACGAGCACCAGGACGAGCCCGATGCCGCCGGCCAGCGAAGCGACGGTGACCCAGGACGAGGCTGCCCCTTGGGCCGCATCCCGCTTCAGGCGCGCGCGGAAGGCGACGACGGCGAAGCTCGCGAGGGTCATCATGACGATGACACCCACGGCGCCCGCGCCGGAGTACCAGGTGTAGATCTGCAGCACTGGGTCGAGCTGCGCGAGCGCGGAGACGACGACCACGACGGCGGTGATGATCGTCACCCACAGGGATGCGCGCGAAGGCGCCGAGTGCTTCGGGTGCACGGCGGCGAGGGTGCGCGGCAGCACGTCCCGCTCCCCCAGCGTGAAGAGGTAGCGGGTGACGATGTTGTGGAACGCGAGCATGCACGCGAACATGCTCGTCACGACGAGCACCTGCACGATGTCGGCCATGATCGGCGCGACCACGTCGCCGGCGAGGCCGACGACGACGCCGGCCGGGTCTTCGTTCGAGAGGGCGACCGCGTTGTCGGCGCCGAGGCCCGCGATGACGAGCCAGGAGGAGACGAAGTACAGCGCTCCCACCGCGATGACGGCGATGTAGGTGGCGCGGGGCACGGTGCGCTCGGGGTCGCGGGCCTCGTTGCGGAACACCGCGGTGGCTTCGAACCCGAAGAAGCCGAGGAACGCGAAGAGCAGCCCGAGGCCCGGCGTGCCGGAGACGGCCTCGCTCACACTGAACGGCAGGGTCGTGAGCTCGCGCCCGGATGCGAGGACGCCCACGTCGATGACGATGACGGCGACGACCTCGAGCACGAGCACGACGCCGAGCACCTTCGCGGAGAGGTCGATGTTGCGGTAGCCGAGGAACCCGACGATCGCGATCATGAGACCTGAGATGAGCCACCAGGGCACTCGCATCCCGGTCCACAGCTCGAAGAGGTTGCCGGCCTGCACTCCGAGGTAGCAGGTCATCGAGACGGTGAGCAGCACGTACGAGAGCAGGGCGATGGATGCGGTGCCCAGCCCCAGGCGTCGCCCGAGGCCGCGGTCGACGTACGAGTAGAAGGCACCCGCATCCGGTACGTGTGGGGTCATCCACGCGTATCCGACCGAGAAGAGCAGCAGGATCGCGGTGGCGACGAGCACCATGAGCGGTGCGCCGACGGAGCCGGAGACGCCGAAGATGATCGGGAAGTTCGCGGCGACCACGGTGATGGGCGCGGCCGCCGCGATCACCATGAACACGATTCCGGGCACGCCGAGTTTGCGGGTGAGTGTCTGCGTCAAAGGGGAAGTCCTCTTCTCGGGCGAGCCCAATACGGGGGTGAGGCTCGCGCGGGTACCTGAGAACTGTAGTGGGGTCGGGCGCACACGGATGCGCGGAGCCGAGTAGTGCGCGCTGGGGTTCGGGCTCTTCCGGCACCGTGACCGAAGGCTGCGGCTCAGAAGGAGGCGTCAGTCGCCTCTGAGGTTCCCGACGACGCTGCGATCAGGGGCGTCTGGCCCGCGTGGTGGGGTCCGGCCGACGGTGTCGGCGCCGCCGACTCTGTTGCTGCGTTCGGTGAGCGCGACGAGTGCCAGGTGTCGGTCGGCGCTCCAGCAGACGACGCGCCCCTTGTGGTCCGTGTTGCGGGAGAGCACGCCGGCGTCGCAGAGCTGCGTCAGCGCTTTGTGGGCGGCGACGTTGGACACTCCGTGGGCAGTGGCGACGGAGTCAGTGGTGACGACCGGTTCGGTCGCGAGCCGCCCGAGGATGCGCAGCGCGACAGCGTCGCGCCTGGGACGCGCGGGCGAGAGCTGCTGCTGGGTGCGCCATTCAATGAGTTGCTCAAGGGTCTCGTCGTCGAGTCGCTGCACGTCGTCCGCGAGACGAACTGCGTTGGCGGCGGCAAGCTCCGCGGCTTGGGAGAACGCGATGACCCATTCGTCGACGCGTTCCGCCCGGTACTCGGTGAGCCCTTCGATGTATGCGTTCTTGGCGCCCGCGAAGACGGTGCTGATTGGTATGAGGATGTTGCGGAGGGCGTCCGCGCGCTTGAGGACGGTGTGGATGAGGGCGCGACCGGTGCGCCCGTTGCCGTCGACGAAGGGGTGGATCGTCTCGAACTGCGCGTGCGCGATGGCGGCGCGCACGACGGGATTCCCTTCGGTGGCGGTCACAAACTCGGCCAGGTTGCTGATGAGTCGTGCCACCTCAGTTTCGGGCGGCGGGATGAAGTCTGCGCGGAGGGGTGAGTAGCCCGGGCCGCCGACCCAGTTCTGCTCGGTGCGGATGCCGAGCGTGAGGCTGGGTTCGATGGTGTGCTGGAGCGCCTCGATGTCGGCGATTTGGATGGGTCGCGTGTGGTCAGCGAGGGCGGCGATCGCGTCTTCCGTGGCGCGCACATTGGCGACCACGTCAAGCGCCACGGGCTTGCCTTGGCGCAAGAGCTCGGCGATCGCCAGGCGCTTTGGCGTGACGCGGTTCCCTTCGATCCAGGATGAGGAGATGCTCTCGGATCGAATGAGCAGGTGGTTGAGGAATCGGCCCTTCGTTCCTACGCGCTCGTCTGCGCGAGTGAGCGCCTGGAGCGCGTCTTGCGCCGCGCGTTCGGCAGCCGGCGAAAGCGGAGTGAGGGCGGGGTCGAGCTCGTCGGGCACGAAGGCGCGGTAGCGGCCGCCCGCGCGGTCTTTCCGGCTCACGCCGAAGGTGTCCTGTGGTTCCCAGATGCGATCGACGTAGACCATGGGCTCTCCTCTCCACGGTTTGGCGTGCGGGCAGTTGCCTAACTTTAGCGCGTCTAAAGTTAAAACTCACGGCACTGTGCTCAAGGTTACGCTCGGGAAAGCTCTGGCAGCCACAGGTCAATCGTCGGCTGAGCACCCGCGTCCGCCGCGCGCTTCGCGAGCAGCACGGTCGCGGTCGCGGTCGCGGTCGCGACGAGCATCATGAGCGGTGCGCCGACGGAGCCGAAGTCACCCAACTAAGCGTTCGGCAGTTAGGAGCGACAGAAGCGCCTCTCTCGAGTAGCTCGCCGTTGCATCCACACCCCATCGCGTAGGCTCTTCAACGAAGACCCCGGAACGATCCCTGGCGCAAGCCACATCGCCGGGGTTTCGTCTTGCCCGACCGCCAGTAGGGTTCCGACCCTTGGCGCTGCGCGTGATGGAGTCATCGGAACCCTACTGGCGGTCGGGCTCACCTAGGGCGCGACACGCCGATTCCGCATTCACTTGCCTCGAATTACCAGCCGCGGCGGACGCAGGTCGATAGTCGGCATCCCGTTGGCCTCCGCCCCCATCTTCGCGAGCAACTCGAGCATGTCTTCCTGGCGCGGCTGGCCGAGCGTCAGCCGGTACATCGTCAGCGCTTTCCGCAACCGCTCGTACTTCACCGCGTCGCGGCTGAGCGGGTACTGAGCGATCACACGGTGGATGCGTGCGTCTCCCGGGTACATCCACCACGGCGAGAACTCACCCAGGCCGTTATCGACCTCCTCGGCCGCTTCGAACGCGGCCCGCCAGGCGCGCGCATCCGTCGATGCGAGGGCATCAGCCCAGTGCGCGGCGGCGACGTTCTTGCGCACGGCATGGCCGGCGAATCGGTTCACGCGCCCTTCACGCTGCTCGAAGTCGACGGGGTTCGACGGCAAGTTCCAGTGGACAACGGAGTGGCTCCACCAATGGAAGTCGATGCCCTCCTGTCCGACGCTCGTCGAGGCGAGGACGAACGGGGCGAAGGGGCTGTTGAAGGCACCTCGCACTTCGCCCTGGCGGGCACCGCTCTTCGCATCCTCGTCGGTGTTCTGCTTGCCGCCGTAGCGCAGCGCGAAGCGCGCCGTCAACGGGATGTCACCACGCTCGAGGGTGGTGTCGTGGGCCACGTACCGGGCGGGGCGCAGCGTCATCGCCTCGACCGCGCGCCTGGCCAGAGCGAGCAACTCATCGTCGCCGACCTCTGCCCCACCGTTCTCGCTGTGCAGTTGGAAAAGGTACTCGTCGAGCACGGCGCGCAGATTACCGTCGGCGCAATAGTCGAGCACCCGGCGCCACCGCGTTTCGTCTGGGTCGCGGGAGCCATCCCCGTTCTTGCCGTACAGGGTCTCGAGCAACGCGATGCTCTCTGGCCGATTGAACAGTGAGCGGATTCCCTCCGCGAGCGCGAATGCCGCCCGCCACGCGCCGCCCTCGGTGACAAGAGGCCCGGCGACCGACCAGATTGCGCCGAGTGCAGCATTCCCGGGTGCGAATGCAGCAAGGCGGGCAAGGTCAGTTCCGCCGGGGACCGGGTCCGCTGAGCCCCCACGAGTGCGACCAGTCACCTCGTCACAAGTCTGGCGCGCTTCGGTCGTCGGGCCAGCCGTTCGAGCGAGGCCAAGCGCCTCCGCGACGTGCAGCATGAGCCCCTTGGAACCACGTTCGGTCTCACGCAGGTCGCCGTGGCCCTCGTCTTCGTTACCGGAGGCGTGCAGCTCGCGGATGAGATCGGATGCCGATGCTGAGGCGAGGTCACTGGGCACGGCGCCGGGGTAGGCGAAGTATGCGCTTGCCCCGGTCGCGGAGTGCCTCCCGGCCAGTCTGCGTTCGACGCGTTCGAGCAGCTCGTCTGCGCCGAGCAGCGTCCCCGCGGGGCCAGCAACCACGGATCCCGAGGCGCGTGCGCCGGCGAGCGGGTCGCCGATACTGGCGAGAGCGGGATGCGGCCAGAAGAGCGCGAGCGTGGACATCGCGGCGGGCCGCTCGCCTTCAGTGAGGCTGTACGAGAGTCGTCGCGCGGCGACTGCCCTGCGCCCGTCGGCGGAGTTCTCGCGGAACAGCGAACGTTCGCCTGCCATGCGTCGCTCGGCTTCGTAACTAAGGAGTCCAGCGACGGCGCCCGGCACGGCCGACCAGGCAGAGAAGATGACCTGCTTTGTCACCGAGCCATTGGAGAAGGGCTCGTAGACCACCCCGGGAATCACGTAGGGCATCGTCGGGGGCACCCACAGTAACTGCCACCAGCCGCGGCCGACGGTGTCGTCGGCGAGGGCCCTCAGGTGGCTGTTGCCGAGGTCGACGGGGTCGAAGCGACGCAGCGCGTCCTGGTCGAGAGAGCGGGTCGCTGCGAGGGCAGCTGCGATGGCGGTGGGGTCGATGCCCGTTGAGCTGCGAGTGGATGCGCCGCTCCCGAACGCGGCGCCCCCGGTGTCCCCCGCGTGCTGGATCGCCTGCCCGCCCTGCGCAACCGTGGCCTCGCGCTCGGCCGATGTGTTGGTGGGAGCCGCCGCTCCCGATGGCTCGGCCACCGTCAGCACTTGGGCCCGAGCCGCATCCCGTGCCGCTGTGAGCCTTGCTGCTGGCTTGTAACCGTCCACGAAGTTCGAGAAGTACGGGATCGACTTCCAGTACTCGAGATCGATCGGTGCTTGGAGCGCGCCGCCAAGCCTTTGTAGGGTCACCCAATCACGAACGTCGGCGGCGGTCGGGTCTTTGGAACCGAGGTGACTGACCTGCACGAGGTCCTCGCGCTCACCGAGTGCGGGCCGTTCCGAGCGGGTCATCACGGGGCGCAACGCAAGACCGACGGCGGTGGCCGCCGCGGCTGCGTCTCCTCCGCTCGTCAGCGCCTGACGGTACGCGGCGAGGGCATCGGCGACTGGCGCATCAGCACCCGCCTGGCCTCCCATGAGGAAACGGATCGTCGCGAGGAAATCGGCGCTGTGGTCTTCGTCGTCCTCGGCGTTGGTGAAGGGTTTGTACGGGGTGGCCGAGAGCAGCAGCACCTTCGCGGCTGGGTGCTGGAAGAGGGCGTCGGCGAGTTCGCCCGCTTCGCCGCTCTCCGGGTCCAGGAGATGCTTGAAGCGCTGGAACTCGTCGAGGATGATGAGGTCGGGTTGCAGGGTGTCGACGCCGGCCTTGCCGAGCGCGTGACGCAGTTTAGCGATCGAGTTCTGCACGCGGTTCCAGATCTCCGAAGGGATGCGCTCAAGGCCGCTCATCTCGTCACGGAGTTGCTCGAAGCGGGCCAGCTCGCCTGAGTGCTTAATGTCGGCATGAAAGGCGGCCGCGATGACCGCGTCCGGTGGACCGTCCAGCTCGCGCTCGAGCCAGTCGACGCGTCGCGCGAAGGCATCCGTGCTCTTGACTGTCCCGGTGAACATCACCCGCGTCGCCCTGCGCTGCGCCGCATCCGCCCCCGTCAGGTGGTCGAGCATGACGGCCAGCATGGCGCGCTCGTCGGCGTTGCCCTGCCGCCAGCCGCCGCCGCTGAAGGACGTTCCGGGGGTGAAGGAGACGAGGTTGACTTTCGATTCGCCGGCTTCGCCGCCGTCGAGTTTCTTGCTCTGCTTCGCGAGCAGCGTGAGCCGCGTGGTCATCTCGATCTGCGTCTCACCGGTGACGTTGAGGCGCTTCAGGTTCTGTCTAGCGAGGTCCTGGTTGCTGCACACGTAGACGATGTCGATGCGTGGGATGCGCCTGCGTTCGAGTTCCTCGACACTGCGTGCGACGACACCCCGGGCGATGATGCTCTTCCCGAGGCCGGTCTCGTCTGCGATAAGGAAGCGCCCGGATGCATCGGCGCTCTCTGCGCCGTAGAAGCGGTCGATGACGTGGGCGACGGCGTCTCGCTGAAAGCCCTTGAGCCCGTCCATCACGGCGTTGGCGTCGACCGCGCTCATGCCGTGGCTCCCGTGAGTTCGAGGTGCGCGGCCCACACCTGGTTCCAGAGACTGTCGAAGCCTGGAGGCATCATGGCTTGATCTTCGCCGTGGTTGGCGAGGTAGTCGATGATGCGCTTCGCGTCGGCAAGCCCGTCGTGTCCAGCGGCGACCGCGCGGAGGAGCGCTTCGAATAGCCCGGCCCCCTCGACCGCATCGCTTCCGGCTGCGGCGCCGAAGAAGCCCGTCGCCCCGGTCGCCGCGACGGTGGGCATCGCGACGCCCGAGAGCTCGAGCAGGAGGGTGAGGAGCCGCACGAACGAGGCCCGGTCGGTGAGCTGGCTGGCGATGATCGCATCGCGCCGCTCGGCGATGCCTCCCGCAAGCTGTGCTAGCACGATGGTGCTGCGTTCTCGTCCGTCGGAGTCGCGTGCGGTGAGCACCACAAAGGGGCTGATATCGGTGAGCGCCACCTCGTCGAGCGTCTCTCCCCTCGGGTTGGCGAGGGTGGATGCGGCCCGGCGCAGGTCGGGCCGTGGCAGGAGATGCCAGTGCAACGTAGCTCCAGCTTTTGCGATGCTGCGTTCGAACGATGCCCGGTCGTCATCGTCGAGCTGGACGCGCAGCGAGTACGGTCCGTCGCCACCGATTTCAATGTGAATACGGAGGCCCGCGAGCCCGCGCAGCAGGTTCTCGAGTCGAGCTTCGGCCGCTTCGTCGTCGGGCTCTGCTGCGCCGCCGTCGCTCTGGTAAGGCTCAATGAGGTTGCCGAGGGCCGCGAGGGTGGCGTCGACACCGAGCACCGAGGTCTTGCCGATGAGCTCGACCATGACTTCCACGTTCGTCCCCCAGCCGGGGCTGGTCGCGTTGGCGGAGCCGAGGAAGACGCGCGAGGTGTGGTCGCGGTCGACGATCACGACCTTCGCGTGAAGCCCGACAAGGCGGTCGGCCGCGCGCACGGGTGTGGTGGCGACGACCACTGCGGCGGCCCCTGCGGCGTTGTTGACCGTGTAGTCGTCAGCCCTATCGTCGTGGCCGGTCTCGCTGTCGACGGTGTCGTTGGCGGCGCCGTCGAGCACGTGCGTCTGCAGCTTCGAGCTGCCCAGCGTCGCGGGGGCAAGCCGGTCGATAGCCTCGGCGCGGGAGACGAGGTGCGTCTCGCCCCAGAGCTCGTTCCGGAGCGCGGCGAGACCGTCGTCGGTGACGAACGGGGAGACGACGAGGGCTCTGCGCCCTGGCAGCTCCGGGCGGACGGATGCGCCGATTCCGAACGCGTGGAACGCCAGGTCTCGAACGCCGGTCGGCAGCTCCCACTCGACGTTGCCCCAGCGCTCGGCAAGCGCGTTGATGCGCTCGACGCGATCTCCGGCGACGGGGTGCACGGCGAGCTTCGGAAGTGTCTTGAGAAGGGTGACGAGCGGTTTGTTCTTGCGCCGCGCATCCAGTTTCTTGCCCGCCGGGGCAGGGGTGCCGTCGAGGCGCACGAGGGTGTCCCAGCTGCGGTCGGCCGTGAGGTTCCGGCTGGCGCAGAGGAACCGGTAGCTGCGGTGCTCGCCTGCCGCGTATTCGAGGTACCAGACCTTGGGGTGGAAGATCCCTCGGCGGGCGGTCACGGGGTGGAGCATCGGCTCGAGGAAGGCGACGAGCTTGCTGGTGGTGCCCATGGAGATCTCGCCGGCTTGTGCGAACACGTCGATGCGGTCTGCGGCGCGGCGGATGGCGTTGAGCATGCCGAGCTGGTCGTCGGCGGCACTCACCCGGTGCGAGGCGAAGCAGAGCGGAACCGTGAGTGCGGTAGCGAGGTCGAGGGTGAAGGTGGTGCCGACGGCGTGGACGAGCTCATAGCCGGGTGGTGGGGCGAGCTGCTCGGTCAGGGTGGCCCGGGTCTGGGGTTCAAGCATCGTTCGAGCCGCTCTGCGCGTTGAGGCCAGCGTGCAGGTCGACGAGCATCCGTCGCACGCTGTTCCACCGGTAGGCGAGGGCGCCCGCGCCGGATCCGCCGCTCCAGTTCACGAGGCGTTTGGGGTCGCCGATGCGGGCTTGGGCGCCCTTGCTCTCGCGTTCGCATCTGGTGACGAGTGCCCTCGCTTCGCCGTTGTCGGCGAGTTCGTCGAGTGTGCTGTGCCGGAGCAGCACGGTCCAGGCGGTGACGAAGCGGCGTGTGCGAGCAGGCACGATCTGTCCGCGCTGGAGTTCGACTCGGTGGATGAGCTCGTCGACGCTCCAGGTGTCGAGGTCGACGAGTTCGGGGAGCGTGGAGGCCCAGGCGGTGAGGCGCTGCCGGTAGTCGTCGACGGGGTTCGTGACGGCGTCGTAGCCAGCGGCTTCGTAGGCTTCGGCGAGCATGAGGTTGTAGAGCAGCTGGGCGCCGTGGACGACGGCCGAGAAGGCGCGTGCGTGGTCAAGAACCGCGCGTGCGTTGCCAGAAGCCCGGAGCACGGCGGGGTCTTCCCAGGGGGCTCGACTGCCTTCGCCAGGGCCGTCAAGTGCGAGGTGAGCGAGGAGCGTGCCTGGCGTGGTGGTGAGGATGCGTTCGCGGAGCCATTCCGCTTCGTCGCGGCGGAGCGCGAACCCGCCCGGTAGCTCTTTGGGGAAGCCCGGTGGTGGTTTTGGGATGCTGGTGTGCCAGGCGCTGTGCTGGATTCCGGCTTCGTCGAGGTCTCCCCCGCCATTAGCGGCCAGGTGCTCAGCGAGGGTGTCTGCTCGTGACGCGCTCGCGTCGCTACGGATCTGGAGGCGGCCGAGGATGCCCCAGTACATCGACGACGGGAGGGTGCGTACTCCGGTGCCAGCGGTCATGCCGATGAGTCCGCTGTTGTCGTCGGTCTTCCTGATGGCACCAATGAGCGTGCGTTCGAGGTTGTCGGCCTCGGCGGCAGGGTTGCCATGGGTGGATGCGCGTGCGTAGACCCACGGCACGAGCAGGAGATAGCGGGCTCGCGTGTGAAGGACGGACATTCCGGGGAAGAGCATGTCGCCGAGCGGGTCGCGGATCGCGCTGAGCCCAAGCTCGTCGCGGCTCTCACGATCGGTGAAAAGGCCGATGATGTCGCGCATGCGACGCTGCTCTTCGGAGGACGCGTCGAGCCAGGCTACGAGGGAGGGCATGGCCCGATCGTATTAGCCGGGCGCTAGCAGCTCTCGCCGAGTTTGATCGAGTGCTCGCTCGGGGCAATGGCATCACCTGCGAGCGGCAGCCCGTCTACTGCCGCCAGGTCAGGTCGTGCAGTGATTCTAAGGTCAGACCATGAGGTTGCATACCAAGGGAGTTGGCGACCAATTGCAGAATCTGTCGCCAGCACTACATTAACCATCTTCCAGTGAAGGCCCGCCGTTGAAACAAAGGGCATCTTGGAGACGTCAAAAGACCTGCATCCGCGGATCACGTCCACGGCTTCGCCGACGGTAACCATGCTGTTTTCGATTCGCCAACCTGGGTGGATGAGCAGGTTGACCCCTACTCCGGCAGAACCGAGAACTAAATGCTGTGTTGGACCGTGCACCCCCGCTCGATCCCTGGTCCAGCCCGGGACGATCAGATCTCGGTGATAGTTTTGCTCGTCTTTCAGGCTCGTCCGGTGCACCCACACCGATACTTCGTCCGGCACCACGAAGGGGTCGCGGACGAGCCACGAAACGTCTGGCGGACATTGGGTGAATGCGCGCCGAATTCTCTGAGCTTGAGGGGTCGAGAATCGTGCAGAGGGATGATGCCCGAGGAGCATAGCCTTCGCGAACCAGATTCCGATCGCCCGCCATTCATCAGCAGTCGCAGTGCCGCTCCATTGAGCCTGTAGGAGCCTTCGCAAGGCGCTCTTTGCGGGAACTTCGATGTTTGTATTCAACCTGGCGTTGCATGGCTCGCATGCAGGGAAGAAGACTCTTGCTCTCGTCGAGAGTTGTACGGGTCGTCCAGCTCGATCAACGACCGGGACACCGTTCTCAACCCATCCCAGAGGAGGCGCTCCCGCGGCATCGAGGTCCCTCAGATACCACTGCGGCCAGACATGCTCACCACGTCGGGACGACAGGTTTCTCGCACAAAATCCGCAGAGCTCGTCTACAAACATGCTTCACTCCAAAAATGCTCATCTTCGGACGTCAGAACCAGAGAACGCCTACCACGCCACAGTTGACACTATCGGACCGATCCAACTTTCCGCGACCTCTGAGTTGAACCCTGTGCTCGGCGTCTCCTCACGGACGCGAGCGGATGGAACACTTGAAGTCACCTACATTTGACATAGCAACACCCGCACCGCCGCGCGAAGGAGCCACACCACGCCCATGAGCAGCAACAACCACGCCAACTTCATCTGGCAGATCGCGGACCTGCTGCGGGGCAGCTTCAAGGCACACCAGTACGGCGACATCATCTTGCCGTTCACAGTGCTGCGCCGCCTCGACGCGGTGCTCGCGCCGACAAAGAAGGCCGTGGTCCGGGAAGTGGAGATCGCCAACCGCTCCGGCATCCCAGTACGCCCCGCCTACCTGAAGAACCAGGCTGGCCATGTCTACTCCTTCTGGAACGCCTCGCGCTTCGACCTCGCCACCGCGCTTGGTGATTCCGAGAATCTCGCCGCGAACCTCCTCGACTACGTCAACGGCTTCTCCGACGGCGTCAAGGACATCTTCGATAAGTACAAGATCAGCGACCGCATCACCGAACTCGACGAAGCCGACCTCCTGTTCCACGTCACCCAGCGCTTCGCGGGCGTCGACCTCTCCCCCCGGGCCGTTCCCAACGAAGAGATGGGCCACATCTTCGAGGAGCTCATCCGCAAGTTCGCAGAAGCCTCCAACGAGACGGCCGGTGAACACTTCACCCCGCGCGACGTCATCGAGCTCATGGTCGACGTCCTCCTCGAGCCTGACAGCGACGCCCTCAGCACCCCGCACACGGTCCGCTCCATCTACGACCCAACGGCCGGCACCGGGGGCATGCTGTCCGTCGCCGAAGACCACATCCGCGAAATGAACCCCACGGCCACGCTCACCCTCGCCGGCCAGGAGATCAACCCGCAGTCCTACGCCATCTGCAAGGCCGACATGACGGTGAAGGGGCAGAGCGTCGACGCCATCTTCTTCGGCGACACACTCACCAACGACGGCCACCTCGGCAAGACCTTCAACTACTGCCTCTCCAACCCGCCTTTTGGTGTCGATTGGAAGAAGCAGCAGAAAGCCGTCACCGAAGAACACAAGCAACGCGGATACGCAGGACGCTTCGGCCCCGGGCTCCCCCGCGTCTCCGACGGCTCCATGCTCTTCCTCCAGCACCTCGTCTCCAAGATGCGCCGCGCTGAAGACGGAGGCGGGCGAGCCGCGATCGTCCTCAACGGCAGCCCCCTCTTCACCGGCGGCGCTGGCTCCGGCGAGAGCAACATCCGCAAGTCGATCCTCGACCGCGACCTCCTCGACGCCATCATCGCCCTCCCAACCGACATGTTCTACAACACCGGCATCGCCACCTACGTCTGGGTGCTCTCCACCAACAAGCACCCCGACCGGCGCGGCAAAGTGCAGCTCGTCGACGGCAGCAAACTGTTCCGCAAGATGCGCAAGGGCCTTGGATCCAAGCGCAACGAACTCGGGCAAGAGAACATCGACGAGATAGCCCGCCTCTACGCCGACTTCGAAGACAACGACCGGTCGAAGATCTTCGACCGCGAAGCGTTCTACTACCGCGCCGTCACCGTCGAGCGCCCCCTCCAGCGCTCCTACTCCGTCACCCGTGAGAACCTCGAGGCGGCGATGCAGCTCAAAGAAGTGCAGAAGCTTGACCAGCAGGCAGCGGACGCACTCCGTCGCGTCCTCGACGGCCTCACAGCAGAGATCGACCATGAGTCGGGCGCCGCACCTCACGTCTGGTCAGCGCGCAAAGCGTTCGCCGCGGAACTCAACAAGCGCCTGAAAGCCGCGACGGTCGCGCTCCCCGCGGCCGCGCTGACGGCGCTCGCTGACACTCTCAGCGATGAGGACGAGCGAGGTGAGATCAACCTCGACCCGAAGTGCAGGCCGATCGCCGACTCGTCGCTGCGCGACACGGAGAACGTGCCGTGGAACGAGGACATCCACGAGTACTTCGAACGCGAGGTGAAGCCGTTCGCGCCGAACGCGTGGATCGACGAGTCCAAGACGAAGGAAGGGTGCGAGATCCCCTTCACCCGCCACTTCTACCAGTACGTGCCTCCACGCTCCCTCGCGGAAATCGACCGCGATCTCGACGAAGTCCTCGGGCGAATCCGCGCACGCCTCGAGGCGGTGAAGGCGTGAGGGCTGGAATCTCAGCGCCGATCGTGCGCCAGACGATCGATCCGAGCGTTTTCGGCGAGGGTGAGGTGGTGCACTACTCGATCCCCTCGATCGAGGCGACTGGATCTCCCGTGACGCAGCCTGCTTCGGAGCTTGCCAGTATGAAGCAGCAGGTGCGTCCCGGGGATGTCCTCATCTCAAAGCTGAACCCCCGCAAGAGTCGAGTGGTCATGGTCCAGGAGCACAGCGGCCTCCCCACGCTAGCTTCCCCGGAATTCGTTGCGCTCCGCCCTCGACTAGTTGACGGCGGATTCCTCAAATACTTCCTGCAGTCCGGTTCAGCTACCCAGAGCCTCGCTGCATTGGTTACGTCAGCCACTCGAAGCCACCAGCGAGTTGACCCATCTGACATTCGCGATCTCGAGCTACCAGACATATCGAAGTCAGCACAGGCAGGTATCGCACGCACCCTCGACCGGGAGACGGCGGAAATCGACGCGTTCATCGCGGACCAGGAGAAGCTCATCGAGCTCCTAACTGAGCGCCGAAGTGCCGTCATCTCTCACGCTGTATTTCCAGACAGGGTTGCTGCCACACCCAACCAACAGACTCTTCCCCTGCGCAGGTTTGGACCCAGCAGCGAGTCCGGTACCAGCGTCAACGCCTTCACAGCTCCTGCCGCGCCGGGCGAAGTCGGCGTTCTCAAGACTGGCGCCGCTTCGAGCGGAGTTTTCCTACCGCAGGAGAATAAGGCAGTCGTCTTCGATGAGATTCATCGGGTCAGAGCCCCTGTTCGCCCAGGCACGGTGATACTGAACCGAGCCAACACACCCGCCCTCGTCGGGTCGATTGCCTACGTGGATCAAGAAGCTCCCGATCTCTACCTGTCAGACAAACTCTGGCAGATCGATTTCGCACGAGCGGACGCACGTTTCATAGCCTTCTGGGCCCAAACTCGGGCGTATCGGTCCCAGATCGAGTCGCTCTCGGTTGGCGCGAGCTCAAGCATGCAGAATCTAAGTTATGGGGATTTTCTCGGAGTTCGCATGCCTAATCTTCCTCGTGCTGAGCAAACAGATATCGCAAACCACCTCGAGGCGTCGATGTCAGAGATCGATGCCACACTCGCCGACGCCCGCGAGGCGATCGCCCTCTTGAAGGAGCGCCGCGCCGCCCTCATCTCGGCCGCGGTGACGGGCAAGATCTACGTGCCTGAGCGCGGGAAGGTCATGGCATGAGCATCCACAAAGAGGACGCGTTCGAGGTCGCGATCTGCGATCACCTCGGCGCGAACGGCTGGCTCTACTCCCCCAACGACGCCGGCTACGACCGCGAACGGGCTCTCTACCCCGAGGACGTCTTCGCCTGGCTGCGGGAGACGCAGCAGCCGCAGCTCGACAAGCTGGTCAAGCCCGGCGCATCCGCTGAAGCGCGGGCTCAGTCGGAGCGTCAGATCCTCGACCGCATCACCAAGCGCCTCGGCACCGACCCGCAGAACGGCGGCGGCACCCTCGGGCTGCTCCGTGAACCACTCGGTGTCACCGCGGGAGGCGGGTCGGCGAAGCTCTCCCTCTTCCAAGGCAAGCCGCCGACCGATCTGAACCAGCAGGTCAACGACCGGTACGCGTCCAACCGCCTCCGCGTCATGCGCCAGGTCCGGTACTCCACTAAAAACGGCAACCGCATTGACCTCGTGCTGTTCGTCAACGGGGTGCCCGTGTCGACGATCGAGCTCAAGACCGACCTCACCCAGAACCTCCAAGCCGGCCTAAAGCAGTACGCGAGAGACCGACGCCCGGAAGGCGAACCGCTCCTCACCTTCGGACGCGGTGCCCTCGTGCACTTCGTCGTCACCAACGAAGAAGCGCACATGACGACCCGCCTCGCAGGGGCGGACACCTATTTCCTGCCTTTCAACCGCGGCTACAACAACGGCAAAGGCAACCCGCCCATCCCCGGCACAAGCCCCAGCGCCTACTTCTGGCAGGAGATACTGCACCCCGACGCGTGGCTCGACATCGTCGGCCGGTTCATGCACAACCGATTCGAAGAACGCACCGAAACCGCAACCGGCAAGCGAACCGTGAGCAAGCAAGTGCGATTCCCCCGCTACCACCAGTGGCGAGCCGTCACAAAGCTCGAAGCCGCCGTGCGCGAAGAAGGTCCGGGCAGCAACTACCTCATCCAACACTCCGCCGGCTCCGGCAAAACCGACTCCATCGCCTGGACCGCGCACCGCATGGCTCAGCTCCACACGCCCGACGGCCACAAAGTGTTCGACGGAGTCATCGTCGTCTCCGACCGGCAAGTGCTCGACGGCCAGCTGCAGCGCGCCGTCGAACAACTCGAAACCACCGGCGGTGTCTTCGAAGCCATCACCCGCGGTGGCGACGCCGCCAAATCAGCGCGCCTCGCCCAAGCCCTCATCGGACGCAAGCAGATCATCGGCGTCACAATGCAGACCTTCCCATTCGCCCTCGACACCATCGAGAAAAGCGAAGGTCTCGCGGGTCGCAGCTACGCCGTCATCGCCGACGAAGCTCATTCCTCACAGTCCGGCGACGCCGCCGACAAACTCAAACTCCTCCTCACCACAGACGGCAGCACCCCATCCTCGAGCGACACCGCCGATTCACGGGGCAGAACGGTCCTGGGCACGATTGACTCAGGCGACACTCTCGATGTCGAAGACGTCCTCGCGGACCGGATGGAACGTCGCGTGGGAACAGGGAACATCTCGTTCTTCGCCTTCACAGCCACACCCAAAGGCAAGACACTTGAGTACTTCGGGCGTCCGGATGCGAACGGCAAGAAGCAGGCCTTCGACCTCTACCCGATGAAGCAAGCCATCGAGGAGAAGTTCATCCTCGACGTGCTCAAGAACTACGTCACCTACGACACCGCGTTCAAGATCGCCCACACCGACACGAGCGGCAACGAAGTCGAAGTCGACACGCAGCAGGCCGGGAAAGAGCTGATGCGGTGGGTGCGCTTGCACCCGACCAACATCAGCCAGAAGGTCGCGATCATCGTCGAACACTTCCGCGCCAACGTGCAGTCCGAGCTCGGCGGCCGCGGCAAGGCGATGGTCGTGACCGGCTCACGCAAGGAAGCGGTTCGGTACAAGCTCGCGATCGACAAGTATCTTCAAGAGCGCGGATACGCCAGCACGCTTGGCGCGCTCGTCGCGTTCTCGGGTACGGTCACCGACCCCGAAAGCGGCCCAGGCGACCACACCGAAACCACCCTCAACCCTGGGCTCAATGGGCGCCGCCTCGAAGAAGCGTTCGCTGGCGACGAGTTCCAGGTGATGATCGTCGCCAACAAGTTCCAGACCGGATTCGACCAGCCGATGCTCGTCGGCATGTACGTCGACAAGAAGCTGTCCGGCATCACCGCTGTCCAGACGCTGTCCCGTCTGAATCGCACGCACCCGGGCAAAGAGAACACCTACGTGCTCGACTTCGTCAACGACGCGAACCAGATCCTCGCAGCTTTCCAGACGTACTACGAAGAAGCGGAACTCAACAGAGATTCCGACCCCAACATCGTGCACGAGATGCTCGCGAAACTGCGAGCGATGCGCATCATCGACCAGCAGGACATCGAAGGGGTGGTGCACGAGTGGCTCGAAGGCAAACGCCACAATGCGCTCTACTCCCACATCACCACGTCCGGTCGCGTGTTCTGGGACCGTTGGCAGGTCGCCGAGAGAGATGACGACACCGTGGAACTCGCCCGCCTGGACGATTTCCGCGGCACCGTCAACCGCTTCGTCAGCGCCTACGATTTTCTGTCGCAGATCATCAACTACGACGACACCGACATCGAGAAGTGGTCGATCTTCCTTCGCGTCTACCGTTCCGTCATCAAACGCGACGATGCGCCCGGTGCCGCCATCGACACCGACGAGATCGTACTCAAGCACTTCCAGCTGAAGAAGCAGGCGCAGGCGAAGCTGCGCCTCGTCCACGGTGAGGCTGGCGAGCTGAGCGGACTCACCGCCGCCGGATCCGCGACCCCACGGGAGACGAAATACGGGTTGCTGTCGGAGGTGATCGACAAGATAAATCAGACCTTCGCCGGCGCCGACCTCGACGAGCACCAGGCAGTCGAAGCAGCGAATACCCTCTTGAGTCAGGTCTTGGAAAGCGAAGACCTGCAATCACAGGCAAGCGCCAACACTCGAGTCGACTTCGAATTCTCACCGACGGTAGACATCGAACTCGAGGAAGCCACGTACGCGTCCGGCACCCAACAGAACCGGGCCTTCCAGCACCTTCTTCAGAATCAGGACTGGGATCGTGTCAAGCAGATGCTCTACGCAATGGACATGTACGACAAGCTCCGCGAGCGTGCCGGCCGCGACGTGTAACGCCTGCAGAGAGACATGAGCTGCCGCGGGACACTCACCAACGTTGCAGCTCGTCGACGTTTCTCAGCGGCATCTCACCGACCGGTGGCTCCACCGTCCATCCCAGACTGCGCAAAACGTCTGCGACCTCGGCCTGCGCATCTCGAGCGAGCGTCCGCGCTTGGATCACGCGGTACCTCTCGCGGCTCTCCCGCACAGCCCCCTTCCACCCGCCGCGAGCATCGAAATGACACTCGCGAACGAGAAACTCAAGCAGGTCTTCGAGGCCGGCGCGCATGCGTCCGCCCCCGACGGGAAAGTGGATCGAATCAAGCGAGTGCGGCTTAACCTTCTTCCCCGCGTGCAGAGCCTGACCGAGCAAATGAGAGAACGCCCCACGCTCGGCGTGCATCTGCCAGTGCGCGACGGGCGCGTTGATCATCCTGGAATCGAACTCGTAGCGCACCAACGGCGTGCGATCGACGACGGCGGCTAGCGCGAAATTCGATCGGCGCACCTTGAGATGCTGCCCTGTCCCATCCAGCTGCATGAGGAGCGTGTAGCTCCAGTTGGCCACGTGCTGCCCCTGAATGTAAAGCGGCACCTTCGCCACGTTCGCCTCTTCGTCGAGGACCCCGATCTGTACGTGGTCCCCAAGCGCGAGCCCCTGGAACTGCATCTCCCCGTGCAGCACGCCGTTGACCAGGGTCGTCATCTCGTCGGCGAAGCTGCCCGCGCGTTGAAGCAGCAGGTCGTCCACAGTCAGTCGACGAAGGCGTCTTCGCCGAGCAGGAAGGCGATCGAGTCCAAGTCATCGCGTACTTCCCATTCGACCCCAGACAGCGCGCGCTCATCCGCGCGCGCCATGTACTGCTCGAGCGTCAGACCAAGACCCTTCAAGATGCGCTCTCGACGAGCACGAAGCTCTGTGTCGGAAACGCGGACCACTGTTGCAATCGACATGGTTCCTCCTAGATCCGCCAATCTTAGATCTCACCGCCGACAATCTCGAGGCGCGCGCCGAACGCAGGGCGATCACGAGCAGAAACCACCCCGCCCCAACTGTTCACCTGCGCGCTAATTTCCAGTCCACCGGTCTCGTAATTGCCGGTCATCTTCGCGAGTTTGCATACCGGTGTTCTCGGAATCCCGGGAGCATCCCTCGGAAGGACCCCGAACATGCGCCGTTCCCCGATCCTCGCCTTCGGCATCATGGGCGTCAGTGCCCTCGCCCTCACCGGCTGCCAGACCGCTGAGGCCACCGCCGACGACACGACCATCACGATCGCCACGATCCCCCTCGGCGAAGACCCCACCCAGGCGAACCCGATCGACGCCCTCGTCGAACTCCTCGAAGCCGAGACGGGCTACACGGTCGAGGTCACCGACGTGCCTGACTACCTCAGCGTCGTCGAAGCCATCCGCGCCGACCACGTCGACATGGGCATCATGAGCGGCTTCCCCTCCGCGCTCGCCGTCAACACGGGTGAGGTGGATGCGCTGCTCGCCTGGGAGGGCAGCGAGGACCCCGTCTCCACGTGCGTCGTGCTGAACGACTCCCCCGTGCAGGAACTCACCGACCTCGAGGGCAAGACCGTCGCCTTCGCGGACCAGGCCTCCAGCTCCGGCTACTTCATGCCCGTGCACATGCTCCACGAGGCCGGCCTCGAGCAGGGCACCGACTACGAGGCGATCTTCGCGGGCGGACACGAGGGCTCCTTCGCCGCCCTCGAACAGGGGCAGGTCGACGCGGCCTGCACGTCCATCATGCTCACCGAGCTCGGCGCCCCCATGTTCCCCTTCGCCGACGGAGAGTGGCGCGGCGTCGGCGAGAGCGCACCCATGCCGGTCATGGGCAGCGTCCTCGGCAGCCCCGAGCTGAGCGACGAGAAGCGCACCGTCATCCAGGACGCCATCCAGGCCGTCTTCGTCGAAGAGAACGCCGAAGCCCTCGGCGCTCTCGGCTCCGGCTTCATCGGCCTACCCGTCGCCGTGGACCCCGAACCCGCAGTGTTCGACGGCTTCGTCGAGATCGCCGGCATCGCGGGCGTCGACCTCGAGGACCTCGAATGACGAACCTCGCCCAGGCCCCCAGCCCGGCCACGGCACCCAGCGCCGCAGCGAACACGGCAAGCGACATGGATGCGCTCACCCGACTCCCCCTCGTAACCGTGCGCGGCCTTCGGGTCGCCTATGACGAGACGACCGTGCTCGACGGCGTCGACCTCGATCTGCACCCCGGCGAGATGGTCGCCCTCCTCGGCGCCTCAGGCTCCGGGAAGTCGACGCTCATGCGCAGCCTCACCGGCTTCGCGCCCATCACGGGCGGCACGGCGCGCGTCGCCGGGCACGACGTCACGAACCTCCGCCGCGGCGAACTCCGTCAGCTGCGGGCAGAGGTCGGGCAGGTGTTCCAGCAGTTCAACCTCATCCCCCGCCTCAGCGTGCTCACCAACGTGCTCACCGGCGCACTCCACTCTGCGGGCCCAATCAACCTCGTCGGCGGGTTCAGCAGCGCGCACCGCAAGCGCGCCATGGAGCTCCTCGACCGCGTCGGCATCGCGCACAAGGCGAACGAACCGGCCCGTTCACTGAGCGGCGGCCAGCAGCAGCGGGTCGCCATCGCCCGCGCCCTCATGCAGCAGCCCCGTCTGATCCTCGCCGACGAACCCGTCGCATCGCTCGACCCGAAGCTCGCCGATTCCGTACTCGAGCTGCTGCGCGACATCGCCACGCGCGACGGCATCCCCGTGCTCGTGAGCCTCCATGTGCTGCCCTTGGCGCTTCGCCACACGGACCGCATCATCGGCCTCCGCCACGGCGAGATGCTCGTCTCCGCCCCAACGGGCGCGCTCGACGCCGACCAGCTCTCCGTGCTCTACGACGACGAGGAGGCGCACGATGACGACCACCGCGCCTAAACCTCCCCGCGCATCCGCCGCACCCACGCTTACTCCGAGCGAACGAGACCGCCTCGAACGCGCCTTCTCGATCCCACGGGCACGCTTCCTCCTCGGCATCCCCGTCGCCGCACTCGTCCTCGTGTGGTCGTTCGCGGGCGCCGAGTTCAACTTCGCGAAGCTCGGCGACGGCGCCATCAACATGGGCGAGTTCCTCTCGCGCCTGTTCCCGCCCGACTTCTCGAAGTTCGGCACGATCTTCTCGCTGCTCGTCGAGACGCTGCAGATGGCGATCGTCGGCACCGTCCTTGGGGCCGTGCTGTCGCTGTTCATGGCGTTCGCCGCATCGTCGAACATCGCACCGAAGTGGATGTACTACCCGGCCCGCTGGGTCATGAACATCATCCGCTCCGTGCCGGACCTCGTGTTCGCGCTCATGTTCGTCTCGGCAGTCGGGCTCGGGCCGTTCGCCGGCATCCTCGCCATGACACTCGGCTCGATCGGGTCCATCGGCAAGGTCTACGCCGAGGCGATGGAGTCCGTCGACCGGGGACCAATGACCGCCATGGAGGCCGTCGGAGCGTCCCGCCGCCAGCTCGTCCAGTACGGCGTGCTCCCGCAGGCAGCGCCCCTCCTCGTGTCGTACACGCTGCTGCTCTTCGAGGGCAACGTGCGCGGCGCCACCATCCTCGGCCTGGTCGGCGCGGGCGGCATCGGCCTCGAACTCACCACGGCAATGAAGATGTACGACTACGGACACCTCAGCGCCATCATCATCTGCATCATCGTGCTCGTCACGCTGATCGACCAGGGCAGCGCCCTCATCCGAAAGCGACTCACATGACCCCCACACTCGACATCGCCCTGTCCGCACCCGTCAACCTGCGCGACCTCGGCGGCACCCCCATCGCCGGCGGCACACTCCGCGAGGGCCTCGCGATCCGCGCCGACGACCTGTCCGTCGTCACGGAAGCGGATGCGCGCGAGCTGACCGCGGGCGGGCTCGCCTCGGTCATCGATCTGCGCACCGCCGACGAGGTCGCACTCACGGGTCGCGGGCCGCTCGCCGACCTCCCTGTCGCCTATCACCACCTGCCCCTCATGGGCAGCGTCGGCGGAGGCATCCCCGCTGCCGACGAGGGCGGCAGCCGTCACGCGGGCATGGGCGAGATGTATGCGCTCATGGTCGAGACGGCGGCCCCGCAGCTGGCCACTGCGCTCGGCATCATCGCCGTCTCCCCCGGCACGACGGCGTTCCACTGCGCTGCCGGCCGCGACCGCACGGGCGTGCTCGCCGCGATGCTGCTCCTCGCCCTCGGGGCGGCTGACGACGACATCGTGTGTGACTACGCGAGAACAGACGCGAACATGGGCGCCATCATGACTCGCATCGGGCCGACCATGAGCGTGCTCCTCGCGAGGTTCGGCATGGACCTCGAGGAGGTGTCGAAACTCAACGGCTCGCTCATGGACGACACCGACCCCATGGACGTGTCGATGCGGATCCTCCTCGCCCGCCTCCGCGAGCGCCACGGCGACCCGCTCGCGCCGCTGCGCGCGGCGGGGCTCACGGATGCGACCATCGCGCAGCTGCGTGCGAAGGCGCTCGCGTGACCTCCACGTTGGCAGCCTCGGCGCCCGCATCCATCGACGTGGATGCGGGCGCCGAGGCGCGTCGCGGCCCCGGACGGCCGCGCGCCGAGGCGCTCGACGGGCAGATCCTTGCGGCGACGCTCGCCATCATCGATGCGGACGAGGCCGTCACCGTGTCGAGGGTGGTCGACCGGAGCGGTGTGAGCCGGGCGGCCCTGTACCGGCGCTGGCCGTCGATGACGACGCTCATCGCTGCCGCGCTCGACGTCGGGCGCACGGTGCCGGCCCCGCTGGCGAACGCTGAAGACCTGCGGGCGGGCATCTTCGAGTTCCTCATGGGCGCGTCTGCCGGCCTCGACGACACGAGCTACCCCGATCAACGTTTCCGGCAGCGGATCCGTCTCGTCATGAGCGACCGCGCCCTCCAGCAGGCCTACTGGGAGTCGCACGTCTCGGTGAGGCGGCAGCCCATTGAAGATGCGCTGCGTGCAGGAATCGCCGAGGGCTCGCTGCGTTCCGACCTCGACGTCGAGGCCTGCTTCGACCTCATCGCCGGTGTTTTCTACTACCAGCTCGTCGTTCGCGGCGACCGCTTCGGCGACCCGGCCGCTCGCGCTCGCTGCCGCGCGGGCCTCGAGGTGGCATGGCGCGGGATGACCTCCGAGGGTTGAGCGAGCAGGCCCCGCCGATAGCATCGAGGGGCCCTTCCCTGCCCCCGACGAACTGGATGCACCCCGTGCCGACTCTGCTCCACATCGATTCCTCCGCTGACCTCGCGACCTCTCGCACGCGCGCGCTGACCGCTGAGTTCGCGAAGGCCTGGACAGGTCGGGGCGCAGACCACACGATCGTGTACCGGGATCTGCACCGCGAGCAGCTCCCCCACCTGCAGACGGTCGCGCAGCACTGGCCAGAGCGGCTCCGCGGCGGCACCCAGGTGCCTGCAGCCGCGGATGCGCTGCAGCAGGAGCTGATCGAGGAGCTGCTGTCGGCGGACGCGGTGGTCATCGGCGCGCCCCTCTACAACTACTCGATGCCCTCGACGCTCAAGGCGTGGGTCGACCACATCCACGTGCCGGGCATCACATCACCGTTCGACGAGGCCACGCAGCCGCTCGCCCGCCGGCCCGCCGTCGTCGTCTCGGCCCGGGGCGCGAGCTACGACGCGGGCAGCCCGAGCGAGTCCTGGGACCACGGATCCGCCGCGCTGAGGATCGTGCTCGGCGAGAGCCTCGGTATGGACGTCACCGTCGTCGCCACGAGTCGGACCCTTGCCGATGTCGTGCCAGCACTGGGAGTCGAGGCCGCTGCGCAGGAGTTCGCGGCCGCGAGCGAGCAGGTGCGCACGCTCGCCTCCACGCTCTGACCGCGCGCGCTCTGACCGCACATGCTCTGACGGCGCACACCCCGGAGCCAGAACTCCGGCTCGACCGGCTGCCTCAGCTGACCAGCCGCGACGGCAACAGGTCGACGAGCTGCTCGATGAGCTCGTCGCGGCCGCGCGCTTCCGGGTTCTCCATCCACGTGAGAATCGCGTGCGCCGTGCCCGCGCTCACGTAGTCGTTGATGGAGCGCTGGGCGGCCTCGTCGAGCTCCGCGTACTCGGTTGCGACCGTGATCAGCGTTGAGGCGGCGAACTGCCCGATGAGGCTCTCGAGCACGGCGGCGCGCGAGCCGATCCCGATCGTGTACTCGAGCAGCTCCCTCGAGCCTTCGAGCGCCCCGATGACTCGGTCGAGGCCGTCGCGGGCGATGACGCGACCCGAGTCCTGGTGCTGGATGCGCCGCCGCACGTCGTCGGCGGACACCTCTTCGAACACCTCCGTCAGCGCCTGCACCGCGAGGTCCTCGACGGTCGCGAAGTGCGTGTAGAAGGTGCTCCTGGCGACGCCTGAGCGCTCGCACAGCAGGGTCACGCTGGGCCGCTGCACGTTCTCCGCAGCCACCTCCCGCACGGCGGAGACCAGTCGGCCCCTCGTCGCACGTACCTGCTCGTCGTCGACGACGCGCAGGCTCTGCCGCTTGCGCTCCTGAGAGGTGGCCATGCTCACCGTTCCTTGACTAGACACTGTCTATCGAAAGCGTAGACTTCGAGATGTCGACTGGCGTCCATCCTCCCGCGTCTGCGCCCAGGACTGCACGTCGGCCGCATCCAACGTCGAATGCTCGAAGGAAAGGCTGACCATGAAGGCATGGCTGCTCAACGAAGTCCACGGCTCCCTGCAGGAGGCTGACGTCGACCGCCCCACTCCGGGCCCGGGACAGGTGCTCGTGAAGGTCCGCGCATCCGGCCTCTGCCACAGCGACGTCGGCTACATGGAGGGAGTCATCCCGATCACGATCCCCCTCCCCGCGATCCTGGGCCACGAAGCATCCGGAACGATCGAGGCCCTCGGCGATGGCGTGACCGGCTGGAGCATCGGCGACCCCGTCGCGAGTGCCATCTCGCCCGACGACGCACCAGGGGTGTCCCGCGACGGCGCCTACGCCGAGTACATCCTCGTCACTGCCTCGAAGCTTGTTCGCATCCCCGAGGGCGTCGACTGGAGCCAGGCAGCTGCGGCGACCGACGCGGGGCTCACCTCGTACACCGGAGTCGTCGTCTTCGGCGAGGTGAAGGCGGGCGACCGGGTCGGCATCGTCGGCCTCGGCGGGCTCGGGATGATGGGCGCGCGCATCGCGGTCCTGCAGGGAGCGACCGTCTACGGGGTCGAGCCACGCGAAGCACTGTGGGAGACGGCGAAGGCGCTCGGGGTCGAGGAGGTGCACGGCGATGTCTCCGCACTCGAAGGTCAGGACCTCGACGTCGTCATCGACTTCGCCGGCTTCGGCACGACGACCACCGGAGCGATCCGCGCCGTCAAGAACCGCGGACGCGTTGTGCTCGTCGGCCTCGGCAAGGCCGAGTGGACGATCAACTCCATCGACCTCGTCTCGCGTGCGATCGAGCTCCGCGGCGCGACCGTGGCCGGCAACCCCGAGCATCTCCAGGCAGTCATCGACCTCGTCGCGACCGGCGACCTGCGCATCGCCGCGGAGGAGATCCCCTTCGACGAGATTCCGGCCGGCCTCGACCGCCTCAAGGCGGGCGGCGTCAACGGGCGCCTCGTCGCAGTCCTGAACTGACGATCGCTGCCCGCGCCTCGTCGTGCGCCGCCCGCATGCACGCGGCGGCGGGCGGCGGGGCCGACGCGTTGGAGCTGTCAGATGCACCGCACACCCCGCTTGACCCCGCCCTAGCGTCATAGTTTCTGATCGAGGGCATGAACCTCCTGCCCGTCACGTACCTCGCATCGCACGTCCTCTCCCTGTTCGGCAACTCGATCGCTGGCATCGCCCTTCCGCTCATCGTGCTGTCGACGACGGGGAGCGCCCTCGGCGCCGGCACGGTCGCGGCGGCCACGGCGATCCCGGCCGTGCTCGCGGGCCTCTTCATGGGGGTCGTGATCGACCGCATCAACCGGCGCACCTCGTCCGTCGTCACCGACCTCATCTCGGCCGCGTCGGTCGCGGCACTCCCGATCATCGATCTCATCTCGGGGCTGAGCCTCGGCTGGTTCGTGCTCTTCGGCATCATCGGGTCGCTCGGCGACGTGCCCGGCATGACGGCCCGCGAGGCCCTCCTGCCGGCGATCGTGCGCCACGGCAACATCAGCGCCGAACGCCTCATGGGCGTGCGCGAGAGTCTCAGCGCCGTCGCCATCTTCATCGGTCCCGCCGCCGCGGGCACCCTCATGGTGCTCTTCGACGGCTCCACCGTCCTCTGGATCACGGCCGCTACCTCTCTCCTCGCCGCCCTCATCACCCTCCTCATCCCGCGGGCGGTCGGCGTGATCGTCGCCGACGACGGCTCGCGCGCATCCACCCCGGTCGGCAGCGGATGGTCGCAGCTGCGCGACGGGTGGCGGGCGCTGTTCCGCAGCCCCTTCCTCGTCGCCACCACGGCGCTCAGCCTCGTGTCGGTGTTCGTGCTCGCGGGACTCCAGGGCCTCGTGCTGCCCGTCTACTTCACGCTCGTCGAACAGCCGGGACTGCTCGGGTTCGTCCTCAGCGCACTCGCCCTCGGAATGCTCGTCGGCGGCGGCACCTACGCCGTCGCTGGCACGCGCGGTCCACGCCGGGCCTGGTTCGTCGCCGGCATGGTCGGCACGACGATCGGCATCGGCCTCATCGCCCTCCTCACCTCGGTGTGGGTCGTGTTCGCCGGCGCGTTCGTGATGGGCGCCGCGAGCGGGCTCTTCGGCAGCCTCATGGGGGTGCTCATGATCGAGCGCATCCCCGAGGAGCTGCGAGGCCGCATCATGGGCACCCAGAACGCCCTCACCACGGCGGCCCCGTCCGTTGGCATCATGCTCGCGGCCGTGCTCACCGAATACGCGAGCGTCACCGTCGCCGCGCTCGCGCTGCTCGGGGCGTGGGGATGCGCGTTCGTGTACGGCCTCCTCGCCCGCCCGCTTCGTACACTGGAACCCCAGTCAACGAGCGCGAACGCGGGTGGTGTGCGGTGAACAGCAGCGAGCTCGCCCGCCACGCCGGGGTCACGGTGCGGGCCCTCCGGCACTACCACCAGGTCGGGGTGCTGGATGAGCCGCCCCGCACCTCCAACGGGTACCGCCGGTACGGGGTGCATCACCTCATCCGGGTGCTGCGCATCCGCCGCCTCGCCGCCCTCGGCATCGCCCTGGAGGACATGCCGAGCCTCATCGACGAACACGGCGCTGAGACGCCCGCAGTGCTCGACCGGCTCGACGCCGAGCTCGCAGCGCAGATCGAGCGGCTGACCGCCCAGCGGGCGCTCATCGCCCAGCTGCGGCACCTCCCGACGACACCCGACCTGCCGCCCGAGCTCGCCGGCTACCTGGGCACCTTGGCCGGACACCTCTCCCCCGAGCTCGAGCAGATGGACCGCGATCAGACGGTGCTGCTGGCGCACCTCGTCGGCCAGGAGGGCATGCCTCACCTGGTCGGCTTCTACGAGCAGCTCAGCGAACCGGCCCTGCTGCCGCAGATCGTCGCGACCACGGCCGAGTTTCACGAGCTGAGCGAGGAGACGAGCGAGGCGGAGTTCCAGAGCTTCGTCGAGCGCTTCGTCGCGACCTTCGCGCAGGTTGTCAGCTCGCTTCGAGCGGATGCACCCGAGCTCGACCTCTCCGACGCGGCTGGTCTCTTCGACGAGTACTCCGCGTCGATGCTCAACGAGACGCAGCAACGCGCGCTGGCGATCGTCGGGGAACGACTGGATGGGCTCGCAGCCTAGAAAAGAGGACGCACCCGGAGCTTGGAGCTCCGGGCGCATCCCTGTTGTACTCGCTGTTTTCTACGGCCTGCTGCCTGCTGCTTGCACCGGTCGGACCGCGGCCGACCGCATCCCCGCGACTAGATCTGCGGCACCGCGATCTGGTCCATGTCGGCGAACGACTGGTTCTCGCCGGCCATGACCCACAGGAACGAGTAGTTGGTGGTGCCGACGCCGAAGTGCATGGACCAGGCCGGGGAGATGACGACGTCGCCGTCCTTCAGCAGCACGTGTCTGGTCTGGCCGGGGAGCCCCATGAAGTGGAAGACGCGTTCGTTCTCGTCGAGGTCGAAGTAGGCGTACACCTCCGTGCGCCGGTCGTGGGTGTGCGGCGGCATGCTGTTCCAGACGCTGCCGGTCTCGGGGGCGGTGATGCCGAGCACGAGCTGGCTGCTGCTCACTCCGTCTTCGTGGATGTGCTTGCGCACGATGCGCCGGTTCGCGTGCTCCGCTTCCCCGGTCTCGGTCGTGAGGGCGTCGGCCTTGGGGATGAGCGTGGTCGGGTGAGCTTCTCCAGAGACCGCTGAGGAGAGGAAGAAGCGGGTGCCCTCGACCTCCGCCTCGAACGCGACCTCGCGGGCGCCTCGACCGATGTAGAGCGCGTCCATGTGGCCGAGCGCGTAACGGGTCCCGTCGACGACGACGGCTCCCTGGCCGCTGAGCCCGGTCACGGCGAGCTCGCGGCGCTGGCAGAAGTACTCTGCGCGCAGCTCTACGGGGGTTTCGAGGGTGAGCGTGCTCCCTGGGGTCGGCGTCGCGCCGCCGAGCACCATGCGGTCTTCGTGGCTGTAGACGAGCGCGAGCTCCCCCGGCACGAAGAGGTCGCTGATCACGAAGCGGGCCCGCAGCTGCTCGTCGCTGAGGTGCGAGAGCTCGTCGGGGTGGGTGGCGTGGCGGATGTCCATTGATTCCTTCATGTCGGATGCTGCTGGCTAGAGTGCGGCGCTGCGCACGACGTTGCGGGGAGCGCCTTCGGCGAACGCGAGGATGTTCTGACCCGCGATGGCGAAGACCTCATCCGCCTCGTCCGTGTGGAAGCCGATGTGCGGGGTGAGGATGAGATTCGGCTGGTCGATCGGCAGCTGGTCGAGCTGCGGTGGCTCCGACTCGAACACGTCGAGGCCCGCGCCGAAGAGGTGGCCATCGCCGAGGAGCGCGAACAGCGCCTCCCGGTCGAGGATCTCGTCTCTCGCGGTGTTGATGAGGATGGCGTTGGTGGGCAGCGAACCCAGGAGTTCGGCTGAGATGAGACCTTCGGTCTCGGGCGTGTGGGTGAGGTGCAGCGAGACCACGTCACTCACGCGGAAGAGCTCCTCGAGCGCAACGCGGCGACCGGGGAGCTTCGCCTCGACATCGGGACGCTCGGTGCGGTTCCAGAACAGGACGTCCATGCCGAGGGCATGACCCATCTCGATGACCTCGCGACCGATGGCCCCCGTGCCGACCACGCCGAGCACGCGGCCGCGCAGCTTGATGCCCTGGTTCTTCTGCCACTCGCCGGCGCGGACGATGCGGTCTCCTTCTGGCACGCGCCTCGCGACGGCGAACATGAGCGCGATGGCGTGCTCCGCGACGCTGCGGCTCGCAAAGTCGGGAACGTTAGTGACCGTGATCCCCAGGCTCTCGGCCTCCGCGACGTTCACGAAGCGGTGGGCCCCGGTGCCCACGAAGCTGATCTGCTTCAGGCCGGGGACCTCGGAGAGGAGGCGTTCAGGGAGCGGCCCCTGGTCTCCGATGATGTAGATCCCGTCGTAGCCCTGCGCTCGGGCGATGGTGGCGTCAGCGTCGGCGAAGCGCTCCTCGAACCAGTCGAGCTGGTGGCCGGCCGCGGCGAGCGGCTCGATGACATCGCGTTTGACGATGTCGTAGTACTGCGCTTCGCCGTCGATGCAAGCGATTCTCACGGTGCTGTCCTTTTCGATGCGTGGGGTGATGGATGCGGGGCCGAGGCCCGAGACGCTCTGGCGCCCCGGGCCCCGGGCGGCTGACTACTTGGCGACCCAGCGGTTGAACTGGTCGGTGAGGTCGGCGTTGTTGGCCTTGTAGTAGTCGGCGTCGAGCGTGATCGCGGTCGCCGTGTTCTCGCCGACGGGGAGGAAGGGCTGCACCTCCGCGGCGAATCCGTCGACCTCGAGGCCCTTCGTGGCTGCGGGGATGGGAGTCGGCACTCGTGAGCCGAAGGCGATCTGCCCCTCGGTGTTCTCGATGACGCTCTTCAGCAGGTGCTGCGCGGCTTCCGGGTTGGGCGCATCCGCGGGGATGGCCCACACGCTGTTCGCGTAGCCGGCCTGATCCCAGCTCACGTCGATGGGGAATCCGTTCTGCGCCGCGACGGAGGCGCGGTTCGCCCACACGATGCCGAGGTCGCAGGAGCCGTTCTCGAAGCTCTCGATCGACTGTGCACCGCTCGACCACCAGGTGATGTCGTTCTTGATGGTGTCGAGCTTCGCGAAGGCGCGATCGACGTCGAGCGGGTAGAGCTCATCCGCGGCGACGCCGTCGGCGAGCAGCGCCGATTCGAGGGTCCAGCCGTACTGCGGGTTGTTGAAGAAGCAGCGCTTGCCGGGGAACGCCTGGGTGTCGTAGAGGTCGCTCCAGGTCTGCGGCTGCGCGTCTGCGGGGAAGCTCTCGGTGTTCCAGGCGAGCACCATGCCGAAGGTGCCGACCTCGATGCCGGTCTCCGAGTAGGTGCCGTCGACGAGCTTGTCGACGGGCACGATGCTCGTGTCGATCTCAGCCAGGTACCCCTTCTCCGCGGCTTCCTGCGCGTCACTGAGCGAGGGCAGGAACACGAGGCTCCAGTCGACGGCGCCGTTCTGCGCTGCGGCGAAGAACTTCGTCGACGCCTCGTTGTAGTCGTCGGTGACGGTGACGCCGGTCTCCGCGGTGAAGTCCGCGAAGAGGGTCTCGTTGAGCCCTTCCCACACGTCGCCACCGCTCGTGTCATAGAAGAGGACGTCGCCGGACAGCGCCGACGAGTCCCCGCCCGCGCCGGCTTCGGTTCCCTCGGAGCCGCATCCCGTGAGGACGAGGGCTCCGGTGACAGCGAGGGCACCTATCGAGGTGAACCTGGACAGTTTCTTCTGCATGTGTGTTCCTTCCGTGGATGCGATTAGCGGGTTGCGGGGAGGACCACGGCGCTGTGCGAGCGGATGCTCATCACGGCGGGTGATCCGGCCTCGGGGATGGAATCTGAGGAGTCGAGGTCGACGAGGTAGGAGCCGTTGGCATCCGAGAGGCGCACGCGAATGGTCTGGCCGAAGAAGCGGGCTTCTGTGACGGTCACGTCGGCGACGGCCTGGAAGCCTGCGGGCACGGCGGCGAGGTCGACGCTCAGGCGGATCTGCTCGGGGCGCGCGCTCAGGGTGCAGGCCTCGCCGGCGGCGAGCGCTGGCTGACCGGTCGCGCTGATCGCGTAGTCCCCGACGCGGACGACGGTTGCCCCCGCCTCCTGGCCGCGCACCTCGCCGGGGAACGTGTTGGTCTCGCCGAGGAAGTTCGCGACGAAGGCGCTGGTCGGTGCGCTGTACACGTCGCGGGGCGCGCCCACCTGCCGAATGAACCCCGCTTCCATCACGCCCATCCGGTCGGAGAGGATGTACGCCTCCTCCTGGTCGTGGGTCACGTAGATCGCGGTGGTCTCCGACTCCTGCTGGATGCGGCGGATCTCGGAGCCGAGGTCCTGCCGCAGCCGGCGGTCGAGCGCGCCGAGCGGCTCGTCGAGGAGCAGCACGCGGGGTCGCTGCGCGAGTGCTCGACCGAGAGCCACACGCTGCTGCTGCCCTCCCGAGAGCTGAGACGGGTGGCGGTCTCTGAGGTTCCCGAGCTCCGTGAGCTCCAGGATCTCGCCAACGCGCTTGGTCAGCGCGGCGCCGCGCACCTTGCGCAGCTTGAGGCCGAAGGCGATGTTCTGCGACACCGTGAGGTGTGGGAACAGCGCGTAGTTCTGGAAGACGAACCCGATGTCGCGCTGCTGCGTGGGGAGTTTGGTGACGTCCGCCCCATCGATCGACACACGGCCGGACGTGAAGTCGATGAGGCCGGCGATGATGCGGAGCAGCGTGGTCTTGCCGGAGCCGGACGGGCCGAGCAGGGTGAAGAACTCGCCGGCCCTGACCGTGAGGTCGGTCTCGTGCAGCACCCGGGTTCCGCTGAAGTCGCAGGTCACCTTGTCGACGTTGACTTCGCCGCGCTTGCCGCCTGCTGGGGCGTCTGCGTTCGTGGACGACATGTCGATTCTCATTTCTTGTCTGCGCGGGCCGCGGCGGCGGCCTTCCGCGACTGCGTGATGCGCTGGATGATGATGACCGCGACGACGAGGAGCGTGAGCATCGCGGCGATCGCGGGAACCGTGGGAACGATGCCGCTCTCCAGGTACTGGTAGATGGTGACGGGGAGGGTCTTGACCGGCCCCGTCTGCAGGAAGAGCGCGAGCACCACTTCGTCCCACGAGGTGATGAAGGCAAGGCCGAAGGCGCCGATGAGCACGGGGATCATGCCGCGCATGGTCACCTTCCAGAACGCCGCGGTCCGTGATGCGCCCATGGTCCACGCGGCTGTCTCAAGGTCGAGCCCGCGGGAGGCCAGCGACGTGTTGATCATCGCGAAGGCGAGCGGGAACGAGACGAGCGTGTGGGCGAGGACGAGCCCGGGGATGGTGCCCGCGAGGTCGAGTCGCAGCTCCACGGCGTAGATGCCGATGGCGAGCAGAATGGCTGGCGTGATGATCGGGGCGAATGCGAGCCCTGAGACGATCAGCTTGGTGCGCTCGGACTTCGCGGTCTGCACGACGCGAGCGAGGTACAGCGCCAGCGCGGTGGAGCAGATGCCGGTCAGGGTGGCGACGAGCAGGCTGCGCACGATCGGGTTGAGCCACGTCGTGGTGGTGAGCACCTCTCCGTACCACTGGAGGGTGAACCCGCGCGGCGGGAACACCACTGTCTGCGTCTCCCCCACCGACAACGGGAAGACGATGAGCACCGGCAGGAGCAGGACAACAAGGGCGACGAGGGTCACGGCCCCTGTGAAGACGGTGCCGGGGGTCCAGCTGAAGCGCTGCTCCTGGCTCACCCCCTTGGCCTGGCCGCCGATGCCTGGCGCTTGGAATCCCCCGCCGATTCGGATGACGGCGATATAGAGGACGAGCGTGGCGAGCAGCAGGACGACGCCGAGCGCTGACGCCACACCCCATTCGAAGAGGTCGATCTGCTGCTGGATGTAGACGGCGACCGTCTGCTCCTGCGGGCCGCCGAGGATGGCGGGCACGATGAAGAAGCTGAGCGCGAGGATGAAGCAGAGGAGTGACGCGCTGAGGATCGAGGTGCGCACGAGCGGCAGGAACACCTTGATGAAGGTCTGCACGCCGTTGGCTCCGAGGGTCCTGGCCGCGAGGATCACGTTGTGGTCGACGCTCGTCATGCCCGAGTACAGGATGAGGATCATGTAGGGCAGCAGGTACATGACCGTGCCCACGAGCGTTCCACCCTGGGTGTAGAGCAGGGAGAAGCTCTCCCCGCCCATGGCCTGCCCTGCCTGGCTGAGCAGGCCGTTCGGGCTGAGGATCGACGTCAACGCGAAGAGACGGACGACGATCGACACCTGGAAGGGAATGAGCACCAGGAGCAGCACGATTCCGGCAGCCCTGCCCGGCAGGCGGGAGATGAAGTAGGCGACCGGGAAGCCGAGCAGCAGGGTGATGAGCGTCGAGTTGACGGCGAGCACGACGGTGCGCCACTCGACGAGATGCAGGTAGTCGTCCTGCAGGATGCGCAGGTAGTGCTCGAGGGTGAACTGCGGGTCAGCCCAGTTCATGACGCCGTCGACGCTGATGCTGCGGAGCAGGACGTCGAAGAGGGGCCAGAAGAAGAAGATCACGAAGAAGCCGGTCGCTGCGAGGGCGAGGGCGATCTTCGGCAGCCGCGCAACATCGAAGACCGAGCGCTTCGGCGGCCGCGGGGTCGGGATCCCGGTCGTGTTGAGGGACATCGTCGTCCCCTTCTCCGGGCTCAGCACGCTCATGCGAGGGACTGGGTGATGATGTACAGCTTGCGGCTGGGCTCTTTCACGTCCCACACGACATGGGAGCCATCAGGCAGAGAGACGTAGGTGCCTGGGCCGTAGGCGACGACCTCGCCGGACTCTCGGGTGATGGCGCCCGCCCCGCTGAGGAAGTACATGAACTCGGAGACGCCGACCTTGCTCGAGTGGAAGCTGCCGGGGCTGATCTCCCACACCCCGATCTCGGTGGTCGCATCCTCGTGGAGGACGAGTTCCTGCGCCTGGGGTTCGCCGGAGATGACGCGTGCCGGGTTCGCACTGGCACCGAGGGCGACCGAGGCAAGATTCTGCTGGCTGACCGGGTCGAAGGGGAAAGCGACCATGTGTCATGCACCTTTCTGAGCGGAGCCGCACACCACATTCTCCGGTGCGCGTTGAAATTTGAAACACTGTCCCATAAGCTCGCCAACAGTTGCAATAGAAAATTCGTTGCCACTTTGTAAAATGTGCCGGAGCATTGTCGAACGCGGATGCGCGGCGGCAGCCAGCCCAGGAAGAATGGAAATCCATGACTGATCGAGTGATCTCTTCGGGCGGACTGACCTCAGCCGAGCGCGTGACGGGCACGCAGAGCCTCGAGAAGGCGATGGATATCCTCGAGTACATCGCGGCCGCACCCCGCCCGGGCGTGACGCTCGCCGAGTGCACGGGCATCCTCGGGTACAGCAAAGCGACGACGCAGCGCATGCTGCTCACCCTCACTCGGCGCGACATGCTGCACTTCGACGAGGAGCTGGGGGTGTACTCACTTGGCATGCTGACGGCGAAGCTCGGCGCCGAGTACCTGAGTCGACTCGACTACCGCCGGGCCGCCCTGCCCGTACTGCGGGAACTCGTCGCGGAATCGGGCGAGACCGCGCACCTCGGCGTCCTGACAGGCAAGGACGTCGTCTACATCGAACTCGTCGACAGCCCGAATCCGATCCGCATCTTCAGCAAGGTCGGCGATACGCGGCCCGCCTACATGACCGCGATCGGCAAGGCGATCCTGGCGCAGCTGCCGAGCGACCAGCGCCGAGAGCGCCTCCCCGAGACCTTGGTCGGGAGCACCGCCCACACCATCACGTCGTTCGACCAGCTCTACCGAGACCTCGCCGAGGCTCGCGAGCGCGGCTACGCGATCGACCGCGGTGAGAACAGGGACGGCATCCGGGGCGTCGCCGCCCCCATCTTCAACTTCTCCGGGAGCGTGTGCGCCGCCATGAGCATCGCGGGCCCATCGAATCGCCTCGACACGGACGAGCGCCTGCATGAACTCGGCGAGCGAGTGATCCGGGCAGGCCGTCGCGTGTCGGCCGTACTGGGAGCACCCGAGGGCCTCTAGGCACGGCACGCAGCCCGAACTGGGGCCGGAAGTCGCCTTGTAAAATGAGATGAAGTCTCAAAAAATCCGGCTCAGGCAGCAAGGAACCGAGACCGCGCCAGGCCGCGCACCCTGCCTCGCGACCGATGTCGCGCACGGCGAGCGACGGGTCAGCGCCAGTCCGCCATCGCGACCGCGAGCGCTTTGCGGGCCCTCGCTATCGCACCCCTTACCGTGCTGACCGGGATCCCGAACTGGTCTGCGATGTCCTGGTAGCTCATCGATTCGAGCTCGCGCGAGACCCAGCAGAGACGCTGCTGCTCCGGCAGTCGCGACAGGGCGAGATGCAGGGCTGCCGAGAGGAGCCCAAGCTGCGCGTTGGTCGTCGGCGACCCGTTCTCCGACGCGGCCTGATCCCACTCCTCCACCCGGTCGTGCTCACGGCGGCGACGGAGCACGTCGATGCTTCGGGATGCGACGATGCGGAGCATCCACGAGCGCACGGCCGCCAGGTCCTTGAGGGTCGACATCTTGGTCCAGGCATGAGTGAGCGATTCCTGCACGACGTCGTCAGCCTCCGCGTCAGAGCCCAGCTTCCGTCGCGCGCAGACATACATGAGGGTCCGGTACCGCTGCACGAGCAGGTCGAACGCGCGCGCATCCCCGAGCGAGGCGAGCCCCGCAAGGAACTCATCGCTGTCGTCGGCGGCGGCCATGCTCCTGAACTGGGCGAGGGCCTTCGTCCGGGCGAGCTGTGGAGCCTGCAGCACTCCGAACGCTGCATCTGCTGCGGGCGCGACGTCGACTGCGGGCGCTGCTTCAAGCGTGAGCATGATCATGAACCTCGCCTCTGCGACTCCCGGTCGGGCGACCGCTCTCCGCAACTGGTGGATGCTTCCGCGTGCCGCGAAGCGGCGAGCGAAGCCTGGATGCTCCACCGCATCCGCCAGCTATTCGAAGCCGCGAGGCGCGAGGATTGCGAGCGGCCCAGCTCAGCTGCCTGACGTTCGTATCCACCTGTGTTCATTCCATCGACTTCGTCCGTTCCTGCATCCAGCAGATAGTTAGTTAGACTAGCTATATGCCCGAGACGAGAATTGACCACGAAGCTGAGAGTCGGCGGTCAGAGAGCCGACACGTAGCGGCATCCGACGGGTTCTGGGACTCCTACCATCGGCGCACCCTCCCCCGGGAAGTGCTCGCCATCGGCGGCACGGGCATCGTCATCAGTGCGGGGATCATCACGGCGATCTCGACGTTCTTCTAGGCAAGACTCGCCGCGCTCACCACCGCGTCCGAGCGACTCAGATTGCGGTCGCGAACACGACGACGTTCTTGTCGTAGTGGCCGACGTCGCGATCGAAGTAGCCGCCGCACGTGATGAGGCGCAGCTCGTCGCCTGGCACGGCGCCGAAGACGCGCGCGGTCGGGAAGTCAGCCTTCTCCACCGTGGCAATCTCGGTGACCTGGTAGCTCGTGACGCCGCCTTCGGCGTCGGTCACCTCGACCACGTCACCCTGAGTGAGTTCCCCGAGCCGGAAGAATGCAGCGGGGCCCGCGAGCCCGTCGACGTGGGCGGCGATGACCGTCGGCCCGCGTCCGCCGGGCTTTCCGCCGCCCGTGAACCAGCCGATCTCGTCGAAGTCGATGGGCACCTCCATCTTCCCGTCGGCGGCGATGCCGAGGTCGATGAGCGTGCCCTCCACGCCGATAGCGGGGATCGAAACGGCGGCCGGCTCGATGCCTTCAGGCAGCACCTCGACACCTCCTGTCTCCGCGGGCGACGGAGCTTCCGGCGAAGGCGCCGCACTCGCGGACTCGGACGAAGCCGTCGGCGTCACTTCGGCAGAGGCCGCCGACTGCTGGGGGACCTCAGGAGGTGAACCCTCCCCGCTCGGCGCGGCCGCGCATCCGCTCACAAGGAGCACCGCCGCAACGGCGAGCGCCGGGACGCGCAGCGCGCGCCCCGGCAGTCGAGCGAGGTCGCCGGTCACTGACCCGCTGCGCGCACCTTGCGCGCGACCGCGATGCCAGCCGCGCCGACGACGGCGAGACCACCGAGGCCGAGGAAGCCGAGCGTCGTCACGTCGAGGCCACCGGCCGCAGCAGTGCCGCCGGCCCCCGTGTCGACGCCGCCGACCGGCACCTGAACGAGCTGGCCGCGCACAACGCCGGCCTTGAAGTCAGCGGTGTGCGAGTCGCCCGTGAATCCGGCGGGGTTGGCTTCGATCTGCTTGAGCGTGAAGCCCTCACCGGTGTCGGTGCCCGCGTCGCTGGTGAGGCCCGTCGTGAAGGGACCCTCGAGGCAGCCGCTGCTCGTCCGCGTCCCATCACCGTTGTCGGTGGGGTTCGGGAACGCGATGCGAGGCGGGCCCGCCTCACCCTCGGCAGCCTCGTGGATGTGCGTGGCCGTCTTCGCTGGGCTCTCGTACTCACCCGTCACGCCGGTCAGGGTGATGTCGTAGCAGATAATGTTCAGGTCGGAGTTGATGCGGAAGTCGAACTGGCCCATCGCGCCAGGCTCACCCGGCGTCACGACGCCATCGTTGTTGATGACCGCGCCCGGCGTCGCCATGACCGTGTACGCGCTCGTGAAGGAATCGGGTTCGGCGACCTCCGTTTCGGCGGATGCGGGGGCGGCGGAGATGAGCGCGATGGCGGCGACAGCCGTGGCGCCGAGAGTGAGCGACTTCGCGAACGTGTGCTTGGGCATGAGGGTGCCTTCCTGCTTCGCAGCTCCCCGATGGAGCCGTCGTACAGGGGCATACGCCGCGAGCGGCTCCCGCGTTCATCGGGATGCGAACTTTTTCCGAGGAACTTCTCGCTCAACTTCTCGCAGGAGATTTTCGCCGCCGCCCTGAACGCCGCGCCGCTCCACCCAGTACTCCCCTTTATCAACCACAGTTGACACGACGGAGGGAGCGGCCGTGAGCACCGCCGTTATCGTTGACCGCGCAAGGGGGACGGCGACGAGAGGACACGCACGGATGGCGGATGCGCCGCACTCGTTCGACCTCCACTCGGCGTTCCACGACCACGGCAGCGTCCTGCTCGGGTTCGCCGTCAACGCCCTGCGCGACCGCGCGCTCGCCGAGGACTGCGTGCAGGAGACGTTCCTCCGAGCGTGGCGATCACGCGAGAGTTTCGACTCCGCCAAGGGCGGCGAGCGCACCTGGCTCTTCGCGATCGCACGCAACGTCATCGCCGACGCGTTGCGCGCGCGCGAACGACTCCCCCGCACCGACGTGAGCGAATCATCCCGTGGAACCCGCGAGCCCGCAGCCGAGACCCCGGACCCCCTCACGGGGCTCGGCCTCACCGAAGCCCTCGCGCGCCTGCCAGACGAGCAGCGCGAAGCGATCATCGCGATCCACCTGACGGGCTACAGCTACGCTGAGTTCTCCGCCCACTGCGGGGTGCCCGTCGCCACACTCCGCACCCGCGTCTTCTACGGACTCCGCGCCGTGCGGGGCCACCTCGACGAATTCGGAGGAGCTCGTGACTGACCGGAACGCAGACCGCCGCGCCGAGCTCATCGCCGCCGCCCTCGTCGGCGAGCTCAGCGCAGCCGAAGCGAGCGACTTCGAGCGGATGCGAGCATCCGACCCCACGATCGATGCCGAGCTGGCAGAGCTCCGGGGCATCACGGGGCATCTCTCGGCACTGCCCGACTGGGTGGAGGCGGCGCCGAGCGAAGGACTCCGCGAGCGGGTTCTCGGGCTTGGGCATGGGCTCGGGCATGGGCTTGGGCTTGGGCTTGGGCAGAGTCTGAGCGAGGGCCAGGATTCGGGTCCTGCGCGTGAACTTGGAAACGCCGATCGCGGCTCGAGCGACGAGGAAGCCGACGCGGACGCGGGCTCGGCTTCGGACGCGGATTCTATTTGGGGCTCGGCTTCCGCTGCGGACTCGGACTCGGACTCCGCTTCGGCTTCGGCTTCGGCTTCGGCTTCGGCTTCGGCCAGTGTCGCGCCGGTCCCGCCGATTCCGTCGATCCAGCCGGTCTCGCGGGCCTTGCCGGTTCAGCCCGCCTCGCCTGTCATACCCGTCGCGCCGTCCGTGCCCGTTGAGCCTGTCTCATCCACCCAGCACGTCCCGCCTTTCCAGCCCGCCTCGCCCGTCCAGCCCGCCTCGCCCGTCCAGCCCGCCTCGCCCGTCGTGCCGCTGCGTCGGCTGCGCCTCCGCAACGGCCTGCTCGTAGGAGTTGCGGCAGCCGGGCTCATCATCGGCGTCGTGGGAGGATTCCTGCTTCCCCGTCCCGAGACCCCACCACCCGTCGGAGATCCCGGCACGCTCGGCGCGGTCGAACCCGTCGACTTCCAGGGGGAGCCCACAGGTGTCGACATCGACGGCAGCGTCGTCGCGCACACTTGGGGTACAGAGACCCTGCTCACGGTCACCGGGCTGCCGAGCGGCGAGTTCTACTCCGTCGTCGTCGTGGACGAAGCCGGCGAGGACGTCGGGTCAGGAACGTTCCTCGGCTCCGACGTTGAGATCAACTGCGCCGTCAACGCTGCGACCCTCCGCGAAGAGGTCAGGAGCGTGGAGATCCGCGGGAAGGGCGGAAACGTCGTCGCTTCGGCGGCCCTGCCAAGCGTCGAGGGCTAGCGCCCGAACGGTCGCCCCCACCCCTCCCGAGTCGCCGCAGCGAGAGAGAAGCGCGGCGACAGCAGCAACGGCGGCGGCAGCAGCAGTCACGGCAGGGGTAGGAGCAGCAGCAGAAAGTAGTGGCCAGGAGCGGACGGCATCAGCGGCAGATGCAGGCGCAGGCGCAGGCGCATCTGCAAGTGCGAGTGCAGGTGCAGGTGCAGGTGCAGGTGCAGCGACTGCAACTGCAACAAAGGCTGCGGGTGCAAGCACCGGCGCGGGGACAGGTGCGCCGGAGCCGGTGCCAGCGCCCCGGTGCCAGCGCGCCGGTGGCAGCGCCGGTGCCGGTGCATCGCGAGACACGACCGCACGACCGCACTTTGTCCGTGGCGCGTGGTCTCCTGAGGCGGGGCGAATTTCACCTTTCGCTCAGCTAGAAAATAGGTGCGAAATTACTTGAAAAACCCCAGTTCAACTGTTGATTGAACCGCACCAATTTGCTACGCTTGCCTTGATCTTGGGGGAGGTTGCCGTGGCATCGGAGTCATTCAGAAGTTCGTCTCGTGAGACGGCGGTTGTGGATGCGCTCCTCGAGGCCCGGACGCAGCTCTCTGGGGTTCCAGACTCGGAGATCGTCGTCGCACTGCACGAGTTGGCGGCTCGGCGGCGGGTGTTAGATGCGGCGTTGGTCGAGATCACGGGTGAGCTACAGCGCCGGGAGGACGAGTCTTCGCGAGATGAGACGGTCGCGCGGAAGGCCGGCTTCCGGAACCTGCCTGCGCTGCTCGAGCAGGCGCTCGGGGTGAAGCCGCTTGAGGCGAACACGCTCGTGAAGCTCGCGGCCTGCACGCGGGAGCGGATGGCGATGACGGGCGAGCCGATCCCGCCGAAGTATGCAGAGCTGTCGAGGGCCGTCGCGGCCGGAGTCATGTCGGTGGCGCAGGCCTCAGCGATCTCGAGGGGCCTGGACCAGACGCGCGGCCGCGTCGATGTCGAGGATGTTGCACGGGCGGAGGCCGAGCTGGTGGCGTCCGCGTGTGGGCTGAACCCGGAGGACGAGCAGCCGGCGGTGCCGAAGGTGCTCGAGGTGCAGGCAGCGACGTGGGTGTCGTACCTGGATCCGGACGGTGACGAACCTCGGGCAGACAAGATCGATGCGGAACGCGGCTTGTGGATCGCCCGACGCGGCGACGGTGCGGTGGTGGGGAAGTTCGTCGCGACGCCCGAGCAGGGCGACCAGCTGATCTCGGCACTCGACGCGGTCGTCTCGCCCCGCCGCGCGGTCGAGTTCCCAGCAGGAGCAGCGACAGCGTCAGCCCCAGCCCCAGCCCCAGCCCCAGCCTGCGGGGAACCGAACGCGCCTGCGTTCGGTTCTGAGGGAGCCTCACGCGGAGGGGTCGATGAGGCCAGCAACAGCGAGGTCCCAATCGAAGACACTCGGACGGCTCCGCAGCGGCGCATCGATGCGCTCGCTTCGATGCTGCAGTGCTACGCCGAGTCACCCGACGCGCCCCGCATCGGCGGGGAAGCTCCCACAGTTGTCGTCGTGACGACCGACGCTGGACTCGCGGGGAACGCCACGCGGCCCGATGAGGTGCCGCACTGCGAGCACACCGGCGAACCCGTGCCGGCATCGTTCGCGGCGAAGCTCATGTGCGACGGGTTCGTCCGCGTCGCAACCCAGCGAGCAGACGGGGAGATCCTCGACCTCGGCAGGCGCCGCCGGCTCTTCAGCACGGCGCAGCGGCGAGCGATCTTCACCCGAGACCGGCACTGCAGAGCGCCCGGATGCCGGGCACCGGTGAGATGGTGCGAAACGCATCACGCGGTGCCCTGGAGCGACGGTGGACCGACCGACGTCAATCACGGCATCCTCCTGTGCTCATTCCACCACCACGAAGTGCACCGCGGGAGACTCAACGTCGCCCACGGCCGAGACGGCAGATGGAGAGTCGTCGCCGTCGTCGCGCACTACGTCAGACGCCGAAACCCACGACGACGCGTCCACCAACGCGCCGACGCGGCCCGACCCGACAGGAACCGCACAACCTGAACAGAACCGCAGGAACTCGAAACCACAGGGCCCGAAACCCACGAACGCGCCCGCGCCCGAACTAGAAGGGCCGCTCCGGTGCACTCCTCGCCGCAGCCAGCACCATCTTGACGGTCGCCGCATCGTCGGGCACCGTCGGGTCGAGCCCCGTCACCGACGCGAACTTCGCCAGCCGATTCATGATCGTGTTCCGATGACAGAACAGCGCCTTCGCCGCCCGCGACGCCGAACCAGAAGCCATGTAGACCTCCACAGCCTCCACCAGAAGAGCCCGCTCCGACGAAGGCAGGTCGACGAAATCCCTCAACGCATCATCGGCAAGGCTCGACGCCACAAGCCCGAGCCTCCGCACGACAAGGCTCGGCCAATGCCGAGCAAGCAGCGCAGCCTCACCGGGCACAGCGAACTCGGCCAACTCACTCGCCAACTCCCACATCGCACTCAACGACGACAGCGTCGCCGCCGCCTGCGAAACCCCCACCTGCATCCCCGCGAGCGCCCCCTGCACATCGACACCCACGCCAGCACCAACACCAACACCAGAACCGGCACCGGCGCCGGCGACGACCGCGAACTCCACCCCATCGAGCCGCAGGCACACGGCGGCCGGGATCACCGACCGAATCTCCGCCGCAAACCCGACCGCAGCATCCTGGTGCGCAACCGCAACCCAATACGGCCCCGTCAGCGGAATCTCGAGCGCCTCCGCCGCCTGCACGTGCAGCTGCGAATCGTCGACACCACCCCGCAGCAGGCGACGCAGCAGGAACGCCTGCTCCTGCTCGAGCTCCGCCTTCACCTGGCCCAGCTCGAGCATGTACCCCGACTGCACGCTCGTCGTGTGCGCCTCGACAACCTCCCAGATGGCAACCACATCGTCGGACAACCTGTCCGTCTCCCCAGGCAGCCGGTCGTTCAGCGCCTGCCAGATGAACCTGAAGTCCATGCGCACCGCCCGCAGCAACGACTCGAGCGGCACCCCCTGGCGAACACGCTTCCGACCGATGGCCCGCGAATGCGCCCGCAGCTCATCCTCGAGTCGCTCCCCGCCGAGCTGTCGGAACATGAGCCCCAACGTCGTGAACGCCGTGCTGTGCACGTCGCGCTCCGCGATCACCGACTCAACGTAGCCAGTCAGCGTGCGCACCTGACTCACGTACAGCGTCGTGATCTCATCAAGGTCAGCGAGGCACGATCGGATACCGCGCTGCAACGTCGACGAAACAGGCGCGTCATCCACGGGCTGGAACACCACTCACATTGGGCATTTGCCCATCCTATCCTCGGGATCGAGTGGGTCTGGCGATTGCCTGGGCCCGTCATTCCGGGGTTCCATAGGTATCCAACGTCACCGCAGACGTGCAGGTTTACATGCAGGCACATCCCCCACCATCGGAGCCACCATGTCCCACGACACCCAGCCCTCAACCCCAAGCCCGGCGCCAAGCCCCGCGTCCAGCCCGCCGAAGGTCAGCCTCAAGGACGCCAGGCGCATCGCCTTCGCGGCCTTCGTCGGCACCGCCCTCGAGTGGTACGACTACTTCCTCTTCGGCACCGCCGCAGCCCTCGTCTTCAACCGGCTCTTCTTCACAGACCTCGACCCGGCCGGCGCGACGCTCGCCGCCTTCGCGACCTTCGGCGTCGGCTTCGCGGCCCGCCCGATCGGCGCCGTCGTCTTCGGCTGGATCGGCGATCGCTACGGCCGACGCCCGGCACTCCTCACCACCATCGTGATGATCGGATGCGCGACCGGCCTCATCGGCATCCTTCCCGACTACCTCGCAGTCGGCATCGCGGCGCCCGTCATGCTCGCCGTCCTGCGGCTCGTGCAGGGCTTCGCGGTCGGCGGCGAATGGGGCGGTGCGACCACCATCGCCATCGAACACTCCCCAGAGAACATGCGCGGCCGCTTCGCGGCCCTCGTGCAGATCGGCTCCCCGGTGGGCACCCTCGTCTCATCCGGAGCCTTCGCCCTCGTGCTCATGATGCCGCCAGAGGTCTTCGACGCCTGGGGTTGGCGCCTCCCGTTCCTCCTCGCCTTCCCCCTCCTCGGCATCGCCCTCTACATTCGCCTCAAGGTCGAAGAGTCCCCGGTCTTCCAGGAACTCGCCGCCGCCGGTGAGCAGGTCAAGGTGCCCGTCGTCGAGCTCTTCCGCAAGTCGGGGCTCCGACTCCTCGTCGCCGTCGCAGCTGCCATGCTCGGCGTCGGAGGCTTCTACATGATGACGACCTTCGTGGTCTCCTACGGCACCAACGTCCTCGAAGTCGACCGGCAGGTCATGGTCAACGCGACCCTCATCGCGGCGGTCCTCCAGATCGGCGTTACGATCTTCGCCGGACGCCTCGCCGAACGCTTCGGTCCGGGACGAATGACCGTCGTCGGCGGACTCGCGACCGCCATCGCGGCCTTCCCCCTCTTCTGGCTCATCGACACCGAGAGCCCCGTCGGCATCACCGTCGCCGTCAGCATCGGCATCGCCCTCATCACCCTCTCCTACGCCGTCACCGGGGCCCTCCTCGCCGAGCTCTTCCCGCCCCGCCTCCGCTACAGCGGCGTCTCCCTCGGCTACAACCTCGCCGGTGCCATCAGCGGGTTCCTCCCCCTCGTCGCGACCGCCCTCATCACCGTCGGCGACGGCTCATCCTGGCCCGCCGTGCTCGTCCTCATCGGCATCTGCCTCATCACCGTCGTCGGCGGCGCCTTCGGCGAGCGGATGCGACTCCGCGACGACATCGTCGAGATCGACGAAGCCGCCTCCTAGGCAGTCCAGGAACCACGACACGCCCACTCCTCCACGCTCCGGGCGCCGACGCCCACGAGCACACACGCACACACACCACGCGAAGGCAGGACCCCCTATGACCACTTCAGCCCCAGCCACCCCCGCGGCCAGCGGAGCAGCGGCAAGCTCCAGCACCCTCACCGAGGAGCAGCGCACGCGCATCCTCGCCGCCGTCGACGCCGCCTTCGACCAGCAGACCGCCTTCACCCAGGAGCTCGTGCGGCACCCCTCGCTGCGCGCCAACGAGTCCTCGGCGCAGGACCTGCTCTACGGCGCCATGGCCGGACGAGGACTCGCCATGGACCGCTGGCAGCTCGACCCGATCGAACTGGCCGACCACCCAGGTGCCGGCGCCATCGAGATCTCCTACGAGGGCCTCGAGAACGTCGTCGGCACCTTCACACCCGCCGCGGAGCGAGGGAACTCGCTCATCCTCAACGGCCACATCGACGTCGTCCCCGAGGGCCCGGAGAGCCAATGGGCACGCTCGCCCTGGGATGCCACCGTTCGAGACGGCTGGCTCTACGGCCGCGGCAGCGGCGACATGAAGGCGGGGCTCGTCGCCAACCTCTACGCGTTCGACGCCGTGCGGGCCGCGGGTCTCACCCCGACCGGCCGCATCCACTTCGAGTCCGTCGTGGAAGAGGAATGCACCGGCAACGGCTCGCTGTCGACGCACCTGCGCGGATACACGGCCGACGCCGTCCTCATCCCCGAGCCCGAAGAGGACATGCTCGTGCGCGCCAACACCGGAGTCATCTGGTTGCGCCTGCGGGTCGACGGCAAGCCGACCCACCCCCGCGAGATGCAGGCGGGCTTCAACGCCATCGACGCCGCCTACTACGTCGTCGGCGAGCTGCGGAAGCTCGAAGCCGAATGGAACTCCCAGCAGGGCGAGCACCGCTACTTCGAGAACCTCGACCACCCCATCAACTTCAACGTCGGCAAGATCCAGGGCGGCGACTGGGGCTCGAGCGTGCCGGCATGGTGCGAGGTCGATGTGCGCGTCGCCCTGTACCCCGACATCACCGCCGATTCGGCCTGGGCCGAGATCACGGATGCACTCGCAGCCGTGACGGCAGACGGCAACGGCAACCCCATCGTCACGACGGCCACCAAGACGGGCTTCTACGCCGAGGGCTACGTCCTCGAAGAGGGCGGCGCCGCAGAGCAGGCGCTCGAGCGAAGCCACAGCGCGGCCTTCGGAGGAGCGAAGCTCGAGTCGTTCGTCACCCCCGGCTACCTCGACGGCCGTGTCTTCGTGCAGTACGCCGACACCCCGGCGCTCGTCTACGGGCCCATCTCAGAAGCCATCCACGGCTACGACGAGCGCGTGAACCTCGAGTCGGTTCGCCGCATCACGAAGTCGATCGCGCTCTTCATCGCCGAATGGTGCGGGGTCGAGTAGTCGAGTAGCGGGGCCGCGCTCGGCCGAAGCCCGAGCCCATCAGCTCGTAGCGGCCCCGCGCATCCACTCGTCGCCGTTGCCGTTCAGCGAATCCTGGACCGCCGCCTCGGCGTCGCTGAGCGCCTGCTCGGCGGCGTCGAGTTCCAGCTTGGTGGCGCGCTCCGCTTCCAGGCGCTCACGGTCGGACGCCTGGCGCTCCGCGCGCTCCGAGAGGGACAGCGAGAGCGAGTCGGGCAGATGCAGCTCCTCGCTGCGCAGGGCTCCGAGCCGCGAGCGCAGCTCCCTCGTGCGCAGGTACGCCTCACGGACGCGGAGCATGAGCTCCGACTGCTGGCCTGCTTCGTCTGCGCTCGCATTCACAGCTCAGAGCCTAGAGCGTTCCGCGAGCGACGACGACACAGAGCCGTGACGCGCGCTGGAGCGCACAGATGCGCAGATGCGTAGATCCGCAGATGCGCAGATGCGCAGATGCGCAGCAGCGTCTTCAGGCTTACTAGCCGACGAGCGTGTCAGCCCGGGACGGCTCCTGGCAGATCCGCATCCCCGCTGGAGAGCTGGCTGACCCGATGATGGCCCGCACCCACTGGTCGTTGATCGCCGGCAGCCTGCCCCCGATAAAACGGAACCGCAGGTCGGTGGCCGGACTGATCCAGAGCGTCTCACGCCCGCTCCCCTGGCCCGCCGGGCGCGACATGGAGAAGGCGACGCTGTGGCCTGCCCGGAGCATGCTCAGCAGGGCGATCTTCAGGTGAACGAGGGGCCGGTCGTCGATTTCGAGCTCGTGGCCCTGACTGCCGTAGTACATGAATCCCATGAGGTCACCTCTGGGTTGTGAGAAACCAAGGCGACGTACCCGTCTCGACCACTCGGTGTGCGCCCCGAACGGATGAACGAAGGGGCAGGGGGAACCGAAGTCCTCTGAGTGTCGCACGCGGCGCGCGCTTTCCCTATGCCTAGACCTAATCTCCCAGGCACGCGTACCGGACGCACGCCCAGCCTGTCAATGCCATTGCTCTGGCACCCGATGCGGAGTTGGGTGTGCCTTCCACGAGCGCCGCGCCACGGAGCCAACCCGAGGAGACCATGGACTACCTAGTGCACATCAACGGCAACGACTACGTTGCCGGCGGCACCTCGATCGCCAGCCTCCGCTCGCACCTGCTCGCCGCCGTCCGCGCCGGCGGCGGTTTCGTCGACTTGCCCGGCCCATCACCCGCTGGGACAGCCGCACTCGTCACCCCCGAATCGGCCGTCTGGATCGAACCAGCCCCAGGTCAGGTCACCGCCGACGAGGCAGGAGCCACGCCCGACATCGCCTTCATCGAGGTCGAGGCACCGCGCAGCTGAGCCCGCCAGCGCACGCGAGCTCCCGCCGGCGCGGAGCCCGTGCGACCGTGACGTCTCGTACGGTGGATGCATGACCGATGCAGAAGACCCGAACGTCGCGCTCATCACGGGCGTGGGCCGCAGGCGCTCGATCGGCGCCGCGCTGGCGATCGGCCTCGCCCGAGACGGGTGGAACCTCGCCCTCAACTCCTGGCAGCCGTACGACGACCGGATCGGTCTCGAGCGGTCGGCCGACGACCCGCGGGCCGTGGCCGATCTCTGCCGCGAACTCGGCGCATCCGTCGAACTCATCGAGGAAGACCTGAGCGACCCCGCCGCCCCGGCCAGGATCGTCCGCGAAGCCCGAGCGCTCGGCCCCCTCTCCGCCCTCGTGATGTCACACGCAGAGTCGGTCGACAGCTCGATACTGACCACCGACCTCGACAGCTGGGACCGCCACTTCGCCGTCAACGCCCGCGCGACGTGGCTGCTGATCAAGGCCTTCGCGGAGCAGCTGCCCATCGTGTCCGATCCAGGGACGGCCCGTGCGCGGATCGTCGCACTCACGAGCGACCACACGGTCGACAACCTCCCGTACGGTGCAAGCAAGGGCGCGCTCGACCGCATCGTGACGGCGGCCGCTGTCGAACTCGCCGATCGCGGCGTCCGCGCCAACGTCATCAACCCCGGCCCGGTCGACACCGGATGGATGGACGACGAGACGCGCGCCTGGTGCACTGAGGCGACACCAGCCGGTCGCCTCGGAACTGCCGAAGACACCAGCAACCTCGTGCGTTTCCTGCTGTCGACGCCTGGCGCCTGGATCAACGGGCAGATCCTCACGAGCAACGGCGGCTTCAAGACCGGGTAGGCGACGGCGGCAACGTGCATGCGTTAGACATGACGCATGACTCTCGATGAGCGGGCCCGAACCATTCGCATGTGGATCGTCGCGAGTATCGTCGCGCTGCTCCTCGCGGGCCTCGCGACGTGGCTGTTCTTTCCGCTCGCTCTCGAGGAATACTGCGGGCGGCTCGGGGATAGCCCCGAGACGTGTCTCGAGGCGAGGAGCTCCGCGGTCGGGCTCCCGACGAGCTTCGCATCCTGGCTGAGGGCTGTGGGGGCAGCGATCGCGACGCCGTTCATCGTGGTCGTGGTGCTGCGCTTCATCCGGACGCAGCGCGCATCGCGCGCCGAGGGTCGCCGTCCAGGGGATGCTGGGGCCGAACACGCATGACTCCTCCGTTCCTGCGCCCACGATCCACGGCGCGCATCTGGCTCTGGACGACCATCATCGTGATCCTGATCTCGCTCGCCCTGGCACCGGTCTACACGTCCACCACCTGCTACGACGCCATCGACCCGGCCCTGACCGCCTGCGAGTCCTCCCAGCTCGGCTTCGCCGGCAACCAGACCAACGGATGGGTCTGGCTCGTCGCCGTCGTCGCAACCGTGGTCATCGGCTCGCTGATGGCGCGACGCCACAAGACCCGACCACGCCCCTGAGAGCGCAGCCGCGAACCCCCAGTAGCGGTGCATCACGGCACTGCTAGCTTGAAGCGCGTGGCCCCGCAGATCCCTCCGCAGCTCGCCGACAGGCACGCGCGTCGCCTGCGCCGCCCGGCAACGGCGACGACGCCCGAGTTCGACCTGAGCTACGTGCGGACCGGACCCCGGTCATCCACTCCTGTCGTCGTGATTCCAGGCGGACCCGGCCTCGGTTCCCTGCTCCCCTACGTGGGCTTCCGCAGGCGAGCCGCTCAGGGGGGCCTCGACGTCGTCATGGTCGAGCACCGCGGCATCGGCTTCTCGCGCACCGATGTGCGGGGGCGGGACCTGCCGACCTCGGCGATGCGCATCAGCGCAGTCATCGACGACATCGCGGCCGTGCTCGACCACGAGGGCATCCAAGAGGCGCACCTCGTCGGCGCCTCGTACGGAACGTACCTCGCCGCAGCGTTCGGCGCCCGCTACCCGGATCGTGTCGCCGGCATGCTGCTCGACTCGGCCCTCCAGTCGGCGGAGTCCCTCAGCTTGGAACGCCACACAGTGCGCGAGCTGTTCTGGCACGCCGACACTGCGGCGGCCGAAGCGACGCACGCGCTCATCGACCAGGGCGTCGACTCGCGTGTACTGCTCGACGTGGCCAGGGCCGCGTACGAGCTCGGCGGCGACGAGCTGCTCCTCCCAGTGCTCCGCCAACGCGCCAACCATGCGCACACGGCCGCCTGGAGCGCTCTCCAGCTGTACGCGACCCGCGACCGATCGATCGCACGCTTCCCCGGCATCTACGAGTTCGACCTGGCCGGCGTCATCGGCTTCCGCGAGCTCGGCTACGGTGGCACCCCCGACGGGCTCCCCCTCGATCCCGCCCTCACCTACTCGGAGATCGCCGACCTCTTCCCGGCGTTCGCGGGCGAACCGTTCGACCTCCGGGCCGAGACGCCCAGGTTCACGTGGCCGCTCGTGCTGCTCGTCGGCACGCGCGATCTGCGCACCCCGCCGCCCATAGCCAGAGGCGTCGCCGCGACAGCGCAGGATGCGGTGCTCGTGCACATCGAGAACGGCCACTCGGCCCTCGAGTCGCACCCCCTGGTGCTGCTGAACGCGATCCGAGCGCTCGTTCGCGGCCGCGAACATGCGCTCCCGGGTGCCGCCCCCGCGCTGAACCGACTGCCGCGCCGTGGACTCGCAGCGCGCATCCCCGAACTGCTGGGCGCCGCGACACTCGTCGAGAGCACGATTCGGCCGTAGCGCGCAGGGATACAGCAACCGCGGGGCCGGTACCGACCCCGCGCGAAACGTGCTGGCTCGCTACTCGCTGATGACCGCGTCGACCTCGACCTCGAGCAGGAGATCTTTCGCGACGAGGCCAGCGGTGCCGATGAACGCACACGCCGGGCGGATGTCACCGAAGACCGCGCCGTGCACCGCGCCGACGGCGTCGAAGTCGCGCTCGATGTCGACGAGGAACACGCGCGTGCGCACGACGTCAGCCAGACTGGCGCCGGCCTGCTCGAGCGCGGCGCCGATGCGCTCGAAGATCTCCCTCGCCTGCTCCTCGGCGTCGACACCCGGCGCCGTCGTGCCGGCCACGAAGACCTGGTTGCCGACCTTCACGGCCCGCGAGTAGCCGACCGTCGCCTCGTAGGGCGAACCGGAGGAGATGTTCGTGCGTTCGGTCATGGGGACTCCTTCATGTGGGCAGGCCCGCCCTCACGGGGCGCGTCCTGGCAGGCAATGTCAGAAGAGAGCATGCCACGACGCCGAGCTTCCGGGATGCGGTCGCGTCAGACTCCGACACGGCCCCGGTCGCCGTCGTTGTCGGCATCAGCGTCGTCCGGCTTCACGACGTCGAGCATCCCCGTCGTCGCATCCGTGTACCACTCGGTGAGCGAAGGGTCCTCAGAGTCGAGCCAGGCGCCTGCGCCATGCTCGGACTCCACGACGCTCGCCCCGAAGACGAAGTCGTCCCCGTGCTCGGCAATGCCGGCGCGGACCCCCTCATCGATGGCCTCCTTCGCGTACCGGCGGCGCATCATGTACGGGTCCATGCGCAGGTCCTTCGCCCACGCCCACATGATGCCCATCACGACGAACGCGAACGGCAGCGCCGTGACGACCATGATCGCCTGCAGCCCGGACAGCGCATCCCGCCCGCCAGCAAGCAGCAGCGAGGCGGCGATGAGCCCCAGCATGAGGCCCCAGAAGATCGTCACCCAACGCGACGGCACCGGCTTGCCCTGCTGGCTCATCGACCCCATGACCATCGATGCCGAGTCAGCGGAAGTGACGAAGAAGATCACGATCGACACGAGAGCGACGAGGCTCGTGATGAGCCCAAGGGGCAGCTCCTGCAGCAGCGCGAACAGCATGAGCTCCGGCGAGCCGGCCTCGCTGATCGGCACGCCCTGCGACTCCATCCACATGCTCGTGCCGCCGACGACCCCGAACCAGAGCATGCAGATGATCGAAGGCACCACGATGACCACCGTCACGTACTGGCGCAGCGTGCGACCGCGCGAGATCTTCGCGATGAAGAGACCCACGAACGGGGTCCACGACACCCACCATGCCCAGTAGTAGGTCGTCCACGCCTGCATGAACGCCTCGGTGTCGCCGTCCATCTCGGTGTTGCGCATGAGCATCGTGCCGAGCTCGCCGAAGAACGCGACACCGGATGCGGGGATCAGGTTCAGGAGCAGCAGCGTCGGCCCCGCGATGAAGACGAACACCCCGAGCAGCCCCGCGACGACCATGTTGACGTGGGAGAGCATCCGGATACCGCGCTTGACCCCGGAGACGGCCGACAGGATGAACAGGGCGGTGAGCACCGCGATCGTCGCGATCAGGAACCCGTTTCCGAGCTCTCCGATACCCGTCACGACCTGCACGCCGGATGCGATCTGCAGCGCTCCGATCCCCAACGAGACGGCTGTGCCGAAGAGCGTCACGAGGATCGCGAAGACGTCGATGATCGGCCCGAACCAGCCCTGGGTGCGCTGCGAGAACACCGACTCGAACAGTGCCGAGATGAGCGGCGCCCGGCCGCGACGATAGGACGCGTAGGCGATCGCCCCGCCGACCAGGGCGTAGTAGGCCCACGCCATCGGCCCCCAGTGCAGCACGGTCTGCGCGAGCGCCGTGTGCATCGCATCCACCGTCCCCGACTCGACGTCGAAGCCGTGCGGTGGTGCGAGGAAGTAGGTGAGCGGTTCCATCGGCCCGTAGAAGAGGAGCCCGATGCCGATGCCGGCGGAGAAGAGCATCGCTATCCACGACACCATGGAGAACTCGGGCTTCTCGTCGTCGGCGCCCAGCCGGACGCCACCCGTCCTGCCGTAGCCGACGACGAGCATGAACACGGCGACCGCGATCGTGAGCACCGAGAACAGCCAGCCGAAGCTGCCCGTCACCCAGTCGAGCGACGCCGTACCCACGGAGGAGAGGCTGTCAGGCGAGAGGAGAGCCCACGCGATGACCGCGACGACGCCCGCGCCTGCGATACCGAAGACCGACCAGTTCGTGCGGAACGAACGACCCGTCTGCTCGACGCCGATGCCGGGCACGAGCGCCGGATGCACCGGATCCGGGTCGATCACCTCGCGGAGGATGCGGGTCACCGGCCGCCGTTGCGGACCGAACGAGGAGGGTGGGGTGTCCTGTGAGCTCATGGCGCGGGCATCGTCCGTTTCTCTCGAGGGAAGGCAAACGGGGTGCAACGTTACCCGAAGGCCCGAGGAACTTCGGAGGCTGCCTTGCCAGACTGGGCACCCGCACGCGTGCTCGCGCGGCCAGAACAGTGGCCGCCGCACGACCATCCCTCCCCCGAACGCAGAGGACTCTCATGCCACTCAACATCGCCGACCTCAAGATCAGCAGCCCAGACTTCGAGCCCCGCACCCGGCTGGCGGACGAATTCACGGCAGACGGCGGGAACGTGACCCCGCGCCTCGAGATCACCGGCGTGCCCGCCGAAGCCGTCGAGCTCGCGCTCATCGTGCACGACCCGGATGCGCCCCTGCCCCTCGGCTTCACCCACTGGGTCGTGTACGGCCTCCCGGCCAACGACGGAACCGTCGGCGTGCACGGCGAGAACGTGCGCATCGGCGCGAACAGCGCAGGCAAGACGGAGTACATGGGTCCGCGTCCCCCGGCCGGGCACGGCGACCACCACTACTTCTTCACCGTCTACGCGCTCGACCACCACGTCGAGGGAACCCCCACGCGCGAAGAGTTCCTCGACGGCTACGCGCACGCGATCCTCGAGCAGAACCGCGTCGTCGGGCTCTTCTCGAACTAGACGAGGCCGTGTCCCACCTCGACGCCGATTGCTCACAACTGCGCTCGCGCCCGGGCCCGACGTGCTGGACTGACGTCCGGAATCCACCCGAACCCGAGGAGCGACACACATGACCACCACAGACACGCACGCCGAGCACACCATCGAAGAGCACGCGCACGGCTCGAACTGCGGCCACGAGGCAGTGCAGCACGACGACCACGTCGACTACCTCCACGACGGCCACAAGCACGCCCTGCACGGCGACCACTACGACGAGCACTGACTCCTCGAAGCTGGCGATCGGAGGGCGAAGCGCATCGCTTCGCCCTCCAGCGGCTCTGCGTCACGGTGCACGCCCATGGTCCCGGAGCGCGGACAGCCTAGGTTAGACCCCGTGCCCCACTCCGACGACACCACCCAGGGAGTCCAAGGCGAGCTCGCCCAGGACACCACCATCGACAACCGCGCCCCGAGGCCGCCCCGGTCGAAGGCAGGGCGTGCCGTCGAGAGAGGCGTGCAGGTCGTCGGCGAGAAAGTCGGCCCGAACAGCGCGCTCATCCTGCTGCTCGCGATCGGCCTGGCCATCGTCATCGGGCTCAGCGCCCTGGCCGCCGAGATCTACGAGAGCGTGACCGACCGCGACGGAGTCGCCGGGCTCGATCAGCCGCTGCTCGACTACGCGATCACCCTGCGCTCCCCCGCAGCCGACACCATCATCACCGGATATACCGACATCGCCGGGCAGATCGGAATGCCCGTCATCGCGATCATCACGCTGCTGGTGCTCTCGATCCGGCGCAGGTCGTGGACGCCGGTCATCCTCATCGTCGCCGCGGGCGGCGGCTCGCTCCTCATGACCGTCGCCGGGAAGAACCTCATCGGCCGAGTCCGCCCGGATCAGTCAGAAGCGGTGCCACCCTATGAGCACTCCGCCTCGTTCCCCAGCGGCCACACGCTCAACGCCGTCGCCGTCGTGGGCGTCATCGCCTACCTGCTCATCCTGCGACGGCAGACGAGACGCGCGCGAGTGCTCATCGCGCTCGGTGCCGTGCTCTTCGCGCTCACCGTGGGCCTGTCCCGCGTCTACCTCGGTCACCACTGGTTCACGGATGTGCTCGCCGGCTGGGTCCTCGGCGCCGCGTGGCTCGCGTTCGTGATCTTCGCGCACCGGCTCTATCTGTCCATCCGCGAGCACCGGCACGCGCGGCGCCTCGCTGAGGGAGCCGAGCACCCGGCCGCCTGAGCCGCCGTTCGACGAGCCGAGAAGCGGCCGCTCAGACACGCTGCGCGTGCACCGCCTCGAGCGCCTCGAGATCTTCCGGGAGCATCCCCTCGATGGGCTCGCCGTTCCACACGATGTCCGCGCCGAGAGCCGCGAGCAGCTCCGTGCGCTCGCCGTGCGAGAGCTGCGCGCCGTGCACGATCGTCGCCGGGCTCCACAGCATCGCGAGCTCGTCGTGCCAGCCCGCGCCGACGTCGCGCACGTGCAGCAGGTCGTGGAGCGACTTCGGGAGGTGCTTGATGGGCTCGGCGAAGGCGTCGGCGAGCACCGCCAGCTTCACCTGGCGCTCGACGCCGGGCGCCACGACGAACGGCTCAGGGTTGGTGCCCTGGAACGCCGCTGACACTTCCTCCGCTTCGAGGAGGATGACGCCGCTCGTGGGACGTGGGTTGCACTCGATCGCGAACAGGCCCCCGTCGTTGTCGACGAAGTCGAACGACAGCTGCCCCGTGTAGTTCGGGTCGAGGGTATCGACGAGCTTCTGCGTGTACTCGAGCGTCTCCGTGCTGTCGATCGCGAGGAACGAGATGCCGGTGCTGTGCGCCCACTGCTCGGGCGCGCGATAGGTGCAGTGCGCCGTCACGCGACCGTCGACGACGATGCTGTAGGTGCAGATCATGGGGCCATCCACGAAGGGCTGCACGAGCCACGGCTGGTCGGGCGTCGGCACGGCCTCATCGACGGACATCTTGCCCGCGAGCGGCCCCGTGTTCGTGAGCAGCCCGACGCCACCGCGCGAGAATGCGGCGCGCGCGAAGAACTTCGGGTACTTGTCGATTGCCGCCTGCAGCTCCTCTGGGCTGTTCGCCACGATCGTCTCAGGGACGGGCACGCCGGCCTCAACCGCGAGGCGCTTGAAGCTGGCCTTGTCGTGCAGGCGCGCGAGCTGCTCGAACCCGCCCGTGAAGACGCTCGTGCCGTCCGGCAGCTCGTGAGCGCGAGCCGCGAGATAGAAGGCTTCCTCGAACGTCGGGATGATGACGTCGATCTTGTGCTCGTCAGCGATGTTCACGAGGTCCTGGATGAACTCATCGGTGTTGAATCGCGGTGAGTTCGTCACCGTGTGACCCGCGAGATAGCGGGAGTGGTTCCCGATCGCCCCCTCGTACGTGTCGCTTGCGAACACCGTGTGGCCAGTGCTGCCGAGCTTGCGGATGATGTCGAGCGCAAACGTGTTCCGGGAGCTGGTGACAAGTACTCGCACGATGGATCCTCTCTTGGGGGAATCGGGTTCACGCCAGCCTAGTGAAGTGCTCCTCTCAACCTCGCCCCGGGGATTCGCGAGGAAAACTCCCCGTCAAACTCCCCGTCCGATACCTCGAGCGTGGACTCCCCGCACGGCGCTGCCCGCCAATGTCGGTGGCCGGTGCTGTACTGATCGCATGGAAACTCAGGGGTGGGTTGCGCTCAGCTTCGTGCTCGGGGCGGCAATCGCAGGCATCATCGCTCTCGTGCTCAGGAACCGTGGCAACAAGCGCTGGCGGGCCACGCTCGACGAGCGACAGAGCGCTGCCGAGTCAGAGCGCAAGGCGCTCAATGCCGCAGCCGAGCACGCTTACGCGGACTTCCAGCAGCAGAAGCAGACTGCGCTGGAGGAGGCCGAGGCGAAGCTCGAACAGCTTGCATCCGAGCATGACACTGCGTTCCAAGACCGCCGTGCGCTCGTCGACTTCCTCACGGAGCGAGCCAGACGGTCGATCGAGACGGAGCTCGTGTCGCGGAAGGCGATCCTGCAGGCCAGCGCGACGCTCGGCCTCAGTGGCGTGCTCGCGACTCGCGCGTTCATCCTCGTCCAGCGAGGCTTGAGCACGAATCGTCACGTCGTGCTGCTCGACCACGTCCTGCTCACCGATGCCGGCGCGCTCCTCATCGATCACAGAACCTGGGACGGCGTGATCTTCGACGGTGTCCGCCCAAGCGACACCCAGCCCGCCTTCGCGAACCTCGTTGACGACTCCGCGCTGCGCCCGCCCTTCGCCCTGCGGATCGTAGGGAACCGCACGTCGGGCTCGGAAGACGCATCGGACCAGCCCGCGGACGGGACCCTGCGCGTGATCACCCACCTCGGAGACGCGTCGCCGCGCAAGCAGGCGCTCACGCAGGCCGCGCACCTCGCGCACTTCGCCGAGGAGGCCCTCGGCGAGACGATCACCATCGACACCTGCGTCTTCTACTCGACAGCCACCGCAACCGTCCACACGGACGCCGCCTCCCTGACTCCGTCCGCAGACCGCACCGCTGTCGTCGCCGACGAGGCGCAGTTCCTCGACCTCCTCGTGCGCCGAGAGCGCGCCAGGCGCCGCCCCCTCACCGCCGAGCAGATCGAGCAGATCAGCACACTGCTCCACGAGCAGGGTGCCAAGATCGACGCGTTCGGCGACTACCAGCGGCTGGAGCCCGCGTCCGAGCCTGCCGACCAGTCCAGCGAATCCACATCCCCGGAGCCAGAGCCGGAGCCGGAGCCGGAGTCACAGCCGGCTCTGGCGGCGCGGGAACTCTGAAGCCCCGCGTACCCCGATGACGCCCCGCGCGATGTCCGGGTTCCAGGGCTGAGAGCCGCTGATACCGTCCGTCGACGTCCCGAAGCAACGGGTCGACAAGAACCGGGAGACAGGCATGCCACCAACTGAGCAGATCGACGTCGAGGTCGTCGTCGTGGGCGGCGGGGTCATGGGCGCATCCGCCGCCTGGAGCCTCGCACGCGGCGGCGTGAGCGTCGCACTCATCGAGCGCTACGAGCCCGGCCACCGGCACGGCGCCTCCCACGGCGCGACCCGGAACTTCAACCCCGCCTACGCTGAACCCCACTACCTCGAGCTCCTGCACCGTGCACACACGCTCTGGCGGGAGCTCGAGGATGACGCGGGTGACGTGCTGCTCGAAGAGATCGGCTTCATCGACCGTGGTTCTCGGCCCGCACTCCCCGGGAGCGACGACGCACCGAAGGGAGCATTCACCTCCGAGGAGCTGCCCGCCGACGTCGCACAAGAACGCTGGCCACTCCTGCGCTTCGACGACACCGTTCGGTTCTTCCCCCGCGGCGGTCGCCTCCACGCCGACCGCACCGTCGCCGCGCTGCACCGCCAGGCCGCCGCCCACGGCGCGATCGTGCGTCACGGACTGCGCGCCACCGACATCACCCCTCGCGCCGACAACAAAGTTCACGTGTCCGCGTCAACGGCCGACGGCGAGCAGGTGTCAGTCACAGCCCGCCGGGTCATCGTCGCGGCCGGCGCTTGGACACACAAGCTGCTCGGAAGTCTCCTGCCCCTGCCGCGCCTCGTCGTCACACAAGAGCAGCCAGCACACTTCAGCGTTCGGTCGGAGTACGCCGCGGCAGCCGAACTCCTCCCCTCATTCAACCACCGCAGCGCGGCCGTCGGCGGCGAGTGGTGGCCGTCCGGCATCTACGGGATGCACACACCGGGCGAGGGCATCAAGGTCGGCTGGCACGGCGTCGGCCCGATCACAGACCCCGACCAGCGGAGCTTCACCGCAGACCCCGACCAGCTCGAGCAGCTCCGCGAATACGTTCGGCAATGGGTCCCAGGAGCGGACGCGGAAACCGCAGTCGACATCAGCTGCACCTACACGACGACTCCCGACTCGGGGTTCATCCTCGACCGATCCGGCCCCATCGTCATCGGCGCAGGTTTCTCGGGGCACGGCTTCAAGTTCGCGCCAGCCGTCGGCGAGGTGCTCGCGAACCTCGCGCTCGGCACCACGCAGGCGGTGCCGCAGTTCTCCCTCGCCAGCGCGCGCATCCTGCGCTGAGGCTGGGCTGAGCCTGCGCTGCTCCGTCTGCGAGGACCACACGCATCAGCCATGAGCGCGGAAACGCGAAAGGCCCCGCTCAGCGGGGCCTTTTCGTGATATCCAAGAACTTTGTGAAGTTCAGACTTGCTGGGGTACCTGGACTCGAACCAAGAACAAAGGTACCAGAAACCTCCGTGTTGCCAATTACACCATACCCCACTGGCACCGAAGCGCCTCAGAGAGCATAGCGCACTCCCGCAGGCTGAACAAATCAGCGCGTCGCCCGAGCGTTCGATCTCGGTCTAGATGCCGAGCAGATCCCGGTCGACGGCCATGCCCGTCTGCGCCCCATTGCCAGCCGCGACGATCAGCATCTGCGGGCCCGGGCCCGTCAGCTCGCCCGTCGCGTAGATGCCCGGCACGCTCGTGCGGCCCTGCGCATCCGCCGCCACGAGACCAAGCCCGTCGAACTCGATGCCGAGCTCGCTCGCGAAATCGAGCTTCGCGACGTAGTTCGGCCGCACGAAGACCGCTTCAGCCGTCACGACGTCCCCGTCCGCGAGCGCCACCCCCGTCACCCCTCCCGGTCCGCCCTCGACGTCGGCAACCTCGCGGGTCTCGACGACAACACCGCGCTCGACGAGGTCCAGCTCCTGCAGCGCCCCGAGCTGCCCCTCCCCCGCGAACACGGTGAGGGCGGGGCTGAATCTGGTCAGCTGCACGGCACGCTCGTACAGGTCGGTCACGCCCGGCGCCGCGATGACGGAGACGCGACGGTCTCGCTGCGTCCATCCGTCGCATTCGACGCAGCTGTGGATGCTCGTGCCATAGAACGCGCGCAGCATCGGGAGGGCAGGCAGCACCTCGGTGAGCCCGGTCGCCAGGACCACAGAACGAGCGAACACTGCACGGGCCGGGGTGCCGCGCACGCCCTTCGCCTCGACCGCGAACCGGTACGGAACCTGCACCCCACCGCGGCGACGCGACGCGACCTCGCGCGGGTCACCGCTGTCCGCGCCAGCCACGAAGGCGAACGACCCCTGGAAGGCCGAACCCTGCGATGCTTCCGCGCCCGCCGATTCCTCTTCGGTGAGCGAGCGCACCTTGGTGACCTGCGCGAACTGGATCTCCGAGTCCTCGTAGGCCTCCACGTCCTCGCGCCCAAGTCTGCGCAGCTCGTTCGGGGCCGTGTGGTCGCGCGTCAGGAAGCCGTGCGCCTCGAGCGTCGCCGAGTGCCGTGGCCTGTTGCCGTCGAGCACGAGTGTCGAATAGCGGTGCCTGGCGAGGATCAGCGCGGCCTGCAGGCCAGCGGGGCCGCCCCCGATGACGACGACGTCGTAGTGCGTACCCAGCGCCTCGGTCATGCAGTCCTCCGTGAGTCTCACGCCCGCCAGCTCAGCCGAGCGGGCATCCTCTTAGGTTACCCTCACCCGTCACGACCCCCAAACAGTTTCGGGATGGGTTCCTCACCTCGGGATGGAGAAGAACCCATCCAGAGGTGAGGAACCCATCCCGAGACGAGGAATGGCAGCGGCAGCTCGAGCGGCTACTCGGCGAGCCGCGAGACGAGCGAGCGGATGCGCGCAAGCGACTGCTCACGGCCGAGCAGCTCGAGCGACTCGAAGAGGGGCGGAGAGATCTTGCGGCCGGAGACCGCCACCCGGATCGGGCCGAACGCGACGCGTGGCTTCAGGCCGAGCCCATCGATGAGTGCGCCGCGGAGAGCCGCCTCGATGCGCTCCGTCGTCCACGCCTCTGGCCCATCGAGCGCATCGAGGGCCGTGATGGATGCGTCGAGCACGCCCGTCACGTCACCCTTGAGCGAGCCGACTGCCGTGTCCTCGACCTCGAGGTCGGCGGCATCCACGAAGAGGAAGCCGAGCATCTCGGGGGCCTCGCCGAGGAGCTGCATGCGCTCCTGCACGAGAGGCGCCGCACGCCCGAGGAGCTCGAGCTGCGCCTCCGTCGGCTCGAGCGAGAGCACGCCGGCGAGCTGCAGCGGGGCCACAAGACGCGACGCGAAGTCGTCGGCAGCGAGCAGCCGCATGTGCTCGCCGTTGATGGCCTCAGCCTTCGTGAGGTCGAAGCGCGCGGGGTTCGGGTTGACGTCCTCGACATCGAACGCGACGACCATCTCGTCCATCGTGAACACGTCGCGGTCAGCCGCGATCGACCAGCCGAGCAGCGACAGGTAGTTGAGGAGCCCCTCCGGCAGGAAGCCGCGGTCGCGGTGGTGGAAGAGGTTCGACTCAGGGTCGCGCTTCGAGAGCTTCTTGTTGCCCTCGCCCATGACATACGGGAGGTGGCCGAAGCGCGGGATGAACTCGGCCACTCCCACGTCGATGAGCGCATGGTAGAGCGCGATCTGGCGCGGCGTCGAAGACAGCAGGTCTTCGCCGCGCAGCACGTGGGTGATGCCCATGAGCGCGTCGTCGACGGGGTTCACGA
>JBQDTF010000011.1:0-203 GCA_052099095.1 Pseudoclavibacter sp.
AAAGTCACTTCCTTGCGGGAAACTTCCCCGAACGAAGCGACTTTCCCATCCCGAAACCGGCGTCGGCGACCGCGGGCTCCGGTCAGGACCACACCCACACGCGAGGGCGGATGCGCGGGGCCTCATCCGCCTCGCCGCCACCAGTCGCAAGTCTCGGGCTGGCAAAGTCACTTCCTTGCGGGAAACTTCCCCGAACGAAGCGA
>JBQDTF010000011.1:303-65415 GCA_052099095.1 Pseudoclavibacter sp.
CTTTCCCATCCCGAAGTTCGTCTGGAGTCGATCGGTGGCGAACGGGGCGAGACGGGACGCGGCAAGACGGGACGCGGCGAGACGGGACGCGGTGAGTCAGGACGCGGTGAGTCAGGACGCGGTGAGACGGTCGAGGACGTGGCGCAGCAGCGGCCATTCCGCCGTGCCGCGGAGGTAGGCGGCGGATGCACGGAGCATGGGCGGGTCCTGCATCCGCACGATCCGCACGTTGTCGCGCTTCTCTCGTGTGAGGGGGAGCATGCCGACCCCGAAGTCCGCGGCGATGAGGTCTTCCACGAGGGCGAGGTCGTCGGACTGGTGGGTGACGTTGGGCTCGTAGTCGGCGAGCGACGCGAGCACGCCGATGGCGATCTCGTCGGCGTTGTTCCTGGAGTTCCCGATCCACTCCTGGTCTTGGAGCGCGAGCATGAGCTCTCGGTTCGGCATCGGTTCGCGACCTTCGCCGGGGAGGGTGGCCGCGACCTCGTCCGGCACGCCGATCCCCCATTCCCCATGCCACAGTCGCACGCTCTCGTAGCCGGGCGGGATGCGCAGCGGCGCGAGCGTGTAGTCGTAGACGAGCGCGAGGTCGATGCGGCCCGCGTCGACGAGGGCGAACGCCTCGTCCGGTTCCTGCTCCTCGAGCACGAGCCGCACGCCGGGGTGCGATGCGGCGAGTTCCCGCATGATCGGGAAGAGCGCGCGGGCTGCCGTCGCGAAACCCGCGACGCGCAGCGTTCCCTGCGGTTCGGAGTCCGGGTCGAAGTCGCGTCTCGCCTCGTCGAGGCTGGCCAGGATCCCGGATGCGCGTCTCGCGAGGCGAGCGCCTGCCGCGGTCAGCCGCACCCCGCGGCCTACTCGTTCCAGGAGGCGAGCGCCGAGCTCCTGCTGCAGGAGGGCGAGCTGCTGTGAGACGACGGACGTCGTCGTCAGGTGCTGGTCCGCCACGGCCCGCATCGAGCCGAGCCGGTCCAGGTCGACGAGGTACTCGAGCCTTCGGGTCTCCATGGGCCCTCCTTCCGAAGATCGAGGTGGGTCAACCCACCCACCTATTGTGCGCAGATCACGAACGATATGTTCGCTTTACTCGCGTGGACACGGACACATGCGCACGCCATCCTGAATCCATGACCTCGCCCACGCTTGCGCCCGCCTCCCCGGGCTCGGCCCGATCGGGCACGCTCATGACGGTCTCCGCTATGCTGTTCGTTCAGCTGGGGCTGGCGCTCAGCACCGGCCTCTTCGAGCAGCTCGGACCGCTCGGCACCGGATGGATCCGTCTCGTGTTCGCGGCAGCGCTTGTGCTCGTCATCGTCCGGCCGCGACGTTCCTGGTTCACGCGCAGCAGCTTCGTCGCGTGCCTCGTGCTGGGCGCAGCGACCTCTGGCATGACGCTGCTCTTCACGCTCGCGATCGACCGCATCCCGCTCGGCACGGCCGCCGCCCTCGAGTTCCTCGGCCCACTCGCGGTCGCCGTGGTGCGCAGCCGCGGCAGGGCACTGCTGTGGCCGCTGCTCGCCGCGGTCGGGGTCGTCCTGCTGACGGAGCCCTGGACGGGCAACATCGATCCGATCGGCGTGCTCTTCGCGCTCGCCGCCGCTGCCTGCTGGGCGGTCTACATCCTCTGCACGCAGCGTGTGGGCGACGAACTCAGCGGGGTGCGCGGCCTGGCCGTGTCGATTCCAGCGGCGGCCGTCATCGCGAGCATCATCGCGGCGCCGAGCACCATACCGCTGCTCACGTGGGAGGCTGCGCTCGCGGGTCTGGGCCTCGCGGTGCTGCTGCCGACGGTGCCGTTCATGCTCGAGATCCAAGCGCTGCGGCGCATCACGGCGGCCGCCTACGGAACGCTCACGAGCCTCGAGCCGGCCGTCGCGCTCGTCATCGGGCTGCTGCTCCTCCACCAGGTGCCCGGCCTGCTGCCGGTCGTGGGTCTCGTGCTCGTCATCGCGACTGGCATCGGCGTGGAACGCTCGGCCGGCCGCGCCGTCCCGCTGACCACCCCTCTTCCGGATGCTGCGAGCTCAGGCGCGGGCGAGGCGCCCGTTGAGCGCGACGAGCTCCGCGCCGGTGAGACCGCCTGACCGCAGATACGCGGCCGAGCCACCCTGCGCGTCCACCCATTCGAGCGCGCGCTCGAGAGCTGAAGGCGGTGTGGCCGCGACGAGGTCCTTGATCTTGTCGGTGAGGGGCAGGCCGTACTGCGCGACCATGCCGTACATGCGCTCGGCCCACTCGCCGGAGAGGTTCGCCCCGGACGACGCGTAGTCGTCGATGATCGCGGAGCGTTCGACCCCGACCGCGTCGAGCAGGAGCGCCGAGCCTATGCCCGTGCGGTCCTTCCCCGCCGTGCAGTGCACGAGAACCGCGGTCGGTGGGTTCTCGGTTGCGTTGGCGACGAGGCGTGCGAGTTCGGCGAAGGAAGCCGCCGCGTGCTCGAGCATGCCGATGTACAGCTCGCCGAGCGACGGGATCTGCGCGAGCGCCGCGTCGACCGCCTTCGCACGGGCTTCCGGGTCGCCGCCCTGTGCGGCCGATTGAAGGCCCTGCTGCACGAGCCCGGTCACGGCCCCCTCGAGCAGCGGCAGCTCCACGACCGCGAAGGGCCGGCTCGCGGGGAGGCGATCCGGCGCCATCTGACGCTCCGCCGGCGTGCGCAGATCGACGATGGTGCCGATGTCGCTCGCCGCGAGCTCCTCGAGCCCTTTCGGCGTGAGCGAGCTCAGCGCATCCGAGCGGTACAGGATGCCGGACACGGTGGTGCCGCCCGCCGCGAGCGGCAGGCCACCCGTGTCTCGGAAGTTGAAGGTGCCCTCGAGGGAAGTCGCCGTCGTCATGCGATCAGCCTAGGCGGGGGCTCCGACATCCGGTCGGCCGCCCGCCGTCGACCAAGGTGGCGTCCGCTCGGGAGCCGGTACGGCGACCTCAACGATCTCCTCCCCGGGGCTTGACATGGTTGCGAACAGGTGCCACTGTTTGCGGAAGGAAACCGGTTTTCTAGACTGTTTTCGAGACCCGATCGAGAGGGCCCCAATGGCGAGGATCCAATCAGTGGTTGCGGACCACTACCGAGTACCCCTGCCCGTGAAGCTGACCGACAGCATGCACGGCGACATGAACGACTTCGAGCTCATCACCGTGCGCATCCGCGACGAAGACGGAGCTGAGGGCCTCGGCTACACGTACACGGTCAACGCGGGTGGTCGCGCCGTCGCCGTCATGATCAGCGACTACATGTCCCACGCGCTCATCGGCGAAGAGGCGACCTGCATCGAACGGCTCTGGGAGAAGCTGTGGTGGCAACTCCACTACGCGGGTCGCGGCGGACACCAGACCTCCGCTATCTCCGCAATCGATATCGCCCTCTGGGACCTCCTCGGGCGCCGCGTCGGCGAACCCCTCTGGAAGATCTTCGGAGGCTACAACCCGAAGGTTCCCGTCTACGCGGGCGGCATCGACCTGCAGTTCAGCCTCGACCAGCTGCTCGACCAAGCGGACCGCTTCCAAGACGCAGGGTTTCGCGCCATCAAGATGAAGGTCGGCCGCGAGCACATGCGCGAGGATATCGAACGGGTCGCCGCGATGCGCGCCCACCTGGGCGACGGCTTCCCCCTCATGGTCGACGCGAACATGCGATGGAGCGCAGACCAGGCGATCGCCGCGGCGCGAGAACTCCGCGCCTCCAACCTCGTCTGGCTCGAGGAACCGACGATCCCCGATGACCTCCCCGGCCATCAGCGCATCCTCCGCGAAGGCGGCATCCCCATCGCCGGTGGCGAAAACCTGCACACGCTGCACGAGTTCCGGGCCGCGATCACCGCCAAAGCCATCAGCTATCCGGAGCCGGACGTGACGAACTGCGGCGGATACACCGTCTTCCGGAAGATCGCCTCGCTCGCTGAAGCGCACAACCTGCCGGTGACGAGCCACGGCGTGCACGACCTCACCGTCCACGCGCTGGCCGCCGCCCCGAACCGCACCTACATGGAAGCGCACGGTTTCAGCCTGGAGGCCTACATGGCCGACCCCATGCCCATCGTCGATGGGCACGTCACAGCGCCGAGCGCGCCCGGCCACGGCATCGACCTCGACTTCGAGGCCCTCGAACCCCACCGCGTGTGAACCGCACGCACCTGAACCCGAACTAGGAGCATCATGAAACAACGTCGTTTTATCTTCCTCGCTGCAGCCGCCGCGGCCGCGCTCGGCCTGACCGCCTGCACAGCCCCGCTCGAGAGCGGCGCGGGCGCCAGCGGTGCCCCGGCCGCGACCGGCGCCACGCAGGTCGTCGAGTCGGAATCGGCTGAGACCTGCGTGAACGACGCGCCGAGCGACGTCGAGATGTCCGAGATGGTCATCGGCTTCTCGCAGTCGGAGAACGAGCAGAACCCGTTCAGAGCCGTCGAGACGGAATCCGTCCGCCAATCGGTCGAAGAAGCCGGCGCGGAGTTCGTCTACACCAACGCCAACAGCGACCAGGCCAAGCAGCTCACCGACATCCAGTCGATGATCAACCAGGGCGTGGATGCGCTCATCGTCGCACCCATCAGCTCGACGGGTCTGCAGGGTGCGTTCGCGGACGCCCAGGCGCAGGGCATCCCGGTCGTGACCATCGACCGGCAGTCCGAGGGCACGCCGTGCGACGACTACCTGACGTTCCTGGGCTCGGACTTCTACGAGCAGGGCGTGCGGGCCGCGCAGGCCGTCGTGGAAGCGACCGGCGGTGAAGGGAAGATCGCCGAGATCCAGGGTGCCCCTGGCAGCGACGTCGCGACGTTGCGGACAGAGGGCTTCGCGGAGGAGATCGCCAAGCACGAGGGCCTCGAGATCGTCGCGCAGCAGACCGGCAACTGGTCGACGAGCGAAGCGCAGGAGGTCCTGAGCCAGATCGTCTCCGCGAACTCCGACATCACTGCCGTGTACACGCACAGCGACACGATGGCGCTCGGCGCCGTCACAGCGCTCACGAACTTCGGCAAGGACCCAGGCGCCGACGTCTCGATCGTGTCGATCGATGGCACGGCAGACGCCGTCAACGAGATCGTCAACGGCAACATCTTCGCCGTCGTCGAGACCAACCCGCGCTTCGGCCCCGCAGCCATCGACGCCCTCACCTCGTGGTTCGCGGGAGAGCCCGTGTCGCAGGAGATCATCATGAAGGACGCCCTCTACACGACCGAGAACGCGCAGGAGGCAATCGACTCCGGCGCGGCGTACTGAGTCGGCTGACGCCGACGAGATTCAGGAGGTCGTCAATGCCTGAGAAGCCGCTCGTGCTGCAAGCACGCGGAATCACCAAGTCCTTCGGCGCCGTGCGTGCCCTCGAGGAGGTCTCACTCAACCTCTACGCCGGCGAAGTGCACGGCCTCAACGGCGAGAACGGCGCCGGCAAGTCGACACTCATCAAGATCATCACGGGCTTCCACCAGCCAGATGAGGGCGAACTGCTGCTCCAAGGAGAAAGCGTGCGGTTCGCGCGACCGCTCGACTCCCAGAACGCTGGCATCGCCACCGTGTACCAGGAGGTCAACCTCATCCCGGAGCGGACCGTTGCCGAGAACATCCTTCTCGGCAGGGAACCCAGGACGGCCGGACTGCTCAACAAGCGGGCCGCGGTCAGCCAGGTGAAGGAGATCCTCGACCGCTACGCGCTGCGCATCGACCCGAAGGCGAAGATCTCCGAGCTCGGGCTCGGCATGCAGCAGATGGTCGCGATCGTGCGCTCCGTGGCGTTCGACGCGAAGGTCGTCATCCTCGACGAACCCACATCCGCGCTCAACGGCTACGAGATCGAGACGCTGTTCGCCGTCATCCGGCAGCTTCGCGACGAGGGAACGGCCATCCTCTTCGTCAGTCACCGCATGTCGGAACTGTACGAGCTGTGCGACCGCTTCACCGTGTTGCGGGATGGCGCGTTCGTGACCGAGAGCACTCCATCCGATCTGCCCCGACCGGCACTCGTCAAAGCCATGCTCGGCGGGGTGGACCTCGAGGAGGGCGTGCTCGACAAGGAAACAGCGCGGAAGCGAGTCGAAGCGATCTCCACCCACGAGGTGGGCCTGTCCGTGCAGCACCTCAACTGGAGCACCCGCGTGCGCGACGTGTCCTTCGACGTCCGCAAGGGCGAGATCGTCGGCCTCCTCGGCCTGCTCGGCGCTGGCCGCACGGAGACCTGCAAGGCGATCTTCGGCGCCGTGAAGCCGGACTCCGGAACAGTGATCGTCGACGGCAGTCCGCTCAAACGAGCCAACCCGTCCAGCTCGCTCGCGGCGGGCATCTCCTACCTCTCCGAGGACCGGCGCACGGAGGGCATCTTCCCGGGCCTCAGCATCAGAGAGAACATGACGGCCGCCATCCTCAAGAGCATCTCCACGTTCGGCTTCGTCAGTCGGACGACGCAGAACCAGGTGTTCCGTGAGTTCTCGGACGAACTTCGCATCAAAGCCGCCAACCCCGACCAGGCCATCAACGAGCTCTCCGGCGGGAACCAGCAGAAGGTGCTCCTCGGCCGCTGGCTGTCGCTCGGCCCCAAAGTGATCCTCCTCGACGATCCGACTCGCGGCATCGACATCGGAGCGAAGGCAGAGGTGCATCGGGTCATCCGCGAGTTGGCGAAGAAGGACATCGCCGTCGTCGTCACCTCGAGCGAGACCGAGGAGCTCCTCGCTCTCTGCGACCGCCTGGTCGTGCTGAGCGAAGGGGCCGTCACCGGCGAGGTGTACCCGCACGAGATCGACTACGACTCCGTCATCTCGCTGCTCTCCGGGCAGGGCGCTGCGAACCGAACGATGGAGGAAACCGCATGAACTCGCAGGCAGCGACCACGGACACCGTGGTGACTGAACGCAGGCCCCCGATGGGCAAGACCGTCGCGACGTGGGCGAGCAAGTACTCCGTGTACGCGGCGCTTGTGCTCCTGTTCGTCTTCAACCTCGTAGCGACGGAGGGATTCGCGAGCGCGTTCACGTTCCAGAATCTTCTCTTCTCCGCAGCACCGATCATCATGATCGCCGTGGGGCAGACACTTGCCATCGGCACGGGTGGCATCGACCTCTCCGTGGGCTCTGTGATGGCGCTCGCCTCGGCGACCGTGGCGCTGTACCTCGGCTACGGCGAGATCGCGGCGATCCTCATCACGATCGCGGCTGCTGCGCTCGTGGGACTCTTCAACGGATCCCTCATCGCATTCGCCCGCATCAACCCCCTCATCACGGGGCTCGGTCTGCTCGTGGCGGTCCGGGGCTTCGCGCAGGCCGTATCCGGCGGGTCACGGAACACGATCCCGGCGGGCGGTGTCTTCACCTGGATCGGAAACGCCACCTTCCTCGGCATCCCCGTCGTGGCGCTGTTCGCGCTCGCCGTCGCCGGCGTCATCGCCATCGTCGTCCGCTCGACGGCGTTCGGACGGTACGCGCTCTTCACCGGCTCCAACCGCAGCGCCGCCTACCTCGCAGGCACGCCGCGCAACGCGACGCTCCTCACCATCTACACGGTCAGCGCCGCGCTGGCAGGTATCGCCGGGCTCATGGTCTCGGCCCGCATCGGCGCGTCCGACCCGAGCTTCATCGGACTCAACTTCGAACTCACCGCCATAGCCGCAGTCGTCATCGGCGGCACCCCGCTCGTCGGCGGCAGGATCTCCGTGCCAGGGACCGTCGCGGCCGCCATCTTCCTCCAGCTGATCGACACGACATTCGTGATGCGAGGAATCGACTTCGCCTTCGCTCAGGTGCTCAAGGCGATCCTCATCATCGCCGCGCGCTACCTGCAGCAGTCGAGAAAGGACATCAGGTGACCACTCCAGCGACACCGACGGCCGCGATCCCGCGTCCGACCGCGCAGCGCCGCAATCGACTGCTCGAACTCACGCAATCGCACGGCGTCATCGGGGCGGTTCTCCTCCTGTGCATCGTCGCCGCCATCGCGTTCCCGTCCTTCGCGACACCCGCGAACCTGTCGGCCATCGCGACCGCGGCATGCTTCATCGGGCTCATCACGATCGGCCAGAGCCTGGTGCTCATCTCGGGCGGCATCGATCTCTCGGTCGGGTCCATGGTGGGTCTGGCAACGGTCGTCGCCGCGCTCGCCGCTCCCCACGGGTGGGCGGCGGCCCTCCTGGCCCCGATCGTCGTCGGCGCAGCGGGAGGGCTCATCAACGGTCTGCTCATCGGGAAAGCGAGGATGGCACCGTTCATCGTCACGCTGTCGGCGCTTCTCGCGTTCAAGGGCATCGCCGTCGCTCTGGCCTCGTCCAGCATCGTGATCGATGCCGACAGCGCCTTCAGCGCGATCGGCAACGGGTCCTTCCTGGGCATCAGCAATCTGATCTGGCTCCTCCTGATCGCGTTCGCTGTCGCGGGGCTCGTGCTCAACAGGACCGCCTTCGGATCGGACCTCTTCGCGCTCGGCGGCAACGAGGATGCGGCGCGCATGATGGGGAGCAACACGAGCCGCGTGAAGGTCACCGTCTACGTGATCAGCGGCTCGCTCGCCGGCCTCGCTGGCGCCCTGCTGGCGTCCCGCCTCTCCTCCGGTGTCTCGACGCTCGGCACCGGCTACGAGCTCACGTCGATCGCTGCCGCCGTGATCGGCGGCGTGCTCCTCACGGGCGGCGTCGGCACGATGCTCGGCGCCCTCTTCGGCGTGCTGCTCATCGGCATCATCCAGAACATCATCAACCAGGTCGGCACGCTCAACGCCTACTACCAGGACCTCGTCACAGGACTCTTCCTCGTGCTCGCGGTCGTCGTGCAAGGTGTCCTCTCGAACCGTCAGAGACAGTGACGACCGCTCCAGCAACCGAACCAGCATCATCTCGACACGACCCACAACTAAGGAGAACTCTCTTGGGAACCCTCGACAGCAAGATCGCGCTCATCACCGGAGCGGCGTCAGGTATGGGCAGAGCCATGGCACTCGGCTACGCGGGTGAAGGCGCCCACGTCGTCATCGCCGACCTCAACCTCGACGGGGCGAACGCCGTCGTCGACGAGATCAGGGCGGCGGGAGGCTCCGCCTCAGCGAAGTCGCTCAACGTGGCCAGCACGGAAGAGTCGAAGAAGGTCGTCGACGAGATCGTCGCGGAGCACGGCAGCCTCGACATCCTCGTCAACAACGCCGGCGTCGGCCTCATCAAGCCTCTCGACGAGATGACGCCAGACGAGTGGGACCGCATCTTCAACGTCAACGTCAAGGGACTCATGTTCCTCACCCAGGCGGCCTGCGTGCCCATGCGCGAGCAGAACAGCGGCAAGATCATCAACATGGCGTCCATCGCCGGCCGCCGAGGTGAAGCCCTCGTCTCCGCGTACTGCGCTTCGAAAGCCGCCGTCATCTCCATCACCCAGTCGGTCGCACTCGCCATGGCACCGCACGGCGTGAACGTCAATGCGATGGCGCCGGGCATCGTCGACACGCCCTACTGGAAGCAGGTCGACAAGCAGTTCGGCGACCTCACCGGGAAGGCGGAAGGCGAGACCTTCAAGGAGAAGTCCGCCGACGTGCCGCTCGGTCGCACCTCCGTGCCGGAGGACATCGTGCCGCTCGCGATCTTCCTCGCCGGTCCAGGATCCGACTACATCACCGCCCAGACGTACAACGTCGAGGGCGGGATGGTGATGAGCTGAGAGGCACCCCATGACCTTCGAACTCTTCGCAGAAGACACGCTCCTCGGAACGGAGCCCGCGATGCGCATCGGCGGCGACTGGGTCCGCACCGCGAGCACCGACAGCGTCGACAATCCGTCGACGGGAGACGTCCTCGCTCACGTGCCTATCGGGGAGGCCGCGCACATCGACGCTGCGCTGCAGCAGGCGCGTGACGCGCAGAGAGCCTGGGCGAAGCGCTCGTACGCCGAACGCGCGGCCGTCCTCGAGGACGTCGTCAGGGAGGTGGATGCGCACTCCGAGGAGCTCGCCCAGATCGTCGTCGCAGAGCAGGGGAAGACGATCGTCGAGGCCCGGGGTGAGATCCAGGGCGCCAAGGGCTTCCTCGGCTACGCCATCAGTCAGAAGTACCGCAACGTCGGTGAGCTCGCCGCGCCGTCGCGCCGCGACCAGCAGCTCGCCATCCGCGAAGAGCCCGTGGGCGTGGTCGCGGCGATCATCCCCTGGAACTTCCCTGCGGCGATCTTCTCCAGGAAGGTGGCGCCAGCGCTCATGGCGGGCAACGCCATCGTGGTGAAGCCGAGCGGCATCACGCCGCTGTCCTCGCTCGCGCTGGCGCGCGTCTTCGAACGAGCGGGGGTCCCGGATGGGCTCGTGAGCGTGATCACGGGGCCAGGGCGAACCCTCGGGGCCGCGCTCGTCGAGCATCCGCTCGTCAGCATGGTGACCGTGACGGGATCGACCAGGGCCGGCCAGGAGATCCTCGCCCGGGCCGCGAAGAAGGTCATCCCCGTCTCCCTCGAGCTCGGAGGCAAGGCACCGGTGATCGTCTTCGACGACGCGGACCTCGAACTGGCCGTCGAGCACGCGTTCGAGGCGCGCTTCATGAACTGCGGTCAGGTGTGCACCTGCAACGAGCGCACGTATGTGCAGCGCGGTGTCTACGACGAGTTCGTCGCGAGGTTCCTCGCGAAGACGCGTGCCCTCGTCGTCGGCGACCCGACGGATGAGGCGACGCAGATGGGCCCGAAGGTCACTCGCGAGGAATGGCAGAAGGTGAAGGACCACGTCGACGCGGCTGTGGCAGCCGGCGCGAACCTCGAATGCGGTGGCGGCGCTCCCGAGGGCATGGAGGACAGCCCTGGCTACTGGTTCGCGCCGACGGTGCTCACGAATGTCACCAACGACATGGACATCGTGCAGCAGGAGGTGTTCGGCCCGGTGCTCCCGATCATCGTCTTCGACGACTACGACGAGGTCATCGAGTGGGCGAACTCCACCGTCTACGGACTCACCTCGCACGTCTACACGAGCGACATCCGCACCGCCATGTCCGCCACCGACGATCTGGAGTTCGGCGAGGTCTACATCAACCGGATCGGCCCGGAGGAGGTGCAGGGCTTCCACACCGGCTGGAAGATGTCGGGACTCGGTGGTGACGACGGCATCCACGGGTTCGAGCGCTACACCCGTCGCAAGACGATCTACACGGACTACGCCCGAAGGGCCGGATAGCCTGTGAAGCGGGGCCCGGTGCCGCCGCACCGGGCCCCGCCCGCTCAACCCGCACGACCTCAGACACCTCCGCGAAAGTCGCCAGCACCATGAACGCCAGCCCTCCGCCGATGCGAGCGCGGCTCATCGACGTCGCGAATGCAGCCGGCGTCACGAAATCCGTCGTCTCCCGCACCCTCAACGGCGACGCGACGCTCAGCATTCGTGAAGAGACGCGGGCGCGGATCCTCGAGACCGCGCTCGCGTTGAACTACGAGCCGCATGCCGGCGCTCGGGCCCTCGCGGGCGCCCGCACACGCTCCATCGCGCTCCTCGTCCCCGACCTCACCAACGCCGTGTACGCGCGCATCGCACGCGGAACCTACCTCCGGGCACGCGAACGCGGTTTCGTGGTCCTGCTCGCCGAAGACGCCGAATGGTCGGAGACGCAGTCCGACTACACGGACCTCGTCAGCGCGGGACGCGTGGAAGGGCTCCTCATCGCCTCCGCGCGAGAGCGACATCCGCTGCTCGAAGCGGGCCGCCTCGACAGCGTCCCCCACGTCTTCGTGAACCGAACCGTCGCAGGCTCCAACAGGAACGTCGGGGTCGACATGGCGGGTGCAAGCAAGACAGCCCTCGACTACCTCCACGGGCTCGGCCACCGCACGCTCGGCCACATCTCCGGACCCGGGGATCTCTCGCCGGCGCGCGAACGCGAACGCGGTTTCGTGCTCGAGGCCGTCGCACTCGGGATCGCCGAGCCCTACGTCGCACGCGAACCGTACACCGAGGCAGGAGGGTACGCAGCTGCCCAGCGCATTCTCGAAGGGGAGCCCCAGGTGACCGCCATCTACGCTGGCACGCTGCCCCAGTCGATCGGAGCGTTGAAAGCGCTCCACGACCTCGGGAAGCGAGTTCCCGAAGACATATCACTGCTGTCCTACGACGACCTGCCGCTGGCCGCCTATCTGCAACCGTCGCTCACGACCATGGCACTCCCGCTCCAGGAGCTGGGAACCGCGGCCACCGACGCGCTCCTCGATCAGCTGAACGGACTCGCCCCGAGGGATGTGCTCCTCACGAGTGAGCCGAACGTCATCGAACGCGCATCGACGGCTCCCCCACGCCGCTGACCTCTGCGTCTGGGCGACGAGGCACCAACCGCGGGTCCTTTCGCGAGGGCCCTCTTCTCTGCCTGCGCGCGCTCAGCGTGCACCGCCAGCCAACAGCTCGTCGAGATACGCGACGCACTCGCTGTCGCCGACACGAACGACTTCGACTCCGTGCGACTCGAGCCAGGCCAGCGTGCCGAAACCCGCTTCCGCACCCACGACAACACGGCCGATACCGAACTGCCGAACGAGACCGGCGCACAGCCAGCACGGCTCGGCTGTCGTCACCATGGTCGTGGCCCCGTAGTCCTCCAGCGCCGATGACACGCGAAACGCCTCGATCTCTGCGTGGGCGGACAGGACGCCAGTCTGCACGAACCTGTTGCGCCCACGTCCGAGCTCACGCCCGTCGGCGTCGATGAGCACCGAGCCAACGGGCTGCCCGCCCTCGGCGCGGCCCGCACGGGCTTCATCGACGGCCGCGCTCAGCCAGTGGCGTGCCCGCGCCGAGGCGATGGTCGACACCGAACGAAGCGTCCTGGGCTCTTCTGCGTCATCGTGCCCTCTCACGGAAGTGTCCATCCTCACGCCGCAGCCGTATCCCGGTAGCAGGCGTTCGCGATACGGTCCTGGGTCAGCATCGCTCCCTCCAGTTCCGCGCTGATACGCCCGTGCCGGAAGACGAGGACTCGATCGCACAGATGCGCGAGATCCTCGTATTCGGCAGTCGCAAGCAGCACAGCGACTCCATCCGAAGCTGCACGCTGGATGCGGCGGAAGATGTGCTTGCGCGCACCGACATCGACGCCCTGCGTGGGCTCGTGCAGCATGAGCGCGTCGGGTGTCGCCTCGAGCCATTTGGCCATCAGCACCTTCTGCTGGTTGCCTCCGCTGAACGTTCCGAGCGACGCATCCGGAGCAAGCGGCGACACCTGGAACTCCCGCATCCTCTGCTCGGCGTGCTGACGCTCGGCTCTCACCCGCAGGCGCCCGGAGATGAAATAGCGCGTCAAGGTCGCGAGGGTGAGATTCTCGGTGGCGGAAGCGGACGCCAGACCGCTGTCGCGGCGGCGGTCTGCGGGGAGGAGCGCCAGACCGCGGGACAGCGCACGGCGGGGAGTGAGACCGCTCGCGGCCTCGTGCGGGGAGCCGTTGATCGCGATGCTCCCTCTCGATGGCCGCTCCGCGCCGAACAGCAGGTACGGGACCTCCTCCCACCCCATGCCCACGAGCCCGGTGATGCCGACGATCTCACCGCGCCGGAGTTCGAGGGAGACATCGGTCACCACCTTTCCGTGCAGCGAGCTGACATCCAGTACCTGCTCGGTCACGGGGCGGGGCTCCGCCTGCGGGTACAGTTCGTCGAGCTGGAACCCGACGATCGCACTCACCATGTCCCGTTCGGTGAGCGACTCCGTCTTCTCCGACGAGACGAGTGCGCCGTCACGGAGCACCGACACTCGGTCGGTGAGCGCGCGCACCTCGTCGAGTCGATGGCTGACGAAGAGCACTCCGAAGCCGAGCGCGGCGACCTCGCGAACAGCATCGAACAGCCGACCGACGCCGTCCCTGGGCAGGTAGGCGGTCGGCTCGTCGAGGACGAGGATTCCTCCCTTGTGCGCCCGCAGCTCCTCGAGCGCACGCAGGATCGCCACGAGCGCCTGCTCGACAGGGCGCAGGTCCCCGGCGAGAGTGTCCGGGCCGGCGTTGATACCGAACCGGCGCAGCGATTCTGCGACTCTGCGTCGCTCGGATCGCCACGAGACGCTCCAGGCGAACCCCGTCTCGTAGCGACCGAGACGGAGGTTCTCGGTGATCGTGGCGTCGCCGACGAGCGCGAGATCCTGGTGGACGAAGCTCAGGGCGACCCCGTCTGCGGCCCTGAGGGGAAACTCGTGCTCTTGGCCATCGATCGTCACCGTGGCGCCGGCGTCCGGCCGATGGAAGCCCGCGAGGATCTTGATGAGCGTCGATTTCCCGGAGCCGTTGGCCCCGAGGAGCCCGTGGACCTCGCCGGCACGGATCGTGAGGTCCACGTCACGCAGAACCGTTCGCTTCCCGAAGGTCTTCGAGACGTTCTTGACTGCGAGGAGCGGTGCAGGCTCGCTGACCAGGTTGGCTGCGCGCATGAAGGTCAGTCCTCCCAGAGGCTCTCGTAGCCGGATTGGAAGTCCGCACCCATCCAGCTTCCCTCCGGTTCAGAGAGATCGGGCATGTTCTCGTGGTCGAAGATGCGCAGCGGCACGTTCTGATCGACGGGCTGCTCGCCGACGAGCACGCGCAACGCCTGGTCGGCAGCCGCCCACGATCCCCACACGACCGGTGAGTGCACGAGAGCGCGAATGGACTCATCCGACTCCATCTGCTGCATCGAGGACAGTCCGCCGTTGAAGCCAGCCATGCTGATGTCGGTACGTCCGGATGCCTGCACTGCGGGCTGGAGCCAGTTGATGTGACCATCGAACACCGGCAGGAGCCAGTTGACGTTGGAGTCTGCGACGGCCGCCGAAGCCTGACCGGGTACGCGCTGCGCCCAGACCGGAGACTCTGCGTTGTACAGCGTCTCGGTCGTGCAGGTCTCCGGGCAGAGCTCCGCGAACTCCGATTCCAACCCTTCGACGGAGTACTGGCTCGTCCCTACGTCTGTGGATTCCCACACCGCGGCGCGGACGTTCGCGTCGGACTCCATGACCGCGTAGTCGGCCACGAGTGCCATGCCGTCCGAGTAGCTGAACGACACGTTCGCGACCACCCCCGAAGCGGAGTCGTCGACGTGAGGGTCCGCCGCGAAGAGCTGGATGACCGGGATGTCGGCTTCCTGGGCTGCTTTGAAGGATGCATCCATGACGGAGGTCGGGAGGACGAAGCCCAAGATGAGATCCGCGTCCTGGTTGATCGCCTCATCGACGACGGTCGCCGCTTTCGCGGGGTTGGCCTGAGCGTCCCGCACCACGAGTTCCACATCGCGCGCGTCGAACGCCGTCGTGAGCGCCTCGATGAGCGTGTCCGTGAAGTGGTTCGTCCCGATGAGGTGTGCAATGAGGAACACCTTCTTCCCTGCGGCGTCGGAGACGGAGAAGGCTGGTCCCGGGGCTTGGAAGACGGCGGGCTCCTTAGCCGCCTCGACCCGTTCGGTGGCGATGCGAACGGCCTCCTCTTGCTGCGCCGTGATGTCGGCGCTCACGGGAGCCTGCTCGACGGGAGCTTCAGTCGAGCACCCGACGAGCGCAAGGCCGAGCAGCCCGGTCAGAGCTGCGGCGAGTGCGCGGCGACGCATCGCGGTGTGATGTCTTTTCATGGTGGATCCCTTCGTTGTGTGCGGAAGCATCGATCAGGGTCGGGTTCAGGTACGGCTGGTCTGCCGCATGGCTGCGATGCGGGAGAGAACGACGGCGACGACCAGCGAGCCGCCGTAGAACACGGACTCGATCCAGCCGGAGAATCCGAGGATCTGCAGTCCGGTGATGCCGGTGACGAGGAAGTACACGGCGATGAACGTGCCGATCGGATTGAAGCGTCCGGGCGTCACAGCGGTGGCCCCGAGGAACGCGGCAGCGAACGCCGGGAGCAGATACGAGTTGGCGACTGTCGGGTCGACGGATCCGAGCGTTCCTGCCAGCACCACGCCGGCACCCGCCGCGATGGTGGAGGTTGCCACGAGCGCTCCTGCCCGAATGGCGTCGACGTTGATTCCGGCAAGCCGGGAGACCTCGCGCCCTGAGCCGACGAAGAACAGGTACCGGCCGAGAGGCGTGAAGCTGTAGATGTACCAGGCGACCAGGGTCACGAGCACCGCCAGCCAGAATCCGATGGAGACCCCGGCGAGCTTGAACCGGATGGCGGTCACGAACGCCTCGGATACCCCGACGAGCACTTGGTTGCTGATCGCCTGGGAGACTCCGATGAGGAGGGTGCCGGTGCCGAGCGTGACGACGATCGACTGCACGCCGAGCTTCACGATGAAGAACGCGTTGACCAGTCCGATCAGTACCCCGCAGAGCAGCGCCGCCGCGATCGCCGCGGCGATGGGCCAGCCGTTGTTGATGTGCAGCACGCCCAACAGGACGTAGGACATTCCGAAGGATCCCGTGACCGACATGTCGAATTCGCCGACGGTCAGGCTGAACAGCGTCGCGATCGCCAGCATCAGCAGGACGGCCTGTGAGCCGAAGATCGTCGAGAAGTTCCCCGCTGTGAAGAAGATGTTCGGTTCGAGGATCGAGAAGACGATGATCACTGCCACCCAGGCCAGCACGATGCCGTAGCGGTACGTGGCGTGGGAGACGAGGCCTCTGACGGAGATTCGGTTCGTTGGCGCCACGCGCTCGGGGGCGAGCTCGGGCTCTGCAGCTGCCGTCTCGGGGCGCTGATCTAGCGTGGACATGTGGTCTCCCTTGGAGTGCGGTTCAGGTTGTCGTCGTGACACGGGCGACAGCGTCGATCTCGACGAGCCACTCAGGTTTTGCGAGTGCGCTGACCTCGACGAGGGTGCGCGCTGGGTACGGCGCGGTGAAGTACGTGCTGTATTCGCTGTTGAATGCCTCGAGCGATCCGATGTCCGTCAGATAGGCAGTGGTCTTGACGACGGCTGCCATCGATGATCCGGCGGCGTCGAGCACTGCTTGGAGGTTCATCAGGACTTGCCGCATCTGTTCTTCGAGCGTCGCTCCCACCGTCGCGCCAGCTCGCATGTCGATGGGAACCTGACCGGACACGAACAACAGGTCGCCGACTCGCGTGGCCGCACTGAACGGGAGCGCCCCGATCGTGATGTCGGCCATCAGCGGAGGTGGTCGATCACCTCGGCGACGGGCATCACATCGCCCATCTTGAGGTCGATGTCGAGAAGGTTCGAGAGGTGCGAGCGGGGGCTGCGGTCACCCACAGCCTCCTCGGGGACGATCACGTGGAAGTTGAGGTCGACGGCGCTTTCCGCGGTCGCTCGGATGCAGCCACTCGTGGAGACGCCGGTCAGTACGATCGTGTCGACGCCCTCGCCGATGAGGTGCGCCGTGAGGTGCGTGCCTGAGAACGCTGAGGGGCGGGGCTTGTTGATCACCAGCTCGTTGGGGCGGCGATCCAGTTCTGGGATCAGCTCTGCGCCGTCTCCGAACTTCTGCGTCACGGGGCTCTTCTTCGCCCACACGGTCCCGAGCTCGTTCGCTTCGATGTCGAACTTCCAGGTTGTGAAGTAGATCGGCAGGCCTCGCTCGCGGAAGACCTCCAGCAGCTTGCTGATGTTCGCGACCACGCCGGGGTGGTCGTTCGTGAACATGCTGTCCCCCGACAGCCACCCGTCAGCCATGTCGATGACGACGAGCGCTGGCTTCTTTCCCCACCCGACGCGTGAACCGAAACCCGCCTCCTGGAAGAGCGCCATCAGTTCCTTGTTGCCGTATGCGTGCTCCCCGGCGTTGAAGAACTTCTCGGACTTCGACTGCTCCTGTGACATGGGCGATTTCCCTCCAATTTGCGAACCGATCCGTGTGATCGGCGCCTCGGGAACGCGGTCTTCGCGATCCCATTGGAACAAAATTAGCCTGCTAGCATTTCAGTGCGGTCACTCCATTGTTTCTCTCGTGTAAACGAGACCCAGGCCGAGTGGCTACGCCTGGGAGATGCGCTCGAGCATCGGTGTGTTGCGCACGATGTGCGCATGCATCTCCCGGCGAGCTGCTTCCTGATCTCCGTTCGCAACCGCGTCGATGATGCGGTCATGCTCCACACACCGGTCGTGGATCTCAGTCGCGAGAGCCGCGCCCTTCCGTGCGCTCGCGATGAGGAGGTCGGACAGATCCCACATCCTGGAGCTGGTGCGGAACAGAACCGGCGAATGCGTCATCTCCTGGACGATGCTGTGGAACTCGCGGTTGTGCACGAGATAGAGGTCTGCCTGCGGCGTGCCAGACGAGTCGATCGCGTCTGCCAGGCGCCGATTGGCCTCCCGAAGACGCGCAAGCTGCTGGGGGGTATGCCGGAGGACCGCGATGGCCGCGATCTCAGCCTCGGTCGTAGCGAAGACGTTGAAGAAGTCAACCGCCTCTTCCAAAGGGTACTTCGCAACGCGGCAACCCACCTGCGGCACGACATCCACGAGGCCATCGACCGAGAGGCGACGCAGAGCCTCCATGACCGGCTGCTTGCTCACGCCCAGCTCAGCCTTGATCGAATCGACGGGGATGACCTCGCCACCCTCCCACTGGCCAGTGAGAAGTTTCTCTCGAATCGTGTCGTAGACGACGGCGCTCAGACGCCTGCCGTCACGGCGGCCCTCCCGGAAAGCATCGCTCATGATTGCGATTCTAGCATCTCAGCCACCGGGGCCACCGTGGAACGCGACACCGTCCCCTCACTCGAGCAGAGCGAGCGCGGCCTCATCAACGTCCACGGACCCCTCGGAGAGTGCCCTCTCCCGCAACCGGCGACTCTGCTCTCCGGGAATGCGACCCTCCTCTCGACCCACCTCCGCGAGCAGCTCATCCACCGCACGATGCAGTGAGCCCGCCTCCCCGATCAGCTCGGGTCGGAAGCAGAGATACAGGCTGGAGAAGTCTGCGGGCTCCAGAATCGCATCGCCGCGCTTGGCGTCGCCGACCCGACCAGTGATGCCACCGGACACCATGAGCTCCAGCATGAGAGCGAGGCCGTAGCCACGGTGTCCCCCGAACGGAAGGATGCGGCCACGGCCTGATAGCTCATCGATGGCCGCTTCCGGGTCGTTGGTGAAGGATCCATCCGCGCCGTTCGCCACCCCGTCCGGGAGTGACCCACCGGCCTCTCGCAATCGGAGCACCTGGTTGAACGCGATCGCGGAAGTCGCCATGTCGAGAACGAGCGGGTCCGGACCATGACGCGGCAGCCCGATCGCGAGGGGGTTCGTCCCGAGCGTGGGAGTCCTGGTGTCAGGCGCGACCACTGTGAGCGGTGTGCTCGCGAAGACCATGCTCACCAGCCCCTGCTGCGAGGCGCGCTCGACCAGGTAGCCGAGCGCCCCGCTGACGCCGGCATTGCGAACTGAGACCAGGCCGATTCCAGACTGCAGCGCCTTCTCCACCGCGACATCCACCGCCAGGCGGTGAACGTACCAGGACAGGTGAAATCCCCCGTCGATCTGAACGGATACGGGTGTCTCCGCAGAACGCAGGATCGGCGCTCGCCGCTGGCTTCCTCGTGCGTACTCGATTGCCACGTTCCGCATGAGCCTCACACCGTGGGACTTGTGCGCGCGCAGTTCCGCGTCGAGGCACATGTCAGCACCGACGACCGCTTCTTCGAGAGGGGCGCCCATTCGGACGAGAGACGCTGTGAGCTTCTCGCGAAGCTCAGCGATAGAGATCAGCATTTTGCCCTCCGAGGCGTGCACCATCACGACGTCAGCCGTGTCATCTCCACGAAACACTAGCATGCTAGCTTCGCGCCTGCTGATGCTCCCTTCGAGAGGAAGAAAATGACCGACGACGCATACCCACGCGACCTCATTGGCTACGGACGCACCCTTCCGAACCCGAAGTGGCCAGGCGACGCCCGCATCGCGATCTGCATTGCCGTGAACTACGAGGTCGGTGCGGAGTCGAACATCCTGCATGGCGACAAGGCTTCAGAGTTCGTCCTCAGCGACACCCCCTTCCCCGCCTACGTAGGCCAGAGACATGAGCTCGTCGAATCCGCGTTCGAGTTCGGCAGCCGACGTGGCATCTGGCGCATCCTCGACATCCTCAACAGCCGCGGAGTGCGCACGAACCTCTTCGGAGTGGTTCAGGCCCTCGAACGCAATCCCGACGTCGCGCACGCCTTCGCCGAGAGCGGCCACGAGATCGTTGCGCATGGCTACCGCTGGATCGACTACTGGGAGATGCCCATCGAACAGGAACGAGAGCTCATGTTCCGAGCCATCGACGGCATCACGAAGCTCACAGGCGAACGGCCGACAGGCTGGATGACGGGTCGACCGAGCCCGAACACCCGGAAGCTGATCGTCGAGAACGGCTTCACCTACGATCGCGACTCCCTCAGCGACGAACTGCCGTACTGGGTCACCGTCGAGGAGAAGCCGCACCTCGTCGTTCCCTATTCGTTCGAAGCCAACGACATGAGGTACGGGACGCCCGGCGGGTTCGTCACCGGCGAGCACTTCTACCAGTACCTCAAAGAGACGTTCGACCAGATGTATCTGGAAGGCGAGACATCCCCGCGGATGATGTCGATGGCTGTCCACGATCGCACCGTCGGGCGCGCTGGCCGAGCTTGGGCCTTCGCGAAGTTCCTCGACTACGCCCAGAGCCACGACGGCGTGTGGTTCGCCACCGGCAACGAGATCGCCGAGCACTGGCTCTCGACGTACCCCTACCCCGCAAGCTGACACCACCGTGCCAGAGAAAGACGGAGCCTCATGAAGACCTATCCCGCTTGGACGAACGGAGAGTTCAGCGACCCAGTCGACCTCCCCAGCGAACACACCGCTCTCATCGTCGTCGACATGCAGAATGCCTTCCTGAAAGAGGAGTTCTCACTCGGCCTCGCCGCATCCCAGGCCCCCTTCGCCACTGCGATCCCCGGCACGGCGAAACTGATCGAAGCCGCGCGAGCCGCGAACATCCTCGTCATCTACTCGAGGTTCGCGTTCCTGCCGGGGAACGTCGATCAGCAGCGTCCGTTCGGTCGAGCCAAGGACGAGCCGTTCCGCCCACTCCTGGTCGATGGCACTCCGGACATCGAGATCATCGATGAGCTCGCACCGCAGCCCGGTGACATCGTGATCGACAAGTCACGGCCGAGCGTGTTCCACAGCACGCGACTCGAGGGCATCCTCACGGCCAACGGAATCAGGAACGTGGTGCTCTGCGGCGTGACGACAAATGTGTGCGTCGAGACCACGGCTCGAGATGCGAGTCAGCGCGACTACAACACCTACGTGGTCGAGGACGCTACGGGCGAAGGCGAGCTCAGCCGACACTGGCACGCGCTGTACACCATCGAGTTCACCTTCGGAACGGTGTGCACCGTCGCCGATGCTCAGCGCTCCTGGGGCGTGGAGGTGACAGGCGTGCCCGGCTACCCGCTCTCGCGAGGGCAACTGGAGTCGGACTACAGCTTCACGCAACCCGATCCGAGATGACGGGGAGCCAGCGGGGGTCCGCGCGGAGCATCGAACACGAGGGACGGAGGCGGCATGGAACGTGAGGGCAAGCCGCTCGCGGCCGACGAAACCGATTCGCACCACCATAAGGGGCCTGAGATCGCGTCCATCCACGTGCGAGCTCTGCTCACCTGGATCGTCATCTTCCCGCTGGCAGCCGCAGGACTGACTGCGTTGAGTCTGGTCGCGCATGACTGGCATCCAGTTCTGCGCGCCCTAGTCCTCAGCCTTCTGGTCGTGCCGTTCGCGGTGTACGTGGGGGTTCCGCGCCTCCTCATGGCGTACAACCGCATGAGAGCGGCCTCGATCGCGCGACGTCGGCGGCAGTCAGACAGAGGCTGAGCGGGGAGGGATCGCGCTCGGCGCGGTCGCCAGTGACGCGTCGATCAGGATGCTCGCCGCGGATCGCGCCTGGGCTGCGGCGTCCGGCCTGCCACTGATGGCGGCGGTTGTCTGTGCGCCTTCGGCGAGCAGGGCGAGCTGGGCCGCGAGGTCGGGGGAAGCGGCGAGCTCCTCGACGAGGTCGGCGACGTATGCCTGGAACGATCGCTTCTGCGCTCGTGCTACCTCTGCGACCCGCGGAGCGCAGGCTCCCAGCTCGCCGAAGGCGTTGATGAAACCGCAGCCGCGGAAGTCGTCGGTGCGGAACCAGGTGTCGAGGAAGTCGTAGACGGCGATGAGCTTCGCGCGGGGCGAGGTCGCCTCCGCTGCGGCGGCGGCGATTCCCGCGTCCCAGACCCCGGAGCGATAGTGGAGCACCGCAACGAGGAGGTCTTCCTTGGAGGCGAACTCAGAGTAGAGGCGCTTGAGCGAGACCCCTGCCTCCGACCTCACCGCGTCCATGCCGACCGCCTGGATCCCACGGGTGTAGAACAGCGCACCGGCGGCTTCCACGATGCGGTCCCTGAGCATTTCTGTCATCACGATCCTTATCGGACTTGCGTCGAGAACGTTGGTTCTCTAGTGTAGGCCACAGACCGGAGAACGCACGTTCTCCGGGTTCGAGGAAGAGTACAGATCATGGCATTCATCACAGTGGGTACCGAGAACTCAACACCGATCGAGCTGTACTACGAAGATCACGGCACAGGTCAGGCAGTCGTGCTCATCCACGGCTACCCCCTCGACGGCTCCTCCTGGGAGCGCCAGGCCCGTGAGCTTCGCGCCGCCGGCTACCGCGTCATCACCTACGACCGCCGCGGATTCGGCCGCTCGTCGAAGGTCGAGACCGGATACGACTACGACACGTTCGCGGCAGACCTCGACGTCGTCCTCACGACCCTCGACCTGAGCGACGTCATCCTCGTCGGCTTCTCCATGGGTACGGGCGAGCTCGCCCGCTACGCGAAGCTGTTCGGGCACGAGCGCATCGCGAAGTTCGCATTCCTCGCCTCACTCGAACCCGGCATGCTCGGACAGGGAGTGCCGCAGTCGGTCTTCGACGGCATCGCGAAGGCGGCGAAGGGCGACCGATTCGCCTGGTTCACCCAGTTCTACAAGGACTTCTACAACCTCGACGAGAACCTGGGATCGCGCATCTCCGAGGAAGCCGTGACAGCGAGCTGGAACACGGCGACCGGCAGCGCTCCGGTCGCCGCCTACGCGGTCGTCCCCACGTGGATCGAGGACTTCACCGCCGATGTCGCCGCCGTCAGGGCCAGCGGTAAGCCGTCGCTGATCGCACACGGCACAGCTCACAACATCCTCCCCATCGACGCCACGGGGCGCCCGTTCCACGCGGCGTTCCCCGAGGCGGAGTACCACGAGATCGACGGTGCACCCCACGGCCTGCTGTGGACGCACGCGGAGGAGATCAACGCGATCCTGCTTCCGTTCGTGCAGAAGTAGCCGAACGAGAGAAGAGGGCGTGGTCACCGAGGCCTCATCTCGGCGACCACGCCCCTTCACGGGCGCGAACCGAAGCCCTGCTCGAGCTGCAGGCGCCCCCGAGCGACGCGCATCGTCCACGAGAACACGGCCTTGACCGAGCTGATCTCACAGCTCGACGGAGGTTCCTACGCGACCGGATCGGATGAGACCGGTTCGACGAAGACCGAGGACACGCCCCGGATCGCGTCCATCGGGAAACCGTCCATGTCAGCTCGGAATTCGGCACTGCTCATGTATGCCTTGGTGACTGCCTCCGGATCGGCTCCGACCTCGTATTCGACGACGGCGATGAGCCGGAAATCCTTGGTCCCGACCTCCCGCCACACATGGTGCGTCGTGATGCCGAACTGCGCGAGACTGCTGATGTGACGAGCCCAGTGGATGTCGGCGTACTGCGCCAGGGCCTCTTCGGAGGCGAGCGTGTAGGTGCGGATCTCGAGCATGGCGTTCCTTTCGATGGTGCCGGGGTGATCGAGGTCAGTATAATATGAATATGAATTCAGATTCAACTAGGCTGGAGCTGTCTCCGAAACAGGCGCGAAGCGTCCGCTCGCGCCAGCTCATCCTCGACGCCGCCCGGGGCGTTGTCGAGGACGTCGGCATCGACGGACTCACGCTCGCGATGGTCGCGTCCAGGGCAGGAGTGGCCGTGGGGACCGTCTACAACCGCTTCGCAGACCGTACACACCTCATCGAGGAGGTCGTCGAGGAGTGGACCCTCGAAGTGTCGGCTCGGTTCTCCGACTCCGTGATCGAAACCGCCCTCCGCGATCCGCGCGCGAGGCTCGAAGCGCTCGTCGACCTCTTCCGCCGAAACAGCCCCTTCATCCGACAGATCCTGATCCATTCGCCGCTCATGCCGGGAATCGCGGACATCGTGACCCCCTGGCTGGAACGCGAGAAGAGTCGACTCGTCTCCGACCTGTCTCGCGACTCCGAGATCGACCGAGAGCGCGCTGCCCTCGTGGCGACGATGATCCTGTCGACTGTCGAGCGAGCCGCGATGAACGAGGTGGACGACACATATTGGTCTCACCTCAGCACAGACCTGCCCGGCGCTGGCGCCACCTTGCTCGCTGTGCACTGACCGTACTGGGCCGTCGAATTGCGCTCGCCGCGACACTCGGCACTCGCCCGAGGCGGACGCCGGGGGTCGGCGGTCGGCAGCCAGTGGCGAGGTGTCCGCGACCACAGGCGCAAGGCATCTAGACACCGCGCGCGAATTGCTCTACCTGTCGGGTGAGCCGCTCTTCGAGGACGGCACGAGGCTCACCGCTCCGGTCAGGATCGCGCACGGCGACTAACCCGACGAGACCGAATGCGAGGAAGTGCGCCCCGTCCTCCAGGTCTGTCCCCGGCCATCCGCGAGCCGCCAGCAGGGCGCCACACCACGGCAAGAGCACTTCATGCCATGTCCTCGCGGCCACGTTCAAGGTCGTGCTGTCCGTTCGCACATGGTCGACGACCACCGCCCTATCCTTCGCGCGGTCCACCAAGTCGCAAGCGACGTCGACCAACGTCGAGACCGTGACGATCTCCTCGCTCTCGGGCGCCGGGCGGGTGGCTCGCAGAATGTCATCCCGAACCGACAGGGCGATGGCCTGTTGACGGTCGGTGAAGTGCGAGTAGAACGCCTGACGACTGACCCCGGCTCTCGACGCGATATCACCCACGGAGATGTCGCCGGCGGCGTTCGTCTCCAGGAGACGCAACGTGGCCTCCATGATCGCCCCGCGCGCCCGAACAGCTCGCGGGTCGGTGCTGCTGATCCGGCTGACCATTGCGCCTCCCTGACAGTTGTCAGCGACCAACACTACTGTCCCCGTATACATGACATTTGTCAGCGAAAGGATCACCATGCCTCAGATCGTGTCCACTCAGTACGGCGACATTCGAGGCCGCGAAACCAGCGGCATCTCGAGCTGGCTAGGAATCCCTTATGCCGCGCCGCCCTGGGGTGCCAATCGGTTTCAGGCACCACAACCCCCCGCGCCGTGGGGCGGCATCCGCGAAGCACTGTCGGCCGGCCCCGTGGCTCCGCAGATCCTTCAGTTGCCGGGGAGCACCATTCCCGTGTCCGCAGACCCTGAACCGGATCTCCTCAATCTGAACGTGTGGGCTCCAACCGATGCCCACGAACCGCTGCCAGTCATGGTCTGGATCCACGGCGGCGCCTACGTCAGCGGTGCAGGATCGGAGAGATCCTACGACGGATCCGCCTTGGCACGCCTCGGCGCAGTCGTCGTCACCCTGAACTACCGTCTCGGTGTCGACGGATTCGGCGAGCTTCCCGACAGGATTTCCAACCGCGGCCTGCTCGATCAGATCGCCGCCCTCGAATGGGTCCATGACAATATCGGCGCCTTCGGCGGCGATCCCCTGAACGTCACCATCTTCGGCGAATCGGCCGGCGCGGGTTCGGTGGTCGCGCTTCTGACCATGCCCCTGGCCCGCGGACTCTTCCACAAGGCGATCGCGCAGAGCGTGCCCCGCCCCTTCCTCTCGCAAGAACTGGCCCTCGCAGTGACAGAGTCGGTCGCTCGAGAGGCAGGACAACCCTTCACAGCTGACGCGCTCAGCGGGCTCGACCCCGACGCCCTGACTGGCGCCACGCGGGCTGTCCTTGGGTCAATGTCGACGCACCCCGAGTGGGGCCCCATGTCTCACTCCGTGACCCCCTTCGGCCCGGTCGTCTCACCGGACACACTGCCGGAAGATCCGTGGGCGGCCCTCCGCAAGGGCGCCGGCCGCGGCGTTCCCCTTGTCATCGGACACAACCGGGACGAGTACCGAATCTTCCTCGCACTGCAAGGCAAGATGGGAAAAGTCACTGAAGAGGAGGCCTCAGCAGCGCTGGCCACCTTCGCTCCCAACCAGGACGCCGACGCCTACAGAGAAATCTTCTCGCCCGACACCACCCCGGACGACATCCTGGAGAAGGTCAACAGCGACTGGCTGATCGTCTCTCCGACCATGCAGGTGGCCGAAGCCATTCGGACGGCTGGAGGTGACGCATTCGTCTACGAGCTCAGCGTCGACCCCGAAGGCGGCATCGGCTCACCTCACGCGATCGACCTGCCTTTCACCTTCGACACGTTCACGGAGGGGACGGGATCCTTCATCCCCCGCCCCACCGAGCAGGAACTGGAAACGGGCCGTCGACTGCGGTCCGCCTGGATCCGATTCGCGACGACCGGCGACCCAGGCTGGCCCGCCTGGACATCCGAGCAGATGACCCGGGTCTGGGGAGGCGACAACGGTCTTACCCGGTACCCCGAACGCCTCCGCCTCTCCCTGTCACTCCAACACCCATGCGAACCTCTGCGACTGGTGGATCCGAGATAGGAAACTGCAAGGAGCTGCTATTCGAGCGTCTGGCGGGTGATACACATGGCGGTCCGGCCCGTCAGATTGTCCGCGACTTGCGGCGAACCCGAAGAGCGAGAAAGGCCCGAACCCGCGAGATATCGCTGGATTCGGGCCTTTGGCCGACCTTGCGGCCGCGGTTCGCCTACCTAGACGAACTGTCCCGGCCGAACATGACCACGAGGACCGACATCCGAGCAGGCCAAAAATCGCCGCATTCTCTTATGAGGTCGCAAGTTGGGATGCTGCGACGGTGTCGACAGAGTGCCTTTCGACATCGTCAACGCCGGGGTCGACCCGGCGCGGACGCGGGAGCGTGAGCAATAGGATCACACCGACGATGAGCGAAGATGCGAGAATCAGAGCGGTCCCATAGTTGCCTTGCGCGGCGAATATGTATCCCGTTACCACGGGACCCAGGCCTGCACCAATGGAGAATCCACCGTAGGTGACCCCGTACAAACGACCGTAGGCGCGGGGCCCGAGGTAGCGCGAACTGAGATATGAGGCGAGGTCGACCTCGGCACCGAATCCGATACCGATAAGCAGCGCCGTGACCGGAGCGAATCCAGCGCCACCAAACTGCAGAAGGAGAAGCCCGGCAGCAGCGAGGAGGAACAGCGGAGCGCCGACCTTGATGGCATCGAAGCGATCAAGGAACCAACCGATCACGGGGCGCGCGATCACGGTACCGATGCCGACGAACGATGAGAGCGCAGCCGCCTGGAACGGGTCCACACCGGTATCCATAAGAAGTGGTACGAAGTGGGGGACCATGCTCACAAGTGCGAAGCCCACGAGCGTGAAGATGGCGAGAAGGGTCCAGAAGACGCGGCCACGCAGCGCCTGTCGTGGCGTTATCCCGGGCAGCGACGCAGACGCGGTGCGGCGTACGGCCCGATCATCCGGGAGCTTGACGAAGAAGACGATGATCAGCGGAATCAGAGCGCAGATGGTCATCACCACGTACGTAGATCGCCATCCCCAGGCCTGGATGACCCAACTCATGAGAAGCGGGAAGAAGATCGCGACCGATCCAAGGCCAGCCGAAACGATCCCCAGCGCGAGGCCGCGCGCCTTGTCGAAAGCGGTCGCGACCACTTTCGCGTACATCACCGCCGAGGTCCCGGTGCCGACGACGCCGAGTACCGCGTACGTCGAGAGGAACATCCACAGCGGTCCGTCGAAGAAGGCGAGTGAGAGCGACACGAGGGCGAAGATGGGCATCGCAATGATGAAGACTCGGCGCGTGCCTTTGCGATCTGCGAAGTATCCGGTGAACGGCAGCACGATCGCGAGCGCAATGGAGCTCCACAGAATCGTCTGCGTCACGTCACCGCGATCCGCCACTTCCGACCGGTCAAGCCGGTGACCGAAGAAACGGGGGTCAATCTGCCTGATTGGGCGTTCGTGCCCAGGAAGTTGATCCTAGGAGGCTGCCGAAGAATCGACGGCTCCGAGCTGGTCGTTCGCGGTCACCGTTCCGCGCGAATCCGTCGAGCTCAGCTCTGTAGACGCGGCGGAACCACTGCGGGAACCAGGCGAGGCCACCCTCGTCACACGATCCCGACTCAGAGAGCTGCAACCCGCCGTTCGGCCTGAACCGTAGCTCCCGCGAGCGGTGACTCCGTGCTTGCGCTGAAGCGGGCCGCCAGGCATGCTTGAATCGTTTCAGGTGGCTCGTTGGCGTTTCGCGCCACGCACCGAGAACTCATGCACTCTCAACGCTGATCAGTGCGTGCAGTCATTCCAGCAACGATGCGGTAAAGACAGAAAGGACTCAAATGAGTCGCAACAACAAGCGGGGGCGCGCGAGCCTGGTCGCGGCCTTGACGGCGAGCCTTGCCTTCACGAGTGTGGCTTTCGCTGCACCATCGGTGGCCGCGCCAACGCAACCGGCGGTGGACGGCAATTCGCTCGCAGTGACGTTCGCCGAGCCCGTGCAGGACGATCGGCCTCGCGTTCGACTGTGGACCCCTGGGGCCGCGATCACCGAAGAAGGTCTGCGCTCGACGATCGAGAGCCTGGATGCACAGGGTTTCGGTGGAGTGGAAATCGTTGCCTTCGCTGCGCCGGATGCCGCTGGTGACGAATGGGGCTGGGGCACCGAGAGATGGAACCAGCTCGTCTCAGTCGCACTCGACGAAGCCTCTGCGCGGGACATGGCGATCGACCTCACCAACGGCCCGCGCTGGCCGATCGCCATGCCCGGCATCGAATCGGCAGATGACCCCGCTGCCTCCTACGAGCTGACGTTTGGGCATGCCGACGTAGCTGCGGGCACAACGTACTCAGGGTTACTGCCCGAGCGTGGCCAGATCCGCGAAGAAGGATCCCCGCAGCTCGTTGCCGCGTTGGCCTACCCGGTCGCCACAGACGGCGCGCTGGATGTCACACGTGCACAGGACCTGACCGCGACCGTCACGGGGCCAGAATCCCCGTCGACTGCGTCGCTCGAATGGGCTGCTCCTGCTGACGGAGAGGCTTGGAAGGTGTTCGCCTTCTGGGGACAGCCGACTGCCCAGAAAGTTGACAACAAGTACGTGATCGACCACTTCTCGCAGGCTGGTGCTGATGCGAGCATCGACTACTGGGAGAACACAGAGCTCGCTGACCTCGGTGACAAGGCTGGGCTGCTCAACGGCATCTTCAGCGACTCCCTGGAATATGATGCCGCCTCGGAATGGACACGCGAGTTCGTTGAGGAGTTCCAGGAGCTGCATGGCTACGACGTGACGCCATACCTGCCGTTCGTCGGAATCGACACGACGTACCCCACGAACACGATTCCCGGATTCGAAACCGTGGACCCCGCCGTGGGCGAGAAAGTCAACCACGACTACACCGAAACCATCACACACCTCTTCAAGGAAAACCACCTGCAGCCAGTGCTGGCGATGGCTGAGCGCAACGGCCTGGATCTTCGCTACCAGGTCGGCTACAACAAGCCCATCAACATGGGCGATGCTGCGCTCGATGTGACGATCCCAGAAACCGAAGCGTTCGGTCGCAACAATCTCGACAACATGCGTGTCATGAGCGCAGCTGCGCACATCGGTGACAAATCGCACTTCTCGGCCGAGCTTGCCGCCGAAGGTGGCAACAACTACGGTCAGACCCTGGAAGACATCCTCTGGTTCAACAAGCGCGCGTGGGCAGCAGGCGTCAACATTCAAACCCTGCACGGAGCAAGCTACTCAGGTGAGTACGACGGGCCGGGCAACGTGAACGGCCAACACCCGACCGCCAAGTGGCCAGGGTTCGAGGGCTTCGGGTTTGTCTCGAACAACTGGAACCGTTCCATCACCGACGAGTCGCTCAATGCCGCCACCGACTACATGGCACGTAACAACACCATCCTCAGCAAGCGGGCCATCGTCGACATCGCGATCTACCACGACCGACTCGACGCGTTCAATGACCCGAACCAGCCCAAGGGTGACGGTGAGGTCTACTACCCAGACGGTGGTGTCCTCAACTCTTACGGTTTCAACTACGACTTCGTCACCCCCAAAATGTTGGATCTCGTCTCGGTCGACCCAGCGACCGGCACGCTCGCGGCCGAGGGCCCCGGCTACCAGGCCGTCGTCGTCCACGAACAGCAGGTCATGGATGCCAAGACGGTCGACCGCCTCGGTGAGCTGGCCAAGGCTGGCCTGCCGATCGTGTTCGCGGGCAAGGTCCCGGCCGCTGCCGCGTCGCTCAACGGCGGCTCCGACGCAGACGTCCAGGCGAAGCTCGCAACCCTCCTCGCCCTCGGGAATGTCACGCAAGCCGCAGGATACGAGGACGTCCCGAGCGCTCTCGCTGCCGCGGGCGTTGTCGCTGCCGCCGCTCCGTCATCCGCCGTCGATATCCTCAGCCAGCACCGGACAGACGACAACGGCGACTACTACTACCTCTACAACTACAACAAGGTGTCCAGCGCGGACGCACTGAGCTTCAGCGGCGGGCCGAGCGCCTACCCGAACATCGACAAGCAAGCAGCCTTCTCCGAGAAGTCTGCGACGTTCACCCTTGCCGGTGAAGGACGCCCATACCTTTTCAACACCTGGACCGGCGAGATCGAGCCGATCGCGGATTACACAAGCGTCCACGGCGGTGTCGAGGTTCCTCTTCATTTCGAAGGTGACGAAGCCAAGATCGTTGGCCTTCTCACCGACGAGAACGCGGCCGAAGCTGGCATTCAGGTCCCCACACGGGGCATCAGCGGCGTCACGGGCGCATCTGCAACCTACGTCGACGGCGAGCTCCGACTCAAGACAGTCACGCCAGGCCAGATCACTGCGACGCTCGCCGAAGGTGGCCCGTTCAGCGCCGTTGTCGACCAGGTACAGGCACCCGTCGCCGTAGCGGACTGGAGCCTGAGTGTCGAAGCCATCGGCCAGCCCGAAAACGGGTCGATTCTATGGAAGGACCGCGCAATCGCTTCCCTTGGCCCCATTGCCCTCGGTGCGGAGCTGAAGCCGTGGAAGTCGATAGAGGGACTGCCGGATTCCACGTCGGGCGTTGGCACCTACACCGGGACCTTCACCCTCGACGCCGGGTGGCAGGAGGATGGCAGCGCCGTGCTCGAGCTCGGTGACGTGACGGACGCGTTCTCGGTCAAGGTCAACGGCCAGGACCTCGGCACGATCGACCAGCTCGACACGGATGTCGACCTCGGCAAGCACGCAGTCGCGGGCACCAACACCATCGAGGTCACAGTGACCTCCGTGCCCTACAACGCGGTCAACGGAAACGACCGTGACTCATACGGCCTGCTGGGCACCGCAGGAAACGTGCAAGTCGCCCCCTACGCGAGCATCGAAATCCCCGCAGTCGAACCGACCTCGGCCCCGACGGGAACGCCAGGACCGACGGAAACCCCGACCCCGATTGCAACGTCAACCACAGAGCCAACGGGGGTCCCCACGCCCGCTGATCCGGGTGCTCCGGCTCCCGCAGACGGCGATCAGAACGGCAGCGAGAGTCCCGACGCAGACGGAGACCTCGCCACCACAGGTATCGAATCGATGGCACCAGGCATCGCTCTGGCCGCACTCGCGCTGATCGGGCTCGGTCTCCTCCTAGTACGCAAACTACGCCGCACGGAGAACTGACCGACGAGCAGCTGAAACGCGTTAGCGGGGGCGGCGTCTGGGAGGCCAGATGCCGCCCCTTCGGCCGTCCGAGACCGCCTCAAACCGTTGGGTTCTCGAGACGGTGCGCATCGTGAGCAGGCTCAGTGGGCACGAATCGATCGCGTGAGCTGGAGCAGGCGTTGTCGTAGCCCGTCGACGATCACACAGATCTCGTCGAATGCTCGCATGATGTCGGACGCCCGTACCGGCAGGTTCGAGTCTTCGGCGAGTTCATGTCCCATCAGACCTGAATCTGAACCGATACCTTCGGGCGTGGACCAGGTCCACGGTGTTCGCGACCTGAGCGAATCGCCGCCTCTGCGACCCAGACGCTAAGGACGCTCGCGGCGAAGACCCAACAGCGCTGCGATCACGAGCAGCAGAAGCCCCGCGGCCCCCGTGATGAAGCCAACGATCGTGAGAAACCCTGCGCCGATGTTGGCGTCGAGGGCGGTCGGGTCGGTGATGAGGTGCGCACCGGCGAGGGCGAGGAAGCCGATGGCGAGGAGCGCGGTTCCGAAAACCTGCATGGGGTCTCGCTTTCGTTGTGTCGTTTGCGTCATGGCAGTTATTCAAGCCAAGAGCATTCGGATGAGGTGAACCCGGGAGGCGATGCAGGGCTCTTCCGGTCAGCTGATCTTGTGCCGGTAGATCATGATCGCGGCGACGTAGGCGACGAGGAGGATGCCGACGCACCAGGCCAGCGCAACCCAGAGGTCGCCGCTCGCTGGCTGCCCCTCGAGAAGCTGACGGATGCTGTTGACGATGGATGTCACAGGCTGGTGCTCTGCGAACCAGCGCACGGGGCCAGGCATCGTCTCGGTCGGCACAAAAGCTGAGCTGACGAACGGCAGGAAGATGAGCGGGTACGAGAAGGCGCTTGCACCCTCGACGGTCTTCGCGGAGAGCCCCGCGAGTACGGCGATCCAGGTCAGGGCGAGCGTGAAGAGCACGAGAATGCCTGCAACGGCAAGCCACTCGAGCACCCCGGCACCAGAGCGGAACCCCATGATGAGCGCGACGCCGACGACGACCGCGACGGAGACGAGGTTCGCGACGAGCGACGTGAGGACATGCGCCCACAGCGACGACGAGCGCGCGATGGGCATCGACTGGAACCGCTCGAAGATGCCGCCTTTCAGGTCGAGGAACAGCCGGTACGCCGTGTACGCGACTCCGGAGGCGACCGTGATGAGCAGGATGCCAGGCAGGAGGTAGTCGACGTACGCGCCGGCGCCGATGTCGATGGCCCCGCCGAACACGTAGACGAACATGAGCATGAACGCGATCGGCATGACGGCCGTCGTCACGATCGTGTCGGGGCTGCGCAGCACGTGGCGCAGCGAGCGGCCAGTGAGCACTGCAGTGTCACCGAGGAAGTGCGTGGTCATGACGCGACCCTCCGTTCCTTGCTGGGATCGCCGACGACCGCGAGGAAGATCTCCTCGAGCGTCGGCTGCTTCTCGACGTATTCGACCTTCGCCGGCGGCAGCAGGCGCTTCAGCTGGGCGAGCGTGCCGTTCGCGATGATGCGGCCCTCGTGGAGGATCGCGATGCGGTCGGCGAGCTGCTCCGCCTCGTCGAGGTACTGGGTGGTGAGGAGCACGGTGGTGCCTGCGGCGGCGAGCTCGCGCACCGCCGCCCACACCTCGAGCCTCGCCTGCGGGTCGAGACCGGTTGTCGGCTCGTCGAGGAACACGACGGGCGGGTCGCCGATGAGGCTCATCGCGATATCGAGACGACGCCGCATGCCACCCGAGTAGGTGCCGGCCCTCCGTCCGCCGGCGTCGGCGAGCGAGAACCGCTCGAGCAGCTCGTCAGCGACCCGTTTGGGCTGTGGGACGTGCCGCAGCCGCGCGACGAGCGCGAGGTTCTCGCGCCCCGTGAGCACCTCGTCCACTGCCGCGAACTGGTCAGTGAGGCTGATCGCGCCCCGCACCTCGGCGCCCTGAGCGGACACGTCGAAGCCGTTGACGGAGGCTGCACCGCCATCGGCGCGAAGAAGCGTCGACAGGATCCGCACGAGGGTGGTCTTGCCGGCCCCGTTCGAACCGAGAAGCGCGAAGATGCTGCCCGTTTCGACCGTGAAGTCGACTCCGGTCAGTACAGCGAGGTCGCCGTACGACTTGGTGATGCCATCGACGACGATAGCCGGACGCGTGCTCATGGCTACTGCCCTCGTTCCGCTTCCTCGACGACCTTCACGAGGCGAGCGCGTTCCTTGTCGATCCACTGCTTACCGGAGTACGACTGGCCGAAGGTCTCGGCGAAGTCGACCGGGTCGGAGCCCACGATGTCGTGGACGGGCGTGCCGTCGGCAGCTGCGCGTTCCCACAGATCTGCGAGGTCGACGTTCATTCGCACCATCGACTCCCCGTCGGTGATGCCGCTGTAGTACATGAGGTAGCGCTGGATTGCCTGCGCCACCTTCGCGTAGGGCTCGGGCAGCGACTCCAACCGAGCCTGCGACTCCTTGTACTGCTTCTTATCCTCGAGCGAGCCGGTCAGGGCTTCGATCCACTTGGCGGCCATGTCAGTTGCCTCTTTCTTCGTGTGTGCTGTCTGCAGCGGATGTGCTGGGTTCAGCTGATGCTGCGGTGTTGTTGGTGCGGAGCTGCTCGAGGCGTTCCGCGAGGAACCCCCACGTGCGCCAGAAGTCCGCGAGATACTCGGTGCCTTCTGCGTTGATCGTGTAGACCTTGCGCGGCGGGCCCTTCTCGGATGGGACCTTCTCGACGTCGACGAGCCCCTTCTGCTCGATGCGAACCAGGAGCGCGTAGACCGTGCCCTCTGCGATGTCGGCGAATCCCTGCTCGCGGAGCCAGGTCGTGATCTCGTATCCGTACGCGGAGCGCTTGGCGAGGATCGCGAGCACGATGCCCTCGAGCGTGCCCTTGAGCATTTCCGTTGTTTGCTTGCCCATGATCACCCTCTCTACTCAGTAACGATGACTACCAGTAGAAGGTATCACTGAGTACCGGTACTGAGCAACAGCGATAAGCGCACGTCGAGGTACTCCCCAGGACGGCGGTAATACCCAGCTTCAGCGACATTCACCGATGTATCGTCGGGTGTCGTCAAGTATCGGCACCCCCTTCGAAAGGAATGCTCATGGTTGCTCAGCACACTCCAGGCGGACTCGGCTTCGGCCTCCGCGAAGCCGTCGACGAGATCCGTGAGACCTTCGCCTCGCGCCCCACAACTGCCCGTGCTGGTCGCGGCGACGTCCGGACGGCCCTGCTCGTCGCTCTCCTCGAAGGCCCACAGCACGGCTACCAGCTCATCCAGGCCATCGAGGCCCGGACGAGCGGCGCCTGGAAGCCCAGCCCAGGCTCGGTCTACCCCACGCTCCAGCTGCTCTCAGACGAGGGGCTTGTCGTCCCTGAGGTCTCAGGGGAGCGCAAGGTCTACGCACTCACCGAGGAGGGACGCGCCGTCGCCGCAGATGCCTCGACCGGCGACCTCCCGTGGGAGTCCCCAGCCGCCCGTCGGGCAGAACGCGCCGCGACACTGCCGAAGGCCGGCGCTCGACTCGCGCAGGCGGTCGTGCAGGTCCAGAGCAGCGCGACCCCAGATCAGGCGGAACGCGCCGCAGCACTCCTCGACGAGACGCGGCGCAAGCTGTACTCGATCCTCGCCGAGGACTGAACGTGACGGATGGCCCTGGCCTGACAGAACAGCGGGCGGCCGCGAGTAGGCTGACTGCCGCAGCCGCACAGGCTCAGGCCGTCACCCGAGGCGGCACAACCTCGGAGAGCACGACCGAACTCTCGGCAGAGGGTCGTGCCAGGTATCGCAGGATCGTCCGGTTCGCGCAGCGTGCGATGGTGCAGATCTGGTGGTTCGAGATCTTCCTGCCGCGCATCCGACTCGGCAAGCTCTCGGAGCGGGGGCGGACGGTGCGCATGCAGCGGCTCGCGCGCCGCTTCCACGCGCTTGCCGTGGAGCTCGGTGGGCTCATGATCAAGGTCGGGCAGTTCCTGTCGTCGCGCCTGGATGTGCTCCCTCCCGAGATCACCGCCGAGCTCGAGGGCCTTCAGGACGAGGTGCCGGCGGTGGAGTTCCCTGCGATCCGCGCGCAGGCCGAGGCCGAGCTCGGCATGCCGCTCGTGCAGGCCTACGCGAGCTTCGACGAGACCCCCATCGCGGCAGCCTCGTTCGGGCAGGCGCACCGGGCCACGCTCACCCCTGCTCTCGCCGAGGAGACCGGTTACACCCGCGTCGTCGTCAAGGTGCAGCGGCCGGGCATCGAGGACCTGGTCGACACCGACCTCAGGGCGCTTCGCCGGGTGGGGCAGCTCCTCAAGCGCGTCGAGCTCGTCTCCAAGCGCGCCGACGCACCTGCCCTCGTCGAGGAGTTCGCCGCCACGAGCCTCGAGGAGATCGACTACATCCACGAAGGCTCGAGCGCGGAGCGCTTCGCTGCCGACTTCGAAGCAGACCCCCGTGTCGGAGCCGCTGAGGTCGTGTGGGAGCGCACGGCCTCGCGCATCCTGACGCTCTCCGACGTGACGGCGATCAAGATCACGGATGTGGATTCGCTCCGCGCAGTCGGAATCGACCCAGTGGAGGTCGCCAACGAGCTCGCGAGGGCGACGTTCCAGCAGCTGTTCGTCGCAGGGTTCTTCCACGCCGACCCGCACCCCGGCAACATCTTCGTCACGCCGCTCGCGACCCCCCGGCTGCCTGCCCCGTCGGACGACGACGGTGACACCCCCACGGAGCAGACTGCGCCGATCACGTGGGAACTGACCTACATCGACTTCGGCATGATGGGCGTCATCTCCGACACGCTGCGCGCAAGCCTGCGCCAGCTCATCTTCGCGATCGTGTCTCGCGACGGACCCGGCCTGGTCAGGTCGATGCGAAGCGTCGGCGTGCTGCTGCCGGCCGGCGACACGATCGAGCTCGAGCAGGCGATGACCGAGCTCTTCGGCCGTTTCGGGGGCATGGGCGTGGCTGAGCTCCAGCGCGTCGACCCGGCAGAGCTGGGCGACTTCGCCGACCGCTTCCGGGACACGATCCGGGAGATGCCGTTCCAGCTTCCGGAGAACTTCCTCCTCATCATCCGCGCCATCTCGCTCGTCTCGGGAGTGACGTCGGCGCTCGACAAGGACTTCAACATGTGGGAGGCCGTCGACCCGTTCGCGCGCACCCTCACCCGAGACGAGGGTGGAAACACCGTCCAGGCAGTCGCGAAGCAGGCCGTGTCCGCACTCGCGACCGCCGTGACGCTGCCGGGCCGACTGGATGCGCTCACCACACGCCTGGAGGGAGGTCAGCTCAGAGTCCAGACGCCGAGCGTCGACCGACACATGCGCTCACTCGAGCGGATGCTGCGCGGGGTCGTGTCGGCGATCGTGTTCGCGGCGCTGCTCATCGCGGGCGTGCTGCTGCTGCCGCAGCTCCCAGCCTTCGGCATCGTGCTCATGAGCGTCTCGATCGTGCCGCTGCTGCACGCAGCCGCGGTTGCCTTCGGGCGGCGTCGACGCTGAGGTCGAGTCGCCTCGGCTCGCCTCACTCACTTCTGCTTCACGATGCAGAGCGCAGACGTCAGACGGCGAGCTTGCCGCTCTTCGACAGCTCAGGGTCGGTGCACGAGGAGAGATCGAAGCAGCACGGGCGGCGCTTGCCTGCCTCCAACTTGGAGAGACCGACCTCGATGCGGCGCGCTCGGGTCTTCACGACTCGCGTGGCGTTGATCCACCTGACCCACTCCCACCTCGCCATCGGCGTGATGTCGCGCCAGGTCTCGGCGGACTCTGGGGCGTCCGCGAGCGCTTCGGCGAAGTCAGCCGGCAGCTCGGGCTCGGGCCACTCGCCGCTCGGCCGCAGCTCCACGCTGACCGTGCCACCGTCTGCCACGTCAGAGCCGAGCGCAGCGGCAACATCGAGCCAATGTCCGCGCAGTCCGTCTGGCTCGATCACCGTCTCGAAGGGCCGCGGATCCCCGTCTGCGCCAGCTCGAATCGATCCGACGACCGACACCTGACCACGCGAGGGGAGCATCCGACTCGCATCTTCCGGGAACCGCACGATCAGCCGTTCGCGGTCATCGCCGACGACCGAGACGGTGAGGACGTGCGCCTCGAACCGCACGGCGCTGGTGTCCGGCGCCGTGCTCTCTTCGACCGGATCGCTCCGCCTGTCAGCCATGGGCCCGCTTGTCATCCATGGCAGACAGCGTACGCCCGGCGACGCGTGAACCGCGGTTCCGATATCTCCGCGCCGATCGCGCATCCGTCAGTACCCTGATTGCATGACTGACCAGCCCATCATCCTCATCGCCGCCGATGAGCGCCTCCCGGAGATCGAAGCCGAATTCCGGGCCAGGTACGACCGCGACTACCGGATCGTGACGGCCGACGACGCGCAGGGCGCCTTGGACACCCTCAGGGAGCTCGTCGACTCCCGTGCCGCGATCGCCATGATCGTCTCCGACGTCACCGTCGGGGACACCGCCGGTGCCACGCTCCTGCGCCGCACGCACTCGATCTCACCAACCGCGAGGCGCCTCGTGCTTGCACTGCCAGGCGCCACCTACGCGGCCGTCTTGGACGACCTGCGAGAGGCGACCATCCGTCGCGACATCGACACCTTCACGGGCATCCCCATGGGCCCGCGCGACGAGGAGTTCCACACGATCGTGACGGAGCTGCTCTCTGAGTGGGGCTGGTCTGTGGCGCGCCCCGCGGTCAGCATCATCGACATCGTCGCCGAGCCTCATGACCGCGAAGCTGGCGCCATCCGGGATCTCCTCGAGCGCCTCGGCTTCCCGAACCGCATCCTCACCCCGGACAGTGTCGAGGGTGCCGCGCTCGTCGCCTCGGCCTCAGCCGACTCCTCGGCCCCCGTCGTCCTGCCGCTCGCGCGCGCCTACGACGGTCGGCTCTTCCCCGCTGCCACCGCAAGAGGTCTCAACGAGCTGCTCTCGACCCGTTTCGACACCGTTCCCGAGGGTGAAGTGTCCGACGTTCTGGTCGTCGGCGCCGGCCCCGCCGGGCTCGCCGCGGCGGTCTACGCGGCTTCGGAAGGTCTCAGCACCTCCGTGCTGGAACGCGATGCGATCGGCGGTCAGGCGGGGTCGAGCTCGATGATCCGCAACTACCTCGGCTTCCCGCGCGGGATCTCGGGCATGCGCCTCGCGCAGCGCTCCCGCATCCAGGCTGGTCGATTCGGCGCGAAGTTCTACACTGGCCGGTCCGTCACCGGTCTGGAGCCCTGCACGCTCGATGGCATCCCGAGTTACCGGGTGCACCTCGGCGACACGGAGCTGCGTGCACGAACGGTGCTCATCGCGACGGGCGTCGCGTATCGCCGCCTCGGTATCGAGTCGGTCGACGAGCACACGGGTGCTGGTGTCTACTACGGAGCCGCGACCTCCATCGCCAGGGAGATGCAGGACAAGGACGTCATCGTCGTCGGTGGTGGCAACTCGGCAGGACAGGCCGCGGTGCATCTCGCGAAGTTCGCGAGACACGTGACCATCCTCATCCGACGCGCATCGTTGAGCGAGTCGATGTCCGAGTACCTGATCCGGGAGCTCGACTCGACCCCGAACGTCTCGGTAGCAGGCAACAGCGAGATCGCGGACGGCGGCGGCGAAGCCGCCCTCGAATGGGTGACCGTGCGCGACCGAACTTCGGGCGAAGAGCATCGCTTCGACGTCGGCGGCCTCTTCTGCATGCTCGGCGCTCAGCCCGATTGCTCGTGGCTGCCCGAAGGTATCGCCCTCGATGCGGGCGGCTTCGTGCTCACCGGTCGCGACGTCCCCAAGGAGGCGTGGATCGACGGCATGCCTCCCGCCGATCTCGAGACCACCTTCCCCGGCGTCTTCGTCGCGGGCGATGTCCGTTCGGGCTCGATGAAGCGCGTCGCGTCGGCCAGCGGAGAGGGCGCATCCTCGCTGCCCCTGATTCACACCCACCTGGCCGCCCTGCGCGCTCGCGAGTTCGGCGCCCAGTAGCCACGCGCCCCCATCGCGGCGCATCCATACGAGAAATGCAGGTGGATGCGTGGCCGACGAGCGTCAGGAACGGCGGCGGATGGCGGCTTCCTTGCGCTGCGCCTCGATCGTCGCGATGAGCGTGCGCGCGTCATGTGCGCCGCTGTGCCGGGTTTCTCCGAGGAAGAACGTGGGGGTTCCGCGTGCCCCGCTGTCGATGGCGCTCTGCATGTCGTCGCGGATGCGCTGGGGAAGCGCCTCGTCGAGCATGTCGATGTCGAAGCGCTCGAGGTCGAGCCCGATCTCCTCCGCGTAACCGCGCAGGTACTGCACGTCGAGGCGCTCCTGGTTCGCGAAGAGCACGTTGTGCATCTCCCAGAACTTGCCCTGGTTGGCGGCCGCCTCCGCTGCGATCGCGGCCTGGAAGGCGTGCGGGTGGTAGTCCTCGAGGGGGAGGTGGCGCACGACGTAGCGTGCACCGCCGTCGCTGAAGTACTCACCCAGGTCCTGCCACATGCCGGTCGCGCGCGCGCAGAACGGGCACTCGAAGTCGAGGTACTCGACGATCGTGACCTGCGCATCCGGGTCACCCAGCATGTGGTCGCGCTCTGGGTCGACCGGGCGGGAGAGCGTTGTTGGCAGATCCGCGCTCGTCTCGTTCATCTTCACGCGAGCGAAGGTGAACGTGAGCCAGCCGATGATCCATGAGAGCACCATGGCGATGAAGACGCCGACGATCGCCTGACCTGCGACCTCGCCCTCGAGGGCAAGCGAGATGATGAGGAGCGACATCGTGAAGCCGATGCCGCTGAGGGCGGCGCCACCGAAGACGCTGCCCATGCCAACTCCTTGCGGGAGTGAGCCGAGGCCGGCTCGAACGGCGATCCAGCTGCCGAGCGCGATGCCTCCGAACTTGCCGATGACGAGTCCGGCGACGACACCCCAGGTGACGGGCGAGGTGAGCGCGTCGCCGAGCATGCCGCCTCGCAGGTCCACGCCCGCGTTCGCAAGCGCGAAGATCGGCACGATGAACAGCGCCACGGGGCTGAGCAGCACCTCGTGGAGCCGCTCGTTGACGGAGATCGACTTGGCGAGGCCGAGACGAACGTTGCGTGCGGCGTCTGCGCGCGGCGACTGCCAGAAGTCGCGGAAGAGCCGCTTCGCGCGGACCACGTCCTCGCGGTCCGGGTCGGAGGCGGGGATGAGCAGGCCGGCGGCCATACCTGCAAGCGATGGATGAACGCCGGACAGCAGCGTCGCCGCCCACAGCACGACGATGACCACGATGTACGGCGTGCTGCGCCATTCGTTCGCGCGGGCGAGGAGGAAGAGGAGCACGAGGCAGACAACCGCGATGGCCAGGGGCATCCACTGCACCGACTCGGTGTAGACGATGCCGATGATGGAGACCGCGAGGAAGTCGTCGACGACGGTGAGCGTCAGCAGGAAGACGCGCAGCTGGCTCGACATCTTCGGACCGACGAGTGCGAGCGCCCCGAGCAGGAACGCAGTGTCGGTGCCGATGACGGCACCCCATGCCTGCGGCGCCTCGCGACCGGCGATGGCCAGGTAGATCAGGGCGGGCAGGACGACACCGGCGATTCCGGCAACGATCGGCACGAGCGCCTGGCGACGGTCGCGCAGCGAGCCGACCGCGAACTCCTGGCGAACCTCGAGGCCGATGAGGAAGAAGAAGATGACCATGAAGCCGTCGTTCACCCAGTGGTGCAGGCTCATGTCGATTCGGAAGTCGCCGATCCCGATCGCGGCGTGCGTTTCCCAGAGGTGGACATACGACTCAGACCACGGTGAATTCGCCCACAGCAGCGCGAAGACCGCGACACCGACGAGCAGCAGCGCACTGCCAGACTCGGTGCGCAGCCGGTCGGCCACGAGACGAACCCAATCCTGTTTCTGCTTCCCCACGTACTCCCCCGTCCGCTCGACGCGGGTCTGTGCTCAGACCTCACGCGCCGAGTGGAAAGCATACGTCTCGCGCGAGACGCGCGGGGCTCTCAGCCAGGCCCTGCCAATCCCTCCCTGGCATCAAGGCCGACCGCCTCAGCTGTGGCGAGCGAATGCGAACGCGTCGAGCCAGGCGTGCACGTCTGGCCAGTGCGGTGCATCCGGCGCGATCGCGGCGCGGTGCTGAAGGCTCGCGGGCTCGAAGAGCTCGACGTCGGCGCCCGCCTGCCTGGCGGCGGCAGCGTAGGCCCGGGTGTGCTCGACCGGCACGCGTTCGTCGTCGGCGCCGTGCACAAGCAGCGCTCGCGCCTGCAGAGGCAGGTGCTCGATCGGTGACGCCGACGCGTAGACCTCCGGGGCTTCGGCAGGCGCCACGAGGAAGAACTCCGAGACGGCTCCGTCGCCGTTGCCCTCTTCGTAGCCGCGCGCAAGGTCAGTGACTGGCGCGAGCGCTACAACCGCGTCGCCTGGTTCTCCGCCGAGCAGCGCGAGTTGCCCGCCAACCGAGTGCCCGACGATCACGAGTCGCGCATCCGGCGTCAACCGGGACGCCTCGCCGCGCGCCATCGAAAGGCCGCGCGAGAGGTCCGCTCGCGTCGCCGACCATCCATCGTCGCCCCGCCGGTACTCGAGATTCGCCACGGCCCAGTCGCGTCGGGTGAACTCTGGCACCAGCGGGAGCATGAGTTCGGCGGTGAACTGCGATCGCCAGTATCCACCGTGGATGAGCACGGTGAGTCCGCGCACGGGCACGGAAGGCGTCCAGAACGTCAGATGCTGGTCTGCGTCCACCCCGTAGCTCTCGCGCCTTGCCTTCGGGTCGCCCGGCATGCCCCCGACGCTCACATCCGTCACGTGCGCCTCCTCACGCGCCTTCCACGGCACCCTCTGGCAGGAAGTCGACTCCGTTCAGGGCTGAGAGACGCACGACCTCGGCCGGGTCGGTCACGTTGTGCAGCAGACTGAAGAGGTTCGCCAGCTGGCCGCCTGGGCTCACCCAGAAGAGCGACTTCGCTGCCTCGTCCTGCTTGTTGTAGTAAGCATGCGGGATGCCCTTCGGCATCTGCACGAGGTCTCCTGGGCCGGCCGTGGTCCACTGGCCGTCGAGGTAGAGGGTGTAAACCCCCTCGAACACGTAGATGAACTCGTCCTGGGTGGGGTGCACGTGCGGCGGCACCCCGGTTCCAGCCGGGTCAAGCGAGAGCCATGAGTAGGTCGAGGCACTCTCTGCCTTCGTGATGTAGGTGTGACCGAGCACATTCCAGACACGGCCGGCCACGGCCTCGTCTGCTCGGACGATACCTGCGGGCAGGTCGCCCAGGACGATCTCTTCAGAACTCACCATTGGGTTCCTCCAGTTGGGGTCGGTGCGCTCAGTCTGGCAGATGCCACGCAGCCTCGGCGACCGCGTTCGGGCTACTTGCTGGCCTGCTGGCGGATCGCGACGACACCGGTCGTCCAGGCCGTGGCGATCGCGGCGCAACCGCTGCTGCCGGCGATGATCATGGGCGCAGAGCCAGCCATGACCCCGGCAACCAGCATGACGAGAACCGCGAGCAGCAGCACGCTCATGGCGATGGTGAGGATGAGGATCGTCCGGTGCTGCTTCGTGGTGGCCGGCTGCGTCGCGTCCGCGTTCATGATGTACCCCTTGTCTGTGTCACCGCGAGTAGGTGCTGCATTCAAGGTACGAAGGACAGGAGCCGCGGCGCTTCGGCCGTGGGGCTGAACTCGATAGCCGGAGGGATGAACCCGACTCGCTCGCGGTGCGGATGCGGACTTCGAGCTGCGTTCGCTTCTCGTGCCGCTCGCGTCCGGCAGTTGCGCGGCTGTGGCCGCGGCGTGTCCCGCTACTGGCCCGTGGCGTAGCCCGGGGCCATGTCCATGAAGCGCGAGAAGTGCCCCTGGAACGTGACGGTGATGGTGTCGGTCGGACCGTTGCGGTGCTTCGCGAGGATGAAGTCGGCCTCGCCGCCTCGTGGGCTCTCGCGGTCGTAGGCACCTTCACGGTGCAGCAGGATGATCATGTCGGCGTCCTGCTCCAGCGACCCGGATTCACGGAGATCGCTCGCTGCGGGGCGCTTGTCGGCTCGCTGCTCAGGACCACGGTTCAGCTGCGACAGCGCGATGACGGGCACGTCGAGCTCTTTCGCGAGCAGCTTGAGCGCACGCGAGAACTCGGAGACCTCCTGCTGGCGGCTCTCGACGCGCTTGCCGCTCGTCATGAGCTGCAGGTAGTCGATGACAACGAGGTTGAGCCCGACCTTCTGCTTGAGCCTGCGGCACTTGGCGCGAATCTCGACGAGCGTCATGTTGGGACTGTCGTCGATGTACAGCGGTGCGTCGGAGATGTCGCCCTGGGTGCGCGCGATCTGCGTGAGGTCCTCCTGCGTGAGGCCTCCAGCACGCATGTGCTGCAGGCGCACGCTCGCCTCGGCGGAGATGAGGCGCATGGCGATCTCGCTCTTGCCCATTTCGAGACTGAAGAAGATCGAGGGCTTGCCGTGCGTGATGGATGCGGAGCGCGCGAAGTCGAGGGCGACCGTCGACTTTCCCAGACCGGGGCGTGCAGCGACGATGATGAGCTGGCCACCGTGGAAGCCGTTCGTGATGCGGTCGAGGTCGCTGAACCCCGTCGGAACGCCCGTCATGCCGCCCGATTTGTTCTGCGCGGCGTCGATGTCGTTCTGCGCTTCGAGGATCGCCTCAGCGAGGACGACGTAGTCCTCCTTCTCGACTGCGCCCGTGACGCCATAGATCTCGGCCTGCGCTTGGTTGACGAGGTCGACGACCTCACCTTCCGCGAGGTAGCCCATCTGCACGATGCGCGTGCCGGCTTCGACAAGGCGTCGCAGCACGGCGCGCTCGGAGACGATGGCCGCGTAGTAGCCGGCGTTGGCAGCGGTCGGGACGATTCCGGCCAGCGTGTGCAGGTACTCGGCGCCACCGGCGCGTGAGAGCTCGCCCGACTTCGTCAGGTGGTCGGTGACCGTGATGACGTCTGTCGGCTCGCCAGCTGCGTACAGGGCGTGGACGGCATCGAAGATGATCTCGTGCTTGGGCACGTAGAAGTCGATGCCGCGAACGCCTTCGACGACGTCGGCGACTGCGTCCTTCGAGAGGAGCATGCCACCAAGCGCGGACTGCTCGGCGAGCAGGTCGTGTGGAGGAGTACGGACCCCGTCGTGCGTTTCGCGTTCACCCTGAGGCGGGGAACCGAGATGCGCGATCGACACGGATGCTCCTGACTTCGCTCGAATGCTGGTGAGAGATTTCCCAACAGTAGTCCCCACCTCCCCCGCCGGGCGAACCCTCATCGGCGAGGCTGTGGATAACTCTGTGTGTAACTGTGGAGACGCGCCGTCCCGCATGTGGAAACTCTGTGGAGAACAAAACCACCAATTGGTCGGAACTGGACAAAAAAGCACTCCTGACCTGGGTTTTACATCCGTGCAAGCGTTGTGCACAACAGGTGTGAAGCATCCATTGAAGGTTGAGAGTGCCGACCCGTACTGTGCATAACATCCCGTGCAGACCCCACGCAAACTGGGGATATCCGGGCGTTTTCCACAGACCAGGGCCGCAACGTCAGGCTGAGTGCGAAGTATCCGCTCGCTGTTCCAGCTTGCGCCGTCGACGCGCGTTGACCCTGTCGACCAGCCTCTGGCCGTAGGGGACGGCGATGAGCACAGCGCGCCCGGAGACGTTGTTCGAGCGCCACCACCAGACGAGCACCGAGAGCGCGAACAGGACGGTGATGAGGGCGACGACGATGCGCGTATACGGCCCCTCGAAGAACGAGTCGGTGGGCTCAGCGAGCGTGACCGTCGTGAAGAAGATCGTCACGAGCACAGCGAGGTGCTCCTGCCCCTTGCGCCAGGGGCCAGCGACCGCCGCGAAGGGCAGGATCCACATGACGTACCAGGGGTGGATGGCGGTGGACGCGGCGACGATGACCGCCGTGCACAGCACGAGTCGCAGCACGGGGTCAATCGGTCGCTTGGTGATGACGATCCACGATGCCACGATGCCAGCTATCGAGAAGGCGATCACCTTGAGAATGACCTCGAAGACGAACGGATCGAGCGACACCAGCTCTGCGAGACCGCGGACGGTGCCGACCATGAGCGTCAGCGGCGAGTACCAGTGCTGGATCGCGCCCGGCACCGTGAGCGCCGTCACCCACCCGAAGCCGAGGCCGAGCACGAGGCCGAGCGCCCCGACGAGGCCGATCGCGATCACGCCGTGCAGGGCCCAGCTCTTCACGCGGGCCCAGAGGGGCAGCGTGCTCGGGCGCCCGACGAGAGCGACGATGGGCAGCGCGATGAGCGCGATCGGCTTGATCGCGATTGCGAGGGCGATCCAGACGACCGCGAGGATGCGGTGCCCCTTGAGAGCGGCGAGAAGGCCGAACCCCATCCCGGCGAGCATGAGCCCGTCGTTGTGGCCGGAGGCGATGAACAGGAGCAGCGTGAGCGGGTTCGCCGCGATCATCCAGGCGACGAACGCGCGGTTGCGTCCGCGGAGGGCGGCGATCTTGAGGAACGCGACCACCATGAGCACGGCGCCTGCGGTCGCGGCCAGGCGGTTCAGGAAGAGCGCGTATTCGGGGATCTCGGCGCCGAGCCAGGAGAAGACGGCAGCGACGGCGATGAAGAGGGGACCGTACGGTGACTCCGTACTGGACCAGAACGGGTCGACGCCAAGCGAGTACCAGCCGGCTATCTCGTTGACGCCGTGCTGATACGGGTCGATTCCGGCCGCCATGAGCCGTCCGACGGCGACGTAGGAGAACATGTCCCGGCTGAAGACGGGCACGCAGATGAGCATGGGCAGTGCCCAGATGATGGCGGTCCTGATCACGCGCCGCAGTGAGGCGTTGCTGTCCCGGACGTCGGAGCGGAGGCGGAGCCACGCGATGACGAGGAGGAAGCCACCGACGATGAGCAGCATCGTGCAGAGGCGCGTCAGATCTGGGGAGCTCCGGAAGAACGCGATCGGAAACCATTCGCGCAGTCCGAGGCCGTCGCCGATCCAGCCGGCACCGAATGAGCCGACCAGGATGCACAGCGAACCGATGAAGCCCTGGATGGTCGGGCTCACCGTCACCGGAAAGCGGCGCGGCTCGCGCTCGATCGCCGATCGGTGAGTCTGGTGCGGCATGTTCGTGAATCAATCAGAGGAGGTTCGGGCAGAATGCTGGACTCCGCTGACCTTATAGCGTTCCGTCGCGCATCTACCCCAGAGTCGTGCAGGCACGCCAGAGGCGTGTAGCTCGCGGTTTCCGATTCACGCGAGAACGGCCCAGGACATCGAGATGTCCTGGGCCGTTCCGTGGTCGCTACCGAACGGCAGCTGCTGGCTATCGCTGGGCGATGACCTGGAGCTTGACGGTTGCAACGAGGTCGTCACGGAGGCGAACAGTCGCCTCGTGGTTGCCCGTGTACTTGATCGGGTTGGGGAACTCGACCTTGCGCTTGTCGATCTGGCCGAGGCCAGCTGCTTCGACTGCGGTCGCAACGTCGGCGCCGCGAACGGAACCGAAGAGGCGGCCTTCAGCGCCCGACTTCACGTGGAGCTTGACGAGGGCGGACTCGATCTTGTCCTTGAGCGCCTTCGCCTCTTCGAGGGTTGCGAGTTCGCGTGCGGCGCGAGCGGAACGGATCTGCTCGACCTGCTTCTCGCTGCCACGGGACCAGCTGACTGCGTAGCCCTTGGGGACGAGGTAGTTGCGGGCGTAGCCGCTCTTGACCTCGATGACGTCACCGGCTGCACCGAGGCCGGAGACCTCGTGCGTAAGAATTACCTTTGCCATGTCGACTACTCCTTAGCGGCCAGAGCCGGCGTAGGGCAGGAGCGCCATTTCACGTGCGTTCTTGACTGCACGTGCAATGAGGCGCTGCTCCTGGACGGAGACGCCGGTGATGCGACGTGCGCGAATCTTTCCGCGCTCCGAGATGAACTTGCGGAGGGTGTTGACATCCTTGTAGTCGATGACTCCGACCCGGATCTGCTTCGCGGGAGCAGCGGGCTTGCCGCCCTTCCCGCGTACACCCTTGCGGCGGTCGCCGCTTGACTTTCCAGCCATTGGGATCTTCTTTCGTTGAGTGTGCTTGCGAGCGCCCTTTAGAAGGGCGGCTCGTCAAAATCGTTCGATGCGCCGGGCGTCGCCCAGCCGGATGCGCCGTTGTCGCGAGGCTGGCCTGCGGGCTGTCCCCACGGCTCGTCCGCCGGAGCGGACTGGCGTCCACCGGCGTTGCCGCCGCTGTTGCCGCCGCCGAAGGAGCGCTGCTGACCGCCGCCGAATCCGCCCTGACCGCCGCCACCCTGCTGTCCGCCGGCACCGCCGGAAGACGTACGGGTGAGCTGAGCCGTGGCGTAGCGGAGGCTGGGCCCGATCTCTTCGATCTCGAGCTCGATGGAAGTGCGCTTCTCGCCTTCCTTCGTCTCGTAGGAACGCTGCTTCAGGCGACCCTGCGCGATGACTCGCGAGCCCTTTGAGAGGCTCGAGGCGACATGCTCAGCGAATTCACGCCAGACGCTCGCCCGAAGGAAGAGAGCCTCGCCGTCCTTCCACTCGTTCGCCTGACGGTCGAACACGCGGGGTGTGGATGCGATGGTGAAGTTCGCGACTGCGAGCCCGTTCTGCGTGTAGCGGAGTTCGGGGTCAGCCGTGAGGTTGCCCACCACGGTGATGATCGTGTCGCCGGCCATGACTAAGCCTCGGTGGTCGCCGCGGGCTTCGCTGCAGCAGCAGCGGCCTTGGCAGCCTTGCGAGCCTCATCGCGCTTCGCCTCGGAGGCAACGCGAGCGATGGCCTCTTCTGCGCGGAGCACCTTGGTACGCATGACAGCTTCAGACAGGTTCAGCTGGCGGTCGAGCTCGTTCGCCGTTGCCGAGGTCGACGTGAAGTCAACGACGGCGTAGATGCCTTCGCTCTTCTTGTTGATCTCGTAGGCGAGGCGACGACGGCCCCAGATGTCGGTCTTTTCGATGGTTCCACCGTCGTTACGAATGACGTTGAGGAACTTATCGAGGCTTGGAGCTACGGTGCGCTCGTCGATCTCTGGATCGAGGATCACCATCAACTCATACTGATGCACGATAAACCCACCTCCTTCGGTCTAGAACGGCTGCAGACGATCTGCAGCAGGAGGGTTATTGCGCGTGTCTGGGCAGTTGATCGCACAGACAACCTCGCCAGCATAGTCGCTTCCGCCTCCTAAATGCCAGCCAATTGGAAGAACTCCCCTTCTCGCAAGCGAATATGCTCGTTCCAGCACAACCGGCGGCCCCCGTGGTCCGCTGAAACGCACCACTACCTAGGGGAATCATGAGCGATCCAACAGGCGGCGCGGGCGAACGCGACCCGAACGCCCCAGTGCCACAGAACCCAGCACCGCAGAACGGCGACCCTGCAGCACCGCAGACTCCTCAAGCGTCCTTCGGTGACCAGCCCGCCAGCGGCGACCAGGGCTCTGCCGGAGGCTACGGCGTCGGCAGCAGCTACGGCTCGAGCGGCGACAACTACCAGGCACCGAGCAACTACACCGCGCCCGGCGGCTCCTACGAAGCACCTGGTTCCGCATCCGGCTACCAGGGCGGCCAGTCCTCGTACTCGGGTTCCACCGGGTCGAGCGTGCCGAGCGCCTCCTCCTCGGGCCCGGGCTACTCGACTCCGAGCTACGGGTCCTCGAGCGACTCCTCCTACTCAGCTCCGAGCGCTGGTTCGTACACGGGAGACACTTCCTACACGGCACCCTCCGCATCCGGCAGCGACTACTCCGCGCCGGCGTACGGCAGCACGCCCGACTATTCGGCAGCTGGCGGCTACGGCAACAGCAACGAACCGGGGACTTACGGCTCCGCGCCAGCCCCTGACGCCTACGGCGCCCCCGCGCAGAACGCGTACGGCTCGGCACCTCAAGACCAGAACGCCTACGGTGCGGCCGCGCCGAACGCCTACGGATCAGCACCCCAGGACCCGAACGCGGCTCCCGGCTACGGCGCCGCACCTGCGTACGGCGCAGCTGGTGGCGCTGGCGGCGGACAGCAGCAGTACGGCAACTACGCCCCGAAGGGCCAGGGCGGAATGAACACGCTCGGACTCATCGCGCTCATCGCCGGCGCCCTGAGCCTCGCGATCTCGTTCATCCCGATCTTCGGGTACTTCGGAATCGTGCTCGCGCTCGCAGCGATCGGCCTCGGCATCGCCGGGCTTGTCGTCAAGCGCTTCAACGCGAAGAAGCTCCTCGCGATCATCGGACTCGTGCTCGGTGGCCTCGGACTCATCGTCGGACCGATCATCACGACCGCGACGACGGTTGCTGCGGTCGCGAGCTCGGTTCCCGACGTCGACGACTACGAGACGCTCCTCGACGACGAGTACTCGACGCTCGACAACGGCTTCCCTGCTGAGGGTGAGATCGAGGTCGAGCTCACGGTGACGAGCACGTCGACGACGCCCGTCGACATCACGTACAGCTACGACAACGCCCTCACGGGCGCCGACCGCCAGCAGGTCGACACGGAGGCGCTCGCGAGCGCAGTGCCGTGGTCGGAGTCGGTCACGATGAAGTACAAGGCTGAGTACGGCTACGACAGCTCGTCCGCATCCGTGTACGCGTCGACGAGCGACTACTCGGACACGTCGCAGCTGACGTGCACGCTCACGGTCAACGGCGCTGTCGTCGAGGAGGCGACGAGCTCCAGCTACGTCTCCTGCTCTGGCTACAGCCTCGCCGACTACCTGACCGAGTAACTCCGGTCCGCAGCGACACGAACGGCCCCCTCTTCGGAGGGGGCCGTTCTGCGTTCCGAGGGCCGGAGGCTGCTCGAGGCCCTACGGGCGGTTCGCTTCCCACCACTCGAGGAGTCGCTGCTTCGCGTCGTCGTGGTCGAGCGGCCCCTCATCGAGGCGCACCTCGAGCATGTGCTTGTACGCCTTCCCCACGAGGGGGCCAGGCGCGATCTCGAGGATCGCCATGATCTGCTCCCCGTCGAGGCTGGGGCGCACGGAGTCGAGCTCTTCCTTCTCCTGCAGTTCCAGGATGCGCCGCTCGAGGTCGTCGATCGCGAAGAGGAGGCGGTCTGACTTCCGCTGGTTGCGGGTCGTGATGTCGGCGCGGATGAGGATGAGGAGCCGCTGCAGCTCCGGTCCCGCGTCTCGCGCGAAGCGCCGCACCGCGGAGTCCGTCCAGCCGGCACCCTCGTAGTTGAACACGCGCATGTGGAGCTCGACGAGGCGCGCCACCGACTTGATGGTGTCGTTGTCGAATCGCAGCGCGGTGAGGCGCTTGCGCGCGAGCTTCGCACCGACGACGTCGTGGTTGTAGAAGGTGACCTTCTTGCCCTCCCCGAAGCGGCGCGTCTTGGGCTTGCCGATGTCGTGCAGCAGCGCGGCGAGGCGCAGCACGAGGTCGGATTCGGCCCCGGGGTTGCGCTCGCGCTCGAGGCTGATGGCCTGCTCGAGCACGGTGATGGAGTGCTCGTAGACGTCCTTGTGGCGGTGCGCGTCGTCGCGCTCGAGCTGCAGCGCCGGCAGTTCGGGAAGCACCAGCTCTGCGAGCCCGGTCTCGACGAAGAGCTCCAGACCCGGACGTGGTGTGTCGGTCTTGAGCAGCTTCACGAGCTCGTCGCGCACACGCTCGGCGGAGATGTCGAGGATGCGACGGCGCAGCTCGACGATGGCGTCGAACGAGTCGACGTCGAGCTGGAAGCCCAGCTGCGAGGTGAAGCGCACTGCCCTGAGCATGCGCAGCGGGTCATCGCCGAACGAGACGGCTGCCTCGATGGGCGTGCGGAGCGTCGCGTCGATGAGGTCCTTCGTGCCGTCCGACGGGTCGACGAGCGTGAGCCCCGGCAGCTGCAGGGCGAGCGCGTTGACTGTGAAGTCACGGCGGTGCAGGTCGCCTTCGATCGTGTCTCCGAACGCGACGACCGGCTTGCGGGAAGTTCCGTCGTAGCTGTCGGCGCGGTACGTCGTGATCTCGACGGTCTCGCCCGAGAACCTGGCCCCGATCGTGCCGAACTCACGGCCGATGTCCCAGTGGGCATCGGCGATGGGCGTGACGATGCGCAGGATCTCGTCTGGGCGCGCATCCGTCGTGAAGTCGAGGTCGGTGACGTCCCTCCCGAGGAAGGCGTCGCGGACGGGCCCGCCCACGAGCGCAAGCTCGAAGCCGGCGGCTTCAAAGGCGGCAGCGAGCTCGGCGACTGGCGAGGCGGTCGCGAGTCCGCGAAGGCGTTCCATGGCGGACTGCACGTTTTGCATCCGCTCATTCTATGAGCCGGGCCGGATGCTCGCCGAGCCGTTGAGGGCGCGTTCAGCTCGCCACTTCCCCGTCCGTACTTACTATGGAGGTCATGGACCACGCACCGCGCGCCGCTGTGCCACGGTTCCTGCGTGCTGTTGCACGCCGGGTTGTCCCTGCGACGCTCCTGGCGTCGCTGTTGGCACTCGGGGTCGCCGGTGGCGCGTCAGCCACACCCACGAGCCAGCCGAACCCGTCCACGGTCGTCGCCTCAGCGGTCGAGCCGCGCGCGATCGCCGATGCCCCTGACGGGCAGGTCTCGGTCTACGCAGCACCTGCCGATGGCGGGCTCGTGCAGCCGGGTGGACCGCTTGTCGTGGAACTCGTCGTGGTCAACAAGACCGAGGCGGATCTCGCACCTGCCCAGCTCGAGCTGGCTGTCGGGTCGTCGACTATCGACACCAGATTCGCCCTTGACGCTTGGAGTTCCTCCAACGACGAGGCGGCGGTCGAGCGACTCGACGTGGTCGCAAGCCTCGCGACGGCTGTGGTCGCCGCTGGTGAGACCACACAGGTCAGCGTCTCCGTGCCAGCGGAGGGGCTTCCCTTCGCGGCAAGCGACGACTTCGGCCCTCGCGCCATGGCGGCGACGCTCACTGATGACGACACGAAGCTCGCGCAGGCCCGCTCCACGATCGTGCTCAATGGGCCCGTCGCTGCCCAGCCCACGCTCGTCTCGACCGTGGTCCCGATCACGTCTGGACTCGTCGCGAATGCAGACGAAGCTCTCCTCAGCAGCGTCCGGCTGACCGAGGAGACAGCTCCGGAGGGGCGTCTCACGCAGGTGCTCGCCGCAGTCGAGGCCAGCCCGAGGACGACCGTTGCCATCGACCCGCGCATCCTCGTATCGATCCGCGTGCTCGGTTCGGCTGCCCCCAGGACGGCAACGGACTGGCTCACGAGACTCGAAGCGCTCGAGAACCCGACGTTCGAGCTGCCGTTCGCTGATGCGAGCCTCACGCTCCAGTCGCAGTGGGGTGCCGCGGAACCGCTGCAGATCCCGAACTTCGACTTCGCCGTCGACCAGGCGAACTTCGCGGAGCCGACGGCGACTCCGACAGCCACCCCGACAGCCACTCCGACCCAGAGCACCGGCTCAGCGACGCAGCCACCTGCCGAGGAAACGGTTGGTGGTGACTCGCCAGCTGCGACTGAGGAGGCGAGTGCTGAACCCACCCCGACCCAGTCACCTGAGCCCTCCGCACCTCCGCTGCCGACGACCGAGAGCCTCATGAGCTTCGACTACTCGATGACCGGAGTGGTCTGGCCGCAGGCAGGTACCGTACAGTCCAACGACCTCACCCGCTTCGAGGGCTGGGGAGGGTCGTCGATCATCCTCGACGACACCAACACCAGCACCAGCGCGGAGGCCAACTTCACGGAGAGCGCGCAGGCCGTCGTCTCCGGCTGGAACGCCGTCATCGCCGAGCGGATCCTCGACAACGCCATCGACAACGCCGTGCACGCGTCCACTGAAGAAGAATGGAACGAGGCAGCCGCCCGCGTGGCGACCCTCCTCGCCGTCGTGACTCGTGAGCTCCCGAACGAACCGCGCACGCTTGTCGGCACCGTGACGCGCGATGAGTTCGACGGCGAACGACTCGCGCAGACGCTGCAGTTCATCGACGGACTCAGCTGGGCGACACCGACCCCGCTCACGTTCCCGAGCGGGGACGACCAGGAACGTCGTGAGGCGACACTCATCGACGGCACCGTCGGCGAGGCCGCACTCAGCCGGATGACATCCGCCATGCAGGCGATCGAGCGTGCGCAGACGATCTCGACGATCTTCGACGACCCCACCGACTACAGCGATTCCGTGCGCACCGCGAGCATCGGGTCCCTTTCGACGGGCTGGGCCAAGTACCCGGTGGACGCGCAGACGGCAGTGAAGAACATCCGCGACTACGTCACCGTCACCGAGTCGTATGTGCAGCTGGGAGACACGAGCGAAGCGCTCATCGTCGGCCGGGACACCGAGCTTCCGCTGTTCGTGTCGAACGCCGTTCCGAACCGCAAGGTGACCGTGCTGGTCGAGCTGCAGCCGACCACGGGAGCCGTTGAAACGGGCGACGCGGTTGCGCTCACCATCGAGCCCAACTCGATGGCCCGGGTGGGCATCCCCATCACCGCCATCGCGAACGGCGCCACCTACGTGAACGTCAAGATCATGACCCCGGAGGGTGAGCCCCTCGCCTCGACGAAGCAGATCCGCCTGGATGTGCGCGCCGAGTGGGAGAGCATCGCCATCCTCATCGCGAGCATAGGCCTCGCCGTGCTCTTCGTCGCAGGCCTCGTCCGCACGATCCGCCGCCGTCGTGCAGCGGTCGCGGGTGTCTCCAGCGACGCGACCGAGAGCACCAAGGAGTAAGCATGGCTCAGGGCATCGCTCGGGCGAGCGCGCTCCTGGCATCCGGCACCATGGTGTCGCGTGTGCTGGGCTTCGTGAAGGCCATCGTCATCGCGCAGACCATCGGCGTCGTTGGGTCTGCGTCCGCCGACGCGTTCGCGGGCGCCAACCAACTACCGAGCAACATCTACTCGATCATCTCTGTCGGCCTGCTCAATGCCGTGATCGTTCCGCAGGTCGTCAAAGCCGCCAGGCACGAAGATGGCGGGCAGCTTTACGTCAATCGCCTCGTGACGCTGGCGATGGTGGTCCTGGGTAGCCTCACAGTCATCGCGACGATTGGCGCTCCTGTCATCGGCGGTCTCTATGGGGCGAGCCTCAAGCCTGAAGAGCTCGGACTTGTTGTCGCCTTCGCGTACTGGTGCATGCCGCAGATCTTCTTCTACGGCATGTACGCGGTGCTCGGCGAGATCCTCAACGCCCGCGGCCTCTTCGGCCCCTTCGCGTGGGCGCCGGTCATCAACAACGTCGTCGGCATCGGCGGACTCGTGCTCTTCAGCGCCGTGTTCGGGGCCGACCCGTCAGGGGCGCGAAAGATCGCCGAGTGGGACCCTTCGATGATCGCAATGCTCGGTGGCACCGCCACGATCGGCGTGGCTGTGCAGACTGTGGTTCTGCTCTTCTTCTGGCGGAGAGCTGGGCTTCGCTTCGGCCTCGATTTCCAGTTCCGCGGAACCGGGCTCGGCCAGGTGGGCAAGCTGGCTGGCTGGACCCTCGGCATGCTCCTGGTAATGCAGCTTGCAGGTCTCGTCGAGACCATCGTGGCGAACATCGCCTTTGGCAAGGCCGCGTCAATCGCGGCCATGCAGAATGCCTTCCTCATCTTCGCGTTGCCACACGCCGTCATTGCGGTATCGATCGCCACTGCGTTCTTCACGAGAATGAGTGCGGCCATCAGCGAGAACCGGCCTGCTGACTATGTTCGAGACTTCTCCGAGGGCACTCGCCTCATCGGGATGTTCCTCGTCTACGCAGGCTTCGGGCTCGCTATCGTCGCGGTCCCGTTCGCGCGTATCTTCGACTCGACGGACTCCGGCATCGATTCCCTTGCAGCGACTCTCCTGGCATTCCTGGTAGGTCTCATTCCGTTCAGCGGCCTATTCCTCGTGCAACGTGCCTTCTACGCTCTGGAGGACACGAAGACCCCGTTCTTCGTCTTCCTCTTCACGATGCCGATCCACATCTTCGGCATGGCTGTCGCGGCGAACTTCCCTCTGGAGTTCATCGTCATCGGACTCGCGCTCATGCAATCAGTGATGTCCACGCTCAGGCTCGTGATTCTTGTCGCCATCCTGCGCGCTCGCATGGGACGTCTCGACTTGGCTCGCATCTTCGGCTCCTACGTGCGTTTCACTGCTGCAGCTGTTCTCGCCACGATTCCGTCGTTCGCGATAATGCTCTTGCTCGATATCTTCGGGTCAGGCAGTTTCCCGCGCTCCGGAGTGCTTCCTGCGTTGATCTCCTGCGCGATTGGCGCAGGAGTCATGGCACTGTTCTACTTTCCACTGCTTTGGCTCCTCAAGTCGCCCGAATTCCTCAGCTTCGCCTCGCCGATTCTGGCTCGTTTCGGAATCAAGACCGGTCGCCCGTCGGATGCGGTCCGCCGCGACGAGGACGAGCTCGACGGGGACATCCTCGCGACGTTCCCCGCTACGGTCACCGTCGCCAGCGGCGACTCCGCACCAACGCCGTGGAACCTCGCATCCGAGGAAGCCGAGCCGGACGCCGACGAAGAGCGACGACAGGCCGAGGAGCAGGAACAGCGCGAGGAGCGTGTCAACGCCGCATCGTGGGCGTTCGGCGGCGCGACCGAAGACCTCTCCACGGCCGGCATCATCCTGCCCATGCACACGCGCACGACCGAGATCCCCAAGGTCGGACGCCAGGAGCCCCCTCGCACGCGCCGTGAGCGCCGCGAGGAGGAACGCCGAGCGGTGATCGAGCTGGCAGCCCGCCGTGAAGAAGAGGCGCGACTCGCTCGGGAAGCCCGCGGTGAGACGGATGAGAGCGGCGGGCGCGGTTCAACACCTCGTCCGAAGGAATAGTCGCTAGTCTCAACGCGTTTGCCTGTATGTCGAGCCGCGATTCCCGCGACTCGGAGAAGTGCGGAGGACTCATGCGGAACGTCATCATCATCGGCTCAGGCCCCGCTGGCTACACGGCTGCGATCTACGCGGCACGTGCTGGCCTGAAGCCGGTTGTCATCACCTCGAGCGTCGAAGTCGGCGGCGAGCTCATGAACACGACCGACGTCGAGAACTTCCCCGGTTTCCCAGAGGGCATCCTCGGACCCGACCTCATGGAGCGAATGCAGGCGCAGGCTGAGCGCTTCGGTGCAGAGCTCGTCTACGACGACGTCGTCTCTGTCGACCTCGACAGCGACGTGAAGAAGGTCTCCACCTCCTACAGCGGTGACTTCGAGGCGCGCACGATCATCATCTCGACCGGCTCCGCGTACCGGAAGCTCGGCCTCGACGCGGAAGCGCGTCTCTCGGGCCGCGGCGTCTCCTGGTGCGCCACGTGCGACGGCGCGTTCTTCAAGGACCAGCACATCGCGGTTGTCGGCGGCGGCGACTCGGCGATGGAAGAGGCGACCTTCCTGACGCGCTTCGCGAGCAAGGTTACGATCATCCACCGCTCCGAGAACCTGCGCGCGTCCGTCATCATGCGCGAGCGCGCAGAGCAGAACCCGAAGATCGACTGGATGCTCAACTCGCGCATCGAGGACATCACGGGTGAGGCGAGCGTCGAGTCGGCCAGCGTGCTCAACACGGCGACCGACGAGCGCACCGAGCTCCCCGTCACGGGCGTGTTCGTCGCGATCGGCAACGATCCGCGCATCGACCTCTTCAAGGACGTCCTCGACATCACCGAAGAAGGCACGATCTGGGTAGACGGGCGCTCCTCACGCACGAGCATCCCCGGTGTCTTCGCTGCTGGCGACGTCATCGACCCCCACTACCGGCAGGCCATCACGGCCGCCGGTTCCGGCACGGTCGCTGCGCTCGACGCCGAGGCATTCCTCGCAGCGCTGCCAGAGCCGATCGCTCAGGAGTCGGAAGACCAGGCCGCTGCCGCCGTCACGGAGAACGCGACCGTCATCGTCTGACCGGCCGGCAGCCTTTCGCCAGCCGGAACGGCGCATCCGCTCAATCCGAGCAGGCACTCCGCGCCGAACACCATCCACCACGAAGCACGACAACTCCCACGGAGGTACAAATGTCAGAACCGATCGTCGCCACCACGGCGAACTTCGACCAGATCGTGGCAGACGCCCAGGGTCCCGTCATCGTCGACTTCTGGGCGCCCTGGTGCGGCCCGTGCCGTCAGGTTGCGCCCGTGCTCGACCAGATGAGCGAAGCGCACGAGAACCTCTCCATCGTCAAGGTCAACGTCGATGACGAGCCCGACCTGGCCATGAAGTTCCGCATCACGAGCATCCCCGCCCTCAAGCTGTTCTCGAACGGCGAGGTCGTCAAGGAGGTCGTCGGCGCGTACCCGCGTGCGGCCCTCGAGAAGCAGTTCGCCGACTACCTGGGCTAAGCCGCAGGGCCAGGCGAAGCAGGACATGGCGAGAGCGCCCATCACCCCAGCGACGAAGGCGCTCCACGCAGCCGGGGTCGAGCATGTGGTTCACAGCTACGTGCACGACCCCGGCGTCTCTGCGTTCGGGGCTGAGGCCGCCGAGAAGCTCGGTGTCGACGAAGCCCGAGTCTTCAAGACTCTCGTCGTGCAGCTCGACGAGAAGCAGCTGGCGGTCGCCGTCGTCCCCGTCAGTGGGTCGCTCGATCTTCGCGCGCTCGCCCAGGTAGCGAGCTGCAAGCGCGCCGCCCTCGCCGACACGGGGCTCGCCGAGAAGCGGACGGGCTATGTGCGGGGCGGCATCAGCCCGTTCGGGCAGCGGACGCGCCTGCCCACGTTCCTCGACGACTCTGCCTTCGCCTACCCCACGATCTTCGTCTCAGGCGGTCGCCGCGGGCTCGATCTCGAGGTGGCGCCCGACGCCCTCCTGACGGCGACGGGAGGCGAAAGGGCACCCATCGCGCGAGCTTGACCGACGTCCCGGAACACGTCGTGCAGTCCACTTCCTCCATGCGGTTCGCGAGGGAACTCTTCGCGCGGGCGTATCCTGGGATTTCGACTCTCGCGAAGGAACCCCGTGACGCATCCAGGAGACGTCGGCCCGCAGACAGGCCGAAACCTTGACCCGTGGTACACCAGCTACGCCGACCGCACCGCCGGTCTGGCCGCCAGCGAGGTCCGAGCCCTCTTCGCCGTCGCCTCCCGCCCAGAGGTCGTGTCGCTCGCCGGCGGGATGCCGTTTGTGCAGGCGCTCCCCGAGGAGCTCATCCACTCCGCCTTCACGACGATGATGCGCGAGCACGGCTCCGAAGCGCTGCAGTATGGCGGCGGCCAGGGCATCCCCGAAGTGCGCGAGCAGATCCTGCAGGTCATGAGCCTCGAGGGCATCAACGACGCCTCGGCCGATGACATCGTGACGACGACCGGTTCGCAGCACGCGCTCGACCTCGTCTCGAAGCTCTTCCTCAACCCAGGCGACGTCGTCCTCGCGGAGGCGCCCAGCTACGTCGGCGCGCTCGGCACGTTCAAGTCGTACCAGGCGGATGTGGCGCACGTCGCGATCGATGACGACGGGCTCATCCCCGAGGCGCTCGAGGAGACCATCACACGGCTCCGCTCCGAGGGCAGGACCATCAAGTTCCTGTACACCGTCGCGAACTACAACAACCCTGCCGGTGTCACGATGAGCCTCGAGCGTCGCATCCGCGTGCTCGAGATCTGCAAGCGCGAGCACATCCTGATCCTCGAAGACAACCCATACGGGCTCCTGTACTTCGACAAGCCCGGCCTCCCGGCCCTGCGCTCGATGGACGCGGAGAACGTCATCTACCTCGGCTCCTTCTCGAAGATCCTGTCGCCAGGTCTGCGCGTGGGGTGGGCGCTCGCCCCGCACGCCATCCGCGAGAAGCTGATCCTCGCCGTCGAGTCGTCCATCCTCTCGCCGTCGACGTTCAACCAGTGGGTCGTCACCGAGTACCTGCGGCAGAGCGACTGGCAGCAGCAGATCGAGGGCTACCGGGCCGTCTACCGCGAGCGTCGCGATGCCATGGACCAGGCGCTCAACGAGCACCTGCCGCAGCTCAGCTGGACCAAGCCAGACGGTGGATTCTTCGTCTGGGTGCGCCTCACCGAGCAGCTCGACTCGAAGCAGATGCTGCCGCGCGCCGTGAAGGAGCTCGTGGCCTACACGCCGGGCACCGCGTTCTTTGCCGACGGCCGCGGCCGCCACGAGATGCGCCTCTCCTTCTGCTACCCGACCCCTGAGCGCATCAAGCTCGGCGTGCGGCGCCTCGCGAACGTCATCAACGGCGAACTCGACCTCGTCGAGACGTTCGGCACGTCCACCCGGCGCGGACCTGACGAAGACCGCGTCAACACACCCCCGCCGAACATCTCCTGACCGCGGAACCTGACTCTCCTACGAAGGGAACTCCATTGAGCATCGAGGGCCTGCACGTCGTCATCCTGTCCGGTGGCATCTCGCACGAGCGCGACGTTTCGCTGCGCTCAGGCAGGCGGGTGGCGGATGCGCTCAGCCGCGCGGGTGCGGACGTCACCATTCGCGAACCAGACGCTTCCCTGCTCGGCTTCCTCGAGGAGACCAAGCCCGACGTCGTGTGGCCCCTGCTGCACGGTTCGAGTGGCGAGAACGGGGCTCTGTACTCGCTGCTGCGCGCCGGCCGCTTCCCGTACGTCGGTTCCCGCCCGACCTCAGCTCGGCTCGCGTGGAACAAGGCCACCGCGAAAGCGCTCGCCAAGCGTGCCGGCCTGTCGACTCCTCCGTCGATCGTGCTGGAGAACAGCACCTTCCGCGAACTCGGCGCCGAGGCCGTCATGCGTCTCATCGCTCGCGGAATCGAGCTGCCGGCAGTCGTGAAGCCCGTCGAGGGCGGCTCTGCTCAGGGAGTGACGTCGGTGGCGAGCTTCGAAGAGTTCCCGCAGGCGCTCGTCACGGCCTTCACCTACGACGACACCGTCATCATCGAGAAGCGCATCGAAGGTCGCGAGGTCATGGTCGGCGTCCTCGACCTCGACGGAGAGGCGCTCGCGCTCCCCGCGGTCGAGGTCGTTGCGAATAAGGGCGTCTACGACTACGAGGCTCGGTACAACGCAGGCGAGACGACCTATTACGCCCCCGCGCGGCTCTCCGACGACGAGGCCGTGCGAGTGAGTGAGGCTGCACTCCGTGCGATCGCGACGATCGGCCTGTCCGACATCGCGCGGGTCGACTTCATCGTCGACGAGGCCGGTGTCGCTTGGTTCCTCGAGGCTGACCCCATCCCTGGACTCACCGAGACCTCCATCGTGCCTCTCGGGATCGAGGCAGATGATTCGGAGCTCAGCGCCATCTACGCTCAGCTCGCCGCTGCGGCGGCTGCACGCGGTCCGATCGAGTAGCGGCACTCCCCGCCCTTCGTTCAGCAGAAGCGGGTGGACGCGCCTTCCGGCGCATCCACCCGCTTCTCTTGTCCTGCGCTGTTCCTCAGCCGTTACTTGCCGGGTGCAGCCTCTCCGAGCTCTTCGAGGATGCGGTTGAGATCGGCGATCGACGCGAAGTCGACGACGATCTGCCCCTTGGTGCGGCGCAGGGTCACCTTGACGCGTGTGTTGAGGCGGTCGCCGAGCTGTTCGCCGATCTCGTCGAGGTAGCCGGTGAGGCCGCTGCGGGGCTCCTTGTGGATGGGTGCCTGGGTGTCGGCCTTCGCGCTGCTCGACTTGGCGGCGGCCGCCTCTGCGGACCGGACGCTGAGGTCTTCGTTCACGATCTTGTCGGCGAGCTGCTGCATTGCTGCTGGTTCGCCTGCGCTGAGGATGGCGCGAGCGTGGCCGGCCGAGAGGACGCCGGCTGCGACGCGACGCTGCACCTCGAGCGGGAGGCGCAGGAGTCGGAGCGTGTTGCTGATCTGCGGGCGCGAGCGACCGATGCGCTCGGCGAGCACTTCCTGCGTGATCCCGAAGTCGTTGAGCAGCTGCTGGTACGCGGAGGCCTCTTCGAGGGGGTTCAACTGGCTGCGGTGCAGGTTCTCGAGGAGCGCGTCACGCAGCATGACGTCGTCTTCGGTGTTGCGGATGACGGCCGGGATGCTCGAGAGGCCAGCTGCCTTCGTCGCGCGCAGTCGACGCTCACCCATGATGAGCTCGAAGTCAGCTTCGTCTCGCAGCGGGTGGTCGGCTGGTATGGGGCGCACGACGATCGGCTGCAGAACGCCGAACTCGCGAACGGACGTGATGAGCTCCTGGAGCGCGTCCTCATCGAACTCGGTACGAGGCTGGTGCGCGTTCGGAACGATGCGGCTCGGGTCGAGCGCCCGAAGGGTCGCGCCAGGGATCTCGACGAGGCCATCCGAGTTGTCGTCTGTCTCTGCACCGGCGGCACCCGCGGTGTCAGCGACCGCAGGGGTGCTGGACGCAAGGTCTCCCGAGTCCTCGACCATGCTCACTGAATCGATGTTCTTCGATACAGTGTCGTCTGTGCTATCTGCCGCCGTGTCTAGCGCCGCCTTGGTCGCGCTTGCGGAACGAGTCTTTGCGGCGGTCGCGGCGGTCGACCTGGCCTTGGTTGCCGGGGTCTTCGCGCTGCCGGTCTTGGCTGCAGGTGGCGTGGCTGCAGGTGCCTTGGCGCGAGTAGCGCGTGCTGCTGGGGCTTTGCGCTTCGGTGCTTCGGCAGTCGACTCGGCGGCGGTTGTCGACGACGGTGCCGTCTCCGTCGCCTCGTTCGCAGCCTCCGCGGCCTGCACTCCCTCGGCGGCTGCATTGGTACGCGTCGATGCAGTCGTCGGGTAGGCGGGAGTTTCGCTGTCGAAGAAGACGTCTGAAGGCCGCGATGCGCCTCTATCAGAGGTGGGGATGAGTGCGCCTATGCCACGTCCCAGTCCGGTGCGTTTCTTGGTTGCCATGGTCGTTATGCTCCTCGCTGGGCGATTTCGACGGCCGCTTCGAGATACGCGATCGCGCCGGTCGAGGTTGGTTCGTGCGAAATGATGGTCTTGCCGAAGCTTGGGGCCTCGGAGATGCGGACGGTGCGCGGTATCGCGACCTTGAGGGTCTCTTGCGGGAAGTGCTCGCGCACATCCGCAGCGACTTCCTGGGAGAGGTTCGTTCGTCCGTCGTACATGGTCAGCAGGATCGTTGTGAGCCGAAGCTGCGGGTTGAGGTCTTGTGCCAGCAGGTTGAGGTTGGAGATCAGCTGCCCGAGTCCCTCGAGCGCGTAGTACTCGCATTGGATGGGGATCAGTACCTCACGGGCAGCCACGAAGGCATTGATCGTCAGTAACCCGAGGGAGGGTGGGCAGTCGATGAAGATGTAGTGGAACTCTTGCTCTGTTCCCGTCGTCTCGTCGAGGAGAGCGGCGATAGCTTGCCGCAGGCGGTAATCGCGCTTGTCGAGATTGACGAGCTCAATTTCGGCGCCGGCGAGGTCAAGTGTGGCGGGGACGCACCAGAGCGTGTCGATGTCGGGACACTGCTGCATCAGCTCGCTCAGGGGTTCACCGTCGAGGAGAGCCTCGTACGTGCCTGCCGTTTCGCCTCGGTGTTCGATACCAAGCGCCGTCGAGGCGTTGCCCTGTGGGTCAAGATCGATGACGAGCACGCGCGCACCGAGCGTCGCGAGGGCCGCTGCCAAGTTGACGGCGGTGGTCGTCTTGCCAACGCCACCCTTTTGGTTGGAGATCGTGAAAATGCGTGTGTGATCGGGGAGGGGAACTTCCTTCTTGACCAGGCTTTTCCTCCGCTGGTTCAGCTCGGACAGCGCCGTCGCGAGCGGTGAATCGTCGAGCCCCGACGCGGGTGGCGTCGCGGCATCGCCGGCAGATGAAGCTTTCAAGAATGCTCTCCCTCAAGTAGACGTCTCAATTGTGCCCCACATCGTCGTTGGAAACGCTGTGACGCTCAGAGTTGTGGAATCGCGCTCTCCTCGCCCATCCCGTCTGTTTCACGTGAAACAGGCTTAATCCCTCAACCTCAGCCACAAGGTTGGGCCCGGGGCCGGGGCCTCGGAGTCTGGGGCCAAGGCCCGGCGCACGAGGCGCGAGGCACGGGCTTGGCACTCTAGAGCTGCGGTCCGTGTTTCGCGTGAACAGGATCCGAGACAGCCGAGAACAGCATCGATGTACACGGGCGCATTCACCCGATGGGTGATGTACTCAGTCGCCATCGCGCACAGAGGGGGTGCCCACGTGCTCATTCAGCACGCACGCATACGAGTCGGCCAATACACGACACCGTGAAGATGTAGTTGTTTCACGTGAAACGAGTGCAGCTCGCCCCGTAGTCTCTTCCAGGCTTACTAGCGTCTGCACAGACAGACGATTCCCGCATCGCAGACGCGTTACCCACGAGCTATGGCCACGACGCCACGTCGTGCTTACCCACCCACTGCTGTTGCGGCCAGGAGAACACCAAAATGCATGCGAGCAGGTGAAGCGGAGAAGCCTCGAATGAACGGCGGCACCGACTGTCTCCGCACGCAAAATCAATGGCAACCCGAAGGGTAACCAGCCATCCGTCCGAGGCACGTTAAAGCCGCAACTTCCACCAGGTTCAATCAGGTTCACTTCATACTCCGAACTCAGCCACCGTCGATTGGCTACCGACAACTGGCCATACCACCCGACTCATCTTGCATGGTGTCGGACTATTGCGATGCGGGTGCCCCCGCGGGCATCCAGGCAGGCAGGCAGGCACGCAAGCAAGCAAGAACACCGCGAGTCCCAGACCATCCCGATCGCAATGCACTCAGGATGCCTGTCGTGAGCCCTGGATGTTCGTACGACCGCTGAGCGGGGTGGAGGGGTGAAGTGCAGAGCAATGCGGCCCTCATCCCCGTCTCCTCCTCGCGGCGCGGAGTGCCGAAAGCGAGCTGGTGGGTGGTTGTTTCACGTGAAACCGAAGCACATGCGCACAGCGCCACCAGCGCCACCCGTTGCGCCACGAATCACCACGGGCGACCAGCGATTGCCGGTGCTAGCTACTGGTGGTCATCTTCAATGCACGCGCCCATGCATCCGTTGGTGACGCATTGGGACTCGGAGGCCTGAGACCCCGGGGACTCAGGCAGCGAGGAATCAGGCAGCGAGGAATCAGAAGCTCTCAGATCCATGGAAAGTCTGCGATGAATGGACGACATAGAGATGTCAGCGCTACGAGCGACCAGTGGGGGTGGCGGACTCGATCGGCCTGACACTCTCTCAGGACCGCCTAGCCAGGCCTAGCGCATACCTACTCCGGGCGATCGTCAGCCGATAGTCCTGCAGACACAGACAGCGTTCGAGCTCGGCAGCGATTGCAGTTCGAACCGCGCCAGCTGAATCCCCATCCTTCCTGCCCGCCTCTACGTTATGAGACTTCCAATGATGAGCCATTGAGAAGAAGGACGAACCAAAAGACCAACTGGCGACCGTCCCTTTCAGCAGCATGAGCCTATCGAGCTAGATGTTTCACGTGGAACGGAGCGAGCGTACGAGCTCAATCCGTACACGTTCCCCGCATTCAGGGCGTGACGTGTGCGACGGGGCTACACCAAACCCTCGCGTGTGATCGGCGCCCGCGACACCAAGCTATTGACTCGAGCACGAAGGTAGGTAGAGGCCTGAGGGCATAAGGCACGAAGCCACGAAGCCACGAAGCCACGAAGCCACGAAGCCACGAAGCCACGAAGCCACGAAG